>NZ_JAMOHV010000009.1 GCF_024448505.1 Stutzerimonas degradans
TGCGAAAGAAATGCTGCGTGACTATTTCGAGCCGCGCGCCGCGATGCGGGTCAGGTTTACGAGGGCACCAATGTGTCGTCGCGCCGGCACGGCAGGAGCGCAGAGCAGGGTTACGAAGTTGGGCCGCGTGCCTGCGGTAACCGGACGGGGCGGTTTGCAAGACACGGCAGATCGGCTCGCCCCCGAGACGGTCACGATGCTGATCGACAAATGCCCTCAGGACTTGGTGCAGCGCAGGAAAGCCTGCCCGTCGGGCTCCGCCTGGGCAAAATACGCACTGGCCAGGCACAGAATCTCGTTGGCTTTGCGCAGCTCGCGATTTTCGCGTTCCAAGGCTTTGATGCGTTCACGCTCTTCACTGGTCGGCCCAGGACGTTGGCTGGCGTCGGTCTGTTGGCGACGAATCCAGCCATGCAGGGGTTGCGCTGCACAGCCAATCTTCGGGGCAACGGCTCGATGGCCGCCCACTCGGGCGGGAGTCGTTCAGGTGCTCAGAACCATGCGCACGGCACGTTCACGGACTTCAGGGGAGTAGGTCGTAGCCTTTCTCATGGCCTCTCATCTTCTCAAGAGTTGAGGCCTCCACGAAACCCGGGGCGATTCAGTATCTACGAAACTAGGGGCGATTCAATGCTACGAACATAAGGATCCCTGCAAGAGATCACTCACCGCTATATTCGCAGCCACTGGTGCAGGTTTCGTGGATACGTATGCGCGAGAGCTCTGGAAGGAGCGGTTTTAGTTCGTTCCAGATCCATTTAGCGAGATTTTCGCTGGTTGGATTTTCGAGGCCCGCAATGTCGTTGAGATAGTTGTGATCGAGCCGCTCATAGATGGGGCGAAAGATCGCTTTGAGCTCGCTGAAATCCCGAATCCAGCCGGTAAATGGGTCTACTTCGCCAGCAATATAGATGGCCACACGAAAAGAATGTCCATGGAGGCGTCCGCATTTGTGACCGGTGGGCACATTCGGAAGCCGATGAGCAGATTCGAAAGTGAACTCTTTGAAAATTTCCACAAGAAACTCGCTAAATGATGAGCCGACAATCTGATGATTTTACTGCCTTTACTGGGGGCCGTCGCGAATAGCCGACCAGCTTGGTCCAAAGTGCTAAGGAGCTTGACGGGTAGGGCTGGCGCTCAAATGTGCGAGCTGGACACGGATAATGCGTTATTGCAGAGTACGCCCCTTTCTCTCAAGTCTGGCTCGCGTAACGGTGAAGTTTGATGAATGCAGTGGTGGTTGCGGTCGGCGTCATGCTGATCTTGAGTTTGTGCCGAGTGCACGTTGTGGTTGCGTTAATCGCCGGTGCGCTGTGCGGTGGGCTTCTTGGTGGATTGGGCATCGAGTCCACGCTTGCCGCATTCAATAAAGGACTTGGAGGGGGCGCAACGGTTGCGCTGTCGTACGCGCTGTTGGGAGCATTCGCCGTGGCCATCGGCAAGAGCGGTCTCGCTCATGCGTTGGCTGACAAGGCGCTGATGATGGTCGGAAACCGGACGGCCCATACTGGGCAGTCCGTCAAATGGATAGTGATTGCCTTGTTGCTGGTGGTTGCGATCTCTTCCCAGAATATTTTGCCTATTCACATCGCTTTCATCCCGCTGCTGGTTCCGCCCTTATTGTCTGTGATGTCCAGTTTGCGCATCGACCGTCGTTTGATCGCATGTGTGCTGGCTTTTGGGTTGATCACGCCTTACATGTTTTTACCGGTTGGTTTTGGCAACATTTTCCTCAACGAGATACTGCTCGCCAACGTTGCGAAAGGTGGCGTGGACGTATCTGGTGTAAAGGTGACGGAGGCGATGCTGATCCCGGCGCTTGGGATGGTCGCTGGGCTGATCATCGCCTTCTTCAGTTATCGCAAGCCGCGTGATTACGATCTGAGCCGAATAGACGCGGTGGAGCGGGTCAATGCAACCTACAGCCCCGTCACACTGCTCGTAGCGGCAATTGCCATTGGTGCTGCGTTCATTGTGCAGCTGTGGCTGGATTCGATGATTATCGGTGCGCTTGCCGGGTTCGTGATCTTCTCCGCCTCCGGTGTGGTGCGTTGGCGTGAGGCGGACGACCTCTTCACCGAGGGTATGAAGATGATGGCCATGATCGGCTTCATCATGATTGCTGCGGCGGGGTTCGCCGAGGTCATGCGAGAGACCGGTCAGGTGAAATCGCTGGTAGACGCCTCCGCCGCGTGGATTGGCGACAGCAAGGCTGTGGCTGCGCTGCTGATGCTATTGGTTGGCCTTTTAGTAACCATGGGTATCGGTTCGTCGTTCTCGACGGTACCGATTATTGCGGCGATCTTCGTGCCGCTAGGGGTGGAGCTGGGTTTCAGCCCGCTTGCGATCGTGAGCCTGGTGGGCACGGCGGGCGCATTGGGCGACGGTGGCTCTCCCGCGTCGGATTCGACCCTGGGGCCGACCGCTGGCCTCAACGTCGACGGCCAGCACAACCATATCTGGGACACTGTGGTTCCAACGTTTCTCCACTACAACTTGCCGCTGCTCGCCTTTGGCTGGGTGGCGGCAATGATCCTGTGATTCGATAGGATCGAACGAAGAGGGCAGGGTAATTCCTGCCTTTCTTTTTTGCTCGAATAGAAAAGCTGCGCACTCGCCAATCCGTATGTTGACTAACTGGATAGCACAACGAATTTCTGGGTGAGGCATGATCAAATCGACGCTCGAGCAGAAGACATTCCTCGTATTACTGGTGCTGGTTTCCCTGGCATTCGGATGGATCCTCCTGCCGTTCTATGGCGCGGTGTTCTGGGCAGCGGTGCTTGCCATACTCTTCTCGCCATTGCAGCGCCGACTGCAGCAGCGCTTCGTAGGGCGCCCGAATGTCGCCGCATTGCTGACTTTACTGATATGTCTGTTGGTGGCGGTTATTCCGGTAATCGTTATTGCCGGAATGCTAGTGCAAGAAGGTGCTGCGCTATACCAGCGCATCGAGACCGGCGAGCTGGATGTCGGTAGTTACCTGGCACAGCTGAAGTCAATGATGCCGGATGGTCTGCAAGCACAGCTCCAGCGATTCGGCTTCGGCGATCTCGACAGCCTGCGGGAAAAACTTTCCAGCGGTGCGTTGGAAGGCAGTCAGTTTCTAGCGACGAAAGCATTTAGCTTTGGGCAGGGTACGTTTCAGTTTCTGGTGAGCTTCTGCGTGATGCTCTACCTGCTGTTCTTCTTCATTCGCGACGGGCGTGAGCTGGTGTTGCGGATTCGGCAGGCGCTGCCGCTAAGCGATACCCAGAAACGACGCTTATTCAATAAGTTCACCCGAGTGGTGCGTGCCACTGTGAAGGGCAATGTCATTGTCGCGATCACACAGGGCGCGCTCGGCGGAGTGATCTTCGCGGTGCTCGGCATATCCGGTGCCCTGCTCTGGGCAGTATTGATGGCGTTCCTGTCACTGCTTCCCGCCGTAGGTGCCGGGTTGATCTGGACGCCCGTCGCGATCTACTTCCTATTCAGCGGCGCAGTCTGGCAGGGGGTGGTTCTGATCCTGTATGGGGTAATGGTCATCGGCTTGGTGGATAACATCCTTCGTCCGATCCTGGTGGGCAAGGACACCAAGATGCCGGATTACCTTGTCCTGATTTCCACCCTCGGCGGGCTCGCTCTGTTTGGGCTGAATGGCTTCGTGATCGGGCCACTTATCGCAGCGTTGTTCATCTCATCGTGGGGGCTATTTACCAATGGCGATCGGCCTCGAGGTTCAGCCGATACGCGCTAATGAGCGCCGAGCTGTTCAATCAAGGACCGGCGGAGCCGGCCTTGATCTGGGTGCGCCTTACATCAGTCGTTTACCGTCCTTGCGGCTGATGATGACCGTTGCAGAACGCGGCCGCAGGCCCGGGCCATCAGGCCAGCTGCTGCTGTAATTACCCGGTGTAGAACCCTCACCTGGATGCTGGATGTTCACGAACAGCGTGCGGAAATCGGGCGTTGCGGTGATGCCGGTCACCTCCGCGCCTAGCGGCCCGACCAGGAAGCGCTTGGTTTCCCCGGTTCTGGGATCGGATACCAGCATCTGATTGTTACCGAACGGGCCCGATTTCAGCTGGCTGCCGCTCATGTCGGTCTGGATCCAGAGCCGGCCTTCGTCATCGAACCACAGCCCATCCGGACTGGCCAGGATGTTGCTGTCGTCCAGAGTTCGGCCCTTCGGCGTTCTGCTGTCGCCCTGTGGGCCGGCCATCAGGTAGATGTTCCAGCGAAAGCGGGTTCCCGCGTAGTCGCGGCTTTCTTCCGACCAGCGAATGATATGACCGTAAGGATTGGGAGCGCGCGGATTGGCCGCATCGGCCTCGCTACGCGCGCTGTTGTTGGTGAGGGTGAAATAGACATCACCGTTATCCGGATGAACGGCACCCCATTCCGGGCGATCCATTCGCGTGGCGCCGGCGATGTCGGCAGCCAGACGGGTGTTGATCAGTACTTCGCCCTGATCGGCAAAGCTCACGCCGGCCGCTGCGCAGGCCTGCTGAAATGCCGGGTCGTCAATGTCCAACGCCAGCCAGTCGCCGCTGCCATCTGCATTGAAGCGCGCTACGTAGAGCGTTCCCGCATCCAGCAGACGACCATCGCTACGCAGCGGGCGGTAGCGGTCACGGCTGACATACTTGTAAATGTATTCGTTCTGCGAGTCGTCACCGGAGTAGCACACCAGCGGGCGACCCGGTTTGACAGGCGCAAACACCAGCCCTTCGTGCGCAAAGCGGCCGAGCGCGGTGCGTTTTACCGGCATGGCGTCCGGATCGAACGGATCAATCTCCACGATCCAGCCGAAGGTGTTCGGCTCGTTGCGATAGTCGGACTGCGTATCGGTGCCGCGGCGTGTCGCATCGAAACGCTGAAACTCATCGCCAGCGATGGTCTCCCAGGCATAGCGGCTGGTATCACGTACGCCGTAACGGCTGAGTTCACGCGGTAGCTCACTGTCCTGGCTGGCAAAGTAACCGGCCCAGTTCTCTTCGCAGGTCAAATAGGTGCCCCACGGGGTAAAGCCGTTCGCGCAGTTGTTCAGTGTGCCGCGGGTCGAGGTGCCGCTCGGGCTGTAGCGGGTTCGCAGCAAGGCATGCCCCTTGGCGGGGCCTTCAATCCGCATGGGGGTGGCGCCGGTGATGCGGCGATTGCGGGCAGATGGCAGTACGGACCAATCGCCGCGTACGCCGCGACGGATCTCCACTACGGATACCCCGTGCGCATTGATTTCCTTACGGACTTCGTCGACTACGGTGCGCTTGCCGTCGACCACGGTCGGCCCGTTAGGGTGCAGCAGCGGCGCATCGATGTACTCGTGATTCACCACCAGCAATCCGTGATCGCTCTGGTGCCCGCCGTATTTGGCGTTGATTGGGAAGAAATGCATGCCATCGTGATGCATGCCGGTCTGGTGTGCCTGGTCCTCGGCGCTGTTGCTGGCGTCCTCCAGATAGGCCGGATAGCGCCCGCTGATAGGTGTGCCCCATGGGATGAACGTCGTTGCGGTGTATCCCGGCGGGACGCTGATGCCATCGTGGCGAGTAACTGGAACCGCTGAAAATGGAAGCCGATTGCGGCGTTTCAGCGGAAAATCCTTGAGCCGCTCTGCCGATTGGCCGGCGGCCTGGACTGCGCCCGGAAGTGTCGCCCCCAAGAAGGCCAGCGCGCCTAGCGAGGCGCCACCCGCCAGCACTTGGCGGCGGCCGAGGTTGATCACATCCTGAATATGGGTGTTCCCGGAACGGTTGCTGGGTAGCTCATCGCCGTTACCGAAAAGAATATTGTCGTTGTCAGTGCTCACGTCGCGTTCCCTGAGTCGATTGACGGAATCCTGACTCTAGTTTCGTCGTGAGACAGCTATATGACACCGCTCCCGTAGGGCGACGAACAACATGAACGCCCGAAACGCAAAGGCCCCGGCTATATGCCGGGGCCTTTGCTACACCGCAGCCTGTTGCCAGGCTGAAACCGTTCCTTAGTGGAACTGGTTCATGGTGTTGTCTTTACCGCTCGCCTTCAGAGCTGCTTCGCCAGCGAAGTACTCTTTGTGGTTGTCGCCGATGTCCGAACCAGCCATGTTCTGGTGCTTGACGCAGGCGATGCCCTGACGCAGTTCTTCACGCTGAACGCCCTTCACGTAGGCCAGCATACCCTGGTCGGCGAAGTAGCCCTTGGCCAGGTTGTCGGTGGACAGCGCGGCGGTGTGGTAGGTCGGCAGCGTGATCAGGTGGTGGAAGATACCGGCGTTAGCGGAGCCGTCCTTCTGGAAGGTACGGATCTTCTCGTCTGCAATCTTAGCCAGCTCGGTTTCGTCGTACTCGACGCTCATCAGCTTGGCGCGATCATAGGCAGAAACGTCCTTGCCTTCGGCAACGAATGCATCGAACACCTGCTGACGGAAGTTCAGAGTCCAGTTGAACGACGGGCTGTTGTTGTAGACCAGCTTGGCGTTCGGAATCACTTCGCGGATGCGGTCAACCATGCCCTTGATCTGGCCAACGTGCGGCTTCTCGGTTTCGATCCACAGCAGGTCGGCGCCGTTCTGCAGGCTGGTGATGCAGTCCAGGACGCAGCGATCTTCGCCGGTGCCCTTGCGGAACTGGAACAGGTTGGACGGCAGACGCTTCGGACGCAGCAGCTTGCCGCCACGGTTGATGACGACGTCGCCGTTGCCCAGGTCGGAGGCAGCAACTTCTTCGCAGTCCAGGAACGAGTTGTACAGGTCGCCCAGGTCGCCCGGCTCTTTGGTCACGGCGATCTGCTTGGTCAGGCCGGCACCCAGGGAGTCGGTACGAGCAACGATCACGCCGTTGTCGATACCCAGCTCAAGGAAGGCGTAGCGGACGGCAGCGATCTTGGCGAGGAAGTCGGCATGCGGAACGGTCACTTTGCCGTCCTGGTGGCCGCACTGCTTCTCGTCGGAAACCTGGTTCTCGATCTGGATGCAGCAAGCACCGGCTTCGATCATGCGCTTGGCCAGCAGGTAGGTAGCTTCCGGGTTACCGAAGCCAGCGTCGATGTCGGCGATGATCGGGACGATGTGGGTTTCGTAGTTGTCGATCTGGTTCTGGATTTCAGCAGCCTTGGCGCTGTCACCGGCTTCGCGAGCGGCGTCCAGGGCGGTGAACAGCAGGTCCAGTTCGCGGCTATCGGCCTGACGCAGGAAGGTATACAGCTCTTCGATCAGGTTGGAGACTGCGGTCTTCTCGTGCATCGACTGGTCCGGCAGCGGGCCAAACTCGGAGCGCAGAGCGGCAACCATCCAGCCGGACAGGTAGAGGTAGCGCTTGTTGGTGGTCTTCAGGTGCTTCTTGATGGAGATCAGCTTCTGCTGACCGATGAAGCCATGCCAGCAGCCCAGCGACTGGGTGTAGACGGACGAGTCGGCATCGTACTCGGCCATGTCCTTGCGCATGATGTCGGCGGTGTACTGAGCGATTTCCAGACCGGTCTTGAAGCGGTTCTGGGCGCGCATGCGGGCCACGGATTCCGGGTTGATAGCGCTCCAGCTGCTGCCGAACTTCTCTTTCAGGGCGGCAACTGCCTTGATGTCGTCTTGATATGCGGACATGGTCAATCCTTCATAGATGTGAATTTGGTTGAGCACCGACTTTCCCACCAAAAACTGCGTGCTAACGGATCAATGCGAGCAACACGCGGCAGAGCGTCGAACTGCGACCAGGACGAGGATTGAAACCGAGGAGGAGGGCATGGACACGATCACCGGGCTGGCTCTTGGTTGCGAAGCTCCCGGTTGGCGTGGCTGCCGTGGGGCTCGACAACGTCGAGACTACAGTCTGACTGATACGTTAATCGCTTCCCCGTCCCTCAGGACGACTCGTTCCAGTCGCAACCTCGTCAGTCCGCCTTGTGGGCAGTACAGTCACGGAGCGGCTCGGCTGGTTGGCTGGAGCGCGCCCCGGAGACCCTTTCCAGAGCCTCTGGTTAGCGGGAGCGGGGCAATGATGCGCTGCCGGGAAAGTCTCGTCAATCATTTGTAGTGTTTTTTTTGTGGCACTACAAAAGCGGGGCGCGGCCACTTGCGCGCAGCGCTGTTACTCCAGTACGTCGACTTTCAGTCGCAGCGAAAGGTCTTGCTGGCCCTGCGTGCTGTAGCGTCGCAAGGTGCCGTCGTGTTGTGACGAGGCGCTTTCGTCGATGCCGCCCAGGCTGATCCATTCGCCAACGCGACCACTGACGCGGGTATCGGCGAGCTGTGTTTCGATCACATTCGGGTTCATCTGATTGACGCGATCACGGTTGCTGCTGACGGTGATCTGAACGCGATCGCCGATGAGATTGGCCGTCACGTAGAAGCCGCGGGTGACGTCGCGATACTGCGTCTGCTGGTAGATCCGGCCGTAGCCGTCGGTGCCACTGGTGGTCAGCGGTACGCTCTGGCCGACCTGGATCAGCGCCGGATAGCCCTCACTGGTCTGGATCTGCTGGATGCCGCCCTCCTGACTGCTGGTCGAACGCCGGATGATGCGCACCTGGTCGCGACCATGGCGCTCGCCACGGCCCGTCTCGAACTCGACATCCCCGGCACGGATCGAACCATCCACGCTGTAGCCGCTGGCGTTGCCAGCAGCCGAATCCTGGGTGTCGACACTGATAAGCAGGCGCTTGGGTTCGCTGTCGAGCTGCTCGAGTACCTGCCGAAGTTCCGTGATCGCTGCTTGCGGCGCATTGACGATCAACTGATTGCCGTAAGCGTTGACCCGGCCCTGCTCACCGATCACCGATTGAGCTACCGGCAGGACATCCTCAGCCATCCGGTATTGCAGCGGAATGACCTCAGTGGCGGCGTGCAATGGCAGGCAGACGGCCAGCGCGAGTGCGGCAAGATGGCGGCGTACGGTCATAGCAGAAAGCTCCGCAGGTTGGCATCGGACAGGCTGCGTTCCCAGGCCTGGTCGAAGCTCGACTGGCTCAGACGGACCCGCGCCGGGTTGTTGTACAACGCATACCCGTTATGGGGATCGCGATGGGGACGTATCAGCAGGCCGCTTTTGTCCGCGATCAGATAGGTGTCCTCTTCGCGCGGATACTCGGGATTGACCTTGCGAATCTCGGCATTGCTGCTGAGGCGCCTGACCAGCGTCAGCAGGCGGTGACCGCTCTGCGCCGCCCGGGTGGAGTCCTCGATGAGGATGCGCAACCGGTTGCGCGGGTGCGCCAGCAGAAAGCGCGTGCAGGCCTGCTGAATACTGCTGTGGTGAAACAGCCAGGGCTCTAGGTCGGGGCTGTAGAGACACAGGTTGCGCTGCGCCTGCTGGAAGAACGCCAGCGCGTGAGCGCGCACCTTGTCGGGGCTACTGAAATGCTGCACGTCGGCGTCCTCGCCGAGCCGCGCCGACGCGGGCTGCCAGGGCGTCGGCTGCGGCTGGTCCGGCAGCGGATTATGCACGTCGAATCGCCCTGGCGATTGGAAGTCGATGACCAGCGGCTCGCCTGTATCGTCCCGGTCATCCTTGGCGTTGTCGTGCATGACGAACCTCAGTGGCTCTTGCGCAGCATGTCCACGTGGGGGATGCCGGCTTCGAGAAACTCCTCGCTGACGATCTCGAAACCCAGTCGCTCGTAGAAGCGGGTCGCGTGCACCTGAGCGGTGAGTTTCTGTTCACGCAGGCCACGGCGTTCGGCTTCGGCGATTACTGCCTGCATCAGCGCGTCGCCCACATTCATTCCACGCCAGTCGCGCAGAACGGCGACCCGACCGATCTGGCCGTCCGCGAGCAGCCGTGCGGTACCGATGGCGTAACCGTCCTCGAGCGCAAGGAAATGCACGGCCTCGACGTCGTCGGCATCCCATTCCTGCTCCGGAGGGACGGCCTGTTCGGCGATGAACACCGCTTCGCGTATGCGCCGCAGGTCGGCGTTGTCCTTCTGCCAATCGGCGATGCGTACTTGGATGTTATTCATCAGCGAACTCCAGGCTTCCCTGTTTGATCAATTCCTGCAGCAGCTTACGCCCGTCGTCATCGCCAAGCCACGGAGCAAGATTGTCCTCGTGCAGAGCGTCGGCCGAGCAGATCAGCTTGAGCAGATCGCGCAGTTGAGCGGGCAGCAGACGACTCTGGCCGCTGGCGAACAGCAGCAGCCCGAGATCGATCTCACTCCAGGCCATGCGCGCCGCGGGATTGCGTACCAGCACGGCGCCATCGGCGAGCGCCGTGCGCAGGTCCTGCTCGGTCAGTTCGACGCCTTCGATCCGCTCGGGATAGCGTGGCTCGGTCATGAACTGGCCGAACCAGGTCAGCAGCAGACGCTCGTCGCCCATGTGCTCGGCCAGCAGCGCTTTCAGACGCTCCAGCGCGTCGCTCTGAATCTGGTAGGGATCGTCGCTCGGTTGCAGATCGGCGTCACCGTAGCGTTCTTCGTCCGGCAGGAACTGGGCGAGGAAATCGGTAAAGTGGGTCAGTACCTCAGCGGCGCTGGGCGCGCGGAAGCCTACCGAAAAGGTCATGCAGGCATCTTCTGCCGTGCCGAAGTGCGCCAGGCGCGGCGGCAGGTACAGCATGTCGCCGGGCTCCAGAACCCATTCGTCGGTGCCCTGGAAGTCGGCGAGAATACGCAAGTCGCCATGTTCGAGCAGCGCGCTGTCGCTGTCGCACATCTGGCCGATGCGCCAGCGCCGCTGGCCGTGGGCCTGCAGCAGGAACACGTCGTAGTTGTCGAAATGCGGGCCGACGCCGCCACCTGGCGCGGCGTAGCTGATCATCACATCGTCGATGCGCCAGTTCGGGAGAAAGCGGAACTGCTCGAGCAGCTCAGCGACCTCGGGTACCAGCTGATCGACGGCCTGGACCAGCAGCGTCCAGTCACGCTCGGGCAGCTGCTGGTAGGTGTCCTCGGCGAATGGGCCGCGGCGCAGCTCCCACGGGCTGTCACCATGCTCGATGACCAGGCGCGACTCGACTTCCTCCTCGAGGGAAAGACCGGCCAGCTCGTCCGGCGAGATGGGGCTTTGAAAATCCGGGATGGCCTGGCGGATCAGCAGCGGCTTCTTCTGCCAGTAGTCACGGAGAAACTCCCGCGCGCTGAGGCCGCCCAGGATTTGAAGTGGAACATCAGAAGTCATGCGTAACACCTTGCTCTATATGCAGAGCTGCAAATAAAAACGCCCGGCGCAGCCGGGCGTGCGTATAGGGAAATCGCTCAGATGCGCTTGGCCTGATCGCCGGCGTTGCCGATGTAGCTGGCCGGAGTCAGTTTGCGCAGTTCGGCCTTGGCTTCGGCCGGAATCTGCAGCGCGTCGATGAAGGTCAGCAGGGCGTCCGGAGTGATGCCCTTGCCGCGGGTGAGATCCTTGAGTTTTTCGTAGGCGTTTTCCACGGCATAGCGACGCATGACGGTCTGCACCGGCTCGGCCAGCACTTCCCAGCAGTTGTCCAGGTCGTCGGCGATGCGCGCAGCGTTCAGCTCCAGCTTGCCGATGCCCTTGAGGCTGGCTTCGTAGGCGATGACGCTGTGGGCGAAGCCCACGCCCAGATTACGCAGGACCGTGGAGTCGGTCAGGTCGCGCTGCCAGCGGGAGATCGGCAGTTTGCTGGCCAGATGCTGGAAGATGGCGTTGGCGATGCCGAGGTTGCCTTCGGAGTTTTCGAAGTCGATCGGGTTGACCTTGTGCGGCATGGTCGAAGAGCCGATCTCGCCGGCCACGGTCTTCTGCTTGAAGTAACCGAGGGAGATGTAGCCCCAGACATCGCGGTCGAAGTCGATGAGGATGGTGTTGAAACGCGCGATGGCGTCGAACAGCTCGGCGATGTAGTCGTGTGGCTCGATCTGGGTGGTGTAGGGGTTCCAGGTCAGGCCCAGGTCCTGCTCGATGAATTCGCGGGCGTTGGCTTCCCAGTCCACCTGCGGATAAGCGGACAGGTGCGCGTTGTAGTTGCCCACGGCGCCGTTGATCTTGCCCAGCAGGGGTACTTCGCTGACCTGCTTGATCTGTCGCTCCAGGCGGTACACCACGTTGGCCAGCTCTTTGCCGAGCGTGGTCGGCGAGGCGGGCTGACCGTGAGTGCGAGAGAGCATCGGCACGTCGGCGAACTTGACGGCCAGTGCGCGAATCGCCTCGGCAATCTGGCGCATCAGCGGCAGCAGTACCTGGTCGCGGCCTTCGCGCAGCATAAGCGCATGGGACAGGTTGTTGATGTCCTCGCTGGTGCAGGCGAAGTGAATGAATTCGTTGACGGCGGCCAGTTCCGGCAGCTGCTTGGCCTGCTCCTTGAGCAGGTACTCGACGGCTTTCACGTCGTGATTGGTGGTGCGCTCGAACTCTTTGACGCGCTCGGCATGTTCCAGCTGGAAATTCTCCGCCAGCTTATCCAGCAGCGCGTTGGCTTCGGCAGAGAACGGCGCGACTTCCGGGATGCCCGGGTGGGCCGCCAGACGCTGGAGCCAGCGCACTTCGACCTGGACACGGCAACGGATCAGGCCGAATTCGCTGAAGATCGGGCGCAGGGCGCTGGTTTTGCCGGCATAGCGGCCATCGACGGGGGAAACCGCCGTGAGCGAGGAAAGCTGCATAGAGGGCATTCTCGGACAGTCGGGCAACGAAAAGGGCGCAGATTATACACGAAAGCGCCGCCCGCCGGACCGCCCGCGCGGATGAATGCGCGCTCCCGAACGACTTTCGTCTGCCGGCGCTGCCGACAGCGAAACCGCTGTGGTTGGGGCGATCAGCGTGCCGTCAGTGGATATCGGTCTGCGAGCGGACCTTGGGATACAGCGCATCGAGCAGTTTGCGTCGGCTGATAATCATCTGCCAGCGATGCCCGCCAAGTTGCCGCCATAGGCGGGCCGAGCGGATGCCGGACAGCAGCAGCGCGCGAATTTTCGCGGCGTTGTCCGGCTGCTGCAGGTGGCGCATGTCGCCTTGCACCTGAATGCGCTGGCGGAAGGTGCTCAGAGTGTCCTGATACAGGCCGCCGAATGAGGCGATGACATTTTCATGCGTCAGGCCGAAGTGCTCGACCTGTTGCTGGATCTGATCGAGCCGGCTACCGATGACCTGCAGCATGTCGCCACGCTTGTCCAGCTGACGCTCGAGACCGACCATCGCCAGGGCGTAGCGCAGCGGTTCGCGTTGCAGGCTGCTGCTGTCGCGCTCCAGCGCACCGACCAGGGCGCGATAGCCGTCGCGCAGATTGAGGTCGTCGCCGCCGTAGATTTCCAGTGTCGTCTGCGGGTTGCGTGCCAGCAGACTGCCGAGCATGCAGGCAACCTGTGCGGTGGGAGCCTGGCCAGTGCGGGCGATACGATCGACCAGCACGGCAGCCTCGAAGACGGCGCCGAGCGCGATCAGTTGCTCTTCGACGGCGCTCATGGGTGGGCTCCTTCGAACCAGGGTTCGGCGCGCTCAATCACGCCGCCGCCCAGGCAGATTTCGCCATCGTAGAAGACCACGGACTGGCCAGGGGTCACGGCGCGCTGCGGAGCGTCGAAGACCACCCGGTAGCCCTGTGCAGTTTTCTCCAATGTGCAGCCTTGGTCTGCCTGGCGGTAGCGCACCTTGGCGGTCAGTCGGCGCGGGGCGCTGATATCCAGCGGGTTGACCCAATAGATTTCCGAGGCGAGCAGAGCGCGGGAAAACAGCCAGGGGTGATCGTTGCCTTGGCCGACGATCAGCACGTTACGTTGCAGGTCCTTGCTGAGCACATACCAGGGTTCGTCCGAGGCGTCCTTGAGTCCGCCGATGCCGAGGCCCTGGCGTTGACCGATGGTGTGGTACATCAGACCGTGGTGGCGGCCGATGACTTCGCCGTCGATGGTTTCGATGTTTCCCGGCTGAGCGGGAAGATACTGCTTGAGGAAATCGCTGAAACGGCGCTCGCCGATGAAGCAGATGCCGGTGGAATCCTTTTTCTTCGCCGTGGCTAATCCGTATTTCTCGGCGATTGCCCGCACGGCAGGCTTTTCCAGTTCGCCGACGGGGAAGAGTGTCTTGCCCAGTTGGGCGCCGCCGACGGCGTGCAGAAAGTAACTCTGGTCCTTGTTCGGATCCAGGCCCTTGAGCAGCTCGCTGCGTCCGTCCACGTCGCGGCGACGTACATAATGGCCGGTAGCGATCAGGTCGGCGCCGAGCATCAGGGCATAGTCGAGGAACGCCTTGAACTTGATTTCGCGGTTGCAGAGGATGTCCGGGTTGGGCGTGCGTCCGGCCTTGTACTCGGCGAGGAAGTGCTCGAAGACGTTGTCCCAGTATTCGGCGGCGAAATTGGCGGTGTGCAGTTTGATGCCGATCCTGTCGCATACGGCCTGTGCGTCGGCGAGATCTTCCTTGGCGGTGCAGTACTCGGTACCGTCGTCTTCCTCCCAGTTCTTCATGAACAGGCCTTCTACCTGATACCCCTGTTCGAGCAGCAGAAGGGCGGAAACGGAGGAGTCCACGCCGCCGGACATGCCGACAATGACGCGGGTGTTTTCCGGGGCGGTGATGGCTGAAGCAGGCATAGGGATTTCGCTGGCGGGATCTGCAAAAAGGACCGGATTCTAACAGGCTGCCGAACACATGTTGAAATCGTGTCAGTCGCGAACGACGTCCAGTGCGTGTATCGGGCCACGCAGATAGTCGTCGATGCAGCGCAGGACGAGTTCACTGCGCCAGCGCCCGGGTTGCGCGGCCAGCTCATCGCGGCTGAGCCAGGTGGCCGCGACGATGCCGTCATCCAGCTCGCGTTGCGGATCGTGCCGGATCGCCTTGGCGGTGAAGCAGACGCGCTGGTAGGTCACACCATTGCTCGGTGCGGTGTAGAGATAGATGCCGGTCACGCCGGTAAGCTCCACGTCCCAGCCGGTTTCTTCGAGCGTTTCCCGTATCGCGGCCTGACGCAGGGTTTCGTTGGCCTCCAGATGGCCGGCGGGCTGGTTGAGCACCAGGCGTCCGGCCTTCAGTTCCTCGACGAGAAGGAAACGACCTGAATCCTCGATGATCGTGGCCACGGTTACATGGGGGCACCAGTCCATAAAAATTCCTCGTATGAGACTGTGCGAGCGTAACAGTCGCAACAGTCGCTGGCGGGTGTAAAACGGAAAAACCCCGGCGCGAGGGCCGGGGTTTTCCTTGAGCGGGCCGGGGTCGGCCCGCGCCTTCCTTTAACGCAGCGCTGCGAGCGCGTTGTTGAAGGTCTGGCTCGGACGCATGACCTTGCTGGTCAGCTCCGGGTTGGAGCGGTAGTAGCCGCCGATATCGACCGGCTTGCCCTGCGCGGCGTTGAGTTCGGCAACGATGGTCGCTTCGTTCTCGGTCAGCGTTTTGGCCAGCGGAGCAAAGCGTGCCTGCAGCTCGAGATCTTCGGTCTGCGCGGCCAGTTCCTGAGCCCAGTACATTGCCAGATAGAAGTGGCTGCCACGGTTGTCCAGCTCACCCGTCTTGCGCGACGGCGACTTGTTGTTGTCGAGCAGCTTGCCGGTCGCTGCATCCAGCGTCTTGCCCAACAGCTTGGCTTTCGCGTTGTTGGTCTTGATGCCGGTTTCTTCCAGGGATACCGCCAGCGCCAGGAACTCGCCGAGCGAATCCCAGCGCAGGTGGTTCTCTTCGATCAGCTGCTGCACATGCTTGGGGGCCGATCCGCCGGCGCCAGTTTCGTACATGCCGCCGCCGGCCATCAGCGGAACGATGGACAGCATCTTGGCCGAAGTACCCAGTTCCATGATCGGGAACAGGTCGGTCAGGTAGTCACGCAGTACGTTGCCGGTTACCGAGATGGTGTCACGGCCACGGATCATGCGCTCCATGCTGACGCGGATGGCTTCGTTGTAGCCCATGATGCTGATATCCAGGCCGCTGAGGTCGTGCTCTTTCAGATACTTCTCGACCTTCTTCTGCAGTTCGCGGTCGTGGGCGCGCTCCGGGTCGAGCCAGAAGATTGCCGGGGTGTTGGACTGACGGGCGCGGGTAACGGCCAGCTTGACCCAGTCGCGGATCGGCGCGTCCTTGGTCTGGCAGGCGCGCCAGATATCGCCTTTCTCGACTTCGTGCTGCATCAGCACGGTGCCGTCGGCCAGTACGACGCGCATGGTGCCGTCGGCGGTCATCTCGAAGGTCTTGTCGTGCGAGCCGTATTCTTCAGCCTGCTGGGCCATCAGGCCAACGTTCGGCACGCTGCCCATCGTCACCGGATCGAATGCGCCGTTGGTTTTGCAGAAGTTGATCATCTCCTGGTAGATGCGGGCGTAGGTGCTTTCCGGCATTACCGCTTTGGTGTCCTTCTGCTTGCCATCCTTGCCCCACATCTGGCCGGAGTTGCGGATCATGGCCGGCATCGAGGCATCAACGATGACGTCGCTCGGAATGTGCAGGTTGGTAATGCCTTTGACCGAGTCGACCATCGCCATTTCCGGACGGTGGCTGTATACCTCGTGGATGTCGTGCAGGATTTCTTCCTGCTGCGAGGCAGGCAGCGATTTGATCTTGTCGTAGACGCTGCTGATGCCGTTGTTCGGGTTGACGCCCAGTTCGTCGAACAGCTTGCCGTATTTGTCGAACACGTCTTTGTAGTAGACGCTGACGGCGTGGCCGAAGACGATCGGGTGGGAAATCTTCATCATCGTGGCTTTGACGTGCAGGGACCACATCACGCCGGTTTCCTTGCAGTCCTGCAGGGTGTCTTCGAAGAAGTCCCGCAGTTTCTTGCAGCTCATGAACATGCCGTCGAGCACTTCGCCCTCGAGCAGGGAGAGTTGTTTCTTGACCTGAACCTGACCGTCCTTGCCGACGAACTCAAGGCGCACGTCACCAGCCTTCTCCATCGTGATGGATTTCTCGCTGGAGAAGAAGTCGCCACCGCGCATGTAGTCGGCATGCGACTGCGAAGCCTTGCTCCACTTGCCCATGGAGTGCGGGTGCTTGCGCGCATACGCTTTGACGGCCGCAGGGGCACGACGGTCGGAGTTGCCTTCACGCAGCACCGGGTTGACGGCGCTGCCGAGCACCTTGCCGTAGCGTGCGCGAATTTCTTTCTCGGCGTCGGTCTGCGGATCTTCCGGATAGTTCGGTACGTTGTAGCCGAGTGCCTGTAGCTCAGCGATGGCCGCCTTGAGCTGGGGGACCGAGGCGCTGATGTTCGGCAGTTTGACGATGTTTGCATCCGGCTGCATGGTCAGCTCGGCGAGGGCGGCGAGACTGTCCTCGACGCGCTTGTCGGCGTCCAGGTGGTCGGCAAAATTCGCAAGGATGCGCCCTGCAAGAGAGATGTCGCTGGTTTCGACGGCGATGTCTGCGGAGGCGGCGAACGCTTCGACGATAGGCAGAAGCGAGTAGGTGGCGAGAGCAGGGGCTTCGTCGGTGAAGGTGTAGATGATCTTCGAACGGGTGGGCATATCGTGTTGACTCTCTTCTTTGCTGGGCGTGCTCAAATCCTCGAAATGCGCAGGTAGGCGCTATGGCTCTCCGTTTCGTCGAGCCGGAAGTCAAGGGTTCGCCGCGGTGATGTTGGGTGCATCAGTAGAGTGTGGAGCATTTGATCCGTCAGGCCGCGGTAGCAGTGCGACGGCTTCAAGAAGCGGCGTCTCGATACGGACAGGCGCTCCTTATGACTCGTTAGTCACCTACGCAGTATACCATCGTGCCGGTACGTCGAAGAATGTCGTCGCATAAGACGAACGAACATGTGGTCTGGCTGGATTCAAGTGGGTTAACCTCGGGCGCTGACCATTGTCAACCACGAAACGGAGTCCAGCATGGGATACCAAAAGATCCAGGTGCCAGCCAGCGGTGACAAAATCACCGTCAATGCCGATAACACTCTGAATGTTCCCGATAACCCGATCATTCCTTACATCGAGGGCGACGGCATTGGTGTCGATATCAGCCCGGTGATGATCAAGGTCGTCGATGCTGCCGTCGAGAAAGCCTATGGCGGGAAGCGCAAGATCGCCTGGATGGAAGTGTTCGCCGGCGAGAAGGCCACCCAGGTTTATGATCAGGATACCTGGCTGCCGAAAGAGACGCTGGAGGCCGTTCGTGACTATGTCGTATCCATCAAGGGGCCGCTGACCACGCCTGTTGGCGGTGGTATTCGTTCGTTGAACGTGGCTCTGCGTCAGGAGCTCGACCTGTACGTCTGTCAGCGCCCGGTACGCTGGTTCACTGGTGTGCCCAGCCCGGTGAAGAAGCCTGGCGACGTCGATATGGTGATCTTCCGTGAGAACTCGGAAGACATCTATGCGGGCGTCGAGTGGAAGGCGGGTTCGCCTGAGTGCGAAAAGGTGATCAAGTTCCTCACCGAGGAAATGGGGGTCAAGAAGATCCGCTTTACCGAGAACTGTGGCATCGGCATCAAGCCGGTATCGCTCGACGGCACCAAGCGTCTGGTTCGCAAGGCCCTGCAGTATGCCGTGGACAACGACCGCAGCTCGGTGACCATCGTCCATAAAGGCAACATCATGAAGTTCACCGAAGGTGCCTTCAAGGAATGGGGCTACGAAGTGGCGCGGGACGAATTCGGTGCCGAACTGCTCGATGGTGGTCCGTGGATGCAGTTCAAGAACCCGAACACTGGCAAAAACATCGTCGTTAAAGACGCGATTGCCGACGCCATGCTGCAGCAGATTCTGCTGCGTCCGGCTGAGTATGACGTGATCGCTACCCTCAACCTGAATGGCGACTATCTATCCGATGCTCTGGCGGCTGAGGTGGGGGGCATCGGTATCGCGCCGGGGGCCAACCTTTCCGACACGGTCGCCATGTTCGAAGCCACTCACGGTACTGCGCCGAAGTATGCCGGTCAGGACAAGGTTAACCCTGGTTCGCTGATCCTCTCCGCAGAGATGATGTTGCGTCACATGGGCTGGATCGAGGCGGCCGATCTGATCATCAAGGCAACCGAGGGCGCCATTGCTGCGAAAACCGTCACCTACGATTTCGAGCGTCTGATGGAGGGCGCGCAATTGATGTCCTGCTCGCAGTTCGGCGATGCGATGATCAAGCACATGTAATCAGCTGCCCGAAAAGGCACTCACTGAGCCGGGCCGCCTGTGGGCAGGTCCGGTTCAGTGCGAGCCTTTCGGTGGCAAAAACAAAAAGGCCGATCATGGATCGGCCTTTTTGCGTTCGGCTGGTGCTCAGGCGTCTACCGGAGTGGCGGCCTGAATTGTCGGAGCTGCGACATCCGCCGACACCTGCTGAGGTCGGATATCTGTTGCGTGAAGGCCCTTCGGACCCTGCAGGATATTGAACATGACTGCTTGCCCAGCTTTGAGTGTCCGATAGCCTTCCATCTGGATGGCGGAGTAGTGGGCGAACAGGTCCTCATCACCGCCGTCTGCTACGATGAAACCGTAACCTTTGGCGTTGTTGAACCACTTGACCTTACCGCTTAGCATGCTGTTGTCCCTCTGCAAAGGAGTCCACTAGTGGAGTAACATCCATTTCATTCCGCGCTTGCAGCCTTGGGCCTTCATTGCGCGCAACCCATTTGCCCGATATAGGCACTTACTGTTTGTATCATCGTTTTGCCGATAGTCAAGGCGACTCGTCAGCTGGCTGTTAGCCCGTTCATTTACCTGGCCTCGGCGCCACGACCAGAACCGTATCCGCATGCGTGCATTTGCTCAGATTCGACTAACATTCAATCAGGATTCCGACCGAGAAGAGGGCGATGCTTCCGGCTTGGCCGTGCAGGAAGCCAAGCCGGAATTGAAGGCACCACCGATGTATAAGGTGGTCATGTTCAATGACGACTACACGCCAATGGATTTTGTCGTCGAGGTGCTGGAAGGCATCTTCAATCACAATCGGGAAGTGGCGACGCGGATCATGTTGGCTGTGCACACGGAGGGTCGCGCGGTGTGTGGTATGTACACACGAGACGTGGCTGAAACCAAAGCGCTGCAAGTCAATCAATATGCAAGGGAATGCCAGCACCCGCTGCTTTGTGAGATCGAGAAGGACGGTTAACTCCGATTGCTGGGGAAGAGGTGAAGCTATGTTGAACCGTGAGCTCGAAGTCACTCTGAATCTGGCTTTCAAAGAGGCCCGCGCCAAGCGTCATGAATTCATGACGGTCGAACACCTCCTGTTGGCTTTGCTGGACAACGAAGCAGCCGCAACGGTCTTGCGTGCGTGCGGTGCCAGTCTGGACAAGTTGCGGCGTGATCTGCAGGAATTCATCGATTCCACCACGCCCCTGATTCCTCCGCACGATGAGGAGCGGGAGACGCAGCCTACGCTTGGATTCCAGCGTGTTCTGCAGCGTGCAGTTTTTCATGTGCAAAGTTCCGGCAAGCGCGAAGTCACCGGTGCCAATGTGCTGGTGGCCATCTTCAGCGAGCAGGAAAGTCAGGCGGTATTCCTCCTCAAACAACAGAATGTGGCCCGCATCGATGTGGTCAATTACATCGCGCATGGAATCTCCAAGGTTCCTGGCAACGCGGGGAATCCTGAGAACGATGCCGAGATGCAGGATGACGAGGGGGGCGATTCGGCCGCCACGAGCAATCCGCTGGATGCCTATGCCAGCAATCTCAATGAGCTAGCGCGCCAGGGGCGGATAGATCCTTTGGTAGGGCGCGAGCACGAGGTCGAGCGCGTCGCGCAGATTCTCGCGCGTCGTCGCAAGAACAATCCGCTGCTGGTAGGTGAGGCCGGCGTCGGTAAAACCGCCATTGCCGAGGGGCTTGCCAAGCGAATCGTCGACAATCAGGTTCCGGACCTGTTGAGCGACAGCGTCGTGTACTCACTCGATCTCGGTGCGCTGCTGGCGGGCACGAAGTATCGCGGTGATTTCGAGAAGCGCTTCAAGGCATTGCTGCACGAACTGCGCAAGCGGCCGCAGGCCATTCTTTTCATCGACGAAATCCACACCATTATTGGCGCCGGAGCGGCATCGGGCGGTGTGATGGATGCGTCCAATCTGCTCAAGCCGCTGCTTTCCTCCGGCGAGATTCGTTGCATTGGCTCGACGACGTTCCAGGAGTTTCGCGGGATCTTCGAGAAGGATCGCGCGCTGGCCCGACGCTTCCAGAAAGTCGATGTATCGGAGCCCTCGGTGGAAGATACCGTGGGCATCCTGCGCGGCCTGAAGGGGCGTTTCGAGCAGCATCACCACATCGAATACAGCGACGAGGCGCTTCGGGCCGCGGCCGAGCTGGCTTCGCGTTACATCAATGATCGTCATATGCCCGACAAGGCGATCGATGTCGTCGACGAGGCCGGTGCGTTCCAGCGTCTGCAGCCCGAGGAGCGCCGGGTGAAGCTGATCGATGTCCCGCAAATCGAGGACATCGTTGCCAAGATTGCGCGCATTCCTCCGAAGCATGTGAGCAGTTCCGACAAGGAGCTGCTGCGTAACTTGGAGCGTGATTTGAAGCTCACGGTATTCGGGCAGGATGATGCTATCGATTCGCTCGCAACCGCGATCAAGCTTTCACGTGCCGGATTGAAGGCGCCTGACAAGCCGGTTGGTTCGTTCCTTTTCGCCGGCCCGACAGGTGTCGGCAAGACCGAGGCAGCCAGGCAGTTGGCTCGGGCGCTGGGGATCGAGCTGATTCGATTCGATATGTCTGAGTATATGGAGCGGCATACGGTGTCGCGTCTGATTGGTGCGCCTCCGGGGTATGTCGGTTTCGACCAGGGTGGTTTGCTGACCGAGGCCATTACCAAGCAGCCGCACTGCGTGCTGTTGCTCGACGAGATCGAGAAGGCGCATCCCGAGGTCTTCAATCTGCTGCTGCAGGTCATGGACCACGGCACGCTGACCGACAACAACGGGCGCAAGGCTGATTTCCGCAATGTGATCATCATCATGACCACCAATGCGGGAGCGGAAACCGCTGCACGAGCCTCCATTGGCTTCACCCTGCAGGATCATGCTTCGGATGCGATGGAGGTCATCAAGAAGAGCTTCACGCCGGAGTTCCGCAACCGCCTGGATACTATTATCCAGTTCGGTCGGCTGAGCCATGACGTTATCAAGAGCATCGTCGACAAGTTCCTCATCGAGTTGCAGGCGCAACTTGAGGACAAACACGTGACGCTCGAGGTCACCGACGCTGCGCGGGGCTGGTTGGCTGAGCACGGTTACGATGCGCGTATGGGCGCGCGTCCGATGGCTAGGCTGATTCAGGACAAGATCAAGCGCCCGCTGGCGGAGGAGATTCTCTTCGGGGAGTTGGCCGAGCACGGCGGCATCGTGCATGTCGATATGCGTGACGGCGAGCTGTTTTTTGACTTCGAGACGACTGTCGAACTGGCTTGATCGATAACCTTGGCGAGCGCCTGGCTTCGGCCGGGCGTTTTGCTTTTCGGATTACCGATTGATCTGCAGATACAAAAAAGCCCGGAAAGACCGGGCGTTTTTCTCGCGACTCGCTTAGCGAGCGCGGTAGGTGATGCGCCCCTTGCTCAGATCGTAGGGGGTCAGCTCCACGCGAACCTTATCACCGGTAAGAATCCGGATGTAGTTCTTGCGCATCTTTCCGGAGATGTGCGCAGTAACGACGTGCCCATTTTCCAACTCCACGCGAAACATGGTGTTAGGTAGGGTGTCGACGACAGTACCTTCCATTTCGAAGCTGTCTTCTTTCGACATTCAGTAAAGTCCTCGATATATCAAGAAGAGCCCGGTGCAAGCACGCCCAGGCAAAAGCGGCAAGCATTGTGCCCGAAATGGCAGGATGAGCCAAGGGCTTCAGCTGAGCGTCACCCAGCGCTGGTTGACCAGCAGCTCGATGGGGCGGTACTCGGTCTTGTAATTCATCTTGCGGCAGTTCTTGATCCAATAGCCTAAATAGACCGCTTTCAGGCCGAGGCGAGCGGCTTCGCCGATCTGCCAGAGGATGGCATAGCGGCCCAGGCTGCGCCGTTCGTCCGAGGCATCGTAGAAGGTGTACACCGCCGACAGGCCGTTGGGCAGCACGTCGGTGACTGCCAGGGCCTTCAGGAGGCCATCGAGACGAAACTCATAGAATCGGCAGAACGACAGGTCGCGAACGAGAAACGTGTTGAACTGGTCGCGGCTCGGGGGGTACATGTCGCCGTCGGCGTGGCGTTTCTCGATATAGCTGGCGTAAAGCGCGTAATACTCCTCGGTGAACGCCGGCTTGACGGGTCTGACCTGCAGGTCGGCGTTTCGCTTGAGGATGCGCCTCTGCTGACGGCTCAGATTGATGCCTGTGGCCGGAATGCGCGCCGGAATACAGGCCGAACAGCGCTGGCAGTGAGGGCGATACAGGTGATCGCCGCTGCGCCGAAAGCCCATCTCCGAGAGTTCTGCGTAGACCTGCACATCCATGGGCTGGCTGGGGTCGAGAAACAGCGTGGTTGCCTGCTCGTCGGGCAGGTAACTGCAGGGGTGCGGCTGGGTCGCATAGAACTTGAGGCGGGCCAGGGAAGTCATGGTCAACTCTCGCAAATCTTGCGATCAGTGTAGGTCAGCTTGTCATGGCCGACTAGGCGCTCCAGTCGGCTTGGCTGGGCTGATCGATATATGTCGCGAGCGCCTGCGCAAACGTCGCGCGCCGTATTGCTCTGGCGCCGAAACTGGCCAGATGCTGCGTTGGCATCTGGCAATCGATCAGTTCGAAACCCCAGTCGCGCAAATGCTCGACCAGGGTCGCGAAGCCCACTTTCGAGGCGTCTGTGGCGCGGCTGAACATGGATTCACCGAAGAACAGGCGACCAAGGGCCAATCCATAGAGCCCGCCGACCAGTTCGTCGTTGCGCCAGACTTCCACGGAGTGTGCAACGCCCATGTCATGGAGTTCGCAATAGGCGAGTTGCATCTCGCGGGTGATCCAGGTGCCGTCGGCGTAGCTGCGCGGCGCCGCGCAGCTTTCGATCACAGCGCGAAACGCCTGATCGAAGGTGACTCGATAGGTGCCCTGGCGCATGCGCTTGCGCAGACTCCGCGAAACATGCAGTTCGTGCGGATAAAGCACCGTTCGCGGGTCGGGGGACCACCACAGCAGCGGCTGACCCTGTTGATACCAGGGGAAGCAGCCGTGACGATACGCGGCGAGCAGGCGTTGTGGGCTCAGATCGCCGCCGGCCGCCAGCAAGCCGTTGGGTTCACGTAGCGCCTTTTCCAGTGGGGGGAAGGCGACTGAATCGCGTTGCAGCCAAGTCAGCATAGGGGGAGAGGGCGGGGCGACAGCCCCGCCGAAGGATCAATTATCGAGAAACTTTTCGGCGTCCAGCGCGGCCATGCAGCCAGCGCCGGCAGAAGTGATCGCCTGGCGGTAGACATGATCGGCCACGTCGCCCGCGGCGAACACGCCTGGAATGCTGGTGCAGGTGGCATCGCCGTCACCGCCGCCCTTGATCTTCAGGTAGCCATCCTTCATGTCGAGCTGTCCCTGGAACAGATCGGTGTTGGGTTTGTGGCCGATGGCGATGAATACTCCAGTCAGATCGAGCGTCGATTCCTCACTGGTCAACGTGTTCTTCAGGCGTACGCCGGTGACGCCGCTGGCATCGCCCAGAACTTCCTCGAGGGTATGGTTCCAGTGCAGGCGGATATTGCCGTTGGCGGCCTTCTCCATGATCTTGTCCTGCAGGATCTTCTCCGAGCGCAGCTTATCCCGGCGGTGGATCAGGTGGACTTCCTTGGCGATATTCGACAGGTACAACGCCTCTTCGACGGCAGTATTGCCGCCGCCGATCACGGCGACCACCTGATTGCGATAGAAGAAACCGTCGCAGGTCGCGCAAGCGGATACGCCGCGCCCGGAGAAGGCCTCTTCGGAGGGGAGGCCGAGATACTGCGCGGAGGCGCCCGTGGCGATGATCAGCGCATCGCAGGTATAGGTGCCACTGTCACCCTTGAGCGTGAAGGGACGCTGCTGCAACTGTGCGGTATGGATGTGATCGAAGACGATCTCGGTGTCGAAGCGCTCGGCGTGCTTCTGCATGCGAACCATCAGGTCCGGCCCTGTGAGACCCTCGACGTCACCGGGCCAGTTGTCGACTTCGGTGGTGGTCGTCAGCTGGCCGCCGGGCTGGATGCCGGTGATCATCAGCGGCTTCAGGTTGGCGCGCGCGGCGTACACCGCAGCGGTATATCCGGCAGGGCCCGAGCCGAGAATGATCAGACGCGAATGCTTGACTTCACCCATAAAAAGCCCTCATAAGCCTTTGTTGCGAATAGAGAAGCGTGCTCCAGTCGAGCCGCGCTGCGAAAACCGGCGTTTATGCTACACCGAAGCATCGCCAAAAGCCCAAGCCGGCGCGGAACCGGCATGCGATCGAACCGACAAACCCGTACAATGCCGAGATTCTGGCTGACTACGGTTCATCGAGGCGCCGCAGGCGCAGGAAATACAGCGTTTTGAAGAATTCCTCCTCTACTGCGCCAGCAGTCGTCTGGCGCCAGCAGTTGCATTACCGCCTGAAGGAGGGCGCACTGATCGCCCTGGGTGCCCTATGTGCCTACCTCTGGATGGCGTTGCTCACCTACGATCCATCCGATCCGGGCTGGACCCACACCAGCAATGTTCAGCAGGTGCAGAACGCCGCCGGCCGAGCCGGTGCCTGGTTCGCCGATGTGCTGTTCATGGTGCTGGGCTACTTCGCCTATGTGTTCCCGTTGTTGCTGGGAGTCAAAACCTGGCAGGTGTTCCGCGCGCGGCATGAGGCCTGGCGGTGGAATGGCTGGCTGTTTTCCTGGCGGTTGATCGGCCTGGTGATTCTGATCCTTTCCGGCTCGGCGCTGGCCTATATCCATTTCCAGTCAGCCGAAGGGCTGCCGGCCTCATCCGGGGGCGCACTGGGCGAAAGTCTGGGTCAGTTCGCGGTTCTCGCGCTGAACGTGCAGGGCAGCACGCTCGCTCTGCTGGCGTTGTTCCTGTTCGGTCTGACCGTCTTTACCGATCTGTCGTGGTTCAAGGTCATGGACCTGACAGGCAAGATCACGCTGGATCTCATCGAGCTGATCCAGAGCTTCTTCAGCCGCTGGTGGAACGCCCGCGCCGAACGCAAGCAGCTGGTCGCGCAGTTGCGCGAGGTCGACGACGTGGTGAGCGAAGTGGCCGCGCCGATGGTTCGTGACCGTCGCGAGCAGGCCAAGGTCAAGGAACGCATCATCGAGCGTGACGAGGCGCTGGCCCGGCACATGAGCGAGCGCGACAAGCGCGTCGCGCCGGTGATCGCACCGCCACCACCGCCGAAAGCCTCCGAGCCGAGCAAGCGCGTGCTCAAGGAAAAGCAGGCCACGCTGTTCGTCGATCCACTGGTCGAAGGCAGTTTGCCGCCGATCTCGCTGCTCGACGCGGCCGAGAAGCAGCAGAAGCAGTATTCGCCGGAATCCCTCGAAGCGATGTCGCGGCTGCTGGAGATCAAGCTCAAGGAATTCGGCGTCGAGGTGGTCGTCGAGTCCGTGCATCCGGGGCCGGTGATCACTCGCTTCGAAATTCAGCCGGCGGCGGGCGTCAAGGTCAGTCGTATCTCCAACCTGGCCAAGGACCTGGCGCGCTCGCTGGCGGTGATCAGCGTGCGGGTGGTGGAAGTGATTCCCGGCAAGACCACCGTCGGCATCGAGATTCCCAACGAGGACCGCCAGATCGTGCGCTTCTCCGAGGTGCTGTCGTCGGCGCCGTATGACGACGCCAAGTCGCCGGTCACCCTGGCGCTCGGTCACGATATCGGCGGTAAGCCGGTCATCGCCGATCTGGCGAAGATGCCGCACCTGTTGGTGGCCGGTACTACTGGCTCCGGTAAGTCGGTAGGGGTTAACGCGATGATTCTGTCGATCCTGTTCAAGTCCACGCCCGAAGAGGCGCGGCTGATCATGATCGATCCGAAGATGCTCGAGCTGTCGATCTACGAGGGTATCCCGCACTTGCTCTGCCCGGTGGTCACCGACATGAAGGAGGCCGCCAATGCGTTGCGCTGGAGCGTCGCCGAGATGGAGCGGCGCTACAAGCTGATGGCGGCGATGGGCGTGCGTAACCTGGCTGGCTTCAATCGCAAGATCAAGGAAGCCGAGGAAGCGGGCACACCGCTGACCGATCCGCTGTTCCGCCGCGAGAGCATGGACGACCAGCCGCCGCTGCTGAAGGCGCTGCCGACCATCGTCGTGGTCGTCGACGAATTCGCCGATATGATGATGATCGTCGGCAAGAAGGTCGAAGAGCTGATTGCGCGTATCGCCCAGAAGGCACGTGCGGCGGGCATCCACCTGATCCTCGCCACCCAGCGGCCGTCGGTCGACGTGATCACCGGCCTGATCAAGGCGAACATTCCGACCCGCATGGCGTTTCAGGTCTCGAGCAAGATCGACTCGCGCACCATTCTCGACCAGGGCGGCGCCGAACAACTGCTCGGCCACGGCGACATGCTCTACCTGCCGCCGGGCACCGGCCTGCCGATCCGCGTGCATGGCGCCTTCGTCTCCGATGACGAAGTGCACCGTGTGGTCGAAGCCTGGAAGGCCCGTGGCGCACCGGATTACATCGAAGAAATCCTCGTTGGCGTGGAAGAGTCCGGCAGTGGCTTTGACGGCGGCGCAGGCGAGGGCGGTGGCGAAGGTAGCGAGGAGGACCCGCTGTACGACGAGGCCGTGCGCTTCGTTACCGAAAGCCGCCGCGCGTCGATTTCCGCTGTGCAGCGCAAGTTGAAGATCGGTTACAACCGCGCCGCGCGGATGATCGAGGCCATGGAAATGGCTGGCGTGGTGACTTCCATGAACACCAATGGCTCGCGCGAAGTCATCGCGCCGCCACCTATGCGCGATTGACTCGCTTCGAGGGCTTCATGCAATTGATCCGTTTGCTGTGTGCATCCGTCCTGCTGGTCGCGCTGGCCCCGGCGCATGCCGACCAGGCTGCATCGACCAAGCGACTCACCGGGCTGCTCAGCCAGGCCGAGACTCTGACCGGGCGCTTCTCCCAGCTGTCACTCGATGGTAGCGGCACCCAACTGCAGGAAACCTCCGGCGAGCTGGCGCTCAAGCGCCCCGGACAGTTTCGCTGGCATACCGACGCGCCGATGGAGCAGCTGCTGGTCTCCAACGGCGAAAAGGTCTGGCTGTATGACCCGGACCTGGAGCAGGTCACCATCCAGAAGCTCGACCAGCGCCTGACCCATACGCCGGCGCTGCTGCTGTCGGGCGACGTATCGACCATCAGCGAGAACTTCGAGGTCACCCACAAGGAAGCGGGCGATGTGGTCGACTTCACGCTCAAGCCCAAGGCCAAGGACACGTTGTTCGACAACCTGCGCCTGTCGTTCCGCGGCGGCGTGATCAACGACATGCAGCTGATCGACAGCGTCGGACAGCGCACCAACATCCTGTTCATGGGCGTGAAGATGAACCAGCCGCTGAAGGCCGATCTGTTCACCTTCGAGATTCCCGAAGGCGCCGACGTCATTTCCGAGTGACCGGCCGTTTCCCGAGGCCCGAATGTTCCGGGCCTTGCCAGCAGAGGTAGCCGTCCGCGATGGACCTGTTCAGCCGCGAACCTGTTGCCCAGCCGCTCGCCGCGCGGTTGCGCCCGGCCAGCCTCGACGAGTACGTCGGGCAGGAGCATTTGCTCGCGCGTGGTAAGCCGCTGCGTGAGGCGCTGGAGCAGGGCGCCTTGCATTCGATGGTGTTCTGGGGGCCGCCGGGTGTCGGCAAGACCACGCTGGCCCGGCTGCTGGCCAAGGTTTCCGACGCGCATTTCGAGACGGTTTCGGCGGTGCTGGCCGGGGTCAAGGAGATTCGCCAGGCCGTAGAGATCGCCAAGCAGCAGGCAGCGCAGTACGGCCGGCGCACGATCCTGTTCGTCGACGAGGTGCATCGCTTCAACAAATCGCAGCAGGATGCGTTTCTGCCCTACGTGGAAGACGGCACGCTGATTTTCATCGGTGCCACCACGGAAAATCCTTCCTTCGAGCTGAACAACGCACTGCTCTCGCGGGCGCGCGTCTATGTGCTCAGGAGCCTCGACGAAGCTGCGCTGCGTAAGCTGGTCGGGCGGGCGCTGAACGAGCCGAAGGGGCTTGGCGATCTGCATCTCGAACTGCCGGAAGAGAGCTTCCAGATGCTGCTGGCGGCTGCCGATGGCGATGGCCGCCGCCTGCTCAACCTGCTGGAGAATGCCTCGGATCTGGCCGAGGAGGGCGGTTCGATCGGGCCCGACCTGCTGCGGGATCTGCTCGGCGATAGTCGCCGGCGCTTCGACAAGGGCGGCGAGGCGTTCTACGACCAGATCTCGGCGTTGCACAAATCGGTGCGCGGGTCCAACCCGGACGCCGCGCTCTATTGGTTCGCGCGCATGCTCGATGGCGGCTGCGATCCGCTGTACATCGCCCGCCGCGTGGTGCGCATGGCCAGCGAGGAAATCGGTAACGCCGATCCGCGGGCGCTGCCACTGTGCCTGAACGCCTGGGACGTGCAGGAGCGCCTGGGCAGCCCGGAGGGCGAGCTGGCGGTGGCGCAGGCGATCGTCTATCTCGCCTGCGCGCCCAAGAGCAACGCCGTCTACACCGCGTTCAAGGCCGCCATGCGCGATGCTGCCGAGAACGGCTCGCAGGAGGTGCCGCTGCACCTGCGTAACGCCCCGACCCGATTGATGAAGGACCTGGGGTACGGCAACGAGTACCGCTACGCCCACGACGAGCCGGACGCCTATGCCGCGGGCGAGGATTACTTCCCCGAGGCGATGGAGCCGCGCCGCTATTACCAGCCGGTTCCGCGCGGGCTGGAAAGCAAGATTCGCGACAAGCTCGAACATTTGGCGCGGCTCGATCGCGAAAGTCCGCTGCAACGGAGAAAGCCATGATCCGCATGGTTCTGGCCGTCACCTGTGGCGGCGTGATCGGCACGCTGCTGCGCTTTGCCATCTCCACCTGGGTCAGCACCCAGTGGCCGCGGCAGTTCTATCTGGCCACGCTGGCGGTCAATCTCATCGGGTGCCTGCTGATCGGCTATCTCTACGCGACCTTTCTGCTGCGCCCGGAGATCTCGCCGGAGTTGCGGGGAGCACTGATCATCGGCTTTCTCGGCGCGCTGACGACTTTCTCCAGCTTCTCGCTGGATGCCTTGCGGCTGCTGGAGAGCGGGCAGATCGCAATCGCCTTCGGCTATCTCGCTTGCAGCGTACTCGGCGGCCTGCTGGCAGCCTGGGTCGGGCTGGCGCTGGCAAGGTTATGAACCCGCGCGGCTTCAAGTAAACTCCGTTCCCTATTTGCCTTTCATCCAAGCTTTCACAGACGAGACTCACCATGCTTGATTCGAAACTGGTACGCACACAGCTACAGGACGTGGCGGCCCGCCTGGCCACCCGCGGCTACCAGCTGGACGTGGCGCGCATCGAGGCGCTGGAAGCCCAGCGCAAGGTGGTGCAGACCCGCACCGAGCAACTGCAGGCCGAGCGCAATGCGCGCTCCAAATCCATCGGCCAGGCCAAGCAGCGCGGCGAAGACATCGCGCCACTGCTCGCCGACGTGGATCGCATGGGCTCGGAGCTCGAATCCGGCAAGCAGGAGCTGGACCGCATCCAGGGCGAGTTGGATCAGCTGATGCTCAGCATTCCCAACCTGCCGCACGAGTCGGTACCGGTCGGCGAGGATGAAGAGGGGAACGTCGAGGTACGTCGCTGGGGTACGCCGACGGCCTTCGACTTCCCCGTGCAGGATCATGTCGCGCTAGGCGAGCAGCATGGCTGGCTGGACTTCGAGACCGCCGCCAAGCTTTCCGGTGCCCGTTTCGCCCTCATGCGCGGGCCGATCGCTCGCCTGCACCGCGCGCTGGCGCAGTTCATGATTGACCTGCACACCCGTGAACACGGCTACGAAGAGGCCTACACGCCTTATCTCGTGCAGGCTCCGGCGCTGCAAGGCACCGGCCAGTTGCCGAAGTTCGAGGAAGACCTGTTCAAGATCAGCCGCGAAGGCGAGGCCGATTTCTACCTGATCCCGACCGCCGAGGTCTCGCTGACCAATATCGTCGCTGGTGAGATTCTCGATGCCAAAGAGCTGCCGCTGAAGCTCGTCGCGCACACGCCGTGCTTTCGCAGCGAGGCCGGTGCGTCCGGACGCGACACCCGCGGCATGATCCGCCAGCACCAGTTCGACAAGGTCGAGATGGTGCAGATCGTCGAGCCGTCGAAATCCTTCGAGGCGCTGGAGAGCCTGACTGCCAACGCCGAGAAAGTCCTGCAGCTGCTGGGCCTGCCGTACCGCGTGCTGGCGCTGTGCACCGGCGACATGGGCTTCGGTGCGACCAAGACCTACGATCTCGAGGTCTGGGTGCCGAGCCAGGACAAGTACCGCGAGATTTCCTCGTGCTCCAACTGCGGCGACTTCCAGGCGCGGCGCATGCAGGCGCGCTATCGCAACCCGGAGACCGGCAAGCCGGAGCTGGTGCACACCCTCAACGGCTCCGGCCTTGCCGTGGGGCGCACGCTGGTCGCGGTGCTGGAAAACTACCAGCAGGCCGACGGCAGCATCCGCGTGCCGGATGTGCTCAAGCCGTACATGGGCGGTATCGAGCTCATCGGCTAAGCCTCGCGCAGATGGGTGCGGACGCCGCGCGATCCCCGCGTGGCGTTGCGGCAAATGGCCCATCCTTGATTTTCGACAGGGGCAGGCCGATGCCGATCGGCTCAGATGCCCCTATCTACTGAGCTGAAATCGGGATCGAGCCGCATGGATTACCTTCCTCTGTTCCACAATCTCCAGGGCCGTCTGGTTCTGGTCGTCGGCGGTGGCGATATCGCCTTGCGCAAGGCGCGGCTGCTGTCCGAGGCCGGCGCGGTTCTACGGGTGGTTGCGCCACAGCTCGATCCGCAGCTGGTCGCGCTGGTGGAGCAGCAGGGCGGCACGATCGCGCCGCGTGGCTATGCCGACGGCGACCTGGCTGGCTGCGTGCTGGCGATTGCCGCCACTGACGACCAGCCGCTCAATGCGCGTGTCTCGCAGGATGCCCGCGCGCTGGGCGTACCGGTCAACGTGGTGGATTCGCCCGAGTTGTGCAGCGTGATCTTTCCGGCCATCGTCGATCGCTCGCCGCTGGTGATCGCCGTTTCCAGCGGTGGCGATGCTCCGGTGCTGGCCCGATTGATCCGTGCGCGTATCGAAACCTGGATTCCGGCGGCCTATGGTCAGCTCGCCGGGTTGGCCAAGCAGTTTCGTGCCCAGGTCAAGGCGAGGTTTTCCGACGTCCAGCAGCGCCGGGTGTTCTGGGAGGAGGCGTTCCAGGGGCCCATCGCCGAACAGGCGCTGGCCGGTCGCACCGCCGAGGCCGAGCGCCTGCTGGCGGAGAAACTCGCCGGTGCCGCGCCGCGGGCACTGGGCGAGGTCTACCTGGTCGGCGCCGGTCCGGGCGATCCCGATCTGCTGACCTTTCGTGCGCTGCGGCTGATGCAGCAGGCCGACGTAGTGCTTTACGACCGCCTGGTGGCGCCGGCGATCGTCGACCTGTGCCGGCGCGACGCCGACCGCATCTACGTCGGTAAGCAGCGCTCCGAGCATGCGGTGCCGCAGGACCAGATCAACCAAAAGCTCGTCGAGCTGGCCCGGCAGGGCAAGCGCGTGCTGCGTCTGAAGGGCGGTGATCCGTTCATCTTCGGTCGTGGCGGCGAGGAGATCGAAGAACTGGCCGCCAACGGCGTGCCGTTCCAGGTGGTCCCGGGCATCACGGCGGCCAGCGGTTGCGCCGCCTACGCGGGGATTCCGCTGACCCATCGCGACCATGCGCAATCGGTGCGCTTCGTTACTGGCCATCTCAAGGACGGCACCTGCGATCTGCCGTGGACGGAGCTGGCGGCGCCGGCGCAGACGCTGGTGTTCTACATGGGGCTGGTCGGGTTGCCGATGATCTGCCGCGAACTGATCGCGCACGGCCGCGCTGCGCACACGCCCGCCGCACTGGTGCAGCAGGGCACGACGCGCACCCAGCGGGTGTTCACCGGCACGCTGGCCGAACTGCCGGAGCTGATCGCCGCGCAGGAAGTGCAGGCACCGACTCTGCTGATCGTCGGCGAGGTGGTGCAGTTGCGTGAAAAGCTGGCCTGGTTCGAAGGTGCCGAGGCCTGACGCTCGCCAGAAATGAAAAAGCCCCGGATTACCGGGGCTTTTTCATCATGCAGATGGCGGAGGCGGTGAGATTCGAACTCACGGAAGAGTCTCCCCTTCGGCGGTTTTCAAGACCGCTGCCTTCAACCACTCGGCCACACCTCCGCATGAAGCGGGCGCCATAGTACCGGATCGAAACACACTGTCAAACACTGCGCGTCAAACTGCTCCCGGTGCTCTGTTATAGTCGCCGACGAATCGTTTTCATCCTCGGGAGTGTCGCCATGCACGAACACGAATACGCGCTTAGCCACACGCAGGTCGAACAGCGCGAAGTCAGCAAGGTCCTGCGCAACACCTATGGCCTGCTGGCCATGACGCTGGCCTTCAGCGGCCTGATCGCATATCTCGCCATGCAGGCCAACGCCGCGTATCCGAACATCTTCGTGGTGCTGATCGGCTTCTACGGCCTGTTCTTCCTGACCGCCAAACTGCGCAACTCGGCCTGGGGCCTGGTTTCCACCTTCGCCCTGACCGGTTTCATGGGCTATACCCTCGGTCCGGTGCTGAACATGTATCTGGGCCTGAGCAACGGCGGCGAGCTGATCAGCTCGGCACTGTCGATGACAGCGCTGGTGTTCTTCGGCTTGTCGGCCTATGTGCTGATCACCCGTAAGGACATGAGCTTCCTCAGCGGCTTCATCACTGCAGGCTTCTTCGTTCTGCTCGGCGCCATGCTGGCCGGCTTCTTCTTCGAGATCACCGGGCTGCAACTGGCGATCAGTGCCGGCTTCGTGCTGTTCTCCTCGGCCTGCATTCTGTTCCAGACCAGCGCGATCATCCACGGCGGCGAGCGTAACTACATCATGGCCACCATCGGCCTGTACGTTTCGCTGTACAACCTGTTCCTCAGCCTGCTGCAGCTGCTGGGCATCTTCGGCGGCGACGACTGATCGCGCGCCGGATCGATGGAGCCCGCTTCGGCGGGCTTTTTCGTTTTTGCGGCTCGCGTATCATGTCGGCCCAGCAACCCACTGGTGAGCCATGAAATTCGCGATCGCCCTGTTTTCTCCTCCCCATGCGCCGGCCTCGCGCCGCGCCTTGCGCTTTGCCGAAGCGGTGCTGGCCGGCGGACATGACATCGTTCGGCTGTTCTTCTATCAGGACGGGGTACACAGCGCGTCGGCCAACATCGTGACCGCCCAGGACGAGCTGGATGTCGCTGGTGAGTGGAGTCGCTTCATCGCTGCACATCAGCTGGACGGCGTGGTGTGCATCGCCGCCGGCCTGCGCCGTGGTGTGCTGGACGAGCAGGAGGCGCGCCGCTATGCGCGCGCTGCGGCCAACCTGGCCGCGGGCTGGGAGCTTTCCGGTCTGGGTCAGCTGCACGAGGCGGCGCAACAGGCCGACCGTCTGATCTGCTTTGGAGGTGACTGATGGCGCGTTCGATGCTGATCATCAGCCGTCAGTCGCCCTGGTCCGGGCCGGGCTCGCGTGAGGCGCTGGATATCGTGCTGGCCGGTGGCGCGTTCGAGCTGCCGCTGGGCTTGCTGTTCCTCGACGACGGCGTGTTCCAGCTGGTGCCGGGGCAGCAGGCCGCGTGCCTGCAGCAGAAAGACCTCGGTGCCAACCTGCAGGCCTTGTCGCTGTTCGGCGTCGAGGCGCTCTACGTCGCCTCGCGCAGTCTTGCCGAGCGCGGCCTGGAGGGGCAGCCGCTGAGCCTGCCGGTAGAGCCGCTCGACGATGCTGGCCTGCGCGCACTCATCAATCGCTACGACCATGTGATCACTCTCTGATGGCGACCCTGCACGTTCTTTCCGCTTCACCTTTCGCCAGCGACCATTTCGCCGGCTGCCTGCCACTGCTCGGCGCGGGCGATGGCCTGCTGCTTTGCGGCGATGCCGTGTATGCGCTGCGGGCAGCCACGGGCCAGCGTCGCCAGCTCGAACAGCTTGCGGCAGACGTTACGCTGTATGCCCTGGCCGAAGATGTCGAGGCTCGCGCGCTCGGCGAACTGCCTGCGCGGGTGGCGCTGCTCGATTACCCGGGCTTCGTCGAACTCTGCGGCCGCTTCGAGCGGGTCAACAGCTGGTTATGAGCGTGCTGAACGTGAACGACCGGCGCATCGAGCTGGACGACGATGGCTACCTGCGCGATCTCGCCGAATGGAACGAGGACGTGGCCCGGGCGCTCGCCGAGCGCGAAGGACTGGTGCTCGAAGCCGCGCATTGGGAAGTCATCCATCTGCTGCGCGATTTCTATCGCGAGTTCCAGTTGTCGCCGGCCACCCGGCCGCTGATCAAATACGTCGCGCTCAAACTGGGTGCGGAAAAAGGCAACAGCCTGCACCTCAATCGTCTATTCAACGGCACCCCCGCCAAGCTGGCTGCCAAGCTGGCGGGGCTGCCCAAACCGAGCAATTGTCTATGAGTCTGGTCACCCCTGTAGAGCATCCGTTCGCCGTTTTCGTGCGCATTCTTGGCAAGGGCAAGCGGGGCGCGCGCGACCTGACCCGCGAGGAGGCCCGCGAAGCGATGGGCATGCTGCTCGATGGTCAGGTCGAGGAGGCCCAGCTCGGCGCCTTTCTCATGCTGCTGCGGCACAAGGAAGAGAGCGCCGAGGAGCTGGCCGGCTTCACCGATGCGGTGCGCGCGCGGGTGGGCGAGCAGAATATTACGGTCGATCTCGACTGGCCGAGCTACGCCGGCAAGAAGCGCCACCTGCCGTGGTACCTGCTCGCGGCGAAATGCCTCGCTGGTAACGGTGTACGCATCCTGATGCATGGCGGCGGCGCGCATACCGCCGGGCGCCTCTACAGCGAGCAACTGCTCGAAGTGCTCGGCATTGCGCGCTGTGCCAGCTGGCAGGAGGTGGGGGCCGCGCTCGATCGCGACCGCCTGGCCTTCATCCCGCTCGGCGCCTGGATGCCGACGCTGCAGCGCATGATCGACCTGCGCAACGTGCTCGGCCTGCGCTCGCCGGTCCACTCGCTGGCGCGCATCCTCAATCCGCTGAATGCGCGCTGCGGGTTGCAGAGCATCTTTCATCCCGGCTATCAGGACACCCACCGGGAGGCGAGCCGGCTGCTGGGCGACCACGCCATCGTGATCAAGGGGGAGGGCGGGGAGATCGAGATCAACCCGGACAACATTTCCCATCTGTACGGCGCCACCGCCGGCCAGGCCTGGGACGAGGAGTGGCCGGCGCAATCGGCGCAACGCCATGTCAAGCCTACGATGCTCGAGCCGCAGCACCTGCTCGACGTCTGGCATGGCGGCGCCAGCGACGCCTACGGCGAGCTGGCCGTGGTGTCGAGTATGGCGCTGGGCCTGCGCGGGCTCGGGCATCCGCGTGAGGCGGCGTTCGAGCTGGCGCAACGCTACTGGGCGCAGCGCAATTCATCGAACTGACGGATCGGTTAGACCAAGCATTCGGTCCCATCGACCGAACCATCATCTCTAGAGTGCTTCCTAATAGAAACAACTGGAGGCACGAATGGGATTGTTGATCGATGGCCAGTGGCATGACCGCTGGTATGAAAGCCGCGACGGACGTTTCGAGCGCGAGCAGGCCAAGCGCCGTCACTGGATCACCGCGGACGGTAAGCCGGCTGCCGATGGGCAGCCGGGATTCAAGGCCGAGGCCGGGCGCTACCACCTGTATGTTTCGCTTGCCTGTCCCTGGGCACACCGCACGCTGATCTACCGCAAGATCAAGGGGCTCGAAAGCCTGATCGACGTCTCGGTGGTGAGCTGGCTGATGGCCGACCAAGGCTGGACGTTCGACCGCAGCACCGGCTCCAGCGGCGATGCGCTGGACGACGATCGCTACCTGCACCAGCGCTACACCCGAGACGATCCGCGTTACAACGGCCGCGTGACGGTACCGCTGCTGTGGGATCGCAAGCAGCAGCGCATCGTCAACAACGAATCCTCCGAGCTGATCCGCATCTTCAACAGCGCGTTCGACCACCTGACCGGATCGTCGCTCGATCTCTATCCTCAACCGCTGCGCGGCGAGATCGATGCGCTCAACGCGCGTATCTACCCGGCGGTCAACAACGGTGTCTACCGGGCTGGCTTTGCTACCAGCCAGGAAGCTTATGAAGAGGCCTTCGCGCTGGTATTCAGCACGCTGGACTGGCTGGAGCGTCGCCTCGACAAGTTGCGCTATCTGACCGGTGAGTACCTGACCGAGGCCGACTGGCGACTGTTCACCACGCTCATCCGCTTCGACGCGGTGTATCACGGCCACTTCAAGTGCAATCTGCGGCGCATCGAGGACTATCCGAACCTCTCCAACTGGCTGCGCGAGCTGTACCAGTGGCCGGGGATCGCCGACACGGTGGATTACCGCCATATCAAGGGGCATTACTACCAGAGCCATCGGCAGATCAACGGCAACGGCATCGTGCCGCAAGGCCCGGCGCTGCAACTGGAGCGCGCGCATGATCGCGAGCGCCTGCCGGGCCTGGGCATCTTCAATCGGTCGACTGCGGCCGTTTTGGCCTGAGTGAGACGGCTGCGCAAACGGCCAATTCCCTCGTGAGATAGCGTCCATCCGCCGTCGGGGCGGCGCGGCGGCGATGCACCGTGCATACTGCGCGGCCAAGCAAGGGTGGATGGACGCGATCGATGTGGGGGCTTTCCGGCTATCTCGGCCTTTTTCTGGCGGCGTTCGGTGCGGCGACGCTGCTGCCGATGCAGTCCGAGGCGCTGCTGGCGGGCTTGCTGCTGTCGGAGCGCTATGCCGTCTGGGGGGTGCTGGCGGTGGCCAGCGCCGGCAACGTGCTCGGCTCGCTGGTGAACTGGCTGCTGGGGCGCTATGTCGAGCGGTTTCGCCACAAGCGCTGGTTTCCGGTCAACGAACGGCAGCTGACCCGTGCACAGCAGCACTATCACCGCTACGGCCGCTGGACCTTGCTGCTCAGCTGGATGCCGATCATCGGCGACCCGCTGACGCTGGTGGCAGGGATGATGCGCGAGCCGCTGTGGAGCTTCGTGCTGATCGTCGCGTTGGCCAAGACGACGCGTTATCTGATGGTGGTCGGCCTGACTCTGGGCTGGATGTGACGGACGTCGGGTTGGAAACCGCAGCTGACTGAACGATGATCCCGTGCGACGTCCAGCGGATACCTCGGCACGCATGACCCACGCACCGTCCTCGACCACACGCCTTACCGTTACGCAACGTGACAGCATCTCCGTGCGCCTGGTGCGCGAGGCGCTGCTCGCGTTCGAGCGCGCCGATCTGTCGGGCGCGCAGCTGCTGGCCGAGCTGGGCCTCGATCCGGCCTGTCTGCGCGAGCTGGACGGGCGCATCGACGTGCGCGACTACACGCGGCTGTGGCTCGGGCTGGCGCAGCGATTCGATGACGAATTGTTCGGCATGGATCCGCGTCGGCTGCGTTCCGGCAGTTTTGCCTTCATCAGCCGCTGCTGTATCCAGCAACCCACGCTGGAAAAGGCCTTGCAGCAGGCGCTGAGCTTCTTCGGCCTGGAACTGGAGAGCTTTCGCGGCAAGCTGATCCGCAGCCAGAGCCTGGCCGAGATCGTGCTGCGCGAGCGCGCCGCCGAGCCCGCACGGGCGTTCTGCTATTTCACGTTCTGGATGTTGCTGCACGGACTGGCCTGCTGGCTGGTGGGCCGGCGCATCCCCTTGCTGGCGGTGGAATTGCGCTGCGCCGAGCCGGAGTACACCGACGACTACCGGGTCATGTTTTCCGACAACCTGCGCTTCGCGCGTCCCTCGACGCGCATCATCTTCGCCGCCGAAGTGCTCGATCTGCCGGTCCGGCGCAGCGAAGCCGAGCTGCACAGTTTCCTTGCCGAGGCGCCGGCGAACATCCTGGTGCGCTATCGCGATCATTCCAGCCTGGCCAGCCGCATCCGCCAGCAGCTGCGCCATCTGCCGGCGGAGCAGTGGCCCGATGCGGCGACGCTGGCGCAGCGCCTGTGCATGTCTGCCTCGACGTTGCGCCGCCGGCTGGCCGAAGCGGGCCAGCCCTACCAGACCATCAAGGACGGACTGCGTCAGGAGATGGCCACGCAGTGGTTGGCCGATGCCAGCGTCAGCTACGGCGAGATCGCCGAGCGGCTCGGGTTCGCCGATGTCAGCTCGTTCTACAAGGCGTTTCGCAAGTGGACGGGCAGCAATCCTGGCCACTACCGCAACCTCATTCTGGCGCCGACGCAGCATTGAACGTACGCACCGGCAGCACCCGTCGCCGTTGTGATTGCCCTTTGCCATTGGCCAAAACGCTCAGGCAGGTTGAGTAGATCGGCCATTGCCGCTCTCGTGTCGCTGTCTAAAGATGAATCCCGGCTTCGCACCGAATAACAACAAGCACGGGAGAGAGCCATGCAGATTCGCGACAGGGTATTCCTCATCAGCGGTGGCGCTTCGGGGCTTGGTGCCGCCGCGGCGCAGGCGCTGGTCGAGGCGGGTGGCAGCGTGGTGCTGGCCGATCTCGACGAGGCGGCGGCCATTGCCCAGGCCGAAGCGCTCGGCGCCTGCGCGCTCGGCGTGCAGGCCGACATCCGCGACGAACAGGCCGCGCGCCACGCGGTGACGACGGCCCGCCAGCACTTCGGTGCGCTGCACGGGTTGGTCAACTGCGCCGGGGTCGCCGGAGGCGAGAAAATCCTCGGCCGCCACGGCCCGCACGGCCTCGACAGTTTCAGTCGCATCGTCGGCATCAACCTGATCGGCACCTTCAACATGCTGCGCCTGGCCGCCGAAGCGATGGCCGAGAACGCGCCGGATGCCAACGGCGAGCGCGGCGTGATCATCAATACCGCGTCCATCGCGGCCTACGACGGACAGATCGGCCAGGCAGCCTATGCGGCGTCCAAGGGCGGCGTCGTCAGCCTGACCCTGCCGGCCGCCCGCGAGCTGGCGCGCTTCGGTATCCGCGTGATGACCATCGCCCCCGGCGTGTTCGAGACGCCGATGATGGCCGGCATGACCCAGGAAATCCGCGATTCGCTGGCCGCCGGCGTGCCGTTCCCGCCACGTCTGGGCCGCCCCGCCGAATACGCCGCGCTGGTGCGGCACATCTTCGAAAACAGCATGCTCAACGGCGAGGTGATCCGTCTCGACGGCGCCTTGCGCATGGCCGCCAAATAAAAAGGAAATGCACATGAAAGATGATCCGATCGTAATCGTCAGCAGCGCGCGCACGCCGATGGGCGGCTTCCAGGGTGACCTGCTGGGCATGACCGCGCCGCAGCTCGGCGCGGCGGCAATTCGCGCTGCGGTGGAACGCAGCGGCCTGCCGCCGGAGAACGTCCAGGACGTGCTGATGGGCTGTGTGCTGCCGGCCGGGCAGGGCCAGGCGCCGGCGCGGCAGGCGGCGTTGGGCGCCGGGCTGACCCGCGCCACCACCTGCACCACGGTGAACAAGATGTGCGGTTCGGGCATGCAGACGGTGATCCTGGCGAACGACCAGCTGCTCGCCGGCAGCGCCGACATCGTCGTCGCCGGCGGCATGGAGAGCATGTCCAATGCGCCGTATTTGCTCGACCGCGCCCGCGGCGGCTATCGCATGGGGCATGGTCGGGTGCTCGATCACATGTTCCTCGACGGTCTCGAGGACTCCTTCGACAAGGGCCGGCTGATGGGCTCGTTCGCCGAAGAATGCGCCGATACCTTCGGCTTCAGCCGCGAGGCGCAGGACGCCTACGCACTGGAGTCGCTGCGCCGGGCGCAGGCGGCGATCGCCGAAGGCCGTTTCGCCGAGGAAATCGTCACCCTGGAAGTCACCCAGGGCAAACAGCAACGCACGGTTCGCGACGACGAGCAGCCGCCCAAAGCCATGCCGGAGAAGATCCCGAGCCTGAAGCCGGCGTTCCGCGAAGGCGGTACGGTGACCGCTGCGAACTCCAGTTCGATTTCCGACGGCGCCGCCGCGCTGCTGCTGATGCGCCGCTCCGAAGCCGAGCGCTGGGGGCTGCAGCCGCAGGCGGTGATCCACGGCCACGCGGCGCATGCCGATGCGCCAAACCTGTTCACCACCGCGCCGATTGGGGCGATCCGCAAGCTGATGGAGCGCACCGGCTGGCGCCTCGAAGACGTCGATCTGTTCGAGATCAACGAAGCCTTCGCCGTGGTGGCGATGGTGGCGATGCGCGAGCTGGGGCTGGATCACGCCAAGGTCAACGTCAACGGCGGCGCCTGCGCGCTGGGGCATCCGGTGGGCGCGTCCGGTGCGCGCATTCTGGTCACGCTGCTGGCCGCCCTGCGCGCGCGCGGTTTGCGGCGGGGCGTAGCGGCGATCTGCATCGGCGGTGGCGAGGCCACGGCGATGGCTGTCGAGCTGATCTGAGGAGGCGCCCATGCTGCCCAACGAAGACCAGTGCGCCATCGCCGAGATGGCGCGGCAGTTTGCCGAAGAACGGCTAAAACCCTTCGCCGAGCAGTGGAGTCGCGAGCACCGCTTTCCGGCGGAGGCCATTGGCGAGATGGCCGCGCTGGGCTTCTTTGGCATGTTGGTGCCGGAGCAGTGGGGCGGTAGCGATACCGGCTACCTGGCGTACGCCATGGCGCTGGAGGAAATCGCTGCCGGCGACGGTGCCTGCTCGACCATCATGAGCGTGCACAACTCGGTGGGCTGCGTACCGATCCTGCGCTTCGGCACCGACCAGCAGAAGCGCGACTTCCTCATGCCGCTGGCACGCGGTGAGCAGATCGGCGCCTTCGCCCTGACCGAGCCGCAGGCCGGCTCCGATGCCAGCAGCCTGCGTACCCGTGCCCGGCGCGACGGCGATCATTACGTGCTCAACGGCGCCAAGCAGTTCATCACCTCCGGCAAGCATGCCGGCACGGTGATCGTCTTTGCGGTGACGGACCCGGACGCCGGCAAGCGCGGCATCAGTGCCTTTATCGTGCCCACCGACAGCCCCGGCTATCAGGTGGTACGGGTCGAGGACAAGCTCGGCCAGCACGCCTCGGATACCTGCCAGATCGCCTTTGAGGACCTGCGTGTGCCGGTCGCCAACCGGTTGGGCGAGGAGGGTGAGGGCTACCGCATCGCCCTGGCCAACCTGGAAGGCGGCCGCATCGGCATCGCCGCCCAGGCGGTGGGCATGGCCCGCGCCGCCTTCGAAGCGGCGCGCGACTACGCCAGGGAGCGCGAAACCTTCGGCAAGCCGATCATCGAGCACCAGGCGGTGGCCTTCCGCCTGGCCGACATGGCGACCCAGATAGCCGTGGCGCGGCAGATGGTGCATCACGCCGCGGCGCTGCGCGAGGCCGGACGGCCGGCATTGGTGGAGGCCTCGATGGCCAAGCTGTTCGCCTCGGAGATGGCTGAGAAGGCCTGCTCGGCGGCGATCCAGACGCTCGGCGGTTACGGCTACCTGGCCGACTTCCCGGTGGAGCGCATCTACCGCGATGTGCGGGTCTGCCAGATCTACGAGGGCACCAGCGACATCCAGCGCCTGGTCATCGCCCGCAACCTGGGAGAGTGAGCGAAGCGTCATGCGGCGCGGCGAACCGCCGTGCCGGGCACAGCCGGGAACGCCGGCCACCTGAAAATAACAACAAGACGAGGTAGGAAACATGCAAACAGGCTTGATGCAGAACGCGCCCCTGTTGATCAGTGGCATCCTCGCCCACGCCGCACGCGCCCACGCCGATCGCGAGATTGTCTCGCGGCTGGTCGGCGAACCGCTCTGGCGTTATGACTACGCCGGCCTTGCCAGCCGCGCCGCGCAGGCCGCCACGATGCTGCGCGGCCTCGGCATCGAGGCAGGCGACTGTGTGTCGTCGCTGGCGTGGAACACCCATCGTCATTACGAGCTGTTCTTCGCGGTGCCGGGTATCGGCGCGGTGCTGCATACCGCCAATCCACGGCTGTCGGATGAGCAGATCGTCTACACCATCAACCACGCCGGCAGCCAGGTGCTGCTGTTCGACAGCTCCTTCGCCGAATGCGTCGCTAGGTTGCGGCCGCGGCTGGACAACATCCGGCATTTCATCGAGCTGGCAGTCCACCCTGTTTCCGCAATGGCCGACGTGCAGGGCTATGAGCGACTGATCGCCGCCGCCGCGCCGCTGGACTGGCCGCAGTTCGACGAGAACTCCGGCGCCGTGCTCTGTTACACCTCCGGCACCACCGGCGATCCCAAGGGTGTGCTGTACAGCCACCGTTCCGTGGTGCTGCATGCGATGGCAGCGGGGCTGTCCGGTGCCTTCGGCCTGTCCGCTTTCGATTGCATCATGCCGTGCTCGTCGCTCTACCACGGCACCGCCTGGGGCCTGCCGTACGCCGCGGCGATCAATGGCTGCAAGTTCGTCCTGCCGTGCGACAGGATGGACGGCCCGAGTCTGCAGGAGCTTATCCAGAGCGAAGGCGTGACCATTTCCGGTGGCGTGCCGACCATCTGGACCATGTACCTGACCCATCTTGAGCGCAGCGGTGAGGACGCCGGCACGCTCGCGCGGCTGGTGATCGGCGGCTCCGCGGTGCCCCGTGCGATGGCGGAAACCTTCCAGACCCGTTACGGCGTTGCGGTCTGCCAGCTCTGGGGCATGACCGAAACCAGCCCGTTGGGGGTGGTGGCCACGCCGACGCCCAGATTGGCCGGGCGTGGCCCGCAGGCCGTCAACGATACCGTCTGGACGCGCCAGGGGCGTTTGCAGTTCGGCATCGAACTGCGGGTGGTGGACGAACAGGGCCACGAGCTGCCACGCGACGGCGTCAGTGCCGGTCGTCTCAAGGTGCGCGGTCCGTGGACGGTGGAACGTTACTACCGGAGCGAAACCAGTGCGCTGGACGAAGACGGCTGGTTCGATACCGGCGACATCGCCACGCTGGACGCCGATGGCTTCATGCGCATCACCGATCGCAGCAAGGACGTGATCAAGTCCGGCGGCGAGTGGGTCAGCTCCATCGATATCGAGAACGTTGCCGCCGCGTGTCCCGGCGTGAAGGTCGCGGCCGTGGTCGGCGTGTTCCATCCGAAATGGGAGGAGCGCCCGTTGCTGGTGATCGAGCCGCATGCTGACGCCGAGGTCACCGCCGAATCGGTCCTCGCGCACCTGGAGCCGAACATCGTCAAGTGGTGGATGCCCGATGCGGTGGTCTTCGACGCCGTGCCGCTGACCGCCACCGGCAAGATCGACAAGAAAGTGCTGCGCGAGCGCTACCGCGACCATCTGCTGGACAAGCCGCTGAATGCAGCGAACCAGTAGTCGCCGCCGCAGGGTGCTGTCGCGTCGACGTGGAGCGCCTGAGGCAGCCAGAAAGGGGGAGGGACGATGAGCGAGACCGAGCAGGATCGTCAGGGGCCGCTGCGTGGTCTGCGCGTGCTGGAGTTCGCCGGCATCGGTCCCGGACCGCACTGCGCGATGCTGCTGGCGGACATGGGCGCCGAAGTGCTGCGCGTCGAGCGCGAGGGCGGCACGGGATGGGCGAACCCGGTAGTCGACCGCGGCCGCAAGGTGGTGACGCTGGATATCCGCAATGCTGCGGGGCGGGCGCGCTGCCTGGAACTGGCGCAGGGCGCCGACGTGCTGATCGAGGGGTTTCGCCCGGGCGTCATGGAGCGCCTGGGCCTGGGGCCGGACGAGCTGCTGGCGCGCAACCCGCGGCTGATTTACGGACGCATGACGGGGTGGGGCCAGACTGGACCATTGGCCCGGGCCGCGGGGCACGACATCAACTACATCGCGCTGACCGGGGCGCTGGCGGCGATCCGCGGCGAGAGCGGGCCGGCGGTGCCGCCGCTGAATCTGGTCGGCGATTTCGGTGGCGGCTCGCTGTATCTCGCCGTGGGTATCCTCGCTGCACTGTGGGAGCGCGAGCACTCGGGCCAAGGGCAGGTGATCGATGCGGCAATCGTCGATGGCGTGTCGTCGCTGATGACCTTTTTTGCCGGGCTGCTACCCAGCGGGCGCATCGAGATGCAGCGCGAGCGCAATCCGCTGAGCGGCGCGGCGCCGAACTACCGGTGTTACCTCTGCGCCGATGGTCGCGAGATCGCCATCGGCGCGCTGGAGCCGCCGTTCTGGCGTGAGTTGCTTGAACGCATCGACGCTCCGCAAGCGCTCTGGGAGGGCTGCGCGGAACCGACTGCCTGGACCGAGCAGGGCGACGCCCTGGCACGGTTGTTCGCCAGCCGCAGCCAGGCCGAATGGTGCGCCCTGCTGGAGGGCAGCGATGCCTGCTTCGCACCGGTGCTGCCTCTGGAGGAAGCAGCTGGGCATGTTCACATGCGCCAGCGCGGCGTCTATCAGGAGGTCGACGGCCAGTTGCAAGCGGCGCCAACACCGCGCTTCTCACGCACCCCTGGCAAGGCCCGGCGCACGCTGCGCGTAGCGGAAGCGGACGCCTGCTGGGATTGATGCGGGCTGTCGCCGTTGCCTGCCGCGTGCATCTGCCGGCTTGGCGGTTCACGCTCACGAATACCTGATGATTACGCGAAGTTCATTGGTTCGATGATCAGTAATACGCACCGATCACTAAAGCCTCTTGGTCCCGATGCCGCAACGAAGAGGCGGGCGGGGTATCAGAACTTGAATAAGCAGATGAACTTCCAGGTGGTGCGTAGACTGTCGACGGGATGTTGCAGAAGTGCCTGTAAACCAATGTTCATCCGGCTGTAATGCTCTACCTAGACGAGCCGCGCGTCGGTTTGAATTGCATCGGCACGAGAGCTGGCTACCCTCAATGTAGATGCCAATTATTACAACAAAAAGCGGGGAGTCAGACGTCATGAACAATTACAACGAGCCTGTAGTTGCACTTGAGCTATGCCGCTTCTGCGCGCATTGCATTGCTGCCATTGTTGTGGCCGGCATGTTGTTCATTGGTTTGATTGGGTCCTGGAGCGTGGCCCTGAATGTAGGCTTGATACCACTGCTCGCGCTTGCGGCCTCCGATCTGCTGGCCAGGCGTCAGGAACATGCGCTGCAATCGGCGATCCGCGCCTGAGCACGATGCGTCGGCGCAACCCATGGCGCCGACGCCCTTCCGATAGAGTACATGGCAGCTGTCGGTTCACCGTGGCTGCCACCTCCATTTCAGCCGGTTTTCAAGACCTTCGCCTTTTTTGCTTCCGACACACTGGTGCGCGCGCTGAGGCGGCGTGCCGGTGTTACCGCTTCACGAAAATGTAACGATGCTTGGGGCGCATGGTAACGACGATGCCCGTTTTTCGTGCGCACGACGCCCCACAGAAACGCGTAACTCTATGAAAAATAAGGATTTGTGAAAGCTGGCACGCCGAATGCTTTATCTCTGGCACAACAAAAACAAGAAAGCAGAACCCACAACAAAAACAACACGTAGCGACTCCAACACAATAAAAATAAGCACGTGGAGGCGTAGCAAACTGATTCTTTTGGAGAGGAATTGCCCGACAGGTTTCCTGTCGACCGGGCCGAGAACGACAAAACTGCCATGAGGCAGCGCCAGAACCGGTTGAGCCCGCGAGGGCAGTGGCAAATCAGCGACCAAAAAAATCCGTTTGTTCTTAATGTCCCGATCATGGGACTGCGTCGGGCCTTGGCTCGAACCGGGCGCTCAACAAAAACAACAAGCCCGTCAGCAGAAGAAGAACAAAGCAATAACTCTTGAAGGGGAGCCGTCAGGCTCCCCTTTTTATTTGTGCCTTCGCCAGTACGGCTGCTCAGGCCGTAGCTGGCGAAGAGCGGCGCACCTCCCAGCCTATCCCGCCAGGTCGAGTACCTTGAGGATGAAGGCATACTCCAGTGCCACGTCCTTGAGCGCCTGATAACGGCCGCTCATGCCACCGTGCCCTGCGCCGAACTCGGTCTTGAGCAGCAGCAGGCTGTCGTCGGTGCGCGTGGCGCGCAGCTTGGCGACCCACTTGGCGGCTTCCCAGTACTGCACGCGGCTGTCGTTGTAGCCGGCCACGACCAGCAATGGCGGATAGGCCTGCGCGCGGACATTCTCGTACGGCGCGTAGGCCTTGATGCGTTCGTGCACCTCAGGATGGTTCGGGTCGCCCCACTCGTCGTACTCGGTGACGGTCAGCGGCAGGTCGGCGTTGAGCATGGTGTTGAGCACGTCGACGAAGGGGACCTCGGCGATCGCCGCACCGAACAGTTCCGGACGCAGGTTGAGCACCGCGCCGATCAGCAGGCCACCGGCGCTGCCGCCACTGATGGCCAGGCGCCGCGACGTGGTATAGCCATCGGCCAGCAGTTGTTCGGCGCAGGCGATGAAGTCGGTGAAGGTGTTCGGCTTGTGTTCCAGCTTGCCGGCGCGGTACCAGGCTTCGCCCAGATCGCCGCCGCCGCGCACATGGGCGATGGCGAAGATGAAGCCGCGGTCGAGCAGCGACAGTCGCGCATGCGAGAACCAGGGATCCAGGCTATGGCCGTACGCGCCGTAGCCGTAAAGATAAAGCGGCGCCGGCTTGCCGAAGCTGTCGCAGCGGCCGACCAGGCTGATGGGGATCTGCGTGCCGTCCTGGGCGGTGGCCCAGATGCGCCGGCTTTCGTAGGCATCAGCGTCGAACGGGCCTTCCACCGGGGTTTCCTTGAGCACCGTTTGGCTGCCGTCGGCGAGAGTCAGTTGGCGGATCTGCGCGGGGCGGTTCAACGCCTCGTAGCGCACGCGGATCACCGTGCTGGTGAATTCCAGCGAGTTCTGCACGTGCAGGCTGTAGGCCGCATCCGGCAGTTGCAGGCGATAGGGCTGGGCGCCTTGCGGCCGTACCTCGATAACCGGCAGGCCGCTTTCACGCAGGGTCAGGGTGAGTGCCTCGGCGTTCAGGCTGACGTCCTCGAGCATCACCGCGTCGTCATGCGGGACCAGCTCCTGCCAGTGCTCGCGGCCCGGCTCGGTCTCGCTGGCGTGGTAAAGGGCGAAATTGATGCCCGCCTGGTTGCTGCGGATCAGCCAGCGCCACTGGCCTTCGTACAGGCCGTGATCAGGGAAATACTCGTGGTCTTCCTGGCGTGGTGCCAGACAGGTCCAGTTGCCTTCCGGCTGGTCCGCTGACAGTACCCAGGATTCGCTGGTGGTCTTGCTGTGGGAGAGGATGACCAGCTGGCGTTCGGAGCTGGCGCGGTAGCAGTGGACGAAGAAGCGCCCGTCCGGATCGTGGAACACCGCGGCGCTACCGGTCTCGCCCAGTCGATGGCGGTAGATTTTGTGCGGCCGGTGGGTGTCGTCCAGTTCGCCGTAGAACAGGGTCTGGCTGTCGTTGGCCCAGGTCATGCTGCCGTCGCAATCGTCGAAGGGCAGCTCCGACACCGCGCCGCTGGCCAGGTCTTTGACGAACAGCCGGTAGATCTCGTCGCCTTCGCGGTCGAGGCTGTAGGCCAGCTTGCTGTGATCCTGGCTAATGCTGAAGGCGCCCAGCGACAGGAAGCCGCCGCCGGCCAGCTCGTTGGGGTCGAGCAGCAGTTGCTCGGCGCTTTCGTCCACCGTGAGCGAACCATCCAGCGGGCGCGGGCAGCGGTAGTGCCGTGGGTACTCGTCGCCAGCCGTGGTGCGCTGGTAATACAGCCACGGACCCCAGGGCGAGGGCAGGGAAAGATCGGTTTCGCGAATGCGGCCTTTGATTTCCTGGAACAGGGTTTCGCGCAGTTCGGCCTGATCGGCGAGCTGCTCCTCGAGGTACGTATTCTCCGCATTGAGATAGGCCAGCACGTCCTCGGCGTCGCGATTCTCCAGCCAGCGGTAAGGGTCGGTGCCGGTATCGGCGCGGGCGATGGGGGCTTGGGACATGCAGTACTCCGGTCTGGGGCGGCGGCGTTTCGGTCCGCGTATGGCGTGCAATGAAAGGCGGCAGTGTACCCGCTCGGCCCTTTCTAAGATTGACTGACGCGGTGGGCTACGGTTTCCGCGATGGGTGCCGCTCGCCATTGGTGGATAGATGCTGCAAATGGTTGGGGATGCCTGCGGTTGAGAATGACCGATCAGTCGCGAAATGTCCGTATCCGCCTCGATGAGAGAGCCGATTGACAAGGCGGTGCTTTTGCTCGAAGGTGTGCCGACCCAAATCAAACGGGCGTATGAATCGAGCGTTTGTCAGTGCATCGCCGATTGCCCGATGTATCGTGTCGGTGGGTGTCGTCGCCGCTAGGCGCGGTCGCAGTAGGCCGAAGACGTGCGGCACGTAACGTTCAGCTTCCATTCCTGGAGATCAGTTGATGATTTACGAAGGTAAAGCCATCACGGTTAAGGCTCTTGAGAGCGGCATCGTCGAATTGAATTTCGACCTCAAGGGTGAGTCCGTCAATAAATTCAATCGCCTCACTCTCAACGAACTCCGTCAGGCGGTCGACGCCATCAAGGCCGACGCATCGGTCAAGGGCGTGATCGTCACCAGCGGCAAGGACGTATTCATCGTCGGTGCCGATATCACCGAGTTCGTCGACAACTTCAAGCTGCCCGATGAGGAGCTGGTCGCCGGCAACCTCGAAGCCAACAAGATCTTCAGCGATTTCGAAGACCTGGGCGTGCCCTCCGTGGTTGCCATCAACGGCATCGCCCTGGGTGGCGGTTTCGAGATGTGCATGTCCGCCGATTACCGCGTCATGTCCACCGCCGCCAAGGTCGGCCTGCCGGAAGTCAAGCTGGGCATCTACCCGGGCTTCGGCGGTACCGTCCGCTTGCCGCGCCTGATCGGTGTCGATAACGCCGTCGAGTGGATCGCCTCCGGCAAGGAAAACGGTGCCGAGGATGCGCTCAAGGTGCACGCGGTCGATGCCGTCGTTGCTCCGGAAAAGCTGCAGGAAGCTGCACTGGATCTGGTCAAGCGCGCCATCTCCGGCGAGCTGGACTACAAGGCCAAGCGCCAGCCGAAGCTGGACAAGCTCAAGCTCAACGCGATCGAGCAGATGATGGCGTTCGAGACCACCAAGGCCTTCGTGGCTGGCCAGGCCGGCCCGAACTACCCGGCCCCGGTCGAAGCCATCAAGAGCATCCAGAAAGCCGCCAACTTCGGTCGTGACAAGGCGCTGGAAGTCGAGGCCGCCGGCTTCGTCAAACTGGCCAAGACCTCGGTCGCTGAAAGCCTGATCGGTCTGTTCCTCAGCGATCAGGAACTGAAGAAAAAGGCCAAGGCCTACGACAAGCAGGCGCGCGACGTGAAGCTCGCTGCCGTGCTGGGTGCCGGCATCATGGGTGGCGGCATCGCCTACCAGTCGGCCGTCAAAGGCACGCCGATCCTGATGAAGGATATCCGCGAAGAGGGTATCCAGATGGGTCTGGACGAGGCTTCCAAGCTGCTCGGCAAGCGTGTCGAGAAAGGCCGTCTGACCGCTGAAAAGATGGCGCAGGCGCTCAACGCGATCCGTCCGACCATGTCGTATGGCGATTTCGGCAATGTCGACATCGTCGTCGAAGCCGTGGTCGAAAATCCGAAGGTCAAGCACGCCGTGCTGGCCGAGGTGGAAGGCCACGTTCGCGAAGACGCGATCATCGCCTCCAACACCTCCACCATTTCCATCAGCTACCTGGCCCAGGCGCTCAAGCGTCCGGAAAACTTCTGCGGCATGCACTTCTTCAACCCGGTGCACATGATGCCGCTGGTTGAGGTGATCCGCGGCGAGAAGACCAGCGAAACCGCCATCGCCACCACCGTCGCCTACGCCAAGAAAATGGGCAAGAGCCCGGTCGTGGTCAACGACTGCCCGGGCTTCCTCGTCAACCGCGTGCTGTTCCCGTACTTCGGCGGCTTCGCCCGCGCCATCGCGCACGGTGTCGACTTCGTTCGTGCCGACAAGGTGATGGAGAAGTTCGGCTGGCCCATGGGTCCGGCCTACCTGATGGACGTCGTCGGCATGGACACCGGCCACCACGGCCGTGACGTGATGGCCGAAGGCTTCCCGGATCGCATGAAGGACGATACCCGCACCGCCGTCGACGTCATGTACGACGCCAACCGCCTCGGTCAGAAGAACGGCAAGGGCTTCTATGCCTACGAGATGGACAAGAAGGGCAAGCCGAAGAAGGTCGTCGACCCGCAGGCCTACGAGCTGCTCAAGCCGATCGTCGCCGAGACTCGCGAGCTGTCCGACGAGGACATCATCAACTACATGATGATCCCGCTGTGCCTGGAAACCGTGCGCTGCCTGGAAGACGGCATCGTCGAGACCGCTGCCGAAGCCGACATGGGCCTGATCTATGGCATCGGCTTCCCACCCTTCCGTGGTGGTGCGCTGCGCTACATCGATTCGATCGGCGTCGCCGAGTTCGTTGCGATGGCCGACAAGTACGCCGACCTGGGCCCGCTGTACCACCCGACCGCGAAGCTGCGTGAGATGGCTGCCAACGGCCAGCGCTTCTACGGTTAATCGAGGGAGAGAGAATTCATGAGCCTGAATCCAAGAGATGCAGTCATCGTCGACTTCGGTCGCACCCCGATGGGGCGCTCCAAGGGCGGCATGCACCGTAATACCCGCGCCGAGACCATGTCCGCGCAGCTGATCGATGGCGTGCTGGCGCGCAACCCTAAGATCGACCCGGCCGAAGTCGAGGACGTGATCTGGGGCTGCGTGAACCAGACCCTCGAGCAGGGCTGGAACATCGCCCGCATGGCGTCGCTGTTGACCCGCATTCCGCACACCAGCGCCGGCCAGACCGTGAGCCGCCTGTGCGGTTCGTCCATGAGCGCCCTGCACACCGCAGTGCAGGCTATTCAGACCGGCAATGGTGACGTGTTCGTCATCGGCGGTGTGGAGCACATGGGCCACGTCAGCATGATGCACGGCGTCGACCCGAACCCGCAGTTGTCACTGCACGCGGCCAAGGCGTCCGGCATGATGGGTCTGACCGCCGAAATGCTCGGCAAGATGCACGGCATCACCCGCGAGCAGCAGGATGCCTTCGGCGAGCGTTCGCACCGCCTGGCACACAAGGCTACGGTGGAAGGCAAGTTCAAGGACGAGATCATTCCGATGGAAGGTCACGACGAGAACGGCTTCCTCAAGGTCTTCGATTACGATGAAACCATCCGTCCGGATACCACGCTTGAAAGCCTGGCCGCACTGAAGCCGGCATTCAATCCGAAGGGCGGCACCGTGACTGCGGGTACGTCCTCGCAGATCACCGACGGTGCGTCCTGCATGATCGTCATGTCCGCCCAGCGCGCCAAGGATCTCGGTATCCAGCCGATGGCCGTGGTTCGTGCCATGGCGGTGGCGGGTGTCGACCCGGCAATCATGGGCTACGGCCCGGTACCGTCTACCCAGAAGGTGCTCAAGCGCGCCGGTTTGACCATTAATGACATCAGCCACGTCGAGCTGAACGAAGCCTTCGCCGCGCAGGCGCTGCCGGTGCTCAAGGACCTCAAGCTGCTCGACCAGATGGAACAGAAGGTCAACCTGCATGGCGGCGCCATCGCGCTCGGCCACCCGTTCGGCTGCTCCGGTGCGCGTATCTCCGGGACTCTGCTGAACGTGATGAAGCAGAACAACGGTACGCTGGGTGTCGCCACCATGTGTATCGGTCTGGGGCAGGGGATCAGTACGGTCTTCGAACGCGTCTGACAGATGCAGATGACTGCGCTAGGCTGACAGCCGCGCCCGCAGGTTTGCGGGGCGGATTGTCAGACGGTGCATGGAAGCCGGGGCCAAGTGCCCCGGTTTTTCTTTTTGTGACGGCAGGGGAAGCAGATGATGCAGGTGGAGCCGGGGCGATATCGCCATTACAAGGGGCCCGAATACCGAGTGTTCGCCGTGGCGCGACATTCGGAGACGGAAGAGCCGATGGTGTTCTATCAGGCACTGTACGGTGAGTACGGACTGTGGGTTCGCCCATTGTCCATGTTCGTCGAGACCGTCGATGTCGATGGCGAAACTGTGCCGCGGTTCGCTCTGATCGAGGCCGAGCCAAGCCGTTACTGATGCGTGCGAACGCTTGCTTGCCAGGCTCGGCGCTTGACCTCGTCGCGCTCGCCACTATATATAGCGGTGCCTTTCGGACAGAGTGGCCGTCTTTGCACTCGTTCATGCGTTCTCGGGCATGCTCGGAAAGCTCATTGAGGCGCGTCGACGCCGCTGCCAGCAGTCCGACCTCCGGTCGCCGATTTGCGCGCACCTTGCCGCAGATACTCGCTCCGTTCACCTCTCGATTCAGGAACTCTGCTCTCCATGGGTAAATCGCTGGTCATCGTGGAATCACCGGCCAAGGCCAAGACAATCAACAAGTATTTGGGCAACCAGTACGTGGTGAAGTCGAGTATCGGCCACATCCGCGACCTTCCCACCAGTGGTTCCGCCAGCAAGGAGCCGGTAAAGCGCGGCAAGGCCGCCGCTGGCGAGACGCCTGCGCTGTCGCCCAAGGAGAAGGCCAAACGTCAGCTGTTCGCGCGCATGGGCGTCGACCCGGAGCATGACTGGAAGGCCAAGTACGAGATCCTGCCGGGCAAGGAAAAGGTGATCGAGGAGCTGCGTCGCCTGGCCAAGGAAGCCGACACCATCTATCTCGCGACCGACTTGGATAGAGAAGGGGAGGCGATCGCCTGGCACCTGCGCGAATCCATCGGCGGCGATGACAGTCGCTACAAGCGCGTGGTGTTCAATGAAATCACCAAGAAGGCGATCCAGGAGGCGTTCTCGCAGCCCGGCGAACTCGACATCAATCGCGTCAACGCCCAGCAGGCCCGGCGTTTCCTCGACCGCGTAGTCGGTTACATGGTGTCCCCGCTGCTGTGGGCGAAGATTGCCCGCGGCCTGTCCGCTGGCCGGGTGCAGTCGGTGGCGGTGAAGCTGGTAGTGGAGCGCGAGCGTGAAATCCGCGCCTTCGTGCCGGAAGAATACTGGGAAGTGCATGCCGACCTGGCGACCGCACAGCAGGCCAAGGTGCGCTTCGAGGTAGCCCGCCAGAACGGTGAGGCGTTCAAGCCGCTGAACGAAGCGCAGGCCACTGCTGCGCTGGAGAAACTCAAGAGCTCGAACTACCGCGTCAGCAAGCGCGAGGACAAGCCGACCTCCAGCAAGCCGTCGGCGCCGTTCATCACCTCGACCCTGCAGCAGGCGGCGAGCAACCGTCTCGGCTTCGGCGTGAAGAAGACCATGATGATGGCGCAGCGGCTCTACGAAGCCGGCTACATCACCTACATGCGTACCGACTCGACCAACCTCTCGGCCGACGCCATCGCCATGGTGCGTGGCTTTATCGAGAGCGAATTCGGTGGCAAGTACCTGCCCGAGAAGGCCAATGTCTATTCGAGCAAGGAGGGCGCGCAGGAGGCGCACGAGGCGATCCGCCCGTCTGACGTCAATCTGCGTCCCAACCAGCTTTCGGGAATGGAACGTGACGCCGAACGCCTTTACGAGCTGATCTGGCGCCAGTTCGTGGCTTGCCAGATGCCACCGGCCCAGTACCTGTCCACCAGCGTGACGGCGACGGCCGGCGAGTTCGAGCTGCGTGCCAAGGGTCGCATTCTCAAGTTCGACGGCTACACCAAGGTCATGCCGCAGCAGAGCAAATCCGGCGAGGACGACGTGCTCCCGGATATGCAGCAGGGCGAAGCGCTGGCGCTGCTCAAGCTCGATCCGAGCCAGCACTTCACCAAGCCGCCCGCGCGCTACTCGGAAGCCAGCCTGGTCAAGGAGATGGAGAAGCGCGGTATCGGTCGTCCGTCCACTTACGCGGCGATCATTTCCACGATTCAGGATCGCGGCTACGTCTCGCTGCACAACCGCCGCTTCTATTCGGAAAAGATGGGCGACATCGTCACCGAGCGTCTTTCCGAAAGCTTCGAGAACCTGATGGACTACGGCTTCACCGCCGGCATGGAAGAGCATCTGGACGACGTTGCGCAGGGTGAGCGGGAATGGAAGCACGTGCTCGATGAGTTCTACGGCGACTTCAAGCGCAAGCTCGAACAGGCCGAGGGCAGCGAGAACGGCATGCGCGCCAACCAGCCCACCCTGACCGACATTCCCTGCAAGGTCTGCGGCCGGCCGATGATGATCCGCACCGCATCCACCGGCGTATTCCTCGGCTGCTCGGGCTACAGCCTGCCGCCCAAGGAACGCTGCAAGTCGACGATCAACCTCGTGCCGGGCGACGAAATCGCGGCAGATGACGAGGGCGAATCCGAGTCGCTGGTGCTGCTGGGCAAGCATCGCTGCCCGATTTGCAGCACCGCAATGGATGCCTACCTGCTCGATGAGAAGCGCAAGCTGCATATCTGCGGCAACAACCCCGATTGCTCGGGCTACGAGATCGAGGAAGGCCAGTACCGCATCAAGGGCTATGAAGGCCCAAGCCTGGAATGTGACAAGTGCGGCAGTGAGATGCAGCTCAAGACCGGTCGCTTCGGCAAGTTCTTCGGCTGCACCAACGCCGAATGCAAGAACACCCGCAAGCTGCTGAAGAACGGCGAACCGGCGCCGCCGAAGATGGACGCGGTGAAGATGCCGGAACTGCGTTGCGAGAAGGTCGACGACACCTACGTACTGCGTGACGGCGCATCGGGGCTGTTCCTGGCTGCCAGCCAGTTTCCGAAGAACCGCGAGACACGTGCTCCGCTGGTGAGGGAGCTGATTCCGCACCGTGACGAGATCGATCCGAAATACCACTTCCTGCTGGATGCGCCGCAGCAGGACGCGGAAGGGCGCCCGACGGTGATCCGCTTCAGCCGCAAGACCAAGGAGCAGTACGTGCAGTCGGAAGTCGAAGGCAAGCCGACCGGCTGGAAGGCCTTCTTCGTCGGCGGCAAGTGGAAGGTCGAGGAAAAGTAACGCACGCCGCTGCGGCGATGCGCTCGCAGATGCCGTCTGGCTAGACGGTGTCTGCGGTTGTTCTGCTCTGCCTGTAGCGCTGGCGTTGACGGGCGTCGAAGTTCATTCTTGCAGTTTCCCGTCATTCGGAGAGCGCCCTCATGGCTCACGAGCTCTACACCCGGACCAATCAGAAGATCTATTTCGCCGGTCTGTCGCTGGATAGCTGGCGCAAGGCTGAAGCGTCGGGCTCGCTGAATGCGCAGGGGCTGATCCAGGCCGAGCGTGAGGCGAGCCTGTTCCATCTCTACGGCGCCTTGCTGGGGCTGTGTCATGAAATCGCCGGCTACTACCGCTCGCCTGGCGCCGGTGCGTCGCGGGTCGAGCTGATTCTCTCGCGTTCAGTTCTCGACGCAGCGCCGAGCCCGGAGCTGGCCGAGCTGGTGGAGCTGGCCGAGCAGGGAGAAACCTGGCTGGCCAGCCTGTTGCAAGCCTATGCGGCGCTATTCGAGCCGCCGCGTGCGCCGGCAAAGGTTAAAACTGACCCACGCCAGCCATTGATCGAGGCCGTCAGCCTCGACGAGCCAGAGCCCGCCCTGACGCGTGACGAGCTGGAGCTCTGGCGACAGAACCTGAAGAGCCTGGCCTTGCGCTTTCGCGAGTCGCTGACCGAGTGGTGAGCGGCGCTTCCACATCATGACGGTTCTGGCTTGCGAGTCAGCATGACCAGGGCAATGCCGCAGAGAATCGCCGTACCGGCGATCAGCAGGCGGTCCGTCAGTGCTTCGCCAAGCAGCAACGCTCCGGCAACGGCGGTCAGCAACGGCACGCTCAGTTGCACGCTGGCGGCCTGAATCGCCGTCAGACCGGGTAGCGCCGAATACCAGATGGCGTAGCCGACGCCGGAGGCGAGGGCGCCCGAGAGCAACGCGTAAACCAGGCCCGGGATATCCCACTGCAACTGATTCCAGACCGACAGGCTCAGCAGGATGCCCAGCGGCACCGCTCGCACGAAGTTGCCGGCCGTGGCATTCAGCGGGTTGGCGGTCCTGCGTCCCCGCAGCGAATAGATTCCCCAGGCGACTCCGGAAGCCAGCATCAGCAGCGCAGCGCGCCATGACGGTGTGCTGCTGCCCGGCAGCAGCAGAAATACCAGGCCGCCCATTGCCAGGATGAGGCCGAGTACCTGCCAGTGGCCGAATCGCTCGCCACGTATCAGACCCCAGACGATCATGCTCAGCTGCACGGCGCCGAACAGCAGCAACGCGCCGGTGCCGGCGTCGAGATGCAGATAGGCAAACGAGAACGCCGCGGCGTACACGAACAGGGCCGCCGCACCGTACCAGTCACCGTCCGGTATCGCGCGGCGTTCCCGCCGCAGCATCAGAAGCCAGAGTGTCAGCGCACCGCCAAGCAGGCGCACGCCGGTGAAGCTGGCGGGGTCTATGGCGGTGTCTCGCAAGGCGATCCGGCACAGCAGCGAATTGCCGGCGAAGGCAAGCATGGCCAAGGTGGTAAGCAGCAGAATGCGGGGTGTCATGGAGACTCGGCCTGTTCTTGGTGTGTTGTGCCGGGCAGTGTCGGTTCGAGCAATGCTACGTCGTGGATGGCCACCGTGAAACCCGGATCGTAGCGGCTTGCCTGATGCCGGAAGGCTGCTGCGTCGATAGTCGGCTGGTACAATGCGCGCCTTTCTCGGAGAGCTGATCGAATGCCTACCTCGTTTCTGGAAATTGTCGAACTACCTGACGGCCGCATCGTACTGCGCCGTGCCGAAGACGAAGAGGTGCTGGTGACGCTGGATTTCTCCGATGACGCAAAACTTTTTCTGCAGGGCCAGCATGTGGAAATTGCCAAGGCCATGTTCAACGTGGGCGTGCAGATGGCTGGACGGATGTCGGAAGGTGATGGCGAGATCGAGTACGAGGATGAGCCGCGAGTACTGCACTGAGCGAGGTAGGTGTAGCGGGGAATTTGGCACGATCCATGTGCCGGCGGGACTATCTAGCTAGCGGCCCAGACGAATGTTGAGACTCTGAGCGTTGCCCAGGCTGGCGGCGCTGTGCAACGTGCTGCGCGTGCGGGCATCCATGTGAGCAAACCAGCTGACGACGGTGTGGCTACAGCCGGAAGTCAGCGCCTTGCAGGTCAGCTCCAGTGCGCCCTGAATACCGCGCGGCTGCAGCAGAATGATGCGTTCGCGATTCAGCCCGGTTTCGCGCAGCCAGTGCGATGACAGAAATGCCGGAGGGGCGACCAGCGTCAGCCAGCGGCTGTCGGGGGCATCGCTGAGTTCGCGCAGCATGGGGGCGAGTAGCAGCCGACAGTGCTCGCTGTTGCCGCTCAGGCTCAACTCACTCAGGCGCTCGTGTTGCGGCGGCGGTGGCTCGGCGAGAAAGGGCGGCATGCCATGAGCGATCAGCCCCTCGAAGAGAGACAGCTGCGGCTTGGCGTTTGTCGTGGGGAAGTACTGCATCGAACGTCTCCTAGCGGCGTATCACGCCGACACTCAAGCCCTCGATCACGAAGTCTTCATGTTCGAGATCTACTTCGATCGGTGCGAACTCGGCGTTTTCCGCCAGTAACCACACTTTGTCACCTTCGCGCTTGAGGCGCTTGACGGTAACCTCCTCGCCCACCCGTGCGACGACGACCTGACCGTTGCGCGCGTCGCGGGTGCTGTGGACCGCCAGCAAGTCGCCATCGATGATGCCGATGTCCTTCATGCTCATGCCACGTACCCGCAGCAGGTAGTCGGCGCGCGGGTGGAAAAAGTCTGGGTTGATCTGGCAGGACTCCTCGACATGCTGTTGCGCCAGGATCGGTGCGCCTGCCGCCACCCGGCCGATAATCGGCAGACTGCCTTCCTGGGCAGCGGGCTCGAAGTCGGGAATGCGTATCCCGCGCGAGGCGCCGGGCGTCATCTCTATTGCACCTTTGCGCGCGAGCGCCTTGAGGTGTTCTTCGGCGGCGTTGGGCGACTTGAAGCCGAGCTCCTGCGCGATCTCGGCGCGCGTCGGCGGGTAGCCGTGGTCCTCCAGGCAACGCTTGATGAAGGCGAGGATTTCCGACTGGCGGGGCGTCAGCTTGATCATGGCGGTCTCTGTTCTTTTATACAGTGACTGGGATTATATACAGTGATCGGGTGTTGGCAATCGAGTTCTGCGAGCATTCGGTCGCGACGGCGCTGAATGCGAAGATGAGCTAGGCGCCACGCCGCTTTCATGGTTGACTTGGCTATTGGCTGAAACGTAAGTTTCAAACAGATGTTTGTCATTGGAGGGGGCATGGCGCAGTCCGAGACAGTCGAGCGCATTCTGGACGCAGCGGAGCAGCTGTTCGCTGAAAAAGGCTTCGCTGAGACTTCGCTTCGCCTGATCACCAGCAAGGCAGGCGTAAACCTGGCGGCGGTGAACTATCACTTCGGTTCGAAAAAGGCGCTGATTCAGGCAGTCTTCTCGCGCTTTCTTGGCCCCTTCTGCGCCAGCCTGGAACGCGAGCTGGATCGTCGCGAGTCGATTTCCGATAAGCCGGATACGCTCGAAGAACTGCTGGAAATACTGGTTGAGCAGGCCTTGGCGGTTAAACCACGCAGCGGCGACGACCTGTCGATTTTTATGCGCCTGCTGGGGCTTTCCTTCAGCCAGAGCCAGGGCCATCTGCGCCGCTATCTGGAAGACATGTACGGCAAGGTATTCCGCCGCTACATGCTGCGTGTGCATGAGGCAGCGCCGAACATTCCGCCGATCGAGCTGTTCTGGCGCGTGCATTTCATGCTCGGTGCGGCGGCTTTCAGCATGTCCGGGATCAAGGCACTGCGCGCGATTGCCGAGAACGACTTCGGTGCCCGGACTTCGATCGAGCAAATCATGCGGATGATGGTGCCGTTCCTGGCGGCTGGCATGCGGGCCGAGAGCGGCGTGGCAGATGCTGCGCTGGCCGAGGCCCAGCCCAAGGGCAGGCGCAACGCCGTAGCCATGCCGGCTAAGGGCTGAGGGTGCTAGGCGTCAGGTCCTTCGTCTAAGCTAGCCGCCCATGACCCATCTCGATTGTTTGTACATCTCCCTTGCCGACCAGCAGCTCTACGGCTTTGCCGACGGCAAGTTGCGTTGCCGCTTGCCGGTATCCACCGCCCTCAATGGCGCCGGCGAGCGCAACGGCTCCGGTTGCACGCCACGTGGTCGGCATCAGGTACGTGCGCGTATCGGTGGCGATCTGCCGCTCGGCGCGGTGCTGCGTGGCCGGCGCTGGACCGGAGAAGTCTGGTCAGCCGAACTGCACGAGCGCTTTCCCGGGCGCGACTGGATTCTGAGCCGCATTCTCTGGCTGAGCGGCTGCGAAATCGGCCGCAATCGACTCGGCGATGTCGATACCTTTCGCCGCTACATCTACCTGCACGGCACGCCTGATTGCGAACCCATGGGCGTTCCGCTGTCTCACGGTTGCATCCGTATGCGCAATGCCGATCTGGCGCGACTGTTCGAGCAGGTGCCGCTGCATTGCCCCGTCCACATAGAAGAACATGCCCGCCCGGAATGGGCCGGCGCCGAACTCGCTCAAGGATTTATCTGACCCATGCACGGTTCACTGATGCTGGATATCGGCGGTACCTGGCTGACGCCCGAGGATCGCCACCTGTTGCGCCAGCCGGAAGTCGGCGGGTTGATTCTGTTCGCTCGCAATATCGAGCATCCCCGCCAGGTGCAGGAGCTGTGCCGTGCGATTCGCGCGCTGCGGCCCGATCTGTTGCTGGCGGTGGATCAGGAAGGCGGGCGCGTGCAGCGGCTGCGCCAGGATTTCGTGCGGCTACCAGCAATGCGCGAGTTTTCCCGGCATGCCGACGGCGCGCGCCTGGCCGAGGTCTGCGGCTGGGTGATGGCTACCGAGGTGCTAGCGGTGGGCCTGGATATCAGTTTCGCCCCGGTGCTCGACCTCGATCACCAGCGCAGTGGCGTCGTCGGTACGCGTGCCTTCGAGGCGGACCCACAGCGCGCGGTTGAGCTGATCGGCGCGTTCATCCGTGGTATGCGCGCGGCCGGTATGGCCACGACCGGCAAGCACTTCCCCGGTCATGGCTGGGCTGAGGCGGATTCGCACGTGGCGATTCCGGTTGACGGGCGCAGCCTCGACGAGCTGCGCAATCACGACCTGCTGCCGTTCCGCGCACTGGCGCCTGTGCTCGATGCGGTGATGCCGGCGCACGTGATTTTTCCTGAAGTCGATGCACAGCCGGCAGGCTTTTCGCGCCGCTGGCTGCAGGACATCCTGCGTGGCGAGCTGGGCTTTCGTGGGGTGATCTTCAGTGATGATCTGTCGATGGCAGGGGCGCATGTAGCAGGTGATGCAGCGGCCCGTATCGAGGCCGCGCTGGTGGCCGGTTGCGATATGGGGCTGGTATGCAACGACCGCGCAGCCGCAGAGCTGGCGCTGTCCGCGTTGCAGCGCCTGGGTGTGCTGCCCGCGCCGGCTCTCGCGCGCATGCGCGCCGCCGGCACCGCATCGCTCGACTACAAGCAGCAGCCGCGCTGGCTCGAATCGATTGCGACGCTGCGCAGCGTCGGGCTCATCGACTGATCACGCCGATACTCCAAGGAAAGATTCCATGACTGTCCACGCCATTATCGGCGGCACTGGCCTGACCGAACTCAGCGGGCTCATGCTGCGCGAGATCAGATCGATCGAGACGCCCTACGGCCTGCCTTCTGCCGACATCGTGTGCGGCGAGTTCGCCGGGCGCGAGGTCCTGTTTCTCGCCCGTCACGGACACCCGCATCGCATCGCGCCGCATCAGGTCAACTACCGGGCGAACCTGTGGGCGCTGCGTCATGCAGGCGCGCAGGCTGTCATCGCGGTAAATGCCGTCGGCGGCATCCATGCCGCTATGGGGACCGGGCATTTTTGCGTACCGCATCAGATCATCGACTACAGCTACGGTCGCGAACATACCTTCTTCGCTGGCGACCTCGACCACGTCACCCACATCGATTTCAGTCATCCCTACGATGCGCAACTGCGTGAACGGCTGATCGTCGCGTTGCAGGCTCAGGGTTGCGCCTTCAGCGACCACGGCGTCTATGGCTGCACGCAAGGGCCGCGCCTGGAGACGGCGGCCGAGATCGCCCGAATGGAGCGCGATGGCTGCGACATCGTCGGGATGACCGGCATGCCCGAGGCTGCGCTGGCGCGTGAACTGCAGTTGCCTTACGCGTGCCTGGCGCTGGTGGTCAATCCGGCGGCGGGCAAGGCGAACGAGGTGATCACCATGGGCGCGATCGAGGCGGCGTTGGTCGAGGGTATCGGTCTGGCCCGTGCCGTGTTGGCCCGAGTTTTGGCCTGAGCGTCGACATACAAACGAGGTCGCGGACGGAAACCGGCCTGTCATCCAAATGTAGGAAACTGCCTTCTTTTATGGTCGCTCCCCGTTGCGGCCCAAGCGCCGCTTGTTACACTGAGCCGTCCTTTGGAGTACCGGTATGCTTTGCCCGCCACGAATAACAAGAACGCTAAACACCGTGGTTCTGCTGGGTCTTTTCAGCCTGCTGAGCGGTTGCTCCACCTGGTTCGGCGCCGAGTTTCGCGATCCGCGCGTCGAGCTGACGAAGGTCGAGATCATCAAGGCGCGGCTGCTGGAACAGCAGTTTCTGCTGCGCTTTCGCATCGACAACCCCAACGACCGCAGCCTGCCGGTACGCGGGCTCGTCTACACGGTGCACCTGAACGATGTCGAACTGGCCAGCGGCGAATCCAGCGGCTGGCTGACGGTGCCGGCCAACGGCTTCGACTATTACGAAGTACCGGTGCATACCAACCTGTGGCGACACATGAAATACATCGTGCGCCTGCTGGAAAAGCCTGATCGGCCGATCCGCTACCGCTTCGACGGCGAGATCAAGACCGGCCTGATGTTCGGCCGCAAGGTGCATGTCGCGAGCAATGGCGAGATAATCCCCGGCAACTTCATCCCTGAGTAGTAGACGCAACATGAACCACGAAACCCACGTCCACGGCCCCGACTGCAATCACGATCACGACCATGCGCACGATCACCATCATGTGCACGGGCCGCACTGCAATCACGGCCATCATGAGCCGGTGCGCAATCCGCTGAAGGACGTCGGTCGCAACGACCCGTGTCCGTGCGGCAGCCAGAAGAAATACAAGAAGTGCCACGGCGCCTGACCGACCATGACTCCGCTCGTTGTCACGCTGCTGGTCGTCGCTACGCTGCTGGTCGGCGCGCTGGCTGGCTACGCGTTGTACCTGTGGCGCCGGGTGTGGCGTAACGAGCGACTGCTGGCTGAGGCGCAGACCAAGCGTCACGCTGCGCTGGCTGAAGACCTGCGGATTCTCGCCAGCTGTCTGTTGGACGAGCAGCTGCCGTTGATCGAAGGTGCCATCCGCATCAAGGTGCTGCTCGACAACTACGACTCTGCACTGGGGCAGGACCCGCGCTGCGAGGTGTTCCAGAAACTGTTCGAGGCGACTGAGCAGGTCCCCACGCACGCTGCGTGGAAGGCACTGGACAGCAAGGAGCGACGCCGTCACGAGGCGAACTTCAGCGCCCTGGAACTGCAGCACAAGGCGGCCGCGCGACGCTCGGCGCGCTGGTTGCTCGACGAGGCGCTGCCCAACCCCGGCCGCGCGGCCTGAGGGTCAACCCCGGCACTTCCTGCGGCTCATACACTCACTACCATTACTACCGGCTTTGCGCTCTCAGGAGTCGTCGATGACGCTGCGTCTGCCTTTTCCCTTGGTTCGCCTGACCGTTGGCATGGCGTTCGGCCTGGTCAGCCTTGCCGGTTGCCAGTCCTATCTGGACAACCGCTACAGCGCCGGCCTGCCGCCGGCGCAAGGTATCCAGCCGTTGTCCGGCCTGGCCGGCAGCGCGAGCATTCGGCGCAACTCCCTGGGGATGCCCTTGATCGAAACCTCGTCGTTTCACGATGCGCTGTTCGCGCTGGGCTACGTTCACGCCACGGACCGCCTGAGCCAGATGGTCAGTCTGCGCCTGACCGCTCAGGGCCGGTTGGCGGAGATGGCCGGACCGGGCGTGCTGGAGATCGACCGCTTCATGCGCACGGTGAATTTGCTCCAGAGTGCCGAGCTGCTCTATCGCGAAAGCTCGCCACGGATGAAGAAGTTCTTCGAGGTCTACGCCCGCGGCGTCAACGCCTATCTGTTCCGTCACCGCGACCGCTTGCCGATGGATCTCGCCGAGTCCGGCTACCGCCCCGAATACTGGAAGCCCGAGGACTCGGTGCTGGTGTTCTGCCTGCTCAATTTCGGCCTGTCGGTAAACCTGCAGGAGGAGATCGCCGCGCTGGTCATGGCGCAGAAGGTCGGCAGCGACAAGCTGGCCTGGCTGCTGCCTACCTACCCGGACGAGCCGCTGCCGGTGGAGGAGGCGGCCAAGCTGCAGGGGCTGAACCTGGGCGGGCAGATTCCGGGGCTTGCCGCGCTGGAGCGCGCCGCCGGTCAGGTCGCGGCGCTGAACATGCTCGGCGTCGCCGCATCGAACAACTGGGCGATTGCCGGCAGCCATACGCGCGGTGGCAAGCCGATCCTGGCCAACGACACCCATCTGCCGCTGTCGATGCCCTCGTACTGGAATTTCGTGCAGATCCGCGCACCGAAATTCCAGGCCGCAGGTGTCTCCATTGCCGGTGTGCCGGCGGTGGTTGCCGGTTTCAACGGCAAGCTGGGCTGGGGCATGACGATGGTCATGGGTGACAACCAGGACCTGTTCCTCGAGCGCATTCGTCGCGAAGGCTCGCGCCTGATGTATCAGGCCGACGGCAAGTGGCTCGCCGCGCGCGAGCGGCATGAGACGTTCTTCATCAAGGGGCAGCGGCCGGTTCGCGAAATCATCTACGAAACCCGCCACGGCCCGTTGCTCAACAGTGCACTGGGCGAGCGCAAGCACCCGATTCAGCCGTTGCAGCTCGGCAGCGGCTATGGCCTGGCGCTCAAGACCACGCAGCTGGAAGCGGACAAATCGCTGGATGCGTTTTTCGACCTGTCGCGCGCGCAGTCCGTCGATGAAGCCTTCGCCGCCACCGGCAGGATCGGCACGAGCGCGTTGAACATGGTCTTCGCCGACCGTCAGAGCATTGGCTGGCAGGTGACCGGACGTTTTCCCAACCGTCGCGAAGGGCTCGGGCTGATGCCGTCGCCCGGCTGGGACGGGCGCTACGACTGGGACGGGTTTGCCGATCCGATGCTGCATCCCTACGACCAGGACCCCGCGCAGGGCTGGCTGGGCACCGCCAACCACCGCATAGCCCCGCGCGGCTATGGCATGCAGCTTTCCAGCACCTGGTATGCGCCGGAGCGCTTCGAGCGTCTCGCCGAGCGGGCCGGGCGCGGCAAGCACGACACCCGCAGCACCATCGCCATGCAGTACGACCAGACCACGACATTCGCCGCCAAGCTCAAGGCGATGTTCGAGGCGCCCGGGATGGCCGAGCCGCTGCGTGCCGCCATCGCGGCGCTGCCAGCCGGCGAGCGTGCCAAGGCCGAGGAAGCCTTCCGGCGGCTGCTGGCGTTCGACGGCCGTCTCGCCGCCAGCTCGGCGGATGCCGCGCTGTATGGCGCGTTCCTGCACGAAAGTGCGCGCCATACCTTCCTCGATGAACTGGGGCCGGACGACAGCCAAGCCTGGAAAGCCCTGCTGCAGGTGTCTGGCCTGTCCTATTCGGCGCAGGCCGATCATCTGCTCGGCCGCGACGACAGTCCGTTCTGGGACGACATCGGTACGCCGCAGGTCGAGGACAAACCGGCGATCCTGGCGCGCGGCCTGGCCGCAGCGGTGAATCTGCTGGAGGCGCAGCTGGGGCACGACCGCAGCGGCTGGCAGTGGGGCAAGCTGCATCGTTACGAGTGGCTTACCGGCAGTACCCAGCTGGCGCCGCACCTGCCGGCTGGGCAGGCGCGCTCGATCAAGGCGCTGCACGGCTATCTGGATCGCGGACCCTATCCGGCGGGTGGCGACCACAGCACGCTGAACGTCTCGGCGTACCACTGGGGCGAGGGGTTCGATACCTGGCTGATTCCGGCGATGCGCATCATCGTCGACTTCAATCAGGCAGAGCCGATGCTCGGCGTGAACAGCTCGGGTCAGTCAGGCAATCCGGCCAGCCCGCATTACGCGGACGGTATCGAGGCCTGGATGAAGGCGCAGTACCTGAGTTTCCCGTTCCAGCCAGCCAACCTGGACAAGGTCTATGGCACCCGGCGCCTGTTGCTGACGCCGAAGAAGTAGCCGCTTCGCGTGATCGAGGTGGCAGCGCTAGGCGCGAACCACCTCGATCACGCGGATTGTGTCCGGCGCGGGGTAGTGCCAGCGGACTTGCACGTCCCAGAACTGCGTGCCATAGCGCCGTTCGGGATCGGGCTTCTGGTACGCCGGGCGTGGGTCCTGCGCCAGGCACTGTTCGATCAGTTCCACCAGCGGCTCGCCTAGGCGCAGCGCCTCGCCACGGGCCTGAGCCAGCCCTGACTCGCTCCACTGCACCTCGAGCAACCGGGGCGGTGCCGCCGCCATCGCATTCGTGGCGTTTGGCAGAGCATCGGCGTAGGGCACGTAGGGTTTGATATCGATCACCGGCGTGCCGTCGAGCAGATCGATGCCGGAAAGCCACAGCCGATTCGCCTCCACCTTCTCGAGTTTCACCACCGATTGGCCGATGCCGTTGGGACGATGCGTCGCGCGGGTGGCGAACACGCCGGTCATGCGATTGCCGCCCAGGCGTGGCGGGCGCACCCTGAGACGCGGCTTGTCCTCCAGCGCCTGATGGAACAGGAACAGCAGCCAAACATGGCTGACCTGCTCCAACCCGGCCACCGCCTCGCCGGTGTCGAACGGCGGCAGCAGTTCCAGCACGCCGCGTGCGGCGGGGGCCAACTGCGGTTGGCGCGGGATGGCGAACTTCTCTTTAAAGCAGGAGTGCAGGATGCCGACAGGGCGGACGTTATGCAGCATGGAAGGCGCCCGGGAAAGGAACGAGGCTGCGGATGATACGCGCCGCACGCGGCGAGAACACCCCGCGCCGCGAGCGCGGGGCGCAGGTTCGACTACAGGCCCAGCAGGCGCGCGACGTAGTCAGCGTCCTTGTCACCACGGCCGGACAGGTTGACCAGAATGTGCGCGTCCTGCGGCAGTGTCGGCGCCACGCGGATCGCCCAGGCTACTGCATGGGCGCTTTCCAGCGCCGGGATGATGCCTTCCACGCGCGACAGGGTCATGAACGCGTCGAGGCATTCCTGATCGGTCGCGGTCTGATAGTTCACCCGGCCGAGATCCTTCAGATAGCTGTGCTGCGGGCCGACACCGGGGTAGTCCAGCCCGGACGCGATGGAGTGCACGGCTGACGGATTGCCCTCGGCATCTTCCAACACGTAGCAGGCCATGCCATGCAGTTCTCCGGGCTTACCCTTGGACAGCGTGGCCGAGTGGCGACCGGGCTTGTCCAGGCTTTCACCCGCCGGTTCGATACCGACCAGCTCGACCGCAGCATCCTCCAGGAAGGCGGTGAACATGCCCATGGCATTGGAGCCGCCACCCACGCAGGCGACAACCTGATCGGGCAGACGGCCATGTTTGGCCAGGAACTGCGCACGCGCCTCGGTACCGATGATCGACTGGAAGTCGCGGACCATCTTCGGGAACGGATGCGGGCCGACCACCGAACCGATGGCGTAGATGTAGTTGTGCGGGTCCTTCAGGTATTCCTCGAAGGCACTGTCCACCGCTTCCTTGAGCGTCGCCGCACCGCGGGTCACCGGCACCAGCTTGCAGCCGAGGATCTTCATCTTGGTGACGTTGGGGTGTTCCTTCTCGATATCCACCTGGCCCATGTGGATCTCACAGGGGATGCCCACCAGCGCGCAGGCGGTGGCCAGGGCCACGCCGTGCTGGCCGGCGCCGGTCTCGGCGATCACCTTGGTCTTGCCCATGAATTTGGCCAGTAGCGCCTCGCCCAGGCAGTGATTGATCTTGTGCGCGCCGGTGTGGTTCAGGTCCTCGCGCTTGAGATGAATCTGCGCGCCACCGAGCTGCTCGGACAGGCGTCGGGCATGGAAGATCGGGCTCGGCCGGCCGACGTAGTCAGCGAAAAGGGCCGCCAGTTCCTGCTGAAAGTCCTCGCGCTGGCGGATTTCCTCGTACGCCAGGTTGATGTCGTCCATGGCCTGCTTGAGGTGCGGCGGCACCAGCTGGCCGCCATAGGGGCCGAAGTAACCGTTGGCATCGGGCATGGCGGCGAAGCGCGAGTCTTGGGTCATGGTCGTGCGAGTCCTGATAGGGGTCGTGAAAATCTGCAGTTTATCGGAGGCAATTCGTTCGGGGCTGCGGCAGATCAGCATGCGGGCCGGCCTCGTGCATCCACAGCGATCAGTGTGGCGCGTGGTTGCCCACCGAGGCAGCGCTGGACGAGCTGCCAGATCCCGCAGGAGCGGTGATAGCGGGTATTCACGCGGCGACCCGGGCCGAGGCGTGGGCGGATTCTATGCCGCCTCACCACAATCGCGGAATCCGGCCAGAGGTCAGCAGTACCTGGCTGAGGACCAAGGCCGTTCGTTCAGCAATAGCTGGTTTGGGCGGAGCCTGGCTGGTGGGGAGGCGGGCGGCAGATTGCTCCTCAGCCGCAGCGTTGAACTAGCCGGCCTGGGTGCAGGCTCGGTTGAGTCTGGCATTAGCCATCACCCTCGGTAGCTGGTCGCCTTGAGAATTGGTGGATCGAGGTAATTTCACCCGGTGCTATTCCGAGCGATTCCAGAAAATCCTGATGCGCATCAGGCGACATCTTCTCGAATTCCGCATGCCATTTTTGCATTCTTTCTTCGTTCAATCCGGTGAAGGCGAGTAGCGCAATCCACTGCTCCTTGGTCATTGAACGACTCTTTCGCAGCCTGCGCGTCGCCGAGCAATTGGGCGATGACGTGTTGTTGTTGTCGGAGTCTGGTGATTTCCTCGTTGACCTTCTGCAAGTGACGTTCCAGCACCACAGGAGCAGATGCGCCATCGGCCTGTAATAGCGCTCCGATGACATCCAGCGAGAGCCCCGCATCGCGATAGGTCATTATCCCTTCCATGCGCTGCACATCATCTTAGGAATAAAGGCGATAGCCAGACTGGTGAGGAGAAATATAAAGATCTCGATGGTCTCGATGCTTATTTGAGATGTAGTTTGATATTTTCTAAAGTGTAAGCTCACCATGCTTTTCAAGAATTTTTAGTATTTTAGTTGCATGCCCTTTCATGGCGATTGGCCGGCTTCTAACGTTTGGTTAAGGGGCGGGCTTTAGCCCGTCCCAGTGAGCGCAGCGAACGGTTTGAACCATTTGTTAGCGGTGATACCACGTGGCATTTTTGGCTTTGCCTGCCGGCGTATATTTTTAAGAATCTCAGCCATTTCTGCTAAATTCTCGTATCCTTCAAAACGTAGATTGCTGAAAGATTTGGTGGTTAGCAGCAGAGATTTAACATTGCCTTTTATGCTCTGAATTCTAAGGCTTTCTATATCCGATAACGGCATGCTCACAACCGCGCCCTTGTGAGATATATCAATTTTGTTTTCAGATTCAATTATGGCTACGGTTGGATAGGATGAGTCGTGATTTTTTATATTTTTATATGCGCCGGGCAAATGCTTTATGAGCAACAAGGCAGTAACCGCAGATAGTATTTTGTGATACATGCTCTCACTGGCAATGAACATCCAGGCAGCGCCTGAAATTATGCCAACCACCAGTAGTGCGGCGAGCATTGTTTTTCGCTTGTCGCTACGTTTGTATTTTTCTGATACGTGGAAATTCATATATACCGCTAACGTTTGGTTAGGGGGCGGGCTTTAGCCCGTCCCAGTGAGCGAAGCGAGCGATTTGAACCAGTTGTTATAACCTTCACTCACCTTTACCGAATGCATAGCCAAGTGCCAGTGTAATAATTGGAACAAAAACACTCCAAATTTGGACTATTGATTGCAATAGTGCATCGCCCTCGGATGCTACAAAAATAGATCGCACAAAAAGCAGAGCGCTTAGCCCGGATGCAATGATGAAGCTCCAGGTTATTGTCATCCAAATAAATGAGTCTTTTGCATTTCTGCCGGTACCAATATGGTCGGCAATTTTACCAGCAGTTTCTTTATTTGTAAGTGAGCCGGCTTTCCCTTCAATAGTACTTTCTTTAGCATCTGGAAGCTTAATAGAAGCCTTGCATATTCAAGCTCCCATTAGCATGAATGTGTAGCAGAACTGACGAATATCTCCCGAACCGAGAGGTGTATTTACAAACCATGTGGCAAATAGCCTCTTTCCTCCAAGAGTGCCAATTTCAACAGGTTCTATTTTTCCTTGGCCTAGAGAGTTACTGATGTTGTAAAGACTAATAACCAATTCATTGTCAACCACTTCTGCGCTAAATCGAGAGCCTTCTGAGTCACTTTTGAATTCATACTTAATAACGAGATTGGCTAGTGAAAACTTCACCTCTGGCATACTCAAATGCACAACTCCGGATGCGATGACCTCATATCCCGAGGTGGTAATTTTTAGTGAGGTATTCAGAGTGCTGTAACAATGTGATACTCCCCGATGTTTAAGTTTTGGTTATAACGTTTGGTTAAGAGGCGGGCTTTAGCTCGTCCCAGTGAGCGAAGCGAACGACTTGAACCACTAGTTAGATTAAACATTGCCGCCGTCGTGAATTTTAAGCGCTTTTGCGATAGCTTCTCTGAGCGCTGTTATTTCCTTAATGTGTTGTTTTGGTGATACTGGGTTTTGGTTAAATTTTGCTAGCTTTAAGTGCTCGCCCCTAGGACCGCTTAGGTGCAAAGACCTACTTGCGTAACTTTCGACCTGTGTATGAATTCTTTAAAAAATTGAAAGATCAATATCCGGCTGACGCCGAAATGAGTATGCTTTTCGGTAGACATATCTTAAGGTCTTTCGTCGTGCGTCTACCAAGGCTGCTACTGGCCTCGCCAACATAAAAATGTTAAAGATCAATAACACAGCGACTGCAATTGCGACTCCGGCCAATTTCAATGCAACTATAAATAAAGCTGCTGAATAAAAAGCTTGCAATAGCCCCTGCCGGGAGTTTACAGGGAGCTCGATGATTTCTTCAGTCATGTGAATGATCTAACTAATAAGTAGGCGACACAAATCGCGTAAAAAACTACGCCACATGTGTCGCATAAATTCCTTGTCGCCCTGCAGGTCCTGTCTAGCCTGAAAAACGCATCAACAGATGCGACATGAATCAGGGAGCAACAGCGACATGGATAACAAGCCTAGGCTGCTCGACCAGGTGCGAGGGCAGATTCGATTGCGACACTATTCGATTCGTACCGAAGCTGTCTATTTGGAGTGGATCAGGCGCTTCATTCGTTCTCATAAGTACCGACATCCAATGGGCGCGTCTGAAGTGGAGGCCTTTCTCAGTGATCTGGCGGTGCGCCGTGATGTTTCGGCGTCCACGCAGAACCAAGCGCTGTCGGCGATTCTGTTTCTGTACAAGCAGGTGTTGCAGATAGAGTTGCCTTGGCTGGAGGGTGTGATCAGGGCGAAGCACGCATTTGCTGAGAGCGGCCAGGACATTCGCACGGTGCAGGAGCTGCTCGGCCATGCCGATGTGAAAACCACGCAGATCTACACCCATGTCCTCAATCGCGGTGGCCTAGCGGTGCTCAGTCCGCTCGACCGCCCATGAAAAAGCCCCGCATGAGCGGGGCTTCTTTGGCAGGCGCGGTGATCAGATCACTTCGGCCCAGAGGTCGTACTCGTCGGCGTCGGTGACGCGTACACGGACTTTGTCGCCCGGCTGCAGCGGCTGTTCGCTGTCGACGTAGACCATGCCGTCGATTTCCGGTGCGTCGGCCCAGGAGCGGCCGATGGCGCCGTCTTCGTCCACTTCGTCGATCAGCACGTCCATTTCGCGGCCGACCTTCAGCTGCAGGCGCGCGGCGCTGATGGCTTGCTGGTGGGCCATGAAGCGGTCCCAGCGGTCCTGCTTGATCTCGTCCGGCACCGGCTCCAGGCCCATCGCCTCGGCCGGTGCACCATCGACCGGCGAGTACTGGAAGCAGCCGACGCGGTCGAGCTGGGCTTCAGTCAGCCAGTCGAGCAGGTACTGGAAGTCCTCTTCGGTCTCGCCGGGGAAGCCGACGATGAAGGTGGAGCGGATGGTCAGCTCGGGGCAGATCTCGCGCCACTTCTGGATGCGCGCCAGGGTCTTGTCCTCGAAGGCCGGGCGCTTCATGGCCTTGAGCACCTTCGGGCTGGCGTGCTGGAAGGGGATGTCCAGGTACGGCAGGATCTTGCCGGCGGCCATCAGCGGGATCACGTCGTCGACGTTCGGGTACGGATAGACGTAGTGCAGGCGCACCCATACGCCCATCTTGCCCAGCGCTTCGCACAGTTCGAGCATGCGCGTCTTGACCGGCTGGCCGTCCCAGAAGTCGAGCTTGTACTTGAGGTCCACGCCGTAGGCGCTGGTGTCCTGGCTGATCACCAGAATCTCCTTCACGCCAGCCTTGACCAGCCGCTCGGCCTCGGACAGCACGTCACCGACCGGGCGGCTGACCAGCTTGCCGCGCATCGACGGGATGATGCAGAAGCTGCAGCTGTGGTTGCAGCCTTCGGAAATCTTCAGGTAGGCGTAGTGGCGCGGGGTGAGCTTGATGCCCTGCGGCGGCACGAGGTCGATGAAGGGATCGTGCTCGATGCTCGGCGGCACCACTTCATGCACCGCGTTGACCACCTGCTCGTATTGCTGCGGGCCGGTGACGGCCAGCACGCTGGGGTGCACGCCGCGGATGTTGTTCTCGTCCACGCCCATGCAGCCGGTGACGATCACTTTGCCGTTCTCAGCGATCGCCTCGCCGATGGCGTCCAGTGATTCGGCCTTGGCGCTGTCGATGAAACCGCAGGTGTTGACCACCACCACATCGGCATCCTCGTAGGACGGCACGATCTGGTAACCCTCCATGCGCAGCTGGGTGAGGATGCGCTCGGAGTCAACGGTTGCTTTCGGGCAGCCGAGGGACACGAACCCTACGCTTGGAACTTTATTCGACATGACAGGCCGGGCCTCGGTGATGCGGCAGGGGAAAAATGGCGCGAGATTATACAGCGATCCGCGCCTTTTCGATGCCCGTCGCGATGCCGAATATCAGCTCGTACCATGGCCCGCCTGCAACGGATCGCCGTGGTGGCACGGCGATCAGCCGCGGTAGTAGCGTTGCGGCACGAACGGCGTCTTGGACACTTTCATCGGCACGCGCTTGCCACGCACCACGGCCCAGACCTCGCTGTCGAGCGCAGCATGGCTGCTGGCGACATAACCCATCGCCAATGGCGCGCCCAGGCTGGGACCGAAGCCGCCACTGGTGACCTGGCCGATCGGGCTGCCATCGGCATCGACGATCTCGGCACCTTCGCGTACCGGCATGCGGTCCTGCGGCAATAGGCCGACGCGCTTGCTCGGCACGCCGTCGCGCTGCTGGGCGAAGATGCGTTCGGCACCCGGGAAGCCGCCGGCCCGCGCGCCATCGGCGCGGCGTACCTTGGAGATGGCCCACAGCAGGCTGGCATCGATGGGGGTGGTGGCGCTGCTCATGTCGTGGCCATACAGGCACAGGCCGGCTTCCAGGCGCAGCGAGTCGCGCGCGCCGAGGCCAATCGGCTGGACTTCCGGCTCGGCCAGCAGGGCGCGGGCGAGCTGTTCGGCGGCGACCGCCGGTACGGAAATCTCGAAACCGTCCTCGCCGGTGTAGCCGGAGCGGCTGACATAGCAGTCGATGCCGGCCACGGCGACCCGCGCGAAGTTCATGAAGGTCATCTTCGTCACGTCCGGCGCCAGGCGCGCCAGCACGTCGACGGCGCGCGGTCCCTGCAGGGCGAGCAGCGCGCGCGACTCGAACAGCGATTCGATCTCGCAGCGGTCGCCGATGTGTTTGCGCAGATGGGTAAGGTCCTGCTCCTTGCAGGCGGCGTTGACCACCAGGAACAGCCGGTCGTTGCCCAGGTTGGCGACCATCAGATCGTCGAGGATGCCGCCGTTCTCGTCGGTGAACAGCGCGTAGCGCTGCATGCCCACCGGCAGGTCGATGATGTCCACCGGCACCAGGCTTTCCAGCGCGGCCGCGGCCTGCGGGCCGTGCAGCAGGATCTGGCCCATGTGCGAGACGTCGAACAGACCGGCCTGCTCGCGGCAGTGCAGGTGTTCCTTGAGCACGCCCAGCGGGTATTGCACCGGCATGTCGTAGCCGGCGAACGGAACCATCTTGGCGCCCAGTTCCAGATGTAGGGCGTGCAGCGGAGTTTTTTCCAGGGACATTGCTCGTTCCTCAATTTGAAGGAGCCGCAAACTGCAACCGCGCGCCGCAGGTGAACATGACGCTTCACGTGCCGTGTGCCGATGTCAGCTTGCCGCTGCTTTTTTCAACATTCGATGATGTTCACGGCCAGCCCGCCGCGGGCGGTTTCCTTGTACTTGCTCTTCATGTCCGCACCGGTCTGGCGCATGGTGCGGATGACCTTGTCCAGCGAGATGAAGTGATGGCCATCGCCACGCAGCGCCAGACGCGCGGCGTTGATCGCCTTCACCGAGCCCATCGCGTTGCGCTCGATGCACGGCACCTGCACCAGTCCGCCGACCGGATCGCAGGTCAGTCCGAGGTTGTGTTCCATGCCGATCTCGGCGGCGTTCTCGACCTGCTGTGGGGAGCCGCCGAGCACTTCGCACAGTGCGCCGGCGGCCATCGAGCAGGCCACGCCGACCTCGCCCTGGCAGCCGACCTCGGCGCCGGAAATCGAGGCGTTCTCCTTGTAGAGGATGCCGATGGCCGCGGCCGTGAGCAGGAAGCGCTCGACGCCCTCGATGTTGGCGCCCGGGATGAAGCGCATGTAGTAGTGCAGCACCGCCGGCACGATGCCGGCCGCGCCGTTGGTGGGCGCGGTAACCACGCGTCCGCCGCTGGCGTTCTCCTCGTTCACTGCCAGCGCGTAGAGGTTCACCCAGTCCACGACCGACAGCGGGTCGCGCAGCGCGGCCTCGGGGTTGCCGCTCAGCTGGCGGTACATCGCCGCCGCGCGACGCTTGACCTTGAGGCCGCCGGGCATGATGCCCTCGTTGTGACAGCCGGCTTCGACGCAGTCCTGCATGACCTGCCAGATGCGTTGCAGGCCGTTGCGGGTTTCCTCGTCCGGGCGCCAGGCGCGCTCGTTCTCGCGCATCAGCGCGCTGATCGACAGCCCGTGCTCGGCGCACAGCGCCAGCAGTTCGGCGCCGCTGCGGAACGGGTAGGGCAGCGGGGTGCTGTCCTCGACGATGCGATCGGCACCGGCGGCGCTGTCGTCGACCACGAAGCCGCCGCCCACCGAGTAGTACTCCCGCGAGCGCAGCTGCAGGCCAGCGGCGTCGAAGGCACGAAAGATCATGCCGTTGGGGTGGTACGGCAGCGGTTTGCGAATCAGTGCCAGGTGTTCCTTCTCGACGAAGCGGATCGACCGTTCACCGCCCAGCTTCAGCTCGCCGCTGGCGCGGATCGTCTCCAGGCGCTGCGGGATCAGGGCAGTGTCGACCCGCTCCGGCAGTTCGCCTTCCAGGCCGAGCAGCACCGCCTTGTCGCTGCCGTGGCCTTTGCCGGTGGCACCGAGCGAGCCGTACAGCTCCACCCGCACGTTCGCCGTGGCGGCCAGCAGATCGTCGCGACGCAGGCCGTCGACGAAGCGCACCGCCGCGCGCATCGGGCCGACGGTGTGCGAACTGGATGGCCCGATGCCGATCTTGAACAGGTCGAAAACGCTCAGGGACATGGCGTGTACTCCAATTGCGGGAGCCGTACCAGCGGCCCGCGCAACATCGATGGCCTGGTTATTCAACATAGACGGGGAACGTCGCGCAGAGGTCGGTGACCTGGGCTTTGACGCGCTCGATCACCGCCGGATTGTCGATGTCATCGAGGATGTCGCAGATCCAGCCGGCCAGTTCGCGGCACTCGCCCTCGCCGAAACCGCGCGTGGTCACCGCCGGCGTACCGATGCGGATGCCCGAGGTCACGAACGGCGACTGCGGGTCGTTGGGCACGGCGTTCTTGTTCACGGTGATATGCGCGCTGCCCAGCGCCGCATCGGCGGCCTTGCCGGTCAGGCCCTGGCGAATCAGGCTGACCAGCATCAGGTGATTGTCGGTACCGCCGGACACCACGTCATAACCGCGGCCGACGAAGACTTCGGCCATCGCGCGGGCGTTCTGTACCACCTGCGCCTGGTAGTCGCGAAAGCCCGGCTCCAGCGCCTCCTTGAAACACACCGCCTTGGCGGCGATCACGTGCATCAGCGGGCCGCCCTGGGCGCCCGGGAACACGGCGGAGTTGAGCTTCTTCTCGATCTCCTCGTTCTTCTTCGCCAGGATCAGACCACCACGCGGGCCGCGCAGGGTCTTGTGGGTGGTGGTGGTGACCACGTCGGCGAACGGCACCGGGTTGGGATACAGCCCGGCCGCGACCAGCCCGGCGACGTGGGCCATGTCGACGAACAGGTAGGCGCCGACCTTGTCGGCAATCGCGCGGAAACGGGCGAAATCCAGGACGCGGGAATAGGCGGAGAAGCCGGCGACGATCATCTTCGGCTTGTGCTCGACGGCCAGGCGCTCGACCTCGTCATAGTCGATCAGGCCCTGCTCATCGATACCGTATTGCACGGCGTTGTACAGCTTGCCCGAGGAGGAAACCTTGGCGCCGTGGGTCAGGTGGCCGCCGTGGGCCAGGCTCATGCCGAGCAGGGTGTCGCCGGCGTTGAGCAATGCCAGGTACACCGCGCTGTTGGCCGAGGAGCCCGAATGCGGCTGGACGTTGGCGTAGTCGGCGCCGAACAGCTCCTTGGCGCGGTCGATGGCCAGCTGCTCGACCACGTCGACGTACTCGCAACCGCCGTAGTAGCGCTTGCCCGGGTAGCCTTCGGCGTACTTGTTGGTCAGGCCGCTGCCCTGAGCCTGCATGACTTGCGGGCTGGTGTAGTTTTCCGAGGCGATCAGCTCGATGTGGTCTTCCTGGCGGCGGTCTTCGGCCGCGATGGCCTGGGCCAGCGCCGGGTCGTACTGGGTCAGCGTCAGGTTTTTGTGGAACATGTTCTTCACCTCTTGTAGGGAGCGGGCGCGACGAGGGTCGCGCCTCGAATCAGCGGTTCGCGCCTTCAGCGCTCGAAGGACACGGCCGCCTGTATACGGCGGCGGGCGAAATATTCACGGGTGAGCTTGACCACCACCGGGCTGAGCAGCACCAAGGAGATCAGGTTGGGGATGGCCATCAGGCCATTGAGGGTGTCGGCGACCAGCCAGGCGAAGTCGAGCTGGGCGACGGCGCCGAAGGGAATCGCCACGACCCAGAGCACGCGGAACGGCAGGATCGATTTGGTGCCGACCAGGTATTCCCAGCAGCGTTCGCCGTAGTAGCTCCAGCCGAGGATGGTGGTGTAGCTGAACACCACCAGCGACAGCGCCAATACGTACTGGCCGACGCCCGGCAAGGCGGTCTCGAAGGCCGCGCTGGACAGTGCCGCACCGCTGGCGCCGCTGGTCCAGACGCCGGTGGTGAGGATCACCAGTGCGGTCATCGAGCAGACGATGATGGTGTCGATGAAGGTGCCCAGCATGCCGATCAGCCCCGAGCGCACCGAGCAACGGGTGGTGCCGGCAGCCTGCGCGATACCGGCAGTGCCCAGGCCCGCTTCGTTGGAGAAAATGCCGCGCGCCACACCGAAGCGGATCGCCGCCATCACCGCTGCGCCGGCGAAGCCGCCGGTAGCCGCTGCCGGGCTGAAGGCGTGGTCGAAGATCAGGGCGAAGGCGCCCGGGATGGCCTGATAGTTGAGTGCCAGCACGGTCAGCGAAGCGACGACGTAGCCGACGCACATGAACGGCACCAGCATCTCGGCGACCTTGCCGATGCGCCGGACGCCGCCGAGGATCACCATTCCGGTGACGACCATGGTCGCCACGCCGGTGGCCCAGTCCGGAATGCCGAACGAGCCCTGCAGCGCGTCGGCCATGCTGTTGACCTGCACCATGTTGCCGATGCCGAAACCTGCCAGGCCGCCGAACAGCGCGAAGGCGCCGCCCATCCAGGCCCACCGGCTGCCCAGGCCGTTTTTGATGGCGTACATCGGCCCGCCGACATGCTCGCCGCGCTCGTCCTTCTCGCGGTAATGCACGGCCAGAACCACTTCGCAGTATTTGGTGGCCATGCCCACCAGCGCCGTACACCACATCCAGAACACCGCGCCGGGGCCGCCGAGGAAGATCGCCGTGGCCACGCCCGCGATGTTGCCAGTGCCGACGGTAGCGGCCAGACAGGTCATCAGCGCCTGGAACGGGCTGATCTCGCCGGATTCGTCATCGTCCTTGTGGCGCCCTTTCCAGAGCAGGGCGAAGCCGGCCGGGATGTTCAGCCAGGGCATGAATTTCAGATAGATCATCAGGAACAGACCGGTGCCCAGGATCAGCACCAGCATGGGTACGCCCCAGACAAGGGCATTGATGTCGTTTACCAACGTATTGAGGGTTTCCATAACTACTCCAATCTTGTTTTTATTTGGTAGCCGGTTATTGGCGTGGCCCGGAGGCGGTGGGTGCTTGTGGCTCCCGTGTTGTTATGGGTACGGATTGGTAGTGAGGACACTGGCCGGCGTGCGGCGGGGGATCGCCCCGCCCGCAGGCCGGCTTCCGGTCGAGGCCGGGGGCGCGTCAGTCCTGATAGGCCTCCATCGGTGGGCACGAGCAGACCAGGTTGCGGTCGCCGTAGACGTTGTCGACACGGGCCACGGGCGGCCAATACTTGCTGTCCACCGCGGTCTTGCCGGGGTACACCGCCTGCTCGCGGCTGTAGGGGTGCGACCACTGGCCGGCCAGTTCCGCCGCGGTATGCGGCGCGTTGGTCAGCGGATTGTCGGTGCTGTCCAGCTCGCCGTTTTCCACCGCGCGGATTTCCTCGCGGATGGCGATCATGGCGTCGATGAAGCGATCCAGCTCCTCCTTCGACTCGCTCTCGGTCGGCTCGATCATCAGCGTGCCGGCCACCGGGAAGGACATGGTCGGCGCGTGGAAGCCGAAGTCGATCAGGCGCTTGGCCACGTCGTCCACCGAAATCCCGCTGCTGTCCTTCAGCGGGCGCAGGTCGAGGATGCACTCGTGCGCCACCAGGCCGTTGCCGCCGGTGTAGAGCACCGGGTAGTGCTCCTCCAGGCGCCGGGCGATGTAGTTGGCGTTGAGGATCGCCATCAGCGAGGCCTGCCGCAGGCCTTCACCGCCCATCATGCTGATGTACATCCAGGTGATCGGCAGGATGCTGGCGCTGCCGAACGGCGCGGCGCAAACGGCACCGTCCTTGCGCTCCATCCGATCATGCCCCGGCAGGAACGGCGCCAGATGCGCCTTCACACCGATCGGGCCGACGCCCGGGCCGCCGCCGCCGTGCGGAATGCAGAAGGTCTTGTGCAGGTTCAGGTGCGAAACGTCGCCGCCGAACTGGCCCGGGGCACACAGGCCGACCATCGCGTTCATGTTGGCGCCGTCGATGTACACCTGGCCGCCGTGCTGGTGAACGATGGCGCAGATCTCGCGGATGCCTTCCTCGAATACACCGTGGGTCGAGGGGTACGTGATCATCAGCGCGGCGAGCTGAGCCGCGTGCTGCTCGGCCTTGGCGCGCAGGTCGGCGATGTCGACGTTGCCGCGGCTGTCACAGGCCACCACCACCACACGCATGCCGGCCATGTTGGCGGTCGCCGGGTTGGTGCCGTGGGCCGAGGAGGGGATCAGGCAGACGTCGCGCTGGTCATCGCCGCGGCTCTGGTGATAGGCGCGGATCGCCAGCAGGCCGGCGTACTCGCCCTGCGAGCCGGCGTTGGGCTGCAGCGAGACGGCGTCGTAGCCGGTGGCGGCGCAGAGCATGCGCTCCAGGTCGTCGGTCAGCTGGCGGTAGCCCTGGCTCTGCTCGGCCGGCGCGAACGGGTGCAGGTTGCCGAATTCCGGCCAGGTGACGGGGATCATCTCGCTGGCAGCGTTGAGCTTCATGGTGCACGAGCCCAGCGGGATCATCGCGCGGTCCAGCGCCAGGTCCTTGTCCGACAGTTTGCGCAGGTAGCGCATCAGCTCGGTTTCGGAGTGGTAGCGGTTGAATACCGGGTGCTGCAGGATCGCCGACTGACGCAGCAGGCCTTGCGGCAGTCTGGTCGCGCTGCTGGCCAGTGCATCGAAGTTCGGCAGGCTCTGCCCCGGTTGGGCGAAGACTTCCCACAGACGCTCGACCGCAACGCGATCGGTGGTTTCGTCCAGCGACAGGCCGATGCGCCCGGCATCCACTTCGCGCAGGTTGATGCGCATGTCGCGGGCCTGACGGTGCAGCTGCGCGGTGCGCTCGCCCGTGGCGAGGGTAAGGGTGTCGAAGAAGTTCTGCTGCTCGACGGTAACGTCCAGCGCACGCAGACCCTCGGCGAGGATCACGGTCAGCTGGTGCACCCGCCGGGCGATCTGCGTGAGGCCGCGCGGGCCGTGGTAGACGGCGTACATGCTGGCGATGTTGGCCAGCAGTACTTGCGCGGTGCAGATGTTGCTGGTGGCCTTCTCGCGGCGGATGTGCTGCTCGCGGGTCTGCATGGCCAGGCGCAGTGCCGGCTTGCCGTGACGATCCACCGAGAGGCCGACCAGCCGGCCCGGCATGTCGCGCTTGAACGTGTCGCGGGTGGCGAAGTAGGCGGCATGCGGACCGCCGAAGCCCAGCGGCACACCGAAGCGTTGCGCACTGCCGAGCGCGACGTCGGCGCCGAATTCGCCGGGTGGGGTGAGCAGGCACAGCGCCAGCAGGTCGGCAGCAACTGCCACCAGCGCCTTGGCGTCATGGAAGCGCTCGACCAGTGCGCGGTAGTCGAAGATGTCGCCGTTGCTCGCCGGATACTGCAGCAGGGCGCCGAAGTACAGGCTGACATCCGTGAGCTCACGCTCGTCGCCGACCACCACCTCGATGCCCAGCGGCTCGGCGCGGGTGCGCAGCACGTCGAGGGTCTGCGGGTGGCAGTGCTGCGAAGCGAAGAAGGCCTTGGCGGCCTTGTTCTTCGACAGGCGCTGGCAGAAGGTCATGGCCTCGGCGGCCGCGGTGGCCTCGTCGAGCAGCGACGCGTTGGCGATCTCCATGCCGGTGAGGTCGCTGATCAGCGTCTGGAAATTCAGCAGCGCCTCCAGGCGACCCTGGGAGATTTCCGGCTGATAAGGCGTGTAGGCGGTGTACCAGGCCGGGTTTTCCAGCAGGTTGCGCAGGATCGGCGCCGGCGTGTGGGTGCCGTAGTAACCCTGGCCGATATGGCTGGCGAACTGCTGGTTCTGCGCAGCGATGGCCTTGAGCCGGGCCAGTGCCTGGGCTTCGCCGAGGCCGGCGGTCAGCTCGAGTACGCTGGTGTCCTTGATGCTGTCGGGGATCACGCTGGCGCCGAGCGTCTCCAGCGAGTCATAGCCCAGCTGCTGCAGCATGGCGGCGGTATCGGCCGCACGCGGGCCGATGTGACGGCCAACGAATTCGTTGGCGGTGTCGAGGGGGAAAGGCTTGTTCATCGGGCCTCCTCAGACATCGTCGCTGGCGTTAAGCAGACGGTCGTAGGCGGCCTGGTCGAGCAGATCGGCCACGGCGCTGGCGTCTTGCGGGCGGAAGCGGAAGAACCAGCCATCCTGCAGCGGCGAGCTGTTGACCAGCTCCGGGCTGGCTTCCAGCGCGGGGTTGACCTCGACGATCTCGCCTTGCAGCGGCATGGCGATATTGCTGGCGGCCTTCACCGACTCCAGTACCGCGACCTCGTCACCGGCAGCGTATTCCTGCAGCTCCGGCAGCTGCACGAAAACCACATCCCCCAGCGCTTCCTGGGCGAACGGTGTGATACCCACGGTGACCAGGCCGTCGCTATCCAGACACAGCCATTCGTGATCGGCCGTAAAACGCAATTCGCTCATGGGTGAACTCCTGACTCTTGTTAGGGGCCCGCGACAATCCGCAGCGGGTGGAAAGGCTCGTGCGTTGCAGCGAGCGATTACCCTGATCAGAGCAAGGACAATGCCTGATTTGAAATATCCTTATAAATCAGTAGCTTGTCCAATTCGTGAGCAAGCCGTCGTGATCGATCTGGAGCGATTTCGATACAGCTGAGGCGACAGAGCGCACGCCAGCGTGCGCAGTCGGCCGCTTTGATGCTCTGTAACGATTTCATTCCGTTTGTAGCGAAATCGAAACGGCTCTGGAGCCAATGCGACATGGGCGCTGAGCGGGGCGTTTGGCGACCGCTTACCGGGAGGGAATGCCGTACTTGCGCAGGCGCATGGCGATGGCCGTGTGCGAGGTGCGCAGACGCGTAGCCAGCAGGCGGCTGGAGGGGTAGCTGGCGTAGAGCGTTTCCAGCAGTTCGCGCTCGAACTGGCTGACCGCTTCGCTGAGGCTGCCGACTTCCTCGGTAGGCACGGCGGTGGTGGTGCAGGCGATGTCCAGATCGCTGATTTCCACTGCGCTGCCTTCGCAGATTGCCGCGGCGCGGAAGATCACGTTCTGCAATTGCCGCACGTTGCCCGGCCATTGGTTGGCCAGCAGCGCCGGATAGGTGGCCGGCACCAGGCGGCAGGGTGTGCGGCGAATCTGCGCGCAGGCCTGTTCGAGGAAATGCCGGGCCAGCTGCAGGATGTCCTCGCCACGCTCGCGCAGCGGTGGCACCGCGAGGGTGAGCACGTTGAGGCGGTAGAACAGGTCTTCGCGGAAATGGCCTTCATCGACCATGCGCTGCAGGTCGCGGTGCGTGGCGCTGAGAATGCGCACGTCCACGCGGATCTCGCGCTCGCCGCCGACGCGACGGAAGCTGCCGTCGCTGAGAAAGCGCAGCAGCTTGGCCTGCAGATAGGGCGACATCTCGCCGATCTCGTCGAGAAATACCGTGCCCTGGTGCGCCAGTTCCAGCAGGCCCGGCTTGCCACCGCGTTGGGCGCCGGTGAAAGCGCCGGGCGCATAGCCGAACAGCTCGCTTTCGGCGAGGTTTTCCGGCAGCGCCGCGCAGTTCAGCGCGAGGAAAGGCGCGTTACGCCGCGCGCTCAGCGTGTGGCAGGCACGCGCCACCAGCTCCTTGCCGGTGCCGGTTTCGCCCTGAATCAACAATGGCGCATCCAGGCTGGCGACACGCAGCACGCGCGCCTTGAGGGTGCGCAGCGGCGGCGAATCGCCGAGCAGCGCATCCAGGCCTTCGGCGTGGTCATGATGCAGCGCTGCCAGGCGGCCGCCGATACGGTTCGGTGTGTAAAGCGTCAGCAGCGCGCCGGCCAGCTGATGCGCACCCGACAGGTCGGGATCGCTGATGGGCATGGCGTCGAGCAGCAGCGACTGGCCTTCGAGCGTGACCTCGTGCATCGGCAGGCGAAAGCCATGCGCCACCAGATTGCTGTGCAACTGCGCATCGCCGAACAGCGCGCTCAACGGCTGGCCCTGCGGATCGTGGCCGGCCAGCTCGATCAGCGCGGGGTTGGCCAGCAACACCTGGCCGCTGGCATTCACCGCCAGCACCGGATCGGGCATGGCGGCGAGCAGCGCATAGAGCTGCAGGTTGCGTTGCTGGCCCGGCAGGAGGTCGACCACCTCGACCGCGCGTACACCCCGCACGTTGAACAGCGCCTCGCGCAGTTCTTCGAGTACCTCGGCACTGAGCGCGGGCGCGTCGATATAGACATGCGGTGGAATCATCTCCACCGCATCGAGGTTGAGGTTGCGTCCGCCGAGCAGCGCAAGAACTTCCTGGGTGATGCCGACGCGATCGATGAAGGTGACGTGGATGCGCATGGGTGAGCCGGAGCGATTGCGGGAGAGAGCAAGTATGCCGCTATTCGCCGCGCCTCACACGCGGGCGAACGGAGCGCTATTTCGACAGGAAGGTCGGCTCGGTCAGGGGCAGCGACTCGGCCTCCAGGCCCAGGCGCTGCGCGTCGGACAGGTCGCGAACCGCCTCGCGGGCGGCCACGCCGGCGTTGGCGCGATATTCACTCGGGGTGCAGCCGACGAGCTGTTTGAACGCCCGGGCGAAGTAGGACGGATCGCGAAAGCCCGCCTCGTAACCGATGGTGGTGATGGACATCCGGCTGTTGTCGAGCCGGTCCTTGGCCAGTTCCAGGCGCTTGCCCAGCACGTACTCCTGGTAGCAGACGCCGTGCACGTCCTTGAACAGGCGGCTGAAGCGCGAGGGCGTCATGCCGCACAGCTGCGCCAGGTCTCGCTGGTCGATGTTCTCGCACAGGTGCTGGTCGATGTAATGCAGCGCGCGGGCGAGCGACTGGTGTTTCTGGTGATCGGCAGTCAGCCGGATGCTGGCCGGCAGGTCAGGGAAGTGCTCGCTGGGCATCTTGCGCTTGCCGCCTTCTGGCTGCTGGCGCAGCTCGCACAGCGCTTGCAGCGCCTGACGATAGCGCTGCAGCTCGGCGGTGGGCAGCGGCAGCGTGAGGTATTCCCAGACGCCCGAGCGCATCGCCCACACCGCCAGCTCCTCGGAGTGCTGCACGGTGAACATGGTGATCGGGATCGACGGCGCGGCGCGCTTGACCTGCTGCAGCTGGTTCAGGCCGAGCACGTCGGGGCGATCGTAGTGCATGCAGATCATGTCGATCCGGCGGTTGTGCGGGCTCGCGACGAGGCTGTGGCTCTGTAGCAGACGGCATTCGGCGAACGGGGTGAACTGTTGCATCAGCGTCGCGGTACTGCGGTCATGGGACAGGTCGAGCCAGAGCAACAAAGGAAGGGTGGGCGAGTTTGACTTCTGCACAGACTCAGCTCTTGGTTGTACTTGTTCGCAGAGAGTATTGGCGATGCGCCATCAGTCGCTAGGAATGGATTCTGCTAAGCGCTGCGCTAGATGGCTATTTGCCGTTATGAGTGTGCGAACGCTTCCCATCCTCCCCGTCAACGTCGCCAGAGGGTGCCAACCAGAGCGTTTGCGGCCTCTGGAAATTGAGTCCTAGCGACCCGCAACGGAGTCCTAACTGCGTAGTGGCACTCTGACTATCTTTCACATCGAGCGGCGCACGAAGCGTCGCCAGCTGTTGAACCGACATTCCTCAGTGAGGTGAGCGAAATGACCATTCAAACGATCAAGCACGCGGTGCTGAAGTTCGCGAAGGACGAAGACGGGCTGACCATCGTGGAGTATGCGGTGGCGGGGGGGTTGATAACGGTGGCGGTGGTGGCGGCGTTCGGACTGTTGGGTGGCCAGGTGGATACCACAATCAGAGCGCTGTGTGCGGCTGTCAAAGGTAGTGCGTGCAGTTAACTCCTGGGCGCCGCCACGATGTCCATGGTCGAGATATTCCCAATGATCGCCCTGTCTGGGCTACTCGGGATCGCAGTCATCAGCGACCTGCGCCACCACCGCATCCCCAACCTGTTGATCCTGAGCGGTTTGGCGCTGGGGCTGGCCGGGCAGCTGTTCAGCGGGGGGCTGGACGGGCTGGGGCAGGGGCTGCTGGGGGGATTGATCGGCTTCGGGCTGTTTCTGCTGCTGTACGCCGTGGGCGGTATGGCGGCCGGTGATGTGAAGCTGATGGGGATGGTTGGGGTGTTCCTGACGCCCGCACAGGCGCTGAGTGCGACCGCCGCCAGCCTGATGGCCGGCGGTCTGTGCGGGCTGGCCCTGGTGGTCTGGCGCGGGCAGTTGCGCCAGACGCTGGGGCGCTACGGGCTGATGCTGCGCACCCAGACCTATCTGGCAGCCGTGCCGGGCGAGGTCGCCGGGCAACCGTTTCCCTACGCCATCGCGATTCTGCTGGGCACGCTCGCCAGCGGCCTGTGGTTCCACTTCAACTAGCGCGGGAGGCCGCCATGTACGCCGTCAGCGATAGCGATGCCTACCCGAGCGAGCGTGAAACGGTGCAGCGCCTGGCGCCGCAGCCGCGCACCATCGCCGAGACCGGGCTGAGCGACCAGCTGCTCGTCGATCTGCTGTGCAAGCACCTGCACGAAGGCGGCGCGCTGGACATGGCGCGGCTGGTCGACCGGCTGGCATTGCCCGGCACCGTGCTGGAGGAAGTGCTGGGCCTGCTGCGCAAGGATGGCCGCATCGAGGTGCTCGGCCAGCACAACGGTCAGGCGCTGCGCTACAGCCTGACCGAACGCGGCCGTAACGCCGCGCGCGACGCGCTGGATCGCGGCGGCTACATCGGTGCCGCGCCGTTTCCGGTGAGTACCTATCGCTCGCTGGTCAAGCTGCAGACCGTCCACCACGCACGAATCGACGCCGAGAAGATGCGCGCGGCCTACAGCGGCGTGGTGCTCGCCGGCGAACTGCTCGACCAGCTCGGCGTGGCGGTGAATTCCGGCCGTGCGATCATGATCTACGGCCCGGCCGGTACCGGTAAAACGTACATCAGCGGCCGCCTGATACGGCTGTTCAGCGAAGCGATCTGGGTGCCGCACGCCATCGCCGTCAACGATGCGGTGGTGGAAATCTACGACCCGCAGATTCACCAGCGTCTGGATGAACCCGGACAGAACAACCTGCTGCTCAACGAAGGCATCGACCGGCGCCTGCTGTGCTGCATGCGCCCGCTGGTGGCCTGCGGTGGCGAGTTGAGCATGGAACAGCTGGACGTGCGCTACGACCCGCTGAGCCGGCGCTTCCTGGCGCCGCTGCAGCTCAAGGCGAGTAACGGCCTGTTCATCATCGACGACCTCGGGCGCCAGCGCATGCCGCCGGCCGAGCTGTTCAACCGCTGGATCGTGCCAATGGAGGAAAAGCGCGACTTCCTCAACCTCGGCGGCGGCCGCCAGTGCGTGTTGCCGTTCGACCTGATCCTGGTGTTCTCCACCAACCTCAATCCGCTGGAACTGGCCGACGAGGCCTTCCTGCGGCGCATCGGCTACAAGCTGCGCTTCAGCTACCTCAAGCACTCGGAGTACCAGGGCATCTGGCGCCAGGAGAGCGAGCGCCTGGGCATCGGCTTCGACCCGCAGCTGCTGCGCTACGTCCTGCGCGAACTCTACGAGGCCGAAGGCATGCCGCTGGTGCCCTGTCACCCGCGCGACCTGCTGGGCATGGCGCTCGATCGCCAGCGCTACGTCGGCGCCAGCGGCCCGCTGACCCCGACCGACCTGCACTGGGCCTGGCAAAACTACTTCGTTCAGCTCGACTACCTCGAATAAGGAGATGCAGACATGGGCTCACGTACCCTCACGCTGATCGCGCTGTCGCTGCTGCTCGGTCTGGGCGCGGTCTGGATGGCCAACAACTGGCTGAGCGCCCGGCTCGACGCCGGCACCACCGACAACACCCAGAACGTGGTGGTGGCCACCACCGAGATTCCCTTCGGGCAGATGGTCGAGGCGCAGCACGTGACCCTGGTGCGCATGCCCAAGGGCACCGTGCCGGACGACTCCTTCGCGACCACCGAAGAGGTGATCGGCAAGATCGCCACCTTCGGCATGCTGCGCGGCGACGTGCTGCGCGGCGCGCGGCTGGCCGAGCACCTGGGCGGCAGCACGCTGGCCTCGCTGATCGCCACCGACAAGCGCGCGGTATCGGTGCGCGTCGACGATGTGGTGGGGGTGGGCGGCTTCCTCCTGCCGGGCAACCGGGTCGATGTGCTGGCCACCAAGCGCAAGGGCAGCGGCGACGAAGCCGAGGCCAAGACCATTCTCGAAGACCTGCGCGTGCTGGCCGTCGACCAGACCGCCAGCACCGACAAGACCCAGCCGGTGGTGGTGCGCGCGGTGACGCTGGAAATGACCTCCGAGGAGGCCGAACAGCTGGTCAAGGCCATGACCGAAGGGCGCCTGCAACTGGCGCTGCGCAACCCGCTGGATAACCAGAAGAAACCCGTCGCCGCCGCGCCGGCCCCGGCTCCCGTGGCCGTGGCGCCGAAACCGGTGGTGCGCCGGCGCGCGCCGGCGGATAGCGGCGTGACGATCATTCGCGGCACCGAGGTGAACATGACGAAGGTGGGCCTGTAGGCCACCACCGCCAGCGACGCGCGGCCGCGACGGCCTGACATGCAAGGAGAGGGCTATGAAGAACATGCGCAGAGTGGGGGCTCTGGCCCTGATGCTGGGGAGCCTGGCGATGCTGTCCGGGCTGGCGGGCGCCGAAACCGTGCCGGCAGTACGCGCCACGCCGGCGGCCAATATCAGCGACGTGCAGGTGCCGATCTACAAATCGCGGGTGCTGACCACGCGCACGGCGGTCAAGCGTATCTCGGTGGGCAACCCGGCGATTGCCGACATTCTCATCACCAGCCCGACGCAGCTGTACCTGCTCGGACGCTCGCTCGGCAGCACCAACGTGCTGCTGTGGGACGGCAACAACCGGCTGATCGACAGCCTCGATCTGGAAGTGGTGCACGACCTGAGCGGGCTGAAAGGCAAGCTGCATCAGGTGCTGCCCAACGAGCCCATCGAGGTGTTCAGCGCCCAGGGTGCGCTCGTGCTGCGCGGCCAGGTCAGCAATGCGGCAGCGATGGACAGCGCGTTGAAGCTGGCCGAGAGCTACGCCCAGCAGGCCACCAAGGACGACAAGCAGGGCGCGCAGGCCGGTGCTGCGGCCGAGCAGCCGATGCCGCTGATCAACCTGATGAGCGTCGGCGGCAGCCAGCAGGTGATGCTGGAGGTGAAGGTCGCCGAGATGCAGCGCAACCTGTTCAAGAACCTCAACGTGCGCTTCAACGCACTGGACTTCGGCTCGTCCGGACGCTGGTCGGGCGGCGGTTTCAACAATGGTGACGGCTTGGGCTTCGATAAAGACGGCCTGGTCAACCCGACCACGCTGTTCGGCGACGGCACCGGCATCTTCGGCCAGTTCCTCTCCGACAACTTCCTCTTCAACGTGGTGCTCGAAGCGGCCAAGGACAACGGCTCGGCCAAGGTGCTCGCCGAACCGACGCTGACCACCCTGACCGGGCAGCAGGCGGAGTTCATCTCCGGCGGTGAATTCCCGGTGCCGATCACCGAGGACGACGGCATCACCATCGAGTTCAAGGAATTCGGCGTCGGCGTGAAGTTCCTCCCGGTGGTACTCGATTCCGGGCGGATCAATCTCAACCTCAACGTATCGGTCAGCGAACTCTCCAACGCCAACTCGCTGGTGCTCGACACCGGCCTGGAAAGCATCCTCGGCAACGGCGTCAACCAGGTCATCCCGTCGCTGACCAAGCGCAGCGCGCAGTCCACCGTCGAGCTGGGCAACGGCCAGACCATCGCCATCGCCGGCCTGATCAGCGAGAACACCCGCGACTTCGTCAGCCGCTTCCCCGGCCTGGGCGATGTGCCGGTGCTGGGCCAGCTGTTCCGCAGCCAGCAGTTCATCCACGGCGAGACCGAGCTGGTGATCCTGGTCACGCCGCACCTGGCCAAGCCGGTGGATGCGCGCACGGTGCGCCTGCCGACCGAGCATTTCGTCGAACCCAGCGACGCCGAGTTCTACCTGCTCGGCAAGACCAAGGGCAGCACGCCGGGCCGCGCGGTGCCGGTGAGCCTGGGCATCAGCGAAGGCCGCTTCGGCCACGACCTCAAATAACGGAGCCGCCACCATGAAAACCATCGTTCCGCTGTGCCTGTTCGCCCTGCTGGCCGGTTGCATTCCCTATCAGGAAGGCCGCGTCGGCCCGCTCGGCAGCTCGGTCAACGCCACGCTCTACCAGCAGATCGCCGACCAGCAGACCGCCGCCAACCCGGGTACGGGGCTGCCGGCGACCGGCTTCGACGGCCCGCTGACCGAGCAGGTGCTCGACGGTTACCGCGACGTCACCGGCGATGCCCGGCAGGTTGCGCAGCCGATCCAGATCAACCTGGAAAACTGAGGCCGGCGCCATGCACGCCTCACGCGCAACGCACTCGCTACCCCGGCACCAGCGTGGCTCGGTCATGGTGCTGGTCGTCCTGGCGCTGGCCGCGATCCTGCTGATGGCGGCGCTGGCGCTCGATGGCAGCCACATGCTGGTCAACAAGACACGCCTGCAGAACGCCGTGGACGCCGCCGCGCTGAGCGGCGCCAAGACGCTGCAGCAGGTCATGGGTTCGGGCAATGCCGGCACGCTGAGCCGCGATGCCGCGCTCGACACCTTCCGGCGCAACGCCGAGGCGGCCGGCAACCGCGAGCTGGGCGAGGCGGTGGGCAGCGACCTGAGCGACTTCGTGCGCGTCGAGCTGGCGGCCAGCGTCTATGGGCCGTTCGCCTTCCCGGGGCCGACCGATGCCCGCTACGTGCGCGTGACCGTGGCCGAGTTTCCGCTGGCCCGTTTCTTCTGGGGAATGCTGTCGATGTTCGGCAGCGACGCGGACAAGCGCGTGGCCGCGGTCGCCACCGCCGGCCCCAGCCCGACCAGCCCCTGCAACATCGCCCCGCTGATGGTGTGCGGCAATCCCAGCCAGTACGACCCCGACGCCGGTCTCTTCTGGGGCTATCGCTTCGGCGGCCTGCAGGTGCTCAAGGGCGCGGCCGGCAATGACCCGGTTATCGGCCCTGGCAACTTCCAGCTGATCCGCCTGGGCGACAGCAGCGGCGGCGCGGATGTGCGCGAGGCGCTGGCAGGCGGCATCGAGCAGTGCAACAGCGTCGGCGAGTCGGTGGAAACCGAGCCCGGCAACACGGTCGGCCCGGTGTCGCAGGGCTTCAACACGCGCTTCGGCGAGTACAGCGGCGCGCTGTCCAACAGCGCCGGCCAGTACCCGCCCGATCTGGTCACCGATTACAGCTCGCCGCGCATGACCTACAACGACAGCACCGGCAAGGTCGAGCACCAGGGCCAGGAAGTCAGCTCCCGTGACGGCGACCTGAGCACGCCGAGCGCGGCGCTGCTGGATTACAACGACTGGCATCGGCGCGTGGCCGACTGCCCCAACGGCTGCCGCAGCGACGGCGTGTTCGAGCGGCGTGTGCTGAAGATCGTGGTCGGCAACTGCACCGGCAGCTCAGGCGGGCAGACCTCGGTGCCGGTGCTGGGGTTCGGCTGCTTCTTCCTGGTCCAGCCGCTGCCGACCGGCGCCGGCAACCAGGCGCAGATCTTCGGCCAGTTCATCCGCGAATGCGAAGGCGACAACGTGCCGGATATCGATCCGGTGGACGACGGCGGCCCGCAGATCATCCAGCTGTACAAGACCTACATCGACAACAGCCGCACGCCGAGCAGCGATTCGTGAGGAGGCGAGCATGCACAGCCTGACGAACACCCGGACCCGCCAGCGCGGACTGGCGATGGTGGAATTCGCCATCGCGCTGCCGCTGCTGCTGCTCCTGCTGCTGGCCATCGGCGAAATGGGCCGCCTGCTTTACCAGTACAACAGCCTGCTGCAAGCCAGCCGCGACGCCAGCCGCTTCGTCGCCGGCCAGGCCTGGAACCGCACGCTCGGACGATTGGAACTGACCGACGAGTTGCGCGCCCAGGCCCGTGCGCTGGCCGTCTACGGCGTGCCGGTGGCGAGCGCCGGCAGCCAGCCGCTGGTCAGCGGACTGACCACCGCCCAGGTGACAGTGGGTGCGCAGGGGACCGATCACGTGCAGGTCAGCATCAGCTATGCGTTCCGCCCGATCATCGGCAGCGGTCTGCCGGACGTCGGCTACGGCGCGCGCGTGCTGAGTTTTCCGCTGGTGGCCACCAGCGTGATGAGGGCGCTGTGATGAACGCCCGGCGCATGCGCGGGGTGTACGTGGTGGAGTTCGCCATCGTCGGGCTGCTGCTGTTCGTGCTGCTGTTCGGCGTGCTGGAAATGGGCCGGCTGTTCTTCACCGTCAACGCACTCAACGAAACGGTACGCCGCGGTGCGCGGCTGGCGGCGGTGTGCAACATCGACGATCCGCGCATCCTGCGCCGGGCGATCTTCAACGCGGCCGACGAAACCGGTGCCAGCAGCCTGATCGCCAACCTCGATACCAGCGACCTGCGGCTGGTGTACCTGGACGCCAACGGCGCCGAGATCGCCCCGGCAGCCGCCGGCGGCTCGGGCTTCAGCAACATCCGCTACGTGCAGCTGCGCGTGGAGAACTTCACCTTCAACCTGCTGATTCCCGGCCTGGGCGGCGTGTTCACGCTGCCGCCGTTCTTTTCCACCCTGCCTCGCGAAAGCCTCGGCCGCCACGCCGAACCTGATGTCATCCCGGAGATCACGCCATGCTGAATACACTCGAAATGCCCAGCGTCGCCGTGACCGGTCGGCAAACCTTGCGCATGTTGATCAGCAGCCGCGACGCTGCCGCGCTGACCCGCCTCAAGGCGCTGGTCCAGGAGCTGCCTGGCCTGGAGGTCAGTACCCGGCTGGTGAGCAACGGCCATACCGATCCGCTGTACGGGCTGGAGCAGATGCCCGATGTGCTGCTGCTGCATGCCAGCCCCCTATGGCGCGAGGAACTGGGCGCGCTGCAGCAGCACCCGGCGCAGTTGCGGCCGCCGCTGCTGGTGTGTGGCCCGCAGGACGATCGCGACTGCATGCGCCTGGCGATGCAGGCGGGCGCGCGGGATTTCTTCCCGGAGCCGGTGCTGGCGCACGAGCTGCTCGCCGCCATCGGCCGTATCTCGCTGGAGCTGCGTGACGGCCAGGCGTGCGGCGGCAAGGTGATCGCCATCATGAACGCCAAGGGCGGCTCCGGCGCCACCATGCTGGCCTGCAACCTGGCCCATGCGCTCAGCGCCCGCGGCCGGCGCACCTTGCTGCTGGACCTGGACCTGCAGTTCGGCAGCGTCGCGCATTGCCTGGACGTGCATCCGACGCACAGCCATATCGAGGTGCTGCAGCGCGTCAATGAACTGGACGGCATCGCGCTGCATGGCTTCTGCAGCCACTTCAGCCCGACGCTGGATGTGCTCGGCGGACGCGCTGGCGAGCTGTGCCTGACTCAGGACGTGCAGCTGGAACAGCTGGAAAGCCTGCTCAGCCTGGCGCGCGGCAGCTATGACTGGGTGGTGGTGGACCTGCCGCGGCAGATCGACCACCTCACCGGCATCGCCCTGGAGCAGGCCGATCACGTTTATGTGGTGATGCAGCAGTCGCTCAGCCACCTCAAGGATGCCGCGCGGCTGGTGCGCATCCTTCGCGAAGACCTCGGCGTTGCCGGCGAGCGCCTGCAGGTGGTGGTCAATCGCTACGACAAGGCGGCACCGGTCAGCCTCAAGGACATTGCCGAGGCGCTGCGCTGCGGCGAACCGCAGAAGCTGCCGAACGATTACGCGGTAACCAGTGAAAGCCAGAACACCGGCGTGCCGCTGGAGCTGCACGCACCGCGCGCGGCGCTGACTCAGAGCATCGCGCAGATGAGCCGGGAACTGCTCGGTGGCGAGGCTGTGGCGCCGGGGCTGCTCAAACGCACCTTTGGCCGATTCTTCGGGGGTTGATCATGCTCAGCGAACTGCGCAACCGCCTGCAGGCAGGCAAGCGAACCCCGCCCAGCGCACCGACGCCGCAAGCCGCGGCCGCAGCGGCGGAAAACGTCATGGCCTGGGAGAGTGCGACGGTCGAGTCGCTGTACGAGACCCGCAGCCAGCTCAACCCGATCGATGCCGAGTGGCGCGAGAAAATCTACCAGCAGCTGCTCAAGGTGATGGACCTGTCGCTGCTCGATTCCCTGGAGCCGGCGGATGCGACGTGGCAGATCCGCGAAATCTGCCAGCGCCTGCTCGACGAACATGCCGCACCGGTGAGCGCCGCCGGGCGCCAGCAGATCATCAAGCAGATCACCGACGAGGTGCTCGGCCTCGGCCCGCTGGAACCGCTGCTGGCCGACGCCACGGTGTCGGACATCCTGGTCAACGGCCATGCCTCGGTCTACGTTGAGCGCCACGGCAAGCTGCAGCGCACCGACGTGCGTTTTCGCGACGACCAGCACCTGCTGAACATCATCGATCGCATCGTCTCCAGTCTCGGCCGGCGCATCGACGAATCCTCACCGCTGGTGGATGCGCGGTTGAAGGACGGCTCGCGGGTCAACGCGATCATCCCGCCGCTGGCCATCGACGGGCCGAGCATGTCGATCCGCCGCTTCGCCGTGGACCTGCTGAATGCCGAGAGCCTGGTGCAGATGGGCACGCTGACGCCGGCCATCGCCCTGGTGCTCAAGGCCATCGTGCGCGGGCGGATGAACGTGCTGGTGTCCGGCGGCACCGGCACCGGCAAGACCACCATGCTCAACGTGCTGTCGAGTTTTATCCCGCACAACGAGCGCATCGTCACCATCGAAGACTCGGCCGAACTGCAGCTGCAGCAGCCGCACGTGGTGCGCCTGGAAACCCGGCCGCCGAACATTGAGGGGCGTGGCGAGGTGAACCAGCGCGAGCTGGTGCGCAACAGCCTGCGCATGCGCCCGGACCGCATCGTCATCGGCGAGGTGCGTGGCGCCGAGGCGCTGGACATGCTGGCGGCGATGAACACCGGCCACGACGGCTCGATCACCACCATCCACGCCAACACCCCGCGAGACGCCCTGAGCCGCATCGAGAACATGGTGTCGATGAGCGGCGCGACCTTCCCGATCAAGGCCCTGCGCCAGCAGATCGCTTCGGCCATCGACGTGGTCATTCAGCTCGAACGTCAGGAAGACGGCAAGCGGCGGCTGGTCAGCGTGCAGGAGATCAACGGCATGGAAGGCGAGATCATCACCATGACCGAGATCTTCACCTTCGAGCGCCGCGGTATTGGCGAGCACGGCGAGGTGCTCGGCGATTACCGGCCGACCGGCATGGTCCCGGCGTTCCGCGACGTGCTGGCCAAGCGCGGCATCGAGCTGCCGCTGGAGCTGTTCCGCCCGGACTGGATGGAGGCCTTGCAGCCATGAGCCAGCTTCCCGCTGAATTCTTCCTGGCGTTCTTCGGCATGATCTTCGTCGCGGTGTTCTTGCTCAGCCAGGGCCTGACGGTGCCGGTATTCGGCGAGGCGGGGCGGGTACGCAAGCGCATCCGCGAGCGTCTGCAGCTGCTCGAACAGGCCAGCGATCTGCCGAACATGCAGGTGCTGCTGCGCCAGAAGTACCTCAAGCGCCTGTCGCCGCTGGATGCCGCGCTGGAGCAGCTGCCGCTGATGGAGCGGCTGGCGCAGACGATCGAGCAGAGCGGACACCACTACCGCGCCTATCGCGTGGTGCTGCTGGGGCTGGTGCTGGGCGTCGCGGTGGCACTGCTCGGTTGGTTGCTGTTGCGGCTGTGGTGGCTGGCGGCGCTGCTGGGTTTTGCGGCGTTCTGGCTGCCGCTGCTGAAGATCGGACGTGACCGTGCCAATCGCTTCGCCGAGTTCGAGGAGGGCCTGGCCGATGCGCTGGATGCCATGTGCCGCGCGCTGCGCGCCGGCCATCCGTTCAACGAAACGCTGCGGCTGGTAGCTGACGAGCACCAGGGCGCGGTCGCCCACGAGTTCGGCCTGACCTTCGCCGACATCAACTACGGCAACGACGTGCGCCGCGCCATGCTCGGCCTGCTGGAGCGGATGCCGAGCATGACGGTGATGATGCTGGTGACCAGCATCCTCATCCACCGCGAAACCGGCGGCAACCTGACCGAGGTGCTGGAGCGCCTCAGCCGGTTGATTCGCGAGCGTTTCCGCTTCCAGCGCAAGGTCCGCACGCTGTCGGCCGAAGGGCGGATGTCGGCCTGGGTGCTGGTGTCGGTGCCGTTCGTGCTGGCGGCGGTGATCATGCTGACCACGCCGGAGTATCTGCCGTTGCTGGTCAACGAACCCATCGGGCAGAAACTCAGCATGGCGGCCTTCGGCGCGATGCTGCTGGGCATCTTCTGGATACGCCGGATCATCCGTATCCAGGTTTGAGCGGGGGGCGCGGTGATGGACTATCTCTACGGGCTGGTGCAGAGCGTGGTGGGCGATGAACAGCAGGTACGGCTGATCTTCCTGCTGGCCGTGGCGCTGAGCGCGATGCTGGCGGTGGGCACCCTGTCGGTCCTGGTGATGGGCCTGCAGGACCCGGTTCGCCGGCGTCTGGCGGTGATCAAGCGCGGCGGCCTGCGTGGCGCCGAACATGCCGCGCAGGTGCCACGCGGCAATCTGCACGTGCTGCTGGAGCAGGTCGGTCAGCGCTTCGTCAGCGCCGAAGACGGCCAGCGCTCGGCGACCGCCGCGCTGCTGCAGCATGCCGGCTACCGCTCTGCCGCGGCGGTGCAGATGTACTGGGCGATCCGCCTGCTGCTGCCGCTCACGCTCTTGGTGGCGACTTTGCTGGTGCTGCCGATGGTGACCACCCCCAGCCTGACCACCGGCCTGCTGGTGGCGGGGCTGGCGGTCGGCCTCGGTTGGCTGGCGCCGGCAGTGATCGTCGAGAAGCGCCGCGACCGCCGGCAGGCCCGGCTGCGCGGTGCGTTTCCCGATGCGCTGGACCTGATGGTGGTCTGCGTGGAGTCGGGGCTGGCCCTGCCGCAGGCCATCGAGCGGGTCGCCGAGGAAATGGCGGTGAGCCAGGCCGAACTGGCCGAGGAGCTGGCGACGGTCAATGCCGAGATTCGCGCCGGTATTTCCAGCGCGGCGGCACTGGCGCATCTGGCCGAGCGCACCGGCCTGGAGGATGTGCGCGGGCTGGTCAGCCTGCTGGCGCAGAGCATCCGTTTCGGCACCAGCGTTGCCGACACGTTGCGCATCTACGCCGAGGAGTTTCGCGACCGGCGTACCCAGGCGGCGGAGGAGCAGGCCGCCAAGATCGGTACCAAGCTGGTGTTCCCGCTGATTTTCTGCCTGTGGCCGAGCTTTTTCCTGGTCGCCATCGGCCCCGCCATGATCGGCGTTCTCAACGCGTTCGGGAGATTGTGAGATGAGAAGAATCAGTCTGCTGCTGGCCCTGTCGGCCGTGCTCGCCGGGTGTCAGTCGATGGGGCCGGAGCCGGGCGAGGGACGTTCCATCTACGCCGGCAACCATTCGGTGCTGTATCGCGCGCGGCAACAAGCCGGTTCGCTGGAGCAGGCGCTGCAGCTGGCCGACATGGCCTATCAGGCGGGGGATCTGGATCAGGCGCTGTTCCAGTATCTGCGCGTGCTGGAGCTGGAGCCCAAGCGTTATTCGGCGCTGGTCTGGGTGGGGCGGATTCACCGCGAGCGCGGCAACATCCAGCTCGCCGAACTGGCCTTCGAGGAGGTGCTGAGCAAGGCGCCGAACGATCTCGACGCGCTGGCGGAGATGGGCATGCTGCAACTGGCCAAGCGCGATCAGGATGTGGCGCGCGAGCTGCTGTCGCGCGCACTGCTGCTGGATCAGCAACGCCTGGCGAACACGTCGCAGAACGTCATGCCCGCGGTGGATGCGCTGAAGGTGGACCGGCAGTCGCCGCTGCGCCTGTACAACGCGCTCGGCGTGCTGGCCGACCTGACCAACGAGTTTCCGCTGGCCGAGCGTTACTACCGACTGGCGTTGCAGATCGAACCGCGTTCGGCGCTGGTGCAGAACAGCCTCGGCTACTCGTACTACATGGCCGGACACTGGGTGGAGGCCGAGCAGGTCTACCGCCGCGCGCTCGACCGTAACGGCAGCTACGCGCCGCTGTGGCGCAACTACGGCCTGTTGCTGGCGCGTACGCAGCGCTACGAGGCGGCGCTGTCGGCGTTCGAGCAGATCGGTTCGCGCGCCCAGGCCAGCAACGACGTGGGTTACGTCTGTCTGGTGGAGGGCCGGCTGGACGAGGCCGAGCAGTTCTTCCGCAGCGCGATGGAGCAGTCGCCGTCGCACTACGCCACCGCCTGGGACAACCTCGAACGCGTGCGTCAGCTGCGCAAGGTGCGCCAGCTCGGCCAGGAACCGATCCAGACAGAGGCGGTCGCCGCGGCGGCCGACGTCAAGGTGTTCGCCGTACCGTAGCGGCGCCGGCCAGCGAGGGACTGCTGCGCGTCGCGCGACGCGGGCCGCGCGGCAGGTGGCGCTTGAGCGCCAGCGCCGGTGCCTCGACCAGATGCCACGAGAGCACGGCCGCCAGCAGGCTGGCGCTGAAGCCAAGCACCATGAACGGCAGCAACGGCAGGTTGCCGGCGCTCCAGTGCATCAGCAGTTGCTGGAGCGGGAAACTGAAGATGTACAGGCCGTAGGAAAAATCCCCGGCCTTGCCGAAGCCGGCGAGCCGTGGGATGCGCAGGTGCGCCAGGTAGATCACCAGATAGGGCAGGGTCAGCGAATGTACCAGCGGCCAGATGCCGTGGCCGGCGCTGAGCAGGCTGGCCGCCAGCAGCGGCACGGCGATCTTCCAGCTCCAGCGGATGCGATGGCGGTACAGGTACAGCACCGCGCCGAAATAGAAGAACACCCCCAGCCGGTTGAACTTGCGCAGCAGGTCGCTCTGCAGATCGAACGCTGCAATCAGGTAGAACTGCGTGGCGAACAGCAACGCCAGCCCGAGCAGCGCGATGCGTCGGTTGAACAGCCCGAGCATGCCCAGCAGCACCACCGAGGCATACATCAGCACCTCGTAGGGCAGGGTCCAGAGCGAGCCGTTGACCGTGTTGGGGAAGGGGTTGTCGACGAACACGCCGGGTAGCTGGAACTGCGTCAGCAGCGCGATGTTGCCCAGGTAGCCCAGCGTCTGCGGCCCGCTCCAGTAGTCGGCCAGCGGCAGCTGCGTGGCCAGCGGCCCGATCACCAGCACGCCGAGCAGCACCGAAATGGCCAGCGCCGGGAAGATGCGCAGCGCCCGCTTGCCGACGAAATCGATCACGTTGCGGCTGTTGAGCCAGGACGCGGCGATCAGATAACCGCTCATCACGAAAAACAGGTGAACGGCAATGTCGGCGCTGTCGTAACGGCCAGTGAACAGGCGTACCGGCTCGCTGGTGCCACGGCCGGACAGCCAGAAGCTGTGGCCGAACACCACCGCCGAGGCGGCGAAGAAGCGCAGGAAGTCGAAGTTGTTGTCGCGCGAATCGGTGGCATTCATTGCCGGTAATCTCCTGGATCAGCGCTCAGCGCAGCGGGAACGCCTCGCTCATGCCCAGTGCACAGCGTTCACCGTCGTGGATGGCTCGTTCCAGCAGGCGCAGGCGTTGCGGGGCGTTGCGCCGATGGGCGACGAGCCGTAGCAGGGCGAGGAAGATCGTGCGGTTCAGGCGCAGCAGCCAGCGCGAGCCGACCCAGACGTGGGTATCGAACCAGGCCTGGTTGCGCGCGCTGTAGTAGGCGCGAAAGTCCGAGTCGCCGAGCAGGAAGGCCTCGTAGATGTTGCGAGTGCGCGCCTTGATGTTCCACGACAGCTCCAGCTCGTCGATCAGCGCATCGGTGAGCAGGTACAGCCTGCCGCCGTCTTCGGTGATGCGGCGGGTGTATTCGGTATCGTCGGCGTACAGCACCAGATCGCGCAGCGGCACGCCGATGCGCTGGTACAGGCTGCGGTGCGCGAGCATGCCGCCATAAGGCGCGAACGGCAGGCTGATGCGCCGTGGCGGCGTGCCGCGCGGCGAGCCCCAGGGCAGGCGTCGCCAGAGCTTGTAGGGTAGTTGGGCGACGTGAAAGCCGAAGTAGCTCGAACGCGGCTGGATGGCGAAGCAGGCCGGCACGCCCTGGGCGATATCGGCCTGCTGGGTGGGGCGAAAACCCAGAACCGCGACACGCGCCAGGCCGTGCTCATTGCCCAGTTCGGCCAGCTCGCGATGCAGGATTTCCACGGCGGCGGCGCTCGGTGCGTTGTCGTCGTCCATCATCCAGATGTATTCGGCGCCGCGCTGCAGCGCGGCTTCGATGCCGACCGCGTAGCCGTTGGCCGAGCCGCTGTTGTGTGGCAGCTCGAGCAGCTCGACCTGCTCCGGCCAGCGTTCGCGCAGCGTGTCGAGCGCGGCGGTGGCGGCGTTGCTCACCACCAGCACGCGCTCGATGGCCGCGAAGGCCAGCGCGCGTTCGATCAGCTGTTGCAGGTAGCCCAGGCGGTCGCCGTAGGTCACGGTCACAATCGTGGTGGTGCGTTTCATGGTCGTCTCGCGGCGGGGCGGTTTCAGGCTTCGTCGGCGGTGGACAGCAGGCTGCCGTGGGGGCAGGCCGCCGCGGGCTGATCGTCATCGTTGGGGTGGAACAGCGCATGGAAGATGACCACGTACTCCGGCCCCGGCCCAGCCCCGGCGGGCTGCGATACCGGGACGATTTCGGTGTAGGAATAGCCGTCGGCGAGGACCATTGGACGTCGGGTATTACCTGGGCGATGCATGTTGGTTCTCCTGCGCATCGGTCGATGCGCCTGTCGATCAGAACGAGTAACGGCGGGTATCCGGGGTACTGGGCAGGTAGGGCTGAACGGCCGGTTCGGCGATCAGGCGCACGGCCGGCGGCGCCGGTATGGCGATGGCGCGCAGCGGTTGCGACCGCAAACAGGCGGCGCGCGGCGGCGTCTTGACGGCGCTCTCGTAAACGGCCACGCCTATGCAGCGCGTTGCGGCCGGGCTGGTTACCTGGCGTGGCTCGGCATGCGCGGTCTGTACGGTCAGCAAGACCAGACCGAGGGTGCGGCCAGCTTTCATCCACTGCTTTGCGGTGTTCATCCTTGAATCTCCGTGAGGTGGGTTGCGTACCGGTCAGGCGTGCTTGGCCGAAAGCAGCGGCTGGATGGCCGCACGTCCCTGCAGCGCCAGTTGTCCGTCGAGCAGCGACACTTCCCGTATTCGCGCCTCGACGAATGCCTTGATTTCCTGCTTGAAGCGCTCGCCACCGAAGCGCTCCGCGTTGCTGCGGCAGTTGCTCGCGCTGATGCGCTGGCAATGCGTCTCGAAGGTCCGCACGGCGGCGACGATCGAGTCGACGCTCTGCTCGGGATAGAACACGCCGGTGGGCTTTTCGTGCTCCAGACCGCGGATGGTTTCCAGCACGCCGCCGCGAGCGAAGGCAATGACCGGCGTGCCGCAGGCCTGGGCTTCGATCGGCGCAATGCCGAAGTCCTCCTCGGCGGCGAAGACGAATGCGCGGGCACGCTGCATGTACTGGCGCAGCACCTCGTCGCTCTGGTAGCCCATGAGGGTGACGTTGGCGCTGGCGACTTCGCGCACGCGCTCCATTTCCGGGCCGGTGCCGATGACCACCAGACGTTTGTCCGGCATCGCCGCGAAGGCTTCGACGATCAGCGGAATCTTCTTGTACGGAACCATGCGTGAGGCGGTGAGGTAGAAGTCTTCCTTGGCCTCGTGCAGGGTGAAGCGGCTGGTGTCCACCGGCGGGTAGATGACCGTCGACTGGCGCCGGTAGCTCTTGTTGATGCGCTTGGCGATGAAGTGCGAGTTGGCGATGAACTCGTCGACGCCGCTGGCGGTGCGCTGGTCCCACATGCGCATGTAATGCAGCAGCATGCGCGCCAGCTTGGCCTTCACGCCGCGATCCAGGCTGGCCTCGTGCAGGTACTGGTGCTGCAGGTCCCAGGCGTAGCGGATGGGCGAGTGCACGTAACTGATGTGCAGCTGGTTGGGGCCGGTCAGCACGCCCTTGGCGACCGCGTGGCTGCTGGAGATCACCAGGTCGTATGCCGACATGTCGAGCTGCTCGATGGCCAGCGGCATCAGCGGCAGGTACTTCTGGTAGGCGCTGCGCGCCTTGGGCAGCTGCTGGATGAACGTGGTGGTGGCGCGCTTGCCGCCCAGCCGCGCGCGGTCCTCGTCGCAGAGGAAGTCGATGACGGCGAACAGGTCGGCTTCCGGCCAGGTCTCGCACAGCGCGGCGAGTACCCGTTCAGCTCCCGCATAGGTCACCAGCCAGTCGTGAACGATGGCGATTTTCATGGGTTCACCTCGATGGTGGAGGTGCGGCAGCGCGGGGCGCCGGCGCACGAATGGGCGATGCGGCGTTGTTAGCGCTGGCCGGGGTTCCAGCGGGCGATTGCCGGGTGGTTGTGCTTGCCGGCCAGGGTGCGGTCGATCAGGCGCGAGACCGTCCGGGCCGAGGCCTCCCAGGAGTAGCGCGCCACGTTGGCACGGCCGAGTACGCGCAGGTCGTTGCGCAGGCTGGCGTCCTGCAGCACACGGCTCATGGCCAGGGCCATCGAGCGAATGTCCAGCGGGTCGAAGTACAGCGCGCTTTCGCCGAGCACCTCGGGAATCGACGCGGCGCGCGCAGCGATGACCGGGCAGCCGCAGGCCTGCGCTTCCAGCGGCGGGATGCCGAAACCTTCGTACAGCGAGGGAAACACGAACGCCCGCGCGCCCTGGTACTCCTCCACCAGCTCCTCGTCGCTGAGGCGCCCGAGCATGCGGATGCGCTGGTTGCCGTTGACCAGGCAGTTGCCGGCGGAAAACACCGAATGCGAATCACCGACGATGCGCAGCTCGGTATCGTCGAAACCCTCCAGGCTGAGAAAGGCTGCGACCATCCGCTCGAAATTCTTGTGCGCGTTGGGCGAGGAGACGGCCAGCAGGTACGGCTTTGCTGCGCCCCGGCAATCGCTCGCGCTGAACGGTCTGAAGCGCGGCGCCACCGCGTTCGGCACCACGCAGATGTGGTCTGCGGGGTAGCCATAGTGCTGGGCGATTTCCCGGCGGGAAAACTCGCTGACGGTGATCAGCGCGCGGATGCGCCGCAGCAGCAGCGGCGTCATGGTCTGGTAGAAGCGGCGGAACAACGGCGAATAGCTCTCCGGGTGGCGCACGTAGGTGATGTCGTGATGGGTGGCGATCTGGTTGGCGTAGGCCAGCGGGGCCGTGTTGCACAGCGAGACCAGCGGCGGCCGGCCGTTGCGCGCGAGCCACAGCGGCAGATCCAGCTGCTCCCACAGATGGCCGCGGTTGCGGCCGATGCGGCGCACGTTGAGCTGGGTGGCGCTGTCGCGCAGATGCACGTCATGCGGTGCCACGAACAGCAGATCGCTGCGCAGCTTGCCCAGTTCGAGGGAGAGCTGCTCGGCAAAGCGCTGCACCCCGCGAATCTCCTGGGTCAGGAAACGAGCGTTGATCACGATCATGGGACTACTCCTTCAGGGGCCTGCGCCAGCGATCCGGCGCCGGCAAGACAGAGTGTTTCAGTGCGTCGGCGACGCGCGGGTACTGATGATCTTGGGGAACTCGTTCAGCTCGATGCGCGCCGTGCAGGCCTGACCGGCAGCGGCGCAGTTCCAGCGCACGTCGCTGGCGAAGCGTCCGCGCTGCGGCGTGGCGGTATCGAGCATCTGCACGTTGCCGGCCCGCCCGCGGGCGCTTTCGATGGCCAGCGTGCGCGGGCGTCCGCCGGTCCAGGCGACCAGCAGTTCGTCGTCGTCGCGGGCGAAGCGCAACAGCACCACCTCGCCACGGGCGCGGCGCTCGTGGCCGAGCAGTTCGTATTCGCCGACGATCTCGCTGATCGCCTGCAGCACCGCATACGCCGGTTTGGCCGAGTAGTCGTGGCGCAGCAGGCCGAAGTTGTGCTCGCGCTCGCGGCGATCGGTGCCGTCGTTTCTGAAGTCGTACCACCACATGCCCTTGACGTTCGGCAGCGTGCGGGCGAGGAAGTAGCTGCGCGCCAGATAGGCCGCCTGCAGTTTCTCGCTGACGCCGCAGGCGCCGTCATGCGCGGGCCAGGCCATCTCGGTCAGGTACAGCGGCACCGGCCGGCCGGCAGCCACGCTCAGCTGCTGGTCGACCTCGGCGAGCCAGTCGATCCAGGCTTCGGGCGTGTCGCGCCGCCAGCCGCGGCAGTGCACGTACGGATGCAGCGACAGGCCGTCGACCGCTTGCAGCACGCCATGCTCGATCAGCCGCCGGGCGAAACCGGATTCGATGCCCTGGGTCGTCACCGCGCCGGCCAGCACCCTGGCGGCCGGATCCTGCTCGCGGATGATGCCGGCGGCGTCGGCGACCAGACGCGCATAGTCCTCGCTGAAGGTGGGGCTGTGCGGGTCTTCCACGTCCCACTCGTTCCACACTTCGTAGTGCGCGACCTGGCCTTTCAGCGCGCCGGCCAGGTGGCTTACGTAGCGGTTGAACGCCGCGCGCACCGGCTCGCTGCGAGGTTTTTCGCCCTCGCCGTGAAAGCGGTTGCCGTAGCCGAGGATGAACAGCGTATCCAGGCCGTGCCGGCGGTTGTCGGCAAGGTAGCGTTGCCAGGAGGGCTCGATCAGCAGGCGGTTGCGTTCGCGTTCCACGTAGGCCCAGTGCGCATCGGTGCGGACCGAGGTGATGCCGGCGGCGCTGGCGAGCGCGCCGGGCTGTTTGCCGGCTACACCTTTGTGCAGCTCGTGCGAGCAGACGCCAACGGTAAACAGCGGCTCGGCGGTCTGTGCCGCCGTGGTCAGGGTGAAGCCGAGCAGGCTGCCGAACAGCGCCAGCGGCAACAGGGCGAAGCAATTCATCATCGGTCTCGTCGTGGTTACGCCAGGTGGCGGGGATCGGTGATGCGCGGCGTCATCAGGCTGGCCGCCGGTCGGTCGAGCGGGGTGAGCACGTGGGCAATCGCCAGGCCGAGGAACAGGCTGGCAATGGGCACTTCCAGCACGTCGGTGGCCCAGGCCACCAGGCAGATGCAGAACACTGCGCCCAGCAGGCCGCTGCGCACGCGCGGGCCGCGCTCGTGCAGGCGCAGCAGCAGCGGCAGGGCCAGCAGGTACAGCGCGACGCCGCTCAGGCCGAGCATTCCCCATAGGTACAGCGCGGTGTTGTCGGCGATGGCCAGCAACTCCAGGCCCGGAATGGGAAACGCCGTGCCGCTGCTGCCCACCGCACCGAAGCCCGCGCCCCACCAGATCGAGGCCTGGCTCGTCACGTTGTCGATGAAGTTCGGCCAGCTGTTGACCAGGCGATCGGCGAACGAGGCCAGCAGGCTGTTGCTGACCGCGGCAATGGGGTCGACGCGCAACAGCAGGCTGGCGATCGGCAGCGCCGCGCCACCCAGCACCGCGAGGAAAAACGCCGTGGCGCTGGCGAAGCGGTACGCGGCGAAGGTCAGCATGAGCAGGGTGACCACATACGCCGCCACGCTCGACTTGTTGGTGGTCAGCACGATGCCGGCCAGCGACACGCCGTAGAGCAGCACGCGCAGCAGCCGCGAGCGGATGAAGGCAGCGAGAACCAGGCTGTACACGGCAATCATCACCGACAGGCTGGTGGACATCCGCGCGAAGCCGCCGATGCGGTCGATATCGTCCATTGCCCAGGAGCGATTGCCGCTCAGTTCCACGTCGCCGAGCATGTAGCTGTAGCCCTTCCACGGCACGCTGATGAGCATGTCCAGCGCGATGCCGACGAACGAGGCGAGCAGGCAGAAGCCGATCACCCGGATCAGCAGCGCCAGCTTGCCTTCCAGATACCGGCCGCAGATCACGCCGAACAGCAGCGGGATGTAGATGAACAGCGCGAAGCCGATGTTGGCCAGCTCCGCGCCGTTGAGCAGCGCCAGCCAGGCCGACGTCACCAGCGCCAGCAGCACCAGCCAGAACAGCGGCTGCCCGCGGTAGCCGAGCAGCTCCAGACCGAGCGCGGCCAGGCACGCCATCTTCGGCAGGTAGAGCAGCCAGGACACTCCGGCCAGCGCGCTGTAGTAGCGCAGCGCGCCGGAAAACGTCTCGGTCAGCAGCAGTGCGGCGGCGATCAGCGTCAGCAGCGTCGGCTTATCGATCTCGAGCGGATGCGACGCTGGGCGTCGGGCAGTGATCAGCAGGCTCTGGTTCATGGCGAATGCTCTTTCCCTGAAGCGTTTTACGCAGGATGGACTGGTACTCATCCAACATGCGTTCCCTATCCAGCAGCGGTTCGACGCTGGCGCGCGCCTGCCGGCCCAGGCGCTCGCGCAGGTCGGCGTCGAGGTACAGCCAGAGCATGGCGATGGCCAGCGAATGCGGTTCGTGCGGCGAGCAGAGCAGGCCGTTGAGGTTGTCCTGGATGATTTCCGGCAGGCCGCCGCGCTGGGTGGCGATCACCGGCACGTGGTTGGCGCAGGCCTCCACGGCGACCAGCCCGAAGGGCTCATCCCACAGCGATGGCACCACCAGCACATCGATCTCGCGCATGAAGTCGTCGGCCTTGCGATAGCCGTGGAAGGTGACCTTGCCCGGGTCGGCCAGGGCCTTGAGCCGTGCTTCGTAATCCAGCTTGCCGCGCCCGGCGATCTCCAGCCGCGCATCGATGGCCAGCGCCTGAAATTGCTCGATCAGCCAGGCAACGCCCTTGTTCTCCGACAATGTGCCGATGTAGCCGAAACGCAGCGGCTGGTTCACCGGCCGCGCCGCCGGCGCGCGCTGCTCGGCATTGGCTTCGCTGCGGTTGTGCACCACATAGCGGCTGGCGTGGGGGAAGTAACCGTGGCTGGCGACCCGTTCCAGCACGAAGCGGCTGACCCCGATCACCGCCGCCACCTGCGCCGAGGCGCCGGCGTGGCGGATGCGCATGAACCGGCATTGGCCGCATTGCTGCGTGCAGACCTTGCCGTGGTTGAACATGGTGTCCTTGGGGCACAGCAGATAGAGGTCATGCAGCACCTGAACGATCGGCACGCCGGCAGCGCTGATCTCGTCCCAAGCGGAAATCGACCAGCCGGTGAGATTGTTGCTGACCACGATGTCCGGCCGCTCCAGCGCCAGCACGGCGCGTACGTAGCGGCGCATGCGCTGGTTGTAGCGGTCGAGCAGGTGCCAGCCCATGCGCGCGAGGCGGCCGGGGCGCTGCTGGGTGTAGTGCCAGTAGAGGTTGTGCAGACCCGCACGGTAGACCCGCACGTTCTGCTGCACCTGCTGCTGCAGGCCGGCATCCGGTCCGGTTGCCAGCACGGCCACGTCGCAACCGCGCCGTTGCAGACCTTCGGCCAGCTGGCGCAGCACCACTTCGGCGCCGCCGCCGATGTGTGGCGGATAGAAGGCGTTGAGAAAAAGGATCTTCATCGGTTCGAGACTCGCTGATGCCGGACAATCCGGCCGTTCATGCAAAGCACTGCAGGTAGTGGTTCGGCACCGTGATCTTTTGCTGCCGGTGCAGCAGGTTGAGCAGGATGATCGAGCGCTGCTCGCCGTCGCTGGCGACGAAGATCGCCTCCAGCTCGCGCAGCCCCCCGCCGCTGATCTGCACCCGCTCGCCAGGGCTGAACGGCGCCGCGACCATCGCCGGCACGGCAAGGCGCTGGCGCAACTGCTCGATCAGCTCGTCCTGAACCGGAATCGGGTGGCCGCCGAAGCTGACGACCCGGCTGACGCCGCGTGTGGAGCGGATCGGGTACCAGTTGTCCTTGGCGGGGTCGAGGCGAATGAACAGGTAGCCGGGGAACAGCGGCTCGGCGTGGCGCGCCTGCTGCCTGCCGCCGGTGGTGTTGCGCAACGGGCGGTAGCACTCATAGTGCTGGCGCTGCAGGTGCTCTTCGGCCCGTGATTCCTGGCGTGGCTTGGTCTGGATGAGGTACCAGCGCGGTGTGTGGAGCGGTGTCATGTGAGGTCCTTCCCAGTTTGGATCGGCCAGCCTGGCCGGAATGAGGGTCATGCCAGGTGCAGCGTTGGCCTTGTCTCGCGCCCTTCGATCACGCCGAAGCGGTTGAGCATGTCCTTGAGCGTTTTGCGGTCGTTGAACATCAGTACGTCGATGATCGACAGCGCTGGCACGAACGGGTGGTTCAGTTGCGGGTAGTTCAGGTCGTCGTCCATACGCAGGAAGCGCAGCAGCAGGCCTTCGGCGCGGAATCGGGCAGGGCAGTACAGGTCGATGCCGCCGATGGGGTTGAGGTACAGCTCGCCGTCCATGCGCCGGGCGATCTGGATGACGCGGTCCTGTTTGTCCATCACCGGCGGCAGGCACAAGTCCGAGCCGCGGAAAATCGGCGTGGTGATGCCCATGTACTGGCACAGGCGGCGCAGCGAGTGCTCGGTGAACAGCGCCAGGTTGCGCTCCGGGTATTCGAGAATCTCGCGCAGCAGCGGCATCACCTGATCGCGCTGCGGTGCCTTGGCGTAGGCATGCTCGATCTTGCGCAGCAGGGTCTGGGCCTGCTGGTCGAAGTCGTCACTCAGCCAGCGCTCGTTGATGCGGTCGTACTGGTGGCCCTTCTTCAGGGGAAAGGTGATCAGCTTCGGCTGGCCGTCACCCAGAATCCGGTTGCGATTCATCCATGAGCCCTTTTCGTACTGCAGGTCGTCGCCCAGTACGAACACGTCACTGACGTTGATCAGTTGAAAGTAGCCCAGGTACGGAAACAGGTACGGTTGCATCATGGCGATGGTGCGGAGCACGGCGCTTCTCCTTGTGCGTTGTCAGGCTTTCTGGGGATAGCTGTAGTAACCGTAGGCGCCGGTGTCGTACGCCGAGTTGGAGGCACGGCGGCGTATGCCGTTGAGGATCGCGCCCTTGAGCAGCACGCCGTTGTGCATCAGGCGGCGCTTGGCGGCCTCGATCTGTGCGCCGCTGCTGACGCCGAAACGCGTCACCAGCAGGCTGGTGCCGGCCTGCTGGGCGACCAGCACGGCATCGGTCACGGCCAGCACCGGCGGGGTGTCGACGATGACGAAGTCGTAGTGCTGCTCGGCTTCCTTGAGCAGGCGGGCGAAATTGTCGTGCATCAGCAGTTCGGACGGGTTTGGCGCGTTGCAACCGCTGGCGATGAAATCCAGATTCTTCTGCGCGGTGCGCCGGGTCACCTCGTTCAGCGGCAGTCCGCCGGCGAGTGCGTCGGACAGACCGTGGCGCGGTGTGAGGCCCAGCACGCGATGCAGGTAACCGCGGCGCATGTCGGCGTCGATCAGCAGCACGCGCTGGCCGCTCTGGGCGATGACCGCCGCCAGGTTGCTGGAGACGAACGACTTGCCGACGCCCGGCGTCGGGCTGGTGATCATCAGCACCCGGTTGCGCGCCTCGAGGGTGGCGAACTTGAGGCTGGTACGCAGGCTACGCATGGACTCGACTGCCAGATCGGCCGGGTCGGTGAGGCTGAGCAGCCGGGCCAGACCGTCGTTCGCCTTGTGTGCTTTTTGCAGTTGCTCCTGACGGCTGGAGAACGGCGTGGCGGCATACACCGGAATGCCGAGCTTCTCGATCACGTCGGGGCTTTCCACGCCGCGATAGAAGGCCTGACGCAGCAGGATGACCAGCGCCGAGGCCAGCAGTCCGAGAAAGATGGCGATGCCGACGATCAGCGGACGGATTGGCTTGGCCGGTTTCTCGGTGGTGGTGTAGGCATCGTCGATGATGCGCACGTTGCCGATGGTGCCGGCGCGCAGGACGTCCTGCTCCTGGGCCTGGTTCATCAGCAGCGTGTAGGTTTCGGTGGTGACTTCCATGTCACGCTTCAACCGCAGCAGCTCCTGCTGGGTTTCCGGCAACGCATCGACCTTCTTCAGCAGCTGCTCCTTCTGCGTCTGCAACTGGCCGATCTGTTTCATCAGCGTCTGGTAGATCGGGTGTTCGCGGGTGTACAGCCGGTTGTACTCGACGCGTTTGAGGTTGTGCTCGGAGAGCAGTTTTTCCAGCTCGACGATCTGCTCGAGCACCGATTCGGTCTCGATGCTGATGTCCACCGACTTGGCGCTGGTCTGGTAGGCATTGAGCGCAGCCTCCGCCTTTTCCAGCTCCTTGCGCACCAGCGGCAGCTGCGAACGCAGAAACTCCAGACGCTGCGCGGCCTCGGCCGAGCTGCGTTCGACGTTCTGGCGTACATAGAGGCGGCCGATTTCGTCGAGCACGGCGGTGGCCTGTTGCGCGTCGGCGTCTTCCAGCGACAGGTAGATGATCCCGGAGTCCTTGCCGGCTTCGCCGACCTTGAGTCGGTCCTGGTAATCCAGTGCGGTGGTCTGCGCGCGGCTGCGCACCAGCTCGAACTCGGTGCCGGGACGCGCCAGCAGTTCGCTGATCTGGACCTTGAAGCCACGGCTGACTACGGCCTGGCCCACTTCGCCGCGCAGCAGCAGGGTTTGTTCTTCATCCAGCAGCCGATAGCCACCGTCGTTCTCGGCGACGAGGGTGAGCTTTTCGCCCAGGTAGGCCGGCGGTACGTCGAGCTGGAACACCTCGATCTTCTCGCCGCCCCAGGCAAGGCTGGCGAGGCCGAACAGCGGGGCGGCCAGCGGACCGTCGACGGCCGGGTCGTGCTGCCGCGCGAGGTAGCCGCCCAGCAGCGGCAGCCGCTTGGGCTTGGCGGTGATGTAGAGCTTGAGGTTTTCCACCGTCTTGCCCAGCACGGCGCGCGACTTGAGCAGGGAGATCTCGGTGACGGCCTGGGATACCGAATCCGGCCGGGGCACGACCTCCGGCACGCCGGTGATACCGGTCTTCTTCGGCTCGATCTGGATCATGGCGGTGGCTTCGTAGATCGGCGTGGCGACTACGGCGTAGGCGATGCCCAGGGCGGCGAACAGCCCGGTAATGCTGGCGATCAGTCCCTTGTGGTCGTAGGCGGTACGCAGAATACCGGCCAGATCGATACGGCTGTCCGTGTCGTATTCCAGCGAGGAGCGGGTCAGTGCAGTCATTGGGGATCCATCCTGATGGTGCAGTGAAACAGGGTTTTGTAACTCAGCCTTTGGCCGGTCGCGGGGCCAGGCGCCGCAACAGGTTGAGTGCGAGGTTCTGGGCAACACCACAAAGCGCCTGCAGCTTGCTCAGCGGCGAGAGAAGCGCGAGGCACTCGCTGGCAACCTGGCCGAGGAAGTACTCGTACAGCTCGCGTTTGCCGATGCGCTGGTAGTAACGGGCCAGGCAGTAATGGGCGTGCAGGGTCATCTGGATGCGCTGTCGGCTGGGGCGCATGGAGAAAATGCCGCCTTCGTGAACGCGGTAGGCCGCCGGCTTGATCTCATCGATGAACTTGCCTTTGCCGTGGGCACCGAGCAGCGACCACCAGCAGATGTCCAGCACTTCCACGCCGAGCAGTTCGGGTGGCAGCTCCTGCAGCAGGTTGCGAAAGCACACAGTCAGCGTGGAGAACGGCCGGCCCTGCATCAGCTCGCGTGCGCTGGCGTCCTGGCGCAACTTGCCGGTGAACTGCGGGCTGCGGATGACGCCCTGGCTGTTGAACATGAAGGCGTCGTGGTAGGTCAGCACGTAGTCGTGGTGGCGTTCGAGAAAATCCACCTGGATCTGCAGCTTGCGCGGATCGGTCCAGTAGTCGTCGCCCTCGCAGTAGGCGATGTAGCGACCCGCCGCACGGGCGAACAGCCGCGTGCTGAACGGTACGCCGAGGCTGAACTGGTTCTGCTGCTGGTAGATCGGCTTGACGATGCCCGGGTAGCGCGCGGCGTACTCGGCGATGATCGCGGCGGTCGCATCGGTGGAGGCGTCGTCATGCACGATCACTTCAAAAGGGAAATCCGTTTCTTGCTGGAGAAAACTCTCCAGGGTCTTCCTGATAAAGGGAGCGTGGTTGTAGGTCAGGCAGATGATGCTCAGCGTCGGCTCGGTGCGGCCTTGCCAGCGCGACCTGATGGCGTATTCGCTCTTCAATTCCATGTCACAGGCTCGGTTTGGTGATCAACACGTAGAGTTTGAGAACCAGCGGCCGGGAGCTGGCGGCGACCAGGACCAGGCAGATCAGGCCGCTGCTGGCCAGCCCCAGCAGGATGTCGATGCGCTCGTCGCTGGCGATGGCGTCGAACAGCGGCTCGCCGACCAGCAGGCCGAGAACGGTCATGGCGGTGATACGAACCAGGTCTTTCAGCCAGATGCCGTGCAGACCCGGAACGAAGCGCCGGTGTACCAGCGGCGGCCAGATGACGAAGGTGATCAACCGCAGGCCGAACCACGCCAGTGCCGCACCGAGCGCGCCATGCTGCAGAACGGCCCAGACCACCAGCGGAATGCTGATCACCGTGGAGATGACGCTGAACCAGATGTGCAGGCGCAGCTCGCCGAAGGCGTACTGCAGGTAGAACTGGAAGGCACCTACCGCGAGGATCGCGCTGCCCAGCACGTACCAGGCGAGGATCGGCTCGCTCCATGCCGCGGCCTGCGCATCGCCGGTCCAGGCGAAAATCAGTTCCCGCGAGTGGAAGGCAATCACCGCCGCCATCGGGAACAGCACACTGCAGACGAAGCGGCTGGCGTTGAGGTACAGCGCGCGCATGTCGGCGATCCGCCCTTCGGCGGTGAGCATGGTCATGCGCGGCAGCAGTGTCTGCACCAGCGGGTTGGTCAGGGTGAGCAGCCCGGTAGCGATCAGCGCGACCAGCGAGTAATAGCCGTATTCCTTGAGCAGCAGCACCTTGGAGAGCAGCACCTTGTCCAGCTGCGTGAGGACGATCCACAGCACCGAGGTGAGCGTCATCCCCGCGGCGAAGGGCAGTACCGGCCTGACCACCGACCAGTCGAAACCGGTGAACAGATGCGGGTTGGGCATCAGCGCATAGGCGCGCGAGGCCATCAGCAGGGTTTCGATCAGCGCGACCGCAACCTGGAAGACGAAGAAGTCGCGCGGATCCTGCGTCACGAAGGCGACCAGAAACAGCCCGCCGAAGTAGCGCAGGGTGGCGATCAGCATGTTCGCGCCGTTCAGCCAGCCATGCAGCTCCAGCCCTTGCAGGCCGCTCTTGTACAGCGTCGCGTATAGCCGCAGGCCGACCAGCACGCCCATCAGGCTGATGCACTGGGCGAGTGTGGCGCCGCTGAGTTCGTGGGCTTGCAGCCAGTGTTCGGCAATCCAGCCGCTGGCGGCGTGGATGCTGGCCCACGTCAGCAGAGCGATGGGGACGAAGATGATCTCGAACGAGCGCAGCAGGCGGCCCGGCTCGGTCAGCTCGGCAAAATCCTCCGCCTGCCCGCGGTAATGGGCGATCTGCCGGACCAGCGAGGGCGACAATCCGGCATCGAGCAGTTGCAGCCAGGCCTGCAGCACCGCGAAGAAGCCGATCAGTCCATACGCCTCGGCGCCCAGATGGCTGAGGTAGAACGGCAGGATGACGATACCCACCAGCAAGGCGTAAGCCTGGCCAAGGTAGTTCAGGCCGGTGTTGCGCAGTACCGAAAGCCGTTTCGGATCAGGCATGGTGTTAGGTGCGTCCATTCGAATCAGGAAATACGTTTGCAGGTGGCGACGGTGAGCTGCGGCTGCGCCAGGTCAAAGGCCCGGACCAGCGGGTTGAACAGCGCGCGGCTGGCCTGTTCGCTGTGAATCGATTCATGAATCAGGGTTTGGATGACGCGGCTCTGCACCTTGGGCGGTAAGCCCGGGTAGATCGGCAGGCACAGCACGCGACGACTGAGCGCGCGCGAGCGCGGCTGCGGAGCCTGCGGCTGCAGGTACTCCAGCGTGTCCAGCGAGGGGTAGAAATAGCGCCGCGGATTGATGCCGTTGTCGTTCAGCTGCTCACGGCTGCGCAGCAGCTGCAGTTCGTTCGCCAGCGCAACGGGAAAATAGCTGTAGTTGCGCTGGCTGCCCGGTTGCGGCGCCTGCAGGTCGAAATAGCCACCCAGTTCGCGCTCGTAGCGTTGGCCAATCTCGGCACGTTGGTCGAGGATGTCCTCGATGTCGTCGAGGATGCACAGCCCCATCGCCGCGGAGAATTCGTTGAGCTTGGCGTTGATGCCGATGCCCTGAATGATGTCGGTATCGACGATGCCGAAGTTGCACAGCAGGCGAATCCGCGCGGCCAGCGCGTCATCGTTGGTGACGATCGCGCCACCCTCGATGGTGTGAAACAGCTTGGTGGCATGAAAACTCAGGGTGCTGATGTCGCCCCAGTTGAACACCGACTGGCCGCCGTGACGCACGCCGAACGCATGGGCACCGTCGTACACGACCTTGAGGTTGTGCCGGTTCGCGATGCGCTGGATGTGTTCGACCGCGCAAGGATTGCCGAACACGTGGGTGGCGACGATGGCGCTGGTATCGGGGGCGATGCACGCTTCGATCCGCTCGGGATCGATGTTCCAGGTGGCTTCGTCGATGTCGGCAAAGATCGGCCGGATGCCTTCCCATTGCAGGGAGCTGGTCGTGGCCACGAAGCTGAACGGCGTGGTGATCGCGCTGCCGGTGAGCCCCAGGGCCCGGTAGGCGATCTGCAGGGCGATGGTGCCGTTGTTGGTGAGGATGATGTTCCTCACACCCAGGTATTCCTGCAGCCGCTGTTCCAGCGCCATCACCAAAGGGCCCTGGTTGGTCAGCCAGCCCGTGTCGTAGATGCGGTCGACGTAGGCTATGAACTTGTCTTTGTTGCCCAGGTAAGACTTGGTCACGTTGATCATGTCGATTTCCTTATCGGGCCATGCGGCCCTTCTCCGGTTTCTGGCCGGCAAGGGGAGGGCAGTCAGACGGCGTGCTGGTCGCTTATCTGGCTGGCGCGACGTGCACGGTGCTGGTTGACCGCCAGGATCAGGCTGGTCAGCAGGCTGCCGGCATGCGGATCGCCGTAGTGGAAGATCGCCGTGGCACGGCGATAGGCCGGGTTGCAGGGCTCATTGGCGTGCAGTGAGCGATAGCCCCAGAACAGATAGAGGTTGCCGGGCACCAGACGCAGACGCTGCGGTCGAAGCAAATGCAGCCGTATGCCGAGGCTGATCAGCTTGCGTGTGAAGGTGTTCTGCACCAGTGCTTTCTCCAGCACGTTGAGCAGCACACTGGGGCGAACACGGCGCCGATTGGCGAATAGCAACAGATCGCCGCGCTCGTTCGGCTTGCCCTGTTGGGGGATTTCGATAGGGAGCAGGGCGGTCACCAGACTGGCATCGAAGTGAAAGCAGTTGGACTCGCGCCGTCCGCTGCCTCCCTGAACGCAGCGCAATACGGGGAATATTTCAGAACTCGGCGCGCTGTTACCGACCGCCTGTCGATAAACATCGGCGAGCATCTTCTGGAAATCAGGCGACGCCTTCAGCGCAACGAGCGGACTTCCCGCCAGCGCATTGTCGCCGTGATACGCGAAGTAGTTGCCTTCATGTCGCTCGGCCTCGATGGAAAGCTGCTCACGAAGTTCTTCAAGCTGCGATCTGCTGAGGAATTCGGGAATGCAGGCGTAACCTTCTTTGTTTATTGCCTTGGCAATAAGAGCGATAGAACTATTGTCTAAGTTGCTAGTTTGGGCGCGCACAAGTTTCTCCCGCAGAAAAGAGGGAAGTATGAAGATTTGTCTTTACATGAATTTGTTTGTCTGGCGGTGCGTTCTTCGCCCTGAACGCGGTCAATTCATATTAGTGGCGAAACGAGTATGTGTTTCGCGCGTTAGCTTGGATTACTTCTATATGAATTGCGGCTATTAGGCCGGTGGAAAACCGGAAATGCTACCGCCCATGGGCCTTTCAGCCGTTTCGCCGCTCAGCACCTGTACCGTCTTGCCTCAACTTCTACAAAGCAAAGCAATTATCTGCCCAGTAACTTTTCTTCGGGCAAAGCTACCGCACTGACCGCTCTCTTCGGTTCTTGAAATGAAAATTTTTCGGGGCTTCGCTGGCGGTATAACTCAGCTGCTGAACTTGATCGCTCCCGATGATCTTAACTGCTCGCAGCGCACTACTCCGTTCGGCAATAGATATCCGTCAAAGTGTGATCGAAGTCAAGCTCGCGGAGACGTTTTTTTGTTGCTTGGCGAGGCCTGACGAAGCAGGTCACATAACCTGCTGAATGGTAAAGGAAATTTATTTTGACGGTTTCCGTGAGAATCAATCCTTGGGTGGATTGCGATTCTCTTGCCTGTATTTCAATTGCTGATAATAGTTGAGCGCGTTACTAAGAGAATGCCTATAGAAATAAGCGCTCTTTTTTAAATGCTAGCCGGAATAAGTAATTGAGAAATGAGAGTTGCTTTCATTACGAGCGATAAGCCGCCACAGAAGCCGGAGTGCGGGGCGAGGAGGGGTGGCAACTTGTGCCTGGTGCGCTTCGACAGAACGAGGGCAGAAACGAAAAAGGCCACTCGATGAGTGGCCTTTTGAATTGGTTGCGGGAGCCGGATTTGAACCGACGACCTTCGGGTTATGAGCCCGACGAGCTACCAGACTGCTCCATCCCGCGCCGTGAATTCTACGCGCTGAGCCTCGGCTGTCAAGCGATTTCTTAAAAAATTGGCTTTTTAATCAGCGGGTTAGCTTTTGCATCGGGCTACAGGGAAAACAAAAAAGGCCACTCGATGAGTGGCCTTTTGAATTGGTTGCGGGAGCCGGATTTGAACCGACGACCTTCGGGTTATGAGCCCGACGAGCTACCAGACTGCTCCATCCCGCGGCGCGAATTCTACAGGTTCTGTCGCGATTGTCACGACCTTATTAGAAAATTTTTCTGAACGGCAGTGGCAGGCTGAAAATCTTCGTCGACGGGTGATCGCGGTGGAGCACGCGTGACCGAGGGTGGCGCCGGGCGATCCGCATCATTCCCCAGAGCAGCGCCAGCGCGACCAGGAACCAGCCGAAGAGCATCAACGTAAGAGTGAAGGCGGGCGTCATCATGTAGCGCATCCTGTGCTGCGGGTCTCGTCCTGTGGCTATGCAGTGGACCTTGTGTGCCCGAAGCGGTTCCAGACCGGCCGAACGCCTGTGAGTGACGTACGGCCTAAACTGCAGGGGAATAAAGGAGGAGACAGCCATGCGTGTTCATCTTCTGCTCGCGTTCGGGTTTGTGTGGTGGGCAAGCGCTGCAACCGCGCAATCGGACGGCGTGTTGCCCGAGCGTGGAACTGCTTACGACGGCGCGCGAGAAACCGATACCGTCGTGAAGGGATGGTCGGAAGCGGGCAAGTCCGCGGATCAGGCATCGAAACGCCTGGCGATCCCGCTCGAGCGGAATGCTGGCGAACCCGGTCATGGAGGGAACGAGACCGATATGGTCCACCATCGACGTGAGCTGCGAGACAAGTCCGACAATTGATCGTGTGCGTCAGGGCGTCATGAGCAGGGTGTCGGCCGGCATTCATCGGTGCAGCCGATCTCCGTACAATGCCGTCCTTTTTTTCACGAGACGTCACGGACCATGCAGATCGCTCTTGCACCGATGGAAGGACTGGTCGACGAAATCCTGCGCGATGTCCTGACCCGAGTGGGTGGCGTCGACTGGTGCGTGACCGAGTTCATTCGCGTCTCGGACCGCCTTTTGCCGCAGAGCAGCTTCCGCAAGCTTGCACCGGAGCTGGCCGAGGGCGCGGTGACCCGTGCCGGTACGCCGGTACGGGTGCAGCTGCTGGGCTCCGATCCGGCCTGCCTGGCAGACAATGCCGCCTATGCCTGCACGCTGGGGGCGCCGGCTATCGACCTGAACTTCGGCTGCCCGGCGCGAACGGTCAACAAGTCGCGCGGCGGCGCCGTGCTGCTCAAGGAACCGGAGCTACTGCACGCCATTGTCTGCGAGGTGCGCCGCAGCGTTCCGGCGCATATTCCGGTGACCGCGAAGATGCGTCTGGGCTTCGACAGCCCGGATGGCGCGCTCGATTGCGCGCGTGCACTAACCGCTGGCGGTGCGCAGCAGTTGGTGGTGCATGCGCGCACCAAGCTGGATGGCTACAAGCCGCCGGCGCATTGGGAATGGGTGGCCAGAGTGCGCGACGTGGTGGATGTGCCGGTGTACGCCAACGGCGACATCTGGTCGGTGGATGACTGGCGCCGTTGCCGCGAGGTCAGTGGTGTCGAGGATGTGATGCTGGGGCGCGGGCTGGTTTCGCGTCCCGATCTGGCCCGTCAGATCGTGGCGGCGAGGCAGGAGCAGGCGCTGGCCGAGATGAGCTGGGACGACTTCAACCCCATGCTGGCCGATTTCTGGCGCCAGGCCCGCGGCAAGATTGCACCGCGCTACGCGCCCGGCCGACTCAAGCAATGGCTGGCACTGCTGACGCGCAATTATCCGCAGGCGTCGGAATTGTTTGCCGAGCTTCGTCGGGAGAATGATTGCGAGCGGATCGATGCCTTGCTCGGCGTGGATACCCAGGCCATCCGCCAACGAGCGCTGGCGTAGCGGGCTCAGCGTCCGCCGCTGACATCCAGCAACGCGCCGCTGGTATAGCTGGCGCCTTCACTGGCAAGCCAGAGAATGGCCTCGGCGACCTCACGCGCGGCGCCACCGCGTCCGAGCGGAACGCTTGTCTTGACCCGCTCGATCCGGTCCGGCTCGCCGCCACTGGCGTGGATGTCGGTATAGATCACGCCGGGACGCACCGCGTTGACGCGTATGCCTTCGCCGCCCACTTCCTTGGCCAGTCCCAGCGTCATGCTGTCGATGGCGCCCTTGGCTGCCGCATAGTCGATGTACTCGCCGGGGGCGCCGAGGCGTGCGGCTGCCGAGGAAAGATTGATGATCGCGCCGCCGTGCCCGCCGTGGCGTGTCGACATCCGCTTGATTGCCTCGCGAGCGCAGAGAAAGCTGCCGATCACATTAGCGCCAAGCACGCGGTTCCAGCGTGCCGCATCCATTTGCTCCAGGCGCAGCTGTCGCTCCAGCATGCCGGCGTTGTTGACCAGCACGTCGAGGCGGCCGAATTCCCGATCAAGCGCGGTGAACAGGTCGAGCGCTTCATCTTCACGGGAGACATCGGCCTGTACCGCGATGGCCTGCACGCCGAGGCGCTGGGCCTCGTGTAGCACCTGGTGCGCGGCATCTTCCCGATGATGGTAATTCAGGCACAGGGCGTAGCCCCGTTCTGCCGCCAGTTGTGCGGTGGCGGCGCCGATGCCTCGGCTGGCGCCGGTGATCAGCATGACCTTGGACATGGTGGGCTTCTTTATTAGTTGTTTGCCTTGCGCTCGGCGGTACCCGCCACGCTATCGAGCAGGGCCATGAACGCTCTTGCGGCATTGGATAGCGTTCGCTCGGTGTGCCGGATATAGCCTAGCTGGCGCGTCAACTGGATGCTCGGCAAATCCAGGCGCACCACCTGTTCGTCGAGCATGCTGCGAGGCAGAACGCTCCAGGCGATGCCGATGGAAACCATCATCTTGATCGTCTCCATATAGTTGGTACTCATGGTGATGTTGGGCGTCAGTCCTTCGCGTTCGAACAGGCGGTGCGCGATGTGATGAGTGAAGGTGTTGCCGCCGGGAAATACCGCGGGATGGCTGGCGATATCCGCCAGCGTGATCGTGGGCCTGCGTGCCAGCGGATGTTCGGGCGCGACGACGAAGTCGAGCGGGTCGTCCCAGACTTTCATTGCCTTCACCGGCTCGGCCGTCTGCGGCGCCAGGGTGATGACCGCCAGTTCGGCACGGCCATGCAGCACCTCGTCATAGGCGATTTCCGAATCGAGAAAGCGAATGTCCAGGTTCACCTGCGGGTGGGCCCGGGTGAACGCGCGCAGCAGTGGCGGTAAGCGATGCAGGCCGATGTGATGGCTGGTGGCGAGTGACAGCCGCCCGCCGATGTCGCCGTTGAGGTTGGTCAGGGCGCGGCGGGTATCCTCCAGAACGTTGAGAATCTGGTAGGCACGTGGCTGCAGCGCGCGGCCGGCCTCGGTCAGGCTGATCTCGCGACCCAGCCGATCGAACAGGCGCACATCGAGTTGACCTTCCAGTGCGGCAATCCGCTTGCTGACGGCTGGTTGTGTCAGGTGCAGACGCTCGGCTGCCAGAGAGAAGCTGCCGGTTTCGGCGACCGCAATAAAGGCGTTGAGATTGGCAAGATCCATGGGATCTCCAAGTCGTTGATTGGCGCTACGAGCCGGATAAATGTGTGTTAACCGGCGGCCCAGGCGATTCCCGTAAGGAATGCTTCGCATAAAAAATATGAATTTGAGTAATTCAATTCAAGCCCCTAGGATCGCCCCATAAGCGCAAGGGCTATTCGCCCCGCATAGAAAGCAGATGAGGAAAACTCCGATGGCCGGCAAAACGCTCTACGACAAGCTTTGGGAGATGCACGAGGTGAAGCGGCGTGACGATGGTTCGTCGCTGATCTACATCGACCGCCACATCCTGCATGAAGTGACTTCGCCCCAGGCCTTCGAAGGGCTGCGCCTCGCCGGCCGCAAGCCGTGGCGCATCGACGCCAACATCGCGACGCCGGACCACAACGTGCCGACGACCAAGGGTGAGCGCCAGGGCGGCCTGGAAGCCATCGCGGACGAAGTCTCGCGCATTCAGGTGCAGACGCTGGACGAGAACTGCGACGACTTCGGCATTCTCGAATTCAAGATGAACGACGTGCGCCAGGGCATCGTCCACGTCATCGGCCCGGAGCAGGGCGCCACTCTGCCGGGCATGACCGTGGTCTGCGGCGATTCGCATACCTCTACCCATGGCGCCTTCGGTGCTCTGGCCCACGGTATCGGCACTTCGGAAGTCGAGCACGTGCTGGCCACTCAGTGTCTGGTCGCCAAGAAGATGAAAAACATGCAGGTGCGCGTCGAAGGCAAACTGCCGTTCGGCGTCAGTGCCAAGGACATCGTGCTCGCGGTGATCGGCAAGATCGGTACCGCTGGTGGCAATGGCCATGCGCTGGAGTTTGCCGGCAGCGCCATTCGCGACCTGTCGATGGAGGGCCGCATGACCCTCTGCAATATGGCCATCGAGGCCGGTGCCCGTGTGGGTATGGTCGCTTGCGATGAGAAAACCGTCGCCTATGTAGAAGGTCGGCCTTATGCACCGAAGGGTGCGGATTGGGAAAAAGCGGTCGAAGTCTGGAAAGACCTGGTGTCCGATGAGGACGCGGTATTCGACACCATCATCGAGTTGAAGGCAGAGGACATCAAGCCGCAGGTCAGTTGGGGCACTTCGCCGGAAATGGTACTGGCGGTCGACCAGCGCGTGCCGGACCCGGCTGCCGAAGCCGATCCGGTGAAGCGCGATTCCATCGTTCGCGCTCTCAAATACATGGGCCTGAACGCCAACCAGCCGATTACCGAGATCAAGCTGGATCGTGTGTTCATCGGTTCGTGCACCAACTCCCGCATCGAGGACTTGCGTGCCGCCGCTGAAGTGGCCAAGGGCCGCAAGGTCGCCGCCAACGTCAAGCAGGCGCTGGTAGTACCGGGTTCAGGCCTGGTCAAGCAGCAGGCCGAAGCCGAGGGGCTGGACAAGATCTTCATCGAAGCCGGCTTCGAATGGCGTGAGCCCGGCTGCTCCATGTGTCTGGCGATGAACCCGGACAAGCTGGGGAGCGGCGAGCATTGCGCCTCGACTTCCAACCGCAACTTCGAGGGGCGTCAGGGTGCCGGCGGTCGTACTCATCTGGTGAGCCCGGCCATGGCTGCCGCCGCCGCGGTGACCGGTCGTTTCATCGATGTTCGCGAACTGATCCAGGCCTGAGGAGCAACAGCATGAAAGCCTTTACCCAACACACCGGCCTGGTCTGCCCGCTGGATCGCGCCAACGTCGATACCGACCAGATCATTCCCAAGCAATTCCTCAAGTCGATCAAGCGCACCGGCTTCGGTCCCAACCTGTTCGACGAGTGGCGCTATCTGGATGTTGGTCAGCCAAACCAGGACTGCTCCAACCGCCCGCTGAACAAGGAGTTTGTGCTGAACTTCCCGCGCTACCAAGGCGCCAGCGTGCTGCTGGCCCGTGAGAACTTCGGCTGCGGCTCGTCCCGCGAGCATGCTCCCTGGGCGCTGGATGAGTACGGTTTCCGCGCCATCATTGCGCCGAGCTTCGCTGATATCTTCTTCAATAACAGCTTCAAGAACGGCCTGCTGCCGATCGTGCTGAAAGAAGATGAGGTCGATGCGCTGTTCCAGCAGGCCGAGGCCACCGAGGGCTATCAACTTACCGTCGATCTGCAGGCCCAGACCGTGACGCGCCCGGATGGCGTGCAGTACTGCTTCGAGATCGACGCCTTCCGCAAGCACTGCCTGCTCAACGGGCTGGACGATATCGGCCTGACCTTGCAGGACGCAGACGCGATCAAGGCGTTCGAGAGCAAGCACCGGCAGGCCCAGCCCTGGCTGTTCGGCGCGATCAAGTAAACGAGCGTGCAGGTAGGGTGGAAAACCGCGCAGCGTTTTCCACCAGAGGATTCCGGTGGATAAGGCCGATGGCCGTTATCCACCCCACGAAAAATAGAGGAATGCAATGAGCAAGCAGATTCTGGTTCTCCCGGGTGACGGTATCGGTCCGGAAATCATGGCGGAGGCCGTCAAGGTACTGCAGCTGGCCAACGACAAGTTCCAGCTCGGTTTCGAGCTGAGCTACGACGAACTGGGCGGCGCTGCAATCGACAAATACGGCGTGCCGCTGGCCGACGAAACCCTGGAGCGCGCCCGCAACGCGGACGCCATTCTGCTGGGTGCCGTGGGCGGTCCGAAGTGGGATGCGATCGATCCAGCCATTCGCCCCGAGCGCGGCCTGCTGAAGATCCGTTCGCAGCTGGGCCTGTTCGGCAACCTGCGCCCGGCGCTGTTGTATCCGCAACTGGCCGATGCCTCGACCCTGAAGCCGGAGATTGTTGCGGGGCTGGACATCCTCATCGTGCGTGAGCTGACTGGCGGCATCTATTTCGGTCAGCCGCGCGAGAGCAAGGTGCTCGAGAATGGTGAGCGCATGGCCTACGACACCCTGCCGTACAGCGAAAGCGAGGTCCGCCGCATCGCCAAGGTTGGTTTCGATATGGCGATGTTGCGCAACAAGAAGCTCTGCTCGGTGGACAAGGCCAACGTACTGGCTTCTAGCCAGCTGTGGCGCGCGGTGGTCGAGGAAGTGGCCAAGGATTACCCGGAGGTCGAGCTGTCGCACATGTACGTCGATAACGCCGCCATGCAACTGGTGCGCGCACCCAAGCAGTTCGACGTGATCGTTACCGACAACATGTTCGGCGACATTCTGTCCGACGAGGCATCCATGCTAACCGGCTCCATCGGCATGCTGCCGTCCGCTTCGCTGGACGCGAGCAACAAGGGCATGTACGAACCCTGCCATGGCTCGGCACCGGATATCGCCGGCAAAGGCATCGCCAACCCGTTGGCAACCATTCTCTCGGTTTCGATGATGCTGCGTTACAGCTTCAATCAGCTGGTTGCGGCGGACACTATCGAGCGCGCGGTCAGCGATGTGCTCGACCAGGGGCTGCGTACCGGCGATATCTGGTCCGAGGGCTGCACGAAGGTAGGTACCCAGGCAATGGGTGATGCGGTAGTCGCGGCGCTCGCGAAGTTGTAAGCTCTTTGCCCGCCTTTCTATATGTGCGGGCCACTTTTTCTATAGGTGTAGTTGCGATGAAACGTGTAGGTCTGATCGGTTGGCGCGGGATGGTCGGTTCCGTGCTCATGCAGCGGATGCTGGAAGAGCGGGATTTCGATCTGATCGAACCGGTGTTCTTCACCACCTCGAACGTTGGCGGCCAGGGGCCGGCCATCGGCAAGGAAACCGCTCCGCTGAAGGATGCCTACAGTATCGATGAGCTGAAGGCGCTGGACGTGATCCTGACCTGCCAAGGCGGTGACTACACCAACGAGGTTTTCCCGAAGCTGCGCGAAGCAGGTTGGCAAGGCTACTGGATCGATGCCGCCTCGGCACTTCGTATGCAGGATGACGCCGTTATCGTGCTCGACCCGGTGAACCGCCGCGTGATCGACCAGCAGCTGGATGCCGGTACCAAGAACTACATCGGCGGTAACTGCACTGTCAGCCTGATGCTGATGGGCCTCGGTGGTTTGTTCGAGGCGGGGCTCGTGGAATGGATGAGCGCCATGACTTATCAGGCTGCATCCGGCGCTGGCGCTCAGAACATGCGCGAACTGATCAAGCAGATGGGAACCATCAACGCCGCCGTTGCCGACGACCTTGCCAATCCGGCGAGCGCCATTCTGGATATCGACCGGAAGGTTGCCGAGAGTCAGCGAGGTGAAGCGTTCCCCGTCGATAACTTTGGTGTACCGCTGGCCGGCAGCCTGATTCCCTATATCGACAAGGAACTGCCCAACGGGCAGAGCCGTGAGGAGTGGAAGGCGCAGGCCGAGACCAATAAGATCCTTGGTCGCTTCAAGAACCCGATTCCGGTTGACGGTATCTGCGTGCGCATCGGCGCTATGCGCTGCCACAGTCAGGCATTGACGATCAAGCTGAACAAGGATGTGCCGATTTCGGATATCGAAGGGCTGATCAGTCAGCACAATCCGTGGGTCAAGCTGGTGCCGAATCATCGAGAGGCCAGCATGCAGGAGCTGAGCCCGGCGGCCATCACTGGCACGTTGAGCGTACCGGTCGGACGATTGCGTAAGCTCAACATGGGCTCACATTTCCTCGGGGCCTTCACCGTTGGTGATCAATTGCTATGGGGGGCTGCGGAGCCCCTGCGTCGGATGCTTCGGATACTTTTGGAGCGTTGAGTCACTCTTAAAAAACCGCGGTTAGCCGCGGTTTTTTTTCGCCTGCATCCTGCAGACTGTGCGCCGGCACAGCGTCAAATATCGGGTGGGTGTCCGTTGTCGGACAGTGGACGGTGAGCGTTGGGTCTGGCGGGCGTAGTGAGCCCGGGCTTCGGTGTGAAGAAGCTCGGCAGCGCGCAGGGACTGGGCCAGTCAAATTGTGGATTGAGTCTGATAACGTGCCAAAAGCGTCGGAGTGGAATGCTGCGCCGTCCGCCAAGTTGTTGATAAAACACCATCTGTAAAAGATACTTACTGGTAATTCGAAGAACTTTTCTAAGTTGTGCTAGTACGGCCTATCGCTGATCGGGGGCGCTGCAAAGCGCGGGCAGTGACATAAGACCCTTTCTCAAGCTTCGAGAAAAAGATAAACAAAGGATAGACAATGGTTCGGGTTCGAAATCTGGTACTGGCAATTGCAGCTGCTACTGCGCTGACTACCGAGGTGGCCCATGCGCTGGGGCTTGGTGAGGTGCGGCTGCAATCGTCGCTGAATCAACCACTGGTTGCGGAAATCGAACTGCTTGACGCAAAAATGCTCGCTCCGGGCGAGGTGGTCCCTTCGCTCGCCTCTGTTGAAGAGTTCAACCGCGCCGGAATTGATCGTCAGTACTTTCTGACCGATCTGAAATTCACTCCAGTGCTACGGCCGGACGGCAAAAGCGTCATCCGAGTCTCATCGACCAAGCCGGTACGTGAGCCTTATCTCAATTTCCTGGTTGAGGTTCTATGGCCCAGCGGTCGCTTGTTGCGTGAGTACACATTGTTGCTGGACCCCCCGCTTTATTCTCCGGAAACCGTAGCTGCGGTTGCCCCGCAGTTGCCAATCGCTTCGGTGGCGCCCGCTCGCACGCCGAGTGTTTCGGCTGCGCCGAGTCAGGTGAAGTCGCCATCACCTGCGTCGACGACGGGGCAGGCGGCTGAGCGCGTGTCGACCGGCTCCGAGTACAAGACCTCTTCGCACGATACGCTCTGGGAAATTGCCGAACGTAACGCTGGCTCTGGCACGGTCCATCAGACCATGCTTGCCATCCAGGATTTGAATCCGAACGCTTTTATTGATGGCAACATCAACCGCATGAAGAGCGGACAAGTCCTGCGTTTGCCCAGCGCCGAGCAGATCAACAGTCGCACTCAGGCCGAGGCCATTGCGCAAGTCGCTGAGCAGAATACGATCTGGCGGCAGGCGCGCACTGCGCCTCGCGACGTAGCAAAGCAGATTGATGCGACTCGCCGGACCGCTGCAGGCGAAGCGCCTGCCCAAAGTGATAATCGAGATAACCTGCGGCTTGTGGCTCCGGATGCTGGAAAATCCACCGCCGGCAGTGATACCGGCTCCAGCGGCGACAGCAAGGCGCTACGTGATCGCCTTGCCACCACTCAAGAGAGTCTCGACTCCAGTCGGCGCGAAAATGTCGATCTGAAAGAGCGCTTGGATGAGCTGCAGGGTCAGTTGGAGAAACTCCAGCGTTTGATGCAGCTTAAGGATGATCAGCTGGCCAAGCTGCAGGCTCAGCTAGCAGTCGATGGTGAGACGAGCAATGTCGAGCGTCCATCGGAAGATGCTGCACAGGCAATTCAAGCTGATTCCGCGTCTGCTTCTAAACCGCAGAGCGATGAAACGGATAACGCCAGCGAGAACAAAACCGAGCTGACTCCTGATCAGGAAACAACGGCAAGCGCTGCGGCGCCTGCTTCACAAAAGGCCCAGCCGTCTAAGCCGGCAGCGGCACCGAAGCCGGCTCCCGCAGCTCCCGTGGTTCCGGCGTCTGAAGAGCCGAGCTTGCTTGACGAATATCTGGCCAATCCGATGCTGCTCGGTGTGCTGGGTGGAAGCGCGCTGCTACTGCTGTTGGTTGGGTTGATGGCGCTATCTCGCCGTAACGCAATGAAGGAAGCTGAGCTTCAAGAGCAACTCCTCGCGGAAAGTGAGAACGAAAGCTTCAATTTGCAGCCCGGGTCGCTACAGGATCTGCATTCAGACTCGGGCGCATCGCTCCCGAGCACAGCCGCTACCTTTGTCGAAACCGAACCGGTTGCTCCGACGCATGCCTCTACCGGTGATGCTCTGGCAGAAGCTGACATCTATATCGCCTATGGCCGTTTCAACCAGGCCGCCGAGTTGCTGCGCAATGCCCTAAACGACGAACCGCAGCGCAGTGATCTACGCCTGAAGCTGATGGAAGTTTATGCAGAGCTGGGTGATCGCGACGGTTTTGCTCGCCAAGAGTCGGAGTTGCGCGAAATTGGTGGTGCCGGCAGCGATATCGAACGACTCAAGCTCAAATATCCGGCCATCGCCACCACGGCAGCCGGTGCAGCGGTAGCAACGCATGCCGATCTTGATAATTTCGATCTGGACGATTTGCAGTTCGAGGAGCAGGTATCTGCGAAGGCTGCCGGGCAGGATCCAGACGACGCCTTTGATCTGAGTTTGGACGATCTGGATATCGATCTGGTCAGCCTGACCCCGGCTACGCCAGTCAGCGAAACCGCACAGCCCGAAACCCTGGACTTCGACGATCTATCGTTTGATGAGCCGGCGCCCAGCGCGACAGAGAATGCAGGTGTGGACGATCATTTTGCCGACTTGGCAGAAGAGTCCCCGTTAGCAGCTTCCCTTTCTGAGGATCTGGATGATTTCTCCTTCGATCTCGGAGCTGAGGAACAACGCATTTCTGGGGAGGAGGGGCAGCCGTCGGTAGAAAGCTTCAGTTTCGATCTGAATGAATCCTTGGAAGACGTTGCGACCGACCGCGATGCCAAGGCAGATGAGGAGCTGCTGTCGGCTGACTTCGATCTGTCCCTTGATCATGAGCCAGTGAGTGAGCCGCAAATTGAGAGCGCGGTTGACCAGTTCGATGGTGTGGATTTTGATCTTCCAGTTGATAGTCTGGATGTCGCTAAAACAGCGTCTTCCGACGCTTTGAATGCGGAGTCTGAAAGCGCGGCAGAGGAGGATGATTTCAACTTCTTCTCGGATACCGATGAGGCCACAACCAAGCTCGATCTTGCCCGTGCTTATATCGATATGGGGGATGCCGAAGGCGCTCGCGATATTCTCGACGAGGTACTCTCGGAGGGCAGCGAGCAACAGCAGCAAGAGGCGCGAGAGATGCTCGCCAAGCTGGCCTGATGCTTCACGACCTACCCAAAGCGGCAGCCGAATCGGCTGCCGTTGGCGTTTCCAGAATCGCGCTAGGTGTCGAGTACAAAGGGTCGCGTTACCGTGGCTTCCAGCGCCAGCGTGCGGGTGTACCTTCAGTTCAGGAGGCGCTGGAGCGAGCGTTGAGCAGAGTTGCCGGCGGACACCCCGTTGCCTTGAGCTGTGCAGGACGCACGGACGCCCTGGTGCATGCGAGCGGACAGGTGGTGCACTTCGATACTTCGGTTGAGCGCAGCATGCACGCCTGGGTCATGGGGGCGAACATGAATCTGCCGGGTGATATCAGCGTGACTTGGGCCAAGGCGATGCCAGCTCATTTCGATGCGCGCTTCAGCGCTATGGCGCGCCGATATCGGTATGTCATCTACAACGACCAGATTCGCCCTGCCCACATGGCTGAAGAGGTCACCTGGAACCATCGACCACTCGACATCGAATTGATGCGCGAAGCGGCCAAGGCGTTTGTCGGCACCCATGATTTCAGCGCCTTTCGGGCGCGACAGTGCCAAGCCAAGTCGCCCGTGAAGACGGTGCATCATCTGCAGCTGCTACAGCATGGCAAGTTCATCGTGATCGACGTGCGTGCCAATGCCTTTCTGCATCACATGGTGCGCAATTTCGCCGGTGTTCTGATGACTATCGGAGCGGGCGAGCGCCCGGTTGAGTGGGCCCAGCAGGTATTGCAGGCGCGTATACGTCGCACCGGTGGGGTCACGGCTCATCCTTATGGGTTGTACCTGGTGCGGGTTGAATACCCGGAAGAGTTCAAGCTGCCTCAACGGTATCTTGGTCCGCACTTTCTTTCCGGTCTTGCCGATCATCAGGACTCCTGCTTGAACAATGGGTAGCGTTACGGCGTTAAGCTCGAATGGTCGTCTATGTTCACGCGCTGTCGGTTTCGCTGAGCCGTCCGTTCGGCTTGCAGGTAATGCGGCTTTTGCTACCATCCCTTGTCTTTCGCAAAGGTAGTAAGACTTGTCGGTCGTTCGAAGCAAAATTTGTGGGATTACCCGGGTTGAGGACGCTTTGCTCGCCGCGGAGGCTGGGGCGGACGCCATCGGTCTGGTGTTTTATGCCAAGAGTCCGCGTGCGGTCGACATCAGGCGGGCACGGGAAATCGTCGAGGCATTACCTCCATTCGTGACCGTGGTCGGCCTTTTCGTGGATGCCAGTCGCTGTGAGATCGAAGACACGCTGGATGCGGTTGCGCTCGATGTGCTGCAGTTCCATGGCGATGAGGAGCCTGCTGACTGTGCAAGATTTCATCGCCCCTGGTTCAAGGCGCTTCGAGTTGCGCCTGGGTGCGATATTGGCGCCGCGGCATCACGATATGCTACGGCTGGAGCTAGCGCATTGTTGCTCGACACCTATATAGCGGGTGTGCCAGGGGGGACGGGGGCGCGTTTTGACTGGTCGCTTATTCCTGACAATTTGCCCAAGCCTTTGATACTGGCAGGCGGTCTGACCTGCGATAACGTGGCTGACGCGATTGCGCAGGTGCACCCTTATGCGGTTGATGTGAGCGGTGGCGTTGAATTGAGTAAAGGCATCAAGAGCGCCGAAAAAGTTCGCGCGTTCATTCAACGAGTTCGCTCTGTCATGTGACGCTTGGCGGCTCTTTGCCGTCCAGTACGAATCGCTGGTTCGACTGGCGCCAGGCGGTTAGTTTGCCCGGAAAAGCGGGACCCCCCTCTAATTTAGCGAGTGCGGAGTGTTGAGCCGCGACAATACATTTGATCGGGGCGCGAGGTTGATGCGACCCGAATGGAAGCTTTGGAGAACAAGAGCATGAGCAACTGGCTGGTAGACAAGCTGATCCCTTCGATCATGCGTTCCGAGACACAGAAGAGCTCGGTACCCGAAGGACTGTGGCACAAGTGCCCGTCCTGCGAGGCTGTGTTGTATCGCCCCGAACTGGAAAAGACGCTGGATGTGTGTCCTAAATGCCAGCATCACATGCGCATTGATGCTCGTACCCGACTGGACATCTTTCTCGATACCGAGGGTCGCGAGGAAATCGCCGGTGACCTGGAGCCAGTGGATCGGCTCAAGTTTCGTGACAGCAAGAAGTACAAGGATCGCCTGTCTGCCGCGCAGAGGCAGACTGGCGAAAAGGATGCTCTGATCGCGATGCAGGGCACGTTGTTCAAGGTGCCGGTTGTTGCCTGTGCCTTCGAATTCTCCTTCATGGGTGGTTCGATGGGCGCTATCGTTGGCGAGCGCTTCGTGCGTGCCGCCAATGTGGCGCTGGAACTGCGTTGCCCGCTGATATGCTTCTCTGCGTCCGGCGGCGCGCGCATGCAGGAGGCCTTGATTTCACTGATGCAGATGGCAAAAACGTCTGCTGTGCTGGCGCGTATGCGCGAAGAGGGGCTGCCTTTCATCTCGGTGCTAACCGATCCGGTATACGGCGGCGTTTCGGCCAGTTTGGCCATGCTGGGCGACGTCATCGTGGCCGAGCCGAAAGCGCTGATTGGCTTCGCCGGACCGCGAGTTATCGAGCAGACCGTTCGTGAGAAACTTCCTGAGGGCTTCCAGCGCAGCGAGTTCCTGCTGGATCACGGTGCCATCGATCTAATTATCCCGCGTGCCGAGCTGCGGCCCCGTCTTTCCCGTCTGCTTGCGCAGTTGCAGCGACTGCCAGCGACCGTTGCGCCTGCGCAGGTTGCGGCCTCTGCATGAGCGCTCGCGGCCTCGCCGATTGGCTGAGTTATCTTGAGCAGCTGCATCCCTCGACCATCGACATGGGGCTCGAGAGGGTTCGCGAGGTCGCGCAGCGGCTGGGCCTTGGGCGTCCCGCACGAAAAGTGATCACGGTCACTGGGACCAATGGCAAAGGCTCGAGTTGCGCCTTCATTGCCTCGTTGCTGCAGGCCCAGGGCCTCAGTGTTGGTGTCTACGCATCGCCGCATCTGCTGCGCTACAACGAGCGGGTGCGCATCGGTGGCCTGGAAGCCGATGATGACGCGCTCTGCGAGGCTTTCGAGGCCGTCGAACAGGCGCGTGAGAACACCTCGCTTACCTACTTCGAGATGGGCACCTTGGCGGCTCTATGGCTTTTCCAGCGAGCCGGACTTGACGCCGCAGTGCTAGAGGTCGGCCTTGGCGGGCGGCTGGACGCCGTCAATCTGATCGATGCTGATGTGGCGGTGATCACCAACATCGGTCTCGATCACGCTGAGTGGCTGGGCGATGATCGGGAGAGCGTCGGTTTTGAGAAGGCGGGGATTTTCCGCCGCAATGTTCCGGCCGTATGCGGTGATCTGGAGCCCCCCATGTCGGTGCTGGGGCAGGCCGAGAAACTGGCGGTGCCTCTGCGGTTACGTGGCCGAGATTACGATCTGGCGAGTGGGGTGGCTGGCTGGCACTGGCGCGGCGTCGACGCGGCCGGCAAGCCGCTCGAGCTGCACGATCTCCCGCTGTTGTCGCTGCCGATGGAAAATGCTGCGCTTGCGCTGCAGGTCTACGCTTTGTTGGATTTGCCGTGGCAACCTGAGACTCTGGCAAAGGCGTTACAGCAAACCCGCATCAGCGGCCGCTTCGACCGCCGGGCGATTCGCTGGAATGGTCGCACGCTCAATCTATTGCTGGATGTCGCGCACAACCCTCATGCGGCCAGCTACCTGGCCAGCTATCTCGAACAACAGCGATTGACTGGCCGACGCCTGGCTGTGTTCGGCTTGCTGGCGGACAAGGACCTTGCCGGCATCCTGGACATCCTGCTGCCGCACGTGAGTGAGTGGGCGGTCGCGCCGCTTGCCAGCCCGCGTTCGCGCCCCGCGGCGGAGTTGCACGCGGCCTTGGCTGAGCGCAAGGCTGCGGTGAGCGCCCATACATCGCTTGTGCAGGCGCTGGAGTCGCAGTGCGAAAAAGCCGGCGAGCAAGACGAGATTCTGTTATTTGGATCGTTCTATTGTGTAGCGGAAGCGCTGCAATGGCTCGCCACGCGTACGGAGGAAGCGGGAGATGGCACTGCTGGATAAGGGATTGAAACAGCGCATGGTCGGCGCGTTGGTGCTGATCGCCTTGGCGGTGATCTTCGTGCCGATGCTGTTCACTCGCGAAGATGATCTGCGCCATGTCGTTGTCGATGCCCCGGCTATGCCCAATACACCGCCGGTGGCTCAGATCGAAATCGAGCCGGTGGAAGTCCCGGAGCCTAAATCGATTCCCGAGGGTTTCGAGATCGTCGAAAACGATGCCAGTGCCAAGTCGGCGGCTGTCCCTTCAGAGCCGACCGAGTCTCCAGCGGTGGCCGAGCCGGAGCAGGTGAAAGCGCCTGCGCAGACGACGCCTGTGCCGCAGCCTCGTGTGGATGCCGACAACCTGCCGGTGAGCTGGTCTATCCAGTTGGCCAGCTTGTCCAACCGCGCAAGCGCAGAGAAGCTGCAGAAGACCCTGCGTGAGCAGGGCTATAACGCCTACATTCGCGCCGCAGACGGAATGAATCGGGTGTTTGTCGGGCCACTCATCGAGCGCGACGAGGCCAGCCGTTTGCGCGATCAGTTGCAGCGCCAACAGAAGCTGAATGGTTTCGTAGTGCGCTTCAAGCCGGAACCGCGCTGAGGGCCCGCTCCGGCAAGCGAGAGGCTCGTCGGAGCGAGCGTTCCGCTCGGCGCGATAGTGCAGGGTGTTTGTGCTTACTCCGTCGCCGGCCCTCTGCTAAAATGCGCCGCCTTTCCTCTATGCAGAAGACGTCGTGGTTTTTACCTGGGTCGATTGGATCATCGTCGCCGTCGTTGCTGTCTCCAGTCTGATTAGTCTGAAGCGAGGCTTCGTCAAGGAAGCCTTGTCCCTGCTGACCTGGATCATCGCCGGGGTGATCGCCTGGATGTTCGGCGGTGCGTTGTCGCATCATCTGGCCGAGTTTATCAGCACGCCCTCGGCACGAATCATCGCTGCTTGCGCCATCCTGTTCGTTGCCACCCTCTTGGTGGGGGCGCTGGTTAATTTCCTGATCGGTGAACTGATTCGGGTGACGGGGCTTTCTGGTACTGACCGTTTGCTGGGGATGGCATTCGGTGCGGCGCGCGGTGGACTGTTGGTAGTGGTGCTGGCCGGTTTGCTCAGCCTTGCGCCGGTTCAGGAGGACCTCTGGTGGAAGGAGTCCGTTCTGCTGCCGCATTTCCTGCTGGTTGCCGACTGGTCGAAGAACCTGATTCTTGAGTTCAGCAGCCAGTGGCTGGCCAGTTCGCTCGATCCGTCCGGTTCTGCAAAATTTATTGAAGACGCTTCTGGCAGCTTTTTGCCTGCGCGTCAGCCTGAAACAAACTGAGGGGTTCCTTGCATGTGTGGCATTGTCGGCATCGTCGGTAAGTCGAACGTCAATCAGGCGCTGTACGACGCGCTTACCGTACTGCAGCATCGCGGGCAGGATGCCGCCGGTATCGTCACCAGTCACGACGATCGCCTGTTTCTGCGCAAGGACAACGGTCTGGTGCGTGACGTGTTCCAGCAACGTCACATGCAGCGTCTGATCGGCAATATGGGCATCGGCCATGTCCGCTACCCCACCGCCGGCAGTTCCAGTTCGGCCGAAGCGCAGCCGTTCTATGTCAACTCGCCTTATGGCATCACGCTCGCACACAACGGCAATCTGACCAACGTCGAGCAGCTCACCAAGGAGATCTACGAGTCGGATCTGCGCCATGTGAACACCAGCTCGGACTCGGAAGTGCTGCTCAACGTGTTCGCTCATGAGCTGGCGGTACGCGGCAAGCTGCAGCCAACCGAGGAAGACGTGTTCGCTGCAGTCAGCAAGGTCCACGAGCGTTGCCGCGGAGGTTATGCGGTGGTGGCGATGGTGACCGGCTACGGTATCGTTGGCTTCCGTGATCCGAATGCAATCCGTCCGATCGTCTTCGGCCAGCGTCATACCGACGAAGGCGTCGAGTACATGATCGCCTCGGAAAGCGTCTCGCTCGACGTACTCGGCTTCACCGTGATCCGCGATCTGGCGCCGGGTGAGGCGGTGTATATCACCACCGACGGCCGGTTGTTCACTCGTCAGTGCGCGGACGCTCCGAAACTCTCGCCGTGCATTTTCGAGTACGTTTATCTGGCGCGCTCCGATTCCCTGATGGATGGCGTATCGGTATACAAGGCGCGCCTGCGGATGGGCGAGAAACTGGCGGACAAGATTCTGCGCGAGCGTCCCGAGCATGATATCGACGTGGTTATCCCGATTCCGGATACCAGCCGCACCGCTGCGCTTGAGCTGGCGAACCGGCTGGGGGTGAAATTCCGCGAGGGCTTCGTCAAGAACCGCTATATCGGCCGGACCTTCATCATGCCCGGCCAGGCGGCGCGCAAAAAGTCGGTGCGCCAGAAGCTCAACGCCATCGACCTCGAGTTCCGCGGCAAGAACGTGTTGCTGGTCGACGATTCCATCGTGCGCGGAACCACCTGCAAGCAGATCATTCAGATGGCGCGCGAGGCCGGCGCGAAGAACGTGTACTTCTGTTCGGCAGCACCCGCGGTGCGCTACCCGAACGTTTACGGCATCGACATGCCCAGCGCCCATGAGCTGATCGCCCACAACCGCAGCACCGAAGAAGTGGCCGAGCTGATTGGCGCCGACTGGCTGATCTATCAGGACCTCGAAGATCTGATCGACGCTGTCGGTGGCGGCAAGGTGAAGATCGAACACTTCGATTGCGCGGTGTTCGATGGCAAGTACATCACTGGCGATATCGATGACGCCTATCTGCACAGGATCGAGCAGGCGCGCAATGACCTCAGCAAGTCCAAGGCCAATGCCGTCAGCGCCATCATCGATCTGTACAACGACTAAGCTGGGCGCCGCAGCGGCGGCTGCGGTGCTGGAGGTAGCAAGAATGACCACTGAGTGGGAAGCCGGGCGGCTGGACAGCGATCTCGATGGTGTCGGGATCGACACCCTGGCCGTGCGTGCCGGACAGCATCGCACCCCGGAGGCAGAGCACGGCGAGCCGCTGTTCTTCACCTCCAGCTATGTGTTCCGCAGCGCTGCGGCCGCGGCTGCGTGCTTTGCCGGTGAAGTGCCGGGCAACGTCTATTCGCGCTACACCAACCCGACAGTGCGCACCTTCGAGGAGCGAATCGCCGCGTTGGAAGGTGCCGAGCAGGCAGTCGCGACGGCGTCTGGGATGGCCGCGATTCTGGCGACCGTGATGAGCCTATGCTCGGCCGGCGATCATATCTTGGTGTCGCGCAGCGTGTTCGGCGCCACCGTTTCGCTGTTCGAGAAGTACTTCAAACGCTTCGGTGTACAGGTCGACTACGTGCCGCTGACCGATTTTTCGGCGTGGCAATCAGCTTTCAAGCCCAACACCAAGCTGGTGTTCGTCGAATCGCCGTCCAACCCGCTGGCGGAGTTGGTGGATATCGCTGCGCTGGCACAACTCTGCCAAGCCAACGGCGTCCTGCTTGCGGTCGACAACTGTTTCTGCACGCCGGTGCTGCAGCAGCCACTGGCGCTCGGCGCCGATATCGTCATTCATTCGGCGACCAAGTACATCGATGGACAGGGGCGCTGTCTGGGTGGCGTGGTTGCGGGAGGCAGAGAACAGATGAAGGAGATCGTCGGTTTCCTGCGCACCGCTGGGCCGACGCTCAGCCCGTTCAACGCCTGGGTCTTCCTCAAGGGGCTGGAAACCTTGCGCCTGCGCATGCAGGCTCACTGCGCCAGCGCTCAGCAACTGGCCGAATGGCTGGAGCGCCAACCTGCGGTGGGCCGGGTCTATTACGCAGGCTTGCCCAGCCATCCGCAGCATGAACTTGCGAAGCGTCAGCAGAAGGGTTTTGGTGCCGTGTTGAGCTTCGAGGTCAAGGGAGGCAAGGAGGGCGCTTGGCGCTTCATCGATGCCACCCGACTGATTTCCATCACCGCCAACCTGGGCGACAGTAAAAGCACCATCACCCATCCGGCCTCGACTACGCACGGCCGGCTGTCTGCTGAAGATCGCGCCAGCGCTGGCATCAGTGACAGTCTGATTCGCGTGGCGGTCGGGCTGGAAGATGTCGCCGATCTGCAGGCCGATCTGGCACGCGGCCTCGCGGCGCTCTGATTCGTCGGAGTGGCCAGCTACCGCTGGCAGTCGCGCGAATGAGCTCTGCGGCTTATTCGCGCGTAGGCTCGATTCTCAGCACAATGCCGTCCAGCCGCTGTTCCTTCGAGAGTTGCTCGCGCAGGCGCGCGGCCTCGTCCCGACTCGCCAGCGGCCCGACGTAGACCCGGCTGGTGTTGCTGCCCGGTCGAACATAAGCCTCATAGCCAAGCCCCACCAGGCGTTCACGCAGCGCTTCGGCATTAGCCGGATTGCGCAGACTGGCCAGCTGAATCGCCCAGCTGCCTGTAGCGCTGGAGGGGACGCCCGATTTGGTGCTGCGCGGCGGCGGAGGCGGTGCCAGCGAACCTTGGCGTGGCTCGTTGGCGCGCAGATCGATGGCTGGCGCCGGTTCGCCCTGGCCATCGAACAGACGCTCGGGATTGGCTGGAAGAATGGTGGGGCTGGCCGAGTCAGTCTCGATCACGCGGATATCGCTGTACTTCTTGCCTGACAGCGCGGCCAGACCTGCGCGATCGCGCACCACCGTCGGGCGTAGGAAGACCATCAGGTTGCGTTTTACATGGCTTTCCTGCGTCGAGCGGAACAGCGCACCGAGCAACGGAATATCGCCCAGCAGCGGAACCTTGGAGTCGGTGCGGGTCACGTCGTCCTGAATCAGGCCGCCGAGCACGATCACCTGGCCATCCTCGGCAAGAATGGTGCTCTTGATCGAACGCTTGTTGGTGACCAGGTCCACGGCCTGTGCTGTGAGGCTCGCAGTGGGCGCGATGGACGAGATTTCCTGCTCGATCTGCAGGCGCAGCGTTGCGCCCTCATTGATGTGCGGAGTTACTTTCAACGTAACGCCGATATCCTGCCGCTCGATCGTAGTGAACGGATTGTTCGCGCCCGAGGAGTCGGTGGTATAGGCACCGGTCTGGAACGGCACATTCTGGCCCACGAGGATTTCCGCCTCCTGGTTGTCCAGTGTCAGCAGGCTCGGCGTCGACAACAGGTTGCTCTTGCTGTTGGACGACAGTGCCGTGATCAGCGCACCGAAGCTGCGTGTGCCGATGCCGATGATTGCGCCATCGGGCAGGTTGCTCGGTATCTCGTCCTCGTTGATGGCGTTCAGCACGCTACCGATCGACAGCCCGGTGTTGCCGAAATTAACGCCGCCGACGCCCCCGGTGCCGCCGCGCGCATCGACAGCCCACTGCACGCCCAGGGCGTCGCTGATATCGCCGGAAACCTCGACGATTGCCGCCTCGACCATGACCTGTGCGCGCGGCACGTCCAGCTGGCGGACGATGCTCTCCAACGTGCCGATCAGCTCTGGCTCGGCCAGCAGCACCAGCGCGTTGAGGCTCTCGTCGGCGCGAATCAGGATGTTCTGGCTGCGGGTGGTGGTTGTTTCGCCTTCGCCAGAATCCTTCAGGCCTTCGGAGATATCGCCGAGGGTTTCGGCTAGCGACTTGGCATCGTTGTGCCGCAGACGGATCACCCGCGTATTGGCCGAGCGGGTAGCGGGGGTGTCCAGGATCTGTGCCAGGCTGGCCAGCTTGCTGCGAGCCTGCGGTGGGCCGATGAAGATCAGCTGGTTGGTGCGCGAGTCGGCGATTATCTGCAGTCCGGCTGTGCTTTTTGCGTCGCCACGAATCAGTGAGTTGCGCAGGACTTCGGCGATATCGGTGGCCCAGCCGTGGCGCAGATTGAGCACGCTGTAGTCGTCGCTCTCGGTGCGGTCCAGCTGCCTTACCAGATCCTCGATACGCGCGATGTTGGCGCTACGGTCGCTGATGATCAGCGCGTTGGCAGACGTGACCGCGGCCAGATGGCCATACTGCGGGACTAGCGGGCGAATCAGCGGAATCAACTCGGTCGCCGCGGTGTGCTGAACCTGGATGACGCGTGTTTCAAGTTGATCGCCGCCGGCCGGACCACCACCGGCCTCGGCCTTCGCCTCGGCGTTAGGCACGATGCGCGCGACGTCGCCCTGTGCCAGCACGCTGAAACCGTGAGTCGCCATCACCGAAAGAAATAGCTGGTAGACCTCATCCATCGTCAGCGTGGCGTTGGATACGACGCTGACCTGGCCTTTGACCCGTGGGTCGACGATGAACGTCTGGCCGCTGAGCTGGCTGACCTGATCGATGAATGCGCGGATGTCGGCATCCTTCAGGTTGATAGTCCAACCGTCTTCTTGGCTGGAACTTGGCTCAATACCGGTATCGCCAACTGCCGCCAGTGCAGCCGGCGGCATGATCAGAACGCTGGAAAGGGTCAGGGCAAGCAGCGGACGCATGAGAAACGGCGGCATCGTTCAGTCATCTTCCTTGGTCGGTACGTTCGGGGTGGGCGAGGCGGGCGGGCTGACGGCGTTCTCCAGTTGCTGGCGCAGCGCCTCCATCTGTTGCTGCATTTCCTCATCGCCCGCATCCTCGGTCTCGTACGGTTGCGGCGCCTCATCGGGAACGAACACCGGCGAACGCACGGCAGGAAAGTCCAGCCGTTCCATCTGACCGTCGCGCATGAGTTGCACGTGGTCCGGATGCACGCCGCGCAGCACCACGCCACTTTGCAGCTCCTGGCCCTGCCAGACCAGCTGGGGTGGTTGACCGTCAATCTGAATAATGGCGCTGGAGCGACTAGGGTCGGCATGCACGAAGCTGCCATGCAGGGTTACGCCTGCGGCGCTGGTCGTTGCACTGCCCTGAAGCGCGGGCGGGGTGCCGAAAAGGGCGTCCAGGCGCGATGGATCGGAACTGCCGGTAGCGCTGACGGCAGGAGGGCTGACCTCTGCCGTGAGAGGGGCGCGGCTCAGTTGCCACACCGTTTTGATCTGGCTCGCCAGGAAAATGCCGAAAAGGCAGACCAGCAGGGCGCTCAGGGCTAGCGGGGTGTGCTGTCGATAGTTCCGCAACGGTCCGGGCAAATACAAGCGAGGTACTCCATGCCGCATCGTGATGTTATGTCCGTTACGTCTTCAACCTTAGGCACATATCGCGCTTTTCGACAGGCGACTGTCGCGAGACTCGTTACGCCTGTTGCCGTTGCGGCAGAACAAAGACCGCAGGGCAGCGCGATAGTGCCGCGGCATGATTTCAATCCGTGAGCCAGTAACGATGGACCAGTAGCGCGATAAAAAAATCCAATGCTGCTGTTGACTTAGCTAAGGGGGATCAGTAAATTGCGCGCCTCGCAAGGCGATCGGCTGATTAGCTCAGCTGGGAGAGCACCTGCATCACACGCAGGGGGTCGGCGGTTCGATCCCGTCATCAGCCACCATCTTTGCGAGACCGACGCGCAGCGGTAGTTCAGTCGGTTAGAATACCGGCCTGTCACGCCGGGGGTCGCGGGTTCGAGTCCCGTCCGCTGCGCCATATCTTCCGCCGTTATCAAACGATAATGAGTGGGTAAAGAAAGCTGCCTAGGCAGCTTTTTTTTCGCCCGTTGTTTTTTGCCCGGCGTGCCGCCTTGGTAGTGAGCCGCATCATTTGGGGCGATCGGCTAGAATCGCCTTCTCATTAATCTCCGGCGTGCTGATGCGGTTGCGATTGGCACAGCCACAGCCTACGGCCCCGCTTGCTATATGCCTTCTGCCCAGACCGCTGCCGAGCGCATCGCCGAACTGCGTAGCGAAATCGACGCACATAACTACCGTTATTACGTTCTCGACGAGCCGAGCGTTCCGGACGCTGAATACGACCGTCTGTTCAATGAGCTGAAAACGCTGGAAGCCGAACACCCGGAACTGGTGACGCCCGAGTCGCCGACCCAGCGCGTCGGTGGTGCGGCGTTGGCGGCGTTCGGCCAGGTGCGCCACGAAGTGCCGATGCTGAGCCTCGGCAACGCCTTTGAAGAGCAGGACCTACTCGACTTCGACCGACGTGTGCGCGAAGGGCTGGACATGCCGGCCGGCGGCCTGTTCGGCGACGGCGCCGAGGTTGAATATAGCTGCGAACCCAAGCTCGACGGCCTGGCCGTCAGCCTGCTCTATGAGAACGGCCATCTGGTGCGCGGTGCGACCCGTGGCGACGGCAGCACCGGCGAAGACATCAGCGCCAATGTACGCACCGTGCGCAATATTCCGCTCAAGCTGCACGGCAGCGGTTGGCCGTCAGTGCTCGAAGTGCGCGGCGAAATCTACATGCCCAAGGCAGGCTTCGAAGCGCTCAATGCGCGGCAGGTGGAAAGTGGCGGCAAGCCCTTCGCCAATCCGCGCAACGCCGCGGCCGGCAGCCTGCGCCAGCTGGACCCTAAGATCACCGCCGCGCGTCCGCTTGAACTGTGCGCCTACGGTGTTGGGCGTAGCGATGGCGAGCTGCCGGATACCCATGTCGGTATTCTCAACGCGCTCAGAGAGTGGGGATTGCCCATCAGTCGAGAGCTGAAACTGGCCAAGGGTGTTGTCGAATGTCGCGCCTACTACGAGGCCATTGGCGAGAAGCGTGACGCGCTGGCCTACGAGATCGACGGTGTGGTGTTCAAGGTTAACTCCGTCGCGCAGCAGCGCGAGCTGGGCTTTCGAGCGCGCGAGCCGCGTTGGGCAATCGCCCACAAGTTCCCCGCGCGCGAGGAGATCACCGAGTTGCTCGGCGTCGAATTCCAGGTCGGTCGTACTGGTGCGATCACGCCGGTGGCACGGCTAAAGCCGGTACAGGTCGCTGGCGTCACCGTCTCCAACGCGACCCTGCACAACATGGATGAAGTCGCGCGCCTGGGCGTGATGATCGGCGATACGGTAATCGTGCGTCGCGCCGGCGATGTCATTCCGCAGATCCTCGGTGTGATCGCCGAGCGCCGGCCGGCACACGCGCGGCCCGTACATGTGCCGGAGCGTTGTCCGGTCTGCGGTTCTGCCGTGGAGCGCACCCAGCTGATCAAGCGCAGCAAAGGGCGCGAATCGGTCAGCGAAGGTTCGATCTACCGTTGCGTCGGCCGGCTGGCGTGCCAGGCGCAGCTGAAGCAGGCGATCATCCACTTCGTCTCGCGCCGCGCAATGGATATCGACGGGCTAGGCGACAAGATCGTCGAGCAGCTGGTCGATCGCGGTCTGGTCGGCTCGCCCGCTGACCTTTATTGCCTGTCGTACGAGCAGATAGTCGAGTTGGAAGGCTTCGCCGATCTCTCCACGCGCAATTTGCTCGACGCCATTGACGCCAGCCGCAAGCCCACGCTGGCGCGTTTCATCTTCGCCCTCGGCATCCCCGATGTCGGCGAGGAAACCGCCAAGTTGCTGGCGCGAGCGCTGGGCTCGCTGGATCGCATCGCGTATGCATTGCCGGACGTGCTGGTGTACCTGCCCGACGTCGGCCTTGAAGTCGCGCACGAGATCCACAGTTTCTTCGAGGACGAGCACAACCGCACAGTCATCGCGCAACTGCGCGAGCGTGGCGTGGAGTTGCAGGGGGAGGGGGAATTGCATCCGGAGTTCGCTGCGTGCGCCACCCTGGCCGGCCTGCTCGACAAGCTGAACATTCCGTTCATCGCCAGCACCGGCGCCCAGCGTCTGGCAGAGCGCTTCGGTAGCCTGGACGCGATCATCGCCGCCGACTGGCTCGATCTGCGCCAGGTCGAACGTCTCACTGAGAAGGCCGCACGCTCGCTGCGCGATTACTTCGACAAGTCCGCGAATGCCGAGCGCGCCCGGGCCATCGAAGCCCAATTGCGCGAGTTCGGCATGCACTGGGAGAGCGAGAAGAAAGTCGCAGCAGGCCTGCCACTGGCCGGCCAGACCTGGGTGTTGACCGGCACGCTGGAAAGCATGAGCCGCGACGACGCCAAGGCGCGACTCGAAGCTTTGGGGGCGAAGGTGTCTGGCTCGGTATCAGCGAAGACCAGCGTGGTTGTAGCGGGACCGGGTGCCGGCTCGAAGTTGACCAAGGCCAACGAACTCGGTGTGACGGTGCTCGACGAACCGCAATTCCTCGAGCACCTCGCACAACTTGGTTCATAGCACGTCAGCATCGCCTCATCCCATCGAGACTCGCTGTCATACCGCCCCCCAAATGTTTCACCGAATCTTGGGAGCGGCCTTTGCCGGGAATGCGCTAGCAACGCTCACCAGCAGTGAGCGAGCTCCCTTTGACTCCAGGTCAGGGAAATGGCTTCAGCCATCCCCTAAAGTTTTCCCCGCTTCACCCGAAAAGCTAGTCAAGCAAGTCCGCAGTATGGATGTGCTGGCGTAGCGTTGGAGCGGTACCGGGCTCACGAAAAAGTTCGAATCTGCCCTAAAGCCAACCCAAACGGCGCCGATAAGCTAATCGAATGCGAACTCAATGGGTGCCTGGGCACAAGCCGGCCCGGAGTCGCAAGCTCAGGCAACCAAAGTAACTAGCGCCCTTGGAGGCAAACACCATGGCTCTTACTGTCAATACCAACATTGCTTCGCTGAACACCCAGCGTAATCTCAGCAACTCGTCCAATGCGTTGCAGACCTCCATGCAACGCTTGTCTACCGGTAGTCGTATCAATAGTGCGAAGGATGATGCTGCGGGTCTGCAAATCGCCAACCGCCTGACTAGCCAAATAAGCGGCTTGGGTGTGGCGGTTAAGAACGCTAACGATGGCATCTCCATGGCTCAGACTGCCGAAGGTGCGATGCAGCAAAGCACGAACATCCTTCAGCGGATGCGGGATCTCTCGCTTCAAGCAGCCAACGGTTCCAACGATAGTGCTGATCGTGGAGCCCTGCAGAAAGAAGTTGCGCAATTGCAACAAGAAATGGATCGGATTGCTGAAACTACCGTATTCGGCGGCCGCAAGTTGCTTAACGGAACCTTTAGCGGGGTTCAGTTCCAAGTGGGGTCAAATGCGAATGAAACCATTGGTTTCAGCATTGGGTCAGCGCGGGCTGAGGATCTTGGTAGGGTTAACGCTCTTTCGTTTGCTGGACTGGACTCTAGTAATGTCGCGAGTGGCAGCACTGGCGGAATCGCTACGCAAGATCTTACATTCAAAGTCGATAATCGCGAGAGCACGGTATCCTTAACAGCTGGCGCAAGCGCCCGTGATGTTGCTGATGCAGTCAATGCTGAGGTAGACGGTGTAACAGCCAAAGCGACTACTGTAGCTCAAGTTGGATTCGCAAATATTGCGGGAGGTACAGACGGAGCCGATCCAACTGACGACGTTGAAGTCTCGATGAGCTTCAAAATTAACGGCATAACGTTGTCCAATATCGGCAATGCTGATGGTATGACCGGCGCGAAGCAAGCTGAAGCGCTACAAAAAGCCATTCAGTCTGAATCTAGATTGTCTGATTTGCAGGTTTCTATCGATGGAACTGATCCTACAAAACTGAATATCACTGACAGTACAGGTAAAAATATTTCAGTTGAGCTTGCTGGCCAAACAGGGGTAGCAGCAGTAACCCTGGATTCGATGCAATCGGATGCGGCTGGTGTGTTGACCGGCACTGGCGCGGCTCAAGATTTGATTACTGCTGGTGATGAGGCTGGCGTGGTAACGGGGCAAGTATCATTTACGGCGACAGCTGGTGCTGTAAGTGTAAAAAGCAGCGTTAACGCTAATAATGGATTGGGTACTTTGGGGACCACCGAAGTCGTTGGGACGCTGACTGACTCTGGAAAGCGGGTCTCTACGATTGATATCTCGACAGTAGATGGCGCGCAGTCTGCTATTGATGTTATCGACGCAGCGCTGGCTTCGATTGATGACACCCGAGCAAATATGGGTGCGGTACAGAATCGCTTCGAAAACACTATTTCAAATCTGCAAAACATCAGCGAAAACGTTTCTGCAGCCCGTGGCCGTATTCAGGATACCGACTTTGCCGCCGAAACCGCGAATCTGAGCAAGAACCAGATTCTGCAACAGGCTGGTACTGCGATCCTGGCCCAGGCCAAGCAGTTGCCGCAGGCTGTTCTCAGCCTGCTGCAGTAAGCGAGGCTCACCGATGGGGTGGTTAATTCCACCCCATCGATTCATTGAGAGGTGAATCATGGACGTCGCAAGAGCAGCAAGTGCCACACTTGCGTCATCCTCGTCGAGCAATGCAATGCCCAGCTTTCGTCAGGAAGCTGGGCTTCCGTCGTTGCAGGACGAGGGTGGCGCTGGTAAGGCGCCACAGAATGTAGATGTAAACGAAGCAGTAGAGCGAATTCGCACGCAAGTGCAGAACTTGCAGCGCGATTTAAACTTCAGCGTGGATGATTCCTCCGGTCAGGTTGTAGTACAGGTGCTGGACGGCGACTCGGGCAAAGTAGTACGGCAGATTCCATCCGAGGATATTCTCCGTCTGGCAGAGCGTTTGGATGAGATGCGCAGCCTGTTGTTCGAGGCCAAGGCCTAGGCACGTTTCTTGTTTGGTTTTAGATCTAGTACGGTCGCGTGGTTTATTTGACGAGGTGAAGCTATGGCAGGCGTAACAGGCATCGGTTCCGGGATCGACATCGACAGCATCGTGGCCAGCATGGTGGCTGCCGAGCGCGCGCCCAAGGAAACCCAGCTTGCAACCCTCGAAAAGAAGACCACTACGCAGATCACGGCGGTTGGCGCGCTAAAGGGTGCAATCAGTGATTTCCAGACTGCACTGGGTGCGCTGAACAAGCCAGAGCTGTTCCAAGCGCGCTCGGCTACCTCCAGCAAGTCGGACCTCGTGGGCGTTACGGCGACAACCACCGCGGGAGCTGGCAGCTATCAACTGGAAGTCAAATCATTGGCCAGCAGCAGCAAGGTTGCATTGGCCGCGATTCCCAATACGGCCGAAGCCCCTGCGCGTTTTACCAGTGGAACGTTCGAGGTCTCGCTTGGTGTGCCAGGCATCCCGCCCGCGCCGAACACCAAGGAATCCTTTTCCGTCACGATTGACGAGAACAACAACACGCTCGCCGGTGTGCGTGATGCAATCAACACGGCCGGGAAAGACATGGGTGTTAGCGCCACCATCGTCACGGACGAGTATGGTTCTCGACTGGTGCTGAGTAGCGGCAAGACGGGCGCAGGGCGCGATATTACCGTCACTGCAACCGGGGCAGACGAACCTGGGCTCATCGGTCTTTCCGCATTGAACTTCGATGGTACCTCAGGCACCGGCAAAGATGCTCGCGTGTTGACCTCGGCACAGAGTGCTGAATTGTATGTCGACGGTTTGAAGGTAATCAGCGAGACCAACAAAGTCGATGGTGCCATTGAGGGCGTCACGCTCGACCTTAAGGCCAAAACCGTCGCAAACGAACCGCTGACCATCGCGGTGGCGGAAGACAAGGCGGGGGTTAAAAAGCATATCCAGTCCTTTGTCGACAGCTACAACAAGCTGATCGGCGTGATCAATGCGCAGACCAAGGTCACAGCGGTTGGTGATGACAAGGCGCCGCTAACGGGTGCATTGGTTGGCGATGCCACGGCGCGCACCTTGCTTAACACGATTCGTAACGAGCTGGTTAACGTGCAGGGTGATGGTGCACTGCGTGCGCTGACCGATATTGGTATCACCACACAGAAGGATGGCGCGCTCGCCATTGACAGCGCCAAGCTGGACAAGGCGATGGCCAGTAACTTCGGCGAATTGTCGGGCCTGTTCACAGGTGACAAGGGGTTGGCTTCCAGGCTTGATGCGAAGCTGAAGCCATACACCGAGACCGGTGGAATACTCGAGCAGCGCAACAAGGCAATGACCGAGACGATCACTAAGATAGATGATCAGAAAGAGGCGCTCACCCGCCGTATCACCTCGCTTCAAGAGCGACTGTACAAGCAGTTCAATGCAATGGATCTGTTGGTGGGTCAGTTGTCCAATACGTCGTCTAGTTTGTTGGCTTCGCTGGAAAACCTGCCGTGGGCAGCGAATAACTCGAAGAAGTAAGGGACTCCGCTTCAAGAAAAAAGCCGCCGCCAGGCGGTTTTTTGTTTTCAGAACAAACTCAAGTCCTGCGCTAGGCGACCGATAAGTAGGTATGTGAAATTGATGTGGTAAGAGGCTCATCCAGATGAATGCTATGGCAGCAATGCGGCAATACCAGCAGGTCGGCGTAAAGGCGCAGGTTACCGAGGCCGATCCGCATCGTCTGATCCAGATGCTGATGCAGGGCGGGCTGGATCGTATCTCGCAGGCCAGGGGGGCTATGGAGCGCGAGGCCTATCCTGAGAAAGGCGTGCTGATCGGCAAGGCGATCAACATCATCGGCGGGCTGCGCGACGTGCTGGACAAGGAGGCGGGTGGCGAGCTGGCCACCAATCTTGAGCGTCTGTACGAATACATGACGATGCGCTTGTTCGAAGCTAGCCGTCACAACGACGTAAGCAAGCTGGACGAGGTGGCAAAGTTGCTTAGTGAAATCAAATCCGGCTGGGATGGCATTGCCTGAGCATTCAGCCCAAGGAGTCCCTGATGTCCATTTCGGCGCTGCGTTTTGAGGAGCTTGGTCGTGCGCTGCGCGAGGCCCTGACGCGGCAAGAGTGGGATGCCATTGCCGAGCTTGATGTGCAGGTTAGCGCACTGCTTGGCGAAGCTGCGGCGGATGAGGCAGGGGTCGATCAGGTGTTGCGTCAGCAACTAGAAGATCTGGTGCATCTGTACGCGCAATTGCAGCAGGATAGTCGCGCCGAACGGGAGCGGCTGACATTGGAGCTGACACGTCTGAACCAGTCGAAGCAGGCCGCGAGCGCCTATAAGCCGCTCGACTGATTCAGAAGCCAGCGCGGAGTGCGCTCGCCTGGTGCGGGTGTGAAAAAGGTTGCACGAGATTCACATCGAGGCCGGCTTGTCTCGCAGCGCCGACCTCTTGTCGCTTAACGATACTCGCAGAGATAGGCAGTATCGGTAGCGACCTTCAGTTGGAACTTGCTGTTCGCCGGCACGGTGAACTGGGTGCCCGCGCCGAAGGTTTCGTATTTCTCGCTGCCGGGTAACTTCACGTCCAAACTGCCGGCAATCACATGCATGATTTCCAACTGACCAGTACCGAACTCATAGTCGCCCGCGGCCATGACGCCGATGGTGGCTGGGCCTGCGGCCATGTCGAACGCGATGGATTTTACGGTGCCGTCGAAGTATTCGTTGACCTTGAACATGGCGATTACCTGAAGGGTGAAAAAAAGGGTGGTCAGTATGCCCAAGTGCTACGTGGGCGTCATCTGCCGGTCGCGGGTGCGGTTGCGCAGTGAGTTGAGTGGTTGTCTGAGCGATCAGCTGCGAAAGATGAAGTACACCGCCCCGACCAGGCACAGGCCGGCCCATAGGTAATCGAGCTTTAGCGGCTGTTGCATGTAAAGGACGCTGAAGGGTACGAAAACTGCCAGGGTGACGACTTCCTGCATGATCTTTAGCTGGCCGATCGATAGTTCGGTGTAACCGATGCGATTCGCCGGCACCATCAGCATGTACTCGAAGAAAGCGATGCCCCAACTGATCAGGGCGGCGATCAGCCACGGCTTGCCGTTCAAGGTTTTGAGGTGGCCATACCAAGCGAACGTCATGAACAGGTTGGAGCAGCAGAGCAGGGTGGCGGTTTGCAGCCAGATGGGCATAGCGGAAGGCTCGTGAGGAGATGGGCGTCAAAGCCTATTCTGGGCGTGGTTACGTCGCAATACGCGCTTCTGGTGTGCGCAACTTCGTCTGAATTATTATCGTCTCCCTGTTTTTTGCTGGTCGTTCTTCCATGGATTGCCGTCCTGGTTGCGGTGCTTGTTGCATCGCCCCTTCTATCAGTTCGCCGATACCCGGCATGCCACATGGCAAGGCCGCAGGCGAGCGCTGTGTGCATTTGTCGTCGCAGTTTCTCTGTCTACTTTTCGGTGATCCACGGAGACCGGAGGTATGCACGGCGTTCGGCGCCGATCCGTTATGTTGTGGCACCAGTCGCGAAGAGGCGATTCGTTTGCTTGGGTGGTTGGAGCAGGCGACCGCCTGAGTGAGTCGTAGGCAGCTATAACCCTGCTAGAAGTAGTGTTGGATCCAGAAAAAAGAAAAGGCTGCCCGCGGGCAGCCTTCTCGTTTGGCTCCAGTGCTTAGCGCGGCAGATCGCGCTGTGCATGGCCAGTGTAAAGCTGGCGCGGACGCCCGATTTTCTGACCGGAGGCGATCATTTCCTTCCAGTGCGAAATCCAGCCCACAGTGCGCGACATCGCGAAGATCACGGTGAACATGCTCGTCGGAATGCCGATAGCCTTGAGGATGATGCCCGAATAGAAGTCCACGTTCGGGTACAGGTTGCGTTCGGCGAAGTAGGGATCCTTCAGGGCGATTTCTTCGAGCTTCATCGCCAGTTCCAGCTGCGGGTCATTGATGCCCAGCTCGCCCAGCACCTCGTCGCAGGTCTTCTTCATGACCTTGGCGCGCGGATCGAAGTTCTTGTAGACGCGATGGCCGAAGCCCATCAGTTTGAACGGATCGTTCTTGTCCTTGGCCTTGGCCAGGAACTTCTCGATGTTCGATACGTCGCCGATTTCATCCAGCATGGTCAGCACGGCTTCGTTGGCGCCGCCGTGAGCAGGTCCCCAGAGGGCGGCGATGCCAGCTGCGATACAGGCGAACGGGTTGGCGCCGGTGGAGCCGGCCAGTCGCACGGTAGAAGTCGATGCGTTCTGCTCGTGATCAGCGTGCAGGATGAAGATGCGATCCATGGCATTCGCCAGCACCGGACTGATCGGTTTGATCTCGGCCGGGGTGTTGAACATCATGTGCAGGAAGTTTTCCGAATAGCTCAGATCATTGCGCGGATACATGATCGGCTGGCCCATGGAGTACTTGTACACCATGGCGGCGATGGTCGGCATCTTGGCGATCAGACGATGCGCAGAGATTTCGCGATGCTGCGGGTTATTGATGTCCAGTGAGTCGTGATAGAACGCGGACAGGGCGCCTACGATGCCGCACATCACGGCCATCGGGTGGGCGTCGCGACGGAAGCCGTTGAGGAAGGTCTTCAGTTGCTCATGAACAATGGTGTGGTTCTTGATGGTGCTGACGAACTGGGCCTTCTGCTCGGTGGTCGGTAGTTCGCCGTTGAGCAGGAGATAGCAGGTTTCCAGATAGTCGGATTTTTCCGCCAGCTGCTCGATGGGGTAGCCGCGATGAAGCAGGATGCCCTTGTCGCCGTCGATATAGGTGATCTTGGACTCGCAAGAGGCGGTCGACATGAAGCCGGGATCGAAGGTGAAGTGACCCGTGGAGGTCAGGCTTCGGACGTCAATTACATCAGGCCCTACGGTACCGGTTAAAACGGGCAGTTCGACGGGGGCGGTGCCCTCGATGATCAACTGCGCTTTCTTGTCAGCCATGTATGGCCTCCTGTTTTGTGCTTGGAATCATCATGGCCCCCCACGCAGGGCCCGCATCACTATAGTGTGATAAATCGCAAAGTCAATTTGCTCGAACCCATGCTGCAGAGGGGTTTGCGGGGTATCGGTGCAGCATGGGGCGACTGTTTACGGCATTTATATAGGGGCTGCCATCCGCCTTTAGTGGCACTTCACCACATTGTCATTAGTGACCTAACTGTTTATACTCGGAAACCGACCGGCAGGGGCCTTACAGGCGACATTCTGTAGGTTGTCACTCGTGGGTAGCGGGTACTGCTGCGTACTCTTCCCAACAACTTTGCCCTGCGTTCAGGGGCTCTCAAGTGTGAAAAGAAGCCGTGAAAAGCCAACGACCTGTAAACCTAGATCTTAGGACAATAAAACTCCCAATCACTGCTTACACGTCGATTCTCCACCGTGTATCCGGTGTCATTCTGTTCGTCGGTATCGCCCTGTTGTTGCTTGCGCTCGATACCTCGTTGTCTTCTCCAGAAGGCTTCGAGGAGGTTCGAGAGTATCTGGGTGGTCCGCTGGCGAAGCTGATTAGCTGGGGGCTGCTGTCTGCACTGCTGTACCACCTCGTGGCAGGTGTTCGTCACCTGATCATGGATGCCGGCCACGGTGAGACGCTGGAAGGCGGCAAGCTGGGCTCGAAAATCGTAATCGCCGTTTCGGTGGTGCTGATCGTTCTGGCGGGGGTGTGGATATGGTAACCAATGTCACAAACTTTTCGCGTTCAGGCCTCTATGACTGGATGGCGCAGCGCGTTTCTGCGGTGGTCCTCGCGGCTTATTTTCTGTTCCTGCTGGGTTATCTGATCGCAAATCCAGGGCTGGAGTATGCGCAGTGGCATGAGCTTTTCTCTGCCAATTGGATGCGGATTTTCAGTCTGCTGGCTTTGGTTGCCCTGAGTGTGCACGCGTGGGTGGGTATGTGGACGATTTCCACCGACTACCTGACCAACATGGCGATCGGTAAGTGGGCTACCGGTGTGCGTTTCCTGTTCCAGGCGGGGTGTGGCATTGCCATGTTCACCTTCTTCGTCTGGGGCGTGCAGATTCTGTGGGGTATCTGATTCATGGCTAATATTCGTACGCTTTCCTTCGACGCCATCATCGTAGGTGGCGGTGGCGCCGGTATGCGCGCGGCACTGCAGCTGTCGCAGTCCGGCCACAAGACCGCGGTGGTCACCAAAGTCTTCCCGACTCGCTCTCACACCGTTTCCGCTCAGGGTGGCATCACCTGCGCCATCGCGTCGGCCGACCCGAACGATGATTGGCGCTGGCACATGTACGATACCGTCAAGGGCTCCGACTATATCGGTGACCAGGACGCTATCGAGTACATGTGTTCCGTAGGACCGGAAGCCGTGTTCGAGCTCGAGCACATGGGGCTGCCGTTCTCCCGTACCGAGCAGGGTCGCATCTATCAGCGTCCGTTCGGTGGGCAGTCCAAGGACTTCGGCAAGGGTGGCCAGGCTGCGCGGACCTGCGCTGCAGCTGACCGTACCGGTCACGCGCTGCTGCATACTCTCTATCAAGGCAACCTGAAGAACGACACCGTTTTCCTCAACGAGTGGTACGCGGTCGATCTGGTGAAAAACCAGGACGGCGCTGTCGTGGGTGTCATCGCCATCTGCATCGAAACTGGCGAAACTGTCTACATCCGTTCGAAAGCTACCGTTCTTGCCACCGGTGGTGCTGGTCGTATCTATGCTTCGACCACCAATGCCCTGATCAATACCGGTGACGGCGTGGGCATGGCCCTGCGTGCCGGCGTGCCGGTTCAGGACATCGAGATGTGGCAGTTCCACCCGACCGGTATTGCCGGTGCTGGCGTGCTGGTGACCGAAGGTTGCCGCGGTGAAGGCGGTTATCTGATCAACAAGCATGGCGAGCGCTTCATGGAGCGTTACGCGCCGAACGCTAAGGATCTGGCCGGTCGTGACGTCGTTGCACGTTCGATGGTCAAGGAAATCCTGGCGGGCAACGGCTGTGGCCCGGATGGCGATCATGTAATGCTGAAGCTGGATCACCTGGGCGAGGAAGTGCTGCACAGCCGCCTGCCAGGTATCTGCGAACTGTCGAAGACCTTCGCTCACGTCGACCCGGTTACCGCACCGGTACCGGTCGTGCCGACCTGCCATTACATGATGGGTGGTATCGCCACCAACATTCATGGTCAGGCAATCACGCAGGACGCCAGCGGCAACGACAAGATCATCGACGGTCTTTTCGCAGTCGGCGAAGTGGCTTGCGTATCCGTGCACGGTGCCAATCGCCTGGGCGGCAACTCGCTGCTCGACCTAGTGGTCTTCGGTCGTGCGGCCGGTCTGCATCTGGAGAAGGCCCTCAAGGAGGGCATCGAGCATCGCGGTGCTAGCGAAACTGATCTGGATGTCGCTCTTGGTCGTCTTGCAGGCATCAACGAGCGCACCACTGGTGAGGACGTTGCTCCGCTGCGCAAGGAACTGCAGAACTGCATGCAAAACTACTTCGGCGTGTTCCGTACCGGCGAATACATGCAGAAAGGTATCGCCCAGCTGGTCGATCTGCGTCAGCGCATCGCCAACGTGAAGATCTCTGACAAGAGCCAGGCGTTCAACACCGCGCGCATCGAAGCGCTCGAACTGCAGAACCTGCTGGAAGTTGCCGAAGCCACGGCGATTGCGGCGGAAACCCGCAAAGAATCCCGTGGTGCGCATGCTCGCGAGGACTTCGAAGAGCGTGACGATGAGAACTGGCTGTGCCACACCCTGTACTTTCCGGGTGAGAAGCGCGTTGCCAAGCGTGCCGTGAACTTCGCTCCGAAGACCGTTCCGGCCTTCGAGCCCAAGGTTCGGACTTATTGAGGTCGCCGAATATGTTGCAAGTGAGTGTTTATCGCTACAACCCCGATCAGGACGAAAAGCCGTTCATGCAGGATTTTCAGGTCAATACCGACGGTAAAGACCTGATGGTTCTCGACGTCTTGGCTCTGATCAAGGAACAGGACCAGGGTTTCTCTTATCGTCGCTCCTGCCGTGAAGGTGTGTGTGGCTCCGACGGCATGAACATCAACGGCAAGAATGGCCTGGCCTGCATCACCCCGCTGTCTGCTGTGGTGAAGGGCAATAAGCTGGTTATTCGTCCGTTGCCGGGGCTGCCGGTCATTCGTGACTTGGTCGTCGATATGAGCATCTTCTATAAGCAGTACGAGAAGGTGCGCCCTTATCTGATGAACGATACGCCACCTCCGGCTATCGAACGTCTGCAGAGCCCGGAAGATCGCGAGAAGCTGGATGGACTGTACGAGTGCATTCTTTGCGCTTGCTGCTCGACCAGTTGCCCGTCCTTCTGGTGGAACCCAGACAAGTTCCTTGGTCCGGCTGCGTCGCTGCAAGCCTATCGTTTCCTGGCTGATAGCCGGGACACGGAAACCGAGGAGCGTTTGGCAGCACTGGACGATCCGTTCAGCGTGTTCCGTTGCCGTGGCATCATGAACTGCGTTGATGTCTGTCCGAAAGGGCTGAATCCGACCAAGGCGATTGGTCACATTCGCAACATGCTGCTGCAGAGCGGTACTTGATGATAGGGCGGTCGTGAGCGCTTCGCTGGCTGCGAACGACCGACACTGTATTGCTGTGGTATCTGCGGCGCCGGAGTAACATCCAGGCGCCGTAGCTTTAGTAGGAATTTCAGCCCAAAAAGTCGGAATTCCACTCTGAAAATTTGTTGACCAGCAGGAGCATCCGGGGCAGTTCCCGGAAACTATCTGCGCGGTCCGTAGTGGCTTTACCTGAGTCGCTGCTTCAGAACTTGGGAAGTCATGCTGCGGTCTCCACGCTGGTGGTGTCTCCTTATCAAAGGTGACCAGACATGCAAGAAAGCGTAATGCAGCGCATGTGGGACAGCGCCCACCTATCCGGTGGTAACGCTGCCTATGTGGAAGAGCTTTATGAGCTCTACCTGCACGACCCCAACGCAGTGCCCGAAGAGTGGCGCACTTATTTCCAGAAGTTGCCTTCTGGCGGCAGCGCGGCAGCAGACGTGTCGCACTCGACGATTCGTGATCATTTCGTGTTGCTGGCGAAGAACCAGCGTCGCGCACAGCCTGTCTCTGCAGGCAGTGTCAGCAGCGAGCATGAGAAGAAGCAGGTCGAAGTCCTACGGCTGATCCAGGCATATCGACTGCGGGGTCATCAAGCGGCGCAGCTTGATCCCCTGGCACTGCAGCAGCGTCCGGTTCCCGCTGATCTTGCGATCACCAACTACGGTCTGACCGACGCAGATTTGGATACCGTCTTCCGCACTGGCGATCTGGCGATAGGCAAAGACGAAGCCAGCTTGCGTGAAATCCTGAAGGCGCTGCAAGAGACGTATTGCCGCACCATCGGCGCGGAGTTTGCCCATATCGTTGATTCCGAGCAGCGCAACTGGTTCATCCAGCGCGTTGAAAGCGTACGTAGCCGTCCCGAATTCTCGCCGGAAATCAAGGGCCATCTACTGGAGCGACTGACAGCCGCTGAAGGGCTGGAAAAATATCTCGGCACCAAATATCCGGGGACCAAGCGTTTCGGTCTAGAGGGAGGTGAGAGCCTGATTCCGATGCTGGACGAAATCATCCAGCGCTCCGGCTCCTACGGCACCAAGGAAATCGTCATCGGCATGGCCCACCGCGGCCGCCTCAACGTGCTGGTCAATACCTTCGGCAAGAATCCGCGCGACCTGTTCGACGAATTCGAAGGCAAGAAGGTCGAAGGCCTCAGCTCCGGTGACGTCAAGTATCACCAAGGTTTCTCTTCCAACGTAATGACTCCCGGTGGAGAGATCCATCTGGCGATGGCTTTCAACCCCTCGCACCTGGAAATCGTTTCGCCGGTGGTCGAAGGTTCGGTGCGTGCTCGTCAGGATCGTCGCTGTGATCCAGCCGGCGACAAGGTTCTTCCGGTAACCATCCACGGTGACGCCGCTGTCGCCGGTCAGGGCGTGGTGATGGAAACCTTCCAGATGTCGCAGACGCGTGCGTACCGCACCGGCGGCACGATCCGCATCGTGGTTAACAACCAGGTCGGCTTTACCACTAACAAGCAGGAAGATGCGCGCTCCACCGAGTACGCGACCGACGTTGCGAAGATGATCCAAGCGCCGATCTTCCACGTTAACGCAGACGATCCTGAAGCGGTGCTGTTCGTCACCCAGCTCGCGGTGGATTATCGGATGCAGTTCAAGCGCGATATCGTGCTGGACCTGATCTGCTATCGCCGTCGCGGTCATAACGAGGCCGACGAGCCGAGCGGCACCCAGCCGCTGATGTATCAGAAGATCGCCAAGCAACGCACCACCCGTGAGCTGTACGCAGATGCGCTCATCCAGTCCAATGTGCTGGACGCTGAACGTGTTCAGGCCAAGGTCGATGAGTATCGCACCGCGCTGGATAACGGGCTGCACGTGGTCAAGAGCCTAGTCAAGGAGCCGAACAAGGAACTCTTCGTTGACTGGCGCCCGTATCTGGGCCATGCGTGGACCGCACGTCATGACACCAGCTTCGATCTGAAGACTCTGCAGGATCTGTCCAGCAAGTTGCTGAGCGTCCCGGAAGGCTTTGTCGTCCAGCGCCAGGTGGCCAAGATCCTTGAAGACCGGCAGAAGATGGGCGCGGGAGCGCTGGCCATCAACTGGGGCTTCGCGGAGACCATGGCCTACGCAACGCTGCTGTTCGAAGGCCACCCAGTGCGTATCTCTGGCCAGGACGTCGGTCGCGGCACCTTCTCGCATCGCCATGCTGCGTTGCACAATCAGAAGGACGGCAGCACCTACATCCCGCTCCAGCACATCTATGAAGGGCAGCCGCGTTTCGATCTGTACGACTCGTTCCTTTCCGAGGAAGCGGTTCTGGCGTTCGAATATGGCTATGCCACTACTACTCCCAACGCCCTCGTGGTTTGGGAGGCGCAGTTCGGCGACTTCGCCAACGGTGCGCAGGTCGTTATCGACCAGTTCATCACCAGCGGCGAACACAAGTGGGGCCGTCTCTGCGGTCTGACCATGCTGCTGCCGCATGGTTATGAAGGGCAGGGCCCGGAGCATTCCTCCGCACGTCTGGAGCGCTATCTGCAACTGTGCGCCGAGCAGAACATCCAGGTCTGCGTACCAACCACCCCGGCTCAGGTTTATCACATGTTGCGTCGGCAGGCGATTCGCCCGCTGCGCAAGCCGCTGATCGCCCTGACGCCGAAGTCGCTGTTGCGTCACAAGCTCGCGATCTCGACGCTGGAGGAGCTTACCGAGGGTTCGTTCCAGACCGTTATCCCGGAGATCGATCCGATCGAAGCGGCCAAGGTCGAGCGCGTGATCATGTGCAGCGGCAAGGTCTACTACGACCTGCTGGAAAAGCGCCGCAACGAAGGTCGCGACGATATCGCCATCGTGCGTATCGAGCAGCTCTATCCGTTCCCTGAGGAGGACCTCGCCGAGGTGCTGGCGCCTTATCAGAACGTCAAGCACATCATCTGGTGTCAGGAAGAGCCGATGAATCAGGGCGCGTGGTACTGCAGCCAGCACCATATGCGCCGCGTCGCGACTGCGCATAAGAAGGAACTGTTCCTGCAATACGCTGGTCGTGATGCATCCGCGGCCCCGGCGGTCGGTTATGCATCGATGCATGCCGAACAGCAGGAAAAGCTCCTGCAGGACGCCTTCACCGTTTAATCCATTGCTATTGCGAGAGGCCGCGCACGACGCGGCCTCGATGCAGAAAATCGAATCAAATAGGACTCCTGATAATGGCTATCGAGATCAAAGCCCCTACCTTCCCGGAATCGGTTGCCGACGGCACCGTAGCAACCTGGCACAAGCAGCCGGGTGAGGCGGTCAAGCGCGACGAGCTGATCGTCGACATCGAAACCGACAAGGTCGTCATGGAAGTACTGGCCGAGGCTGACGGCGTTCTCGTCGAAATCGTCAAGAACGAGGGCGACACCGTTCTCAGCGGCGAGCTGCTCGGCAAACTGGAGGCAGGTGCCACTGCTGCGGCACCGGCAGCTGCGGCTGCTCCGGCTCAGGCGCCTGCGGCGGCTACTGCTCCGGCCGCCACCACCGAAGATGCGATCCTGGCTCCGGCGGCGCGCAAGCTGGCCGAAGAGAATGGCATCGATCCGAACAGCCTCCGCGGCACCGGCAAGGATGGTCGCGTAACCAAGGAAGACGTGGTCGCTGCCGTCGAAGCCAAGAAATCCGCTCCGGCCGCTGCCGCCAAGCCCGCTGCTCCGGCTGCCGCCGCGCCGATCTTCGCTGCCGGGGATCGCGTCGAGAAGCGCGTGCCGATGACCCGTCTGCGTGCCAAGGTCGCCGAGCGTCTGGTCGAAGCCCAATCGTCGATGGCCATGCTGACCACGTTCAACGAAGTCAACATGAAGCCGATCATGGAGCTGCGCGCCAAGTACAAGGACCTGTTCGAGAAAACCCACAACGGCGTTCGTCTGGGCTTTATGTCCTTCTTCGTCAAAGCAGCGGTAGAAGCGCTCAAGCGTCAGCCCGGCGTCAACGCCTCGATCGATGGTAACGACATCGTCTACCACGGCTACCAGGACATCGGTGTTGCCGTCTCCAGCGATCGTGGCCTGGTGGTCCCGGTTCTGCGCAACGCTGAGCACATGACGCTGGCCGAGATCGAAGGTGGCATCAACAACTTCGGCAAGAAGGCCAAGGCCGGCAAGCTGACCATCGAAGAAATGACAGGCGGTACCTTCACCATTTCCAACGGTGGTGTCTTCGGTTCGCTGCTTTCCACGCCGATTGTCAACCCGCCACAAACCGCTATTCTCGGTATGCACAAGATCCAGGAACGCCCGATGGCCGTTAATGGTCAGGTGGTTATCCTGCCGATGATGTACCTGGCGCTGTCCTACGATCACCGCCTGATCGATGGTAAGGAAGCAGTTACCTTCCTGGTCACCATGAAGGACCTGCTGGAAGATCCGGCTCGCCTGCTGCTGGATATCTGACAAAACAGCTACAAGCGACAAGCGGCACGCTGCTCGAAAGAGGAGCCCCGCTTGTGGCTTGTGGCTCGTTGCCTGCTGCTTAGAAAGAGGATTCGTAATGAGCCAGAAGTTCGACGTCGTCGTCATCGGGGCTGGCCCCGGTGGCTATGTGGCCGCTATCAAGGCGGCACAGCTGGGATTAAAAACCGCCTGTATCGAGAAGTATCAGGGCAAGGATGGTAAAACTGCGCTGGGCGGAACCTGCCTGAACGTCGGTTGCATCCCTTCCAAGGCGCTGCTGGACAGCTCGTACAAGTACCATGAGGCTCACGAGAGCTTCAAAGTCCACGGCATCAGCACCGGTGAAGTGGCGATGGATGTGCCGACGATGATCGCGCGCAAGGATCAGATCGTCAAAAACCTCACCGGCGGCGTTTCTGCGCTGATGAAAGCCAATGGCGTTACTGTCTTCGAAGGTCACGGCAAACTGCTGGCCGGCAAGCAGGTCGAGGTGACTGGTCTGGATGGCAACGTCCAGACCCTGGCGGCCGAGAACGTCATTCTGGCGTCCGGTTCCACTCCGGTGAACATTCCGCCGGCCCCGGTCGACCAGAAGGTTATCGTCGATTCCACCGGCGCCCTGGATTTCCAGAGCGTGCCGAAGAAGCTGGGCGTGATCGGCGCTGGTGTTATCGGTCTGGAGCTGGGTTCGGTATGGGCGCGTCTGGGCGCTGAAGTGACCGTAATCGAGGCGATGGACAAGTTCCTGCCGGCCGCCGACGAGCAGATCGCCAAGGAAGCTTTCAAGGTCCTGACCAAGCAGGGTCTGAAGATTCTGCTGGGTGCGCGTTTGACCGGTTCGCAGGTGTCTGGTGATCAGGTCACCGTCAGCTTCACCAGCGCCGAAGGCGAGCAGCAGATGACGTTCGACAAACTCATCGTTGCTGTTGGTCGTCGCCCGGTCACTACCGATCTGTTGGCTGCCGATGCTGGTGTCGACATGGACGAGCGTGGCTTCATCTTCGTTAACGACCAGTGCGCTACCAGCGTTCCGGGCGTCTATGCCATCGGTGACGTGGTACGCGGCGCGATGTTGGCGCACAAAGCGTCCGAAGAGGGCGTGATGGTTGCCGAGCGCATCGCCGGTCACAAGACCCAGATGAACTACGACCTGATTCCGTCGGTTATCTACACCCACCCGGAAATCGCTTGGGTCGGCAAGAGCGAGCAAGCTCTCAAGGCCGAAGGCGTCGAAGTGAACGTGGGCGTGTTCCCGTTTGCGGCCAGCGGTCGTGCGATGGCGGCCAACGACACTGCAGGTCTGGTCAAGGTCATCGCCGATGCCAAGACCGATCGCGTGCTGGGCGTTCATGTGATGGGTCCGAGTGCTGCCGAACTGGTCCAGCAGGGCGCCATCGGCATGGAATTCGGTACCAGTGCCGAAGACCTGGGCATGATGGTGTTCTCGCACCCGACGATGTCCGAAGCGCTGCATGAAGCGGCACTGGCGGTCAATGGCCACGCCATTCACATCGCCAATCGCAAAAAGCGCTAATCGCTAAACGCTTTTTGTGAAAAAAGCCCGGCCTGTTCCTAGGAACACGTCGGGCTTTTCTTTGACTAAAGTAGAATGCTTTTCGGTCAATACAGGTTCCTGAAAGGTATCTCGAATAGTTTTCAGGAACTTGCGTTGAAGGGGGCAGGGCGCGTCAGGGGCCCTGCTTGAATGCAGTACCTAAAAACAACGGTAAGAAGCATGAATCTTCACGAGTACCAAGGTAAGCAGCTGTTCGCTGAATATGGTCTGCCGGTTTCCAAGGGCTATGCGGTCGACAGCCCGAAAGAAGCTGCCGAGGCCTGCGACAAGATCGGTGGCACCGAGTGGGTGGTCAAAGCGCAGGTCCATGCCGGCGGTCGCGGCAAGGCGGGCGGCGTCAAGCTGGTTCGCAGCAAGGACGAAGCCCGAGCCTTCGCCCAGCAATGGCTCGACAAGCGACTGGTAACCTACCAGACCGACGCCAACGGGCAGCCGGTCAGCAAGATCCTCGTCGAAGCCTGCACCGATATCGACAAGGAACTCTACCTGGGCGCGGTCGTTGATCGTGCCAGCCGGCGCATCGTGTTCATGGCGTCCACCGAAGGTGGTGTGGATATCGAGAAGGTCGCGCATGACACCCCGGAAAAGATTCTCAAGGCGACCATCGATCCGCTAGTCGGTGCGCAGCCGTTCCAGGCGCGTGAACTGGCGTTCCAGCTGGGGCTGAAAGGCGATCAGGTTAAACAGTTCGTGCACATCTTCGTCGGCCTGGCGCAGCTGTTCAAGGATTACGACCTCGCGCTGCTGGAAGTGAATCCGCTGGTGATCAAGAAGGACGGCAACCTGCATTGCCTGGACGCCAAGATCAACATCGACAGCAACGCTATCTATCGCCAGCCGAAGCTGCGTGACATGGCCGACCCGTCGCAGGATGACCCGCGCGAGGCGCATGCGGCCAAGTGGGAGCTCAACTACGTCGCTCTGGACGGCAACATCGGTTGCATGGTCAACGGTGCGGGACTGGCGATGGGCACCATGGATATCGTCAACCTGCACGGCGGCAAGCCGGCCAACTTCCTCGATGTCGGCGGTGGTGCCACTGAGGAGCGCGTCACCGAGGCGTTCAAAATCATCCTCTCCGACAGCAACGTCGCCGCGGTGTTGGTGAACATCTTCGGTGGCATCGTGCGTTGCGACATGATCGCCGAGGGCATCATCGGAGCAGTGCGCGAAGTAGGCGTGCAGGTACCGGTAGTGGTGCGGTTGGAGGGCAATAATGCCGACCTGGGCGCCAAGATGCTGAGCAAAAGCGGGCTGAACATCATCGGTGCGCAGAGCCTGACCGATGCGGCCATTCAGGTTGTCAAAGCCGCGGAGGGCAAGTAATGAGCGTGCTGATCAACAAGAACACCAAAGTCATCTGCCAGGGTTTTACCGGCTCGCAGGGTACCTTCCACTCCGAGCAGGCGATTGCCTATGGCACGCAGATGGTCGGTGGCGTCACGCCGGGCAAGGGCGGCACGCTGCATCTCGGTCTGCCGGTGTTCAATACCGTCAAGGAAGCGGTAGATGCGACGGGTGCCGATGCCTCGGTGATCTACGTGCCGGCGCCGTTCTGCAAGGATTCGATCCTCGAGGCCGCTTTCGGCGGTATCAAGCTGATCGTCTGCATCACCGAGGGCATCCCGACGCTGGACATGCTCGAAGTGAAGATCAAGTGCGATGAACTGGGCGTGCGCCTGATCGGGCCGAACTGCCCGGGCGTTATCACTCCCGGCGAGTGCAAGATCGGTATCCAGCCTGGGCATATCCACCAGCCGGGCAAGGTCGGCATCGTTTCCCGTTCCGGCACGCTGACCTATGAAGCGGTCAAGCAGACGACGGACGCCGGTTTCGGCCAGTCCACCTGCGTCGGTATCGGTGGCGACCCGATCCCGGGCTCGACGTTCATCGATATCCTGACCCTGTTCCAGAACGATCCGCAGACCGAAGCCATCGTCATGATCGGCGAGATCGGTGGTTCGGCCGAAGAAGAGGCCGCCGCGTTCATCAAGGCCAACGTCACCAAGCCGGTGGTGTCCTATATCGCGGGCGTCACCGCGCCGGCGGGCAAGCGTATGGGCCACGCGGGTGCGATCATTTCCGGCGGCAAGGGTACGGCGGATGAGAAGTTCGCTGCCCTGCAGGACGCCGGTGTGAAGACCGTGCGCTCGCTGGCAGACATCGGCAAAGCGCTTGCCGAGGTCACCGGTTGGAGCATGAAGGGCGCCTGATCGCTCTGTTGCTTGTCGAAGGCCACCCCAGCGGGTGGCCTTTGCGTTTTCTACGCCTGAACCGACGGTTTGCCTCGGCATACATGGCAGGACAATGGCATCATTGCCGCCCTCAGCGTCGTCTGCTGTCTTCACGAGAGATGCAGGCGCGCAACAATGGACCGACCCAATCAGGCCGAGATCCGATTTCCAAACTCACGGAGACTTCCCAATCCATTTCCGCCGTTGCGATCAGAATGCCGGTGCCTCTTCAGGTTCTGGCGGCATTGCTGTTCTCGATGGCCACATCCTTTCCGGTAGTTGTTTCGCATGAATCGTTTGAAAGGCTTCGATCTGCTGGCCCTTGGCTTCATGACATTCGCGCTGTTCCTTGGCGCCGGCAATATCATCTTCCCGCCCAGCGCTGGTATGGCCGCTGGTGAATTCATCTGGCAGGCGGCGCTAGGCTTCCTGTTCACCGGCGTAGGGCTGCCGCTGTTGACGGTCGTGGCACTTGCTCGCGTGGGCGGCGGCATGGACCGGCTCACCGCGCCGCTCGGCCGGGGCGCCGGTACGTTGCTGGCGATCGCGGTGTACCTGGCAATCGGTCCGCTGTTCGCCACCCCGCGCACGGCCGTGGTGTCGTTCGAGATGGGCATCGCGCCGTTCACCGGCAATACGGCGGCGCCGCTGCTGGTCTACACCGCGCTGTTCTTCACCGCTGTGCTGTTCCTGGTACTGAACCCCGGGCGTCTGGTCGACAGTGTCGGCAAGATCATCACGCCCGTGCTGCTGGCGGCGCTGCTGGTACTCGGTGGAGCTGCGCTGTTTCTGCCGGCAGGTGAAATCGGCAGTGCCGCCGAGAGCTATCGTGCCAGTCCGATGATCAAGGGCTTTCTCGAAGGCTACCTGACGATGGATACGCTCGGCGCGCTGGTCTTCGGTATCGTCATCGCCACTGCGATCCGCGACAAGGGCGTGAGCGACGCGACACTGGTGACTCGGTATTCGATGACGGCCGGCGTGATTGCAGCGATCGGCCTGTCGCTGGTCTACCTCTCGCTGTTCTACCTCGGGGCCACCAGCCAGGGTATCGCCGGGGACGCGCAAAATGGCGTGCAGATCCTGACCAGCTACGTCCAGCACACCTTCGGTACGATGGGCAGCATGTTGCTGGCCGTGGTTATCACGTTGGCCTGCCTGACCACGGCAGTTGGCCTGACGGCCGCTTGCGGTGAGTTCTTCAGCGCGCTGCTGCCGGTTTCGTACCGCAACGTGGTGATTGTGTTCAGCCTGTTCAGCCTGCTGGTGGCCAACCAGGGTCTTACCCAGCTGATCAGCGTTTCGGTACCGGTGCTGGTAGGTCTGTATCCGCTGGCCATCGTGTTGATCGCGCTGAGTCTGCTCGATCGGCTCTGGGTCTCGCAGGCGCGGGTGTTCCGGCCGGTGATGGCGGTGACGCTGATTTTTGGTGTGACCGACGGGCTGGCTGCGGCTGGTTTCACCCAGCTGGTTCCCGCCTGGTTCGGCGCGCTGCCGCTGGCCGCGCAGAGCATGGGCTGGCTGGTGCCGGCCTTGGTGACCCTCATCGTTGCCGCGCTGGTCGATCGTCTGCTCGGCAAGCATCGGCAGGTATGAGCGCACGGGTGGCTCCTCGCTACCGCGCACGGGTGCTGGCGATCATGCGACCTCGCTATAATCCGGCGCAGTTCACGAGGGGCTGCCCATGATGTTTGCCGATCATCTTCTGCCGCATGTAGTCGCGGTTGTCTGGTTCATCATTTGCTGGGTTGGCTATACCCGCTATGCCACCTGGCGCGGCCGCGACACCGCCTGCCTGGCTAGTGTGCTGCATTTGTACCGCCAGGACTGGATGCAGCGCCTGCTGTTGCGCGACAACCGCATTGCCGATGCCAACGTGATCGGCAATCTCGAGCGCAATGCCTCGTTCTTCGCCTCCAGTACGCTGATCATCCTCGCCGGTGTGCTCACCGCGCTGGGTGCTTCCGATCGCGCGGTCTCGCTGCTGGCGGATCTGCCCTTCGCCCAGCCGGTCAGTCGCGGCCTCTCGGAAATCAAGCTGCTGGGGCTGGCGGTGGTTTTCGTCTACGCTTTCTTCACCTTCAGCTGGTGCATGCGCCAGTACAACTTCGCGGCGGTGCTGGTGGCTTCCGCGCCGATGGCCGGTGAGCGCAACGTCAGCGATCACGAGCGCAAGGCGTTCGGCCAACGCGCGGCGCGTGTTCTCTCGATGGCGGCCAACCAGTTCAACTTCGGTCTGCGCGCCTACTACTTCGGCATGGCGACGCTGGCCTGGTTCATCCACCCGTGGTTCTTCATGGCGGTCACCACCGGTGTGGTCCTGGTGCTCTATCGTCGGGAGTTCCACTCCGACGTGCTCAGGGTCATGGTGTTCACGCCAACTTCCATCAGCGATTCGCTCAAGGAGTAGGGCAGGTACTGGCGAGCCGCTATGATGCCCGGCTCGATTGATCATCCGAGCGTGCAGATGAGCGATAGCCAGATTCTCGAACGTACCCAGCGTTTTCTTTCCCTGCTGCGGCACTGCCAGGTGCTGGGCCTGAGCGTTGAACATGCCGACCGCAGCGGACTGACCCTGCGCCTGCCGTACAGTGAAAAGCTGATCGGCAATCCCGAAACCGGCGGCATTCACGGCGGCGCGATCACCACGTTGATGGATACCACCTGCGGCATCTCCACGGCCTGCGCCTTGCCCGAGCTGGAGGTCTGTCCGACGCTCGACCTGCGTATCGACTACATGCATCCGGCCGAACCGGGGCACGATGTGTTCGGCTTCGCCGAGTGCTATCGAGTGACCCCCACGGTGATCTTCACCCGCGGCGTCGCCTACCAGCGCGATATCAACGAACCGATCGCCCATGTGGTCGGCGCCTTCATGCGCATGGGCAAGGGCACGCAGCCAGCAGGCGGAAAGGGCACGCAGGCATGAGCAAGATGAACTTCAACGAGCTGGTTCGTCAGGCGCATGCCAGCAACGATTACGATCCGCTGATCAATCTGGTGCCCTACGCACGTCTGATCGGCATCGAGTGCCTGCGTCTGGGCGACGACATGGTGTTCCGCCTGCCGCAGAACGAAGACAACATCGGCAATCCGATGCTGCCGGCGATCCACGGCGGCGTCATTGCGGGCTTCATGGAACACGCCGCGATGCTGCATCTGCTGATGTTCATGGGCGCTCCGCATTTGCCGAAAATCATCGACTTCTCGATAGATTATCTGCGGGCCGGTCACTATCGTGACACCTTCGCTGCCTGCCAGGTCTGGCGCCAGGGCCGCAGGGTCGCCAACGTCGCGATCACTGCCTGGCAGACCACTCAGGCCGAACCCATCGCCACCGCACGCTGCCATTTCAAGATCGACGAACCCTGACGTTGCACATGGGGCGGCCGGCTGGCGACCACCCACGTGTGATTCAAGGATTGTGAATGGATGCGTTGTTGATTCTCGGCGGTGTGCTGTTGACCCTCGTCGGGCTCGTCTGGCTGGTAAGCCTCGCTTTCGCGACCAGCCTGTTCTGGGGCATCGGCAGTCTGCTGCCGCCTATCACCCTGGCATATGTGGTGCGCCACTGGAACGTGGCGCGCAAGGCCATGCTGGTCATCGGGCTGGGTTTCATCCCGACGATCGTCGGCCTTTCCTTGCTGGCCGCGCGCGATCCGGAGCGGCTGACGGCGATCTTCAGCCTGCAGTGGCTGCCGCGGGAGGTGAAGCCCGAACTGGACACCGAGCTGCGCGGCCAGCTGAACGGCCGCACCTTCAAGCCGCAATATGGTGAGCTGATCGACGGCGTGCTGACGTTGCGTGCCGGCACGGAGTTCTTTGCCCAGCAGGAAGTCAGCATCCATCTGCCCGCAGCGGTCAGCGGGGCACTGGCGCTGGATGTGCTGCCGGACGATGAAGGCGCGCTGCCGGTGGTCCATCTTTCATGGCTGGAGCCGGGGCGTGAACTGCCCGAGTCTCGGCGCATCACGCGCGGCTATACCCTGCATCTCAATCTGGTGCCGGAGGCGCCCAACCGGCTGCGCGGGGATTTTCATCTGGTCATGCCGCCGCACTTTGCGACCAGCCTGAGCGGCAAGGTCGAGCTTTACAGCAGCCACCTGCGCTTTCGCGACGGTGCTGTCGACCGCCGGCACGACTCCGCCGATACGCTGGCCTATGTCGTACGCGACTACCTGCAACGTCGCCACCATACCCGTGATGTCGAGCTGGCGCCGCTGGATGACATCAAGCTGCCGGCCGCCCGGCTGGAGCTGACGGTGCGTGGGCAGATCGCTGGTGAAGCGGCCGAGCAACCGCTGGTGCTGCTCAAGACCGCGCAGGGCTGGACGGTGGACGGCGACGATTACCCGCCGCTGGCCGTCGAGTCGCAGCCCGAGGCGAAACCGCGCGCGGCCGAGGCGCAGCCGGTTGCCGTAGCGCCGACCAGCAACCTCGACCGTCGGCCACGCTTTTCGTTGGAGCGGCTGCTGCAAAACCCAGGCCGTTACGAGCATCTGCTGGTGCGCGCGCACACCGAGCGAGGAGGCCTTGCGGAAGGGCGTTTCGCCGGGCTCGACAAGGACGGCAACCTGCGTATCCGCCGGGTCATCAGCGGTCCCGGCGAGGCTTACTACAACCTGGCACCGGGCGAGATCGTCCTGCTGGAACTCCTCGAACCGTAAACGCTGCCCGGTGAACCACTCGGCCGTTGCACGCCTGCGCGGCGGCCGCCACCCTTGAAATCCGTCACTCGAACCCCATCTGCCTGACACTGCCGCAGCCGCGGCCCGTGCCAATCGACGATGTGGAGTGTGTGACCGATGAGTGTGGAGACTCAAAAAGAAACTCTGGGCTTCCAGACCGAAGTGAAGCAGCTGCTTCACCTGATGATCCATTCGCTGTACTCGAACAAGGAAATCTTCCTCCGCGAACTGATCTCCAACGCCTCCGACGCGGCCGACAAGCTGCGCTTCGAGGCGCTGGCCAAGCCCGAGCTGCTCGAGGGCGGCGCCGAGCTGAAGATCCGCCTGTCGTTCGACAAGGATGCCAAGACCGTGACCCTAGAGGACAACGGCATCGGCATGAACCGCGAGGACGTCATCGCCCATCTGGGCACCATCGCCAAATCCGGTACCGCTGACTTCCTGAAGAACCTCTCCGGCGACCAGAAGAAAGATTCGCATCTGATCGGCCAGTTCGGTGTCGGCTTCTACTCGGCTTTCATCGTCGCCGACAAGGTCGATGTCTACAGCCGCCGCGCCGGAACACCGGCGAGCGAGGGCGTGCACTGGTCCTCGCAGGGTGAGGGCGAATTCGAAGTTGCCACCATCGACAAAGCCGAGCGCGGCACCCGCATCGTCCTGCACCTGAAGAAGGGCGAGGAAGAGTTCGCCGATGGCTGGCGCCTGCGCAACATCGTCAAGAAATACTCCGACCACATCGCGCTGCCCATCGAACTGCCGAAAGAATTCCATGGCGAGGAGAAGGACAAGCCGACCGAACCCGAGTGGGAAACCGTCAACCGCGCCAGCGCCCTGTGGACCCGTCCGCGCAGCGACGTGAAGGACGAGGAATATCAGGAGTTCTACAAGCACGTCGCCCATGACTTCGAGAACCCGCTGGCCTGGAGCCACAACAAAGTCGAAGGCAAGCTGGAATACACCTCGCTGCTCTACGTGCCAGGTCGCGCGCCGTTCGATCTGTACCATCGCGAAGCGCCCAAGGGCCTCAAGCTGTATGTGCAGCGCGTGTTCATCATGGACCAGGCCGACGAGTTCCTGCCGTTGTACCTGCGCTTCATCAAGGGTGTGGTCGACTCCAACGATCTGTCGCTGAACGTCTCGCGCGAAATCCTGCAGAAGGACCCGGTGATCGACAGCATGAAATCCGCGCTGACCAAGCGTGTGCTGGACATGCTGGAGAAGCTCGCCAAGGACAAACCCGAGGACTACCAGAGCTTCTGGAAGCAGTTCGGCCAGGTGCTCAAGGAAGGTCCGGCGGAGGATTTCGCCAACAAGGAGAAGATTGCCGGCCTGCTGCGCTTCGCCTCCACCAGCGACGCCTCCGGCGAGCAGTCGGTGTCGCTTGCCGACTACCTCGGCCGCGTCAAGGAAGGCCAGGACAAGATCTACTTCCTCACCGGCGAAAGCTATGCGCAGGTCAAGAACAGCCCGCACCTGGAAGTCTTCCGCAAGAAGGGTATCGAAGTGCTGCTGCTCACCGACCGCATCGACGAGTGGCTGATGAGCTACCTCACCGAGTTCGACGGCAAGCAGTTCGTCGATGTGGCCCGCGGTGATCTGGACCTCGGCAAACTGGACTCCGAAGAAGACAAGAAGGCCCAGGAAGAAATCGCCAAGGCCAAGGAAGGGCTGATCGAACGCCTGAAAGGTGCGCTCGGTGACGAAGTGGCCGAGGTGCGTGTGTCCCATCGTCTGACCGATTCGCCGGCGATCCTCGCCATCGGCGAGCAGGATCTGGGCCTGCAGATGCGCCAGATTCTCGAAGCCAGTGGGCAGAAGGTGCCGGAAGCCAAGCCGATCTTCGAGTTCAACCCGCAGCACCCGCTGATCGAGAAGCTGGATGCCGAGGCTGACGAAGACCGTTTCGCCGACCTCTCGCACATCCTCTTCGACCAGGCCGCACTGGCGGCCGGTGACAGCCTGAAGGACCCGGCTGCCTACGTGCAGCGCCTGAACAAGCTGTTGGTGGAACTCTCCGCCTGATCTGAAACAGCGGCTGAAAAAGGCCCGCTTCTCACCCCATCATTCACGTTCCCGTGGATGGCGAGGCGAGGGCGGGCCTTCGTGTTTCTGTGCGGATTACAGCGGGTAGTGGGCCAGCTCGCGGGCGATCAGCAGGCGCTGGATTTCGCTGGAGCCTTCGTAAATCTGCGTGATGCGCGCATCGCGGTAATAGCGCTCGACCGGGTAGTCCTCCAGGTAGCCGTAGCCGCCGTGTATCTGCACCGCCTGCGAGCAGACCTTCTCGGCCATCTCCGAGGCAAACAGCTTGGCCTGTGAAGCCTCGGACAGGCAGGGCAGGCCGGCACTCTTCAGTCGCGCGGCATGCAGGATCAGCAGGCGCGCGGCGTTCAGCTGGGTCTGCATGTCGGCGAGCATGTTGGCGATGCTCTGGTGCTCGGCGATCGGCTTGCCGAACTGCACCCGCTCGCGCGCATAGCGCAGCGCGGCCTCGAACGCGGCGCGGGCGATGCCGAGCGCCTGCGCGGCGATGCCGATGCGACCGCCTTCCAGGTTCGACAGGGCGATGGCCAGGCCCTTGCCACGTTCACCGACCAGGTTTTCCTGTGGGATGCGACAGTCGCTGAGCGATACCGCGCAGGTGTCCGAGGCGCGGATGCCCATCTTGTGTTCGCTGCGTTCCACGGCAAAACCGGGGGTGTCGGTGGGTACGAGAAACGCGGAGAGTCCTTTCTTGCCTAGTTCTGGGTCGGTGACGGCGAAGACGATGGCCAGCTTCGCGCGGCCCGCGTTGCTGCAGAACTGCTTGCTGCCGTTGAGCACCCAATGGTCGTCCACCAGTTCGGCACGGGTGCGCAGGTTGTGCGCCTCCGAACCGGCCTGCGGTTCGGTGAGGGCGAAGCAGCCGATGGCGCGACCGCTGGCCAGTTCCGCCAGCCACTCGTCCTTCTGCGCCTGCGAACCGTAGTTGAGCAGCGGGCCGCAGCCGACCGAGTTGTGGATACTCATCAGCGCGCCGGTGGCGCCGTCGCCGGCGGAGATTTCCTCCACGGCCAGGGCGTACGCCACGTAGTCGATATAGCTGCCGCCCCATTGCTCCGGGACGACCATGCCAAGCAGGCCCAGCTCGCCCATCTGCGCCACCAGCGCGTCGTCGATCCAGCCGGCCTTCTCCCAGGCCTGCGCGTGAGGCGCGATCTCGCGGCGGGCGAAGTCGCGCGCCATGTCGCGGATCATGCGTTGGTCTTCGCTGAGTTCGAGGTCATGCATAGCGCTGTCCTTCTTGTCGTTGGCGTGCCGGAGCTCAGACCGTGGCGCTGCGCCGGGTCTTGCCGGAGGCGGTCTTGAAACCGGCGAAAAACGCCTGTACCCGTTCGGGGGTGACTTCGGCCAGCGTCGGCGGGTTCCAGCGTGGTGACTTGTCCTTGTCGATGATCAGCGCGCGCACGCCTTCCATGATGTCGCCCTGGGCGAACCACTGGCGATCCAGATGCAGTTCCAGGGCGAAGCACTCGGCCAGCGGCAGGTCGCGACCACGGCGCAGCATCTCCAGCGTCACGCACATCGCCAGCGGCGAGCGGCTGTCGAGCACCTTGAGGGTTTCCTCGGCCCAATCGCTGAACTCGCTGCGGGTTTCGGCGGCCAGCGAAGCGCGAATGGCCGCTACGTCGTGCTGGCCGAAATGCTCGTCGATGGCCTGGTGCAGGGCCTTCAGCTCGGAGCCGGGCAGGCGGTTGGTACCAAGGGTCGCCACCAGCGTGCGCAGCGCCTCCTGTGGATGGATGCTCCAGCTCATGTGATCGAGGCAGCGATCCAGCTCGGCGATCTGCTCGTGACTGATGCACCAGTCGGCCAGGCCGGCATGCAGCGCGTCGGCCGCGCGGATCGGCAGGCCGGTCACGCCCATATAGGTGCCCAGCTCGCCGGGCAGACGCGAGAGGAAATAGCTGCCGCCGACATCCGGGAAATAGCCGATGCCGACTTCTGGCATGCCCATGCGCACCCGTTCGCTGATCACCCGCAGCGCAGCGCCTTGCACCAGGCCCATGCCGCCGCCGAGGACGAAGCCGTCCATCAGCGCCAGCAGCGGCTTGGGGTAGGCGTGGATGTACTGGTCGAGGGCATATTCCTCCTCGAAGAAGGTCTCGTGCTCGGTATCGCCGCGCTTGAAGCTGTCGTACAGCGAGCGGATGTCGCCGCCGGCGCAGAAGGCCTTCTCGCCGTTGGCGCGCAGCACCACGGCGTGAATTGCCGGATCGACCGCCCACGCACGCAACTGCTGGTCGAGCAGGCGCACCATCTCCAGGTTCACTGCGTTGAGCCCGGCCGGGCGGTTGAGGGTGAGGTGGCCGATGTGGTTGCGCACGGCCGCCAGCACGGGGCGTTCGGTTTCACTCATGGGTGGAATCCTTGCGGTACTGATTGATGATCGCGGAGAAGTCCAGGCCGCCGTGGCCCTGTGCACTGAAGGCCTGGTAGAGCTGCTGGGCCAGCGCGCCGAGAATCACTGGTTGGCGCGCCTGCTTGGCGGCTTCGGTGGCCAGACCCAGGTCCTTGAGCATCAGGTCGGTGCCGAAACCGCCACTGTAGCCGCGCGAAGCCGGCACGTTCTCCAATACGCCGGGGAACGGGTTGTAGGTGTCCGAACTCCAGCAGCGACCGCTGGAGGTATTGATCACCCCCGCCAGAGTCTTGGCATCCATGCCCAGTGCTACGCCCAGCGCCATGGCTTCGGCCACGCCGATCATGGAGATGCCCAGCAGCATGTTGTTGGCGACCTTGGCCACCTGGCCGTTGCCGCTATCGCCGCAGTGGATGATGTTCTTGCCCATGGCCTCGAGTATCGGCCGGGCGCGCGCGAAGTCCGCCGTGCTGCCGCCGACCATGAAGGTCAGGGTGCCGGCGGCCGCGCCGCCGGTGCCGCCGGAGACCGGCGCATCGAGCATCGGGTTGCCGTGCTGGGCGGCCACCGCGGCGACGTCGCGGGCGCTGTGCGGGTCGATGGTCGAGCTGTCGATCAGCAGCACGTCGGGGCGCACGTTCTGGATCAGTCCGTCGTCGCCCAGGTAGACGCTGCGCACGTGAGGCGCGGCGGGCAGCATGGTGATGATGACGTCGGCGTTGCCGCGGGCGATGGCGCCCGGCGATTCGGCTGGCAGCGCACCCGCTTGAACCAGCTCGCGCACTGCGGCGTCGTTGAGGTCGAACACGCTGAGCGCGTAGCCGGCCTTGAGCAGGTTGCGCGCCATCGGCGCGCCCATGTTGCCTAGTCCGATGAATCCGATATGCATGGCTCGTTCCTTTTGCAGCCCATCCGAAAGCTACTGCGCTAGGCTCTGCGGCGTTGAAATCCCCCTCGAAAGCTCATTTACGACTTGTAAACTCCGCTTCCTCGGGTGATTTCGCCTTGCATAGCCGTCGCTCGCGACGCTTTCGAACGGCCTGTTGAGTGTGGCTCAGCGGTTCTTGAACTCCGGTTTGCGCTTCTCGGCAAACGCGGCCATGCCTTCCTTCTGGTCGGCGGTGGCGAACACCGAGTGGAACACCCGGCGCTCGAAGCGGATGCCCTCGGCCAGCGTGGTTTCAAAGGCGCGATTGACGCTTTCCTTGACCATCATGGTGGCGGGCAGCGATTTCTCGGCGATCACCCGGGCGGCCTTCAGCGTTTCCTCCAGCAGGCTTTCCTGCGGGAAGATGCGCGCCACCAGGCCGGCGCGCTCGGCCTCTTCGGCATCCATCTGGCGGCCGGTCAGGCACAGGTCCATGGCCTTGGCCTTGCCCACGGCGCGGGTCAGGCGCTGGGTGCCGCCGATGCCCGGCAGCACGCCGAGGTTGATTTCCGGCTGGCCGAAGCGGGCGTTGTCAGCGGCGTAGATCATGTCGCACAACAGCGCCAGCTCGCAGCCGCCGCCCAGTGCGTAGCCGGCCACCGCGGCGATCAACGGCTTGCGCCGGCTGGCGATGCGGTCCGCCTCGGCGAAGAAGTCGTCGAGGTAGATCTGCGGGTAGTTGAGGTCGGCCATTTCCTTGATGTCGGCACCAGCGGCGAAGGCCTTGGCCGAGCCGGTGAGCACGATGCAGCCGACCTCAGGATCGGCCTCGAGCTGGCCGAGGGCGCTGTTCAGCTCGCTGATCAGCTGGCTGTTCAAGGCGTTGAGTGCGTGCGGGCGGTTCAGGGTGATCAGCGCGACGCGATCCTGGATGTCGACGAGCAGGGTTTCGAATGTCATGAGCGTTCCTTGAGGGCCGGCGTGCTCGCCGGCCCGTTGCGGGTCACTTGAGGTTGATGGTGGTGTTGACTGTGGAGCCGACCGCATCCTCATCGAACCAGCGTTCGGTGACGGTCTTGGTCTGGGTGTAGAACTGCACCACCTGCTTGCCGTAGGGGCCGAGGTCGCCGAGCTTGGAGGCGCGCGAGCCTGTGAAGGAGAACATCGGCACCGGCACCGGAATCGGCACATTGATGCCCACCTGGCCGATGTCGATCTCTTCCTGGAAGTGCCGCGCCGCGGCGCCCGAGCGGGTGAAGATGGCGGTGCCGTTGCCGTTCGGGTTGGCGTTGATCAGCGCGATGGCTTCGTCCATCGTCGCCGCGCTCATCACGCACAGCACCGGGCCGAAGATTTCTTCCTGGTAGATGCTCATCTCGGCTTTCACGCCGGAGAAGATCGTCGGTGCGACGAAGTTGCCCTTGTCGAAGCCGGCCACCTGCGGGTTACGGCCGTCCAGCTCCAGGGTCGCGCCTTCGGCGACGCCGCGTTCGATCAGCCCGCTGACGCGATCCAGCGCGGCGCAGGAGACCAGCGGGCCGAGGTCGGCGCCCGGCTCGGTGCCGGCGCTGATCTTGAGCGATTTCGCCTTGGCCACCAGATCGGGAATCCACTGCTGCGCCTCGCCGACCAGCACCACGACCGACAAGGCCATGCAGCGCTGGCCGGCGGCACCGAAGGCGGCGCCGGCGATGGCGTTGAGGCTCTGCTCCTTGTGCGCATCAGGCAGCACGATGGCGTGGTTCTTCGCGCCCATCATGCACTGCACGCGCTTGCCGGCGGCGCTGGCACGGTTGTAGACGTGAGTACCGACGCGGGTCGAGCCGACGAAGGACACCGCCTTGATGACCGGGTGATCGCATAGCGCATTCACCACGTCCGGGCCGCCGTGCACCACGTTGAGTACGCCTGGCGGCACGCCGGCTTCCAGCGCCAGTTCGCACAGGCGCATGGTGACCATCGGGTCTTGTTCGGAGGGCTTGAGGACGAAGGTGTTGCCGGTGGCGATGGCCATCGGGAACATCCACAGCGGGATCATCGCCGGGAAGTTGAACGGGGTGATGCCGGCGCAGACGCCCAGCGGCTGCAGCAGGGTGTAGGTATCCACACCGCTGGCAACGTTGTTGGCCAGTTCGCCGAGCTGCAGGTTGCCGATACCGGCGGCATGCTCGACCACTTCCAGGCCGCGGAACACGTCGCCCTCGGCATCGGGCAGGGTCTTGCCCTGTTCGGCGGTGAGGATGGCCGCCAGCTCCTTCATATGCTCGCGGATCAGCTGCTGATAGCGGAGGAAGATGCGCGCACGGGCACCGATCGGCGTCTTGCGCCAGGTCTTGAATGCCTCGGCGGCGCTGGCGACGGCGCGGTCGACTTCCGCCGCGGTGGCGAACGGCACGCGGGCCAGCACTTCCTGAGTGGCGGGATTGACGACGTCGCGCCAGTCTTGGGTGGTGGATTCGACGAACTCGCCGCCGATCAGCAATTTCACGCTGGGGATGGAACCGGTCATATCGCTCTCCGCCTGATTAGGCTCAGTTGTTGTTATCGGCTCGCGGACAGCTGCGAGAAGCTGCCTTGATCCTAGCAATGCAAAAAAACGCAAGACAATGCGGTCGGCTGCAGAGTCGTTGTGCAAATATGCACGGGAACCAACGACCAGAGCGGCAAACATGGACTGGGACAACCTGCGTTACTTTCTCGAAGTGGCCCGCGCGGGGCGACTGACCACGGCGGCAAGGCGGCTGGCGGTCGATCACACCACGGTTTCGCGGCGTCTGCAGGCATTGGAAAAAAGCATGGGCGCGCAGCTGTTCCTGCGCGAACCCGGCGGCTATCGCCTCACCGAAGCCGGGCGCAACCTGCTGCCGCGGGTCGAGGCGATGGAGAGCGCCAGTGCCGCCATCGAGCATTCGCTGCCGAGCATGGGCGACGGTCTTTCCGGGCAGGTGCGCATCGGCGCCACCGAGGCTTACGGCACGGTGATGCTGGCTGGGCAGCTCACCGGTCTGAGCCGGCGCTATCCGCATCTGAACATCGATCTGCTGGCACTGCCGCGCGCGGTGCGCCTGTCGCGTCACGAGGCAGACATCGTCATTACCCTGGAGCGCCCGGAGCGCGGCCCGTTCATCATCACCAAACTGACCGACTACGTGCTGCGGCTGTATGCATCGCCCGGCTACCTGGCCGAGCATGCGCCGATCCGCAGTCGCGACGATTTGGCCGCGCATCGCTTCGTCAGCTATGTCGACGATCTGCTGTTCAGCAAGGAGCTACTGTTTCTCGACGGCATTGCCGACGCCCGCTCCATCGGCCTGCGCAGCACCAGCCTGCTGGCCCAGCAGGAAGCGGTGGCGATGGGCGCGGGAATCGCCATCCTGCCGGCGTTTTCCGCCGATGCCGATCCGCGCCTGCAGCTGCTGTTGCCCGACGCGGTGAGCTTCACCCGCACGTTCTGGATGCTGATGCCCATCGAGTTCAAGGATCTGGCGCGCATGCGCACCACCTGGGACTACCTCAAGGAGCTGGCACAGCAGAATCAGGCACGGCTGCTGGGCTTGCCCCCAAATTAAGGCGCGCCGTACTCGCTCCGGCGCGCCTCTGGCTTTGCCTATTGCGTGCCCGGCGTACCGGCGGTGAGGCGCGTCGGTTGGGCCGACGGTACCTGGCGGCTCGGTCGGGGCGGCTGGCAAAGGCTGTCGGCGCCGGCCTGCAGGTAGGGCTGCAGGATCGGCGCCATGCCCTTGAGCGTCTGGACCGGCAGTGCCGAGGTGAAGCGGAAGCTGTCGGCCGTCTGCCCGGGTACGTAGGCCGTCAGCGTGCCGAAATGATTCGGCCCCAGGTAGAAGACGAAGGTGGCCGTACGGTTCATCGCCAGCGAGCTGATCAGCCGGCCGCCGGCCGCGACGGTGTCGATACGGTTGTCGCCGGTGCCGGTCTTGCCACCGACGCGCAGCGGACTGCCGTCGCTCTGCACGAAGCTGCCCTGCAGGCGCCGCGCGGTGCCGCCTTCCACAACCTGGGCAAGGGCCTCGCGCAGGGTCGCGGCCACCTCGCGCGGCAGTACCTGCTCGCCGATGTTCGGGCGTATGCCGAGGCGGGTCTCGTAAGGCGTGCCTTCGGCGAAGTGCAGGCTGTCGATGCGCACGCTCGGCAGGCGCACCCCGTCGTTGAGGATGATGCCCATCAGTTCGGCCAGCGCGGCGGGTCGGTCGCCCGAGCTGCCCAGCGCGGTGGCCAGCGATGGCACCAGGTTGTCGAACGGATAGCCCAGCCGCTGCCAGCGTCGATGGATGTCGGTAAAGGCCTCGACCTCCAGCATGATGCGGATACGGCTGTCGCGAGCGCTCTTGTGCCGGCTGCGGAACAGCCAGCCGTAGACTTCCTGGCGTTCGTCGCGGCTGGCGGCGACTACCTCCGACAGGCTGGCGCCGGGATGCTGGATCAGGTAACCGAGCAGCCACAGGTCCAGCGGGTGGGTGCGCGCGATGTAGGCCTGGTCCGGCAGGCTGAACGCGCCGGGGCCGTAGCGGGTGTACAGCGCGTCCAGATCCTTGGCGTCGAGAGCGGCGGCCGGCAGACGCGAGGTCAGGAAGTGATCGAACGCCGCGCGCGGCGCGTCAGGCAGCAGATAGCGATGCACCGCCGCCAGCCGTACCGGCGTCGGGCGCATACCCTGCAGGAAGGTTTCGATACGCTGCTCGGCGGACTGCCCGCGGTACTTGCGCCAGAACCGCTGCAGGAAGATCGAGCCCTCGCGGTCGGCGAACTGGGTGAGGTATTCCAGGCGCCGCGGGTCCTTGTCGTTCTTCAGCAGCTCGGCGCTGTTGATCGCCTCATGCGTGCTGTAGCTCACCAGATCGCGCATCAGCCGCACGAACGGCAGGTTCAGCGATTCGCGTAGCGCATCGCGCACGCTGGCGATGCGGTGGTCGTCCTCGCGGCGGAAGTTGTTGAAGTGGTGCAGCCCGGCGCCGGTGAAGAAGCGCTCGGCCGGACTTGCCGAGTAACGCCGCTCCATCGCCGCATCGAGCATCGCCGGTAGGCTGCGATCACTGCTCTGCGCCAGGTAGGCCACGGCCCAGCGGCTGAGCGGGTCGCGTACCTCCAGTTCGCGCAGCTGGCGCGTGTCGAGGATCGAGTAACGCTGGTGCAGCTCGGCGATCATCTCCAGATAGGTGGTCAGCACGCGCAGCTTGGCGGTGGAGCCGAGTTCCAGCTTGCTGCCTTCGTTGATGTCGAACGGCTGGTTGGTGTTGTCGGTCTGCACCCGCACGCGGAAACCCTGCTCGCCGCGCTCGAACAGCGTGAAGCTGTAACGTACGTCGGCGGTCTTCTCCGGCGAGAGCATGCGTTCGCCGAACAGGCCGACCTCAGCGGCCACCTGGGGGTCGGCAAGGCTCGCCAGGTAGGCGCTGATCTTGGTCTGCAATTCGCCCTGCAGCGGCGTGCTGGCGGTGAGGTCGAGGCGGTCGAGATCGTACAGCGGCATGCCCAGCAGGCCGGCCAGGCGCATGCGCGCGACGCTGATGCCCTTGGTCGCCTCCACCGTACGGATCGCCGGCTCGCGCTGCAGATCGCGGAACTCGACCTGCTGGGCGAGGGCGGCCTCGCGCAGGCGGGTATCGACGATGCCGCCGGCGGCCAGCAGGCGGATGTGGCTGTCGGTCAGTGACGCCAGCTCCTTGCGGCCGGCGCCGAGGTAGTAGGATGGCCGACGCTGCGCGATCAGCAGCGAAAGCACCTGGCGCAGCGCCAACCCGCGGGCCTGGAGGTCGCTGTCGGCGTTGCGGCGCGGATCGAGCAGGCGATTAACCTCGGCGAAATCGGCGCCGTACCACAGCCGCAGGCCATCGGCGATGCCGTGGACCTCGCCATGACCCGACGCCGCCGAGAGCGGCACGCTGTTGAGATAATCGCGCACGATGCGCTGGCGGGCGGCAAGCGTCTGCGGCCCTTCGCGATAGGTGCGCACGCTGGCGGAAACCATCTGCCGCAGCTTCTCCTGCGGATCGCCGGTGCGCCCCTCGGGCGAATGGCGATATTTCTCCACCTGCGTCGCCAGGGTGCTACCGCCGGATGCCTGGCCACCGAGGCCGAGGCGTTTTTCCAGCTGGCTGATCGCCGCCTTGGCGAAGCGCGGCCAGTCCACCGCCGGGTTGACGGTCGGCCGGCTGGCGTCCAGCAGGCCGCGATCCTCGATGAACAGCAGGCTCAGTGCCACCAGCGGCGGAATGTCCTCGAAACTCTCGTAGAACTGCTGCGGGTAGCTGTTGGTATACAGCGGCAGGCCACGGCAGTCGTAGATGGTCAGGCCGACCTGCGACTGGTGCCGATAGGGCACGAAGAAGCCGCGACTGGCGTAGTCGAGCAGCGTTGGCGAAAAGCGCGCCTGCGCCTGCACCTCGAAGCCGCGCGCGCTCAGCCGTTCGATGAACGTTGGTAGCTGCACGTAGCCCAGCCGGCGGTCGAACGGACCGTCCTCGGGGAAGCGGATTTCGCTGCTCGGGCCGGGGGCAAGGTGATAGTCCAGGCTCGCGGCATAGCGGCTGACCCAGCGGGCCTGCCACTGCGAAGTCTGCAGCTCATGCCAGGTGGCATAACCCCCCACGCCAAACAGTGTGGCGAACAGCAGCAGGCCGAGCGGGCGCATCCGGCGGCGATCCTTCTTCGGTGTGGGTTTTCGGGAACGGTTATTCGGAGCGCATTGCGAGCGCCCTGCGGGAGGAGTGTCGGACCGCCATACTGCGCCCATATCGTGTGCCTGGCTTCCTGCAAGTTGCTGATAGCAGTCTAGTTCTGGCCGCGACTATAAGCGAAGCGAGATGGATGAACGGAAGGCTCAGCGGCGCGGCCTGGCGGGGTGCAGTCAATCGTTGAAGGCGGCCTGGAGCAACTGCGGCATCAGCTGCGCCGCCGTACCACGCAGCAGGAACTCGCGTTCGGCATGGCTGCCGAGCGGTTGCGGGTTGACGTGCGCCAGCACGGCACCGGCCCGCCAGGCGCGTTCGGGGATCTGTGCGGCGGGATGCACCACACCAGAAGTGCCCACGGAAATCAGCACATCGCAACTGTCGGCCGCGGCGAATGCTGCGGTGAGTGCCGCTTCCGGCAGGCTTTCGCCGAACCAGACCACGCCGGGACGCAGCCTGCCGCCGCAGTGTTCGCAGCGCGGCGGTTCGAGGTGGCGGCCGCCTTCGGGTTCGTCGGGCAGGCCGAGCGGCTGGCTCGGTGAGCGTGCGCAGGCGAAGCAGCGCGGCTGGTGCAGACTGCCGTGCAAGTGGATCACCTCGGTACTGCCGGCGCGCTCGTGCAGGTCGTCGACGTTCTGCGTCACCAGCGTGAGCTTCGGCACCCGCTGCGCCAGTGCGGCGATGGCGAGGTGGGCTGGATTCGGCCGCGCCAGCAGCACCTGCATGCGGCGCCACTCGTACCAGCCCCAGACCAGCGCAGGGTCCTGGCGAAATGCATGTGCGGTTGCCAGCGTCGCCGGATCGTAGCGCTCCCACAGACCGCTGGGCGTGTCACGGAACGTGGCGATGCCGCTCTCGGCCGAGACGCCAGCACCGGTGAACACCTGCACGTGACGCGCGCCGCGCAAGGCGGTGATGAGCGCTGCGGGAATCAAAGCGAACTCCTGTTTCCGAAGCCGGCCCGTGTCGTAGGGCGGGGTTGCCAGCTATACCATCGGTGTCAGGGTTTCTCCAGCGCGGCCGTCAGGTGCGGGAGGTGGACAGCTCGTGGCCCATCGGTGTCGCGTCGGGCAGGCTGACGCTGGCGCTCTCGAAATCCGGACTGTGGACTTCCGAATCCAGCGGCATATGACTGTAGCGAGCTGGCGCCGGCTGGCGCTGCGGAGGTGTCGCGCTGAGCAGTCGCTTGGCCTCGCAGCGACCGCTGATGCCGCGTAACAGCACCAGAGCGCCGGCCGCTGCCTGCAACAGCCCGCTCGCACCGCCGCGGCGCGCCCCCAGGCCAAGCAACAGCAGGCCGCCGGCCAGCGAGGCAGCGCGTTCCCAGCCATGCACGTTCTGGTCGCGGGATTCGTAGGGTGAGTTCATCGGGCAATCCTCGTCAGGGCTGATGCAGCAACTGACTGCGGGTTGCCACAGGCGTTCCGCGGCTGCGGCGCTGTCAGCCCTGGCGGGCGATCAACGCGGGATCGGCTGGCTGCTGCGGGATATCGGCGGGCTCGATGTCCCAGTCGCCGTACAGGTACCAGTCCTCGCCGAGCATTTCCGAGGGGTGCATCGTGCGGTCGGCGCCGTTGCCGCAGCCCAGCGAGGTCGCGGGGCAGTAGCGGTCGCAGCCCCAGCAGATGCGTTCGGGATGCGGCGGGTTGAGCGGGAACTTCTTGGCCATGAGGCTACCTCGCGCTCAGCGAAGCGGAATCGGCAGACGAGAGCGCATCCGTCAGCCGATCTGCCAGCCCAGGCTGCGCCAGCACCGCGCAGAGCGCGGGGATGAGCAGGCAGCCGTCCGGCTGAATTTCGATGGCATGTGCACGCAGGTGCAGCAGGCCTTCTCGTTGCAGTTGCTCCAGCAGCGGTTGCAGCGTTGCGAAGCGTTCCTGGAACACAACGCCGGCGCGTGCCTGCAGGCTGGTGAAGTCCAGGTAGCCGTCGCACAGCAGTTGTTCGATGATCGCCCGCAACCCACGATCGACACTGGCAGGCAGCAGGCCGCGGTCAGTAGGAAGCTGGGCCTGGGCAAGTGCCTGCCGGTAATCCGCGATCGACGAGTGATTGCGCACGTAGAGATCGCCGACCCGGCTGACCGCGCCGGCGCCCAGACCGAGATGGTCGAACTGCGCGAGCGTGGTGTAGCCGCCGATGTCATGGCGCAGGCAGCCAAGCTCCTGCGCCATCGTCAGTTCGTCGTGGGGCAGGGCGAAGTGGCCCAGACCGATGAAGCGGTAGCCAGCCGCAGCGAGGCGCTCGATGCCGCAGCGGTGCAATGCCTGGGTGACATCAGCCGGCGCGAGGCTGAGGCGCCGCGAGGCGGGGGCGGGCAGTTGCCGGTAATCGAACATCGAGACGCGGTCAGGCTGCAGCTCGATGATCGAGTCGAGCTTGCGCGCGAAGCTGGTCGGCGTCTGCCAGGAACGGCCGTAACCGAGGTCCACGTTCACCGAGAGGTAGTGCAGCGTGCGCGCCGCCTCGATCAGCGCGCGGATGCGGCTGGTGCTCTGGAAATACTCGACGGAATTGCCCAGATCGGCATGCAGGTCGGGGACGCTGACGCTCAACTGGTTGAAGCCCAGCTCACGCAAGACGCCGACCAGCGGCCAATCAGCATGGGCGAGTTCGACCTCGACGCTGAATTCGTTCGGCTCATGAGGGTTGAGCTCGAAGCGTGATTGCACATGGCCGATCAGCCGACGCAACTGGTCGAGGCTGGCGCGGCCGGCGTTGAGCTGCAGACGCTCAACGCGAGGATGTTCGCCGAGGTGACAGGCGAGCAGATCGATTTCGCGCTCCAGATCGGCGATGTAGAGCGTCAGTTCGTCGTGCGGCAGCAGCGGTAGCTGCACGGCGAGGGAAAGGGGGCGTTGTGCCTTGCGGCTGTCGCGCAACGCGCGCAGCAGGTCGAGCGGTGCGATCGCGGTGGTGAAATCGGCGGTTCGCGGGTACCCGCACTGATGCGGGTCAAGCTGCCCGTAACGTTGCATCAAGTGGTCGTTCCAGCGTACAGAGCCAAACATTTGAGCCTCCGAACGGCGCGTATGTATTGGCAATGTGGTCATAGAAGCCTCTTGGAGCGTTGATAAGGGTCAAGACCTAGTTGATTAGTGGGTTAAGGGGTGACGCAATGCACCAAAGGCAGTCGTCGCGGCCAAGCAAGCTGCCTTTGGCGCTGGGTGTTACTTCTGGCTCAACACCCACTCGGCGAGGATCTTCGCCTCTTCGTCGGTGACTGCGTTTGGCGGCATCGGGATCGGGCCCCAGGTGCCCTGAGTGCCGTTCTTGATCTTGCCGGCGAGCATGGCGGCGGCGTCCGCCTGGCCTGCGTACTTGGCTGCGACTTCCTTGTAGGACGGGCCGACCAGCTTGGCGTCGATCGAATGGCAGGCCGCGCAGGCCTTGCTCTTGAACAGCGATTCGCCGTCCTGCGCCAGCGCCGGCTGCAGAGCCAGAGCGCCGCCGAGGGCGAGCATGGAGATCACGATTTTTTTCATGGGTATTTCCTTTGGGTTATGACGGTCGCGATTTCTCTGACTCAGCGAAATCGCGACGACTCCCAGGTCAGGCACCTGGGAGCCTCGCTGCAATTGTCCGTCGCGCTTTAAGTGATATCTAATGAATACAAATGCAGCTTGATAACAATATCGTTGAATCATTGTGGCTATTTGTCGCACCACAATGGTGCAGGCCCGCGAAGCGTACGACCGTTCCTCTCGCCAGCCGCCCGCGGACGTGAAAAAAACTTACTATATCAATGACATACATCTCATCGGATCTCGCATGCTGGCTGCCGTGAAGCGCTACACCCTGCTCGTTGCTGGAACGCTGGCGCGCTGCTTCCCACGCACAGCGGCACATCTGCGCAACGAGGACGAGCTGGTATTTCGCCGCTGGGGCAAATCGGTCGCAGCACCGGCCGGTGGCAAGGCAGGGAAAGCACGCAAGGGGAAAGGCAAGCAGGACGCAGGCAAACCTGCGAAAAGTCCGCCGGCACGCCAACGAAGCGCGCGGCCGGTGGCTGCCGACGATATCTACGCGTCCGGTGAGCTGCCGGTCAGCGCGGCGCAGATCGAGGCTATGCGCGAACAGGTTGGCCGCGCGGTGGCGGCCGGCGTCATCAACATGCCGTCGGATGAGCAGTGGGCGATGATTCTCTGCCGCAGCCCGCTGACGCGGATATTCGCCGGGGCGGGTTCGGGCAAATCCACCACGCTGGTACTGCGGGTCGTGTTCATGCTCTGTCATCTGGGCATCGAACCGGCGCGGTTGACGGTGATTTCCTTCACCAATGCCTCCTGCGCAGAGCTACGCGAACAATTGCTCAAGGTGCTCGGCTTCTGGGGATTTCCTTTCGATGCCGGGCAGGCGCGCGAATGCGTCCGTACCTTCCATGCCGCGATGGGCATGCTGGCGCGCGAGGTGCTGGGCCGCCAGCAGTGGTTCGAGCAGCTTGACGACAAGGCCGCGTCGGCCGACCAGCCGGACAATCCGTTGGCCGCCGCGCGCCTGCGTCCTGCGCAGCAGCGGCTGCTGAAGCAGGCCTACCAGCGCTGTTACAGCGCCGAGGAGGCATTTCGTCGCCAGGTGCATGAGCTGCTCGGGCTGCCGGCTCCCGCCGAGCCGGCCAACGGCAAGCGTGCGACCGCGAGGGCACCGCTGGATGGCTTCAAGCTGGCGGGAGAGTTTCGCGCGTTACCGTTGTACGAGGCATTCCACATGCAAACGGGCTTCATCGAAAGCATCGGCTTGCGCATCGACCGGCTGCAACCTGGCGCGCTGCCGTGCGCGCCGCGCGAGCGGCTGTTCATCGAGGCATTGATGGCCTTCCATCGGCATTTCGAGGCCTGCTTGGCCGAGCAGGGCCTGCAGACGTTCAACGGTGCCTTCGTGCAACTCAGCGAGCGCCTGACCAGCGGCGAAGGCATCGCAGCGGAGCAGCTGGCGCCATTCACGCACCTGCTGATCGACGAGTTCCAGGACATCTCCCCGCAGATCGTCCAGTGGCTGCAGGCGCTGCATCGCCGGGTCGCGCGCGACGGCAAGGCACCGAGCCTGATGGCCATCGGTGACGACTGGCAGTCGATCTATGGCTGGCGCGGCAGCTCGCCGGAGCTGTTCATGGACTTCGACAAGTATTTCCCGCGCCGCGGCAGGGCGAAGGGCAGCAAGACGCTGCTGCTGGACACCAACTATCGCTCCATCGAGCCGGTGATTCGCGATGCCGAGGCCGTGCTGGCGGGCGTCGCGTTCAAACAGGCCAAGGCCAGTAAGGCGGCCAGACCGATGCAGCCGGGCGATCACGGAGTGAAATTGGTGCCGCGCTTCGACCTCAACAAGGGCTTGGCGCAGCTGATCGAGCAGATCAACGCGCAGTGTGCCCATGCGGCTGAACGCCAGAGCCGCGAGCGCACCGCGGTGCTGCTGCTCAGCCGGCGCAACGAGCCGCTGCGGCAGATCCAGGCGCAGCTGGACCGCAAGCTGCCGGTTAAGGCCTACACCATTCACCGCGCCAAGGGTTTGCAGGCCGAAGTCGCGATCATCGTCGACGATTGCCTGCCCGCGGAGAAACACCCGCTGCGCAACGCGCTGTATGCCGCGTCCGGCTTCTTTCGCAACAGTTACGACCAGGCGCAGGCCGATGAGAGCCTGCGTCTCGCGTACGTGGCGATCACCCGCGGCGTCAGCCGGGTGTTCTGGTACACGCGCAAGCCCCAGGGCGCCACGACACTGTTGCGCCAGCGCGGCTAGCGCAACAGCAGCGCAACTACTGTACCGGCCAGCAGCAGTGACAGGCCTTTCCAGAACAGCAACGGGTTGCGTTCCAACAGCGGCGGGCGGGCGCGGTTGAGAAAGGCCGGGTTGGGCTGGCGCAGCTCGAAGACGAACTCCGACAGCTCGGCATAGCGCCGCGCCGGATCGGGATGCAGCGCCTTGCCCAGCACTTCGTCGATCCACGCCGGGATATCGCGCTGCGCATGGCGCAGCGGCTGATAGCGCAGGCGCCGCTGTACTGCGCGGCTGCGTGCCCTGGCGACGTCGGCGCCGTAGGGCAAGCGGCCGCTGAGCAGCTGATAGGCAATCACCGCCAGCGAATACTGATCCGAACGCGGCGTGCCGGCCTCGCCGAGGAAGTATTCCGGGGCGGTATAGGCGGCGGTGCCGAGCAGGTTGTCCTGCGTACCCGGCGCATTGCGCTCGGCCAGCCCGGCGACGCGGGTCGAGCCGAAATCGATGATCTTCAGCGTGCCGGTGGCGTCGATCATCAGGTTCTGCGGGCGCAGGTCCTGGTGCAGCATTTCCAGGCGGTGGAAGGCGCGCAGGCCGCGGGCGATCTGCTCGACGATGCCGCGCACGGTTTCCAGGTCCGGCTGTGGATGGTCGAGCATCCATTGCGCCAGCGTCTGGCCGTCGATGAACTCGCTCACGGTGTACAGGTAGCGGCGCTGCCGCGGTGGCGGACAGGCCTTGACCACATGAGGATTGTCCAGGCGGCGGGCGATCCACTCCTCCAGCAGGAAGCGCTCCAGATAGGCCGCGTCGTCCCGCAGATCCATCGACGGCGTCTTCAGCACCACTTTGGCGCCGCTGGCTTCTTCGACGGCCAGGTGCACATGGCTGCGGCTGCTGATGTGCAGCTCGCGAACGATGCGGTAGCCGTCGAACTGCATGCGCGGTTCCAGCAGCGGCGGCAGCGCCAGTTCGCCGAGTTGCCGCTGCACGTCGTCGACGGCCTGCTCCGGCAGGCTGTCGATGCGTACCAGCTGTGCGGTGAGGTTGTCGTCGCTGCCGTTGGCCAATGCCCGCTCGACGATCCGGCGCGCCGCCAGGTCGAGGTCGTCGCCATGCTCGGCGACGAGCTGCGCCGCATCCCGCGCGCCGATGTGCTCGTAGACGCCATCGGTGGCGAGCAGGAACAGATCGCCGACCGCCAGCGGCAGGGTGCGGTAGTCGATCTCCAGGTGCCGGTCGATGCCCAGCGCGCGGCCGAGGTAGCTGGTATCCGCCGACACGCGCACGCGGTGATCTTCGGTCAGCTGTTCGAGGCCGCCGTCGCGCAGTCGATAGATGCGCGCATCGCCGACGTGGAACAGGTGCGCGCTGGCGGACTTGAGCACCAGCGCGCTGAAGGTGCAGACATAGCCGCGGTCGCGGTCATAGCGGTGCGGGCTGTGGCGGGTCTGCGCATGCAGCCAGGAGTTGATCGCCACCAGCACCCGCTGCGCCGACTGCTTCACCGACCAGGCGTCGGAGGTGCAGAAGTAGTCGGAGAGAAAGCTCGCCACTGCGGTTTCGCTGGCGATATGGCTGACCTCGCTGCTGCTGATGCCATCGGCCAGCGCGATGACGATGCCCTTGCTGGCGAGCTGGGCATCGCTGGGCACGCAGGCGCCGTGAAAGTCCTGGTTGGCCGGTTTGCGTCCGCGGTCCGAATGCTGGCCGAGGGAAATGGCGAGTTGGCTGGGCATCTTCATCTGCGCAAAAGCCCCGGCGCGCATGCGAGCCGGGGCCTTCGTTCACTCCAGGGTCAGTAGACGGTGCGCTTGGGTGCAGTGCGCACATGGGTGGTGTAGAGCGTCAGGCCGGTAAAGGCCAGGCCGCCGACCAGGTTGCCCAGCGCCGTGGGGATCTCGTTCCACAGCATGTAATCCATCACCGAGAAGTCGCCGCCCATGATCATCGCCGAGGGGAACAGAAACATGTTCACCACCGAATGCTCGAAGCCCATGAAGAAGAACAGCATGATCGGCATCCACATGGCGATCACCTTGCCGCTGACCGAGGTGGAGATCATCGCGCCGACCACGCCCATCGACACCATCCAGTTGCACAGCATGCCGCGCAGGAAGATGGTCGCCCAGCCTGCCGCGCCGAACTCGGCGTAGCCCAGGGTGCGTGCCTCGCCGATGTGTGAGATTTTTTCGCCGATCGGCCCCGGCTCCGTGGAGAAGCCCATGGTGAAGACGAAGGCCATCATGAAGGCCACGGTCAGCGCACCGCCGAAGTTGCCGAGGAACACCCAGCCCCAGTTGCGCAGCACACCGCCGACGGTTACCCCGGGGCGACGGTCGAGCAGGGCCAGCGGGGTGAGCATGAACACCCCGGTCAGCAGGTCGAAGCCCATCAGGTAAAGCATGACGAAGCCTACGGGAAAGAGCATGGCGCCGATCAGCGGTGAACCGGTCTGCACGGTGATGGTCACCGCGAACACCGCGGCGAGGGCGAGGATCGCCCCGGCCATGAAGGCGCGGATCAGGGTGTCGCGGGTGGACATGAATATCTTCGATTCGCCGGCGTCCACCATCTTGGTGGCGAACTCCGAAGGGATTATGTAGGACATGGCGGATGCTCTCGAGTAGTGGGCAGAAACTTGCAGGTTGTGGGTTGTGCCGCGTCGCCGGCGGCGGATTCAGGCGACGGCGATCTCCACGGCATCGCCATTGAGGCGCACCGGCCATACCCGCAGGCTTTGTTCGGGGTATTCCAGGCAGCTGCCATCGGCCAGGCGGAAGTGCTGCTTGTACAGCGGCGAGGCGATCACCAGCTCGCCCTTGAGGCTGCCGACGATGCCGCGACCGATGACGTTGGCGCCGGACTTGGGGTCGCGGTTGTCGATGGCGAACAACTGCTCGCCTTCGGCATTTTCCGGTAGGTGGAACAACGCCACCTGGGCGCCTTCGTGCCAGGCCACTACACCGGAATTGGCGACCAGATCGGCACGGCTGCACAGTGCCTGCCAGGCCGCCGGGGCTGCGGAACGGGAGTCGAGACGAACGACGTTGGACTGGCTCATCAGAGCACCTCCTGGGTAAGTGGGATCAGGTGAAGTTCGCTGGCGCGTACCGGCCGACGCTGGCCGCGCTCCTTGACGAAGTGGATGTCGGGGTCGGCGCGGCCGTCGTTGACGAAGGTGCGGAAGCGCTTGAGCTTTTCCGGATCGGAGATGGCGTTGGCCCATTCGCACTGGTAGCTGTCGACCACGTGCTGCATCTGGCTTTCCAGTTCGGCGGCGAGGTTCAGGCTGTCGTCGAGGATCACGGCCTTTAGGTAATCGAGGCCGCCTTCCAGGCTCTCGCGCCAGACCGAGGTGCGCTGCAGCTTGTCCGCGGTACGCACGTAGAACATCAGCACCCGGTCGATGGTGCGGATCAGCGCCTCGTCGTCGAGGTCGGTGGCGAACAGCTCGGCGTGCCGCGGGCGCATGCCGCCGTTGCCGCAGATGTAGAGGTTCCAGCCTTTGTCGGTGGCGATCACGCCGATGTCCTTGCTCTGCGCCTCGGCGCATTCGCGGGTGCAGCCGGAGACGGCGAACTTGATCTTGTGCGGCGCGCGCAACCCCTTGTAGCGGTCCTCCAGGCGCAGCGCCATGCCGACGCTGTCCTGCACGCCGTAACGGCACCAGGTGCTGCCGACGCAGGATTTCACCGTGCGTAGGCTCTTGCCGTAGGCGTGACCGGTTTCGAAGCCGGCGGCGATCAGCTCGCCCCAGATGTCCGGCAGCTCGTGCAGCTGGGCGCCGAACAGGTCGATGCGCTGGCCGCCGGTGATCTTGGTGTAGAGGTCGTATTTCTTCGCCACCTCGCCGATGGCGATCAGCCCCTCGGGGGTGATCTCGCCACCCGGGATGCGCGGCACCACCGAGTAGGTGCCGTTCTTCTGCATGTTGGCCATGAAGGTGTCGTTGGTGTCCTGCAGCGGAATCAGCGCCGGATCGGTGATCGGCTGGTTCCAGCACGAGGCCAGGATCGAACCCACCGTCGGCTTGCAGATGTCGCAGCCGACATGGCCGCGGCCGTGTTTGGCCAGCAGTTCGGCGAAGCTCTGGATGCCCTCGACGCGGACGATGCCGTAAAGCTCCTGACGGGTGTAGGCGAAGTGCTCGCAGAGGCTCTTGTCCACCGCCACGCCGCGCGCGGCCAGCTCGGCGTCGAACACCAGTTTGAGCAGGGCGCTGCAGCCGCCGCAGCCGGTGGCGGCCTTGGTGATGGCTTTCAATTCGCCGAGATCGGTGACGCCGGCATCGACCTGGCAGCAGACCGCGCCCTTGCTGACGTTGTGACAGGAGCAGATGGTCGCGCTGGCCGGCAGGGCGTCCGGGCCAAGGGTCGGAGCGCCCTCGGTCTGCGGCAGGATCAGCGCGGACGGATCGGCCGGCAGCTTGATGCCGTTCTGCGCGTACTGCAGCAGGGTGTCGTAGTAGCTGTTGTCGCCGACCAGCACCGCGCCGAGCACGGTCTTGCCATCGGCGGATACCACCAGGCGGCGGTAGCTGGCGCTGGCCTCATCGATGAAGCGGTAGCTGCGCGAGCCCGGCGTGGCGCCGTGGGCATCGCCGATGGAGCCTACATCCACGCCGAGCAGCTTGAGCTTGGTCGACATGTCGGCGCCGTAGAAGGGCTCGTGAGGTTCCTCAGCCAGCTGGGCGGCGACACTGCGCGCCATGCTGTAGCCGGGGGCGACCAGGCCGAACACGCTGCCGTTCCAGCTGGCGCATTCGCCGATGGCGAAGATCGCCGGGTCCGAGGTGCGGCATTCGCTGTCGATGACGATGCCGCCGCGCGGGGCAATCTCCAGCTCCGCGACTCGGCCGAGGGCGTCCTGCGGGCGGATGCCGGCGGAAAACACGATCAGGTCGGTTTCGAGAAATTCGCCGTCGGTGAAGTTCATCCGCCAGGCGTAGTTCTCGCCGGCGACGATCTCCTGGGTGGCGCGCGACAGGTGCACGCCGACGCCCAGCGCCTCGATGCGCGCCTTCAATGCCGCGCCGCCTTCGCCGTCCAGTTGCACTGGCATCAGGCGCGGAGCGAATTCGACGACATGGGCTTCCAGACCGAGCGACTTCAGCGCATTGGCCGCTTCCAGGCCGAGCAGGCCGCCACCGACCACTACACCGCGCCTGGCGCTGCTGGCTGCCGCACGAATCGCATCGAGGTCGTCGAGGGTGCGGTAGACCAGTCGCGCACTGCCTTCGGCACCGGAAACCGGCGGCACGAAGGGGTAGGAGCCGGTGGCAAGGATCAGCTGGTCATAGGGCTGACGGCCGGCACTGGTGACGACTTCCTTGCGCTCACGGTCGATGCCCAGCACCTCAACGCCCAGATGGGTGTAGACGCCGTGGCGGCTGTAGTAGTCGGCATCGCACATGGCCAGCGACTCGGCGTCGCGACCGCCGAAGTACTCGGATAGGTGCACGCGGTCATAGGCGCGCTGGCGCTCCTCGCCGAACACATGCAGTTCGTAGCGGGTGAGGGCGCCGCGCTCGATCAGCTGTTCGATGCAGTGGTGGCCGACCATGCCGTTGCCGACGATGACCAGTTTTTCGTGCTTGAGCGGAGTGACGGTAGAACTCATGGCCTTTCCTCAGTCGAGCTGCTGCGGCACGTGGCCGGCAAAACGCAAAAAGGCGCCTGGAGCTGGTATCAGCTCCAGGCGCCTTTGCCTGGTATCGATGAATATCTGGGAGTGATTCGCCTGGCGTCGTTGCCCGCTTCACCCGGTCCCGTGCCTGCTGGCGGGCGGTCGCCGCTGACCGCTGGGACGACCTGCCCTGGTTCGGCAGGTGTTGCCTGGGTAATTGCAGCTAGCGTGCCAAGTCATCGGAAACCGTGCTCCGGCGCTGGCGCAGCGCCGGAGAGTGCGGTTTTGCGGGGTGCCGGGCCGCTTCGCCGTTCACGCGGAGGGGTAGCCGGCGAGAGTGCACGCCGGCAGCGCGTTGAACCAGAAGGGTGCGGCGCGGTGCGCGTATTCCCCGCTTTGGGGCGATGGTGACGGCCCGGCTGCACAGGTGCGGGGCCGGCCGGGATGCGTAGCTCAGCGCGGTGTTGCGCTGCCCCGCTGCAGGCTTGCCGGCCGCGCCTGCGGCTTGGCCAGCAGCAGCTGCGCGGTGCCGATGCTGCGTTCGAGGAAGCCGCCCTCGCAGTAGCAGAGGTAGAACTCCCAGAGCCGGTAGAACTGCTCGTCGTAGCCCAGCGCTTCCAGCTCGTTGCGCGCGCGGCGGAAGTTCTCGTGCCACAGGCGCAGGGTGCGCGCGTAGTGCCAGCCGATGTCTTCCAGGTGCAGCAGGTTCATGTCGGTTTCGCGGCCGACCAGCTCGGTCATCCGCTGCACCGACGGCAGTGCGCCGCCGGGGAAGATGTAGCGCTGGATGAAGTCGACGCCGCGCCGCGCCTGCTCGTAGCGCTGGTCGCGGATGGTGATGGCCTGCAGCAGCATCAGCCCGTCGGGCTTGAGCAGGCGCGCGCACTGGCGGAAGTAGGTCGGCAGGAAGCTGTGACCGACGGCCTCGATCATCTCGATGGACACCAGCTTGTCGAACTGGCCGTCGAGGTCGCGATAGTCCTTGAGCAGCAGGGTGACGCGATCCTGCAGGCCTTCTTCCTCGATGCGCGCCTGGGTGTAGGCGAACTGCTCGCGCGACAGCGTGGTGGTGGTCACCCGGCAGCCATGGTTGACGGCGGCGTACAGCGCCATGCTGCCCCAGCCGGTGCCGATCTCCAGCAGGTGATCGGTTGGCTTGAGTTCGAGCTTGTCGCAGATGCGCGCCAGCTTGTTCAGCTGGGCCTGTTCCAGGCTGTCGTCGGCGTGCTCGAACAGCGCGGCGGAATACATCATGGTCGGGTCGAGAAAACGCTCGAACAGCGCGTTGCCCAGGTCGTAGTGCGCCGCAATGTTGCGCTGCGAACCGGCGCGGTTGTTGCGATTGAGCCAGTGCAGGCCCTTGAGCAGCGGGCGACCGAGCAGTGCCAGGCCGCCTTCCAGGCCATCGAGCACCTCGAGGTTGGCGACGAACAGACGGACCACGGCGGTCAGGTCCGGGCTGCTCCAGTAACCATGGATATAGGCTTCGCCGGCGCCGATGGAGCCATTGCTGGCGATCAGGCCCCAGGCGGCGCCGTCATGCACGTGGATTTCGGCATGGATGCCGCTTCCGGCGCCGAAAATCAGGCAATCGTCACCCTCGAACACGTTCAACTGGCCGTGACGCAACTGCGCCAGCTGGCGCAGCACGCTGCGACGCAGCAGACCGCCGGCCAGTCCCAGGGCGGTCGCCGGTGTGGCTTTGACGCTCAGGCTAGAGCTTTTCATGGCGAGACTCCTTGGCCGCGACGGTGGCCACGGCATAACGGCCGGTGGTGGGTTGGTGGGCAAAGAACGGGGTGCGCTTGATCGCCAGCCGCAGCGCCTGCCAGTAGATGGCGAGCAGCGTCTTGCCGGTCATCCACGGGAAGCGCAGCAGGTAGCGATGCACGGCGGCGCGCGAGAGTGCCTCGCGCTTGAGGCCGAGGGTGGCGTCGAACAGCTTGTGCTCGTCCTGCCAGTCCTCCATGTGTACGCCGATGGCCTCTCCCGGTGGGTTGAAGCGCATGCGGTATTCGAGGTTGCCGGGCAGGAACGGCGACACGTGAAAGGTCTTCGCCACGTTGCAGCGCAGGTTGGCATTGCCGCTGGCCGGCAGCACGTAGTGATAGCGCTCGCGCCAGGGCGTGTTGCTGACTTCGCAGAGGATCGCCGCCAGCTGCTGCTGCTCGTCGAAGCAGTAGAAGAAGCTCACCGGATTGAAACTCAGGCCCCAGCTGCGCGGCTGGGTCAGCAGGCGTACCGGCCCGTTGATCGCGCGCCCCAGCGCCTCGCTGACACGCTGGCGCACCGCATCGGCCAGCGGCATGCCGCGCCGGGTGAACTCCGGCAGGTAGTCGGTTTCGCGGAAGGCGAACGCAGCGAAACGACCGCGGCCGCACAGCGCGGACAGCCCGAGCACCGCGTCCTGCTCGGCAAGGTCCAGATAGAGCAGGCCCATGCGGTAGTGAAAGGCATGCGCGCGCGGGGCGAAGCGGCGGTGCTGCACCCAGCCGTGGTACAGCGCGCTGTGGACGATGGCGCCGCTCATAACGATTCACCGAAGGCCGCCGCCACGCGCAACGCGCTGACCACGCCGTCTTCGTGGAAACCGTTGCCCCAGTACGCGCCGCAGTAATAGCTGTGCTGCGCACCGAGCAGCTCGTCGGCACGCGCCTGTGCGGCGATGCCTTCGAGGCTGAATTGCGGGTGGGCATAGGTGAAACGGGCGAGTACCTGCTCCGGGTCGATGGCGGCGGTCTGGTTGAGGCTGACGCAGAAGGTTTCCGGCGCCTCGATGCCCTGCAGGATGTTCATGTTGTAGGTCACGGCGGCCGGCTGCTCGCTCGGG
>NZ_JAMOHV010000010.1 GCF_024448505.1 Stutzerimonas degradans
AGGTCGGCTTCGGCTTCGGCTTCGGCTTCGGCTTCGGCTTCGGCTTCGGCTTCGGCTTCGGCTTCGGCTTCGGCTTCGGCTTCGAGGGTATCCGACATCGCGGTATCGCCGGCGTCGATATCGAGCTGCAGATCGTCGTCGTGATCGCCCGTGCTCAGCTCCTCGCTCGCAGCATCCGCATCGGCCACCGACTCGCTGGCATGTTCCTGCGACATGACCGACACGCCGTCTGAATCGTCAGCGGCGACGCTGGGCAGGTCGCCCTGCCGATAGGCACGGATCGTCCGCACCAGCTCCTCGGCGGCGCTCATGGGCGTGCCTGATTGCAGCTGCTCGAGCTGCAGCGCCAGCTGATCGTGACTGCGTTGAAGCAATGCGGCCAGATCCGGCGCATAGGCATAGCGGCCGTCCGACAAGCCTTCGTAGAGCGATTCCAGTTCGTGCGCCAGATCACCGACCGGACGCACTCCGGCCATACGGGCGCCGCCCTTGAGCGTGTGCAGGTCACGCAGTAGCGCCGACAACGCCAACTGGTTGGCTGGCTCGCTCAGCCAGCGCTCCAGCGCCTCGCCGGCACTCTCCAGCAGGTCAACCGCCTCGTCGAGGAAGATGTCCACCATCTCCTGGTCGAAACTGTCTTCGGCGGCGACGGCCTCGTCACATTCGTTCGCGATCTCGGGGTATCCGTCAACTATCGGCTGTACGGCTGGGAGTAACGTCTCCTCGGGTGCGACTAGCGTATCGATGGCCTGCGCCGCCAGCGCTGCGAGCCGCTCGACCAGCTCCGGCTGTGCGGTCACCTGCAGCGCGGCAGCGACCTGGTCCATCATGCCGACCAGCGCCTCGTGTCCCTCCTCGACGGTATCGAAGAAATGCGCATCGACCGCCAGGCGGCCTTCCTGCACCACGCCGTACAGCTTGAGCAGCGCCTGGCAGAGCGCGTCGACCTGCGGCAGGTCGGCCATCCGCGCACTGTGGCCCAGGCTGCTCAACTCCTGCAGCAGTGCCGATAGCTCCTGGCGCTCGGTGGGATGCTCGCGCCAGCGCTGCAGCAGATCCGCGGCATCGAGCAGGATATTCATCCCCTCGGACAGGAACGCAGCGATCAGGCTCGGATCGCGCGCTTCCCCCTTGGCACTCTCGCGCCGTACGCCAGCCTCGGTGAGGCGGGCCTGATGCAGCGCCTGCACGCGCGCAAGAAACTCCGGCGCACCGTCGATCGCTGCAAGCGGCCGCTCCTGCAGATTGTCCAGGCCCTGGCGCAGCAGCTGCTCGGCATCGTGCAGCAGCTGAGCGTCGGCGAGCTCGATCTGGATCAGGTTGTTCTTAAACTCCTTGACCAACTTTTCCAGCGGTGTGGCGATCTCCGCCATCGGCAGGATACCCGCCATGTGCGCGCTGCCCTTGAGCGTGTGCAGTGCGCGCTGCAGCGCGTCGGTCACCGGTTGTGGAAGGCGCTGGGCGCAGTCGGCGAGATAGTCGACCAGCGTGGTCAGGTGAGCCTCGGCCTCGTTGCGAAAGATCTCGAGCAACTGCGGATCCAACCCGTCCGCGGCCGGCTCATGTTCGCCAGCCACGTCTACGCTCGGTTCCGACTGCTCTACCGCAGCGACGGGCGCCAGGTTAGGGAGCGGCTCGCCCTTGGCCAGGGCATGCGCGCGGGCAGCCAGCTGATCGACATCGCTGCGCTGGCGCTGCGCATGAGCGGCGAACTCTTCGACCAGCGCCGGCAACAAGTCAACGACATCAACAGCCACCTGCTTGACCGCTTCGGTCGTCTCGATGCTGCGATCCAGCACGCGATTGAGCAGGTTCTCGATGGACCAGGCCAGCTCGCCAACGACCAGCGCGCGCACCATGCGCCCGCTGCCTTTGAGCGTATGGAAGGCGCGTCGCACTTCACCGAGCGCAGTCTTGTCGTCGGGCTCGGCCAGCCACGCGGGCAGCTGCTCGCGGATCGTCTCCAGAACCTCTGCCGCCTCTTCGATGAAGACCTCGGCCAATTCGTCGTCGACCGGCTCCTCCCCGTCCGGCGGCGGGAGCAGGCTCGGCGGTACATCCTGGGCCGGCGGATTGATCGCCAGTACCGGGGCGGCCATGATCTGCTCCAGATCCGGTGCCGGTTCCGGGGTTTCGAGATTCTCGTTCAAAGGCGGCAGAGTGATCTCAGGCAGCCCGAGATCGGCGATCTCGACCTCGCTCCAACTGGTGGCCGGGGCACCCTCATCCAGAATCTCGAACTCCAGCGTCGGCAATTCCGACGCCGAGTCATCGAGCTCAGCATCGAGGGAAAGGTATTCCACCGCGACGACGCCGTCGTTCGCTGGCAAGGCCGCCGCTGGCGGTTCGTCCTCCCCGAGCGTTACGTCGCCAGCCCCTTGCTCCTCAAAATATTCTCGCTGGTGCGACGCCACCTCCGCCGGCTCAGGATCGGCCTCGGGCAACAGGAACTCGATTTCGTCCAGCGGATCGCCGGACAGGTCCGGTTCCGGTTGCGATTGCTCTTTTTCAGATACAGATGGGTTAGTAGAAGCCAGCGGATAGCCCAGATGCTGCAGACTTTCCTCTGCGACATCGAGAATCAGGTCGCCCTGACTACCGCAATCCTCACTGAGCCGCTCCAGGTAATATTCAACGCTGGTGATCGCATCGGCCAGCGTATCCAGACTCTGCCAATCCGGCACCGCGCGCAGCGCCAGCAGCTGCTCTTGGATATAGCGATTGCAGGCATCGAGCAGCGCGGCGGCGCGCTGCAGCGGGATCATCGCCAGCCCGCCGCGCGCCTGGGTCAACAACTCCGGAACGCGGGCCAGATGATCATGATTCCACTGCGATGCGATGAATTCGATGATCGCATCCTTGGCCTGTTCAAGCGCCGTGCGCGCCTCTTTGATCACCAGTTGGTGGATCTGCGCAACATCGGTCGTGGGCAGATGACGTGCCTCGTCCTGCTCCTCGGTGGTTGTTCCCACCATGCCGGCCAGGGTCGCCTCAACGTAAAGCAACGCGCCAGCGATATCCATCAGCGTGGCATCGTCAGGCTGGCGCAGACCCGAGGTCAGCGCCTGGATCAGCCCGGTCTGGTCGACGATGATCTTGCGCGGCTGGGCAAAGCCCAGCACCGCGAGGGTGTCGGCAATCTGCTTCAACGGGGCATGCAGACTGGCCAGATCGTCCAGTGCGCGGCGGTCGCTACGCACGAATAGATCGAGACTGTCCTTAACCCGCACCAGCTCCTCGCACAATGCCGCAACCACCGAGCGCATGGCGCCCCGATCGGGACCGGAGAGCTGTGCGCGCTCCTGATCGACGATCGTCATGTCGGGCAGCGCATCGTCGAGCCGATAGAGCTCTCTCAGGGCGCGCAGGCGCGGCGTATCGGCCGGAGCCTTGGCTACGTAGAACAACAAATTCTTAATCAGCTCATCGGGAGCCGGCTGGTTCAGCCCGTCGACACCCTGCTCGACCAGCCGCTTGAACTCCTTGTCCACCTGGCGCAACAGCGTGCGCACCGACGCTCCGTTGCTGACCGCACCGCTGGCTAGCCCTTCGATCATGCCCGAAGTGATCTGCCAGAGGGCGCCGAGCGGCGCGTCCTTGCACAGCGACTCCAATCGCGCGAAGACCCGGGCCATGTAGCCGAGGTTGGTGGGCAGGTCCTGATTGCGAATCACCCCAACCAGGGCGACCTGCAGCATCTGCCGCATCTTGCGCAGCAGCACCGGCAGCTCCTCGGTCCGCAGGCGCTCAACGGATTCGCTCGGCAGTATCGGCGTACGCTCAGACAGATCGGGTGCGAACAGGCTGGTTTCCGACAGCAGCTTTTCACCCCGCGCAGCCCGTAGGTCGTTGAGCAGCGGCAACACCACCATCGGCAGATCGCGACGGGCGCTCTGGATGCGATCGAGGTAAACCGGCATCTGCAGAATGGCCTGCATCAGGACCTCGAGCGCCTCGGCGCGATTGGCGACCCGCTCCTCCAGCAGCGCGCGCGCGAGCTGTTCCATTTCCTCGGCCAGCAAGGCCGCGCCGAAGAACTCGACCATCTGCAAGGTGCCATGCACCTGATGCACATAGGTCATGCAGAAGCGCATCCGCGTCGAATCTTGCGGAGCCTCTACGTAGGCTTCCAAGGCTTGACGTGCCTGCTTGAGGGTTTCGGCGATCTCGCCTTTCACCCATTCCAGGGCGACATAATCGTGCCGATCACCCATAGCGACTCCGCTCATAAACTCTTCCGGGTAAAGGCCAGAACCTGATCATCGGCCACCGGCACCAGGTCCGGATGCTGCCAACCCACCACCTCGCCGACACCGACCACCAGCAATCCTCCCGGCGCGAGTCGCTCGGCCAGACGGTTCAGGATTTCGCGGCGGCGCCAGCGACGAAAATAGATCAGCAGGTTCTGACAGAAAATGACGTCCAGTCCTGCAAGCGGCGCGCTGGCCAGCTCCAGAACATTTAGCTTGGCGAAGCAGACCCGCGCCACCAACTCAGGCGCGACCTGGGCACGGTTGTGCGGCATGCTGACGAAATAACGCTCACGCAAGGGCGCTGCTACCTGTTCCAGACGACGCTCGTCGTAAATAGCATTGCGCCCCTTCTCCAGAGCACTGAGGCTGATATCGGTGCCGGTTACACCGAAACGATCGACAGCGGCGCAATCGCGCAGGACTTCGGAGGCGCTGATGGCCAACGAGTAAGTCTCCTCGCCGCTGGCACAACCGACGCTCCAGAGGCTCCAGGGCCGCTCGATGCCTTCGTGGCGCAAACGCTGCGCCAGATAGCGTTCAAGCAGCGTGAACGACTCGGGATGCCGAAAGAACCGAGTTTCCTGCACCGTCAGCCGGTCCATGAGCAGCGACCATTCCACCGCACCACGCGGGCCGGCCGTGACCTGGCGGTAGTAACTCGAATAGTCGGCGGCGCCGATTTCGCGCATGCGCGCACTGAGATTGGTCTGCAGAAAGACGCGACGCCCCTCGGAAACCACCATGCCCGAACGCTCTTCGAGCAGGGCCTGCCAGACATGGAATTCCGCTGCCGACATCTCGGCAATCGGCTCCAAAGCCCAGTCCAGTCTTGACTGCATGCTGCCCTGCCCCTCGCTCATGATCATGAGCGGCGGCCGCCAGCGGCCGCCGCTGCGGTCGAATCACGCCCGATCCTGAGCGTCCGGCAGAGTGAAGCCGGAAACCGACTGGCGCATCTCGTTGGCCATCTTGGCAAGGTTACCAATGCTTCTGGCAGTGGCGCTGGTACCGGACGAGGTCTGCGAGGTGATCTCCTGAATCACGTTCATGGTGTTGGAGATGTGACCGGCAGAGGAGGCCTGCTGGCGCGCTGCGTTGGAAATGTTCTGGATAAGCGCCGCAAGGGTCTTGGACACTTTCTCGATCTCCTCCAGCGCCACACCGGCATCCTGCGCAAGGCGTGCACCGCGTACCACTTCCGACGTGGTCTGCTCCATCGAGATTACGGCCTCGTTGGTATCGGTCTGAATGGTCTTGACCAGCGCCTCGATCTGCTTGGTCGCAGCGGACGAGCGTTCCGCCAGGCGTTGAACCTCATCCGCAACCACCGCGAAGCCGCGACCCGCGTCGCCGGCCATCGATGCCTGGATCGCGGCGTTCAACGCAAGGATGTTGGTCTGGTCGGCGATGTCGTTGATCAGGCTGACGATGTCACCGATCTCCTGCGAGGACTCGCCCAAGCGCTTGATCCGCTTGGAAGTGTCCTGGATCTGCTCGCGGATGTTATCCATGCCGGTGATGGTGTTGTGCACCACTTCGTTACCCTTGTTGGCAATCGCAACCGAGCGCTCTGCTACCGCGGACGATTCAGCGGCGTTGGCGGATACCTGGTCAATGGAAACGGCCATCTCGTTGATTGCCGCCGAAGCCCCGGCGATCTCCTGTGCCTGATGTTCGGACGCCTCGGCCAGGTGCATGGCGGTCGCCTGGGTTTCCTGGGCCGCGCCGGAAACCTGTACCGCAGTCTGGTTGATGGTTTCCACCAGTTCGCGCAGCTGGTCGATGGAGTAGTTGATGGAGTCAGCAATCGCGCCGGTGAAGTCCTCGGTTACAGTCGCCGCCACGGTGAGGTCACCGTCGGCGAGGTCGCCGATTTCATCGAGCAGGCGCAGAATCGCGGCCTGGTTGCGCTCGTTTTTCTCGGCCGTTTCGCTCAAGCGACGACGCGCTTCCTGCACCATCACGAGACCGATCAGGATGATCGACGCCAGCGCCAAGGCGCCCAGCACGTAGCCGGCGATGGTATTGAGATAGCGGGCATCGGCACGATTCTGCAGGCCCTCGCCAAGCGCGGACGTCTTATCGAGCAGCGTCTGCGACACCTCGAAAATGCTGGTGGCCGACTCGCGTACCTGGAACAGTTCGGGCGAGGTTTCCAGAATCTCGTCCACCGAACCCGAGACAAACTGGAACAGTTCGGCGATCTCGGCCAGGCGATCAAGCGCCTCGGCATCCGTCGCGCGACTGATCCCCATTGCCACGTTGCCTTCGATCATCGCATTTAGAACGCGGCCGAAGAGGCTGGCATCACGGCCGAACATGTCTGCAGCCTGCACCGAATCCTGGTCGCCGGAAAGCACCTTGTTCACCGAGCCGAGAATACGTTCCGCCAGCAGAGACTGGCGCTGCGCGACCGAAACCTGGGCGGCGGGTGCCCCGCTTTCCAACAGGATGTCCACGACCTCTTCGTATTCAACCTGCAGCTGTGGGATGGTTTCAGCCAGAGTGGTCGCCACCTGATGCAGCGACAGCACCGTCTGCTCGCTGGCCAGAATGGCGTCAGTGTTGCGACGCAGCGTGTTCCAATCCTGCTGCACCGCATCGATCTCGACCTGCAGGCTCTGCGGTACGGCGGGCAGGCCGATGCTTTCGTCACCCTTGGACAAATAACCCCAGCGCCGGTCGAAGTCGTTGCGGGCCGCCTTCAACGAGGCGAAGGCTTCCTTCGTACCGGCCGCTGCTTCCACCGCGTTCTTTGCGATGTGCTGTGACAGTACGCGCAGTTCGCCAGCGTGCGCGATGTACTCGTTATCATGGTCGGCCTGCCGATTGACGTACGCGAAATTCGCGAACAACAGTACGATCGAAACGATCAGAACAACGAACAGCCCAGTGATGAGCGTATTGCTACGCAGGCCGCTCAACAAAGCAATCGCTTTCATTTTTTTCATTATCCGGCCCCCGCCTGGACCCCCGTGCGCTTCCATCAAAAACCAAAAGGCCGGCACCTTGCCGGCCCACCAACATCAGAAAGCAACATCCATGAAAGTCGGATGCGCCGCCAGCGCATGCGGGCTGAAGACCAGCCAAGGCTGTTCCCGCTGAAATACGCCGTGAATAAAAGGCTGAATTGCCGCCTCTACCGGTGGTACTTGCTCCGAGAACGCCTCCACGGGAAAGTGCTGCATGCCGAAGACCTCGTCGACCGTCAGCCCTGCGAAGACGTCCTGATGATCAACGACGAGTAGCCGACGCTGTTTGCGTAAAGGCGATAGCTCGTAGCCCAAGTAGCCGCACAGATCCATTACCGGCAACAATCGGCCGCGCACGTTGGCAACCCCTTTAACCCAGCTTTTGACGCCAGGCAGCAAGGTATAGCGCGGTTCATGCAGGATCTCGCCGACCTCCCCCATCGGCGCGACGAACAACCGCCCCCCCATACGAAAACCGATCCCGCCCCAGGTCTGCACTACCTCTTGCTGAGAGGGCAGCCCTGCTGCCAGCTGACGGCAACGACCATCGATCTCCAGCAATCGCTGAAATGGTGTCTGCTTATCCGACATTACCGACCACTCCCCTGCTCTGTCAGGTCGTTGAAACCACCTGCAATCGGGATGATCCGGTGTCAGCCAGCCAGCACGGCGTTCAAGGTCTGCAACAGCGTCGCCTCGTCCACTGGCTTGGTCAGGTAATCCTTGGCCCCCTGGCGCTTGCCCCAGACCTTATCGGTTTCCTGATCCTTGGTGGTGACGATGATCACCGGAATGTGACTGGTTTCCGAATCTTTGGTCAGCTGCCGCGTCGCCTGGAAACCGTTAAGTCCCGGCATGACGATATCCATCAGTACCGCGTCCGGCTTTTCCTGCCGAGCCAGCGCCACGCCGTCAGCACCATTCTCGGCCTTGAGCACGACATGTCCGTGCTTCTCCAGCATGGCAGCCAGCTTGTACATTTCGGTCGGCGAGTCATCAACAATCAGAACGCGAGCCATGTTTTCTCCATTAGAAGGCTTCAACAGCACACAACACGGAATCAGGATGCCTGCTCGACGGGTACGAAATCAGGAACGTGAGCCTTGATGGCGCCGAGCAGCTCTTCCTTGCTGAAAGGTTTGGTGAGGTATTGATCGGAGCCGACGATGCGCCCTTTCGCCTTGTCGAACAAGCCATCCTTGGAGGACAGCATGATCACCGGCGTCGATTTGAACGAGCTGTTGTTCTTGATCAAGGCGCAGGTCTGATAACCATCGAGTCGAGGCATCATGATATCGACAAAGATGATACGCGGATGGGTATCGGCGATCTTGGCGAGCGCATCGAAGCCATCCACCGCCGTGATGACGTCACAACCTACTTTCTTCAGCAGGGTTTCAGCGGTGCGACGAATCGTTTTCGAATCATCGATCACCATGACCTTCAAGCCCTCGGAGTGCTGTTCCATTTCGCCCTACCATCGCCTCGATGAGTCGTAATTTTTCGTTAAGCCAGAGTGCCGCAAGGCCCTGAAACCGATAGGCCCCGCCCATCGCGCGACCTTTGTAGCACACTCATTCTGCACAGGCTATCGACGGGAAAATCACTCGGATTTTCCTTGACCCAGCGCACAACCGTCGCCAATCTGCGTCGGCACTTCACGCCTCGGCGGCCACGCCCACCACCTGCGGAGAACCGATATGACCGTTCGCGTCGGGATCATCATGGACCCTATCGCGCAGATCTCCTTCAAGAAGGACAGCTCGCTGGCCATGCTGTTGGCCGCCCAGGCTCGCGGCTGGGAGTTGCACTACATGGAGCAGCGCGACCTCTACCAACAGGGCAGCCAGGCCCGCGCGCGAATGCGCCCGCTAACGGTCTTCAATGACCCGACGCACTGGTTCGAAACCGGAGAGGAGCGCGACACCGCACTGGCCGAACTGAATGTGATCCTCATGCGCAAGGATCCGCCATTCAACAGCGAATACGTCTACGCCACCTACCTGCTGGAACTGGCCGAACAGGCTGGCACCCTGGTAGTCAATCGCCCCCAGAGCCTGCGCGACTGCAACGAGAAATTCTTCGCCACGCAGTTTCCGCAATGCACTCCGCCAACGCTGGTCAGTCGCCGGTCGGACATTCTGCGCGAGTTCGCCCGCGAGCAGCGTGACATCATTCTCAAACCCCTAGATGAAATGGGCGGCGCCTCGATATTCCGCCACCGCGAAGGCGACCCGAACCTCTCGGTGATCCTAGAGGTGCTAACCGAGCACGGCAGTCGCCAGATCATGGCGCAGCGCTATATTCCAGCCATCAAGGATGGCGACAAGCGCATTCTGATGATCGACGGGGAGCCGGTGCCGTATTGTCTGGCACGCATCCCGGCCGCTGGCGAGACGCGCGGCAACCTCGCCGCTGGCGGCCGCGGCGTCGCCCAACCGCTATCGGAGCGCGACCGCGAGATCGCCGCCATCGTCGGCCCGGAGCTGCGCAAGCGCGGCCTGCTGTTCGTCGGACTGGATGTCATCGGCGACTACCTCACGGAAATCAACATCACCAGCCCGACCTGCATCCGCGAGATCGACAGCGCCTTCGACACGCGTATCGCCGAGCGCCTGATGGAGGCCATCGCCGCCAAGCTGCAAGCTTGAACCAGCTAACACCTTTGAGCTTGAAGCTTGCGGCTTGAAGCTCAAAGCCGGCAGACTGCGCGGCACTTTCGAGCCGACCGAAACGCGATGAACGCAGCAATCCGCCAGCCATCCTCAGTATCACCCCGCGTCCGCCCGGCCGATCGACTAGGTTTCACCCTGTTTCTCGCCGCCGTATTGCACGTCGCCTTGATCCTCGGCCTGGGCTTTTCGATTGCCGAGCCCCAGCAGATCAGCAAGACCCTGGAAATCACGCTGTCCACCTTCAAGAGCAAGGAAAAGCCCAAGGAGGCGGACTTCCTGGCCCAGGATAACCAGCAGGGCAGCGGTACGCTCGAGCACAAGGCATCGCCCAAGACCAACGTGCAGGCACCGTTTCAGGACACCGAGGTACGCAAGGTTTCCCCACCACCCAGCCGCCCGCAGGCAACCCGCCAGGAAGCGCCGAAGGCAGCGATTGCCACACGCAGCCCGCAACCCGACAAGACTCCGACCAAGCAACAGCGTCAACCGCAGCCCAAACCGCAAGCGGCGCCCGCATTCGACAGCTCCCAGCTGAGCGCCGAGATTGCCAGCCTAGAAGCCGAGCTGGCACAGGACGTCGAGCGCTACGCCAAGCGACCGCGCGTCAATCGGCAGAACAGCGCGGCAACGATGCGTGACATCAGCGCTTGGTATCGCGACGAATGGCGCAAGAAGGTCGAGCGCATCGGCAACCTCAACTATCCGGACGAGGCCCGCCGCCAGCGCATCTACGGCAGCCTGCGGATGCTGGTAACCATCAACCGAGACGGCACGGTGCAGGAATTGCGCGTGCTTGAATCATCCGGCCAGCCCGTACTGGACGAGGCCGCACTCCGCATCGTTCGCCTGGCAGCCCCCTTCGCGCCGTTCACCGGCGAGCTGGGGCAGAAGTTCGACCAGGTCGAGATCATCCGCACCTGGCGCTTCGAGCGTGGCGACCGACTGTCCAGTCGCTGAGCCGGCACGACGGACGGTCTCAACGCGAGCATGCCAGTAGCCTGCCGCCCCGGCAGGCCTTAAGCTAGCCGGCATGAAAAGCACCGCGCCCAGCTACCTCAAGCATCATTTCTTGATTGCCATGCCACACATGGCCGACCCGAATTTCGCCCAGGCGCTGATCTACCTGATCGAGCATGGCCCTCAGGGCGCGATGGGACTGGTAATCAACCGCCCCAGCGGCCTCAATCTGGCCGATGTGCTCGAGCAGCTGCGTCCCGAAGAACCTATCGCGCCAGCTTGCCATGAGCTCACCGTTTACAGCGGCGGCCCGGTCCAGAGCGACCGTGGCTTCGTCCTGCATCCGTCAGAGGAGCAGTTCCAGGCGACCCTGGCGCTCGGCGAGCTGGGCATGTCCACCTCGCAGGACGTGCTGTTCGCCATCGCCGATGGCCACGGGCCGCAGCAACATTTCATCGCCCTCGGCTACGCCGGTTGGGACGCCGGCCAGCTGGAGGCCGAACTGGCCGACAACGCCTGGTTGAGCTGTCCGGCGGATCCCCGAATCCTGTTCGAATTGCCAGCCGAACAGCGACTGCAGGCCGCCGCCGCCAGTCTTGGCATCGACCTGCGACTGTTGAGTAGCCAGGTGGGCCACGCATGAGCGCACCGCGTCTGCTGCTCGGCTTCGACTTCGGCACCAAGCAGATCGGCGTGGCAGTAGGCCAGGCCATCACCGGACAGGCACGTGAGCTCTGCGTGCTGAAGGCGCAGAACGGCACACCTGACTGGAGCCGGATCGAGGCACTGCTGCGCGAATGGCAACCCGACGCACTGGTGGTGGGCCTGCCGTTGAACATGGACGGCAGCCCGAGCGAGATGAGCGCCCGCGCGGAAAAATTCGCCCGGCGCCTGGCGGGGCGTTTCAACCTGCCGGTGCACACCCACGACGAACGCCTGACCACCTTCGAGGCCAAGGGCGAACGCCTGCGCCAGGGCCAGCACGGCGGCTATCGCGAACGCCCGGTCGATGCGCTGGCGGCCGCACTTTTACTGGAGGGCTGGCTGAGCGAACACGCCACGGCCTGACCCGCACGAGCGAGGAGAATCCATGACCCTGCCCAATCCCGAGCAGCTGCTACCCGAGATGGCGGCTGCCCTGCGCCAGCACTTGCACAGCCGCGCCATCGTCGCACCGCGCTTCATCGGTATACGCACCGGCGGTATCTGGGTCGCCCAGGCGCTGCTCGATGAAGGCAGCTGGGACGAGCCGCTGGGCATCCTCGACGTATCCTTCTACCGTGACGACTTCACCCAGAGCGGCTTGCACCCGCAGGTGCGGCCGTCGGAGCTGCCGTTCGAGATCGAAGGACAGCACCTGGTGCTGATCGATGACGTGCTGATGACCGGTCGCACCATACGCGCGGCGCTCAACGAGCTGTTCGACTATGGCCGCCCGGCCAGCGTGACGCTGGTCTGCCTGCTCGATCTGAACGCTCGCGAGCTGCCGATCTGCCCGGACGTGGTCGGCGCCACGTTGTCGCTGACACCCCAGCAGCGCATAAAATTGCTCGGCCCCGCACCGCTCGCCCTCGAGCTGCAGACCCTCGATTCCGCCAACTGAGACCTCGCGATGACGCAACCCGACGTTAAGCGCCCGCTGCAGCTGAACGACAACGGCCAGCTGCGCCACTTCCTCTCGCTGGACGGCCTGTCCTGCGAGCTGCTCACCGAAATCCTCGACACCGCCGACTCCTTCCTCGAGGTAGGCGCGCGGGCAGTGAAGAAGGTCCCGCTGCTGCGCGGACGGACGGTGTGCAATGTGTTCTTCGAGAACTCCACACGCACCCGCACCACCTTCGAGCTGGCCGCCCAGCGGCTGTCGGCAGACGTCATCACGCTCAACGTATCGACCTCGTCAACCAGCAAGGGCGAGACGCTGACTGACACCCTGCGCAATCTCGAGGCAATGGCCGCCGATATGTTCGTGGTACGCCATGCCGATTCCGGCGCGGCGCATTTTATTGCCGAGCACGTCTGCCCCAACGTGGCGGTGATCAACGGCGGTGACGGCCGCCATGCGCACCCGACCCAGGGCATGCTCGACATGCTGACCATTCGCCGGCACAAGGGCGGCTTCGAAAACCTCTCAGTGGCGATCGTCGGCGACATCCTGCACTCGCGGGTAGCGCGCTCGAACATGCTGGCGCTGAAGACCCTGGGCTGCCCGGACATCCGCGTGATCGGTCCGAAGACCTTGCTGCCCAGCGGGCTCGAGCAGTACGGCGTGCGCGTGTTCCATGACATGGACGAAGGCATCCGCGATGTCGACGTGGTGATCATGCTGCGCCTGCAGCGCGAACGCATGCAGGGTGGCCTGCTGCCCAGCGAGGGCGAGTTCTACAAGCTCTATGGTCTGACCGCGCAGCGCCTGCGCCTCACCAAGCCGGACGCCATCGTCATGCATCCGGGGCCGATCAACCGCGGGGTGGAAATCGAATCGGCGGTGGCCGACGGTCCGCAATCGGTGATTCTCAACCAGGTCACCTACGGCATCGCCATTCGCATGGCGGTGCTGTCGATGGCCATGAGCGGGCAGGCGACACAGCGTCAGCTCGAGTCCGAATCCGTCTCCGAGGAGCAGAACTGATGCTTACCCACATCCTCGGCGCGCGCGTGATCGACCCAGTCAGCAGGCGGGACGAAGTCGCCGACATCTATATCGAAGCCGGCAAAATCATCGCAATCGGCGCCCAGCCCGCCGGCTTCGTCGCGCAGCAGAGCATCGACGCCAACGGCCTGATCGCAGCTCCAGGGCTGGTCGATCTGTCCGTGGCCCTGCGCGAACCCGGCTACAGCCGCAAGGGCAGCATTGCCAGCGAAACCCTCGCCGCGGCGGCGGGTGGCACCACCACGCTGTGCTGCCCACCGCTGACCAAGCCGGTGCTGGATACCGCGGCGGTCACCGAGCTGATCCTCGATCGCGCCCGCGAATCCGGCCACACCAAGGTCTATCCGATCGGCGCGCTGACCCGCAATCTCGCCGGCGAGCAGTTGTCCGAGCTGGTCGCTCTGCGCGAAGCCGGCTGCGTCGCGTTCGGCAACGGCCTCGCCGATTTCGCCAGCAACCGCAACCTGCGGCGCGCGCTGGAATACGCCGCGACCTTCGACCTGACCATCGTTCTGCACTCGCAGGACCGCGACCTGGCCGAGGGCGGTCTCGCCCACGAGGGCCCGGCGGCCAGCTTTCTCGGCCTGTCGGGGATTCCGGAGAGCGCCGAGACCGTGGCCCTGGCGCGCAACCTGCTGCTGGTGGAGCAGGCCGGCGTCCGCGCGCATTTCAGCCAGCTGACCAGTGCGCGCGGCGCGCAGATGATCGCTGACGCCCAGGCACGCGGCCTGCGGGTGACCGCTGACGTGGCGTTGTATCAGCTGATTCTCACCGACGAGGCGCTGCACGGTTTCTCCAGCCTGTATCACGTGCAGCCGCCGCTGCGCAGCCGTGCCGATCGCGACGGTCTGCGCGAGGCGCTGAAGGCGGGTGTCATCTCGGCGATTGCCAGCCATCACCAGCCGCATGAAGTCGATGCCAAGCTGGCACCGTTCGGCGAGACCGAGCCGGGCATCAGCAGCGCAGAAATTCTCCTGCCGCTGGCCATGACCCTGGTGGAAGACGGTCTGCTCGATCTGCCGACGCTGCTGGCGCGCCTGTCCAGCGGCCCGGCGGCCGCCCTGCGCCTGCCGGCGGGCCGTCTCGCCGTCGGCCAGGCAGCGGATCTGGTGCTGTTCGACCCACGCAGCTCGACGCTGGTCGGCGAAACCTGGCTTTCCAAGGGGCGCAATTGCCCGTTCATGGGCCACTGCCTGCCGAGCGCTGTGCGCTACACCATCGTCGACGGACACATCAGTTTCCAGGGCTGAAAGCACAGCGCGACCGGTGCGGAAACCCGCACCGGTCGCGCGCTCACCGCAGACCGACGTCAGCAGCCACCGCTGCGTTCACCTCAGCGTTGCTGCGCGTTGCGCAGGGAAATCTGGTCGTTCAGCGTCCAGAAGTCATAGAGCACGCCGAGGAAGAACAGCCCGCCGGTGCACAGGTAGATGATCCCGCTGATCCATTTGCCCTGATACATGCGATGTACGCCGAACACGCCGAGGAAAGTCAGCAGGATCCAGGCGACGTTGTAGTCGATGGAACCGGACTGGAAGCGCAGGTCGGCTTCGCGGTCCATCGACGGGATCAGGAACAGGTCGATGATCCAGCCGATGAAGAACAGGCCGAGCGTGAAGAACCAGATGGTCCCGGTGACTGGCCGACCGTAGTAGAAACGGTGCGACCCTAGAAAACCGAATATCCATAGAAGATATCCGATCACCTTGCTGTGTGTGTCCTGCTGCACGTTTGCCCCCTTGGCTGCGATGGATCAGCGTCTCGACTGTATCGCCGCGCGCGCATCCGGCACAACCGGACCTGCTGCTCCGTTCGCGGCGCGGCGCGGGACGGCAGCGCTAGCGGAAGCTACGCCCCGGATCGTCGTCGCTGACTTCCAGGCTCAGGCCCTGCGACACACTGGTCAGATGCTCGCCGTCGGTTTCCGAACCCAGCTTGATCAGCAGACGCAGGTCGTTGGCCGAGTCGGCATGAGCCAGCGCGTCTTCGTAGGTGATCTCGCCCTGGACGTAGAGGTTGTACAGCGCCTGGTCGAAGGTCTGCATGCCCAGTTCGGTGGAGCGCTTCATCAGATTCTTCAGCTCGTGCACCTCACCCTTGCGGATCAGGTCGGCGGCCAGCGGAGTATTGATCAGCACCTCGATGACCGCACGGCGACCCTTGCCATCCGGCGTCGGCACCAGCTGCTGGGCGACGATGGCCTTGAGGTTCAGCGACAGATCCATCCACACCTGCTGCTGCCGGTCGGCGGGGAAGAAGTTGATGATGCGGTCCAGCGCCTGGTTGGCGTTGTTGGCGTGCAGGGTGGCCAGGCACAGGTGGCCGGTCTCGGCGAAGGCCACGGCGTAGTCCATCGTCTCGCGGGTCCGCACCTCGCCGATGAGGATCACGTCCGGCGCCTGGCGCAGGGTGTTCTTCAGCGCCACATCGAACGATTCGGTGTCGATGCCGACCTCGCGCTGAGTGACGATGCAGCTCTGATGCTGGTGGATGAACTCGATCGGGTCCTCGATGGAAATGATGTGACCGCTCGAGTTCTTGTTGCGGTAGCCGATCATCGCCGCCAGCGAGGTGGACTTGCCGGTACCCGTGGCGCCGACGAACAGCACCAGACCGCGCTTGGTCATCGCCAGCTTCTTCAGCACATCGGGCAGCTTTAGGTCTTCGATGGTCGGGATGTTGGTTTCGATGCGACGCAGCACCATGCCGGCCAGGTTGCGCTGGTAGAAGGCACTGACGCGGAAACGCCCGATACCGCGGGCGCTGATGGCGAAGTTGCACTCGTGGTTTTCGGTGAACTCGCGACGCTGCTGTTCGTTCATCACGCCGTGCACCGTTTCGCGGGTCATCTCCGGCGACATCGGCGTTTTGCTCACCGGCATGATCTTGCCGTTGATCTTCATCGACGGCGGTACACCGGCCGTGATGAACAGATCGGAGCCGCCTTTTTCCACCATCAGGCGCAACAGTTTCTCGAATTCCATCGTCGTACTCGCAAGCGTGGCGCCGCTGTATCCAGGCGGGCGCGACGGGTGATTGTCAGAAGTTTTCCGGCTGCTTGGCCTTTTCCTTGGCGCTGTCGCGGCTGATCAGCCCCTTGGCGAGCAGGCCCTTGAGGCACGCATCGAGGGTCTGCATGCCCAGCGCGCCACCGGTCTGGATCGACGAGTACATCTGCGCGACCTTGTCCTCGCGGATCAGGTTACGGATCGCCGGGGTGCCGATCATGATCTCGTGCGCCGCCACCCGTCCGCCGCCGACCTTCTTCAGCAGGGTCTGGGAAACCACCGCCTGCAGCGACTCGGACAGCATGGAGCGCACCATCGACTTTTCCTCGGCTGGGAACACGTCGACCACGCGGTCGATGGTCTTGGCGGCCGAGGTGGTGTGCAGCGTGCCGAATACCAGGTGACCGGTTTCCGCGGCGGTCAGCGCCAGGCGGATGGTTTCCAGGTCGCGCATCTCGCCGACCAGGATGATGTCCGGGTCTTCACGCAGCGCCGAACGCAGCGCTTCGGCGAAGCCCAGCGTGTCGCGGTGCACTTCGCGCTGGTTGACCAGGCACTTCTTCGATTCGTGAACGAATTCGATCGGGTCCTCGATGGTGAGGATGTGGTGGTACTTGGTGTTGTTCAGGTAATCAAGCATCGCCGCCAGGGTGGTCGACTTGCCCGAGCCGGTCGGACCGGTGACCAGCACCAGACCGCGCGGTACGTCGGTGATCTTGCGGAAGACCTCGCCCATGCCCAGGTCTTCCATCGTCAGCACCTTGGAGGGAATGGTCCGGAACACCGCACCGGCGCCGCGGTTCTGGTTGAACGCGTTGACCCGGAAGCGCGCGACGCCGGGCACCTCGAAGGAGAAGTCGGTCTCGAGGAATTCTTCGTAATCCTTGCGCTGCTTGTCGTTCATGATGTCGTAGATAAGCGCGTGCACCTGCTTGTGGTCCATCGCCGGCAGGTTGATCCGCCGCACGTCGCCGTCGACGCGGATCATCGGCGGCAGGCCGGAGGAAAGGTGCAGGTCGGACGCGCCCTGCTTGGCGCTGAAGGCCAGCAGTTCTGTGATATCCATGGGACTCCCCAATTACAGGCAAGCGGGTAGAATGCCGCGCAGACCCTCAGGCGGCGGGCGCAGGTAATGTCCACGATAGCGAACAATATTGCAAAGGTCGCAGCGCGCATCCGTGAGGCGGCGCAAGCTGCGGGGCGCGAGCCTTCCACGGTCGGTCTGCTGGCCGTCAGCAAGACCCAGCCGGCCGGCGCCGTGCGCGAAGCATTCGCCGCTGGCCTGGGCGATTTTGGCGAGAACTATCTGCAGGAAGCGCTGGAAAAGCAGGCGCTGCTCGCCGACCTTCCGCTGAATTGGCACTTCATCGGCCCCATCCAGTCGAACAAGACCAAGGCGATCGCCGAGCATTTCGACTGGGTGCATTCGGTGGATCGACTGAAGATCGCCCAGCGCCTGTCCGACCAGCGTCCCGCGCATCTACCGCCGCTGAACGTGTGCCTGCAGGTCAATGTCAGCGACGAGCAGAGCAAATCCGGCTGCAGCGAAAGCGAGGCGCGGGAACTGGTCGCCGCGATCTCCGCGCTGCCGCGCCTGCGCCTGCGCGGACTGATGTGCATTCCCGCGCCGAGCGACGATGCCGCCGTGCAGCGCGCCGCCTTCGCCCGCCTGCGCCATCTGCGCGACGAACTGGATCTCTGCATGGACACGCTGTCGATGGGCATGAGCCAGGATCTCGAAGCGGCCATCGCCGAAGGCGCCACCTGGGTGCGCATCGGTACTGCCCTGTTCGGCGCCCGTGACTACGGCCGCCCTCAATAAAGGAATTGCTATGACTTCTCCCCGCATCGCTTTCATCGGCGCCGGCAACATGGCGGCCAGCCTGATCGGCGGTCTGCGCGCCCAGGGTGTCGCCGCCGACGCCATCCGCGCCAGCGATCCTGGTGCCGAGCAGCGCGCGCGAATCAGCGCAGAGCACGGCATCCAGACCTTCGCCGACAACCGCGACGCGCTGACGAATGCCGATGTGGTGGTGCTGGCGGTCAAACCGCAGGTGATGCAGGCCGTCTGCCGCGACCTGTCAGCGCAGCTTGCACCGACCACGCTGATCGTTTCCATCGCTGCCGGCATCACCTGCGACAGCCTGCAGCGCTGGCTCGGCCCGCAGCCGCGGGCCATCGTGCGCTGCATGCCGAACACCCCGGCGCTGCTGCGCCAGGGCGTCAGCGGCCTGTTCGCCAATGCACAGGTCAGCACTATGCAGAAGCACCAGGCCGAACAGCTGCTTTCGGCGGTCGGCGTGGCCCTGTGGCTGGACGAAGAACAGCTGATCGACGCGGTCACTGCCGTGTCCGGCAGCGGCCCGGCCTACTTCTTCCTGCTCATCGAGGCGATGACCGCGGCCGGCGAACAACTCGGGCTGCCACGCGCAACCGCCGCGCAACTGACGCTGCAGACGGCCCTGGGCGCGGCGCGCATGGCCTGCGAAAGCGACGTCGACGCCGCCGAGCTGCGGCGCCGCGTCACCTCGCCGAACGGAACCACCGAAGCGGCGATCAAAGCCTTCCAGGCTGGCGGCTTCGAGCAACTGGTGCAGCAGGCGCTGAACGCCGCCGCGCACCGCTCGGCCGAGCTGGCCGAACAACTGGGCCAATAAGGAGCATTCATGTCCCAACTTTCGCAAGCCCTGATCCTGATCATCCAGACGCTCGGCAGCCTCTACCTGCTGATCGTCCTGCTGCGCTTCATCCTGCAGCTGGTGCGCGCTGACTTCTACAACCCGCTCAGCCAGTTCATCGTCAAGGCCACCCACCCGCTGCTGCGGCCGATGCGCCGGGTGATTCCGAGCATGGGCACGCTGGACCTGTCGTCGCTGCTGCTCGCGCTGATCGTGCAAATCGTGCTGATGGCGCTGATCCTGCTGGTCGCCTACGGCACCACCGGCAACCCGATTCTGCTGCTGATATGGGCACTGATCGGCATCACCGGGCTGTTTCTCAACATCTTCTTCTGGGCACTGATCATCAGCGTGATCCTCTCCTGGGTCGCGCCGGGCAGCCACAACCCGGGCGCGCAGCTGGTCAGCCAGCTGTGCGAGCCAGTGCTGGCTCCGTTCCGTCGCCTGCTGCCGAATCTCGGCGGGCTCGACATCTCGCCGATCTTCGCCTTCCTGGCGATCAAGCTGCTGGACATGCTGGTGGTCAACAACCTGGCGACCATGACGCACATGCCCAACATTCTGCGCATGCTGATCTGAGCCTGACGACCGTCCGGGGGCTTCACAGGCCCACCGGGCGGCCAACCGGCGGTCGCGGATTGACCGTCTGTCAGCGAATCGGATAAATCGCCGTACCACTTCCCCAGGGACCCGGGATGAGCATGGAACGACTCGATCGACAGGTGGACGCCTACGTCACCTGGAAACGCGACCTGATCCGCGAGATCACCCGCTATCGCAGCTGGCTGCTGCACAACCGCCTCGGCAGCGAGGCGGTCGATGCCCGTCTCGAGCGTGCGCTGCGCATCCTGCGCACCGATCAGATCACCCTGGCGTTCGTCGGCGAGTATTCACGCGGCAAGACCGAGCTGATCAACAGCTTGCTGTTTTCCAGCTACGGCCAACGCATCCTGCCGTCACGCGCGGGGCGCACCACCATGTGCCCGACCGAGCTGTTCTTCGACCCGCGGGCCGAGCGCTGCTACATCCGCCTGCTGCCCATCGAATCACGCCTGGAAGACACCAGCATCGCGCAGTTCAAGCGCACGCCGCGGCACTGGCTGAACATCCCGCTGTACCCGCACGATCCGCAAAGCATGGTCGAGGCCTTCACCCAGGTCGCCCGGACCAAGGCCGTGTCGGTCGAGCAGGCGATCGAACTGGGATTCCAGGCCGAGACGCTGGAGCGCGCCGACGGCACCGAGCAGGTGCTGGTGCCGGCCTGGCGCCATGCGCTGGTCAGCTTCGATCATCCGCTGCTGCGCCAGGGCCTGCGCATTCTCGATACCCCGGGCCTGAACGCGCTGGGCAGCGAACCGGAGCTGACCCTGTCGATGCTGCCCAACGCCCAAGCCGTCCTGTTCATGCTGTCCGCCGATGCCGGCGTCACTGCCAGCGACATGGACATCTGGCGACGGCACGTCTGCCAGCTCGACAGCGATACCCGCGGCAACCTGTTCGCCGTGCTGAACAAGATCGACGTGCTGTGGGACGACCCTGCCGGCGACGAGTTCGTCCGCGAAGCGATTGACCAGATGCGCGCCAGCACCGCCCAGCAACTGGGCATCGACAGTGACCAGGTGCTGCCGTTGTCGGCCAAGCAGGCCCTGCTGGGTAAGGTGCGCGGCGATCAGGCGCTGCTCGAGCGCAGCCAGCTCGAAGCGCTGGAGCAGCTGCTTGCCGCGCGCATCCTGGCGCAGAAGGAGCGACTGCTCGAAGAGCAGGTAGTGCGCCAGGTGCTCGCCCTGTTGCACAACAGCCAGCAGGTGCTGCAGCTACGCCGCGAGAAGGTCAACGAGCAGCGCGCGCTGCTGGAGAACCACCAGGAAGGCAACGGGCAGATGTTGCTGGAGCTGACCGCGCGCACCCGTCACGACCACAACCGCCATCACAAACGCCTGCTCGAACTGCGTACCAATCAGCACCTGCTGCAGCGTCAGGGCGAGCTGCTCGGCGCGGCCATTCGCGCCGAGCGCCTGGAGGAGCACCTGGCCCGTCTGCGTCGCGGCCTCACCGGCAGCCTGACGACGCTGGGTATCAACCTGGCCATCCTGCATTTCTTCCGCTGCGTCGAGCAGGACCTGCACGCGCTGGAACTCGAAGCCGCACGCGCCAACAAGGTGGTCGTTGCCATCTACCAGCGGCACAACGAGGAAAACCCGCTGCAGGGCCTCGATGCGCCGCTGTTCGAGCTCCAGCCGTTCCAGCACGAACTGCGCAGCCTGCAGGGCAAGGCCGACCAGTTCCGCCTGCAGCTCAAGACCCTGCTCACCGAACAGAGCGCGCTCACCCGGCGCTTCTTCGCCACGCTGGTGCAGGAGGTGATCGGCCTGCACCAGCGCCTGCGGCAGGAGGCCAAGAGCTGGGCTGGCGACGCGCTGACGCCCTTGCTGCAGCATGCGCTGGAGAACAAGCAACAGCTGGAGATCCACATGCTGCGCCTCAAGACACTGGCGCAGACCAGCCAGCAGGACAGCCAGCGCGGCCAGCTGCTGACCCGCTACAGCGGCGAGCTGGACCAGCAGCTGGCGCAGGCGGCAGAAATGCTGCGCGTGCTGCGCCTGCCCGCGCCGCGGCGGCGCCAGGCCAAGGTGGTCAACCTGACGGATGCGGCTCGGTGCTGATCGGCCGCAGCGATTGCAGATGAATTGCGGCGCGCTTCCCTTTAGACTTTGCCGCCTTCTTTTCGCAAGAGCCAGGGTCGATGCCCACTGCCATTCCAGCCGATTCCGTTGGCCTGGTGAGTCCGAAGGTCGCGCATTTCGCCGAACCGCTGGCACTCGCCTGTGGCCGCACGCTGGCTGACTACCAGCTGATCTACGAAACCTACGGCCAACTGAACGCCGCGCGCAGCAATGCCGTGCTGATCTGCCATGCGCTGTCCGGCCATCACCATGCCGCCGGCTACCACAGCCCGGACGATCGCAAGCCGGGCTGGTGGGATAGCTGCATCGGGCCAGGCAAGGCGATCGACACGGAGCGCTTCTTCGTCGTCAGCCTGAACAACCTCGGCGGCTGCAACGGCTCGACCGGCCCGAGCAGCCTCAATCCGGCGACCGGCAAGGTCTATGGTGCCGACTTCCCGGTGGTCACCGTGGAGGACTGGGTGCACAGCCAGGCACGTCTGGCCGACCAGCTCGGCATCGCACAATGGGCCGCCGTGGTGGGTGGCAGCCTGGGCGGCATGCAGGCGCTGCAATGGACCATCAGCTACCCCGAGCGCGTGCGCCACTGCCTGGCGATCGCCTCGGCGCCCAAGCTGTCGGCACAGAACATCGCCTTCAACGAAGTCGCGCGCCAGGCGATTCTCTCCGACCCGGAATTTCACGGCGGGCACTTCCAGGATCTGGGCGTGATTCCCAAGCGCGGCCTGATGCTGGCGCGCATGGTCGGCCACATCACCTACCTGTCCAACGATGCGATGGGCACCAAGTTCGGTCGCGGCCTGCGCAGCGAGAAGCTCAACTACGACTTCAACAGCGTGGAATTCCAGGTCGAGAGTTACCTGCGTTACCAGGGCGAGGAATTCTCCAGCCGCTTCGACGCCAACACCTACCTACTGATGACCAAGGCGCTGGACTACTTCGACCCGGCCGCCGCGCACGATGACGACCTGGCCAAGACCTTCGCCGATGCCAAGGCCGATTTCTGCGTGATGTCCTTTACCACCGACTGGCGCTTCTCGCCGGAGCGCTCGCGGGAAATCGTCGACGCGCTGCTCGCCGCACGCAAGAACGTCTGCTACCTGGAGATCGACGCGCCGCAAGGCCACGATGCTTTCCTGATCCCCAATCCCCGCTACCTGCAGGCCTTTCGCGGTTACATGAACCGCATCGCCGTATAAGGAACCTCCATGCGCGCCGACCTGGACATCATCCAAGACTGGATTCCGACCGGCAGCCGGGTGCTCGACCTCGGCTGCGGCAACGGCGAGCTGCTGGCCTGGCTGCGCGACCACAAGCAGGTCAGCGGCTACGGCCTGGAGATCGACCCCGACAACATCGCCGCCTGCATCGAAAAGGGCGTCAACGTCATCGAGCAGGACCTGGACAAGGGTCTGGGCAACTTCGCCAGCGACAGCTTCGACATGGTGGTGATGACCCAGGCGCTGCAGGCCGTGCACTACCCCGACCTGCTGATGAAGGAAATGCTGCGCGTCGGTCGCCAGTGCATCATCACCTTCCCCAACTTCGGCCACTGGCGCTGTCGCTGGTACCTGGCGAGCAAGGGCCGCATGCCGGTTTCCGAGTTCCTCCCCTACACTTGGTACAACACGCCGAACATTCACTTCTGCACCTTCGAGGACTTCGAACGGCTCTGCCATGAACGTGGCGCGCGGGTGCTGGAGCGACTGGCGGTGGATCGCGATCACCGACACGGCTGGGGCAGTCGCCTGTGGCCCAACCTGCTGGGCGAGATCGGCATCTACCGCGTTACCGGACCGGCCCGATGACCGGCTGCACTGCTGGAGGAGAGACCATGAAACGTGCCCTGATCTGCCTGCTGGTCGCGCTGTTCGCGCTGCCGGCGTTCGCCGAGCGCAAGCACAGCGCCGGCGAGTACGACATTCACTACATCGCCTTCAATTCCGGCTTCCTGCAGCCGGACGTCGCCGCCGCGGCCGGCCTGGTGCGCAGCAAAACGCAGGGCGTGGTCAACGTCTCCGTGCTCAAGCAGGGCAAGGCGGTGCCGGCGCAGGTCAGCGGCACGGTGAAGAACCTGCTCGGGCAGGACCGGCCGCTGACCTTCAAGCAGCTCAAGGAAGGCGATGCGGCGCTGTACTACCTGGCGCAGTTCCCCATCGACTCCCAGGAAACCCTGCGCTTCAGCCTGACGGTCAAGCCGCAGGATGGCGAGCCGGTGACCTTCGACTTCAACCAGGAAATCTTCCCCGACGAATGATGCCTTTCAAAGAACTGGTGCTTGCCAGCCACAACGCCGGCAAGCTCAAGGAACTCCAGGCCATGCTCGGCGATAGCGTGCGCGTCCGCTCGATCGCCGAGTTCAGCACCATCGAGCCGGAAGAGACCGGCCTGTCGTTCATCGAGAACGCCATTCTCAAGGCGCGTAACGCCGCGCGGCTATCCGGACTGCCGGCACTGGCCGACGACTCCGGTCTGGCGGTCGATGCGCTTGGCGGCGCGCCGGGCATCTATTCGGCGCGCTATGCCGACGGCCAGGGCGACGCGGCGAACAACGCCAAGCTGCTGCACGTTCTGCAGGGCGTGCCGGACGCCGAGCGCGACGCCCAGTTCGTCTGCGCACTGGCGCTGGTGCGGCACGCCGATGACCCGCTGCCGATCATCTGCGAAGGCCTGTGGCACGGGCGCATCCTGCACGCCCCGCGCGGTGAGCACGGTTTCGGCTACGACCCACTGTTCTGGGTGCCCGAATGCGACTGCTCCAGCGCCGAGCTGCCGGCAGCCGAGAAGAACCAGCTCAGCCACCGCGCGCGGGCCATGTCACTGCTCAAGCAGCGCCTGGGCATCGCGTGATCATTGCCTCGGACACGGCAGCCAGCGCGGTATCCGGGCAACACCAAACGGCGCCGCTCGACCCGCTGCCGCCACTGGCGGCGTATGTGCACATCCCCTGGTGCGTGCGCAAATGCCCGTACTGCGACTTCAACTCCCACGCCGCCGGCGCCGAGTTGCCAGAAGCCGCCTATGCCGACGCGCTGCTGGCCGACCTGGACGAGGATCTCGAACAGGTACAGCAGCGCCGGCTGACCTCGATCTTCTTCGGCGGCGGCACGCCGAGCCTGTTCAGCGCGTCGGCGCTGGGGCACATCCTCGACGGGCTGGAGCGGCAGGTGGGCTTCGCCGATGACATCGAGATCACCCTGGAAGCCAACCCGGGCACCTTCGAGCAGGCCAAGTTCCACGACTATCGCCAGCTCGGCATCAATCGCCTGTCGATCGGCGTGCAGAGTTTCCAGGCCGACAAGCTCAAGGCACTGGGCCGCATCCACGATGGCGACGAGGCCGTCCGCGCCGCCGACATGGCGCGCGCCGCCGGCTTCGACAACTTCAATCTGGACCTGATGCACGGCCTGCCGCAGCAGAGTCTGGACGACGCGCTGGCAGACCTGCGCACCGCCATCGCCCAGCAGCCGACGCACCTGTCCTGGTACCAGCTGACCGTCGAGCCGAACACCGAGTTCTGGAGCCGACCGCCGTTGCTGCCGGACGACGACATCCTCTGGGACATTCAGGAAGCCGGACAGGCACTGCTCGCCGAACACGGCTACCGCCAGTACGAGACCTCTGCCTATGCCCAGCCCGGTCGGCAGGCGCGACACAACCTGAACTACTGGACCTTCGGCGACTTTCTCGGCATCGGCGCCGGCGCCCACGCCAAGCTCACCCAGACCGACGGGCGCATCCTGCGCAGCTGGAAGACCCGCACACCAAAGGACTACCTCGACCCGGGTAAACCCTTTCGTGCCGGCGAAAAGCAGCTGCAGACGGACGAGCTGCCCTTCGAATTCCTGATGAATGTGCTGCGCCTCACCGACGGCGTGCCGGCACTGCTGTTCACTCAGCGCACCGGCCTGTCGCTCGACCTGCTCGCCGCCGGGCGTCGCGAGGCCGAGGCGCGCGGCCTGCTGGTCGCCGATCCGCAGCGGCTGGTGGCGACGCCCAAGGGCCAGCTGTTTCTCAACGACCTGCTCCAACTCTTCCTGCCCTAAGGAACCCGCATGGATTTGCTACTCGACCTGATCGCCAGCCTGTCGCGCTGGAGCCGCAGTCACCTGTCGGATATCTCGCTGGCGATCATGGCCACACTGTTCGTGCTGTTCGGCCCGGCGCTCAATGCCTGGGTACAGAAGAACATCGGCGGACTCAACTTCGTGCTGCGCACCCTGCTGTTCGTGATCTTCTGCGCCATCGTCTACGGCTTGGGGATCATCTACCTGAGCCCCTGGCTGGCGAAGGGGCTGGCGCAGTTCAACAACTACACGCTGGCACCGGTGCTGCTGGTGGTGCTGTTCATCGTCGGAGTGATCGCCGATCGCAACTGAGCACGCATCGCCACACATGAAAACGCCGCCCGAGGGCGGCGTTCTTGTGTGGCGTTCGACTCAGTTCGCGCCGCGGCGTAGCGCCTGTGGCGAGAAGTCGTGGGGGCTCAGGCGCACGCCGAAGTCGTACATCGGTTCGCCGTTGTCCAGCCCATCGACGAAGTAATTGCCGTCCTTGAGGTGATACAGCGTCTCCAGGGTGCTGTTGAACATCGGCACCTCGTAGTAACTGATCGGATGGCTTTCCTGCAGGCCGATCAGCTGGCCGCCGTCATCGAACAGATCCACGGCGAGAATCTGCCAGCTGTCCTCGTCGAGGTAGAAGCGCCGCTTGGCGTAAGGATGGGTGAAGCCGGTACGCAGGGTCGCCTCGACCACCCACACGCGATGCAGCTCGTAACGCAGCAGCTCGGGGTTGAGCGTGCGCGGCAGGACGATGTCGTCGTAAGGAATGCCCTGCTGGTGCACCGCATAGCTGTTGTAGGGCATCAGCATTTCGCGCTTGCCCAGCAGCTGCCAGTCGTAGCGATCCGGCGCGCCGTTGAACGAGTCGACCACGTCGGCGGTGGCCAGGCCGCTGGTGTCCGGTTGCACCGAATCGTAGGCCAGCGACGGCAGGCGCCGCACTCGGCGGTCACCCGGGCTGTAGCGCCAGGCCTTGCGCGTAGTCAGCACCTGATCCATCGGGTCCTGTACCACCAGCGAGGTGCCGGCCAGCTTGGCCGGTGCGGTCACCCGGTATTTGTAGTACAGCAGGGTGTTGTTCAGATCACCCTGCTCCATACCCTCGCGGTTGTAGACGTAATACACGTGACGATCGCGCTTGATGTAGTTGGCACGGCCGCCGATCACCACCGCCTGGTGGTTGATCATGTGGGTCTGATCGCCCTTGTAGTGCAGCACGTGGTTCCAGATCGCCTCCATGCCGTTCTGCGGCAGCGGGAAGGGAATGCCGGCCGCCGCGCCCTGGATGCCATTACCGTTGGCAATCAGCTCGGCGGATTGGGCATTGGCCCGGGTAGCCTCGTAGATACGCTGCGGCGCTGCAGCGCTGCGACGGGTCGGGAAGACGCGCAGATGGAAGTCGGGATAGCGCTCGAGCAGCGCCGCCAGACCCTCGGGTAGCCGCGCGGCATGCTCGGCGAGGTTGTTCTTGTCGACGCGATAGAGCGGCGCATCATCGGCGAACGGATCGGGATGGTGCATGCCCGGCTGGTAGCTCGCCGGCGGGGTGACACCGCCGGTCCACGCCGGGATGGTGCCGTCCGCGTTGCCGGCCCGCTCGGCGCCGAGCGGCGTGAGGTCCTGTCCCAGGCGCGCCGCCTGGCTCGCATCCACCGCGGCGAGTACCGGCCAACTGGCACAGGCCGTCAGCAGCACTGCAATCTTCACGTACATCGTCTACTTCCCCCTTGTGGCGGACGACGACGGCCGTGCATGTGCAGGCTCGCGGCCATCCGCTGGCATTGTTGTTCGGTTCGGGCAGGCGAGCCGTCCTGGCGTTGTGCATCCTGCGGCCGCTTGGCTGCGGCTCTTGTGCGGCGGTGCGTGCCGACTCAGTCGACGCGCTGGAACTTCAGGTCCCAGACGCCGTGACCGAGGCGCTCGCCGCGGCGCTCGAACTTGGTCACCGGACGCTCCGCGGGCCGCGGCACGTAAGCGCCGTCGGTTGCGAGATTGCGGTAGCCCGGCGCTGCGCTCAGCACCTCGAGCATGTGCTCGGCATACGGCTGCCAGTCGGTCGCCATGTGCAGCACGCCACCGACCTTGAGCTTCTGCCGGATCAGCTCGGCAAAAGCCGGTTGCACGATACGGCGTTTATGGTGACGGCTTTTGTGCCAAGGATCGGGGAAAAACAGCAGAACCCGATCGAGGCTGGCGTCGGCGACGCATTCACGCAGGACCTCGAGCGCGTCGCAACTGTAGACGCGAACATTCTGCAGGTTTTGTGACAGAAGTCCGCTGAGCAGCGCCCCCACCCCCGGCTTGTGCACTTCAACGCCGATGAAGTCCTGCTCGGGCGCGGCGGCGGCCATTTCCAGCGTCGAATGGCCCATGCCGAAGCCGATCTCGAAGGTACGCGGCGCCTGGCGGCCGAACACCTGGTCGAAGTCGCGCAGGCCGTCGCTCAGCTCCAGGCCGAACTTCGGCCAGCCCAGTTCGATGCCGCGCTGCTGGCCGAGGGTGGTGCGGCCGGCGCGCATCACGAAGCTCTTGATGGTGCGCCGATGTTCGAGCGGCTGCTCGGGCGTGGAGGTCGGTTCAGTCATGGGATACCTGCGAAAACAAAAAAGCCGGCCCCGACTCGACATCGGGACCGGCCACGAGAGGAATCAGCGGATCAGTCCTTCCAGAGGCGACGAAGCGCTGGCGTAAAGCTTCTTCGGCATGCGTCCGGCGAGATAGGCCAGACGCCCAGCCTCGATGGCGTATTTCATCGCCTCGGCCATCAGCACCGGGTGCTGCGCATGGGCGATGGCGCTGTTCATCAGCACCGCCTCGCAACCCAACTCCATGGCGATGGTGGCGTCGGACGCGGTACCCACGCCGGCATCCACCAGCACCGGTACGGTAGCCTCCTCGAGGATGATGCGCAGGTTGTACGGGTTGCAGATGCCCAGGCCGGTGCCGATCAGGCCGGCCAGCGGCATCACCGCGATGCAGCCCATCTCCGCCAGCTGGCGGGCGATGATCGGGTCGTCGCTGGTGTAGACCATCACGTCGAAGCCGTCCTTGACCAGGACTTCGGCGGCCTTGAGGGTTTCGATCACGTTGGGGAACAGGGTTTTCTGGTCGGCCAGCACTTCCAGCTTGACCAGTTTGTGGCCGTCGAGCAGCTCACGCGCCAGGCGACAGGTGCGCACCGCATCCTCGGCGGTGTAGCAGCCGGCTGTATTCGGCAGGATGGTGTAGCGCTCGGGGCTGATCACGTCGAGCAGGTTCGGCTCGCCGGGGTTCTGGCCGATGTTGGTACGGCGCACGGCGACGGTGACGATCTCCGCGCCGGAGGCCTCGATGGCGTCGCGCGTCTCGTCGAGGTCCTTGTATTTGCCGGTGCCTACCAGCAGCCGTGATTGATAGGTGCGGCCAGCCAGGATGAAGGGCTTGTCGTTCGGAACTGCGCGCATGGGTAATCCTCGTTCGGAGGTTGAACAGCACAACGGCCGCCGTCACGGCAGCGGACGCTTCGAATCTAGGTGGCTGGGAGCGCTAGCCGCCGCCGATGGCGTGCACCACCTCGACGTGATCGCCCTCGCTGAGCGCCGTCGCGGCATGCGCGCTGCGTGGCACGATGTCGCGATTGAGCTCGACTGCCAGGCGCCGCCCGCTCAGTTCCAGGCGCACGAGCAGATCGGCGACCGTCTGGCCGGCGGGCAGCTGGTAGGGTTCGCCATTCAACTGAATCAGCATGGGGTTCGCCGCCATTGCGAAAGGGGGTCGGCATTCTAGCCCGAACCACCCGGCACACCAAAGCGCCGGCGGCGGCCGTTCATCCCGCTCGACGAGGCAGGCGCCAGCCGGCCAGCCCCAGGCACAGCCAGCCGGCGAGGAAGGCGGTACCGCCCAGCGGCGTGACGATACCGAGCTTGCCGATGCCGGTCAGAGTCAGCAGGTAGAGGCTGCCGCTGAACAGCACGACACCGATGGCGAACAACGCCCCGGCCGCACGCAGCAGCCGGCCCGGCGCGTGCAGGCTCAGCAACGCGACACCGAACAATGCCAGGGCATGGATCAGCTGGTACAGCACGGCAGTCTGGAAGATGGCCAGGTACTCGGCGCTCAGGCTGGCTTTCAGGCCATGCGCGGCGAAGGCGCCGAGCGCAACGCCGGTGAGGCCGAAGCCGGCGGCGAGCGGCAGGTATGCACGAATCATCGGGTCGTCCGGGTGGTGGCTGCGTAACGGCCGCTATAATGCCGGCTCTTTTTGCCTGCGACCACGCCACATGCTCCGCTTCCTGCTGCGCCGCTTGATCAAGTTGCTGCTCTGGACCGCCGCCCTGTCGGCCGCGCTGGTCCTGCTGCTGCGCTGGGTGCCGCCGCCGTTCACCGCGCTGATGGTCGAGCGCAAGATCGAATCCTGGATCGACGGCAAGCCCATCGACCTGCAGCGAGAATGGCGACCGTGGCAGGAGCTGCCGGACGATCTGAAGATGGCGGTGATCGCCGCCGAGGACCAGAAGTTCGCCGAGCACTGGGGGTTCGATGTCGCCGCGATCCGCGCGGCCTTCAGCCACAACGCCAGCGGCGGTTCGCTGCGCGGCGCCTCCACGCTGAGCCAGCAGGTGGCCAAGAACCTGTTCCTGTGGTCCGGTCGCAGCTGGCTGCGCAAGGGCGTCGAAGCCTGGTTTACAGCACTGATCGAACTGCTGTGGCCGAAGCAGCGCATCCTTGAGGTCTACCTCAACAGCGTCGAATGGGGCACGGGCATCTTCGGAGCGCAAGCGGCCGCACGGCAGCACTTCGGTGTGGGTGCGCCGTACCTGTCGACCCGCCAGGCCTGCCTGCTCGCCGCGGTGCTGCCCAACCCGCGCGAGTGGAGCGCCGGCCGCCCCAGCGCCTACGTGAGCAATCGAGCGAACTGGATCCGCCGGCAGATGCGTCAGTTGGGCGGCAGCCATTATCTGCAGCGCCTGGAAGTCGAGCGCTGAGCGACCGCCGGCACTGCGATCGGCGTGACACCCGCGGCTCGACCGACGTCTAGCAGTACGGCGATCATCGTCGACCGCACCGCAACCCCTGGCACCACAGCGCACTGTGGCTTTCTTCGAGCAGTACCTCTACGGATCCGAAGCAGGACATGAATACGCCTCTCCTCCGGCTGTGCCTGGGTTACTTCCTGCTGGCCATGACTTGGGTGCTGATCAGCGATCCGCTGCTGCTGGCCCTCACCGATGGCCGCCAGGCCGGCTGGCATAGCCTCAAGGGCGGGCTGTTCGTACTGGTCACCAGCACGCTGCTGTATCTGCTCGGGCGCCAGCATATCCGTCGGGCCGCCGCGCAACAGCAGACCCAGCGCCAACAGGAAACCAGCCTGCGACAGGCCGCCGCGGTGTTCGACAGCACCCAGGAAGGCGTGTTGGTGACCGATCCCGAACAGCGCATCGTGCACGTCAATCCGGCGTTCAGCCGCATCACCGGCTACGCCATCGACGAAGTGCTCGGCCAGACCCCCAAGTTGTTCGCGTCCGGGCAGCATGACCGGCACTTCTATCGCGACATGTGGCGTTCCCTGCGCAGCACCGGCGCCTGGAGCGGCGAGATCTGGAATCGTCGCAAGAGCGGCGAGGTATACCCGCAGTGGCAGAACCTGCGCGCCATCCACGACGAGCACGGGCAACTCAGCCATTACGTCGCGGTATTTTCCGACCTCACCGCACTCAAACGCTCGCGCGAGGAGCTGGAGCAGCTGGCGCACTACGATCCGCTGGTGCAGCTGCCCAACCGCCTGCTGTTCAGCGAGCGCGCCAAACAGGACATCGAGCGCGCCCGTGCGCACAAGCGTGGCGGGGCGATGCTGCTGATCGACCTCGACCACTTCAAGGACATCAACGAGAGCCTCGGCCCCAGTCTCGGCGACGCGCTGTTGCAAGCCGTCGCGCGCCGGCTTGGGGAGCTGGTACGCGAGGGCATGACTCTCGCCCGCCTGGGCGGCGACGAGTTCGCCCTGCTCTGTGAGAACTGCGGTGCCGACCAGGCCGCGTCACTCGCGCTACGCATCCTCGGTGCGCTGAACCAACCCTTTCGCCTCGGCGAGGTCGAGCTGTTCAGCAGTGCCAGCATCGGCATCGTGCTGTATCCCTCGCCGACCAACGTGCAGAACGTCGAGCAGCTGATGCGCAACGCCGATTCCGCGCTGTTCAAGGCCAAGCACGACGGCCGCGGCAGTTATGCCTTTTACTCCGAGGAGCTGACCCGTCAGGCCCGCCAGCGCGTCGAACTGATCACCGCCTTGCGCCAGGCGCTGGAGCAGCATCAGCTGCAAGTGCACTATCAGGCGATCTACGACCTCACCGACGGCACGATCGTCGGCTTCGAGGCGCTGGTGCGCTGGACGCATCCGCAGCAGGGGCCGATCTCGCCAGCCGTTTTCATCCCCCTCGCCGAGGACAGCGGGCTGATCGGCGCCATCGATCACTGGGTGATGACCCAAGCCTGCGGGCAGATGCGGGACTGGCTGAACGCCGGCCGGGCGCTGCACTTCATGGCGGTCAACGTCTCCAGCCGCATGTTCAGTTACGGCGAACTCGATGCGCAGGTCGCCGGCATCCTCGGCGAAACCGGCCTGGCGGCCCAGTATCTGGAGTTGGAAATCACCGAAAGCGCGATGATGCAGGACCCGGACGCCGCCAGCGAGCAGCTGCGCCGACTGCGCGAACTCGGCGTGCGCCTGGCGATCGACGATTTCGGCACCGGCTATTCGTCGCTGCTGCGCCTCAAGCGCATGAACGTGCACAAGCTCAAGCTCGATCAGGGCTTCGTCCGCGGCCTGCCGCAAAGCCTGGAAGACGCGGCGATCACCCGCTCGGTCATCAGCCTGGCACACAACCTCGGGCTGCAGGTCGTCGCCGAAGGTATCGAACAGGCTTACCAGGCGGCCTTCCTGCTGGAGCACGGCTGCGATTATGGCCAGGGCTACGGCTTCGCCCGCCCGCGTGCCGCGCAGGAGATCGACTGGCAGATCACCCGTATGGAGTACGGCCAGTCGCAGGTCGTTGCCGGGCGCCATATGTCAGTCTGACATCATCCATGGGTAGGCTTTCTCGCGCCGGTGCACTACCCTGCGGCGAAGGCAGGGCTGCGCACGGCTGAGCCGAAACGCCCGGCAACCCATTGAATCCGTCTCCATTCGCGTCTGGTGGCGCCTTGCAGTCAATTATGGGCGATCCCGCAATCGACAATGATTCCTCGACCGGCTGGCGCCAACTGATCGGCTGGCGCAACGGCATTGCCTGGCTGGTCCTGCTGTTCACGCTGCTGGTGCAGCTGGTGGTGTTCCAACACCTGCGCAGCAACGAGGAGCAGGCGGCCAGCCAGCAGTTCGACCTGCTCAGCGAAAAGGTCATCGAGGCCATCCAGCGTCGCCTGCATAACCACGAGCAGATCCTGCTCGGCGGTGCCGGCCTGTTCGACGCCAGCGGCCTGGTCAGCCGCGAGCAGTGGCACACCTATACGCAGCGCCTGCGCCTCGACGAGCGTTACCCGGGCATCCAGGGCGTCGGCTTCGCCCAGGCGATCCGGCCCGCCGAGCGCGCGGCGCACGAGGCGGCGATACGTGCCGAAGGTTTTCCCGACTACGCCATTCGCCCCGAGGGCCAGCGCCCGCTGTATACCTCGATCGTCTATCTGGAGCCGTTCGATGCGCGCAACCGCGCAGCCTTCGGCTATGACATGTACGCCGAACCAGCGCGCCACCAGGCAATGCTGCGGGCGGCGCGGGAGGGCAAGACCAGCATCACCGGCAAGGTCACCCTGATGCAGGAGATCGATGGCAACGTGCAGGCCGGCGTGCTGCTCTACGTGCCGGTGTACCGCCCAGGGCTACCGCTGGACACCGCCGAGCAGCGCATGACGGCGCTGCGCGGCTTCGTCTACAGCCCTTACCGGCTGGGCGATCTGATGCAGGGCATTCTCGGCGATGTCGACCTGCCGCTGGATCTGAGCGTCTATGCCAGCGACCGCGAACAGTCCGAGCACCTGCTGTTCACCACCCATCAGGCGCCCGACAATGCCCACCAGCCCGTCTACAGCCGTCTGCAACAGCTGCAGCTGTACGGTCAGACCTGGACCCTGCGCCTGAACAGCCTGCCGGAATTCGAGGCGCGCTTTCACACCAACGACGCACTGGTGGTCGGCCTGGGGCTGGGCCTGAGCCTGCTGCTGTTCTTCCTCACCGCCTCGCTGGCGCTGCGCCACCAGCGCGCCCAGGCGCTCGCCGAACAAATGACCCGGCACATCCGCTGCAACAAGCAGGCCCTGCGGCTGAGCGAGGAGCGTCTGTCGCTCGCGCTCAAGGGCAGCAATGACGGCCTCTGGGACCTCGATCTGGAAGCCGGCACGCTCTACGCCTCGCCGCGCGCCTGGGAGATGCTCGGTTATCGCCCCGGCGAACTACCTTCCGATCTCAAGCTGTGGGAACGGGTCATGGTCGCCGAAGACCTCGCGCGCGAACGTGCCCGTCTGGCCCGGACGATGCTGTCGGACGTCGACCACTTCACCACCGAACTGCGCCTGCAGCACAAGCACGGCGAGGTGATGCCGGTCCTGCTGCGCGGTTACATCCAGCGCGACGCGAACGGCCAGGCGCAACGCATCAGCGGCACCCTGATGGACCTGACTGAACGCAAGCGCATCGAGCAGATGAAGAACGAGTTCGTCTCCACCGTCAGCCATGAACTGCGCACGCCGCTGACCTCGATCAGCGGCGCGCTCGGACTGATCACCGGCGGCGCTCTGGGCGAAGCTCCGGCGGCGATGCAGCAGATGCTCGAGATCGCCTACCGCAACAGCCAGCGCCTCGGTCACCTGATCAACGACCTGCTCGACATGGAGAAGATGGCCGCCGGCAAGATGACCTTCGAGCTGCGCGAACACGACCTGGCGCGCCTGCTGGAGGACGCCGTGGCGAGCAACCGGGGCTTCGCCGAGCAGCACGGCGTACGCTGCGTGCTCGAAGCGCCGCCGCGGGTCAACGTCTGGGTCGACGGCCTGCGCCTGCAACAGGTGCTGAACAACTTCCTCTCCAACGCCATCAAGTTCACCCCCGAACACGGCGAAGTGCGTGTACACGCCAACATGCGCGGCAATCAGGTGCGCGTCTGCGTCAGCGATCAGGGTCCGGGCATCCCGCAGGCGTTCCGTCAGCACGTGTTCGAGAAGTTCGCCCAGGCCGATGCCTCGGACAGCCGCAAGATCGCCGGGACCGGCCTGGGCCTGGCGATCAGCAAGGAACTGATCGAGCGCATGGGCGGCAGCGTCGGCTTCGAGTGCGTGGACGGCCAGGGCACGACGTTCTGGTGCCAACTGCCGGTGCAGACCTCGCTGTACGGCGACAGCAACGACGATGACGGACGTCCGCGCCTGCTGGTAGTCGAGGACGAACCGGACACCGGCCGTCTGCTGCACCTGATGCTGCGCGAGGGCGGTTATGCGGTGGATCGCGTGCAGAGCCTGTACCAAGCGCGGGAACGGCTGGCAGCCGGCGGCTATCAGGCGATGACCCTGGACCTGCACCTGCCCGATGGCAGCGGCCGCCAACTGATCGAGGAGATCCGCCGCGATCCGGCGCTGCGCAGCCTGCCGGTGATCGTCATTTCCGCCGCCAACCAGCTCGACCCCGGCATTGCCGACGAGCACACCATCTGGCTGCACAAGCCGATCACCAGCACTCAGCTACTGACCTCCGTGCAGCATGCACTCGCACCGTCGCGCTGAGCGGCGCTGACCGAGCGCCCATGAAAAACGCGGGAGGGTCGTCAGACCACTCCCGCGTTCAACAGAACCTTCGCCGCGTTATGCGTCAGGCCTGGATCGAGCCTTTGAGCTTGTTCATCGCATTCTTTTCCAGCTGGCGAATGCGCTCCGCGGAGACGTTGTACTTGGCGGCCAGGTCATGCAGCGTCGCCTTGTCCTCGCTCAGCCAGCGCTGCTGGAGAATGTCGCGGCTGCGCTCGTCGAGGCCTTCCAGCGCTTCGTGCAGGCTGGAGGTGGAACTGTCGCTCCAGTCGGCATCTTCCAGCTGGCGGGCCGGGTCGTAGCGATGGTCTTCCAGATAGTGCGCCGGCGACTGGAATGCGCTGTCGTCGTCGGCGTCGGCAGCCGGATCGAAGGCCATGTCGTGGCCGGTCAGACGGCTTTCCATCTCGCGGACCTCGTGCGGCTCGACGCCGAGGCTGTCCGCCACGCGGTTGACTTCCTCGTTGTTCAGCCAGGCCAGACGCTTCTTCTGGCTGCGCAGATTGAAGAACAGCTTGCGCTGCGCCTTGGTCGTGGCGACCTTGACGATGCGCCAGTTGCGCAGGATGAATTCGTGGATTTCCGCCTTGATCCAGTGCACAGCGAAGGACACCAGGCGCACACCCATTTCCGGGTTGAAGCGCTTGACCGCCTTCATCAGGCCGACGTTGCCTTCCTGGATCAGGTCGGCCTGGGCCAGCCCATAGCCGGAATAGCTGCGGGCGATGTGCACGACGAAGCGCAGATGCGCCAGAACCATCTGCCGCGCGGCCTCGAGGTCCTGCTGGTAGAACAGCCGCTCAGCCAGTTCGCGCTCCTGCTCGACGGTAAGCAGCGGCAGGCTGTTTACGGTGTGCACGTAGGCCTCGAGATTGGCTCCCGGGACCAGCGCGTGAACAGGTTGCAGAGTCGTGGTCATGCAGTTCCTCCGATAGTGAAGCTGCAGCAGTTTAGCACTGCCGCATGAGACTTCAAGCACACCGAAAAGTTCACTTACGTTACCGATAAGCTCTTATATATCAACGAGTTATCAGCGCGGCGCCAATTCGCTCAAATGCCTCGCCACGGCCAGCCAGGCACCGATATAACCCAGCAGTACGGCACCGATCACCAGCGACAGGGCATCGCCCGAAGGCACGCCGGCCAGGCCGAAATCACTGCCGTAGAGCCCCGCCAGCCGCGTGACCGCCTCGTTCAGCCAGCCCAGACCGTAGGCCAGCAACAGCCAGGCGATGAGGCCGGCGCCCAGACCGTAGAGCGCGCCCATGTAGAGGAACGGACGCCGCACGTAGCCGTCGGTGCCGCCGACCAGCTTGACCACCTCGATCTCGGTGCGTCGGTTCTCGATATGCAGGCGGATGGTGTTGCCGATCACCAGCAGCAGTGTGGCGATCAGCAGCAGGCTGAGGCCGAAGACGAAGCGGTCGCCGAGCTTGAGGATCGCCGTCAGCCGCTCCACCCACAGCAGGTCGAGCTGCGCCTGCTCGACGCCGGGCAGCGCCGCCAGCCGCGTACGCAGGGCTTCGAGCTTGTCCTTGTCGACTTCCTCGGGCGTAACCAGCACCACGCCGGGCAGCGGGTTTTCCGGTAGTTCCTTGAGTGCTTCGCCGAGCCCGGACAGTTGCTGGAATTCCTCCAGCGCCGCCTCGCGGCTGATCCACGTCGCCTCGGCGACATCGGGCAGCGCCGCCACTTGGTCGCGCAGCTTCTCGCCGCGTGCCGCATCGATGTCCAGCTTGAGGAACAGCGAGATCTGCGCCGCGCGCTGCCAGGAGCCGCCGAGGCGTTCGACGTTGTCCAGCAGCAGCGCCAGCCCCATTGGCAGGCTCAGCGCCACCGCCATCACCAGACAGGTGAAGAAACTGCCGATCGGCTGCTTGAACAACCGACTGACGCTGTCCACCAGACTGGCGCGATGGCTTTCCAGCCAGGCATGCAGCAGCGTCTGGAAATCCGGCTCGTCGCTCTTGTGCTCGGTTTTCTTCACCGAGCCGCCGACGCGCTCGGCCGCGCTGGTATTGGATTTGGCTTTGCGTTCGTCGCTCATCAGCTGGCCTCCCCGTCGCCGATCAGGCGACCACGCTGCAGCGTCAGCATGCGATGACGCATGCGCGCGATCAGCGCCAGATCGTGACTGGCGATCAATACCGTGGTGCCGAGGCGGTTGATGTCCTCGAACACGCCCATGATCTCGGCCGCGAGCCGCGGGTCGAGGTTGCCGGTGGGTTCGTCGGCCAGCAGCAGCGCCGGCCGATGCACCACCGCGCGGGCGATGCCGACGCGCTGCTGCTGACCGGTGGACAGGTCCGCCGGGTACTGCAGCGCCTTGTCCTTGAGGCTGACGCGCTCCAGCGCGGTCATCACCCGCTGGCCGATTTCACGCTTGTTCAGCCCGAGGATTTGCAGCGGCAGCGCGACGTTGTCGAACACTGTGCGATCGAACAGCAGCTGATGGTTCTGGAACACCACGCCGATCTGCCGGCGCAGGAACGGAATCTGCGCCGTGGTGATGCGCGACAGGTCCTGTCCGGCCAGCAGCAGCTTGCCGCTGGTCGGCCGCTCCATCGCCAGCAGCAGGCGCAGCAGCGTGCTCTTGCCGGCGCCGGAATGACCGGTGACGAAGAGAAACTCGCCGCGCTGCACGTGGAAGGATAGCTCGTGCAGCCCGACGTGGCCGTTGGGGTAGCGTTTGCCGACCTGCTCGAAACGGATCATTTGCCGTCCTGCTGGCCGAACAGCGCCCGCACGAAGGCATCCGCCTCGAAGGTGCGCAGGTCATCGATACCCTCGCCGACGCCGATGTAGCGGATCGGCGTGCCGAACTGCTTGGCCAGGGCGAAGATCACCCCGCCCTTGGCGGTGCCGTCGAGCTTGGTCAGCGCCAGCCCGGTGAGCTCGACCGCCTGATTGAACTGGCGGGTCTGATTGATCGCGTTCTGTCCGGTGCCGGCGTCGAGCACCAGTAGCACCTCGTGCGGCGCCGTCTCGTCGAGCTTGCCGATCACCCGACGGACCTTCTTGAGCTCCTCCATCAGGTTGTCCTTGGTGTGCAGACGGCCGGCGGTGTCGGCGATCAGCACGTCGACACCACGGGCCTTGGCGGCCTGCACCGCATCGAAGATCACCGAGGCCGAATCGGCGCCGGTGTGCTGGGCGATCACCGCGATGTTGTTGCGCTCGCCCCACACCTGCAGCTGCTCGACGGCGGCGGCGCGGAAGGTGTCGCCAGCAGCGAGCATGACCTTCTTGCCCTCCTGCTGCAGCTTGCGCGCCAGCTTGCCGATGGTGGTGGTCTTGCCGACGCCGTTCACGCCGACCACCAGAATCACGTAGGGCCGCGCCTGGCTGTCGATGATCAGCGGCTGCTCGACCGGTTGCAGCAGGCTCGCCAGCTCTTCCTGCAGCGCCTTGTACAGCGCACCGCTGTCGGCCAGTTCCTTGCGCGACACGCGGCGGGTGAGGTTCTGCATGATCACGCCGGTGGCTTCGACGCCGACGTCGGCGGTCAGCAGGCGGGTTTCCAGCTCTTCGAGCAGGTCGTCGTCGATGGCCTTCTTGCCGAGGAACAGGCTGGCCATCCCCTCGCCGATGCTGGCGCTGGTCTTCGACAGGCCCTGGCGCAGGCGGGCGAAGAAGCCCAGCTTGGCCGGGGCCTCGGACGCCGGCGCGGCAGCGGCCGGCTGCGGTTCGGGCTGCGCTTCGAGCGGAGGCTCGACTTCTGGCTCGATTTCTAGCTGGGGCTCTTCAGGAACGGGTTCTGCGAGAACGGGTGCTGGGGAGGCAATGGGCTGCTCCGGCTCGGCAGTGCGCTCGGACTGTGCGGCCAGCGCCTCGGCCGTCTCGGCAGCCTGGATATCCGCGTGTTCGGCCAGTGGCTGGCTGTCTTCCGGCGGCTCACTGGCGGGCGGTTCGGCGGCCGGCGCCTGCGGCTTCTTGCGCAGCCAGCCGAACAGGCCCTTCTTCTCGCCGGGCTCGGCCGGCGTCTTCTTGTCGTCGTTGGAACCAAACATGGAGAAGATATTCTCAAGGATGCGAAACGCCGGCAGCCACGCGGCCGGCTGGACGGGCGCTATCCTAGCACCTCCCCGCCGGGGTGCGCTAAGCACGGGCGCAGGCCCCACGGCACTGCACGCTTTGCCTGTTCCGCCCTCGCCAGTACCATGTTCGGCGCTTTGCCCGCCCTGCCAGCCGCTTCGGCGCCATTGACCCGGGAAACCTGCTATGCACCTGACGTTACGCCGCGCTGCGGCCCTGTTGCTCGGCGCGCTGTACCTGCCGCTGGTCGCCGCGACCGACAGCCAGCCGACCCACGAATTCTTCCTCGACAACGGCCTGAAGGTGATCGTGCGCGAGGACCACCGCGCGCCGGTGGTGGTCTCCCAGCTCTGGTACAAGGTCGGCTCCAGCTACGAGACGCCCGGCCAGACCGGCCTTTCGCACGCGCTCGAACACATGATGTTCAAGGGCAGCCGCAAGCTCGGTCCCGGCGAAGCCTCGCGCATCCTGCGCGAGCTGGGTGCCGAGGAAAACGCCTTCACCAGCGACGACTACACCGCCTATTACCAGGTGCTGGCGCGCGATCGCCTGGCGGTGGCCTTCGAGCTGGAAGCCGATCGCCTGGCCAGCCTCAAGCTGCCGGTCGAGGAATTCACCCGCGAGATCGAGGTGATCAAGGAAGAGCGCCGCCTGCGCACCGACGACAAGCCCAACGCGCTGGCCTTCGAGCGCTTCAAGACCGTCACCTACCCGGCCAGCGGCTACCGCAACCCAACCATCGGCTGGATGGCCGATCTCGAACGCATGCAGGCCGACGAGCTGCGCGCCTGGTACGAGCAGTGGTACGCGCCGAACAACGCCACCCTGGTGGTGGTCGGCGACGTTACCCAGGACGAGGTGCGCGGCCTGGCCGAGCGCTACTTCGGTCCAATCGCCAAGCGCCCGCTGCCGTCGGCCAAGGCGCCGCTGGAACTGGACGAACCCGGCGAGCGGCGCCTGCAGCTGCACGTCAACACACAGCTGCCGACTCTGCTGATGGCGTTCAACGTGCCGAGCCTGTCGACCAAGGCGGACGCCCGCCAGATCCACGCCCTGCGCCTGATCGCCGCGCTGCTCGACGGCGGCTACAGCGCGCGCCTGCCGGAACGCCTGGAACGCGGCGAGGAGCTGGTGACCAGCGCCTCCGCCTGGTACAACGCCTACGCCCGCGGCGACAGCCTGTTCATGCTCTCGGCGGTGCCCAACGTGCAGAAGGGCCGCAGCCTGGCCGATGTCGAAAGCCGCCTGTGGGCCGAGCTGGACCTGCTCAAGCAGCACGCGCCGAGCCGCGAGGAACTGGAGCGCGTGCGCGCCCAGGTGATCGCCGGACTGGTCTACGAGCGCGACTCGATCACCCAGCAGGCCACCACCATCGGCCAGCTGGAAACCGTCGGCCTTTCCTGGCGACTGATGGACGACGAACTGGCCGCGCTGGAGGCCGTCACCCCCGAGGACATCCAGCAGGCGGCGCGCACCTACTTCACCCCCACGCGCCTGAGTGTCGCCCACGTGCTGCCCGAGGAGAGCGCCGATGAATGATTCCCGCACCCTGCGCCGCAGCCTGCCTGGCGTGCTGCTGGCCGCCTGCCTGGCCCTGACCGGTTGCGATCAGGACGCCCCCGTCCCGCCACCCCAGGCGGCGCCGGCGGCCACCGAGACCCGCCCGGCGGCGACCGGCGGCGACGCACCGCGCCTGGAATCGCTGGCCAGCCTCGACGAGCAGCCACTGGCGCGACGCAAACTCGACATCCAGACCTGGCAGACCGCCGAAGGCGCCAAGGTGCTGTTCGTCGAGGCTCACGAGCTACCGATGTTCGACCTGCGCCTGACCTTCGCCGCCGGCAGCAGCCAGGACGCCGGTACGCCAGGGCTGGCCCTGCTGACCAACGCGATGCTCAACGAAGGCGTCGCCGGCAAGGATGTCACCGCCATTGCCCAGGGCTTCGAGGGGCTCGGCGCCGACTTCAGCAACGGCTCCTACCGCGACATGGCGGTGGCCAGCCTGCGCAGCCTGAGCGCCGCGGACAAGCGCGCGGCGGCGCTCGAGCTGTTCAGCGAAGTGGTCGGCCGTCCGACCTTCCCCGAGGATTCGCTGCAGCGGATCAAGAACCAGCTGCTGGCCGGCTTCGAATTCCAGAAGCAGAACCCCGGCAAGCTGGCCAGCCTCGAACTGTTCGAGCAGCTCTATGGTGCGCATCCCTACGCGCACTCCAGCGAAGGCACTGCCGAGTCGGTGCCGGGCATCGGCGTGCAGCAGCTGCGCGAGTTCCATGCGCGCGCCTATGCCGCCGGCAATCTGGTGATCGCGCTGGTCGGCGACCTCGACCGTACCCAGGCCGAGGCCGTCGCCGCGCAGGTATCCGCCGCGCTGCCGCAGGGCCCGGCTTTGCCGGCGACCCCGGTACCCGAAGCACCGCCGGCCGGCAAGCACCACATCGAATACCCGTCCAACCAGACCCACCTGCTGCTGGCCCAGCTCGGCATCCCGCGCGGCCATCCGGACTACGCGGCGCTGTACCTGGGCAACCAGATTCTCGGCGGCGGCGGTTTCGGCACCCGGTTGATGGAAGAAGTGCGCGAGAAGCGCGGCCTGACCTACGGCATCTACTCGGGCTTCAGCCCGATGCGCGCCGCCGGGCCGTTCATGATCAGCATGCAGACCCGCGCCGAGCTGACCGACGGCTCACTGCAGCTGGTGCAGCAGCTGGTACGCGACTACCTCGCCGAAGGCCCGACCGAGGCCGAGCTGGAGCGCAGCAAGCGCGAAATCGCCGGCAGCTTCCCGCTCTCGACCGCGAGCAACGCCGACATTGTCGGCCAGCTCGGCAGCATCGGCTTCTACGACCTGCCGCTGACCTATCTGGAAGATTTCATGGGCGAAATCCAGACGCTGACGGTCGAACAGGTCAAGGCGGCGATGAACAAGCACCTGCAACCGGACGGTTTCGTCATCGTCACCGCCGGCCCCAGCGTCGAGCAGCAACCGCTGCCGCCGCCCACCGAACGACCTGTCGAACAGCCCAGCGCGGTTCCGGAGCATTGATGGCCAACCCACCGATTCGACCCAGCGCCCATGGCGGCCAGGGCCAGCTACGCATCATCGGCGGCGACTGGCGCTCGCGCCGCTTCAGCTTCCCCGACGCCGAAGGGCTGCGGCCGACGCCCGACCGCGTGCGCGAAACGCTGTTCAACTGGCTGATGCCGTACCTCTCCGGCGCGCGGGTACTCGACCCGTTCGCCGGCAGCGGCGCGCTCTATCTCGAGGCGCTGTCGCGCGGCGCCGGCATAGCGCTGGCGCTGGACCTCAACGCCAACGCCATCGCCAGCCTGCGCAAGCATCTGGACACGCTGAGCTGCGGCAACGGCCAGCTGCTGCAGAGCGATGCCCTGCGCTACCTGGAAACCCAGACACCGTCTCCGTTCGATCTGGTGTTCCTCGATCCGCCGTTCAACAAGAACCTGCTGCAACCGGCGTGCGCGCTGCTCGAAGACAAGGGCTGGCTGGCCGAACGCGCCTGGATCTACACCGAAAGCGAAGCGGCGCCGTCGAGCCTGGGGCTGCCGGGCAACTGGCGTCTGCATCGCGAGAAGAAGGCCGGCAAGGTGTTTTACGCGCTGTGGGAGCGCACGGCCTGAGCGGATCAGGTGCCGCGGCTGACGCGCGGCACCCTGCGGTTCAGTAGAAGTCGACCGTCTGCCCGTCGCGGTCGAAAGCCAGGAAGCGACCGATATTGCCGGTCTCGATGGCAGCGACCATCATCTTCAGCGGCTCCTCGGCGTCGTCCGCGCCGGGCGTGATGCCGGCCAGCCCCGGCAGTGCGGCGGCGAAGAACAGGTCCCAAGCCACGCCGGTACGCTGCGATTCCTCGCGCAACGCGGCGAAGCTGCTCAGTTCCTCGGGTAGTTTGTCGACGCAGAGCACCGGCTTGAGCGAGCCGCCGGCATTCTCCTCGAAGCGCTGGCGCTCCTCCTCGGTGGCGTCGTCGGGCAGTTCCGCCGTGACGAAAACGAACAGCAGCCGCTGCGGCTCGCGTTCCTGCCGCGCGGCATTCAGGAGTTCATCGAACGGGGTGGTGGTCATGGCTTGGTTTCCAGGCTGCGAATTCACCGTGCACTGTTTACCCGCCGCGGCGCGCTGGCCATATCTCCAAAGGTGTACGTCCGCCGAAAGGCCTGCACCATTCAAGCCGCACATGGTGCTGTTCTTCGCCCATTGCAGGCACTAACGTCGAGCCAACCCAAGCGCTGCGAGCAACCGTGACCGACCTCTTCCAACCCGCCTGGTGGCTGCCGGGGCCGCATCTGCAGACCCTGTGGAACCCGTTCTTCCGCACCACGCCGACACTCGCGCGCCGGCGCGAACGGCTGTGGCTGGCCGATGGCGATTTCATCGACCTCGACTGGCACGGCCCGCACGACGCCACGGCGCCGCTGGTGCTGGTGCTGCACGGGCTCACCGGCTCGTCCAGCTCGCTTTACGTGCTGGGCCTGCAGCAACAGCTGGCCGCACGCGGCTGGACCAGCGTGGCGATCAACTGGCGCGGCTGTTCGGGCGAGCCCAACCTGCTGCCGCGCGCCTACCATTCCGGCGCCAGCGATGACCTCGGCGAAGTCATCACCCACCTGCAGGCCAGCCGCCCGCTGGCGCCGCTGCACGCGGTCGGCTATTCGCTGGGCGGCAACGTGCTGCTCAAGTACCTGGGCGAAACTGCCGGCAGCTGCCCGCTGCGCAAGGCGGTCGCGGTGTCGGTGCCGTTTCGCCTGGACCAGTGCGCCGACCGCATTGGCCTGGGCTTCTCACGCGTTTATCAGGCGCATTTCATGAAGGCGATGGTCGCCTACGTGAAGGACAAGCAGCGGCTGTTCCGCGAACGCGACCTGCAGCAGCACCTGGCCACTCTCAGCGGCCTGGGCACGCTCGACGGCATGCGCACCTTCTGGGACTTCGACGGCCGCATCACCGCCCCGCTGCATGGCTACCGGGACGCCGAGGACTACTACCGGCGCGCGTCGAGCCGCTATTTCCTGCCCGACATCGCGATCCCGACGCTGCTGATCCAGGCCGCCGACGACCCCTTCGTGTTCCGCCACAGCGTGCCGGAAACCAGCGAACTGTCAGCGACCACCACGCTAGAACTGCACGCCCACGGCGGGCACGTCGGCTTCATCGAGGGCACACCACGCCGTCCGCGCTACTACCTGGAGCGGCGCATTCCGCAGTGGCTGGCGGGTGCCTGAGCGATCTCAGCTGCCGAACGGCAGCCACGCGTGCGGGAATCGTGCCTTGAGGCCGAGCCGGTCGATGCGCCACTCGGGCGGCAGCCCATCCTGCACCCGTGCTATCACCCGCAGGCTGCGCGTCGGTGCGCTGAACGGCGGGCGCAGTTCGACCGGGACCGGCGCTGCGTCGTCCACCGCCTGGATCACCACCGCCAGGCGCTGGCTGTGGTCCGGGAAAACCAGCATCAGCGACTTGCCGGGCATGGCCTCGGCGGCATGCCGCGGGTCGAGATAGACCCACACCTGCGGCTCGCCGTCGCTTTCCACGCGCAGCAGCGGCGTACCCGGTCCGACGTTCTCGCCAGGCGCGACGAGGATTTCGCCGACACGGCCGTCATTCTCGGCGCGCAGCTCCAGCCCCTGCAAACGGCTATCCAGCCAGGCCAGCTCAAGGTCGCGCTGACGCTGCTCGGGGCCGACCTCCGGCTGGCGACGCTGCTCCAGCTGATACAGCTCGCGCAGCCGTACATCACGCAGATCGGTCGCCGCCAGCAACTCGCCACGGGTGGCCGCGCCGGCATCGAGCAGCCGCTGGACCTGCCGTACGCGCGCTTCGGCACCTGCCAGCGACTCCTGCAGCAGCGCCCGTTCGGCTTCCAGGCTGGCGGCATTCGGGCTTTCCATCGGCGTGCTCGCCGCCTCCAGCAGGAAGCGCCGTGCCCGCCACTCCGGGTTGTCCAGACGCACCAGCAGCTCGCCGGCCGTGACCCGCTGCCCCGGCTGTACCAGCAGCTGCTGGACCTGCGCGGCGTCACGCGCGCGCAGCTCGCTGCCCGGCAGATGCAGCTGAGCCGGCGCCTCGATCAGCCACAGGGTGAGCACCCAGCGGCCGATCAGCCAAAGCAGCGGACTGAGTACCGCCAGCAGAATGAGGTACCAGCGCACTCGGAAGGCCAGGCGCTTGCCCGGCGCATAGAGCACCTGCAGGCCCTGCTCCTGGGTGGGTTGTTGCTCCTTGGCGCTGGAGAATTTGATCTTCATGCGATGTGCTCAATGGGGATAGTGAGACCAGTCCTGCCAGTCGATGCCGGCAACGGCCTGTGGCTGCAACTGCTGGCGCCAGCGCTCGGTCTGCGCCTGCAATTGCGCGCGCGAGGCGGCGCTCCAGCTTTCATCCGCCGCCAGCTGCGGCTCCACGCTCTGCGCCAGGCGGAACGACAGTCCCGGCCAGCGGCGCGCAATATCCGCCGCCAGCTCGGCGCTGCGTGCGGCGTTGCGGGTGTAGATCATCAGGCTGACCTGGCGCACACCGCGCTGGTGCAGCTCGCAGGGCACGCAGTACGCGCCAGCGCGCGGTGTGGCGAACCAGCGGTGATGGCTGGACAGTTCGAGCGGCCAGGGACTGACACGCGCGACCGCCGCCAGCGTGTCGATCCAGTCGTGCAGCCGTATCTCGGGCACCGGCCAGCCGAGCTGCTCGACCTCCAGATCCAGATGCAGACCGGCGAACGGCAGCGCGCGCAGCTCGCCGAGCAGATCGAGCAGCCCCTTACGCCCGTCGGGCTGCAGCCAGTGCGGATCGCCGAGCAGCAGCAGCACCTCGAAGCCCTGTGCGCGCGCGGCCTCCAGCAACCCGCGCAACTGGCCGCGCAGGTGCTCCGGCTGCGCCACCTGGGTGGCGTCGAGGCCGAGATAGAGGCGCTGCATGCCGGCCACGCGCAGCTGCGCGAGTGCCTCGGCGCGGCGCTGTTCATCGAGCAGCGCGTGACTCTTCCAGACGTAGACACCCTGCTGCCAACGCGCGGCACGGGGCGCCGCCGAGGTACGCGCCTCGGCCTGCGGTGCCTGCCAGTCGAGCGTGCCCGGCCCCAGCAGCGACGCGTGCGCCACGCTGTCGTCGACGAACAGGCGCAGAGCCGCTTCCCGCAGCCACAACCCGTGCCAGGCGGCGATCAGGCGCAACCCGGCGTAGCCGTGCTCCAGCTCCGCCGCCAGGCTGCCCAGATAGGCCTGATCGACGTCGCCAGCGCGCCGCAGACGTTGCTCGCGCACGGCCAGCGCCGCCGTTTCCAGCTGCTGGCGCGCCTGCAGCAGGTCTTCGGCGGCCGCGCGCTGCGCACGCAGCGCCTGGCCGAGGCCCTGCACCAGGCGCTCACGCTCGGCATCGAGCTGCGCCAGCGCCATCTGGTGACGTGCCGCGCCCTCATCGCCGCGCGCCTGCCCGTAGGACAGCGGGTCGAAGGGCGCCGACAAGCTGATGCTGGCCACCAATCCATTGCCCGGCTCGTTGCCGCCGCTGCGGTCTTCGTAGCTCTGCGCGACGCTGAAGCTCGAGTCGACCGCCGCATACCACGGACTCTGACGATTGCGCTCGGCCTGACGCAGTTGCTCGCGGCGCTCCTGCAGCCGCGGATGCCGCTCGAGCTGCTGCAACCAGGCGCCCAGCGGCTGCGCGGCGTTCGCCAGCGCCTCGGCACGGGCCTGCTGGCGCACCTCGATCGACTGTCCACTCAGCGCCTGCAGGCTGTAGCGGGTTTCTTCCAGCAGCGGCCCGGCGGCGGCGCAACGGCGCTGCAGCGCTTGCCAGCGGCCGTCCTGCAGGCGCGCCTCGGAAGCCAGCAGCCAGCCTTCGCGCAGGCGCGCCGCCAGCTGCTCGCGCGCGCGTTGCGCAGGCTCGGCGATGCCGTCGCACCAGCGCAGCTCCTCCTGCGCCCGCCACCAGTCGGCATAGGCGCTGCGCAGCGCCAGGCGCTGCTCGAGGCGAGCCAGCTGCAGCCGCGCCTGCTGTTGCTGGCGCTGGTCTTCGACGCTGCGCAGCGCATCCTGCTGACGCTTCAGGCTGCCCAGCAGCGGATGGCGCAAGCCGAGCGCCAGATCGCGACCGTAGTAGTCGTCGCGCACCTCTTCGGTCACCAGCTCCCGATAGCGCCCGGTCCCTGCCGAGGCGAACCATTGCCAGCCGGCTTCGGCCTCGCGCTGGCGCTGCAATGCCTCGAGCGCCGCACCTTCGGCCTCGGCCGCGCGCAGCAGCGGCGTGCTGTCGGCGCCATCGAGCAGCGCCGGTAGCGGCAATACCTCGGCCAGACAGGATGAAGCCAGTCCCAGCAGACCCAGCAATAGGAATACTCGCCGCATCAGAACCTCTTCGCCTTGCGCAGCACCCACCAGGGCGCCATCGAGGTTTCCTCATGGCCACGCCGGATCATTTCGTTGAGGATCGCCACTGCGCTCCAGCAGCGCATGACGAACATGAACAGCGGAAACAGCGGCACCACCCAGCACAGCCACAGGTCCTGCCGCGGCCGCTCGGACACCATGCACACCGCTACCACGTAGGCCAGCAGGGTGTTGGCCAAGTACACCAGATAGACCAGCCAGGCGAGCACCAGGAAGGTCGACAGCGTCAGCGAGTACAGTCCGACGATGAAGTAGCCGAGGATGATGAACGGCAGCACCAGCTGGAAGAAGAACCCGCTGACCAGCACCACCAGAAAGTTCGGCCAGCCGAGCAGGCGCGGCGTGAAACTGTGGCGATGCTTGCGCACATAGAGGAAGAACAGATCGCCATCCCAGCGCAGGCGCTGCATGAGGAACTGGCGGAACGTCACCGGCGCGTCAGTGTGGCCGATGGCGCACGGCTCGAATGGAATGCGCAGCGGCCGGCGGCCGAAGTAGTTCTTGATGCGCAGGGTGATATCCAGATCCTCGGCGGTATGGGTATCCCAGCCACCGATTTTCTGCAGAAAGCTGCGACGAAAGGCGCCGAACGCGCCGGATACGTTATTCACCACGTTCCACTCGCTGAGCCCGATCTTGGCCAGCTGGATCGACAGCAGGTATTCCAGCGCCTGCATCGCCGTGGTCAGCGAGGCGCGAGCGTTGCGCACCCGCAGGCTGCCCGCCACCGCCGGCACGTCCGGGTCCTGGAAATGGCGCACCACGTTGACCACCATGTCGTTGTCGAACGAGGTATCGCCGTCCAGCGCCATGACGATCTCACCGGTGCTGTATTCCAGCCCGGCGTTCAGTGAGGACACCCGGCCGCCACGCTGCCATTTGGCGATCGGCCGCAGAAAGCGCCGCGGATACAGCTGCGCATCGAGGCGAAAATCCCGCACGGCCTGCATCGTCGCGTGATTGGCCGTCGCGCCGTCGACCACCGGAATCATCTCGATCTCGCCGCGATAGGTCTGCTCGCACAGGCTGAGCAGCGTGGTCTGCACATCCCGACCTTCGCTATAGCAGGTGATCACGCAGGACACGCGCGGCTGGTAACTGTTGCCTTCCGGCAGCTCGAAGGGTTTGCGCGCGAACCAGCGCAGCACGCCGAGCAGGATCACCAGGCTGAGCGGCACCTCCAGCAACAGAAACGCCGGAAACAGCATCACCAGCAGATAGCCCAGGCCGTCGGGCTTGTCGATTTCGCCGAGAATCCCCAGCCACTGCAGCCAGAAACCCTCCATCTCAGCCCAGCTCCCCGTTCAGGCGCGCCAGCAGCAACGCGGCATCTTCCTGTTCGAGCAGGTCGGCCGGTGCGGTGAAGCCGATCTGACGCAGCTGCAGCTGGCCGATTTGCTCGCTGGCCAGACGCTCGGCACCTTCCTGCAGGCGTTTACGCACCACTGCCAGGCCGGCCGCATCGGTGTGCGGCATCATGATCCAGAGGATCTCTTCGCTGACCCGGCTGCAGCGATCGGTGTCGCGCACGGCTTCCTGCAAGCGTTCGACCAGGCTGTCCACCAACGCATGGCCGCGCAGCTCGCCGAGTGCGCTGATGGTCGCCGCCAGGTTGACGAACCGCAGCCCCAGCAGGGAGAACGCCGGCTGCTTGTAGCGCCGCACCAGCTGCAGCTGCCAGTTGAGCAGCTCGTGAAAGGACTTCTGGTTGAGCAGGTTGAGCGCACCGAACTGGTCGGTCTCGGCGACACTGGCCGAGTAACCCTGCCGACAGCGCAGCCGGCCGGCCTCGGCGAGGCGGAAGTGACGCACCTCGCGCACGCGCAGCTTGTCCGGCGCATGGGCCTGGCCACAGTCCAGGCAGCGCGCCTCGACTTCGGCATCGACGAAGAACGCCTGGCAGCTGCGGCAGCGATAGTTCTCCAGCGGCCGGTCGTAATCGCTGCCGATGTGACGCAGGCGCGAGAAACAGTTCGGGCAGAGCAGCAGGCCATCCTTGAGGAAGTGCTCCTGGGCGCCGACGTGGCCGCAGGTGAAGCAGTGCAGCGACGGCTGACGGGCGATTTCCAGCGTCTGGCACTCCGGGCAGACGTCCACGTAGTTCAGCCGGCCGGAGCCACAACCGACGCACAGGCGCACCCGATCGACCAGCTCGCCCTCTTCCAGCCAGCCTTGCTGGGTCATCAGCTGCAGCCAGGCGAAGGCGTTCGGCGACTCGTCGTCTTCCAGCGCCTCCAGCAGCGGGTAGTGATAGTGCTGCGCCACACCGGCATCGCGCACCGCATGGATGGCACCGTGCGGCCGCAACCACAGCCAGGCAAGCACGCGCGACTCGAAACGCTCCGGCGCCACCCCACGATTGAATAGCGCGAAGCGCTCCTGCCACAGCCGCCAGAGCGGCACCAGCGCACTCAGATCAGCCGGCGGCGCACCGTCGCCCAGCGACTTGCAGGATGCGTCCTGCTCCTGGCAGCAGTAGATCAGGCTGAAGCGATAACGCTTGTCCATACGCAGGCTGCGCAAGGCTTCGCCGGCGCGCACCGCCGGCAGATCGAGCAGAACGATGTCATACGCCGGCAGCGCCGCGAGCGCGGACCACTCGGGGTGCCGCTCGTATTCGATACCGACAACAGGGGAAGAAGACGCACCAAGGACGGCGACGCGTGGCATGGGGGACATGGGAAGGAAAACCGGATAATGGCGATGTGATACTTGATCGCCATCATTCTAAGAGTTCTTCTAGGATTATTCGCCAGCTATTCGTCGCCTCGACGCATGAATATTGATCAGGCTCAGCGTGAGCGTCATAAATCCGACGAAATACCTCGACAACCATCCGACAGATACTTGTGCAGCAGCTCGGAAACCTCCGCTGAAGCGCCCGGAGACACGAAGCCCACCTCCAATGCCAGCAACTGATAGATACCGCGGCGCAACTGCTCCGGACCGAGCTGCGCGGACGGCTCGCCGACGGTGCCGAGAAAGCGCACCCAGGAGGTGAGGATGATCCAGGCATTGAGCGCCAGCGCTTCGACCTCGGCGGGGCCCATGCGCAGGATGCCGGCGTCGACGAATCCCTGATAGATAGCCCGCGCGTTGTCCAGGCAACGCGCCGCAAAGGCGCGGTAGCGCTGTGCCAGCGCTTCGTCGGCGGCGAGTAGCGCTTCCAGGTCGCGATGCAAGAAACGGAAGTCCCACATCGCTGCCAGCAGCGCCTCCAGATAGACGGCCTTGTCCGCCACCGTCAACGCCCGTTGCGGCGGGCGCAGGAACTCGTCGATGCGAGCCTCGTAACGCCTGAACAGCTCGGCGACGATCGCCTGCTTGTTGGCGAAGTGGTAGTACAGGTTGCCCGGCGATATGCCCAGATGCGCCGCGATGTGATTAGTGCTGACGCCGCGCTCGCCCTGGGCATTGAACAGCTCGAGGCTGGCATCGAGGATGCGGTCGCGGGTCTTTGCTCGGGGCGCCATGGGCGTCGGTCTCGTGGGGTCTGCGAGGGTGCAACGGTACAGCCCCGCACCGGCGCAGGCGAGTCGCGTTGACACTTTAGAGCAATTACTCTAGAAAACACTCTCTCGCCGCCCCCAGGAGCCGCCATGCCTGTCGAAACGCCCGCCGCGCACGTGCCGCTCGCCGCTGAGCACTTGCAGCAGATCCTCGCCGCGCAGCGCAGCGCCTGCGCCGCCGCACCGTTGCCCGACGCGCAGAGCCGTCGGCAATGGCTGGACGCGCTACGCGACGTGCTGACGGGCAACCAGCAGGCGCTGATCGAGGCCATCTCGGCGGACTTCGGCAACCGCTCGGCCGACGAGACGCTACTGGCCGAAATCATGCCGAGCCTGCATGGCATCCGTTACGCTCGCCGCCATCTGCGTGGCTGGATGAAACCGTCGCGGCGCCGCGTCGGGATGGCGTTCCAGCCGGCCAGCGCGCGGGTGATCTACCAGCCGCTGGGCGTGGTCGGGATCATCGTGCCGTGGAACTACCCGCTGTATCTGGCCATCGGCCCGCTGGTCGGCGCACTGGCCGCCGGCAACCGGGTAATGCTGAAGATGAGCGAATCGACCCCGGCCACCGGCGCGCTGCTCCAGCGGCTGCTGGCGCAGGTCTTCCCGGAGAATCAGGTGGCCGTGGTGCTCGGCGATGTCGAGGTCGGCAAGGCCTTCGCGCGGCTGCCGTTCGATCACCTGCTGTTCACCGGATCGACGCAGATCGGCCGCGACGTGATGCGCGCCGCTGCGGACAATCTGACGCCGGTGACGCTGGAGCTGGGCGGCAAATCGCCGGCCATCGTCTCGCCCACAGTGCCGCTGGCCGACGCCGCCGAGCGCATCGCCTTCGGCAAGACGCTCAACGCCGGGCAGACCTGCGTCGCACCCGACTACGTGCTGGTGCCGCGCGCACGTCTGGACGCCTTCGCCGAGGCCTACCGCGCGGCGGTGCGCCGCCTGCTGCCGAAGCTGGCGGACAATCCGGACTACACCACGATCATCAACGCCCGCCAGCTCGCCCGCCTGCAGGACTATCTGGACGATGCACGCAGCAAGGGCGCCCGCGTGCTGCCGCTGTTCGACGACAGCGCGCCGGGCCGCCTCGCGCACCACCTGCTGCTCGACGTCAACGAGCACATGCGCGTGATGCACGAGGAAATCTTCGGCCCGTTGCTGCCGCTGGTGCCGTACGACGATCTCGACGCGGCCATCGCCTACGTCAACGCACGGCCGCGACCGCTGGCGCTGTACTTCTTCGGCTACGACCGCGCCGAGCAGCAGCGCGTGCTGCAGGGCACGCTGTCCGGTGGCGTATGCCTGAACGACACCCTGCTGCACGTCGCTCAGGACGACCTGCCGTTCGGCGGCGTCGGCGCCTCGGGCATGGGCCATTACCACGGGCACGAGGGCTTCCTGACCTTCAGCAAGGCGCGCGGGGTGTTCAGCAAGCCGCGCCTGAACGCGGCACGCCTGATCTATCCGCCCTACGGCAAGTGGTGGCAGAAGCTGCTCTACCGCCTGCTGATACGCTGATGAGCGGCCTGCCGCTGAATCGCCGCGGGCTGCTGCGCATCGGCTTGCTCGGCGGCGCGCTGCTGGCCACCTCGGGCCTGGCCGCCAGCCTGAGCGGCTGCAGTCGCGAGCTGGCGGCGGCGAACTTCAGCCTGTTGCGGCCCAGTGACCTGCCGCTGCTGCGGCGGCTGATTCCCGTGCTGCTGACCGGTGCGGTGGCAGCGCCGGACGCGCCGGCGGTGGTCGAGGGCACGCTGAGCAGCCTCGACCGCAACCTGCAACAGCTGTCGCCGGCGCTGGCCGCACAGGTGCTGCAGCTATTCGACCTGCTCAGCCTGCCATTGACCCGCGGCCCGCTGACCGGCATCTGGGGCAGCTGGGACGCGTCGAGCGATCAGGCCATGCAGGATTTCCTGCAGCGCTGGCAGAACGCTCCGCTGGCGCTGCTGCGCCAGGGTCACGCCGTCCTGCTGCAGCTGGTGCTGATGGCCTGGTACGGCCGGCCCGAAGCCTGGGCGCATTGCGGCTACCCCGGCCCGCCCACGGTCTGACCCTCTGGAGCTAACGATGCCCGTCCCCGACATCTTCGCCGCCGGCCTCGCCCGTGGCTGGCAGACCCACGATGGCTCGCGCCTCGCCGGCGATCTCACGCTGGAGGCAGATACCGCCATCATCGGCAGCGGCGCCGGCGGCGCCACCAGCGCGGAAATCCTCAGCGCGGCCGGCTTCAAGGTGCTGCTGATCGAAGAAGGCCCGCTGCGCACCAGCAGCGACTTCGATCTGCAGGAACCGCGCGCCTATCGGTCGCTGTACCAGGAAGGCGTCGGACGAATGAGCAAGGACGGCGCCATCACCATCCTGCAGGGCCGCGCGGTGGGTGGCACCACGCTGGTGAACTGGACCTCGAGCTTCCGCACTCCGCCGCAGACACTCGAGCACTGGGCGCGCGAGCACGCCGTCAGCGGCCTCTCCACGGAGCAGCTGGCGCCCTGGTTCGCGCGCATGGAAGAGCGCCTGGGCATCGCGCCGTGGGCCATGCCGCCGAATGCCAACAACGCGGTGCTGCAACGCGGCTGCGAGCGCCTCGGCTATCGCTGGGCGGTGATTCCGCGCAACGTGCGCGGCTGCTGGAATCTCGGCTACTGCGGCATGGGCTGCCCGACCAACGCCAAGCAGTCGATGCTGGTCACCAGCATTCCGGCACTGCTCGATCACGGTGGCGAACTGCTCTACCTGGCGCGCGCGGAGCGCCTGCAGATCCGCGCCGGGCGCATCGAAGGGCTCGACTGCGTCGGCATGGATGCGCGCGGCGTGGCGCCCAGCGGCCGGCGGATTCACGTCAGGGCGCGGCACTACGTGCTGGCCGGCGGCGGCATCAACAGCCCGGCGCTGCTGCTGCGCTCCGCCGCGCCGGACCCGCACGGGCGCGTCGGCAAACGCACCTTCCTGCACCTCACCAACTTCTGCGCGGCGCAGTTCGACGAAGTCATCAACCCGTTCTACGGTGCGCCGCAGTCGATCTATTCGGATCACTTCCAGTGGCGCGACGGCGCGCGTGGTCGCATGTCCTACAAGCTCGAAGTGCCGCCGCTGCATCCGGCACTGGCCGCGACCCTGTTCGGTCGCTTCGGCGTCGACAACGCCCTGCGCATGGCGCAGCTGCCGCACACCCACGCGATGATCGCGCTGCAGCGCGACGGCTTTCACCCGGACAGCGCCGAAGGCCAAGTCGAACTGCGCAGCGATGGCACGCCGGTGCTCGACTACCACATGACCGCCTACAGCTGGGACGGCATCCGCCGCGCCTTCCACAGCATGGCCGAGATCCAGTTCGCCGCCGGCGCGCGCGCCGTGCTGCCGCTGCATGCCGATGCGGACTATGTGCACACGCCGCGCGCGGCGCGCGAACTGATCGATCGACTCGATCTCGCGCTCTACCGCACGCGGCTCGGCAGCGCGCACGTGATGGGCGGCTGCGCGATGGGTGACGATCCGCGCCAGGCGGTGGTCGACAGCCGCGGACGCCATCATCAGCTGGAGAACCTGTCGGTTCACGACGGCTCGCTGTTCCCCACCAGCATCGGTGCCAACCCGCAGCTGTCGATCTACGCGCTGTGCGCGAAATTCGCCAGCCAGCTCGGCGAAGACTTGCAGAACGCCTGAGATCGGCAGGTTATCCGCGCAGATCGCCACACGACCATTGAGACTTTACGCTGCCGACATGCAGCCGCTACCATCCACACCCCCACGCCTGCGTCAGGACGCCGCGATGAATCGAGTGTTGTATCCGGGAACCTTCGATCCCATCACCATGGGCCACGCCGATCTGGTGGAGCGCGCTTCCCGGCTGTTCGATCATGTGATCATCGCCGTGGCAGCCAACCCGAAGAAGAACCCCCTGTTCCCGCTGGAACAACGCGTCGAGCTGGCCCGCGAAGTCACCAAGCACCTGCCGAAAGTCGAGGTCATGGGCTTCTCCACGCTGCTGGCGCATTTCGTCCGCGAGCAGAACGCCAATGTGCTGCTGCGCGGCCTGCGCGCGGTGTCCGACTTCGAGTACGAGTTCCAGCTGGCCAACATGAACCGCCAGCTGGCGCCGGAGGTCGAGAGTCTGTTCCTCACGCCGTCGGAGAAGTACTCCTATATTTCCTCCACGCTGGTGCGCGAGATCGCCTCGCTCGAGGGCGACGTCTCCAAGTTCGTCCATCCGGCGGTGATGGACGCGCTCAAGGCGCGCTTCGGCCAGCGCTGAGGAATCCGCCGGTGGGCAGCAGGCCCACCGATGCGGCACAATTGCGCGTCGTTATCTGCTGTGCCGCGGCCTGAGCCGTGGCAGGAGTTCGCTGGATGTCCCTGAAAATCACCGATGACTGCATCAACTGCGACGTGTGCGAGCCCGAGTGCCCGAACGGCGCGATTTCCCAGGGCGAGGAAATCTACGTCATCGATCCCAACCTCTGCACCGAATGCGTCGGTCACTATGACGAGCCGCAGTGCCAGCAGGTCTGCCCGGTCGACTGCATCCCGCTCGACGAAAACAACGTCGAGAGCAAGGACGAGCTGATGCAGAAGTACCTGATCATCACCGGCAAGGCCTGATGCCCGCGGTGCGGCCGGCTCGCCGACGCGCACTGCGCGAGGGCGTGCGGGCCTGTCTCGCCGCCTTCCTGCTGTTCTCCTTCTGCGCCCAGGCGCAACCGCCGGCACAGGGTGCCGTTGCCACCGCGCACCCGCTCGCCAGCGCAGTCGGCCGGGAAATTCTCCAGGCCGGCGGTAATGCCTTCGATGCCGCCGTGGCAGTCAGCGCCGCGCTGGCGGTGGTCGAGCCCTATGGCTCGGGCCTCGGCGGCGGTGGTTTTTTCCTCCTGCGCGAAGCCGGCGAACCGGCTCGCTTCAGCTTCCTCGACGCCCGCGAGCGCGCACCGCTGGCGGCCACTCCCGATCTTTATCTGCGCGACGGCGAGGTGCAGCGCAAGCTGTCGCTGGACGGTGCGCTGGCGGCGGCGATTCCCGGCACCCCGGCGGCGCTGACGGAACTGTCGCAGCAGCGCGGCCGGCTACCGCTGGCGCAAACCCTGGCGCCGGCCATCGCCTTGGCGCGCGACGGCTTCAGCGTCGATGCGGTCTACCGCCAGCGCGCCAGCTGGCGTCTCGATGCGTTACGCGCCGATGCCGAAAGCGCGCGGCTGTTCCTCCGCGACGGCAAGTTGCCGGCCGAAGGCCAGCACCTACGTCAGCCGGAGCTGGCCGCCACCCTCGAACGCCTGGCACGCGAAGGTCGTGACGGCTTCTATCGTGGTGAGCTGGCCGAGCGCCTGGTGCAGGGCGTGCGCGCCGCCGGCGGCATCTGGACGCTGCGGGATCTGGCCGAGTACCAGACCGTCGAGCGCGCGCCGCTGCGTTTCCCGCTGGCCGAAGGCCGCGAGCTGATCGGCGCACCGCCGCCCTCGGCCGGCGGCGTGATCCTCGCGCAGAGCCTGGGCATGCTCGAACGCCTGTCCTGGCGCGAAGCTGCGCCGGTGCAGCGCAGCCACCTGGTAGTCGAGGCGCTACGCCGCGCCTATCGCGACCGCAGCCAGCTGGGCGATCCCGACTTCGTCCGCGCGCCGCTGCAGCGGCTGCTGTCGGCGGACTATCTGCAGACGCTGGCGGCCGGCATCGATCCGGCGCGCGCCACGCCGAGCAGCGCTCTGCCGCCGGCGCCACGCTGGCGCGAGGGCGAGCACACCACCCACTTCGCGGTGATCGATACCGAAGGCAACGCGGTGGCAGCCACCCTCTCGCTAAACATGATGTTCGGTGCGGCCTTCACCGTGCCCGGCACCGGCGTGCTGCTCAACGACGAGATGGACGACTTCGCCGCCGACATCGCCGGCAGCAATGCCTATCAGCTCAAGGGCAGCAGCGCCAACGCGATTTCCGGCGGCAAGCGCCCGCTGTCGAGCATGAGCCCGACCTTCATCGAGAGCGCCAGCGAGTTCACCAGCTTCGGCACGCCCGGCGGCAGCCGCATCCCGAGCATGGTGCTGCTGTCGGTGCTGGCCTACCTGGACGGCGAGCCGGTATCCGCCTGGCCGGCAGCACCGCGTTATCACCATCAGTACCTGCCCGACGTGCTGCAGTACGAGGCCGCCACCTTCAGCCCGGCGCAACTGCAGGCGCTGCGCGCGCTCGGCCACCAGCCGAAGCTGATCGAGCGCGATTACGGCAACCAGCAGGTGCTCTACTGGAACAAGCGCAGCGGCGCAGTCGACGCCGCCAGCGATCCGCGCGGCATCGGCCGGGCGCTCCTGGTGTCGCCGCTCAGGGCCGCTGAATGATCGGACCGTCGTCGTCGGTCGACAGCTGGCGCAGCTGGCGGATTGGCTCCTGCCCGTCGGCCAGCAACAGAGCGTTGCGCAGGCTCTGGATGATGCGACTGGCGTAGCCCAGGTCGTTCATCAGCGAGCTGGTCTGCAGACCGTCCAGGTCGTGGTTGCGCACGGCGACGAACAGGCGCTTGCGAAACGCACCGTCGAATTCGGCGGCCCGCTCGTCGAGCCACTGCAGCCGCTCGCGCCAGCGCTCCTCCGGCAGCTCCGAATGGGTCAGCGCACGAATCTCGCGCAGTGCCTCGAGCAGATGCCGGCGCAGCTCGACGTACGAGCGGCGCACCGTCGAGGCCTCCTGGCGCAGGTAGTGACCGAGGTTTTTCTGCAGGTGCTTGGCGTCCTTGACCGCATCCACCAGCTGCAGCGCGGCGATCTGGCCGCTCAGCCAGAACGTCTGGTGCTGCTCGTCCAGCGGCACCTCGAGGCGGCCCATGAAGCTCAGCAGGTCGGCGTACACACCCTTGATGTGGCGCTGGTAGAGCTGCTCGGCATCCAGCGCACCGGGCTCCGGCGGCGCGGCCATCAGGGCGTCGTCGATGCGTCCCTGGCGCATCAGCTGGTCCACCGGCAGGAACAGCGCATGGCAGATCACTTCCAGGCTCAGCCGGGTCATGTGCTGCAGCTCCTGCGCCACCGCACAGGTGGCGGCATCCGCCGAATCCAGCGCGCGGGCGTTGAGGTAACGCGCGCGGGTGCGCTGCTGCGGTTCGTCCGGCTGCGCCAGCTCGGTGATTAGCACCGTCGGCTCGACCCGATCGGGCAAGAGGCGAATCAGCAGCGCTGCCAGGCGCGCCTGCCACGGCCAGAACAGCAGCACGCCCAACCCGTTGAACAGCGTGTGGAACAACGCCAGCTGCAGCAGCACGTTGTCGCCCAGGCCCACCGCCTCCACCAGCCAGCGCACCAGCGCGGTCAATGGCAGCAGCAGGACCAGCGCCACCAGCGCCGTGAGCGCATTGAACAGCACGTGCGCCAGCGCCAGACGCTGCCCGCTGCGGTTGCCGCCGAGCGAACCGACGAAGGCGGTGGTGACGCTGCTGCCGACGTTGGCACCGATGGCGATGGCCAGTGCCGGGCCGAGCGTCAGCTGGCCGGCACCCAGCGCGGCGAGCGTCAGCATCAGCGTTGCGTGACTGGACTGCAGCACCACCGTGGCCGCCAGGCCGATGCCGACGAACAGCAGCTGGCCGATCAGCCCCTCGGCCTGGTAGGCCGACATGTCCACGTCGCTGCCGAAGCTGGAGAAGCCGACCTTGATCTGATCGATGCCGAGGAAGATGAAGGCGATCCCCAACACGATGCGCCCGGCCGCCTTGCCCTTGTCACCGAGGAAGCTCGCCAGCACGCCGAACACCAGTAGCGGCAGCGCCAGCGGCGACAGGCTGAGATTGTGCCCAGCCAGCGCCAGCAGCCAGATGCCGCTGGTGGCGCCGAGATTGGCGCCGAACAGGATCGGGATGCCGCCGGCCAGCTTGATCAGTCCGGTACTGATGAAGGCGATGGTCAGCAGCGACACCAGCGTGCTCGACTGCAGCAGCATGGTGCCGCCGACGCCGAACAGCAGCCCCTTGAACGGCGTCGCGGTGGTCCGCGCCAGCAGCTGTTCGAGCTTGCCACCGGCCAGCTGGCGCAGGCCTTCCTCCAGGCACTGCATGCCGAACAGGAACAGCGCCAGACCGGCGCACAGCTCCAGCCAGGGCTGGCTGCTCCAGAACGCTGCCCCGAGCAGAAGGCTCCCCGCCACGATCAGGAATGTCCTGACGTGCTTCTTGAACGTGCCCATGTGTACTTTTCGTTACCTGCCGCGCGCCATAAGGAAAGAACCGGCTGAGCCGGTCACATAGCGAGGGTCGTCGCTGCAGCACTGGCGCACGACCGCCGGGCATTCTAGGGGATTCGCCATGCGGCGACGATGCCTCGCCGAGGTGGCGGGCCGGACGCGGACAATAGCGGCGGGGGTATTTAGGAGAATGCAGCCTGCAGGGCAGGCTGCGCGATGCGGATTCGGATTACGCGGAGCGAGCGCCCCGCGCCACCGGCATCAGTAAGGTTTTTGCGAAGTGGTGCAACCCAGGCAGCGCACGAAGGCCTCACGCGCCGGGTCGCCGACCAGTGCCTGGCCGGCTTCCTTGACGTTGCCGCCGAGCGCGGTGAACGGCAGGCTGACGACGAACGCGACGGCACCGACCAGCGTCGCGCCGATCAGCAGCGGACGGGCGACGACCAGGTCGCCGATCATGGCGAACGCCGGCGGTGCCTCGACGGTGTAGGTCGGATCGCCACTGGCATTCTGCGTGACTGTTTCCGCCTGTGCCGGCATTGCCAGCAGGCCGGTGGTCAGAGCCAAGACAACAGCGGTGGAGCGGAACAGATTCATGGTGTGGTCCTTCAGCTGTGCGAAACGCGGCATTTTCAAGTTGTGCCGGCCACTATAGCAGTGGCCGCTGCCTCGCGAGCGTGAACGCCGTCAACGCGCCGCGCAGCGATCAGCGCTGGCAACGACTGCAATAGACGCTGGCGCGCTGGCCGAGGCGAACCTCGCGCAGGGTCGTGCCGCAGTGCTTGCAGAACTCGCCGCCGCGCCCGTAGACGAACAGCTCCTGCTGGAAGTAACCCGGCTTGCCGTCGCCGCCGACGAAATCGCGCAGCGTGGTGCCGCCGCGCTCGATAGCCAGCGCCAGGATGCGCTTGATCTCGTCCGCCAGTTTCAGATAGCGCGACCGCGAGATGCCGCCGGCCGGGCGGCGCGGGTCGATGCCGGCGGCGAACAGCGCCTCGCTCGCATAGATATTGCCGACGCCGACCACTACCGCGTTGTCCATGATGAACGGCTTGACCGCCATGCTGCGCCCACGCGACAGCTGGAACAGCCGTTCGCCGTCGAACGCCTCGCTCAGCGGTTCCGGGCCGAGGCTGGCGAGCAATACGTGGTTGAGCGGATCGTCGCTCCACAGCAGCGCGCCGAAGCGCCGCGGATCGGTATAGCGCAGCGCCTGGCCGGATTCGAGCAGCAGATCGACATGCTCGTGCTTGGCCGGCGGCAACGCGCCCTCGACCAGCCGCAGGCTGCCGGACATGCCCAGGTGCGCGATCAGCGTGCCGGCCTCGAAGCGGATCAGCAGGTACTTGGCGCGGCGTTCGACCGCCTCGATGCGCTGCCCCGACAGGCGCACATCCAGGTCCTCGGGAATCGGCCAGCGCAGCCGCCGCTCGCGCACGATCACCCGACTGACGCGCTGACCGACGAGATGCGGGGCGATACCGCGACGAGTGGTTTCGACTTCGGGAAGTTCGGGCATGACGGCGGAGCGGGGGCAACGGAAGGGGAACGCATCCTAGCATGGGCCGCCGGCGCCGCCCGGCCGGGACTGGCGAACTTTCGTGCACGTGCGTGTCCGAAATCAGGTGCCCCGCACATCGCGGGCGAACCGACGGAGGCAGCCCATGAGCCAACCCCTCACAGGCAAACGCGTGGCAATTCTGGTGACCGATGGCTTCGAGCAGGCGGAACTGACCGGCCCGCGCGAGGCGCTGGAAAACGCCGGCGCGCGCGCCGACATCGTCGCGCCGAAGAACGGCGAAGTGACCGGCTGGAACCACACCACGCCGGCCACCAAGTTCCATGTCGATCAGACTTTCGACGCCATCCGCATCGCCGATTACGACGCCGTGCTGCTGCCCGGCGGCGTAGTCAACTCCGACACCATCCGCACCGAGGCCACGGCCCAGCGGCTGGTGCGCGAGGCGGCGCAGGCGGGCAAGCCAATCGCGGTGATCTGCCACGGCAGCTGGCTGCTGATCTCCGCCGGGCTGGTCAACGGCCGGCGCATGACCAGCTGGCCCTCGCTCGCCGACGACTTGCGCAACGCCGGCGCCGAGTGGGTCGACGAGCCGGTGGTGATCGATGGCGGACTGATCAGCAGCCGCAAGCCCGACGACATTCCGGCCTTCAGCAGCGCGCTGATCGAGGCGCTGCAGTCGGCCTGAAGCTCGCGGTTGGCGCGCTTTTCATGTCGCCGGAGCACGGCTCGTTTAGAATGCCCGTCTTTTTCCGGGAGCCCCGCCGATGACCCTGCCCAGCCTGCGCCTCAAAGCCAATGCCGATCGCCGCCTGCGCGCCGGCCATCTGTGGGTCTACAGCAACGAGGTGGACACCGCCGCCACGCCGCTGTCCGGGTTCGTCGCCGGCGACCAGGCGATCCTCGAAGCCGCCGGCGGCAAACCGCTGGGCATCGTCGGCGTGTCGCCGAACAACCTGATCTGCGCCCGCCTGCTGTCGCGCGACCTCAAGCACAGCCTCGACAAGTCGCTGCTGGTGCACCGCATCCAGGTCGCACTGAGCCTGCGCGAGCGGCTGTTCGAGCAGCCGTGCTACCGCCTGGTCTATGGCGACTCCGATCTGCTGCCGGGGCTGGTGGTCGACCGCTTCTTCGACATCCTCGTCGTGCAGCTCGCCTCGGCGACCATGGAGCGCAACAAGGACGCCGTGCTCGAGGCGCTGGTGCAGGTGCTCAAGCCCAGCGGCGTGCTGTGGAAGAACGACTCCAGTGCGCGTGACGCCGAGGGCCTGGAGCGCTACGTCGACACTGCCTTCGGCGTGGTGCCCGAATGGGTCGCGCTGGAGGAGAACGGCGTGAAGTTCGAGGCGCCGGTGATCGCCGGGCAGAAGACCGGCTGGTTCTACGACCACCGCATGAACCGCGCGCGCCTGGCGCCCTACGTCAAGGGCAAGCGCGTACTCGACCTGTTCAGCTACATCGGCGGCTGGGGCGTGCAGGCGGCGGCGTTCGGCGCCAGCGAGGTGTTCTGCGTCGACGCCTCGGCGTTCGCCCTCGATGGTGTCGAGCGCAACGCGGCGCTCAACGGCGTGGCGGACAGGATGACCTGCGTCGAGGGCGATGCCTTCGAGGCGATGAAGGAACTGAAGAACGCCGAGGAGCGCTTCGACGTGGTGATCACCGATCCGCCGGCGTTCATCAAGCGCAGGAAAGACCTGAAGAACGGCGAGGCGGCCTACCGCCGACTCAACGAACAGGCCATGCGCCTGCTCAACAAGGACGGCATCCTGGTCAGCGCCAGCTGCTCGATGCACCTGCCCGAAGACGATCTGCAGAACATCCTGCTCGGCAGCGCCCGCCATCTGGACCGCAACATCCAGCTGCTCGAACGCGGCGCGCAGGGGCCGGACCACCCGGTACACCCGGCGATCCCGGAGACCCGCTACATCAAGAGCCTGACCTGCCGCATCCTGCCCAACAGCTGATTCGCGTCAGTCGTCGGCCTTGCGCACGTACTGCGCACGGTCGATGCCGTGGCGCTGCAGCTTGTCGTAGAAGGTCTTGCGCGGGATGCCCAGCGTCTCCAGGGTCGAGCGCACGTCGCCGGCGTTGGCCAGCAGCGCCTCGCGAATCAGGTCCGCCTCGTACTGTTCGAGGCGGGCCGGCAGGCTGGCATGGCCGCTTTCGATCCGCAGTGTCGCCGGCGGCGCGATGACATCGCCCAGCCCCAGCGCCAGCCGCTCGGCGAAATGCGCCAGCTCGCGCACATTGCCGGGCCAGTCGTGCTGAAACAGGTAGCGGCTGACCTGCGGCGAGAGCTGCGGCACCTCGATGCCGAAGCGCGCGGCGGCGCGCTGCATGAAATGCGCGAACAGCAGCGGAATGTCTTCCTTGCGCTCGCGCAGCGGCGGAATCGACACCGTCACCACATTCAGCCGGTAGTACAGGTCCTCGCGAAAATCGCCGCGCTGCACCGGGTTGCCAAGGTCGATCTTCGACGCGGCGACCACGCGCAGGCTCAGCTCGCGGCTTTCGTTGCTGCCCAGCGGCTCGATGGTGCGCTGCTCCAGCACGCGCAGCAGGCGTACCTGCGCCGCCGGCGGCATGCTCTCGATCTCGTCGAGGAACAGCGTGCCGCCGCTGGAGTGCTCGATGCGGCCGATGCGCTTCTTCTGCGCGCCGGTGAACGCACCCGCCTCGTGGCCGAACAGCTCGCTCTCGATCATGCTTTCCGGCAGCGCCCCGCAGTTCACCGCGACGAAGTTGCCACTGCGCCGGCTGCTCCATTCGTGCAGCAGGCTGGCGACCACCTCCTTGCCGCTGCCGGTTTCGCCGGCGATCAGCACGTCCACCTCGGTGTCGGCGATGTGGCGGATGGTGCGTCGCAGGTTTTCCATCGCCGGGGTCTGGCCGATCAGCGGCAGCGACTCCTCGGCACTCTGCGCCGCCAGTCGCAGGCGGCGGTTCTCCAGCACCAGCCGGCGCTTTTCCGCCGCGCGGCTGACGCTCTGCACCAGCCGGTCGGCGCCGTAGGGCTTGGCGATGAAATCGTAGGCACCGTCATGCAGCGCCGCGACTGCCATCGGCACGTCGCCGTGGCCGGTGATGAGGATCACCGGCAGGTCGGCGTCCAGCGCCTTGAGTCGCTGGAACAGCTCCAGGCCGTCGATGCGCGGCATGCGGATATCGCTGACCACCACGCCGGGGAAATCGGCATCGAGAAATGCCAGCGCGCTTTCGGCATCGGCGAACGGGTAAACCTCGAAGCCGGCCAGTTCCAGCGACTCCTGGTTGGCGTTGCGCAGCTCGGCGTCATCATCGACGAACGCGACGCGGGGACGGTCATTCATGTTCAGGCTGCCTTCTGCAGATGGACGGTGAAACGGGTGCCCTGCGGGCCGCTGACGACCTCGATGCGGCCGCCGAAGTCGCTGACAATGTCCTTGGAGATCACCAGACCGAGCCCGAGCCCCGCCGCCTTGGAGGTGTTGAAGGGGGTGAACAGCGCCTGCATGATCTCGGGCGCGATGCCGCCGCCGTTGTCGCTGACGATCAGCTCGACGCCGGACGCGCCCTCCACCACGCTGATCTCGACGCGCCCGTCCGGCCGGCTTTCCACCGCCTCCAGGCCGTTCTGCAGCAGGTTGATCAGCACCTGTTCCAGGCGGATGCGCGTGCCCATGACCCGCAGGCCGGGCGCCGGCAGCTGCGCGTCGATGGCGCCGTAGCGCTGGCGAAAGCGACTGCCGAGCAGCAGCAGCGCACCCTCGATCACCTCGTCGAGTCGCGTCGGCTCGGCCTTCGCCCGGCCCTTGCGGGAGAACGTGCGCAGCTCGTCGGTGATGGTGCCGATGCGCTCGGTGAGGCCGGCGATCTGCTCCAGCTTGCGTTCGGTGCCCTGCGGATCGCCGCGCTTGAGGTAGGTGCGCGCGTTGTCGGCATAGGTGCGGATCGCCGCCACCGGCTGGTTGATCTCGTGCGCGACGCCGGCGGCGACCTGGCCGAGGATCGCCAGACGGTTGGCCTGGACCAGTTCCTGCTGAACGGTCTGCAGGCTGGTCTGCGCCTTGAGGCGCTCGTCGATCTGCATCTTCAGCTGGTCATGCGCCTCGCTCAGCGCGCGGGTGCGCTCGGCCACCCGCCGCTCCAGCTCGATGCGCGCGTTGTGGTGATCGACCGTCCGCTCGTCGCTCTTCTGGCGACGATAGAGAAACAGCCCACCGCTGCCGAGCAGCAGCACCAGCACGAACAGCGTGGCGGTACGGCTCTGGCGTACCGCGCGCGCCACCACAGCCTCGCTCGGCAGCAGCAGGTTGAGCTGCCAACCGGTGCCGGCCACTGCCGTCGCCACGCGCAGATAGCCATGCGCGGGTCGGTCCGGCGCCAGCTGCGCCCGCACCACATCGGCGGTGCCGTCTGCACGCGCCTCGAGCGGCAGCGGCGCCAGCGGCGCATCGCCGAACTGCAGGCTCTCGCGGATCGCCGTCTTGCGCTGCGGCTCGATGGGCGCCACGGCCATGAAGCGCCAGTGCGGCACGCTGGTTGCCAGCACGATGGACCGCTCGTCGACCACATAGGTCAGCCCGCCGGAGCGGCGCCAGTCCTGCTCCACCGTATCGAACTCGACCTTGACCACGATCACGCCCAACGCACCGGCCGGCCCGTCGACGCGCCGCGAGATGTATAGCCCCGGCCGCTTGCTGACGTTGCCCAGGCCGTAGTGCTCGGCATGGCCGTCGCGCAGCGCATCGCGGAAATAGGCGCGGAAATCGTAACGACTGCCGACGAAGCTGGCCGGCTCCCGCCAGTTGCTCGCCGCGACGCCCACGCCGTCGACATCCAACAGGTAGATGACCGAGGCCTGAGTGCCGGCCAGCAGCGCCTCGAGCTTGCGGTCGATGCGTCGCAGCGCCTGATCGTCGCGGGTGAGCAAGCCGTCGCGGATATCGCGGTCGTCGGCCAGCACGAAAGGCAGCGAGCGCTGCTTCTCCAGCACCGTGCTCAGCAACGCGCTCTGCAGCGCTGCATCGTGCTGGCCGCGCTCGTTGAGGGCGGCATAGGCCTCGTCGCGGCCATGCGTGCCAGCCAGCCACAGCGCAACGCCCACCAGCAGTGCCGCCAGCAGGGCGAAAAGCCCCGCTTCACGGCGCTGACGGCGACGCAAGACGGCCTTGCTGAGTGTGGCTTCGCTCATCGCGGTAGCGCCCCGGCGCAGATCGGGTGTGGGTGCGCATAGTGCGCCGAATTCCGCACAGGCATCAAACCGGATGTGCGGTGTTTCGCACAAGCATGACGTTCAATAACTCGGTTCTTCGGTTTTTAACTAGCTAAATCAACAAGTTATCTAATCCAGGAAAGCTGGCGCGACATTTGCCATGAGGAACATGACGAGGCGTCGACCTCCCCATGAACCTGGCCTGGCAGGCCCTGGAGAACAAGAAATGATCGTTGCGCACCCCGAAACCGATTCCCTGCCCCCACGGAAAACGCCGCTCTACGCGCACCTGTACGTGCAGGTGATCGCCGCGATTATCCTCGGCATCACCCTCGGCCACTTCTACCCTGGAGTCGGCGAGGCGATGAAGCCGCTGGGCGACGCCTTCATCAAGCTGGTCAAGATGATCATCGCGCCGGTGATCTTTCTCACCATCGCCACCGGCATCGCCGGCATGTCCGACATGAAGAAGGTCGGCCGCGTCGCCGGCAAGGCCATGCTGTATTTCCTGACCTTCTCGACCCTGGCGCTGATCATCGGCCTGATCGTCGGCAACGTAATCCAGCCCGGCGCCGGCATGCACATCGATCCGGCCTCGCTGGACCCCAAGGCGGTGGCCGATTACGCGCTGAAGGCCCATGAGCAGTCGATCGTCGGCTTCCTGAGCAACATCATCCCGACCACCATCGTCGGCGCCTTCGCCTCCGGCGACATCCTCCAGGTGCTGTTCTTCTCCGTGCTGTTCGGTATTTCCCTGGCGCTGGTCGGCGACAAGGGCAAGCCGGTGGTCAGCTTCCTGCAGGACCTGGTGGCGCCGGTGTTCAAGCTGGTGGCGATCCTGATGAAGGCCGCGCCCGTCGGTGCCTTCGGTGCCATGGCCTTCACCATCGGCAAGTACGGCATCGGCTCGATCGCCAACCTGGCGATGCTGATCGGCACCTTCTACATCACCGCGCTGCTGTTCGTGCTGGTGGTGCTGGGCGCCGTCGCGCGCTACAACGGTTTCTCGATCCTCGCGCTGATCCGCTACATCAAGGAGGAACTGCTGCTGGTACTGGGCACCAGCTCCTCGGAAGCGGCGCTGCCGACGCTGATGGACAAGATGGAAAAGGCCGGCTGCAAGCGCTCGGTGGTCGGCATGGTGATTCCCACCGGCTACTCGTTCAACCTCGACGGCACCAACATCTACATGACCCTGGCGGCGCTGTTCATCGCCCAGGCCACCGACATTCCCCTGTCGCTCGGCGACCAGATCGCCCTGCTGCTGGTGGCGATGCTCAGCTCCAAGGGCGCGGCGGGCATCACCGGCGCCGGCTTCATCACCCTGGCCGCGACGCTTTCGGTGGTGCCGGCGGTGCCGGTGGCCGGCATGGCGCTGATCCTCGGCATCGACCGCTTCATGTCCGAGTGCCGCGCGCTGACCAACCTGGTCGGCAACGCGGTGGCGACCATCGTCGTCGCCCGCTGGGAGGGCGAGCTGGACAAGCAGCAGCTGGTCGCCGCACTTGAGCGGCCGAGCACCACGGCGCCGGAGCCTGTCGAGCTGCCGCAGACGGCCTGACCGACCGCGGATACCCACGACGCCCGGCCCGCCCGGGCGTCGTGCCGTCCGGGCGGCCGACCGCCGCCCTTTCGCCCGCGCGCCGGCTGGGATTAGAATCCCCGCTCCTGCCCCACCTCAGGCGGACTCGCGAGCCGGCCGAAGCAGCGGCGATCCCGCCTGACCACCCGGCCCCGCCCCCGACAGACATCCACCGCGTTTGCCTCGGGCGTGCAGCACGCTCACCATATGCTTAAAACCTGACCAGCCTCAGCAGGACGATTGCCATGCCCGATTACCGCTCGAAAACCTCCACCCACGGCCGCAACATGGCCGGCGCCCGTGCCCTGTGGCGCGCCACCGGGATGAAGGACGAGGACTTCAAGAAGCCGATCATCGCCATTGCCAACTCCTTCACCCAGTTCGTGCCCGGCCACGTGCACCTGAAGGACATGGGCCAGCTGGTCGCCCACGAGATCGAGAAGCACGGCGGCGTGGCCAAGGAATTCAACACCATCGCGGTCGATGACGGCATCGCCATGGGTCACGACGGCATGCTCTATTCGCTGCCTTCGCGCGAGATCATCGCCGACTCGGTGGAGTACATGGTCAACGCGCACTGCGCCGACGCCATCGTCTGCATCTCCAACTGCGACAAGATCACCCCCGGCATGCTGATGGCCGCGCTGCGCCTGAACATCCCGGTGGTGTTCGTCTCCGGCGGGCCGATGGAAGCCGGCAAGACCAAACTGGCCGCGCACGGCCTGGACCTGGTCGACGCCATGGTCGCCGCCGCCGACGATTCCTGCTCCGACGAAACCGTCGCCGAGTACGAGCGCAGCGCCTGCCCGACCTGCGGCAGCTGCTCCGGCATGTTCACCGCCAACTCGATGAACTGCCTGACCGAAGCCCTCGGCCTGTCCCTGCCGGGCAACGGCACCACGCTGGCCACCCATGCCGACCGCGAGCAGCTGTTCCTGCGTGCCGGGCGCATCGCCGTCGAGCTGTGCAAGCGCTACTACGCGGACGGCGATGCCTCCGTGCTGCCGCGCAACATCGCCAACCGCAAGGCATTCGAGAACGCCATGACCCTGGACATCGCCATGGGCGGCTCGACCAACACCATCCTGCACCTGCTGGCCGCGGCCCAGGAGGCCGAGGTTGACTTCGACCTGCGCGCCATCGACGCGCTGTCGCGCAAGGTGCCGCAGCTGTGCAAGGTGGCGCCGAACATCCAGAAGTACCACATGGAAGACGTGCACCGCGCCGGCGGCATCTTCTCCATCCTCGGCGAGCTGGCCCGTGGCGGCCTGCTGCATACCGATGTCTCCACCGTGCACAGCCCGAGCATGGCCGATGCCATCGCCGAATGGGACATCACCCAGACCAATGACGAAGCGGTACATACCTTCTTCAAGGCCGGCCCGGCCGGCATCCCGACGCAGACCGCGTTCAGCCAGGCCACCCGCTGGCCGAGCCTGGACCTGGACCGTGCCGAAGGCTGCATCCGCAGCGTCGAGCACGCCTATTCCCAGGAGGGCGGCCTCGCCGTGCTCTACGGCAACATCGCCCTCGACGGCTGCGTGGTGAAGACCGCCGGCGTGGACGAATCGATCCACGTCTTCGAAGGCACGGCGAAGATCTACGAAAGCCAGGACAGCGCCGTGAAGGGCATCCTCGCCGACGAGGTGAAGCCGGGCGACATCGTCATCATCCGCTATGAAGGCCCGAAGGGCGGCCCGGGCATGCAGGAAATGCTCTACCCGACCTCGTACCTAAAGTCCAAGGGCCTGGGCAAGGAATGCGCGCTGCTCACCGACGGCCGCTTCTCCGGCGGCACCTCGGGCCTGTCCATCGGCCACGCCTCGCCGGAAGCCGCCGCCGGTGGTGCCATCGGCCTGGTACGCGAAGGCGACCGCATCCACATCGACATCCACAACCGCAGCATCCAGCTGCTGGTCAGCGATGAGGAGCTGGCCCACCGCCGCATCGAACAGGACAAGCTCGGCTGGAAGCCGGCCCAACCGCGCGCGCGCAAGGTTTCGACCGCGCTCAAGGCCTACGCCCTGCTGGCCACCAGCGCCGACAAGGGCGCGGTGCGCAACAAGGCGCTGCTCGGCGACTGATCCGGCGGCAAACAAAAAGCCCGGCCATGTGCCGGGCTTTTTCGTGCTAACCGATCCGCCAGGGCGGGCGGCAACTCAGCCGCGACGGGCAGCGAGGATGCTCGCCACCTGGTTCGGCTTGCAGTTCAGGTAGGCCGAGGATTGCAGCCAGTTCTGGTCGGGATACCAGGAAAACATGAATTGCCCGCCCTTGAGGCTGTCGACCACCATCCGCGCGACTTCCGGGCGTACCGCCGGGCAACCCTGGCTGCGGCCGATGCGGCCCTGGGTGGCGATCCAGTCGGGGTTCACGTAAGCCGCCGGGTGGATGACGATGGCGCGCGCGCGGGCGCGATCGTTGATGCCCGGCTCCAGGCCGTCCATGCGCAGCGAATAGCCATGCTTGCCGCTGTAGCTCTCGGCGGTGCGAAACAGGCCGATGCTCGACTGGTGGCTGCCCACGGCGTTGGAGAAACGCGTGGCGTGGTTGTCGCCGGACTTCTGCCCGTGGGCGACCAGATCGCGCAGCAACAAAGTGCTGCGCTGCAGGTCGAAGATCCACAGGCGTCGCTCGGACGAGGGCAGCGAGAAATCGATGACCGCCAGGCGCTGGGCCGGCGCGGCGCCGTTGTTCACCGCGCACTGCATGGCGGCAACGGCATGGGTCAGGACCTGGCGATCCAGCGTCGGCGCCACGCGCGCGAGGCTGTCGACCAGCGGTTGATAGACGGGAACGGTCGCCCAGACGGGCGCCGACAGGACAGACAGGCCTGCCAACAGGCAGAGTCGTCGCAGCAACGGACGCATACAGAAAGCCTCATCGGGCACGACCTTGCGACTTCCTGTCTGGCCGGCGCCTTATACTCGCTACCCCAAAGTGTAGCGACACAACTCGGGCCAAGCTGTAAACAGCCTGGCCCGACACGGTATGTTCTAGTGATCGGATCGACCTGCACCGCCGCCGCGGCTGGGGTCGAATGCCGCGCAGTCTAGCAGTCGAACGGTGCACGGGGAGCGCAACGTTGTACAAAAAACACGCATTTCGTCTGGCTGCCGGACTGTTGCTGCTGCCGCTGGCGGCCCTCGCCGCGCCGGCTGGCGAGCCTGTCGGCCCGCTGCGCACGGCCCTCGAACAGCTGCCGGCGTACTGCAGTGGTTATCTCCCACCGCTGCAACCGGCCGCCCGCGAGCGCCTTCAAGGATTCTACGCGCGGCAGGATTTCGCGCCGGTGTGGCGCTCCTACCGGCAGATCGACGGCCTGCTGCGACAGCTCGAACAGCTGGCCGACGACGGCCTGGCCCCGGCCAGCTACCACCTCGAACGCATCCGCCAACTGACCCATAGCGCCAGCGCCGCGCCGCAGCACCGGATCTGCAGCGATCTGCTGGCCAGCCACGCCTACCTCAGCGCCCTGCACGACCTGGCCCACGGCCGCCTGCCGCGCGAGCAGATCGAACCGCTGTGGCGCAGCCCTGACTGGCCGCTCGAGGACGATCGCCAGGCCGCGCTGGAACTCGCCAGCAGCGGGCTGAACGACCTGGCCGACGCCTTCGCCCGGGCGCGCCCGGATATGCCGCAATACCTTGCCCTGCGCGCCGCCTATGCGCGCCTGCGCAGACAGCCGCTGCCGCAGTGGCCGACGGTCCCCGCCGGGCCGACGCTGCGCCCGCAGATGCTCGACGCCCGCGTGCCGTTGCTGCGCGAGCGCCTGCTCGGCCACGCCGGGCTGGGCCTGGTCGGCGACGAGAGCCGGCGCTACGACCCGGTGCTGGTCGCTGCAGTCGAGGCATTCCAGCGCCAGCACGGGCTGGAGCCCGACGGGCTGGTCGGTCGCGGCACGCTGGCGGCGCTCAACGTCAGCCCGGCCAGCCGCCTGGATCAGCTGCGCATCAACCTCGAGCGCCTGCGCTGGATCGCCCGCGAAATCGAGCCGCGCTCGCTGCTGGTGGATATCGCCGGCGCCCGGCTGATCCTGCTCGAGGAATGCGAGGTGCAATGGCAGACGCGCACCCAGGTCGGCCGCGAGGGGCGACGCACGCCGCCGCTCAAGTCCACGGTTACCCGGCTGACGCTGAATCCGACCTGGACCGTGCCGCCGACCATCCTGCGCGAGGACAAGCTGCCGCTGATCCGCGAAGACCTCGGCTACCTGGAGCGCAGCCGCCTGCGCGTGCTCGACGCCCAGGGTAACCGCCTCGATCCGCAGCACGTCGACTGGAGCAGCCCGCACGGCATCTACCTGCGCCAGGACGCCGGGCCGGAAAATCCGCTCGGTCGGGTGGCGATCCGCTTCGCCAACCCCTTCTCGGTGTACCTGCACGACACGCCCAGCCAGCGCCTGTTCACCCAGGCGGCGCGCACCACCAGCTCGGGCTGCGTGCGCGTCGAGGGCGCGTTGCAGGTCGTCGACCTGCTGCTCGACGACCGCGAACGCGCCGAAGTCGCGCGCCTGCTGGAAACCGGCGTCACCCACGAGTATCGGCTGGCGCGACCGATACCGATCCTCATGGCGTACTGGACGGCCGAGGCGGACGAGCAGGGCGAGCCGCAGTACCGCCCGGATATCTACCGCCAGGACGCCGCCCTGCTGGCCGCACTGAACCGCGCCCAGCGCGATTAAACGGGCGTCCGCCGGCGGCTTTTGCCGGCCGCGCTTGAACCAAAGCACTCGCGCGCTAGTCTCTTGCTGACTGCCGCGAGGGCTGCGTGGCCCATGCGGACCGATCTACCGTCCGGCCAACCGATGGCTGGCTCAGCGCCATGGACAGCCGAGCAGAACACTTCTTGAACACCGATCACAGCACGCGCGCCAGGGAATGGACCGAAACCCAGCGCCTGACCGCACTGGCGCGTTACTTCGTGCCGGGCAGCCTGTGCGAGGCGGACTTTCACGATCTGCTCGCGCTCGCCGCCGAGCTTTGCGCGGCACCGGCGGCTGCGCTGCACCTGATCACCGCCGAGCAGCAGCATTGCCCGACGGCCCTCGGCGCCGACCGCACGACCGTGCCACGTAACGGAACGGCGAGCGCCTGGGCCATCGAGCATGCCGAATCGCTGGCGCTCCTGCAGGCCGACTGCCTGCCGGACGGCGTCGAGCTGCCACACCTGGCCGACGGCACACCGGCCGCCTCCTACGCGGCGGCCGTCCTGCGCACCGCCGACGGCCTGCCGCTGGGCACGCTGTGCGTGCTCGACCGCGAGCCGCGCGTGCTCGACGCGGACGCCGGGCGACGCCTGCAGTCGCTGGGCCGCCAGGCGATGGCGCAGCTGGAGCTGCTGCGCGACCGCCACATCATCGACAGCGTGATCGACCACGCGGTCATCACGCTGGACCTGCAAGGCCGCATCACCAGCTGGAACGAGGGCGCCCATCGCATCCTTCACTGGGACGCCGAACAGATGCTCGGCCATTGCTTCAGCGAACTGCTCGCCGAGCAGAACAGTCAGGACGTAACCCGCCAGGCGCTGCAGGATGCGCTGGCGCAAGGCTCCGCTGTGCACCAGCGCTGGTATCGCCGACGCGACGGTAGCCGCTTCTGGGGCAGCGGCACGCTCACCGTACTGCGGGAAGGATCGCAACCGCACGGCTTCATCAAGATCATGCGCGACCTCACCGCACTGCAGGCCGAGCAGGCCGCCACCCGCGCCGCCGAGGAGCGTTACCGCACGCTGGTCAACCTCAGTCCGCAGGTGGTCTGGCAGTGCGACGCGGATGGCGCGCTGACGTTCTGCAACAGCTACTGGAGCGACTTCACCGGGCTCGACGAGGATGCCTCGCGCGGCGACGGCTGGCTCGCGGCGGTAGCCGAGGCGGAACGCACGACGCTGGCGCAGCAGTGGCGACAGGCAGTACAGGGCCGGCTGCCGTTCAGCCTCGACCTGCCGCTGATCGCCGCCGATGCCAGCACGCGCTGGTTCCAGCTGAGCGCCGCGCCGGTCTATGACAGCGCCGGCGCGGTGCAGCACTGGCTCTGCGTCGCCCACGATATCGACAACCGCCGCCGCGCCCAGGCGCAGCAGCTGGAAAGCGAAGCCTTCACCCGCCTGCTGCTCGACTCGGCCAGCGAAGGCTTCTACTCCATCGACCGCAGCGGCGCCGTGACCCTGTGCAACCAGGCGTTCCTCACCCTGCTCGGCTTCGAAAGCCGCGATCAGGTGCTCGGGCGCCACCTGCACCGGATCATCCATCACAGCCATCCGGACGGCAGCGACTACCCGGTGCACGACTGTCCGATCCAGCACACCGCCGTCACCGGCGAGCCGCGCGAGGTCGATTACGAGCTGTTCTTCCGCCAGGACGGTAGCAGCCTGCCGGTGGCCTACCGAGTCGCGCCGATCTACCGCGACGGCGAGCTGCAAGGCGCGATCTGCACCTTCACCGACATCAGCGAACGCACCCACGGCGACGCGTTGCAGGCCTTCCTGCTGGACATCAGCGACCGGCTGCAGGAGGACGACACCCAGGTCGACATCGGCTGCGTGCTGGATGAACGCCTCGGCCGGCTAACGCGCACCGACTGCATCGCCTACGGCCATCTGGAAGATGCCACCACGCTGGTGGTGAGCCGGCAATGGCGGGCCCTGAACAGTCCCGACCGGCTCGGTCGCCACCCGCTCGGCAGCAGCGCCGAGATGCTGACCCAGCACCTCGCGCAAGGCAGCATCCTGGTGCTGGAAAACCTACTCGACGCCGCCGACGACCCGCAGCCGCGGCAGCTGCACGCCAGCCTGGCCAGCCAGAGCCTGCTGTTCGCCCCGCTACCGATTTCCGCGCAGCAGCCCAACCGGCTGTTCCTGCTGTTCGCCAGCCGTCTGCCGCGTCACTGGAACCAGGCCGACGTCGCGCTGGTGCGCGAAGTGGTCGACCGCATCCGCAATGCCAGCCAGCGTGCCAGTGCCAACCGTGCGCTGCGCGAAGCGGAACAGCGCGTCAGCCTGGCCAACGAAATCGCCTCGATCGGCGTGTGGGAATACAACGACACCCATCACAGCATGCACTGGGATGCCCAGCTCAAGGCGCTGGCCGGGCTGTCGCCGGAGCAGCCGCCGCCGCGCGTCGACGAGGTGCTGGCGCGCGTACACCCGGACGACCGCGCCGAGCTGCTGGCCGCACTCGGCCGCGCACTGCAGGGCAAGGACGGCGGCGAATTCCAGCTCGACTACCGCGTGCTGGACACCCGGACCGCGCAGTTCCGCTGGCTGACCAACCGCGGCCGCCGCGTGCTGGATGCCAACGGCGAAGTGCGAATTCTCGGCACCGCGCGCGACATCACCGCCGAGCGCAATGCCGCCGAGCACATGCTGCGCATGAACGCACTGCTCGAACAGCAGATCAGCGAACGCCGCCTGGCCGAACAGCGCCAGACCGCGCTGATCGAGCTGGGCGACCTGCTGCGCGAGCAGCACGACAGCCAGACCATCGCCCACGCCGCGGTCAGCGTCATCGGCGGCACGCTGGGTGTGGCACGGGTGCTGTTCGCCAGCATCGAGCCCGGCAGCCTCTACGCCACCATCGAGCGCTACTGGAGCGACGGTGCCTCGCGCGACAGCAGCGAGCGGGTGCATTTCCCCGACTTCGGCGACCTCTACTACGACCTGCAGAACAATGATCTGGTGGTGATCGACGATGTGCTGCACGACGCGCGCACCGTCGCCCAAACCGACCTGTACAGCGAACGGCAGATCCGCAGTCTGGTCTGCGTGCCGCTGTTCGAGCAGGGCCAGCTGGCCGCCGCGCTGATGTTGCTGCATGGCGAGCCGCGCATCTGGCTCGACGACGACATCTCGTTCATCCGCGAGGTCGCCGATCGCGCCTGGAACGCCGACGAACGCATGCGCGCCGAGCGTGCGCTGCGCGAGAGCGAGGAACAGTTCCGCACGCTGGCCGACAACATCAGCCAGTTCGCCTGGATGGCCGACCCGAGCGGGCGCATCTACTGGTACAACAAGCGCTGGTACGACTACACCGGCACCACCTTCGAGGCAATGCGCGCGCTCGGCTGGCGCGCGGTCAACCACCCCGACCACCACGAGCGGGTCAGCGCCTCGCTCAAGCGCGCCTTCGCCATCGGCTCGGTCTGGGAGGAGACCTTCCCGCTGCGCGGCAAGGACGGCATCTACCGCTGGTTCCTCTCCCGCGCGCTGCCGATTCGCGACGATTTCGGCCAGGTCACCCAGTGGTTCGGCACCAACACCGACATCACCGCCCAGGTCGCCGCCGAGGAGGCCCTGCGCGAACTCAACGAAAGCCTGGAGCGCCGGGTCGCCGAGCGCACCCGCGAGCTGGCGGCGATCAACAGCCGCCTGCATATCGAGATGGCCGAGCGCGAGCGCGCAGAAGAGGCGCTGCGCCACGCGCAGAAGATGGAAGCCATCGGCCAGCTCACCGGCGGCCTGGCGCACGACTTCAACAACATGCTCACCGGCGTGCTCGGCGCGCTGGATCTGATCCAGCGGCGGGTCAACAATGGCAACAGCGCAGACCTGCACCGCTACATCGACGCCGCGATGACCTCCGCCAACCGCGCCGCGGCGCTGACCCATCGCCTGCTCGCCTTCGCGCGCCGCCAGTCGCTCGACCCCAAGCCGGTGGATGTCAACCAGCTGGTGGTATCGATGGAGGACATGCTGCGGCGCACCATCGGCGAGCACATCCGCCTGCACACCCAGCTGCAGGCGGACGCCTGGCTGGCGTATACCGATGCCCACCAGCTGGAAAACGCCCTGCTCAACCTGGTGATCAATGCCCGCGACGCCATGCCGAGCGGCGGCGACCTGCAGGTGCGCACCCGCTGCGTGCAGATCGACAGCGCACAGCCGAACGGCCCGGAGCCCGGCGACTACGTGGTGCTCAGCATCGCCGACAGCGGCGCCGGAATGACCGCAGAGGTGATCGCCAAGGCGTTCGATCCGTTCTTCACCACCAAGCCCATCGGCCAGGGCACCGGCCTCGGCCTGTCGATGGTGTACGGTTTCGCCAAGCAGACCGGCGGCCACGTGCACATCGACAGCACGCCGGGCGAAGGCACGCGGATCACTCTCTACCTGCCGCGTAACCACAGCGCGCTGGCGGAAGCGGCGGGCGCGCCCGAACCCACCGAGGTGCCGCAGGCGCAGCATGGCGAGACGGTGCTGGTGGTCGAGGACGAAGCCGCCGTGCGCATGCTGGTGATCGAGGTGCTGCACGAGCTGGGCTATGTCGCGCTCGAAGCCTGCGACGCCGCCACCGCCCTGCCCTACCTGCAGAGCGAGCAGCGCATCGATCTGCTGGTCAGCGACTTCGGCCTGCCCGGCCTCAACGGCCGCCAGCTCGCCGACCTCGCGCGCCAGCAACGTCCGCAGCTGAAGGTGCTGTTCATCACCGGCTATGCGGCGGACGCCACGGTGCGCGGGGATTTCCTCGGCCCGGGCATGGACATGCTGGCCAAGCCGTTCAGCATCGATGCCCTCGGCCAGCACATCCGCCAGCTGATCGAGCGCGACGGCTAGGCCAGCGAAGCGGAACTCGGCCGGGGCGGGCGGACTCTTAACAGCACGCACACTCGGAGGTGTCGATCATGCGACATACATCACTGGCGATACTGGCGTTCGCCGCACTGCCTCTCGGCAACGCCCTGGCTGACGGTCTGGTCCGCGACCTGCTGTCCTCGGGCGCGACAACCGCCTCCACCTACCTGACCTTCAAGGACAACAAGCTGGCCCTGCCGGCGCGCGAGGATGCCAGCAGCTTCGTCGCCAGCGATGGCGCCATCCGCGGCCCCCATCTGGAAGCGCTGCTGCGCCAGCTGCGCGCCGAGCAGCCACAGCTGCAGGCCAGCGACATGGGGCTGGCAAGCGCGATTCTCGCCGCCGAGCCGACCCGCTGAGCCACGCACCGCCCGGCGCCCGTTGCCCGGTGCCCGGTGCCCGGTGCCTGCATTTTCATCCACCCATCGCAGGAGGATTGCACGTGAAGAAGAGCGCATCGGCCGTCTGGCAAGGCGGCCTGAAGGACGGCAAGGGCACCATCAGCACCCAGAGCGGCGCGCTGAAGGACAACCCCTATGGCTTCAATACCCGCTTCGAGGACGCCCCGGGTACCAATCCGGAAGAGCTGATCGGCGCCGCGCATGCCGGCTGCTTCTCGATGGCGCTGTCGTTGATGCTCGGCCAGGCCGGGCTCACCGCCGAGCGTATCGAGACCCACGCCGAGGTAACGCTGGACAAGGATGGCGATGGCTTCAGCATCACCGCCGTCGACCTGACCTTGAAGGCGAAGATTCCGGGAGCCAGCGACGCTCAGTTCCAGCAGATCGCCGAGCAGGCCAAGCAGGGCTGCCCGGTCTCCAAGGTGCTCAACGCGCGCATCAGCCTGAACGCCACCCTGCTCGGCTGAACGCGGCGGTCCCGGTTGCACAAATGAAAACGCCACGGCGCAGGCCGTGGCGTTTTTCGTTGCGGTCAGCAATCAGCCGCGGATGTTGTAGATGTCCTTCTCGTTCAGCTCAGCGTAGGCGTACAGACGCTTGAGGTAGGCACGCTGCTGTTCCCATACCTTGGTCGCAGCCGGATCGGCGGCGGCAGAGGCATCGACCACTTCAGCGGCGACTTCCTTCAGGCGCGCCAGAACCTCGTCCGGCAGGCGGCGTACTTCCACGCCCTGCTCGCGCAGCTGCTCCAGCGCCTCCATGTTCTTGGCGTTGTAGTCGTCGAGCATGTCGCCGTTGACGTCGCGCGCGGCGGCGCGAACGATGGCTTTCAGATCATCCGGCAGGGTTTCCCAAGCCTTGAGATTGACGTCCAGCTCGAAAGTGACGTTCGGCTCCTGCCAGCCTGGCGTGTAGTAGTACTTGGACGCCTTGTGCAGGCCGAGGGCCAGGTCGTTGTACGGACCGATCCACTCGGTGGCGTCGATCGCGCCGGTCTGCAGCGCGGTGAAGATCTCGCCGGCCGGCATGTTGACCACGGTGCCGCCCATCTTGGTCAGCACTTCGCCGCCCAGGCCGGGAGTCCGCATCTTCAGGCCCTGGAAATCCTCGACCGAGTTGATTTCCTTGTTGAACCAGCCAGCAGTCTGCACGCCAGTCGCGCCGCAGGCCATCGGCAGCACACCGAACGGCTTGTACACCTCTTCCCACAGCTGCATGCCGCCGCCACGGTGCAACCAGGCATTCATTTCCTGCGCATTCGGGCCGAACGGCAGCGCACAGAAGAACTGCGCGGCCGGCACCTTGCCCTTCCAGTAGTAAGGCGCGCCGTGCCCCATCTCGGCGGTACCGCGCGAAACCGCATCGAATACTTCCAGCGCGGGAACCAGTTCGCCCGCCGCGTAGACCTTGACCTTCAGCCGACCGCCGCTCATTTCGTTGACCAGCGTGGCGAAACGCTCGGCGCCAACGCCGACGCCGGGGAAGTTCTTCGGCCAGGAGGTGACCATCTTCCAGTTGAAGGTCTGTTGCTCGGCGGCAGGTGCGCCGGCGGCTGCGGTCTTTTCGCTCTTGTCATTGCAGCCGGCCAGAGCGGCGGCGGCCAGGCCGACGCCCGCGGCGGCGAGAATGTCACGACGTTTCATGTGGTGCTCCTTGTTGTTTGTCTTATTTGCACAACGACTTGGCTGAACACGACCGACCAGACAGGACCGCGCGGGGCAACGCCCCGGAGCCAGAACCGGCAACCGTGCAAGCAAGGTGAAGAAAACTAGCGATATCTGCGGCTCAAGCCTAGTCCATCCCTCTAAAAGTCGTATGCCGATTGCTGCAAAGCGCCACTACTGCAAGAATCCTTCTGCGCAAAATTTCCTTGCGCCCAACAAGAAGGACTCATCAATGTCCCATGACGCCCCGCCACTACTGCGCGTGGCTGGCCTCATCGATTCGCTGAATCGGCGTTTCGGCCAGCTGTGTGCCTGGTTCACGCTCTTCCTCGTTGCCGGTACCGCGATCGTCGTGGTGCTGCGCTATGGCTTCGGCATCGGCGCTATCGCCCTGCAGGAGGCCGTCATGTATGCCCATGCGCTGGTCTTCATGGGCGCCGCCGCCTGGACGCTGCAGCGCAACGGCCATGTCCGCGTCGACATCTTCTACCAGAAGCTGGTTTCCCGCCGACAGGCGATCGTCGATGGCCTCGGCCACGTGCTGTTCCTGATCCCGGTCTGCCTGTTCCTGGCCTGGAACAGCTGGGATTACGTCGCCAACTCCTGGGCCACGCACGAAGGTTCCAACGAATCCGGCGGCCTGAAGTTCGTCTACCTGCAGAAGAGCATCATCCTGGTGATGGTCATCAGCCTCGCGCTGCAAGCCGTCGCCGATCTGATCAAGCTCGGTTACCGCCTCGCCGGCCGCCTGACGCAGGACGAGGAGGTGCAGCATGGCTGAGATCATGGCAATCGCACTGTTCGTCGGCATCTGCATCGCGCTGATGTCGGGCTATCCGGTGGCCTTCACCCTCGGCGGCATGGCACTGCTGTTCGCCGGCGTCGGCGTGGTCACCGGCACGTTCGACGTCGGCTTCCTGCATGCGCTGCCCAACCGCATCTTCGGCATCATGAACAACCAGACGATGCTGGCGGTGCCGCTGTTCGTCTTCATGGGCGTGATGCTGGAGAAATCCCGCGTCGCCGAAGACCTGCTGGAATCCATGTCGCGGCTGTTCGGCACCCTGCGTGGCGGTCTGGCGATCTCGGTGTGCGTGGTCGGCACGCTGCTCGCGGCCTCGACCGGCATCGTCGGCGCCACCGTGGTGACGATGGGTCTGCTGGCCCTGCCGACCATGCTGCGCCGCGGTTACGACCCGGCGATCGCCACTGGCACGCTGGCGGCCACCGGCACGCTCGGGCAGATCATCCCGCCGTCGATCATCCTGGTCCTGCTCGGCGACGTGATGTCCAGCGCGTTCCAGCAGGCACAGCTGAAGATGGGCATCTTCTCGCCGAAGACCGTCTCGGTCGGCGACCTGTTCGTCGGCGCGCTGCTGCCGGGGCTGGCGCTGGTCGGCCTGTACATCGTCTACCTGATCATCATCGCCATCTTCCAGCCGAAGAAGCTGCCCGCGCTGCCGCAGGAAGAGCTCGGCCCGATCGAATGGGGACGGCTGATCAAGGCGCTGCTGCCGCCGCTGGTGCTGATCGCCGCCGTGCTCGGCTCGATCCTCGCCGGCTATGCGACGCCCACCGAAGCCGCCGCCATCGGCGCGCTGGGCGCGACGGCGCTGTCACTGGTCAAGCGTCAGCTGAGCTTCAGCCAGTTGAAGGAAGTCGCCTTCGGCACCACCGAGATCACCTCGATGGTGTTCCTGATCCTGATCGGCGCCTCGCTGTTCTCCCTGGTGTTCCGCGGCTTCGGCGGCGAGGTGCTGATCGAGGACGCCCTGCATTCGCTGCCCGGCGGCGTGCTCGGTGCGTTCCTGGTGGTGATGCTGGTGATCTTCCTGCTCGGCTTCATCCTCGACTTCATCGAGATCATCTTCGTCGTCGTACCGATCGTCGGCCCCATCCTGCTGGCGATGGGGCTCGATCCGATCTGGCTCGGCGTGATGCTCGCGCTCAACCTGCAGACCTCGTTCCTCACTCCGCCGTTCGGCTTCTCGCTGTTCTACCTGCGGGGCGTCACTCCGCGCAGTGTGCCGACGAGCACCATCTACAAGGGTGTGGTGCCGTTCATCGGCATCCAGTTGCTGATGCTGGTGGTCGCCTACCTCTGGCCGGATCTGATCACCTGGCTGCCCGAGCAGGTGTATGGCAGCTAGTAGTCTGTGCGGTTAGTTGGTTGAGCCAAGTGCGGATGCAACGCCGTATCGGGGCCATGGGCGCCGAATTGATTAACTGAATTAACCAACAGCTCACTAGCCCCCAGCAACGCCCGTCGACGACGGGCGTTGTGCCTTGCACGCGCCGATCGCCGTTACAATCGGCGCCCGCCCGACCGACACTCACACCGATGCGCGCTCACGCCAGCTTCACCGATCATTTCCTCGCGCTCGACCGCTTCCTCACCGAGCACCAGTCATTGTGGCGGCCTCGGCCTTTCGTGCAGCACCGGTTGGAATGGGAAGCCACGCATCCGCAATTGGCCGCCTGGCTGCGCGCACGCTCGCTGGCCGACGCCGAAGCCGCACACAACCAGCCGAGCGAACTCGATGCACCGGCGCCCTTCCCCCAGCTGGCGGCCGAGGCACGGGCGCTCAGCAAGCTGGCGGAGCTGCCGGCCCAGCCGCTGCCGGCGCCGAACAGCCGCCTGCAGGTCGACGTTCCCGGGCGCAAATGGCAGCAGATCCGCGCGTTCGCCGCGCACCTGCAATTCCGCCAATCCACGCACCACTGGCTGGACTGGTGCGCTGGCAAGGGCCATCTGGGCCGCCAGCTGGCGCAGGACGGCGGCGCCCTGACCTGCCTGGAATGGGACGCCGCGCTGGTCGAAGACGGCGCCCGCCTCAGCCGGCGTCTGGGTATCGATGCCCGTCATCTCCAGCAGGACGTGCTCGGCGCGGACTGCGCCGCGTACCTGCATGCCGATCACACGCCGGTCGCCCTGCACGCCTGCGGCGACCTGCACGTACGTCTGCTGCAGCTGGCCATCGCCGCCGGCGTGCGCCAGCTCGCCATCGCACCCTGCTGCTACAACCGGACCCAGGCCGAGCGCTATCAGCCGCTGTCACGGGCCGCGCAGGACTCCAGCCTGCGGCTATCGCGCGACGACCTCGGCCTGCCGCTGACCGAGACCGTCACCGCCGGTGCCCGCGAACGCCGCAACCGCGACCAGTCGATGGCCTGGCGGCTTGGCTTCGACCTGTTGCAGCGTCGTCTGCGCGGGCAGGACGACTACCTGCCCACCCCCTCGCTGCCCAGCGCCTGGCTGCGGAAAGACTTCGAACGCTATTGCCGCGACCTCGCCGCACTCAAGCAGCTGCCCGAGCCAGGCACAGAAGACTGGCCGGCGCTGGAACGGGCCGGCTGGCAGCGCCTGGCCGAAGTGCGCAACCTCGAACTGCTGCGCGGCCTGTTCCGCCGCCCGCTGGAAGTCTGGCTGCTGCTCGACCGCGCCCTGCTGCTGGAAGAAAACGGCTACGCGGTACGCCTCGGCCGCTTCTGCACCGGCGAACTCACCCCGCGCAACCTGCTGCTGCTCGCCGAACGCCGCTGATCCCCGAAGCCACGCAAGTGCTTGGCAGAGAACGGTTTACTCGCCGCGCGCAATCGCTATAATGGCGCCCGGTTTGCCGGTATAGCTCAGCTGGTAGAGCAACTGACTTGTAATCAGTAGGTCCCGGGTTCGACTCCTGGTGCCGGCACCACGAACACAAAGGCTCGCAGAAATGCGGGCCTTTTTCGTTTCTGCCGGAAGTGGAGCGCCCCTTTCGCCGGTTCCGGGCGTCCTTCCGCACATACCCGAGCAATAGCTTCCAGTTTTCGCCGCCTCCCTCTCCCAGGCAGCACCCGCGTTGCCTTTTCCGTAACACCCGATACCTGATATCGGCGTGCCGAGTCCTGCGCTGTACGGATCTCTATCATTTCTATACACCAAACCAATTTGTATAGGTTTTGTAAAAGATGTAGCCTCCCTTCATCACTCCCGGAGCCAGTCATGCCTGTCGGCTTCGGGTGGATGCATGCCATGACAGGCCATCGGAGACCGTACCCGCATGTTCATGCGTACCCGAACTTTCAAAGACACCCTGCGTGAGTGCCAGGCGCAGCGGGCGGTATTCGAGGCCGAATACGTGGCGCTGCGCAGTGCCGTGGCGACCATCGAATTCAGTCCCGAGGGGCTGGTGCTGCAGGCCAACCCGCTGTTCCTGAACCTGCTGGGTTTTACCCTAGAGGAGGTCAGCGGACGCCAGCACCGCGCGTTCTGCGATCCCGCCTATGCACAGAGCCGCGACTACAGCGCCTTCTGGCAGGGCCTGCAGCAGGGCCGCAGCGTGACCAATCTCATGCCGTGGCTGGCAAAACACGGTCGGCAAGTGTGGCTGCAGGCCAGTTACGTTCCGGTCCGTGATGCCGGCGGCAAAGTGCAACGCATCGTCATGCTCGCTACCGATGTGACCGAACAAACGCTGCGCGCGCAGGCGGATGCCAGCCGCATGCAGGCGGTCGAGCGCTCCTCAGCGGTGATCGAGTTCGATCTGCAGGGGCTGGTGGTCAATGCCAACGCGAATTTCCTCCAGGTCATGGGTTATCGCCTGGACGATATTCGCGGCAAGCACCACCGCCTGTTCTGCGAGCCCGAAGAAGCACGGAGCGACGCCTATCGCGACTTCTGGGCCCGGCTGAACCGGGGCGAGTTCAGTACCGGCCTGTTCCGGCGACTGACCAAACAGGGCCGTGGCGTCTGGCTCCAGGCCACCTACAACCCGCTCTACGATGCCCAGGGCCGCCTGTACGGCGTGGCCAAGTTCGCTTCCGATATCACCGCCAGGGTCGAGCAGCGGGACGCCGAAACTCGCGCAGCGCAGATGGCCTTCGAGACCTCGCGGCAGACCGACGAGTCCGCGCGGCAAGGCGCCGCGGTGGTCCAGCAGTCGGTCAGCGTGGTGCAGAGCATCGCCGACGAACTTGCGCAGGTCGCGCAGGCCATCGGTGCGCTGAGCGCCCAGTCGGAAGAAATCGGCAGCATCGTCGGCGCCATTCGCGGCATTGCCGAGCAGACCAACCTGCTGGCGCTCAACGCGGCTATCGAGGCAGCCCGCGCCGGCGAGCAGGGCCGCGGCTTCGCGGTGGTCGCCGATGAGGTACGCAACCTGGCGCAGCGCACCAGCCAGGCGACCGTGGCCATTACCGAGGTGGTCGGCAAGAACCGCGAACTGGCCCGGGTGGCGACGGAGAGCATGCAGGCCAGCACGCGCAAGGCGGAACAAGGCGTCGCCCTCGCCAATCAGGCCGGCACGGTCATCCTCGACATACAGCACGGCGCGCAGCAGGTCGTGGAAGCCATCGGTGAATTCGCCCAGACCCTGGCCTCTCCGGGGCACTGAGCAAACCCTGGCTCCCTTGCCCCGGGCCGCCTGCGGCTCGCGCTCGGCAGGCGGGCCGCCAGGTGCTCAGAACTGTTCGGCCTCCAGGCCGTAGAGCGAGGCGCTGCCGGCGCGGATGCTACCCTCCAGTCCCAGCGTGCGCGGCAGCAGGCGCTCGAAGTAGAACGCCGCGCTGCCCAGCTTGGCGCGGTAGTACGCATCGTCGGCTGCGCCGCGGGCAGCGCTCGCCGTCATGCGCGCCCACATGTAGGCATAGGCGGTGTAGCCGAACAGCTGCAGGTATTCCACCGACGCCGCGCCGACGGCGTTGGCATCGCCGCGGGCCTGTTCCTGCAGCCAGGCGCTGACGCGCTCCAGACGCTCGACCGCCTCGTGCAGCGCGGCGTTGAACGGCGTGTCGTGGGTTGCCGCGAAGGCGCGGACCTCATCGGTGAACAGTCGCAGCGACACACCACCGTTGGCGACCACCTTGCGTCCGAGCAGATCGAGCGCCTGGATGCCGTTGGTGCCTTCGTAGATCTGTGCGATGCGCACGTCGCGTACCAGCTGCTCCTGCCCCCATTCGCGGATGTAGCCGTGGCCACCGAACACCTGCTGGCCGAGAACACAGCTCTCGAACCCGGCATCGGTGAAGAACGCCTTGGCCACCGGCGTCAGCAACGCCACCAGCGCCTCGGCGCGCTCCTTCTGCGCCGGGTCGTCGGCGTACTTGGCCAGGTCCAGCTGCTGGCCGACGTAGCAGGCGAAAGCGCGCCCGCCCTCGGTCATGGTTTTCATGGTCAGCAGCATGCGCCGCACATCGGCGTGGACGATGATCGGGTCGGCGCCCCGCTCGGGCGCGACCGGCCCCGTGGCCGCGCGGCTCTGCAGGCGTTCGCGGGCGTAATCGCGCGCCGCCTGGTAGGAAGCCTCGGCGCAGCCGATGCCCTGGATGCCGATGGACAGCCGCTCGTAGTTCATCATGGTGAACATCGCCGCCAGCCCCTTGTTCACCTCGCCGACCAGATAGCCGCAGGCACCGTCGAAGTTCATCACGCAGGTGGCCGAGGCCTTGATGCCCATCTTGTGTTCGATGGAGCCGCAGGACACCGCGTTGGCCGCCCCGAGGCTACCGTCCTCGCTGACCAGCACCTTCGGCACGAGGAACAGCGAGATCCCCTTTGGCCCGGCCGGGGCGTCGGGCAGCTTGGCCAGCACCAGATGAATGATGTTCTCGGTCAGGTCCTGCTCGCCGCCGGTGATGAAGATCTTGGTGCCGCTGATGCGGTAGCTGCCGTCGGCCTGCGGCTCGGCGCGGGTGCGGATGATGCCCAGGTCCGTGCCGGCGTGCGGCTCGGTCAGGCACATGGAGCCGGCCCAGCGGCCCTCGTACAGCGGCGGCAGGTAGCGCTGCCGGAGGGCTTCGCTGGCATGCGCGTCGATCGCCAGGCAGGCGCCGGAGCTCAGCGCCGAGTACAGCGCGAAGCTCGAGTTGGCCGCGTAGAGCATTTCCTCGAAGGCCACCGCGAGCATCTTCGGCATGCCCATGCCGCCGTATTCGGGATTACCGGCCAGGCCCACCCAGCCGCCTTCGGCGTAGGTGGCATAGGCCTCGCGAAAGCCCGCCGGGGTGCGCACCCGGCCTTCGAGCCACTGCGCGCCCTCCTCGTCGCCGCTGCGGTTCAGCGGTGCCAGCAGCTCGCCGGTGACCTTGGCCGCCTCATCGAGTATGGCGTTGGCGGTCTCGGCATCGATCCGCTCGGCCAGCGCCGGCAGGCGCGCCCACAGCGCAGGCGCATCGAAGACTTCGTGGAGGATGAAGCGGGCGTCACGCAGATCGGCCTTGTAACTGGGCATGGTGAATTACCTCGGTCGGCAGGATGGGTTCTGGGGAGGGCAGCTGGCGCAGGCCGGGAAGGCTGCCGAGCAGCAGCGCATCGACCAGCCGGGTCTGCTGCTCGGCCGTGAGGCCATGCGCGGCCAGCCAGAGCGGCAGGTGTTCGATGAGTTCGAGCAGCACGCGACCTGCCGTCGGCGCCTCGCCGCCCTGCAGCCAGGTAGCGAGCTGCTCGACGATGCGTCGGCGCAGGCTGTCGATGCGTCGCCGGTGGCCATCGCGCAGGCAGTGCCGCTCGCGCGTGGCCAGCAGGAAGCGCGACGGACAGTGTCGATACAGCTCGACCAGCGCCCGGCTCAGCCGCTGCACGCGCGGGCGCACGGCCGGTTCGCCGCGCACACCGCGCTCGGCGAGCAGCAGCAGATGCTCGTAATGCTCCTCCAGCGCGTCGAACAGCAGCTCTTCCTTGCCGGCGACATGCGTGTACAGGGTCGCGGTGGAAATGCCCATGTGGCTGGCCAGCCGGCGCAGGCTGACCTGACCGAAGCCCTCGTCGGCGAACAGCTGCAGCGCACGCTCGCGGCTGATTTCAAAGGTTGCGGCAGATCGGGCGTGCATGGCAGCCTCCACGGAGATGGTCGGGCCTGCACGCAGGCGACGGTGTGAGCCAGTCTAGGCAGGCGCCGAGTGCACTTGCTATGCCCAAAACCGTCGTTGCAGCGGCATAGATTCGGCCACCCGACGCCACCGCGGGCGCAAGCCAGACCCCAGCAAACGGATAGCAACGCCATGCGTGAACAGGATTCGGTGGCGGCCTACCTCGTCCAGGCCGCGCTTCATCGTCTGCGCGACAACCCGGCGCGCCTGCAGCAGGTGCTCGCCGCCGCGGGCATCGACGCCGCCGCGCTGACCGCGCCGCACGCCCAGGTGCCGGCCGCCGCGGTCAGCCGCTTCTGGCTGGCGATGAGCGCCGAGCTGGGCGACGAATTCTTCGGCTTCGACTCCCACGGCCTGCCCAACGGCAGCTTCGCCCTGATCTGTCGCGGGCTGATCCAGGAAACCAGCCTGGGCAAGGCGCTGCCGCGCTGCCTGCAGTACCTCGGCCTGTTCATCCACGACATCCGCGCGACGCTGGAGGTGCGCAATGGCCAGGCCGTCGTCAGGCTGAGCAGCGAGCTGGCCGACCCAACGCTCAAGGGACCGGCCGAGGAAATCTTCCTCAGCATCGTGCTGGGTGTGATGTGCTGGCTGGTGGGACGGCGCATTCCGCTCAATCGCAGCCGTTTCAGCACGCCCGCCCCGGCCGGCCAGACCACGCCGTGGCACTGGGGACCGCTGGTGGAATATGACGGGGCGCAGAGCGAGGTGGCCTTCGAGGCCAGCTACTTGCGCTTGCCGGTGATCCAGGATGGCGCCTCGCTGCGCGCCTTCCTGCGCAGCTGTCCGCAGTGGCTGGTGGTGCGCTTTCGCAACGACAGCGGCTTGGCCTCGCAGCTCTTTCGCGCGCTGCGCAGCCAGCCCAGCGATCAGTGGCCGACGCTCGCCGCCATCGCCCGCGCGCGCGGGCTTGGCGAGCAGGTGCTGCGGCGGCAACTGGCCAAGGAAGGTTTCACCTATCAGGAGATCAAGCACGAGGTGCGCCGCGCCCTGGTGTTCAACCTGCTGCGCGACCGCCAGCTGAGCATCAGCGAAATCGCCGTGCGCGCCGGTTTCCAGGAGCCCAGCGCGTTTCATCGACTGTTCCGCCGCTGGACCGGCCAGAGCCCGGGGCAATTTCGCAGCCAGCTGCACCCGCCGCCGCGGAGTTGAGCGTCACAGCACGAATAAACTGTATGCATATACAGATTTTCGGTTGCCGGCGCCGCGCTTTCTGCCCATGCTTGGCGCTCGTTGCAGCCATCGATGACCAGCATGCGGCTCTTTCTCTGCGAAAAACCCTCCCAGGCCAAAGACATCGCCAAGGTGCTCGGCGCCAACCGGCGCGGCGACGGCTGCTGGCAGGGTGCCGGCGTGAGCGTGACCTGGTGCATCGGCCACCTGCTGGAGACCGCGCCGCCGGATGCCTATGACGCGCGCTACAAGCGCTGGGTTCTGGCCGACCTGCCGATCGTGCCGCAGCAGTGGAAGATGCAGGTCAAGCCGAAGACCGCCAGCCAGTTCAAGGCGGTCAAGCGCCTGCTCGGCGAGTGCGCGGAGCTGGTGATCGCCACCGACGCCGACCGCGAGGGCGAGATGATCGCCCGCGAGCTGGTCGAGCACTGCCGCTATCTCGGGCCGATCCAGCGGTTGTGGCTGTCGGCGCTGGACGAGGCGTCGATCCGCAAGGCACTCGGCGCGCTCAAACCGGGCGGCGAGACCTTCAACCTCTACCAGGCCGCGCTGGGCCGCTCGCGCGCCGACTGGCTGATCGGCATGAACATGAGCCGGCTGTTCACCCTGCTCGGCCGCCAGTCCGGCTACCAGGGCGTGCTCCCGGTGGGTCGCGTGCAGACGCCGACGCTGCGCCTGGTGGTCGACCGCGACCGCAGCATCGCCGACTTCGTGCCGGTGCCGTTCTGGGCCATCGACGTGCAGCTGCTGGCTGATGGCACGCCGTTCACCGCGCAGTGGCGCGCCCCGGAAGATGCCTGCGACGAGCAGGGCCGCTGCCTCAACCCCGAGCTGGCGCGCGACGCCGCCGAGGCCATGCGCCGCGCCGGCAGCGCACGGCTGGTCGAGCTGAACACTGAACGGATGCGCGAGGCGGCACCGCTACCGTTCGATCTCGGCACGCTGCAGGAGGTCTGTTCGAAGAAGCTCGGCCTCGGCGCCCAGGAAACCCTCGACATCGCCCAGGCGCTGTACGAAACGCACAAGCTCATCACCTACCCGCGCAGCGACTGCGGCTACCTGCCGCTCAGCCAGCACACCGAAGCCCCGGCGATCCTCGACGCACTGGGTGCTGCCGATCCGGCGCTGGCTGCCCTGGCGCCGCACCTCGACGCCCGGCGCCGTTCGCGGGCCTGGAACGACGCGAAAGTGAGCGCGCACCACGGCATCATCCCCACTGTCGCCGCGCAGGCCTCGACACGCCTGAGCGGCAAGCCGCGCGCCGTCTACGGGCTGATCCGCGCGCGCTACCTGGCGCAGTTCCTGCCCCACCACGAGTACGACCGCACCCAGGCCGACTTCACCTGCGCCGGTCAGACGCTGCGCGCGGTGGGCAAGCGCATCGTCGAGCCGGGCTGGCGTCGCGCGCTGCCCGAGGCACTGACGCCGGCCAAAGGCCGCGAAGCGCACGAGCCGCAGGCACTGCCGGCACTCGCGGCGAACCAGGACTACGCGGTGGCCGAGGTGAAGCTCAAGGACCAGCACACCCAGCCGCCCAAGCCATTCACCGAGGGCGAACTGATCAAGGCGATGAAGAACGTTGCCAAGCTGGTCGACGACCCGCGCCTGAAGCAGAAGCTCAAAGACACCACCGGCATCGGCACCGAGGCGACGCGCGCCGGGATCATCCAGGGCCTGCTCGAACGCGGCTACCTGAGCAAGCAGGGCAAGGCGCTGGCCGCGACCCCGGCGGCGTTCGGCCTGATCGACGCGGTGCCGCGGCCGATCGCTGACCCCGGCACCACGGCGATCTGGGAGCAGGCGCTGGATATGGTGCAGAACGGCGAGATGCCGCTGGAGGAATTCGTCGTCAAGCAGTCAGCGTGGATGAGCAAGCTGGTCGAACGCTGCGCCGGATTACGCCTCACCATCAGCGGGCCACCTGCGCGCGGCGGCACGCCCCGGAAGAACAAGCGCAAGGCCGCAGCAAACAAAGGTACCACCGGCAGGCGCCGCAAAGCCGCGGCCGCCCCGCGTTGAGAGGCCGCCTCAGCCGCCGAGCAGGCTGAACAGAAACGCCGCGCCGACGCCGAGCGCCACCAGGCTGGCGACCAGCACCGCCGCGGCGGCGATGTCCTTGGCCACGCCGATCTCCGGATGCTGCTGCGGATGCAGGTGGTCCATCAGGGTTTCCAGCGCGCTGTTGAGCAGCTCGGCGATCACCACCAGGCCCACCGTCAGCGTCAGCACCGCCCACCAGATGGCCGCTGGGCGCGTCAGCAGCAACACCAGCAGCACCAGCGTCGCGGCCAGCAGGTGCGTGCGCAGGCTGCGCTCGCGGCGCCAGGCCTGCGCCAGCCCGTGGCGAGCGAACCGCAGGCGGCGGTAGAACGGTTGTCCTTTCATGACAGCTCCTTGACTGGCGGGCCTCCCATGCTCCCAGCAGATCGGCGGCAATTCCAGCGGCACGCGCGGCGCCGGTGACGGCTGCGGAACATGCCGGCGCCGCCGCGCTCTGAATGCTGACGGTACCGCGCGCCTGCGTCGGACACCGCCATGCGCCGCGGCCTGCGCCATTCGACGGCCTCGCCGGGGCATTTGCCGATTCTTTCGCAAGAGGACACCCCCATGCGCAAGCTGCTTCTGCTTTCTCTCGCCCTCGCCAGCCCGCTGGCCCTGGCCGAACCCGAGTGCACCAGCGCCGACAAGGCGCAGTGGCAGGATCAGGAAAAATTCCAGGCCGACCTCAAGGCCCAGGGCTACGAGATCAAGAAGTTCAAGGTCACCGACGGCAACTGCTACGAGATCTACGGCTGGAACAAGGACAAGCAGAAGGTCGAGATCTATTTCGATCCGGTGAGCGGCGAGGCGGTCAAGACCGATATCGACGACTGACATGAAACCCGACCGCGTCACGCTCTGGGACCCGCTGGTACGCCTGTTCCACTGGTCGCTGGCCGGCACCTTCATCGCCAACTACTTCTTCACCGAGGAGGGCGAGGCGTGGCATCGCTGGCTGGGCTACTACGCCGTGGCCTGGCTGGCGATCCGCCTGGTGTGGGGGTTCGTCGGCACGCCGGCGGCGCGCTGGGCCGACTTCTGGCCCACCCGCGCGCGGCTGGCGGAACATCTGGGCGCGCTGCTGCACGGGCGGCCCTACCATCGCCTGGGGCATTCGCCGCTCGGCGCGCTGGTGATGATCCTGATGATGCTGCTGATGCTCGGCCTGGGCGTCACCGGCTTTCTGATGGAGGAAGTCGACTACTTCTGGGGGCTGGACGGCCCTCTGATCGTGCACGATGCTTTCGCCAACGCGCTGCTCGGACTGGTCGGCCTGCACCTGCTGGCCGCGCTGGTGGAAAGCCTGCGGCTGCGCGAAAACCTCTTTCTCTCGATGGTGACCGGACGCCGACGCCGGCTGTGAAGGTCACCATCCGTAATTCTGGAGCGACCATGAGCAAAGCGATCTACGTTCAACCCGGCGGCGGCTACGACAAGGTCATCGTCGGCAGCTGCCCGGCGCGCGAACCGGCGGCCGGCGAAATTACCGTGCGTCTGCGCGCCAACTCGCTCAACTACCACGATTTCGCGGTGGTCAGCGGCATGTGGGGCCCAAGCGAGCCGCGCATCCCGATGGCCGACGGCGCCGGCGAGGTGATCGCGGTGGGTGCCGGGGTCAGCGAGTTCGCCGTCGGCGATCAAGTGGTCAGCACCTTCTTCCCCGACTGGCTGGACGGCGAGCCACTGGTGGAAGGCTTCGCCACGGTGCCCGGCGACGGCATCGACGGCTACGCGCGCGAGACGGTGACCGCCCGCGTCACCTCGTTCACCCGTGCGCCGAAGGGCTGGAGCCATGCCGAGGCGGCGACCCTGACCACCGCCGGGCTCACCGCCTGGCGCGCGCTGATGGTCGACGGCGCGCTCAAGCCCGGCGAGACGGTGCTGGTACAGGGCACCGGTGGCGTGTCGATCTTCGCCCTGCAGTTCGCCAAGCTGGCCGGCGCCAGCGTAATCGCCACTTCCTCCAGCGACGACAAGCTCGAACGCCTGCGCGGCCTCGGTGCCGACCACCTGATCAACTACCGCAGCACCCCGGAGTGGGGCCAGCGCGTGCTCGAACTCACCGATGGCCGTGGCGTCGACCACGTCATTGAGGTCGGTGGCCCAGCGACGCTGGTGCAGTCGATGGCCGCCACCCGCATCGGCGGGCACATCGCGGTGATCGGCATCCTCACCGGGGTGGCCGGCGAGCTGCCGCTGGTCACCGCGCTGGTGCGCCAGCTGCGCCTGCAGGGCGTGCTGGTCGGCAGCCGCACCCAGCAGCAGGAGATGATCCGCGCCATCGACGCCAACGGCCTGCGTCCGGTGATCGACCGGCATTTCCCGCTGGAGCAGATCTGCGACGCCTTCCGCTATCAGGAGAGCAATCGCCACTTCGGCAAGATCTGCCTGGATATCTGAGCCTCAGCTCGCCGTCGGCGCATCGATTGCGAGCGCCGCCAGGCGTGCCTGCAGCAGCGCGGGAAAGCGCTTGAACCAGAGCTGATTGAGCGGCGAGGGATGCGGCAGCGGATGCAGGACGAATTCCCGCAGCGCGCCGTGTTCGTCGTGCAGCCGCACGTCGATGCTCGCGCTGAAGCGGTCGTCGCGCCGCCAGAACGCCTCCAGCCGTTCACGCACCGCGCGCGGCTGGTCGATGCCGAACCAGAGAAACGCCTCGCGACCGAACGTGACGATGTGCCGGCCGCGCCATTCGCTCAGCAGCAGCTCGCGCAGCAACGGCTGGAAGCGCCGCTTGACCGCCATCGACCAGGCCCGGTTGCCCTGCGGTTTGTACGGCACCGTACCGAGCCAGAAGAACCCCCGCCCCACCGCCAGCGCCGCGTCGAAGTCCGCCGGCTCCGTGCCGTACAGCTGGCGATGCAGCGCACGGCGCACGCTCTGCCCGCTGGCACCTACGAATGGCGCGCCGTGACGCACCTCCTCACGGCCCGGATCGCGACCGAAGAAGCACAGCGGCGCGGCCGCCTCACCGAGGCCGAGGATCGGCTCCAGCGGGTCCTTGCCTAACTGGCGGTAGACCTCGACGTCGATGCCCGCGGTGTCGGCCGCAAGCCGGCGAAACGCCTCGCGGCGTCGTGCGTCGAGCACTCAGAAGTCCGCTTCGTCGACCGGCTCCACCGCATCGGCCGGAATGACGTAAGCGGCGTCGGCGAGTTCGTTGCTCACCTTCTCGATCTTCAGCGGGCCGTCGACCCACAGCGGCGTGTAGATGTCGTCGAGCTGGATGCCACGCGGGTAGCGCACCAGCACGATCTGATTCGGTGGTGGTGGCGGCACGTGGATGCAGGCGCCCGGATAGGGCACCAGGAAGAACACCGTACTGCGGCCCTGCTCGTCGCTTTCCAGCGGCACCGGATAGCCGCCGAGGCGCACCGGTTTGCCGTCGAGGGCCGGCACCGTCTTGGCCGAATACATCACCGCCGGCAGTCCGGCACCCTGCTTGAGCGCGCCCTGGGCACTGAAGCCCGGGTCCTCGTTGCCGCCGTGGTCGATTTCCGGCATGTCTTCCAGCGCCTGGCGATCCTCGGGCGGCATCAGTTCCAGCCAGTCGAGTTCCGGCGGGGCAGCGTGGGCGAGCAGGGAACAGCAGAGCAACAGCGGCAGCAGCAATCGGGGCATGGCGGGCAGTTCGGTGGCGGGATGGGCCGCCACGGCGGCCCGCGGCGGATCAGTGGTTGCGGCGGGTCAGCGCGCCGTAGATGACCAGCAGGATGATCGCACCGACCACCGCGCCGATAAAGCCCGCGCCCTCGCCGGCTTGGTACAGGCCCAGCGCCTGGCCGCCGTAGCTGGCCAGCAGCGAGCCGCCGATACCGAGCAGGATAGTCATGATCCAGCCCATGCTGTCGTTGCCCGGTTTGAGGAAGCGCGCGACGAGGCCGACGATCAGGCCGATGAGGATGGTGCCGATGATGCCCATGTGGTTCTCCCGGGTCCGTAGGTAGTAACCGATGGACCCGGGCGGCGGCGGTTGCGTTCGCCGCAGCCGGACGACCGGAGCGTCAGGCGTGGTTGATCAGCGTCTCCACGGCGGTGATCTGCCGGTCCAGTGTGGCGCGGTCGGGGCAACGCAGCGTCGCGTGGCCGACCTTGCGGCCGGCCTTGAACGCCTTGCCGTAGTGGTGCAGGTGGCAGTCCTCGACGGCGATGACCCTGGCCACGTCCGGCACTTCGCCGATGAAGTTGAGCATGGCGCTCTCGCCCAGCTTGGCGGTCGAGCCCAGCGGCAGGCCGGCGACGGCGCGCAGGTGGTTCTCGAACTGGCTACACTCGGCGCCTTCGATGGTCCAGTGTCCGGAGTTGTGCACGCGCGGGGCGATCTCGTTGGCCTTCAGCCCACCGTCCACCTCGAAGAACTCGAAGGCCAGCACGCCGACGTAGTCGAGCTTCTCCAGCACGCGGCCGACATAGTCCTCGGCCAGCGCCTGCAGCGGATGGTTGCTGCTGGCCACCGACAACCGCAGGATGCCGCTCTCGTGGGTGTTGTGCACCAGCGGGTAGAAGCAGGTTTCGCCGTCACGGCCGCGCACGGCGATCAGCGAGACTTCGCCGGTGAATGGCACGAAGCCCTCGAGGATGCACGGTACGCTGCCCAGTTCGGCGAACGCGCCGGCAACGTCGGCGGGCTTGCGCAGCAGCTTCTGGCCCTTGCCGTCGTAACCCAGGGTGCGCGTCTTGAGCACCGCCGGCAGGCCGATGGCGGCCACTGCGGCGTCGAGATCGGCCTGCGACTGGATGTCGGCAAACTCCGGCGTGGGAATGCCGAGGTCCTTGAACATGGATTTCTCGAACCAGCGGTCGCGGGCGATGCGCAGCGACTCGGCGGACGGATAGACCGGCACGAACTGCGAGAGGAACGCCACGGTCTCGGCCGGCACGCTCTCGAACTCGAACGTCACCAGGTCCACCTCGTCGGCCAGCCGGCGCAGATGCTCCTTGTCGTCGTAGTCGGCGCGGATGTGCTCGCCGAGCGCCTGGGCGCAGGCGTCCGGCGCCGGGTCGAGGAAGGCGAAGCTCATGCCCAGCGGAGTGCCCGCCAAGGCCAGCATGCGGCCCAGCTGGCCGCCACCGATCACACCAATTTTCATAACTCACGGCCCTTCGTTAGGCGGCCATCCGCGCGCGCCGATGGCAAGTGTAGAACCCGCTCAGCCGCGCGGGTCGGGGTTGTCCAGCACGCTCTGGGTCTGCTCGTCGCGGAATTTCTTCAGCGCGGCGTGATATTCCGGGTACTCGTGGCCGAGGATGCTCGCCGACAGCAGCGCCGCGTTGATCGCCCCGGCCTTGCCGATGGCCAGGGTAGCGACCGGCACGCCCGCCGGCATCTGCACGATCGACAGCAGCGAATCGACACCCGAGAGCATCGACGACTGCACCGGCACACCGAGCACCGGCAGGTGCGTCTTGGCCGCGCACATGCCCGGCAGATGCGCCGCGCCGCCGGCACCGGCGATGATCACGCGCAGCCCGCGGGCTTCGGCCTGTTCGGCGTACTGGAAGAGCAGATCGGGGGTGCGGTGGGCGGAAACCACCGTCACTTCATGGGGAATGCCCAGCTTTTCCAGCATCTCGGCGGTGTGGCTGAGGGTGGACCAATCGGACTTCGAGCCCATGATCACGCCTACCAGTGCGGTCATCGTCGTGCCTCTTTCTCGCGCCTGCCGGCGCATCAGGAACAACGGCCGCGCTGGGGGCAGCGCGGCCGTTAGGAAAAAGGGCCGGAACCAGTCCGACCGAGGGCCGCGCAGTATATCGCAAGCCCCGCCGCGCCGGCACCCGCGCTTGTCCGCCCGGCGCAGGCCGCGCGGGTTTGGCCGGCCGCCGGTTCTCGCAGCGCCGGCAGGTGCCTCAGGCTTGCTATGCTCGCCGCGTACTGTGAGCGGAGGTGCCGTGTTCTCGTTGAAGCGCCAGGGCGATTTTCGCCTGCAACTGACCCGAACCCTGACCCAGCCGGGCCGGCATCTGGTCGAGCTGTACCTGTTCACGCCCCACGAGACCACCTTGTCCGGCCACACCTTGAGCGAGGAGCAGTTCTTCCACGGCGCGCTGATGCACCGTTTCCGCCTGCTCGGCCTGCCGGTCCAGGACCGCGCCAGCAAGCTGGACACCGCCTTCTCGCTGATCTCGCCGCACTACGAGATCATGCACGGCGCCTGGTTCTTCCGTTATCAGGCGTCGCTGGACCGCCTGCGCCAGCAGCTGCAGGGCAAGGCATCCGCCGAGCAGCTGGCGCGCGCGTTGCGCCTGAGCCAGAACTTCGCCCAGCGCCTGCGCAAGGGCGAGCCGCAGCAGAGCAAGCAATCGCGCTATTTCCGCCAGCTGGACGTCTACTTTTCCTGGCTGGCCGAGCAGTTCCTGCTGGAAAGCATGACGCTGGAAGGCTACGACGCACTGGACGACGAGCTGAAACGGGCGGCCCTGGAGTTCATCCAGCAGGAACGCCGCTACCGCGCCGAGCACGACTACCTGGGCGACTTCAAGGGTCCGCCGACCCGCGTGTGGAACCGCATGGGCCTCTACCAGCGGCTGCTGGAGTACCCGGTGGTGCTGCGCCAGCAGCTGATCGAACTGGGCGCCGGCACCCGCAAGCTGGTGAAGGCGGCGTCCACCATGCTGATCATGTCGCTGTTCACCTACTTCCTGTTCAACGTGCGCGATGCCAGTCAGAAGCTCTCCTTCGCCCTGCTGATGGGCATCGCGCTGATCTACGCGATTCGCGACCTGCTGCGCGACGACCTGATCGACACCGCCACCCGCTGGCTGCGCAAGGGCAAGCCGCGCTGGAAGCTGCGCCTGCTGATGCCCTATACGCAGAAGGTGATGGCCCAGCAGTTGCTCTGGCTCGACTACCGCAAGCTGGGCGAGCTTCAGCGTGCGGTGCGCGAACATTCCGGCAAGTGGGCCACCAACGAGGAGCGGCAGATCGTCTGCTACCGTTCGCGGCTGCTGCTGGACAAGGCGGCGCTGACCCAGAACCAGATCCAGGAGCGCCTGACCCTGGATTTCGAGCCGCTCTGCGCGATGATCCAGGCCAGCCACCAGCAGCTGTACGAATGGCAGGAGGAAGACGGCCAGCCGCCGGTCGTCCAGGCGCATGCCATCGAAAAGCAGCACGACTACAACCTGCTGCTGGTCTGCCGGCAACCCGGCGAGCCAGGCGAGATCGCCCAGCGCTGGACCCTGCGCCTGAGCGCCGGCGGCATCGTGCGCTGCGAGAACAAGGCGGTGCCCTGGCCGGAAGCCGCGGCCCGCTCACGCTGGTGGCGTCGGGGCTGAAGGCACGGTTGCCACCGGGCCTTCAACGCTCAGTCAGCGCCTGCACCGTCCCCGCGTCCCGCGCCGCTCTCCAGCTTGCGCCAGAGCAGCCGCACCGGCGCCTTGCGCACCAGCGCGCAGCGGTACAGGCGAATTTCCAGCGGCACGCGCCAATGCTCGCCGCCGCAGATCACCAGTTCGCCGCGCGCCAGTTCGGCGGTCACACTCAGCCGCGGCACCCAGGCCAGGCCGAGCTTCTGCATCGCCATGCTCTTCAGGCTGTCGGCCATGGCCGTTTCGTACACCGTGGTCGAACGCAGCCCGCGCTGGCGCAGCAGTGCATTCACCGAACGACCCAGCGAGGCGCCGGCGCTGTAGGCCAGCAGCGGCACGCTCTGCCCGCTGTCGGGATCGAACAGCGGCGCACCGGCTTCGTCCACCGCACACACCGGGACGATCTCGGTGCGCCCCAGCGCCAGCGAGGGAAAAAGCTCGGGGTCCATCTGCAGGGTCGCTTCCGGATCGTGGTAGGCGAGGATCAGGTCGCAGGCGCCCTCGCGCAGCGAATGCACCGCCTCGCCGACGTTGGTGGCCACCAGCCGGCTGTTGACCGGCACGCCGTCACGCCGTAGCCGCGCCAGCCACGCCGGGAAGAAGCCCAGCGCCAACGAGTGCGCGGCGGCGATACGCAGCACCTCGCCGCGCTGCCCCTCCAGATTGTGCAGGTAGCGCACCACCTCGCCGACCTGCTCGACCATGTTGCGCGCGGTGATCAGAAACAGCTGGCCGGCCTCGGTCAGCTCCACCGGCGTGCGCGAGCGGTTCACCAGCGTCAGCCCGAGCGTGCTCTCCAGGCTGCGGATGCGCCGGCTGAACGCCGGCTGGGTGACGAAACGCCGCTCGGCAGCCTGCGAGAAGCTGCGCGTCGCCGCCAGCGCGACCAGATCTTCCAGCCATTTGGTTTCGATGTTCATGCCATCTCCGAAGCGCCGTCTGCTGACAGGATAACGCTCGCCAGCGAGCGAACGTCACAGCCGCATTATGCCGATCCGGCATGGGACAGCGGATAACGGCATTGGCCGACGAACGGCCGCAGGCCTTATGGTAGCTGGCATCGCGGTCACAGCCGCTTTCCTACCGGATGAGAACTCTCATGTCCTGCGCTGCATCCTTTCGCCTCGAAAAAGACCTGCTCGGCCCACTGGAAGTACCCGCCGATGCCTACTACGGCATCCAGACCCTGCGCGCGGTGAACAACTTCCGCCTGTCCGGCGTGCCGCTGTCGCACTACCCCAAGCTGGTGGTCGCACTGGCGATGGTCAAGCAGGCCGCCGCCGACGCCAACCGCGAGCTGGGCCAGCTGAGCGAGGCCAAGCACCAGGCGATCAGCCAGGCGTGCGCGCGACTGATCCGCGGCGAGTTCCACGAGCAGTTCGTGGTCGACATGATCCAGGGCGGCGCCGGCACCTCGACCAACATGAACGCCAACGAGGTGATCGCCAACCTCGCGCTGGAATACATGGGCCATGCCAAGGGCGAATACCGCTACCTGCACCCGAACAACGACGTGAACATGGCGCAGTCGACCAACGACGCCTACCCGACCGCCATCCGCCTGGGCCTGCTGCTCGGTCACGACACCCTGCTGGCCAGCCTCGACAGCCTGATCCAGGCCTTCGCCGGCAAGGGCGAGGAGTTCGCCCACGTGCTGAAGATGGGCCGCACCCAGCTGCAGGACGCGGTGCCGATGACCCTCGGCCAGGAATTCCACGCCTTCGCCACCACCCTCGGCGAAGACCTCGGACACCTGCGCCGCATCGCTCCGCAATTGCTGGTGGAGGTCAACCTCGGCGGCACCGCGATCGGCACCGGCATCAACGCCGATCCGCGCTACCAGGCCATCGCCGTGCAGCGCCTAGCCGAGATCAGCGGCCAGCCGCTGCAGCCGGCCGCCGACCTGATCGAGGCCACCTCGGACATGGGCGCGTTCGTGCTGTTCTCCGGCCTGCTCAAGCGCACCGCGGTCAAGCTGTCGAAGATCTGCAACGACCTGCGTCTGCTCTCCAGCGGCCCGCGCACCGGCATCAACGAGATCAACCTGCCGCCGCGCCAGCCGGGCAGCTCGATCATGCCGGGCAAGGTCAACCCGGTGATTCCCGAGGCGGTCAACCAGGTCGCCTTCGAGGTCATCGGCAATGACCTGGCGCTGACCATGGCTGCCGAAGCCGGGCAATTGCAGCTCAACGTCATGGAACCGCTGATCGCCTACAAGCTGTTCGACTCGATCCGCCTGCTGCAGCGCGCCATCGACATGCTGCGCGAGCACTGCATCGTCGGTATCACCGCCAATGAAGGGCGCTGCCGCGAGCTGATGGAAAACTCCATCGGCCTGATCACCGCACTCAACCCCTACATCGGCTACGAAAACGCCACGCGCATCGCCGGCCAGGCCCTGCTCGGCGGCCGCGGCGTGCTGGAGCTGGTGCGCGAGGAGCAGCTGCTCGACGACGCCACGCTGGCCGACATCCTGCGCCCGGAAAACATGATCGCCCCACGGCTGGTGCCGCTGGCGGTGTGATCGCCGCTGCCAGCGCGCGCCGTAGAAAAGGGATGGTTTTGGCCATCCCTTTTTCTCGCAGGACGACCGCACCGCTCTCCGCTACTCGATCTCGAACAACCCATCGCGAATCTGCGCCCCGGCCAGGCGTTGGCGGATGTCGTCGTCGATGCGCGGATCGTCCGGGGCGTAGAGCATCACCTGGCGGTAGGCGTTGACGCGGTTGATCTCGCTGCCCAGGTAATCCCACACCACGCGGGTGCAGGCCGGGGTGCGACGGTCGCCGCTGGAGACGCCGGTCTTCAGGCCGTTGAGGCGGCCGATGCGGCTCTTGAAGCTGGGGATGAGGATGGTCTGGCTCATCTCGTTGTCGGTCAGCGACTCGTAGTCGATGAGAAACAGCCGGTCCTGCAGGTAGAACGCCGCGCCGAGGTAGCGGCAGCGCACCACCCATTCCTCGGCCGGCGCCTGGCCGGCGCGCGAGCGCTCCTGACGTTCCTGACGCTCGAAGACGAAGCTGCCGCGGTCCTCGCGCAGGTGCACCAGCGACAGCAGGATCTGCCCCGGCACCGACATGCAGTTGGCGTACTCGAAGTAGTAGCCGCAATAGCGCGACAGCAGGCTGCTGGCGTTGTCGCGCAGCGGCTGGAACAGCTCCAGCAGCGGATCGTTGGCGCCGCTGCGCTCCTGGTCGTGGCGGCGCAGGCCGATCAGCTGGGCGAACTGCTCGCCGGGCAGGCCCAGTTCGTAGGCCTCGACGCCGAAGAAATCGCAGATGCGTTTGAGGTTGTGCGCGGTCGGACGGCTCTGGCCGCCGAGGTAGCGGTTGAACTGCGCGCGGTTGATGCCGAGCTTGCGGCAGACCTCGGCGATCGAGCGGTAGTGGCTGCAGAGCAGTTTGAGGTTGTCACCCAGGTGTTCGTACATGGCGGCGGCATCTGATGCGGGTGACGCGAGTTTAGCATCAACTCGCGTCAGGTCGCCGCGACCTGCGCAATTGCGTGGCCAGGGCGCGCGGCCGAATCATTTCCGCCCCGCACGTTGTCTACTCGCAAAACAACAAGAGAGACCTTCCCTCATGCTCGATATTCTCAACGATCTCATCTGGAGCAAGCTGCTGATCGTCATGCTGATCGGCCTTGGCTTGTACTTCACGATTGCCTCGCGTTTCGTCCAGTTTCGCTATTTCGGCAGCATGTTCCGCATCTTCGGCGAGGCGTTCACCCGCCAGCCGGGCCAGCTCAGTTCGTTCCAGGCGCTGATGCTCTCGGTCGCCGGCCGCGTCGGTGCCGGCAATATCGCCGGGGTTTCGGTGGCGATCATGCTCGGCGGGCCGGGCGCGGTGTTCTGGATGTGGATGGTGGCGCTGGTCGGCATGGCCACCAGCTACTTCGAGTGCTCGCTGGCGCAGCTGTACAAGCGCCGCGAGCCGGACGGCGGCTATCGCGGCGGCCCGGCCTTCTACATCGAGCACGGCCTCCGTCAGCGCTGGCTGGGCATCCTGGTGTCGCTGCTGCTGCTGGTGACCTTCGGTCTGGGCTTCAACGCGGTGCAGTCCTACACCGTGGCCAGCTCGCTGCACGACACCTTCGGCGTGCCGACGCTGGTCAGCGGCGTCGCGCTGATGGTGGTGATGGGGTTGATCATCTTCGGCGGCATCCGCCGCATCGCCAGCTTCGCCGACGTGATGGTGCCGGTCATGGCGCTGTCCTACATCGCGATGGCGATCTATGTGATCGGCAGTAACGCCGGGCAGATTCCCGAGACCTTCAGCCTGATCGTGCGCAGCGCCTTCGGCCTGGAGCCGGCCTTCGCCGGCGGCATCGGCGCGGCGATCATCATGGGCGTCAAGCGCGGTCTGTTCTCCAACGAGGCCGGCCTGGGCAGCGCGCCGAACGTGGCGGCGGTGGCCGAGGTCAAGCACCCGGCGGCGCAGGGCATCGTGCAGTCGCTCAGCGTGTTCATCGATACCATCGTGATCTGCAGCTGCACCGCGCTGATCATCCTGCTCTCGGGCGTCTACCAGCCGGGCATGGAGCAGGCCGGCGTGGTGCTGACGCAGACCGCCGTGGCCGCCGTGGTCGGCGAGTGGGGTCGAGTGTTCGTCAGCCTCGCGCTGCTGCTGTTCGTGTTCACCACGCTGATCTACAACTACTACCTCGGCGAGAACGCGCTGGGCTTCTTCACCGCCAAACGCTGGCCGGTGCAGCTGTACCGCCTGCTGGTGGTGGCGCTGGTGCTGTGGGGCTCGATCCAGGACCTGGGCACGGTGTTCGCCTTCGCCGACCTCACCATGGGCCTGCTGGCGATCTGCAACCTGGTCACCCTGGCGTTGCTGTTCAAGGTCGGCCTGCGCCTGATGCGCGATTACGACAACCAGCTCAAGGCCGGTGTAGAGTCGCCGGTGCTCGACCCGCGCGACTACGCCGATCTGGACCTCGATCCTGCCGTCTGGCCGACCAAGACCGGCGAAGAGGCCCGTATCATCGGCAGCGCCGCTGTTCAGCACTGAGCACCCGCTCGCGTCGACCGACAGGGGGCTCCTAGGCCCCCTGTTTCGTTTGAGGAGATCCCATGCCGGCTTCCAGAAAGACCCTGGTGCTGTACACCGGCGGCACCATTGGCATGCAGCAGAGCGCCGACGGACTGATGCCGGCCTCCGGCTTCGCCGAGCGGCTGCGGGCGCAACAGCTGCTGCAACCGGGGCGGGCGCTGCCAGACTGGCAGTTCCGCGAGCTGCTGCCGCCGATCGACAGCGCCAACATGACACCGCGCCACTGGCTGGCGATTGCCGCGGCGATCCGCCAGGGCGTCGAGCAGGAGGGCTGCGACGCCGTGCTGGTGCTGCATGGCACCGACACCCTGGCCTACAGCGCCGCGGCGCTGAGCTTCCTGCTGCTCGGGCTGGAGGCGCCGGTGCTGCTGACCGGTTCCATGCTACCGGCGGGCGTGCCGGGCAGTGACGCCTGGGACAACCTGTTCGGCGCCCTGCAGGCGCTGCACGACGGCGCGGTAGCCGGCGTCCAGCTGTACTTCCACGACCGCCTGCTGCATGGCGCCCGCGCCAGCAAGCTCGGCACCGCCAGCCTCGATGCGTTCGCCACCCTGCCGCGCCAGCGTCACGAGCCGCGCGGCAGCGGCATCCCGCCGCATCTCGACTACCGCCAGCCGCGCCAGCCGGTCGAGCTGGCCGTGCTGCCGCTGTATCCGGGCATCCAGGCGGCGCAACTGCGCGCCGCGCTCGCCGGCAACGTGCGCGGGCTGGTGCTCGAATGCTACGGCAGCGGCACCGGACCGTCCGACGATGCCGAGCTGCTGGCGGCGCTGGCCGAGGCCCATGCGCGCGGCGTGGTGCTGGTGGCGATCAGTCAGTGCCCACAGGGCCATGTGGATTTCGGCCTGTATGCCGCCGGCAGCCGTCTGGCCGCCTGCGGCTTGCTCGATGGCGGCGGCATGACGCGCGAGGCGGCGCTGGGCAAGCTGTTCGCCCTGCTCGGCGCCGGGCTGACGGCCGCCGAAGTGGCGCACTGGTTCGCGGTCGACCTGTGCGGCGAGCGCGCCGACTGACGCGCCGCCCGGCTCAGCCGGCGACCGGCGTCGGCACCTGCTCCAGCTCGATCCAGAAGCGGCTGCCGACGCCCGGCTCGCTGTGCAGGCCCATCTGCCCGTTCATCTGCCGGGCGAATTCCAGGCACAGCGACAGGCCGATACCGGTGCCCTGGATCATGCTGTTCTCGCGCCCCAGGCGCTGGAACGGCTCGAACACCTGATCCTGCTGCTGCGGGTCGATACCCAGCCCGGTGTCCTCGACGATCAACCGCACGCGGTTGCCGGCGCTCTCCGCGCGCAGCATCACGCAGCCATCGGGCACGTTGTACTTCAGCGCATTGGACAGCAGGTTGAGCAGCACCTGGCGCAGCCGCCGCGGCTCAGCCAGGACCTGCAACGCGTCCGGCGGCAGCTGCACCTCCAGGCGCAGGTTGCGCTGGCGCACCTCCAGCGACACCAGCTCGGCGCATTCGCGCAGCAGCCCGGCGACCGCCACCGGCCGCAGTTCGAGCGTCTGCCGTTCGCTCTGCAGGCCGGACCACTCCAGCACGTCGCCGAGCATCTGGTTCAGATGGCGGCTGGCCAGGAGGATTTCGTCGAGGTACTCGGCGGCCTCGGACTGGCTCTCGTCGTTGCAGTCCATGCGCATCAGCTGGGCGAAGCCGAGGATGGCGTTGAGCGGCGTGCGCAGCTCGTGGCTGATACCCGACAGCAGGCGCGTCTTCGCCTCGTTGGCAGCCTGCGCCTGCGCCGTCGCGGCGCGCAGCTCGGCGTCCGCCTGCTTGAGCGCATCGATATCGACGTGCGTACCGGCCAGCACCCACGGCAGCCCGGTCTGCGCATCGTGCTCCAGCACCCGGCCGCGACTGAGCAGCCAGTGATACTGGCCGAGCGCGTCGGCGAAGCGGTATTCGACGTCGTAGCGCTGCGTCACCCCGTCCCGGACCAGTTTCAGCTGGGCCAGCGCCCGCGGCAGGTCCTCGGGGTGGATGCGCTGGCGGAACTGCTCGCCGGTCAGCTGGCCAGCAGGCAGGCCGAAGCGCCCGGGCAGGCGTCCGCGCAGCTGCAACAGACCGCTCTGCAGGTCGAATTCCCAGAGGCTCTCGGTAGCGCTTTCCAGCACCAGCTCCAGTCGGCGCTGGGTCTGCCAGCGCCGCGTCTCGCTGGACTGCAGCTGACTGCCGATCGACAGCGTGTGCCGGGCCATGTCGTCCAGCTCGCGGATGCTCGAGGTCACCGGCGCCGGCTGCCAGCGCCCCTGGCCGATCTCGTCGAGCATCTGCGAGACGCCGGCAATCGGCGCGCGCAGCGAATCGCTGAGGCGCCGCGCGCGCCGCCACATGAAGGCGAAGAAGCCGAGGTAGAACAACAGCAGCCCGGCGATCAGCAGGTAGCCGATCTGCTGGTAACGGCTGGCCAGGGCGTTGGTCTGGGCGAACATCTGCGCCTCGTCGACCACCGCCAGCAGGTGCCAGCCGGTCTGGTCGATGGTCGTCCAGGCCACCAGCTGCGGCCGGCCGCCGAGCACCAGGCGACGCACACCGACCGGCTGACCTTCGATGGCGGCGGCCAGTTCGCGCGTCTCGGCGCGCTGCTGCAGCTTGAAGTCCTCGGGCTTGAAGATCTCGCGGCGCACCGCCTCCTCATAGGAGTGCTCGGTCAGTTCGGCGAGGCCGAAGTCGCGCTCGCCCGGGCCGGGCAGCGCCATGATGCCCAGGTCGCGGCTGACCAGCATCGCGTAGCCGTCCCACGGCACATGCAGCTGGGCGATCTGCTGCAGGATGCCGCTGACGGTGATGTCGATGCCGCTGACGCCTTCGAGGAAATCGCCGCGATAGACCGGCGCGATGGCCGACATCATCCAGCCGTGGCCGGCGGGGTCGAGGTAGACGTCGGTCCACACCACCCCGCGCTTGGGATTGTGCTCGGCGTCGGCGAGGTAATAGAAGTTGTAGTCGGGAATGACCATGTCATTCGGGTACTGGTCCGGCGTGGAGAACCAGGGGTAGATGTGGTTGTAGCTGTCCCAGCTGTTGAAATACAGGCTGGCGATCAGCGGAAAACGCGCCTTGAGTTCCATCATCAGCGGATCGAGGCTGCGCAGGCGATTGACCTTGTCCAGGTCCTGGCGCGCCGGCGGCGTGGAGCCGGAATAAAACGCCGCCGCGCCGCCCTCGTCACGCGGGCTGTAGCGCACTCCGGCGGCGTTCAGCGCCAGCGCCGGCGGGCAGGCACACGCCGACGGCTGGTCAAGCAGCGCGCGGCCGGTCAGGCTGCGAAACAGCTCGGTGGCCGCGGTGACCTGCCCCAGCTGCGCATCGATGATGCGCGCCTCCAGGCCGACCGAGGCCTGCAGGTCGGTCAGGGCGGTCTGGCGCAGGTAGTCGATATGCGCATCGCGGATGGCATTGTTGGTCAGCAGATAGACTGCGATGAGCACCGCCTCCACCAGCACCAGCGGAATCAGGGCACTCTGAACGAAGGCGCGCCAGATCCATTGGCGCAGACCGATCGGGCTTCTCGACGGCACGGGAGCTCCAGCGCACGGCGCGCAAACGGCTGATGGGCGAAAGCGGCGGGATCATATCACCGCGTCCGGTAAAACCCAGTTTCGCCGATAGGCGTAGAGCCGGCCGTGCGCTGGCGCTTATCCAGCGTTAGCCGCGCTGGCGCGCCAGTGCCGCCAGACGCACCGCCGCGTTGGCCTCGCCGTGGCCGGCGTAGCCGTTGCGCCGCTGCAGGATCTCGACGCAGAAGCGCCCCTCGAACGGCGCGGTACACACCTGCAGCAGCTCGCCGCCCTGCGCATCGCGGTCGTACAGCACATTGCCGCGGGCCAAGCGCTGCAAGGTGGCGTCGTCGAGCGCGAAGCGCGCGGCGAGGTCATCGTAGTAGTTCTGCGGGATGTCCAGCAGCGCCACGCCGGCCTGCTGGAGGCGCTCCACCTCGGCGAGCAGGTCGTCGCAGGTAAAGGCGATGCGCTGCAGCCCGGCGCCACGGTAGCGCGCCAGCGTGTGGGCGACCGCCGTGTCGTGGTCCGGCGAAATCTCCAGCGGCAGGCGTACCCGGCCGCAGCGGCTGTGCACGGCGCGGCTGCGGATCAGCCCGCGGGGGTCGAACACCACCGCCTCGTCGGCCACCTCGAAATCGAACAGGCTGCGGTAGAACAGCAGCCAGCTGGCCAGCCGTTCGGCCGGCAGCGCGCTGGCCAGCTGATCGATGCCGCGCAGGCCGCCGCTCGGCTGCGCCTGCGGGTCGATGCGGAAATCGGTGTCATAGACGCTGTGCCCCGGCGCACCCGGCTCGACCAGATAGATCAGGCTGCCGTCCGGCGCGCGCACGGCCGGAATTTCCCGTTCATCGGGGCCGACCAGGCCGCAATAGGGCTGGGCGCGGAAGGCACAGGCGCGCTCCAGCGCCGGCGCCTCGCGCTCCACCCGCAGCGCCATCGCGCAGAGCGAGGTGCCGTGCGCGGCAAAGAAATCCGCGGCGAACGACTGCGGCTGGGCATTGAGCACGATGTTCGCCTCGCCCTGGCGATACAGCCACACCGCCTTGGAACGGTGCTCGCCGACACGGGCGAAACCCAGGCGTTCGAGCCAGCCGCCGAGGCGTTCGGCCTGCGCAGCGTCGACGGCGAATTCGAGGAAATCCAGCCCCGCATGGCTGGCGGCCGGCGGTGCGGCGAACAGGTTGCCGCGCGGCGTCGCGCCCTGCTGCTCCAGGCGCTGGCGGGTCTGCTCCTCCAGATAGAGCAGCGCGCGCAGGCCGTCGGCGGCACTGGCCAGCGCGGGCGCGGCACGCAGGCCGTCGTTGAAGATTTCCAGCGACAGCGGTCCGCGATAGCCGCTGCGCAGCACCGGCGCGAGAAAGCCGGCCAGATCGAACGCGCCCTGCCCGGGGAAGCAGCGGTGGTGGCGGCTCCACGGCAGCACGTCGAGCGCAAGCAGCGGCGCATCGGCCAGCTGCACGAAGAAGATCTTCTCGGCGGGCAGCGCGGCGATGCCGGCCGGATCGTCACGCAGCGCCAGGGTGTGGAAACTGTCGAGGACGATGCCGAGCGCCGGGTGGTCGGCCCGCGCCACCAGTTCCCAGGCCTGGCCCCAGGTCTGCACATGGCGGCCCCAGGCGAGCGCCTCGTAGCCGATGCGCAGGCCGCGTGCCTGCGCGCGCTCGGCCAGCCGCGCGAGGTCGGCGGCGAGGATTTCCGGCTCGTCCAGCGCCTCGGCCTGGGTGTTGCTGCAGACCAGCAGCAGTTCGGTGCCCAGTTCCTGCATCACGTCGAACTTGCGCTCGGCACGGTCAAGGTTGCGCTGCACGAGCTCGCGCGGGCAGCCCTCGAAGTCGCGGAACGGCTCGAACAGCGCGATGCCAATGCCCAGCTCCTCGCACAGCCGCCGCACTTCGGCCGGGCTGCCCGGGTGATGCAGCAGATCGGTCTCGAACAGCTCGACGGCGTCGAAGCCGGCCGCGGCGATGGCGCGCAGCTTGTCCGGCAGGCTGCCGCTCAGCGAAACCGTGGAGATCGCCCGCGGCCAGCGCCAGCCGCGCTCGCCGGGACGCATCCGGACAGGCGCAGCGACCGGCTGGGCGCCGTTCACGCGCGGAAACGCCGCCAGATTGGCGGCCAGCGGCACGATGGCCGACTCAGTGCACGGTACGATCATGGTCGGGGGACTCGGTAAGGGAAACCAGCGGGCCGGGCTCGGCCTGCTCCAGCAGGGCGCGCAGCGGCGTGGCGATCGAGGCGGTGTAGTCCTTCACGCAGCGGTGATGGCCGCCCAGTACGTCGTAACTCTCGAAGCGGATGCCCATGTTGCGCCACGCGTGGCTGGTGTAATCGGCAGAGAAGTACACCACCGGCGCCGCCAGCCGCCCGGGCAGGTAGCGCGCCATCGCCAGCGAGTAACGCTGGAAGCGCTCGCGCACCTCCAGGTCGCGCGCCGTCGGCGCGGCCTCCGCGCTGGCGCGGCGCAGCAGGCGCCCGCCGAGCTTGTGCAGCAGGTTGGCGATGCGCTTGGGATAGGGCCATTTGCTGGTCTCGCCGAAGCGGCTCAGCGCCTCGTAGGTGCGCGCCAGCAGCGTTTCCGACAGCAACGCGTCGGCGCTGCGCAGGATGACGCGCGACCAGGGCCGCACGTTGGCCGTCGGCGGGTCGATCAGCGCGACGATCTCCACCTCTTCGCCGGCCTCGATCAGCAGGCGCGCGGTTTCGAACGCCACCAACGCGCCGTTGCAGTAGCCGCCGATGCGGTACGGACCGCGCGTCTGCCGTTCGAGGATCAGCGGCAGCCGCGCGCGCGCCATCTGCTCGACCGACGCCGGGATCGGCTCGTTGTCCAGGCCATGCGGGGCGATGGCGATCAGCGGTTGCCGCGAACCGAGCAGCTTGGCCAGACGGCGGATGTAGTAGCCGCCCTGGGCGAAGTCGCCGTGGAACCAGAACAGCGGTGTGCGCTGCGGGTCCTGGTTGAACTCGATCACCGGGATCACCTGCCCGGCAAGGTCCTGCAGGCGCGCGGCGAGCTTGCGCGCGCTCTCCTCGACCAGCACCGTCTCGGGAATCATGCGCCCGAGCAGCTGTTCAAGTTCGGCGAGCATCTCGGTGGCGAGCAGCGAATCGCCGCCGCAGTCGAAGAAGTTGTCGTCCGGGCCGACCGCATCGGTCTTCAGCAGGCGCCGCCAGACGCCCAGCACATCGCGCTCCAACGGCGTCAGCAGCGCATCCGCAGTGGTGGTCCCGGCGCGCGCCTGGGCGGCACGCATCGCCAGCAGCGCATCGCTCAGGCGGTGGCGCAGCACCTTGCCGGTCAACCCGCGCGGCAGCTCGTCGAGCAGCTGGATGCGCCGCGGCACCTTGAAGTACACCAGTTCGCCACGCAGAAACTCGCGCAGCGCCTCCGCCTCCACCTGCATGCCCGGCCGCAGCACCACCGCGGCGGCGACGTCCTCGCCGAGACGCGGATGCGGCACGGCGAACGCCGCGGCCTCGGCCACCGCCGGGTGGCGCAGTAGTGCATCGTCGACTTCCTGCAGGCTGACCTTCTCGCCGCCGCGGTTGATCACCTCGCGCAGGCGGCCGTGCAGGCGCAGAAAGCCGTCGGCGTCGAAGCTGCCGAGATCGCCGGTGTGGAACCAGCCATCGTGAAAGGCCGCCTGGTTCAGCGCCGGATCGCCGAGATAGCCGGCCATCAGCGTCGGCCCGCGGAGCAGCACCTCGCCGCGCTCGCCGGCGGCGACCGGCGCGCCGGCGTCGTCGACGATGCGCACGCTGCCCGGCAGCGGCCGGCCGACCGTGCCGGCCTTGTGCTCGCCGGGAAACGGCGTGTTCACCGCGATCTGCGCGGCCTCGCTGGAACCGTAGTGTTCGAGCAGCGGCATGCCCAGCACTGCCTGCAGGCCGTCGACGATCTCCTGCTGCAACGGCGCCCCGCCCGAAGAGGCGAAGCGCAGGCGATGCCGGGCGAACGCCTCGGGGCGGCTGTGGGTGGCTTCGAGCACCGCGCGGTGCAGCGCCGGGCCGGCGGAATACCAGCTCGGCTGAAGCGTCTCGAACCACTCGTGCAGGTCCACGGTCGCCGGGCTGAGCGGGAACGCCACGCTGCCGCCACCGAGCAGCGGGGTGAGGATGGTCACCTTGAGCCCGTGCGAGTAGTACGGCGCCGAGACGCACAGGCAGCGGTCTTCGGCATTCAGGCGGAACCAGCGCTGCCAGTTCTGCGCGGCGGCGAGCATGTTGCGATGGCTGAACGGGATCAGTTTGGGCCGCGCGGTGGTGCCGGAGCTGCGCAGGATGAATGCCGGCGCGTCCGCTTCCGGCTCGGCATCGGGCGCTGGAACCGCCGCCGCCGTGACGCGCAGCAGCAGGCCGGCGCTGCCGTCTTCGGCGGGCTCGGCGATGATCAGCGGCAGGTCGTGCCGGTGCGCGGCGCGATAGCCGGCATCGGGGCCGCCGTCGATGATCAGCAGCGCATCGAGCGGCAGCTGTTCGAGGAACTGGTCCAGTTCGGCCGGCCCGAGGCGCGGATCGAGCGGCACGGCGACCGCCGAACAGGCGACGCCGAGGATGCCGACGGCGGCCTGAGCGGCGTCGGGGATCATCACGCCGATCTTCGCCTCGCGACCGAGGCCGGCCCGGCGCAGCTGATGGCGGATGCCGTCGAGCTGATCGCACAGGGCGCCGCGATCCAGCGGGGCGAAGCGCGTGGCGAGCAGTGCCGGCCGCCGCGGAGCGGCAGCGGCCAGACGTGCCAGTGCACGATAGAGCGTCGGCGCCGTGGCGGCCGAGTCGCGCACGGGCGCTGCCGGGTCCAGCACGGACCCGGTCGATTCGAGGGAGTGTGTCACGCTGTCTGTCCTTGGCCGAGGGGCGACCGGAGCCGCTTTCCTCACTGGCCTCTAAGACAGCGTGCGTCGAAAAAGTTGCCTGAACTGCGCCGTGTTATCGGCAACTGCAATGAAAAACGCGCTAACCGCTGCGCTTTCCCAGCAAATTTCTCGATCGGATCGGGCTCACTCCGCCAGGTAGCGCGCCCGCGGCGTAGCCATCGGCAGCGGGCCGTCGCCGATCAGGCGGAACTCGCCCGTCTGCGCGTCGTAGGCGCGGATCTCGCTGGTGCCGATGTTGTAAACCCAGCCGTGGATGAACAGCTGGCCGCTGGCCAGGCGCGCGGCGACCGAGGGGTGGGTGCGCAGGTGGTCGAGCTGGGCGACGACGTTTTCCTCAGTGAGGATGCCCAGGGTGTGCTCGTTGGCACAGCCGCAGTTTTCCTCCACCACGTGCCGGGCAACCTCGGCGTGGCTCAGCCAGGCCTTGACCGTGGGCATGCGCTGCAGCGACGCCGGGTCGAGCACCGCCTTCATCGCGCCGCAGTCCGAATGGCCGCAGATGATGATGTGCTGCACGCCGAGCGCCACCACGGCGAACTCGATCGCGGTGGAGACGCCGCCGAGCATCTGCCCATAGGGCGGCACCACGTTGCCGACGTTGCGGGTGACGAACAGGTCGCCCGGCGAGCTCTGGGTGATCAGCTCGGGAATGATCCGCGAGTCGGCGCAGGTGATGAACATCGCCCGCGGCTGCTGCTCGAAAGCGAGCTTCTCGAACAGCTCGCGCTGCTGGGGGTAGATCTCCTCACGGAAGCGTTTGACCCCACCGATGATGTGATCGAGCGCCTCCTGGGCACTTTCGTTGCGTTGTGGATTGCTCATGTTCGACTCTCGCAAGGTGTATTGGCGCGCCTCAGAATTTCTCCGGACGCAGCACTTGTACTTCGGCGAGGTAGCAGACCATCGCGAAGTGTTCGTAGTAACGGGCCTGCAGGTGTTCGGCGATGCGCTCGGCGACCTCGCGGCTGCAGATCACTTCCAGACGGATGTTGCCGTCGGTGTTCCACTCGGCGCTGCGTACGCCACGGCTGCCGCTGCCGCGGGCGTCGGACAGGGTCCAGCCCGGTGCGCCGAGTGCCTGCAGGTCGGCTTCCAGCTTGTGCTCCAGCGCCGCTTCGCAGATCACCGTGAGCAGGGTGCGGGTATGTGCGTTCATCTCAGAGTCCCCAGGCGATCAATCGCTCGGCCAGCGCCAGATAGAGCGGGATGCCGATCAGGATGTTGAAGGGAAAGGTGATGCCCAGCGAGGCGGTCAGCGACAGCGACGGATTGGCCTCCGGCACCGCCAGACGCATCGCCGCCGGCACCGCGATGTACGAGGCACTGGCCGACAGCGTGGCGAGCATCGCCGTGCCGCCCAGCGACAGGCCCATGAAGCGCGCCAGCAACGCGCCGACCAGCGCACCGAGCAGCGGCATCACCAGCGCAAAGGCGGCGAGCTTGATGCCGTAGCGTTTCAGCGAAGCGAGCTGGCCGGAAGCGATCAGCCCCATCTCCAGCAGGAAGAACGCCAGCACGGGCTTGAACATGCTGGTGTACAGCGGCTCCAGCGGCTTGATCGCCTCCTTGCCGGCGATCGCGCCGATCAGCAGACCGCCCAGCAGCAACATGATGCTCTTGCCGAGGAAGATCTCGCGGCCCAGCGCCTTCCAGTGGGTATCGCGCGACACGCCCTTGGCCAGCAGGATGCCGACCAGGATCGCCGGAATCTCGAGGATCGCCACGAACAGCGGCATGTAGCTCTCGAACGCCACCTGGCGCGCCGCCAGATAGGCCACCACCACGGCGAAGGTACCAGCACTGACCGAGCCGTAGTGCGCGGCGACCGCTGCGGCGTTGATGCGGTCGAAGCGCAGGCCGCGCAACAGACCGAACGCCAGCACCGGCAGCAGCATGCCCAACGCCAGCACCAGCAGCGACTGGCCAAGCAGCGCGGCACTGGCCTGCTCGGCCAGCTCGACGCCGCCGTGCAAGCCGATGGCCAACAGCAGCACGATGGACAGCGTGTCGTACAGCGCCGGCGGCAGCTTCAGTTCGCTCTTGAGCAGCCCGGCGCACAGGCCGAAGACGAAGAACAATACGACGGGGTCGATACCCATTTGTTTCTCCTGGCAGAGGATTGGAATCCGAGCCCGTCCCTGGTCGACATCCGCGGCTGAAAAAAAGGGAGCCGCGCGGGCTCCCTGATTCGTTACGACACGCGCTATCAGGCCTCGATTTCAATCAAGACTTCGCCCGGGTTGACGCGGTCACCTTTCCCGACGTGTACCGCCTTCACGGTGCCGGCGATCGGCGCCTGGATTTCGGTTTCCATCTTCATCGCCTCACTGACCAGTACCGGCTGGCCGGCCTTGACCGTATCGCCGACCTTGACCAGCACGTCGACCACGTTGCCCGGCATGGTCGTGCTGACGTCGCCCGGCGCGCTGGCCTGCTTGCGTCCGCTGCTGCCACCGCCGACGAACTCGTTGAGCGCCTCGAACACCACTTCTTCCGGCATGCCGTCGATGGACAGATAGAAGTGGCGCTTGCCTTCGGCCTTGACGCCGACGCCGGTGATGTCGACGCGGTAGGTTTCACCGTGCACGTCGATGACGAACTCGGTCGGCACGCCTTCCTGGGCGACGCTGGTGGTGGTGCCCGGGATCGGCAGCAGCGCTTCGGGCTGCAGGGTGCCGGCTTCGCGCTCTTCGAGGAACTTGCGGCCGATGTCCGGGAACATGGCGTAGGTCAGCACGTCCTCTTCGCTCTTGGCCAGCGCGCCGACTTCCTTGCGCAGCTTGTCCAGCTCCGGCGCGATCAGATCGGCCGGACGGCATTCGATGACTTCCTCGCTGCCGATGGCCATGAAGCGCAGGCGCTCGCACACCGGTGCCGGGGCCTGACCGTAGCGGCCCTGCAGGTAGAGCTTCACCTCGTTGGTGATGGTCTTGTAGCGTTCGCCGGCGAGCACGTTGAAGAACGCCTGGGTGCCGACGATCTGCGAGGTCGGGGTGACCAGCGGCGGGAAGCCGAGGTCCTGGCGCACCTTGGGAATCTCCGCCAGCACTTCGTCCATGCGGTGCAGCGCGCCCTGCTCCTTGAGCTGGTTGGCGAGGTTGGAAATCATCCCGCCGGGCACCTGGTTTACCTGCACGCGGGTGTCGACGCCGGTGAATTCGCTCTCGAACTGGTGGTACTTCTTGCGCACCGCGTAGAAGTACAGGCCGATCTCCTGCAGCAGTTCCAGATCGAGGCCGGTGTCGTACGGCGTGTCACGCAGCGCGGCGACCATCGACTCGGTGCCCGGATGGCTGGTGCCCCAGGCCATCGACGAGATGGCGGTGTCGATGCGGTCGGCACCGTTTTCCACGGCCTTGAGCTGACACATGCTGGCCACGCCGGCGGTGTCGTGCGAGTGCACCACCACGTCCAGCTGCGGCAGCGCCTCCTTCAGCGCCTTGACCAGTGCGCCGGTGGCGTACGGCGTGAGCAGGCCGGCCATGTCCTTGATGGCGATCGAGTCGATGCCCATCGCCGCCATCTTCCGCGCCTGCTCGACGAAGGCGTCGATGGTGTGCACCGGGCTGGTGGTGTAGGCGATGGTGCCCTGGGCGTGCTTGCCGGCCTTCTTCACCGCGCGGATGGCGGTTTCCAGGTTACGTACGTCGTTCATCGCGTCGAAGATGCGGAACACGTCGATGCCGTTCTCCGCGGCCTTGGCGACGAAGGCCTCGACCACGTCGTCGCTGTAGTGGCGGTAGCCGAGCAGGTTCTGCCCGCGCAGCAGCATCTGCAGGCGGGTGTTGGGCAGTGCGGCCTTGAGCTGGCGCAGGCGCTGCCACGGGTCTTCCTTGAGGAAGCGCACGCAGGCGTCGAAGGTGGCGCCGCCCCAGACTTCCAGCGACCAGTAGCCGACGCGGTCGAGCTTGTCGCAGATCGGCAGCATGTCTTCGGTGCGCATGCGGGTCGCCAGCAGCGACTGGTGGGCGTCACGCAGGATGGTGTCGGTAACGCTGATTTTCTTCTGAGCAGTCATGGGTCGTTCCTCACAGGCCTGCGTGGGCGGCAATGGCAGCGGCGATGGCCAGGGCCAGTTCGCCCGGCTTGCGTTTGATCGAGTAGTGCAGCAGCTCCGGGTGGTTGTCGACGAAGCTGGTGTTGAACTGGCCGCTGCGGAAATCCGGGTTGGCCAGGATCTGCTGGTAGTAGGTGGCGGTGGTCTTCACGCCCTGCACGCGCATGTCGTCCAGCGCGCGCGAGCCGCGCGCTAGCGCCTCTTCCCAGGTCAGCGCCCAGACCACCAGCTTCAGGCACATGGAGTCGTAGTACGGCGGGATGGTGTAGCCGGTGTAGATCGCCGTGTCGGTGCGCACGCCGGGGCCGCCGGGCGCGTAGTAACGGGTGATCTTGCCGAAGCACGGCAGGAAGTTGTTGCGCGGGTCCTCGGCATTGATGCGGAACTGCAGGGCATAGCCGCGGTACTGGATGTCTTCCTGCTTGACCGACAGCGGCTGGCCCGCGGCGATGCGGATCTGCTCGCGCACGATGTCGATGCCGGTAATTTCCTCGGTGATGGTGTGCTCCACCTGCACGCGGGTGTTCATCTCCATGAAGTACACCTCGCCATCGGCGAGCAGGAACTCCACGGTGCCGGCGTTCTCGTAGCCCACCGCCTTGGCCGCCTTGACCGCCAGGTCGCCGATGTAGGCGCGCTGCTCGGGGGTGAGCTGCGGGCTGGGGGCGATCTCGATGAGTTTCTGGTTGCGCCGCTGGATCGAGCAGTCGCGCTCGAACAGGTGCACGGTGTTGCCGAAGGAGTCGGCCAGCACCTGCGCCTCGATATGCTTGGGCTCGACGATGCATTTCTCGAGGAACACCTCGGCACTGCCGAAGGCCTTGGTCGCCTCGGAAATGACGCGCGGGTAGGCCGCTTCCAGCTCGGCGCGCGTGTTGCAGCGACGGATACCGCGGCCGCCACCGCCGGAGGTGGCCTTGAGCATCACCGGGTAGCCGATGCGCTCAGCTTCGCGCAGCGCCTCGGCGAGGTCGGCGACGTTGCCTTCGGTGCCCGGCGTGACCGGCACGCCAGCCTTGATCATGCTGCGCCGCGCTTCGGTCTTGTCGCCCATGCGGCGGATGACCTCGGCGCTCGGACCGACGAAGCGGATGCCACGCTCGGCGCAGATTTCCGCCAGTTCGGCATTCTCGGAGAGGAAGCCGTAGCCCGGATGCAGGGCATCGCAGCCGGTTTCCACCGCCAGGTTCACCAGCTTGCGCGGGTTCAGGTAGCCGGCCAGCGGGTCTTCGCCGATGAAATGCGCCTCGTCGGCGCGCTTGACGTGCAGCGCATGGCGGTCGGCCTCGGAGAACACCGCCACCGAGCGGACGCCCATTTCGGCACAGGCACGCACGATGCGCACCGCAATTTCCCCGCGGTTGGCGATCAGCAGCTTCTTGATCACGCTGTCTTCCTCGGATCGATGAGCAGGCGACCCGCAGGACGGGTCGGGAAGTGCCCGCCTCGGCGAGCGTTTTTTACCCTACGCCTTGCTTATCGATTACCGAAAATAAATAATTGTTTGCTTATGGATAAGTGAAAACTTATACATGCGTGCAGATACCGGTATTACCGGGCTGCGGCGCGCTTAGCTGACCGCTTGAACAGTAAAAATTCGTTGTCTGCCAGGCGCCCGTGGCGCCGGAGAACCTTCATGCGAAAGTCCCTGATGCGCATGACGCTGCGCCAGCTTCAGGTGTTCGGCGCCGTCTGCGAAAGTCGCTCCTACAGCCGCGCGGCTGAGGAAATGGCGCTGACCCAGCCGGCGGTGAGTCTGCAGATTCGCCAGCTGGAGGAGCTGGTCGGCCAGCCGCTGTTCGAGTACGTCGGCAAGAAGCTCTACCTGACCGAGGCCGCCGAGGCGCTCAAGCGCGCCAGCAGCGACATCTTCGCCCGCCTCGACAGCCTCGACATGCAGCTGACCGACCTGCAGGGCTCGCTGCAGGGCCAGCTCAACCTGGCGGTGGAATCCAGCGCCAAGTACTTCGTGCCGCACCTGTTCGCCGCGTTTCGTCGCCAGCATCCGGACGTCAGCCTGCAACTGAGCGTGGTCAACCGTGCGCAGGTGATCAAGCGCCTGTCGGACAACCGCGACGATCTGGTGATCATGTCGCTGATGCCCTCGGAAGTCGCGCTGGAGTTCCTGCCGTTCCTCAACAACCCGATCGTCGCCGTGGCGCCGCCGGAGCATCCGCTGTGTCAGGCCAGCCGGCTGTCGTTGCAGGACCTGGCGGCCTATCCGCTGCTGGTGCGCGAACCCGGCTCGGGCACGCGCAAGGCCTGCGAGGAATACTTCCAGCAAAAGCGCGCGCACTTCGCGCAGACGGTGCAGATCGCCTCGCTCGATGCGCTGCGCGAAGCGGTGATCGCCGGCCTCGGCGTGGCGCTGCTGCCGCGCCATGCGGTGACGCTGGAACTGGCCCACGGCCTGCTGCGCGAGCTGCCGGTGGACGAGCTACCGCTCTACCGCAGCTGGTGCGTCGCGCATGCCCGCGGCAAACGCCTGAGCCCGGTGGCCCAGGCATTCTTCGCCTTCATCCGTGACCAGCGCGCGCAGGTCAGTGCGCTGGCCGCGCGCTTCGGCGGTTCTCCGCCCAAGCCCGCTGCGCAGTGAATGCGGCCGGCTCGGCGAACGGGTCCAGCAGCGCGTGCAGACGGCGCTCCTCGGCGTAACTCTCGATGGCGCGACGGAACTGCATGCGCCGCACGTCCTGCTCCTTGCGGCGGGCCTTGGAGTCGGACGGCGGAAGGTCGGTATACGGGTACATGGGCGGTCTCCCAGGACGGGTATCGGGAAACCCAGCATCGGACCGCCAGATGACGCCTTGAAGACAGTGCGTTGAACGAGCGATGAACGCGCCCGTTCAGTCGTCGTGCTTCACCGATTTGGGCGACAGCCGCAGGCTGCGCAGGCTGCGCTTGACGCTCTTGAGGTGGTTGACCAGGCTCGGGCCGCGCGCCATCGCCACACCCATCGCCAGCACGTCGATCACCACCAGATGGGCGATGCGCGAGGTCAGCGGCGTGTAGATCTCGGTGTCTTCCTGCACGTCGATGGCCAGGTTGATGGTCGCCAGCTCGGCCAGTGGCGTCTGGCTCGGGCACAGGGTGATCAGCGTGGCACCGGATTCGCGCACCACGTTGGCGGTGATCAGCAGGTCCTTGGAGCGTCCCGACTGCGAGATACAGATCGCCACGTCGGTGGGCTTGAGGGTCACCGCCGACATCGCCTGCATGTGCGGGTCGGAATACGCCGCCGCCGACAGCAGCAGACGGAAGAACTTGTGCTGGGCGTCGGTGGCCACCGCACCGGAAGCGCCGAAGCCGTAGAACTCCACCCGCTCGGCCTTGGCGCAGGCCTCGATGGCGCGCTCCAGCGCCTGTGGATCGAGGCGCTCGCGCACCTCCATCAGGGTGTGCAGAGTGGTGTCGAAAATCTTCAGGCTGACATCCATCACCGAGTCGTTCTCACTGATGGCGAACTGGCCGAAGCTGGCGCCGGCGGCCAGGCTCTGCGCCAGTTTCAGCTTCAGGTCCTGGAAGCCCTGGCAGCCGATGGCGCGGCAGAAACGCACGATGGTCGGCTCGCTGACACCCACCGCATGCGCCAGATCGGCCATCGAACTGTGCATCACCGACGCCGGATCGAGCAGGACGTGGTCGGCCACCTTCAGTTCCGACTTCCTCAACAGGCTTCTCGATTGGGCGATGTGTTGCAGCAGATTCACGTGGCGGACTCGCTTATGCTCGCGTGCGATGGCCTGGGCGCCGCAGCGCCGCTCGACCATCAGCGGGTTGTAGTGGGGCGGTAGTTATACTACAAGCCTCGCCGCGACGCCCCCTTTTTGGCCTCCAGGAGTGCTCCCGTGTCGATTTCCTGTGACATGCTCGTGTTCGGCGGAACCGGCGACCTGACCCTGCACAAGCTGCTGCCGGCGCTCTACCACCTGCACCGCGACGGCCGCCTGCATAGCGACGTGCGGATTCTCGCGCTGGCGCGCAAGAAGCTCGACCGCGCCGGCTACCTGGCCCTGGCCGAGCGCCATTGCCGGGCGCAGGTCGCGCGCAGCGACTTCAGCGTCGACACCTGGCAGGCCTTCGCCCAACGGCTGGACTATTTCGCCATGGACGCCAGCCAGCGCGGCGAATTCGTCCGCCTGGCGCACCACCTGGGCAGCGGTGACAGGCGCGTGCGGGTCTACTACCTGGCCACCGCGCCGGACCTGTTCGAGCCCATCGCCAGCCATCTGGAAAGCGCCGGGCTGGCCGGGGAGAACGCACGCATCGTGCTGGAGAAACCCATCGGCCACTCGCTGGAATCGGCGCAGGCGATCAACGCGGCAATCGGCGCGGTGTTCGCCGAGTCGCGCATCTACCGGATCGACCACTACCTGGGCAAGGAAACCGTGCAGAACCTCATGGCGCTGCGCTTCGCCAACGCGCTGTTCGAGCCGATCTGGCGCGCCGGGCACATCGACCACGTGCAGATCACCGTGGCCGAAACGCTCGGCGTGGAGAACCGCGGCGGCTACTACGACCACGCCGGCGCCATGCGCGACATGCTGCAGAATCACCTGCTGCAGCTGCTCTGCCTGGTGGCGATGGAGGCGCCGGTGCGCTTCGACGCCGAGTCGGTGCGCAACGAGAAGGTCAAGGTGCTGCAGGCGCTCAAGCCGATCACCGGCATGGACGTGCTCGACAAGACCGTGCGCGGCCAATACGGCGCCGGTCAGATCGGCGGCCACGACGTGCCGGCCTACTACTTCGAGCCCAGCATCGACAACGACAGCGACACCGAAACCTTCGTTGCCGTGCAGGCCGAGATCGACAACTGGCGCTGGGCCGGCGTGCCGTTCTACCTGCGCACCGGCAAGCGCATGGCGCGCAAGCGCTCGGAAATCATCATCACCTTCAAACCGGTACCGCACCTGCTGTTCAAGAAGGGCGAAGCCAACCGTCTGGTGATCCGCCTGCAGCCCGAGGAATGCATCGGCCTGCAGCTGATGGCCAAGGCGCCGGGCAAGGGCATGCAGCTCGAACCAGTGGAACTGGATCTGAACCTGGCGCACGCCTTCAGCAGCAGCCGCCGCTGGGACGCCTACGAGCGCCTGCTGCTCGACGTGATCGAAGGTGATTCCACGCTGTTCATGCGGCGCGACGAGGTGGAAGCCGCCTGGCAGTGGGTCGATCCGATCCTGCGCGGCTGGCAGGGCCATTACCGCAAACCGCGCCCCTACCCCGCCGGCAGCGACGGCCCGGAACAGGCCCACCAGTTCATCGAACGTCAGGGCCGCGGCTGGTCGTACTGAGGCATTCCGCGCGCACTGGGTGAACTGCGCGGAGTGCGCGCGCGAATCACGCCATACTGCGCGGCATATATGGCCGATATGCCGCCAGATGATTCGCAGGAACTTCCCGCGCCCTACGTCACATCACAGAAGATCAACTTTCCGGCAACGCCCCAGATGAAGGCGCTCGTCGGCCAGTGAACCACGCCAAGTTCATCCAGCAGTTGGTTCGCGATATTCAACTGCATGCCATGCCATATCGGTCAGATAGTTCTGCGGCAACTTCCCGCCGTTCTCGAGACCGCCAGCGCTGCAATTGAATCCGCTGCAAAGCCACGCCGTACGCGGCCTGCAGCCTACCTTTCCGCCATTCGCATGGAACTTTGCGCGAACGCCAAGTTCAACTTCGACATCGACCTCCGTATCTCGTTCGAATTGGCGCCGTGAAACACATTGAATCACCTTCGGCAACTTACCGTTATCCGTGGATATCCTATGAGTTCATGCCCGCCGACTTGCGGCCAATATCGGCACAGCGGGTTGAGATAATCTTTTCAATGTGTTTACCCTGAAAAAGGACTGAATCAACCGAAAGGAGTTGTTTTGAGTTTTGCCACCGTAATGCTCCGTCGTCCAACCGACAGCGACGGTTACAACCTCCATCAGCTGGTAGCGCGCTGCCAGCCCCTCGACAGGAACTCGGTCTACTGCAACCTGCTGCAGTGCTCCGACTTCGCCGACACCGCCATCGCCGCCGAAACCGCCGACGGCCGCCTGGTCGGTTTCATCTCCGGTTATCGCCCGCCCTCACGGCCGGACACGCTGTTCGTCTGGCAGGTCGCCGTCGACGCCTCGATGCGTGGCCAGGGGCTGGCCCTGCGCATGCTGCTGGCATTGACCGCCCGCGTTGCTCGCGAACACGCCGTGCGTTTCATGGAAACCACCATCTCGCCGGACAACGTGGCGTCGCAGGCGCTGTTCAAGCGCGCCTTCGACCGTCTCGACGCCAATTGCACGACGCGCACGCTGTTCGCCCGCGACACGCATTTCGCCGGACAGCACGAGGACGAGGTGCTCTACCGCGCCGGTCCGTTCACCGTTTCCCACCTAGAAGAAGAGCTCAAGGAGCACGCATGAACACCTTTGAACTGAACGAATCCCAGGTTCGCAGCTACTGCCGTTCCTTCCCCGTGGTCTTCAATCAGGCGCTCGGCGCCGAGCTGATCACCCAGGACGGCACGCACTACATCGATTTCCTCGCCGGCGCCGGCACGCTCAACTACGGGCATAACCACCCGGTGCTCAAGCAGGCGCTGCTCGACTACATCGAGCACGACGGCATCACCCACGGCCTGGACATGTACACCGCGGCCAAGGCGCGCTTTCTCGACACCTTCAACCGGCTGATTCTCGAGCCGCGCGGCATGGGCAGCTACCGCATGCAGTTCACCGGCCCGACCGGCACCAATGCGGTCGAGGCGGCGTTGAAGCTGGCGCGCAAGGTCACCGGGCGCAATAACATCATCAGCTTCACCAACGGCTTCCACGGCTGCAGCATCGGCGCGCTGGCCGCGACCGGTAACCAGCACCACCGCGGCGGTGCCGGCACCGGCCTCAGCGATGTCAGCCGCATGCCCTACGCCAACTACTTCGGCGACAAGACCAACACCATCAGCATGATGGACAAGCTGCTGTCCGACCCCTCCAGCGGCATCGACAAGCCGGCCGCGGTGATCGTCGAGACGGTGCAGGGCGAAGGCGGCCTGAACGTCGCCTCGGCCGAGTGGATGCGCAAGCTGGAAAAGCTCTGCCGCAAGCACGAGATGCTGCTGATCGTCGACGACATCCAGGCCGGTTGCGGCCGCACCGGCAGCTTCTTCAGCTTCGAGGAGATGGGCATTCAGCCGGACATCGTCACACTGTCCAAGTCGCTGTCCGGCTACGGCCTGCCGTTCGCCATGGTGCTGCTGCGCCAGGAGCTGGACCAGTGGCAGCCGGGCGAACACAACGGCACCTTCCGCGGCAACAACCACGCCTTCGTCACCGCCGCCGCGGCGCTGGAGCACTTCTGGCAGAACGACGCGTTCGCCAGCAGCGTGAAGGCCAAGGGCAAGCGCATCGCCGACGGCATGCAGCGCATCATCCGCCGCCACGGCCCGGATTCGCTGTTCCTCAAGGGCCGCGGAATGATGCTCGGCATCAGCTGCCCGGATGGCGAGATCGCCGCCGCCGTCTGCCGTCACGCCTTCGACAACGGCCTGGTGATCGAGACCAGCGGCGCCCACAGCGAAGTGGTCAAGTGTCTCTGCCCGCTGATCATCAGCGACGGGCAGATCGACAAGGCACTTACCATCCTCGACAAGGCGTTCGCCGCCGTGATGAGCGAACAGACCGCGAACCAGGCTTCCTGAGGTATTTGCAGATGATCGTCAGAACCCTCGCCGAATGCGAAAAGACCGAACGCAAGGTCCACAGCCAGACCGGCACCTGGGACAGCACGCGCATGCTGCTCAAGGATGACAACGTCGGCTTCTCCTTCCACATCACCACCATCTACGCCGGCAGCGAGACGCACATCCACTACCAGAACCACTTCGAGTCGGTGTACTGCATCAGCGGCAATGGCGAGATCGAAACCCTCGCCGACGGCAAGATCTACAAGATCGAGCCGGGCACGCTGTACGTGCTGGACCAGCATGACGAGCACCTGCTGCGAGGCGGCAGCGAGGACATGAAGCTGGCCTGCGTGTTCAACCCGCCGCTCAACGGCCGCGAAGTGCATGACGCCAGCGGCGTCTATCCGCTGGAGGCCGCAACCGTCTGATTCACCGGGGCGGCCAGCATGCCGCCCCGCCACGACAAGAAAGGAGGCAAGCGTGCAGCCTATGCAAGCCGACCTGTATCCCTCGCGCCACGAGAACCAGCCGCGCTGGCAGGACCGTCTGGACCCGGTCGTCTACCGCAGCGACCTGGAGAACGCGCCGATCGCCGCCGAGCTGATCGAACGCTTCGAGCGCGACGGCTACCTGGTCATCCCCCAGCTGTTCAGTGCCGAGGAAGTAGCCCTGTTTCGCGCCGAACTCGAGCGCATGCGCCAGGATCCGGCCGTCGCCGACTCCGGCAAGACCATTCAGGAACCCGACAGCGGCGCGATCCGCTCGGTGTTCGCTATCCACAAGGACAACCCGCTGTTCGCCCGCGTCGCCGCCGATGAGCGCATCGCCGGCATCGCCCGCTTCATCCTCGGCGGCGACGTCTACGTGCATCAGTCGCGGATGAACTTCAAACCGGGCTTCAGCGGCAAGGAGTTCTACTGGCATTCGGATTTCGAAACCTGGCACATCGAGGACGGCATGCCGCGTATGCGCTGCCTGTCCTGCTCGATCCTGCTGACCGACAACGAGCCGCACAACGGCCCGCTGATGCTGATGCCCGGTTCGCACCGCCACTATGTGCGCTGCGTCGGCGCCACGCCGGAAAACCACTACGAGAAATCCCTGCGCAAGCAGGAGATCGGCGTGCCCGACCAGAACAGCCTGAGCGAGCTGGCCAGCCGTTTCGGCATCGACTGCGCCACCGGCCCCGCCGGCAGCGTGGTGTTCTTCGACTGCAACACCATGCACGGCTCCAATGGCAATATCACCCCGAGTGCGCGGAGCAATCTGTTCTACGTCTACAACCATGTGGATAATGCCGTGCTGGCTCCGTTCTGCGCGCAGAAGCCGCGCCCGGCGTTCGTCGCCGAGCGCGAGACATTCAAGCCGCTCGACATTCAGCCGCAACAGTATCCTTGAGGCGTTCGGGTGCGTCTGATGACGACCCGACCCCGGCCGTGCCACACGGCCGGGGGATGAATCCATTTCCAGCTCGTTGACCGCCGGCGCTTCCGCGCGCGGCCTGCCAGCGGCCTGCCAGATGCGGACGTAATAAATAGATGCATACCGTGGAAAAGATCGGCGGCACGTCGATGAGCCGCTTCGACGAACTGCTCGACAACATCTTCATCGGCTCGCGCCGGGGTGACGCGCTGTACCAGCGTGTGTTCGTCGTCTCGGCCTACAGTGGCATGACCAACCTGCTGCTGGAGCACAAGAAGACCGGCGAGCCGGGCGTCTATCAACGCTTCGCCGAAGCCCACAACGACGAAGCCTGGCGCGAAGCGCTGGAGACCGTGCGCCAGCGCATGTTGGAGAAGAACGCCGAGCTGTTCACCGGCACGCCCGAGCTGCAGGCCGCCGATCGCTTCGTCAACGAGCGCATCAACGACGCCCGCGATTGCATGGACAGCCTGCACAAGCTGTGCAGCTACGGCCATTTCCAGCTCAGCGAGAACCTGATGAAGGTGCGCGAAATGCTCGCCTCGCTAGGCGAGGCGCACAGCGCGTTCAACAGCGTGCTGGCGCTGCGGCAGCGCGACATCAACGCGCGGCTGGTCGACCTCAGCGGCTGGCAGCTGGACAAGCCGCTGCCGTTCGAGACGATGATCGCGCAGAGCTTCGCCGACCTCGATCTCAGCCGCGAGCTGATCATCGCCACCGGCTACGCGCATTGCGCCGAGGGCCTGATGAACACCTTCGACCGCGGCTACAGCGAGATCACCTTCGCCCAGATCGCCGCCGCCACCGGCGCGCGCGAGGCGATCATTCACAAGGAGTTCCACCTCAGCAGCGCCGACCCGAACCTGGTCGGCGTCGACAAGGTGGTCACCATCGGCCGCACCAACTACGACGTCGCCGACCAACTGTCGAACCTCGGCATGGAGGCGATCCACCCGCGCGCCGCGCGCACGCTGCGCCGCGCCGGCATCGAGCTGCGCATCAAGAATGCCTTCGAGCCCGAGCACGGCGGCACGCTGATCAGCCAGGACTACTGCAGCGCGCGGCCCTGCGTGGAGATCATCGCCGGACGCAAGGACGTCTTCGGCATCGAGGTATTCGACCAGGAAATGCTTGGCGACCCCGAGCACGACATCGAGATCAGCAAGCTGCTCAAGCAGCTCAAGCTGTACGTGATCAACAAGGGCTGCGACGCCAACAGCATCACCTACTACGTCAGCGGCTCGCGCAAGGCGATCAACCGCGCCGCGCGGCTGATCGAGGAGCGCTTCCCGGCGGCCGAGGTGACCATGCACAACGTCGCCGTGGTGTCGGCGATCGGCTCCAACCTCAAGGTCAAGGGCATCCTCGCGCGTACCGCCACGGCACTGGCCGAGGCCGGTATCAGCATCCAGGCGCTGCACCAGTCGATCCGTCAGGTGGAGATGCAGTGCGTGGTCAACGAGGAAGACTACGCCGCCGCCATCGCCGCGCTGCACCGTGCGCTGATCGAGCCGGAGAACCATGGCGATGTGATCGCCGCCGCCTGAGCCTTCGAGGCACTCGCCAAAACGCCGGACATTGTCCGGCGTTTTGCTTTGCGGCGGCTTTCACCGCAGCGGCTGACGCCGGTCAATACCCCCCGCGGGCGCCGGGCAGAGCATGGAGTCAGGAAGCCGGTCACGGTTCACGTCTGCACCTTGCGTGGCGTGGCCGTCCGCGCGCAGCTCACCCACCACGCAGGAGTTTCCATGTTTCCCGAATACCGCGATCTGATCACCCGCCTGAAGGCTGAGAACCGGGCGTTCGCCCGCCTGTTCGACGAGCACAACGAGCTGGACCAGCGCGTCAAGAACATCGAGGCGCGCATCATCCCCGGCACCGACAGCGAAGTCGAAGCCCTGAAGAAGGAAAAACTGCAGCTCAAGGACCGCCTCTACGAGATGCTCAAGGAGGCATCGCCCACCTGAGGCCAGCGGGCGCTCCGCCAGACGGGGCGCCCTGCTCGACCGCCGATCCGCCCATTGGCCGCGCACTCCGGGCACGAGCGCAGTAGAATGCCGCGCTTCGATGCCCCTGCGAGTCCCGCCCCCATGAGTACCACCCGCCGTACCGAGCTGCTGTCACCCGCCGGCACGCTGAAATCCATGCGCTACGCCTTCGCCTACGGCGCCGACGCGGTCTACGCGGGGCAGCCACGCTACAGCCTGCGCGTGCGCAACAACGAGTTCGACCACGCCAACCTCAAGCTGGGCATCGACGAGGCCCATGCGCTGGGCAAGCAGTTCTACGTGGTGGTCAACATCGCCCCGCACAACGCCAAGCTGAAGACCTTCATCAAGGATCTGGAGCCGGTGGTGGCGATGGGCCCGGACGCGCTGATCATGTCCGACCCGGGGCTGATCATGCTGGTGCGCCAGCACTTCCCGCAGCAGACCATCCACCTCTCGGTGCAGGCGAACGCGGTGAACTGGGCGACGGTGAAGTTCTGGGAAAGCCAGGGCGTCAGCCGGGTGATTCTCTCGCGCGAACTGTCGCTGGAGGAGATCGGCGAGATCCGCGAACAGGTGCCGGGCATGGAGCTGGAAGTGTTCGTTCACGGCGCGCTGTGCATGGCCTATTCCGGCCGCTGCCTGCTGTCGGGCTACATCAACAAGCGCGACCCCAACCAGGGCACCTGCACCAACGCCTGCCGCTGGGAATACAAGACCCACGAGGCCAAGGAGGATGAACTGGGCAACTCGGTCCACCTCTACGAGCCCATCGCCGTGCAGCAGGTCGAGGCACAGGACAACCCGACCCTGGGTGTCGGCGCGCCGACCGACAAGGTATTCCTGCTCGAAGACGTCTCGCGCCCCGGCGAATTCATGGAGGCCACCGAGGACGAGCACGGAACCTACATCATGAATTCCAAGGACCTGCGCGCCGTGCAGCACGTCGAGCGGCTGGTGCAGATGGGCGTGCACTCGCTGAAGATCGAGGGCCGCACCAAGAGCCACTACTACGTGGCGCGCACCGCCCAGGTCTACCGCAAGGCCATCGACGACGCCCTGGCCGGCCGGCCGTTCGACAGGTCGCTGATGGACACGCTGGAATCGCTGGCGCACCGCGGCTACACCGAAGGTTTCCTGCGCCGTCACGTGCACGACGAATACCAGAACTACGAGCGCGGCTTCTCGCTCTCCGAGCGCCAGCAGTTCGTCGGCGAACTGACCGGCGAGCGCCGCAACGGCCTGGCCGAGGTGAAGGTGAAGAACCGTTTCGCCGTCGGCGACCGGCTGGAGCTGATGACCCCGCAGGGCAATCTCAACCTGCGCCTGGAGCGTCTGGAAAACAGCCGGGGCGAAGCCATCGACGTCGCGCCGGGCGATGGCCACACCGTCTACCTGCCGGTGCCCGAGAACGTCGAGCTGGCCTACGGGCTGCTGATGCGCGAACTGGAGAGCGGCACGACGAGAGGGTAAGTCGGCGCGTACTGTCATCGGCAGGCGAACCTGATAATTCAGGCCCTGTGTTCGGCGCGCCCGGCTTCAGCGAGCGCGCCGGCAGTCGACCAACCGCGTCGAGCCGCTAGGCGTAGCTGGGTGTCGGTCTGGCAGCGACTCCCGCCAGCTTCTGCGCCGCCTGGTGCTCTTTCAGGGTCTGCCACTGGGCAAACAGTTCGACCACGTCCGCCCGCCCGGCAAATTCACCCAGGACGCTGCGCGGCGTAACCACCCGCGCGGCTTGAGCCAACAGACGCTGCTGCGCCCGCGACAAAGCCTGTTCCTGCTCGTTGCGAAGCTGCTCGCCTTTCTGCAGCGCGTCGGCGTAGATGGCGCGCAGCTCCAGATCGCTCTTGCCATAGAAGCGCATGTCGCCGCTGCGCCGGACCTTCCAGCGGAACTCATTGAAGGAGCGCGGCTGCCAACTCTCGAGAAGCTGTCGGACATTCTTCACCTGGGCGTGGATATCGCGGACTTCACTGTCGGTGAACAATGCGCCCTGGCGTTTTTCGACGCTGTCATGCCAGCGCAGCAGCGTCGTCAACGCTGCGCGGGCGTAGCCGCTATCGCTCGAGTGATGCGCACCGGACAGCGGCACGCGCTCCGGCATATCCCCGTCGAGGGCAATCTCTCCCATGTAGTGCGCACAGGTCTGCTCGTCGATCAGCGCACAGCCCGACTGCCAGAGAATGGCTGCCTCGCTTCCGCCGCCCGGCTTGCGCGGCATGAAGTGCCGCTGCTCTCCATGATGCTCGTAGGGATCGCCGTGCAGATTCACCAGTCCTGCGAGCAACAGCACGATGCCCGCCACCGGCGAGCTGAACAGCAGCGCAGTACCGGGCAACGCCAGCCTCCACTCCGCATCCATCCACGGCAGCGGCAAGGCCGGGATGGGATCGTCGTGATTGACGATGCGATGGTGGGTCAGCGCTTGAGCGGCCTGGACGAACGCACGGTCGCCGGCGCGAGGTGCACCGAAGGTATAGAGCTGAACGTCGTCGGACCACTTTCGACGAAGCCATTCCGCAAGCAGCAACGCGATAGCACCACCGAGGCTGTGGCCGCAGACGATGAGCGTGTGCTCGGCAGTGTGAAACGCATCCAAGTAACGCTCGACAAACGGTCTTACCGCCAGAAATCCGCCATGAAAGCCGCGGTGCGCCTGGCCTATGCCCTCGTAGGGCACCTGGCGCGCGTCCAGATCACGCCCGGTGTCGGCAAGCATCTCTTGGGTGCCGCGCACCGAAATCAGCACGATCTTGTCGTTGTGGGTGATGAATGCCTGGGTACTGGAATCCTTGTCGTAGAGAAAGTGCACGTCCTCAGGGTTCTTCCAGCCTTTCTCCGCCTCCTTCGCATAGCGCTCGGGATCGTACGGCATGATTTCCAGGCGTTTGGAATAAGGCACTTCCTCACAGAGCAAATGGTATGGCCCGGCGGCGTTAAATTGTGTCGGCTTGACCAGACGCCCCAGCTGATTCTGCAATACATGACCGATGCTACCGAGCGTTGTGTAGGGTGGCGGCGACGATTCATAACGCTCGAACGATCCCGGCTCCTTGCTGAACGGTGCGTAGACAAACGCACTCATCACCGCCAGGTGATAGGCGTTCAACGCACAGAACTCCTTATCCCTAGAAAACAGTGGGCTATAGGCGCGCAGGGCTTTGACTTCGAGTACGTAATGCGCGCTTTCTGCCATTAACACGATTCCCGGTTGCTCTTCCGGCAAACCGACATTTCGTTTGGGAACGGCTGGAGGGCGCGGCTGCCATGTCTCGTCTATCTCAGGTAGATGGCCAGCAGTCTTAGCGAAATCCCTAACTTCCACTCGAAAAAAACGAGCTTTCTCTTGTGATGCACGCGCTTCCGCTAGATAGGTTTTTCCGTCTGTACGACGCGGCCCAGAAGGCACCTGTTCAGCCGCTACTTGCAGAGCCGTTAGCGGCAATCTGAACGATTTCCGAATGGTCAGCCTTTTATACCAAGCATCTAATTCACCGGAATCTGGAGCGGAAAAATCCAGAATCGCCGGGCCACAATTACAGGCATTGATTCGGGCAAACCCGTCATCATTCAAAACGCCTTCGAACTTTTGCCCCTGACTGTCATGCAATGTGAAGCAAAGGCCCGAATAGGGTGCTCCGCTGCCATGCTCATCTACAAGCCGAAAGCTAATCCAATGACTACGTAACGGGCACTCCAATACAACCTCATCCTTGGCTGAATTAAGCATCCTTGCTACTCCGTGCAGTTAGGGTAAACCGTGCATTCGCGGCCATTCATCTTGAATGTTTTAAAGACCGGGGGCCGCTGGCAATTAGGCCAGCCTGGCTTAGGTAGACAAGGCTTCCACCCAGTCGGAAACTTCACCCACGTGTCATCCTGTGATGGCTCTTCTTCAGCGTTCACCAGAAAAGACAGCTTAACTTTTCGCCCTGATAGCTCATCTCTAATTAGGTACGCCCCGGCACCCCTGCAGTTTAGCAATTTGCTGATCTGGTCCCGTCGGGATTTAGCCGAACTCAACTGGAACCACCAAGAACACACCGCCGTCTTCGCAAATACCCCATCACCCCCAAACGCCGGAGCACCTTCTGGAAGTTTATCGACTATGACCAATCCCCCGCTGTCATAGGTCTGCTGCCACTCTTTTTCACCGTAACGCCCGTTTATGGTCAGCTTCACCTTTGCCAGTTGCATTTCGCATAAGCCGGAACGGTAGTTGACCGGAATCTTGAAACGATACTGATGCGGAGCGCTCTCATAATCCGTCTTGAATGTCTTGCTTTGGCTGCGGCCATTGCATGCATCGGCGACGTCATATTCCGCTTGCGCCTTGAGCGAGAAATCGGCCGGTAACTCGCCTTCAAAAATGAAGGATTCCCCGCCGAACGAACCCAGTGCACTGCAGGCACTCAGGGAGAATCCCAGCAGCAACGGTGAGAGCACATGAATGCGGGATGCCTTGAGGTAATGATTCATAACAATTGATCCCGAGCAGTAGAAGTGGCGTGCAGCATCTGGCTGAGCCTGGCGAAATGCATTTCAGGCGATTCCCGTTCTTCGGGAATCCAGGCGGGATGGTTCGCGAGTTCCGGGTCGAGCTGGTAACGCAGCAGGAACTGTAGGTGTTCCAGCGACCGCCATCCCCAGACTTCGGCCTTATCCAGCTGCTCACTCAGCCAATCGCTGAGAACGCGAGTTTCGGCGAGGCGCGCGGTGGCCGCCGCATGGTTCTGCCACAGCCAAAGCGTCAGGTTATGACGATGGATCTCCTGCACGACCCTGTCCGGTTCGGGCAGGGCCAACCAGGCGGCTTCGAACGGTGCAGCGTACTGTCCCGGCCGTGGGTTATCGAAACACCGCCAGTGCTCACCATCCCAGCACAGGGCGCTCGCCAGAGGCCCCAGCAGCAACGGTTGCTGGTGCGCTGCAAGCTCGGCAAGGTGACGGGCGATGACCCGGTTGTCCTGGAATCGGTACAGCGAGCGCTGTCCCTGATCATCTACCTGCATACGTTCGCGCCAATGCTGCGCGAGGACAGGCAGCTCGACGCGATCGGCGCTGGCCAACCAGCCCCAGTTGCGTTCGGGCGCATCGAGCAACGGCTGGATCCGCGCGATCTCGAATTCGCTCAAAGCGACCAGCCACGGACCGATATCCGCCAGGTCGGCAAACTCGGTTGCATGGTAGAGATTGACGTAATCGTGCATCAGGTCGCGGGCAAACAGCTCCTGAACGGGATTGGGTTCGGCCAGGCTGTCGATAACGAGTAGCAGCTGTCGCTGTTGCGCCCGCTGGTCATCGAGCCACTGGTACAGGGGCTCGTTCATGCGCTCGGCCCCGTGTCGCAGACGCCGTCTCTGCAGGCTTCGCAGATCGGGCAGCGGCTGGCGCCGATCTGCCGCGCCTTGCGTGCCATCATCAGCTGGGTGTTGGCCAGCGCCAGCTTCGGCTTGGCGCCGGCGCGGGCCTTGCCCGCCGCATTGGGCAGGGCGGACGCAAGCACCTTCAGCCCCGAGCCGCTACCGGGTGCGCCACCGGAATTCATTTTGATCGTCGCGCCGCTCACCGTAACGCCACTGGGGTCGAGCTTGAGGAAACTGCCACCACCGCTGGCGGTGAGTTCCATACCGGCGTCGATGACGACCTTGCTGCCGGCGTAGTAGTGGATCTCATCGCCGGCTTCGATGAACTGCCCGCTGCCGATCCGGACGTGCTGGGTGTTGCCGACGATGAGGTGATCGCTGGCTCTGACTTCGGTCTTGCGGTCGCCGTGAGTCGTGCGGTGTTCCTCGGCCCTGAACTCGCTGTAGCTGTTGGCTTCCACGGTGTCGTGACGCTCGTGGCCGACGCGGATCTTCTGGTCGTGGTCGATGTTCTCGTCCCAGTCGCGCTGGGCGTGGAGGTAGATCTGCTCGGCGCCCTTGCGGTCTTCTATGCGCAGTTCGTTGTAGCCGCCACCGCCGGGCGAGCTGAGCGTCTTGAACACCGTGCGGGTCTTGTTGGCCGGCAGGTCGTAGGGGACCTGATGCTCCTTGTGGTAGAGGCAGCCGGTCACCAGCGGTTGATCGGGATCGCCTTCGAGGAAAGTCACCAGCACTTCCATGCCAACGCGTGGGATGGCGATACCGCCGTAGCGGTCGCCGGCCCAGCTGGAGCTGACGCGCAACCAGCAGCTGGTCTTGTCGTCGGCCTGGCCGTGGCGGTCCCAGTGGAACTGGACCTTCACGCGACCGTACTCGTCGCAGTGGATCTCTTCGCCGGCGGAGCCGGTGACCAAGGCGGTTTGGCTGCCGAAAACCTTGGGCTTGGGATGTTCGCGTGGCGGGCGGTAGAAGACATCCCACGGCGAGGCGGCAAAGTGGTTGCGATAGCCCTGATGGAAGTCGGCGTCGCCACTGTCCGCTGTGGCGGTGCTGATCGACTCTTCCAACACCTGTGGCTGTCGGCCCTGATGGAATACCTCGGTGAGCAGCCAGAGATCGTTCCACGATGGACGCGGATGGTCGGTGAGGGCGAGGAAGTGACCGCTGGCCAGATAGGCGTCGCTGGCGCCCTCGGCCAGCTCGTAGTCCGCGCGCAGGCGCTGCAGGCTGCGTTTGGCCAGGTGCTTGCCGCGTTCGCGAGTGGTGAAGCGCCCGGGATAGTCGTAGGCCTCCAGTATCGGCGCGAACTCGCTGCCATGGCCGGCTTCCAACCGCAGTCTGGGCTGCTCGAAGTCGTAATCGCGCAGGCTGGCGTGGCTGCTGCGAGTCTCCAGGCGTACGCCGAAGCGCTTGACGACCGTACGCTCGGCGACCAGCCCGGAATCCTGCTGGTAGGCCAGCGGTGCCAGTTTCGCGAACACCGTCTGATCGTCGCCGAACACCAGAACATGGCCGGATTCGCTGTGCTGGAAGTGAAAGCTGATGCCCTCCTCTTCGCACAGTCGCTGGATAAAGCGCAGATCACTTTCGTCGTACTGCACGCAATAGTCGCGTTCGGGATACGAATGACCGAGCTGGAAGCGATACGCGTCGGCCTGGATGCCGTGGGCTTCCAGCACCTGCGCAATGACTTGTGGCATGCCGAGATGCTGGAAGATGCGCTGGTCGTGGCTGTGCGCCAGGTAGGCCAGCTGCGGGCGCAGGCTAAGGCTATAGCGCGTCAGGCGCTTGCCCGATTCACCCTGGCGGACGCGCTGCAGCACGCCGTGCACGCCCTTGCCGCTCGGCCCGAAGGCGAGGTACGCCGGGCGATGCAGCAGGGCTTCGAGATCGAGATCGGGGCGCTCGCTGACCACTTCGATGTCGAAGCGGTAGGGCTGATTGAGTTTCTCGTGGCCTTCGAAACTGAGCACTTGCAGGTCGGTTTCGACGCCGGAAATGGCGAGGGTGATATGCGCTCGATTGGCATCCAGCATGCCTTGGCCTCCATCCTTGAGTCAGGCGAAGGCCGAAGGTTGAACGACCTCGATGCCCGATTCAATGATGGCGGGACGACCGCATGACCGGAATCACGCTTCTTGCCGCGCAAAGTTCGTACGCCGCGGCTACCCCAGCAGCTCGGCGAGTTGGACGGCAGGCACCGGGCGACTCACGAGGTAGCCCTGGATTTCGTCGCAGCGCTGGTCCTTGAGAAAATCCATCTGTGCCTGGGTTTCCACGCCCTCGGCCACCACCTGCAGTTCCAGGTTGTGCGCCATCGCGATGATTGCGCGGACGATCGCCGCGTCCTCGGCCGAATGCTCCAGCTCGCATATAAAGGTGCGGTCGATCTTCACGTAATCCACCGGGAAGCGCTTGAGGTAGCTGAGCGAGGAATAGCCGGTGCCGAAATCGTCGATCGCCAACTTGATGCCCAGCGCACGCAGCTGCCGGCTGATGTTGATGGCGTTGTCGATATCGTCGAGCAGCTGGCTTTCGGTCAGCTCCAGCTCCAGCATCGACGCCGGCAGCCCAGTTTCTTCCAGCACCTGCCGTACCAGACTGACGAAGTTACCCTGGCGCAGCTGCTTGACGGACAGGTTGACCGAGATGCGAATGTCCGCCAGGCCAGAGCGCTGCCATTCGCGCGCCTGCCGGCAGGCCTCACGCAGCACGAACTCGCCGAGCGGGATGATCAGCCCGGTTTCCTCCGCCAGCGGGATGAACTGCGCCGGCGCCACCAGCCCCTGCTGCGGATGGCGCCAGCGCACCAGCGCCTCGGCGGCTTCCAGACGATCGTCGAGCAGGGTCAGTCGCGGCTGATAGAACACCTCCAGCTGCCCTTCTACCAGCGCCTTGCGCAGTTGATTCTCCATCTGCAGGTAATCGATGGTCGCTCGCTGCGCGCGCTCGGTGAAGAACTGCAGCGTGTTGCCGCCCAGATGCTTGGCCTGCTGCATCGCACGGCTGGCCTGGCGCAGCAGCGTCACGGCATCGCGGCTGTTGTCCGGCATCAGGCTGACGCCGATGGAAGCGCTGATCACCAGCTCCTCTCCCGCGACCGTCACCGGTTTGCGCACCCGCGTCAGCAGGCGGCTGCCCAGATGGGCGAGGCTCGACAGGCTGCCGTAGCCTTCCAGCAGCACGACGAATTCGTCACCGGAGAGCCGGGCGATGGTATCGGCCTCGGCCAGGGTCTGACTGATGCGCCGCGACATCTCGCCGAGCAGGCGATCCGCCGCCTCGTGGCCGAGGCTTTCGTTGAGGTTCTTGAAGCGATCCAGATCGATGTACAGCACCGCCAACGTGCGACCGCTCTGCTGCGCACGCAGACAGGCGGCGTGCAGGCGCTCCTTGAGCAGGCTGCGGTTGGCCAGCCCGGTCAGGTTGTCGTAATGCATCAGGTAGCGCAGGCGCTCTTCGGCCTGGCGGCGCACGGTCAGGTCGGAAAGGAAACCGACCACATGAGAGATACCGCCCAGCGCATCGCGCACCTCGCGCAGCTGGAGCCACTGCGGGTAGACCTCACCGTTCTTGCGCACCTCCAGCAGTTCGCCCTGCCAGCTGCCGTCGCGCTGCAGGGCCTCGCGCATCGCCGCGTAGCGCCGTTGCGATTCCGCCGAACCGGCCAGCCGTGCGGCACTGCGCCCGAGCAACTCCTCGCGGCTGAAGCCGGACAGCGCGCAGCAGGCATCGTTGATCGCCAGGATGCGGAAGCGCGAATCCATGATCACCATGCCCTCGCCTGCCGCCTCGAATACCGTGGCCGCCAGTCGCTGCTGTTCGGCCTGGCGACGCAGATCGCTGACATCGCGACGCGTGCCGAGCATGCGTAGCGCACGTCCGTCGGCGTCACGACTGATTACCCGCCCGCGATCCTCGACCCACAGGTGGCTGCCATCGGCGCGCAGCGCGCGATATTCGACGGCGTACAGCTCGGCCTCGCCCTTGAGGTGCGCGATCAGCTTGGCGCGCACGCCGGGCAGATCGTCCGGGTGCAGATCAGGCAGCGGTCGCCCCTCGGCGTCCGGCCGCTGGCGGGCATCCAGCTCGAAGGACACCTCCAGGCGCGAGTAATGCACCTTGCCCTGCGCCAGGTCCCAGTCCCACAGGCCCAGCTCGCTGGCTTCCAGCGCCAGGCTCAGGCGCGCTTCGCTCTGCCGCAGTTCGTCGGCCACCCGGGCGAGCTCGGCGGTGCGCTCGGCGACGCGCAGCTCCAGGCCGTCGTAGGCACGCCGTAGCTGCCGCTCGGCGGCGCGGCGCTGTTCCACTTCGCGCGCCAGTTCGGCGTTCAGCTGCTCGGCACGGCGTGCCGCGCTGCCCAGTCGCTCGATCAGCACAAGTTTGTGCAGACGCTGCGCCAGACCGTCGCCGACGATCCGGCTGATCTGCCAGGCGATCAGGCTGAGGGTCGCCAGCACGATCAGCGCCAGCAGACCCCAACCCTGTTGCTGCGGATCCGCGGTGGTGAGCATGTACAGCCCGGCGGGCAGCAGGCAGGGCACGGCGAAACTAAGAAAGGCCGGCAGGCTGACGCCGTAGGCGACGCTGGCGACCACCACCACCGAACCGATCAGGCCGTAGAGCAGCGCCTGCTGGAGAAAGTCGGCCGGTGGTACCAGCGCGACCATCGCATAACCCAGGCTGAGCGCCGAAGCCGCGCTGCCGAGCAGGAAGCAGCGATACCACGACGGCGCCGCCTGCTCGCTGCCGGTGGCCTGGCTGAAGGCGTTGACGTGCCGCAGCCACAGCAGGCCGAGCACGACCATCCAGATGAACCAGGCGCCCAACTCGATACCGCCCCGTTCGGGCCACAGCAGCAGCACGCACGCCACGCTGGCGACCAGCGAGAGCAGCGCGGGAATGCGCGAGCCGCGATACAGCAAGCGAGTGCGTTCGACGCCCTCGTGGCGAACGGGCAGTCTGAGGTCAGCGCTGGTGACATCGCTGGCAGAGAAGGCGTCAAGGGCGCGAGCGGAATCGGTCATGGCTGTTGTTCTTGTAATGATCCCCGAAGTGGTCGACGGCGGTTGGAAGCGACCGATAATGGCACGTTGCTATCGCGAAGACCTATCCGAATTGGCAAATTTATGACGATCGGAACGCTGGCTGACCGACGGTAAGACTGTCAATCAGCCATTAGCGCGAAGCGGGGCCTCCGCTCGATGCCCGACTGCCGGCCAGGACCGCCGGGCGAGCGCAGCGCGGGCATTTCCCATAGAATGCCGCGATGCATGACGATCTCTCTCTCCTCCTGAATTCCCTCAACGATGCCCAGCGCCAGGCCGTGGCCGCGCCGCTGGGGCGTCAACTGGTGCTGGCCGGCGCCGGCTCGGGCAAGACCCGCGTCCTGGTGCACCGTATCGCCTGGCTGCACCAGGTCGAACGCGCCTCGCTGCACTCGATCCTCTCGGTGACCTTCACCAACAAGGCCGCCGCGGAGATGCGCCAGCGCATCGAGCAGCTGCTGCACGTCAACCCGCAGGGCCTATGGGTCGGCACCTTCCACGGCCTGGCGCACCGCCTGCTGCGCGCCCACTGGCAGGAAGCGAACCTGCAGCAGAACTTCCAGATTCTCGACTCCGACGATCAGCAACGGCTGGTCAAGCGGGTGATCCGCGAGCTGGGCCTGGACGAGCAGCGCTGGCCGGCACGCCAGGCGCAGTGGTGGATCAACGCGCAGAAGGACGAAGGCCTGCGCCCGCAGAACATCCAGGCCGGCGGCGACCTGTTCCTCGCCACCCAGCTGAAGATCTACGAAGCCTACGAGCAGGCCTGCGTCCGCGCCGGGGTGATCGACTTCTCCGAGCTGCTGCTGCGTGCCCTCGACCTGTGGCGCAATCATCCGGGCCTGCTGGAGCACTACCAGCGGCGTTTCCGCCACGTGCTGGTGGACGAATTCCAGGATACCAACGCCGTGCAGTACGCCTGGCTGCGCCTCTTGGCCCGCGGCGGCGAGAGCCTGATGGTGGTGGGCGACGATGACCAGTCGATCTACGGCTGGCGCGGCGCGCGGATCGAGAATCTGCAGCAGTTCAGTCAGGATTTCCCCGACGCCGAGACCATCCGTCTGGAGCAGAACTACCGCTCCACCGCCTGCATCCTCAAGGCCGCCAACGCACTGATCGCCAACAACCAGGGCCGCCTGGGCAAAGAGCTGTGGACCGAGGGCTGCGAAGGCGAGCCGATCAGCCTGTACGCCGCCTTCAACGAGCACGACGAAGCGCGCTACGTGGTCGAGAGCATCGAGAAGGCCATCCGCGACGGTCTGAGTCGCAGCGAAATTGCCATACTCTACCGTTCCAACGCACAGTCACGGGTGCTGGAAGAGGCGCTGCTGCGCGAGAAGATTCCCTACCGCATCTACGGCGGCCAGCGCTTCTTCGAGCGCGCCGAGATCAAGAACGCCATGGCCTACCTGCGCCTGATCCAGACCCGTCACAACGACGCGGCGCTGGAACGGGTGATCAACCTGCCGGCGCGCGGCATCGGCGAGAAGACCGTCGAGACCCTGCGCCAACTGGCGCGCCAGGAGGAGATCTCGCTGTGGGCGGCGCTGCACCAGGCGGTCGGCACCAAGCTCGTCTCCGGCCGCGCCGCCAGCGCGCTGAACGGCTTCGTCGAACTGATCGACACCCTCGCGCTGAAGGTCGAGGGCATGCAGCTGCACAGCATGGCGCAGCTGGTCATCGAACAGTCCGGGTTGCTCGCCTATCACCGTGACGAAAAGGGCGAGAAGGCCCAGGCGCGGGTGGAAAACCTCGAGGAACTGGTCTCCGCCGCGCGTGCCTTCGACAACTACAGCGAGGAAGAGGACGACCTGCAGTCGCCGCTGGCCGCCTTCCTCGACCACGCCTCGCTGGAAGCCGGCGAACAGCAGGCCGGCGAGCACGAGGACAGCGTGCAGCTGATGACGCTGCACAGCGCCAAGGGGCTGGAGTTCCCGCTGGTGTTCCTGGTCGGCATGGAGGAAGGGCTGTTCCCGCACAAGATGAGCCTGGAAGAAGCCGGTCGTCTGGAAGAGGAACGCCGCCTGGCCTATGTCGGCATCACCCGCGCCATGCAGCAGCTGGTCATCACCTACGCCGAGACCCGTCGGCTATACGGCAGCGAGACCTACAACAAGATCTCGCGCTTCGTCCGCGAGATCCCGCCGGCGCTGATTCAGGAAGTGCGCCTGAGCAACACCGTGACGCGCTCGTTCAGCGGCAAGAGCATGGGCGGCGGCTCGCTGTTCGACGGTGCCGGTGTACCGGACACTCCGTTCAACCTCGGTCAGCGCGTGCGCCATGCACTGTTCGGCGAGGGCACCATCCTCAACTTCGAAGGCTCCGGCGCCCAGGCGCGGGTGCAGGTGAATTTCGAGGATGAAGGCAGCAAGTGGCTGATGCTCAGCTACGCCAAGCTCGAAGCGCTCTGAGCCCAGATTTCTACCAGAACCAAGGACCTCCACACCCCATGAAACGCCGCCATCTGTTCGGTGCCGTCGCCCTGCTCGCCGGCCTGTTCCTTACCGGCTGCAAGGACGAGCAGGCGCCGGCCACGGGCCAGTCCACCAGCGAACCGGCCAAGACCTATCAGTGGAAGATGGTCACCGCCTGGCCGAAGAACTACCCCGGCCTGGGCACCTCGGCCGAGCGCCTGGCCGAACGCGTCACCACCATGAGCGGCGGCCGCCTGACCATCAAGGTCTATGCCGCCGGCGAGCTGGTGCCGGCGCTGGAAGTCTTCGACGCCGTCTCGCGGGGCACCGCCGCGCTGGGTCACGGCGCCTCCTACTACTGGAAAGGCAAGGTGCCGACGGCGCAGTTCTTCACCTCGGTGCCGTTCGGCCTTTCCGCCATCGAAATGAACGCCTGGCTCAGCAAGGGTGGTGGACAGGCGCTCTGGGAAGAAGCCTACGCACCGTTCGGCGTGCTGCCGATGGTGGTTGGCAACAGCGGCATGCAGATGGGCGGCTGGTTCAACAAGGAAATTAACGCGCTGGACGACCTGCGCGGCCTGAAGATCCGCATGCCGGGCCTCGGTGGCGAAGTCCTCACGCGCCTCGGCGCGACCAGCGTCAACCTGCCCGGCGGCGAGGTGTTCACCGCGCTGCAGACCGGCGCGATCGACGCCACCGACTGGGTCAGCCCCTACAACGACCTGGCCTTCGGCCTGCACAAGGCGGCGCGCTACTACTATTACCCCGGCTGGCAGGAGCCGCAGGCGGTGCTGGAGCTGCTGGTCAACCAGAAGGCCTTCGACGAGCTGCCAGCGGACCTGCAGGCGATCCTTACCGAAGCGACCCGTGCCGCCAGCCGCGACATGCTCGACGACTACACCTATCACAACGCTCTGGCGCTCGATCAGCTCAAGCAGCAGGGCGTGGTGCTCAAGCGCTTCCCGGACGAGGTGCTGCAAGCCATGCGCAACGAGTCCGAGCAGGTGCTCGGCGAGCTGGCGGCGCAGAGCGAGCTGAACGGCCGCATCTGGGCCTCGATGAAAGCCTTCCAGGCGCAGGCCGAAGCGATGCACGCGATTTCCGAAAAGGAACTCTACGACTGGCGCTGAGCCAGCCCCGCCGGCCGGCCGCACCTGCGGCGCGGCACGGCGCGACGAACCGCCGCACGCAAAAGCCGGTAACATTCTGCCCCTCGCCAACACCTGCCCGGCTCGGCAGGATGGCGCGCGTACCTCCTCATTTCATAGCGGGAACACTCAATGCAACGTGTGCTTAGCATTTTCATGGCGCTGTGTATCAGCCTGACCTTCGCGCTCGACGCCACGGCGGCCAAGCGCTTCGGCGGCGGCAAGAGCTTCGGCTCGGCGCCCAGCCACCAGACGCGCCAGGCGCCCCAGCAGACCCAGGCGGCGCCGACCCAGGCCGGCAAGACCGCCGCGGCACCCAGCGGTGCTTCGCGCTGGCTCGGCCCGCTGGCCGGTCTCGCCGCCGGCGGCCTGCTTGCCTCGATGTTCATGGGCGACGGTTTCGAGGGCATCCAGTTCATGGATATCCTGATCTTCGGCGTGATCGCGTTCCTGCTGTTCCGCTTCCTCGCCGCCCGTCGCCGCCAGCAGCAGCCGGCCATGGCCGGTCATGCGCCGATGCAGCGCGAGATGCCGCAGCAGCCGGCCTCGATCTTCGGTGGCAGTGCGGCTCCGGCTGCCGCTGCGCCGGTAATCAACGCGCCGGCCTGGTTCAACGAGCAGAACTTCGTCACCGCGGCCCGCGAGCACTTCCTGGCGCTGCAGCAGCACTGGGATGCCAACGAGATGGACAAGATCGCCGAGTTCGTCACCCCGCAGCTGCTGGGCTTCCTCAAGCAGGAGCGCGCCGAGATCGGTGATGCCTATCAATCGACCTACATCGACGATCTGCAGATCCAGCTCGACGGTGTCGACGACGATGCCGAGAAGACCACCGCGACTTTGACCTTCAGCGGCGTCGCCAAGACCTCGCGTTTCGACCAGGGCGAAGCGTTCAGCGAAAGCTGGCGCATGGAACGTGCCCAGGGTGAAAACCAGCCCTGGCTGGTGGCTGGTATCCGCCAGAACGCCTGATCGGCACCCTTCCGGAATCCACACCGGCCTGCCTCCGGACAGGCCACGAACGACCCCGCCCTCTGGCGGGGTTTTTCGTTTCTGCCTTGCCATCGGCACGACCACTTTTTGCAGCAGCACAAAAAACCGGCCGCGGAGCGAACCGCGGCCGGCGCAACGACACATTCCGATTATTTCCGGAGGAAGTTCAGCAGGTCCTGGTTGAAGCGTTCCTTGTGGGTATCGGTCAGGCCATGCGGCGCGCCGGGATAGACGATCAGCTGCGCGTCCTTGATCAGCGCGGCGGACGCCTTGCCGGAGCTCTCCAGCGGGACGATCTGGTCATCGTCGCCGTGGATCACCAGCGTCGGCACGTCGAACCTCTTCAGGTCGCCGCGGAAGTCCGTGGCCGAGAAGGCAGCGATGGAGTCGTAGGTGTTCTTGTGCCCGGCCTGCATGCCCTGCGCCCGCCAGTTGTCGATCAGCCCCTGGGACACCTTGGCGCCCGGACGGTTGAAGCCATAGAACGGGCCAGAGGCGAGGTCGAGGTACAGCTGCGCACGATTCTCCAGCGAGGCCTTGCGGATGCCGTCGAAGACTTCCAGCGGCACCCCACCCGGGTTATCCGCCGTCTTCAGCATCATCGGCGGCACGGCGCTGACCAGCACGGCCTTCTTCACCCGCCCGGTGCCGTGACGGCCGATGTAGCGCGCCACCTCGCCGCCACCGGTGGAGAAGCCCACCAAGGTGACGTCCTTCAGGTCCAGCGCTTCGATCACCGCGGCCAGGTCGTCGGCATAGTGGTCCATGTCGTTGCCTTCCCACGGCTGGCTGGAACGTCCATGACCGCGGCGGTCATGGGCGACCACGCGATAGCCCTGCGAGGCAAGAAACAGCATCTGCGACTCCCAGCTATCCGAGCTGAGTGGCCAGCCGTGGCTGAAGGTGACCACCGGGCCGTCCTTCGGCCCCCAGTCCTTGTAGTAGAGCTGCACGCCATCGGCGGTGGTAATGGTGCTGGCGGTCTGCGCGGCGACGGCGGTGTCGGCGGGCTTCGCCGGTTGTGCGGCCTGGGCCGCAAAGGCAGGTTGCAGCGCGAGGGCCAGCAGACTGGTGGCGAAGGTGCGGGTGATGAGGTTCATGGCATGGGTCTCCGGTTCGAAAGGGTGGTCGGTCAGGCTCAGTCGGCGATGATCAGCGACACATCGATATTTCCGCGGGTAGCGTTGGAGTAGGGGCAGACCACGTGAGCCTGCTCGACCAGGGTCTGCAGCACGTCACGGGCAATGCCGGGCGCGCTGATGGTCAGCTCGACCTCGATGCCGAAGCCGGTGGGAATCTGGCCGATGCCGACCTTGCCGGTGACGCGGGTGTCGACCGGCAGGCTGACCTTCTGCTTGCCGGCAACGAACTTCAGCGCGCCGAGAAAGCAGGCCGAGTAACCGGCGGCGAACAGCTGCTCCGGGTTAGTCCCGGGGCCGCCCTCGCCGCCCAGCTCACGCGGCGTTGACAGCTGTACGTCGAGCGCCTGATCGGACGAAGTGGCGCGGCCTTCGCGGCCGCCGGTAGCGGTGGCAGTAGCGGTATAGAGGATCTTCTCGATGGACATGGCTTCGGTTCCTGTTTGCGGGTTGGCCAGGGCGTTGTTGCCCGGTGAGCGCTATTCTGCTCACCACAAAAAACTATTGGCGGCATAAAGTCTGTAAAACTTGATCAGGAATACGAAGATGGCTGATCGGCTAGCCGCGCTGATGACGCACTTCCCGATGCGCGCCCAGGTGTTCAACACCGGGCCGCTGTGCGGCATCAACACGCTGCAGAGCGATGGCGCACACGGCCAGCTGCACCTGGTGCGCCGTGGCGAGGTGGAGGTCCGCTACGGCCGGGAGACGCTGCACGTCACGCAACCGAGCCTGCTGTTGTTCCCGCGGCCGCTGACCCACCGTTTCATCACCGCGCCCGGCTGTGAGGTGGACATGGTCTGCGCGAACCTGGCGTTCGAGGGCGGCACCAGTAACCCGATTGCCTCGGCGCTGGCCGATCTGGTCTGCCTGCCGCTGGACCAGGTATGGGGCGCCGAGCCGGTGCTTTCGCTGCTGTTCGAGGAAGCCTTCGAGCAGCGCTGCGGCCGGGTCGCGCTGGTCGAGCGCCTGCTCGAGGTGGTGATGATTCAGGTCCTGCGCCAGTTGATGGAAAGCGGCGAAGTGAACGGCGGGCTGCTGACCGGGCTGGCGCATCCCCGCCTGCGCAATGCACTGGTGGCGATGCATGAGACGCCAGCGAAGGCATGGACGCTTGAAGAGCTTGCCGGTGTGGCCGGGATGTCGCGCAGCGTGTTCGCCACAACCTTCCGCGAGACGGTCGGTGTCACGCCGGGACAGTATCTGCAGGGCTGGCGCGTGCGGCTGACACAGAAAGCCCTGCGCCGCGGACGCCCTCTGAAAATGATCGCCACCGAGGTTGGCTACGGCAGCGAAGCCGCGCTCTCCCGCGCGTTCAGAGCGCAAACCGGGCTCTCGCCGCGGGGGTGGAAAAAGCAGCTCGCCGAAGCGGACGAGAGCTGAACACCCAGGCCCGGAGGTTATCCATTCATCGCCGGGGACACGGCGAGCAGCGCGCCCGTTGCCCAAGTCGCACAACGAAACGCTGCATTAACCCCCATTTTTTGTAAGTTTGGCTAAGATGCTTAACAGACGCTGGCAATGCATCGGCGTTCCAGCCTGATAAAAGGAGAACCACGATGGATATGAATCGTCGACAGTTCTTCAAGGTCTGCGGTGTAGGCCTTGGGGCGTCGAGCATGGCGGCGTTGGGGATGGCGCCGCCGACGGCTTATGCCGAGTCGATTCGGCATTTCAAGCTGACCAACACTCGGGAAACCCGTAACACCTGCCCCTACTGCTCGGTCGGCTGCGGCCTGATCATGTACAGCCAGGGCAGCGGCGGCAAGAACGTCTCCCAGAACATCATCCACATCGAGGGCGACGCCGACCATCCGGTCAACCGCGGCACGCTCTGCCCGAAAGGCGCCGGCCTGCTGGACTTCGTCCACAGCCCGAACCGCCTGCAATACCCGGAAGTACGCGAAGCCGGCAGCAATGAGTGGAAGCGCATCGAGTGGGACGAAGCCCTCGACCGCATCGCCAAGCTGGTGAAGGAAGATCGCGACGCCAACTTCGTCGAACGCAACGACAAAGGCCAGACCGTCAACCGCTGGCTGACCACCGGATTCCTCGCCGCCTCGGCATCGTCCAACGAGGCCGGCTACATCACCCACAAGGTAGTTCGCTCACTCGGCATTCTGGCATTCGACAACCAAGCACGTGTCTGACACGGCCCGACGGTGGCAAGTCTTGCCCCGACGTTTGGCCGTGGCGCCATGACCAACCACTGGTCCGACATCAAGAATGCGGACCTGGTCCTGATCATGGGCGGCAATGCCGCCGAAGCGCATCCGTGCGGGTTCAAATGGGTGACCGAAGCGAAGGCCCACAACAAGGCCCGGCTGGTCGTGGTCGATCCGCGCTTCACTCGTTCGGCCTCGGTGGCCGACCTCTATGCGCCGATCCGCACCGGTACCGACATCGCCTTCCTCGGCGGCCTGATCAACTACCTGCTGGAGAACGACAAGATCCAGCACGAGTATGTGCGCAACTACACGGACGTCTCGTTCATCGTCAAAGAAGGCTTCGGCTTCGAGAACGGTCTGTTCAACGGCTATGACGCTGACAAGCGCAGCTACCCGGACAAATCGTCCTGGGGCTACGAGCTGGACGAACAGGGCTTCGCCAAGGTCGATCCGACGCTGCAGCACCCGCGTTGCGTCTTCCAGCTGCTCAAGCAGCACTACAGCCGTTATACGCCGGACGTGGTCAGCAACATCTGCGGCACGCCGCAGGACAAGATGCTGAAGGTCTGGGAAACCATTGCCGAGACATCCGCCCCCGGCAAGGCGATGACCATCATGTACGCCCTGGGCTGGACCCAGCACTCGATCGGCTCGCAGATGATTCGTACCGGTGCGATGGTGCAGCTGCTGCTGGGCAACATCGGCATGCCGGGCGGCGGCATGAACGCCCTGCGCGGTCACTCCAACATCCAGGGCCTGACCGACCTCGGTCTGCTGTCCAACCTGCTGCCGGGCTACCTCACCCTGCCCCAGGACGCGGAGCAGGACTACGCGGCGTACATCACCAAGCGCACCGCCAAGCCGATCCGCCCCGGCCAGCTGTCGTACTGGCAGAACTACGAGAAGTTCCACGTCAGCCTGATGAAGTCCTGGTACGGCGACAACGCCACGGCCGAGAACAACTGGGGCTACGACTGGCTGCCGAAGCTGGATATCCCCGGCTACGACGTGCTCAAGTACTTCGACATGATGTACCAGGGCCAGGTCAACGGTTACTTCTGCCAGGGCTTCAACCCGATCGCCTCGTTCCCCAACAAGGCGAAGGTCAGCGCGGCGCTGGCCAAGCTGAAGTTCCTTGTGATCATGGACCCGCTGGTCACCGAGACCAGCGAATTCTGGCGCAATGCCGGCGAGTTCAACGACGTCGACACCGCCAGCATCCAGACCACGGTATTCCGTCTGCCGACCACCTGCTTCGCCGAGGAAGACGGCTCGCTGGTCAACAGCGGGCGCTGGCTGCAATGGCACTGGAAAGCGGCCGAGCCGCCGGCACAGGCCAGAACCGACGTGATGATCATGGGCGGCCTGTTCCATCGTCTGCGCGAGATGTATCGCAAGGAAGGCGGCGCCTACGCCGAGCCGCTGCTCAACATCGACTGGCCATATCTGCGCCCCGACGAGCCGAGCAGCGAGGAAATCGCCCGCGAGTTCAGCGGCAAGGCGCTGGCCGACGTGACCGATCCGGCGACCGGCGCGGTGCTGGCCAAGGCCGGCGAACAACTGGCCGGTTTCGGTCAGCTGCGCGCCGACGGCTCGACCGCCAGCGGCTGCTGGATCTGGTGCGGCGCCTGGACCCAGGCCGGCAACCAGATGGCCCGCCGCGACAATGCCGACCCGTATGGCATGGGCCAGACCCTCGGCTGGGCCTGGGCGTGGCCGGCCAACCGGCGCATCCTCTACAACCGCGCCTCGGCCGACGTTTCCGGCAAGCCGTGGGATCCGGAGAAGAAGCGCCTGGTGTGGTGGAACGGCAAGAGCTGGGGCGGCACCGACGTGCCCGACTTCAAGGTCGACTCGCCGCCGGAAGCCGGCATGAACCCGTTCATCATGAACCCGGAAGGCGTGGCACGACTGTTCGCCGTGGACAAGATGAACGAGGGGCCATTCCCCGAGCACTACGAGCCGTTCGAAACACCGATCGGGCGCAACCCCATGCACCCGGACAATGCGCAGGCCATCAGCAACCCGGCCGCGCGGGTGTTCAAGAACGACATGGAGCTGTTCGGCACCGCGGAGGAATTCCCCTATGCCGCGACCACCTATCGTCTGACCGAGCACTTCCACTTCTGGACCAAGCATTGCCGACTCAATGCGATCACCCAGCCCGAGCAGTTCGTCGAGATTGGCGAAGTGCTGGCCAAGGAACTGGGCATCGCCGCCGGCGAGCGGGTCAAGGTGTCGTCCAACCGCGGCTACATCAAGGCGGTTGCGGTGGTGACCAAGCGCATCAAGCCGCTGACCGTGGACGGCAAGACCGTGCACCACATCGGCATCCCGCTGCACTGGGGCTTCGCCGGGCTGGCGCGCAACGGCTACCTGACCAATACGCTCACGCCGTTCGTCGGTGACGCGAACACCCAGACGCCGGAGTTCAAGTCGTTCCTGGTCAACGTGGAGAAGGCATAATGGCTACTCAAGACGTGATTGCCCGCTCCGCCACGACCACCGAGCGGCCGTCGATCCGCGAGATCGGCGAAGTGGCCAAGCTGATCGACACCTCCAAGTGCATCGGCTGCAAGGCCTGCCAGGTTGCCTGTTCGGAGTGGAACGACCTGCGTGATGAGGTCGGCACCAGCGCCGGGACCTACGACAACCCGATCGACCTCACCGCCGAATCCTGGACGGTGATGAAGTTCGCCGAGTACGAGAACCCGGACAGCGGCAACCTCGAATGGCTGATCCGCAAGGATGGCTGCATGCACTGTGCCGAGCCGGGCTGCCTCAAGGCATGCCCGAGTCCCGGCGCGATCGTGCAGTACGCCAACGGCATCGTCGACTTCAACCAGGACAAGTGCATCGGCTGCGGCTACTGCATCACTGGCTGTCCATTCAACATCCCGCGCATCTCCGAGAAGGACAAGAAGGCCTACAAGTGCACGCTGTGCTCCGACCGGGTTTCGGTCGGGCTGGAGCCGGCCTGCGTGAAGACCTGTCCGACCGGCGCCATCGTCTTCGGCAGCAAGGAGGACATGAAGGAACATGCCGCCGGGCGCATCGCCGACCTGAAGGAGCGCGGCTTCGACCAGGCCGGCCTGTACGACCCGGACGGCGTGGGCGGTACGCACGTGATGTACGTGCTGCACCACGCCGACCAGCCGTCGTTGTACAGCGCCCTGCCCAACGAGCCGACCATCAGTCCGCTGGTCAGCCTGTGGAAAGGCATCACCAAGCCGCTGGCCTTGCTCGGCATGGGCGCGGCGGTGCTGGCCGGATTCTTCCATTACACGCGTGTCGGTCCGGTGCGCGTCGAGGAGGACTCCGAGGGCGAACTCAGCGAACCGGTCGTGCACAAGGTCGATCCGACGGTGCATGTGGTCGATCCGAAGGAGCCTCGTCCCTGACGAATGCGGCCCTGTACGCAGGGCCGTCTTTCCCGGGGCTGCCGAATGCTCAAGGAGCCAGCTATGAATAACCAAATCGAACGCTACACACCGTCCCAGCGATCCAATCACTGGGCCGTCGCCATCCTCTTCGTGCTCGCCGCACTGTCGGGGCTGGCGCTGTTCCATCCGGCGCTGTTCGGCCTTTCCGGGCTGTTCGGCGGCGGCACCTGGACGCGCATCCTGCATCCGTTCATCGGCGTGGCGATGTTCGTGCTGTTCCTGGTGCTGGCGCTGCGCTTTGCCGGGCACAACCGCATCGAGCCGCGCGATCGCCAGTGGTTGCGGCAGATCGGCGATGTGGTGAACAACCGCGAAGACCGGCTGCCCGAAGTGGGGCGCTACAACGCCGGGCAGAAGCTGCTGTTCTGGACGCTGATCGTCTGCATGCTGGTGCTGCTGCTTAGCGGCATCGTCATCTGGCGGGAGTACTTCGCCGGCGCGTTCGGCATCGTCACGCTGCGCTGGGCGAGCCTGCTGCACGCCGCAGCCGCGTTCGTGCTGATCGTCAGCATCATCGTGCACATCTACGCCGCGATCTGGCTGAAGGGCTCGATGGGCGCCATGCTCTACGGCACGGTCAGCCGTGCCTGGGCGCGCAAGCACCATCGGGCTTGGTATCGCGAGATCAACGAGCGCAAGTAAGGCCCCCGCCGCACCGCTGCGGCCGCCGGCGAATAGCGTCGGCGGCCGCAGTGCGCTTAACGCATGCAGCAACCCGTCACGGGCTATGCTGTCCCGCAACGCCATAAGAAAAGGAGTCCTGCGTGGCAGGCACCATTCTCGAACCCGGGCAGATCGAAGCCGCTGCCAGCAAACCCCCTTTCCTCAACCTGCCGCCACGCGAGCTGTTCATCCTGCGTGCCGAGCGCCTGGATAAACTGGCCGTCGACCATCCGCTGGGCGATTACCTGCGACTGCTGGCCGACGTCTGCCGCGCGCAGCAGCAGGTGCTCGACAACCCTCCCACACTGCCGGCGCTGGATGCCCACCGCACCCGTGAATGCCTGACGCACGGCCTGCCACCGCTGGCGGCTGACACCCTGGTCCGCGAGGATGCCTGGCTTACGATGCTCGACGCCTGGCTCGATGCGTTCGGCACGCCGGACAATCCGGCCGTTGCCGCCGCGCTGGAACAGCTGCGCGATGCCGATGCCGGCCAGCGCAAGGCCTGGGCCGTGGCGCTGATCAGCGGCCAGTACGACAGCCTGCCGGCGGCACTGGTGCCGTTCCTCGGTGCCGCGCTGCAGGTCGCCTGGACTCATCAGGCGCTGTCGCTCGATTCGACCGCCGTGCGCGAGCGCGAAGATCAGACGCATTGCCCCTGCTGTGGCGCACTGCCGATGGCCGGCGTGATCCGCCACCGTGGCCAGCTCAACGGCTTGCGCTACCTGGTCTGCTCGCTGTGCTCCAGCGAGTGGCACTACGTGCGCCTGAAGTGCAGCCACTGCCGCAGCACCAAGAAGCTCGACTACCTGCATTTCGAGGGTTCGCCGCACGGCGTCAAGGCCGAGGTCTGCCCGTCCTGCCACGGCTATCTGAAACAGCTCTATCTGGAGCTGGCGGCGGATGCCGAGACGCTGTCGGCCGATCTCGCCACGCTGGATCTCGACATGTTGCTGGCCGAGCAGGGCTTCCAGCGCATGGCGCCCAACCTGCTGCTGGCGCCGGGCGGCGAAGGATGAGCAGCGCGCACCTGCCTTCGGTCGACCGGCTGCTGCGCGCTCCGGCCTGCCAGCCGCTGCAGCAGCGCTATGGCCGTCAGGCGCTGCTCAACACCCTGCGCGACCTGCTCGACGAGCTGCGCGAGCCGGCCCGCAACGGCCAGCTCGCCGCGCTGGAGCTGTCCGAGGCAGTGCTCGCCGGGCGCGCCGGTGAACGCCTGGCCAGCCAGCACCGCAGCCGCGTGCGCCGCGTGTTCAACCTCACCGGCACCGTACTGCACACCAACCTCGGCCGCGCGCTGCTACCGGACGAGGCCATCGAGGCGATCACCCTCGCCGCGCGCTATCCGCTCAACCTGGAATTTGACCTGTCGACCGGCAAGCGCGGTGATCGCGATGACCTGATCGAAGGCTTGATCCGCGAGCTGACCGGCGCCGAGGCCGTCACCGTAGTCAACAACAACGCCGCCGCCGTGCTGCTGGCGCTCAACAGCCTGGGCGCGCGCAAGGAAGGCATCATCTCCCGCGGCGAGCTGATCGAGATCGGCGGCGCCTTCCGCATCCCCGACATCATGGCGCGCGCCGGCGTGAAGCTGGTCGAAGTCGGCACCACCAACCGCACCCACGCCAAGGATTACGAAGCGGCGATCACCCCGCGCTCGGGCCTGCTGATGCGCGTGCACACCAGCAACTACAGCGTGCAGGGCTTCACCGCCAGCGTCGCCACCCGCGCGCTGGCCGACATCGCCCACGCTCACGATCTGCCGCTACTGGAAGACCTGGGCAGCGGCAGCCTGGTCGACCTCTCGCGCTGGGGCCTGCCGAAAGAACCAACGGTGCAGGAAGCGCTGCGCGACGGTGCCGACATCGTTACCTTCAGCGGCGACAAGCTGCTCGGCGGCCCGCAGGCCGGGCTGATTGTCGGCAGCAAGGCGCTGATCCATAAGATCAAGAAGAACCCGCTCAAGCGCGCCCTGCGCGTCGACAAGCTGACCCTCGCCGCGCTGGAAGCGGTGCTCAACCTCTATCGCGACCCCGACCGCCTGGCCGAGCGCCTCACCAGCCTGCGCCTGCTCAGCCGACCGCAGGCCGAGATTCGCGTCCAGACCGAACGCATCGCCCCGGCGCTGGCCGCCGTGCTCGGCGAAACCTGGCAGGTCGCGGTAACCGACGCACTCGGCATGATCGGCAGCGGCGCGCAGCCGGTGGCACGCCTGCCCAGCGCCGCGCTGTGTATCCGCCCGCAGCAACCCAAGCGCCTGCGCGGCCGCAGCCTGCGCCAGCTGGAAGAAGCCCTGCGCTGCCTGCCGATTCCGGTGCTCGGACGCATCGACGACGACGCGCTCTGGCTCGACCTGCGCCAGCTCGACGACGAGCCGGCGTTTCTCCAGCAACTGGCGCACCTGCAAGAGGAGCTGGCGATTTGATCGTCGGTACCGCCGGCCATATCGACCATGGCAAGACCGCGCTGCTCAAGGCCCTGACCGGCCAGCAGGGCGACCGCCGCCGTGAGGAACGCGAGCGCGGCATCACCATCGACCTCGGCTATGCCTATGCCGACCTCGGTGAAGGCACGCTGACCGGCTTCATCGACGTACCCGGCCACGAGCGCTTCATCCACAACATGCTCGCCGGCGCCAGCGGCGTCGACTGCCTGCTGCTGGTGGTCGCCGCCGATGACGGCGTGATGCCGCAGACCCGCGAGCACCTGGCCATCGTCGAACTGCTCGGCATTCGTCGCGCGCTGGTCGCGCTGACCAAGATCGACCGTGTCGAGCCCGAACGCATCGCCACGGTACGCCGGCAGATCGATGACCTGCTGGCCAGCGGGCCGCTGGCTGGCGCGCCGGTCTTCCCAGTTTCCAGCGTCAGTGGCGATGGGGTCGACGCCCTGCGCCAGGCGCTGGTCGCTGAGGCCGCCCGCGCCGAGGCGCGTGGCACCGACGGACATTTCCGTCTCGCCATCGATCGCGCCTTCAGCGTCAGCGGCACCGGCGTAGTGGTCACCGGCACCGCCTTCGCCGGGCGCGTGCAGGTCGGCGATGAACTGCAACTCAGCCCGAGCGGCCGCAGCGTGCGCGTGCGCGGCCTGCATGCGCAAAACCGCGAAGCCGGGCAGGCCCACGCCGGCCAGCGCGTGGCCCTGAACCTGGCCGGCGAGCGGCTGGCGGTCGAACAGATACATCGCGGCGACTGGCTGCTGCAACCGCTGCTGCATGCGCCGACCCAGCGCATCGATATCCAGTTCCAGCTGCTGCCCGGCGAGACCCACGAACTCAAGCACTGGACCCCGGTGCATGCCCACCTCGGCGCGCAGGACGTCACCGCACGCATCGCCCTGCTCGAAGGCGAAAGCCTTGCGCCCGGCGCATGGATGTTCGCCCAGCTGCTGCTCAACGCACCGATCCATGCCGTGCACGGCGACCGCATCGTGCTGCGTGACCAGTCCGCCCAGCGCACCCTCGGCGGCGGCCGGGTGCTCGACCCGTTCGCGCCGCCACGCAACCGCCGGCGCGAGGCACGTCTGGCGCAACTGCGCGCACTCGATGCCGCCTCGCTGGAACAGGCGCTGCCCGGCCTGCTGGCCGAAGCGCACAACGGCCTCGAACCGCAGGCTCTGGAGCGTCAGTTCAACCGCCCACGCGACGGCTGGCAGCTGCCGGCCAGCGCGGTGCAGATCGCCACGCGCCAGGGGCCGCGACTGTTCGATCAACAACGCTGGCAAACCCTCGGCACGCAGCTGCTCGCCGCCCTGCAGCGCTTTCACGAGGAGCAACCCGACGAGCTCGGACCGGACCGCGACCGCCTGCGCCGTTTCGCGCTGCCGCAGCTGGAGCGACCGGTATTCATCGCCCTGCTCGAGCAGGCCCTGGCCGCTGGCGAGATCGCCAGCAGCGGCCCCTGGCTGCATCGCCCCGACCACCAGGTCCGCTTGACGGCACAGGAAGAAGCGCTGAAGGCGCGACTCTGGCCGCTGCTGGAAGCCGGCCGGTTCGACCCGCCCTGGGTCCGCGACCTCGCCAGCACGCTTGGCGCCGAAGAAATGCAAACGCGCCAGCTGCTGCGCAAGCTCGCCCGCCTCGGCCTACTGCAACAGGTGGTCAAGGACCTGTTCTACCCCGAGCCCACCATTCGCCAGCTCGCCGGGCATGCGCTGCAGCTCGAAGCGCAAAGCGGCGTAATCCGCGCCGCCGCCTTCCGCGACCAGATCCAACTCGGACGCAAACGCAGCATCCAGCTGCTCGAACACTTCGACCGCATCGGCTTCACCCGCCGCTTCGGCAACGAACGCAAGATCCGCCACGATAACGCCTTGGCGACAGACGCACCGCTCGGGTAGTCTGGCAGCCGTTCGCTGACCTATCGGTCAGCATGACCCTTCTCAAGGAAGGCAATCGCAGCCGGTGCTGCGGCCGGGCTTCAAACCCGGTTGGGGGCGGCAGCCGTTCCCGGGTGGGTTCGACTCCCACTGCCTTCCGCCAATTTCCCCTCTGAAAGCCCCGAATGACGCGGCCTCCAGCTACTCGACCGGAGCGGCTTCGGCTTGGGTGTCGAAGAAGTGTCGAAAACCCAAGACTTCCGTTTGTTATCGGCAGCATGATGCCTATGATGTCATTACGACATCACTCCATCGTGCAACCAAGAAGGAAGTTCGAATGAAACAGATTTCCGCCGTAATGATTGCCGCTTTGATCGCAATAACTTCGGTCTCAGCCCTCGCGCACAGCGGCGGCACGGACTCGAAAGGTTGCCATCGCAACCACAAAACCGGCGACTACCACTGCCACTAAACGGCCGTACATTCGCCCCGCCACGGCGAGGTTCTACGTTCTGTCGCAAGTTTGTGCAGCGTAGAAGTGGCGAAAACCTCGAATCGGGCCGAGGGTAATCACGTCCTTGAGATAGTCCGGCGCCAGGTGCGCGTAACGCATCGTCATGTTCAGCGAGGCGTGGCCCAGGACCTTTTGCAGCGTGAGGATGTTGCCGCCGTTCATCATGAAATGAGAGGCGAAGGTGTGCCGCAGCACGTGGCTTTTCTGCCCGGCCGGGAGCTTGAGTCCTGACATGTTGACGGCATAGTCGAAACTGTCGCGGCAGTTGGTGAACAGGCCGTGTTCCTGGAAGTGCTGGTGGATGCGGTCATGCAATGCCTGATCGATCGGCACGGAGCGTCGGCGCTTGCCCTTGGTATTCACGAACAGCACGTGTCCGTCTCGCACCCGTTCCGGTCGGAGCGCTTGCGCCTCTCCCCAGCGGCAGCCAGTGGCAAGGCAGATCGTTGCAACCATATAGGTATGCGGCGTCCGGCAATGATCCTGGATCGCTCGAAACAACTGGTCGATATGCGCGTCGCTCAGGTACGTCAGTTCGCGTTCCTGGAGCTTGAGCGGCTTTACCGAGGCCAACGGGTTTTCATAGTCGATCTCGCCGAGCTGGCGGAGCACGTTGAACACCGAGCACAGGTAGCCGAGCTGGTTGTTCACCGTCTTACCGCTTGTGCCCGAGGCGAGACGAGCCGCCCGGTAGGCCGTATAGGTCGCGCCGGTCAGTTGGCTGGCTACCGGATTGCCCATTTCGCGGGCCATGCGGTTCAGTACCAGCTCCGTGCGGTGAATGTCGCTCAGCGCATGGCCGTGCAGCAGCCGCCAGCGTCCAATCAGTTCCAGCAGCCTGCGTCGGTCCCTGGGCTTGGGCGTCCAGTCTGGTTTGTCGATCACCTTCGCGCGACACGTCGCTTCGAACCGCTGGGCCTCGCCCTTGGTCTTGAACGTCTTGCGGAAGCGCTTGCCCTTGATCGGCTCTACATCGACTTTCCAGCGGCCATCGTCCGTTTGCTGGATCGCCATTAGATCGCCCTGCCCCACCTCACGTGCCGTTCTTGCAGCAGATCCTTGATGTGCTTGTAGAGGTCGCGCTCGCTCATATCCTTGGCGGCATAGTGATCGCGAATCACCGGCCAGCAGTCCCATTGCTTCAAGGTCTCGAATGCTTTCTTAGCGCCCACTCGCTCCCGTGCCAGCAGGCTTACGAAGTTTCCCAGGAACAGCTCCACGTTCTTCCCCGAGAAGCCTCGAGAGGTCTTGTAGTAGCGCTTGTACTCGGTTTCATCGACCAGGGAATCGACCGGCAGATCGACCCGCGCATCGTCGCGCATCAGCGTCCAGATCGGATCGAAGTAGCCGGGCCGGGCGAGCAGCTTGAACTGGCTCAGGCCATAGCGCCACAGGCCGTCGAGGTGTGCCGAGAAGGCGGCAAAGGAGTCCGTATCGATGGCTTGGCCGGTCTTTACGTCTACCGAGCCGCTGGCGAACTGCTGGATGATCGAGTGGTGATAGCGCAGCTCGACGCGCCACACTTCCTGGGCCGGGTTGTAGTTCTCCGGGTCCTTGGCATCGAACGAATCCCGGCGACGCCAGACGCTTTCCCAGTAGTCGAGCTTGTCCGTTGCGCGGGCCTGTTCGGTCTTGTTGTAGATGCAGAGCTGGACGCCACCAGCGGAGCCGAACATGGACGTTTCCCCGCGACCGTAGACGCTGGACTTCGTCGCCCACTCCACCTGATTGATGCCCGAGATATCCCGATGTGTTCTGGCCCGGCAATGCAGGCGTGCGACCAGATCCACTGGCGGTTTCCAGCCCTGCAGATCCAACGCCAGATGGACGGCACACTGGTTGCGCTCGCGGTGCGTCATCACGGCTGCAGCGTAGTAGTCCATGCGATCCTGCAGGCGCTCAGGCGACAGCGCGTCGATGGCGTGCGGTGACACCTCGATTTTCAGATGCGGGCCGATCTGCTCCAGCTTGGCGTTGAAGTTTTTGATCAGCAGGACGAACCCGAGATCGGCGTTTT
>NZ_JAMOHV010000011.1 GCF_024448505.1 Stutzerimonas degradans
GGTGAAAGTGGCCACAGCCCGCGCCGTTGCTGGGTTTCACACTTTCACCTTACTTGGAAACTGCCCCCCACTTTCACCTCTTCTCCGCCGTGAAGGGTGAAAGTGAACAGTTTCACCGTGGCAACTGAAGGGTGAAAGTAGCTACAGCCCGCGCTGCTGCTGGGTTTCGCACTTTCACCTTACGTGGAAAGTAGCTTCCAGTTTCACCTATCGACCCTTGAAAGGTGAAAGTGGCGGATTTCACCGCGGAAACTGAAGGGTGAAAGTAGCTACAGCCAGCGCCACTGCTGGGCTTCACACTTTCACCTAACCTTGGAAACCGTCCTCCGCTTTCGCCTGGCGTCAGCTTGCTACCGAGCTTCATGCACAAAGTCGTGGCTCCCACGGGAGCCAGAACATTATCGGCAGCGCTGCGAATACAGGGCGTGCAAGTTGGCCGCTTTATGGCTGGGCGCTTGATGAGAGAAGCTGACTGTTCAGCTCGCAGTGGCGCGCTGTTCGAGGCATTGGGCGAGCGGTATCCACGAGCCGAACTGTGCCGGGTGTTTGATGTGCAGCGCAGCAGCGTTTACGAAGCCTGCAAAACGCCGTCGCCGAGTTGATCACAGGCGAATCACCTCACGAACCTGAAGAGTGAAAGTGGCGGGATTTGGGTTCCTTGAAGTTCAGGCGATGCTGAAGGCACCTACATCCAAAGGAGCCAATCATGAATCTGATCATGAACCTCGCCAGCCTCTTCGCCTCAATCATCCAATCCGCCAAACCTGCGTGCACAACAATCATTTACCCCAGCCGGGGAAAGGCGGTATTAGTGCACGACGGCCTGAGCATTCGCCATGAACGCCGGTGGTACCAGCCGCTCGATCCGTTGACAGAGAAAGAAGCGGGCACGCCCGTCGACTTCATGCAGGATCACTCTGGTTGGGCCGATCCGGTCAATCAGAATCAGGCGTCTGCTTTCTTATCCAAAGACTTCGAGCACTTGGAAATCTGTGAGATCAATCCCGCCACAGGCCTTCACATGCTCGATGGCGGTATCGATGTCATAGGCAACCCATACGGCCTGGATCTGATGAGCAGCAGCCAGTCGTTTGGCCACGACATGGGCGACTTCGGCGGCGGTTTTTCTGCCTTCAGTATCGATTGACAGCTGCAGCTGCAACTTTCGCCAAGGAGAATCGCTCATGTCGCCACTTGCACTGGTAGCAAGCCTCACTCTGGCCATTGCCATCGGAATTTCCTGGCTGGTCCTGGCGCTTGATGCACCCATTACGCGACGCAAGCTGGTTCGGCAAATTCCACTGCCCTTGGAGCATCCGGGCTCTGCTCCCTATCGCAAGTCGCCGTCAAGGCTGCGACCGTGGACGGCACTGACGGGGTCCATGCTGATCCTGCTTTCGGGAATGAGCGCCGCAAGTCTCGGCAGACTGGCCATCATGCAACCGTCTGAAGCGACAGCAGTACTCCTGGCCTATCCACTTCTAAAAATCCTCTGGAGCAAGATCATGGGCACGGGGCCAATCGTCTGCGTCGTTCTGGCGGTACCGGGTACCTACTGCATCGTCGTTGGGCTTGGAAGCAAACGATGCTGAACCTGCGTTGCCTTCTGACATCCACTGTGGCAGTGCCATGTTGCGTGAGGCGATTTTTTGTCAAGAAGTCAGCTTCAAGACCGGCCTTGCTGCCATCGAACATCCACTTTGGCAACCCACCATGGTTGCCCCTGAACCAGAAGGACCATCATGGATACGACTGTAGGCAAGCTCCTGATAGCCGTCGGTACGGTGCTGATAGTCGTGGCTGCAGCAGCCGCAATTGGGCTTGTCCTGGCGAGACACCTAGACGGTAAGAATGCCCGAAATCAGTCGGGCAATAAGCCGCCTAATGACGAGTTTCACCGCTAAGCCGGCTGCGCGTCGCATGTGATGTACCGATATGGAGTTGCCTTGATACCGAGGCATAGGTGGCCACAGCCTGGACCGTTGCTGGACACGCTTTTAAACCTACCAAAATCTGGTCAGATAGCACCACAAAAGGGATTTGCAATGCTATTCAATGGGTGTCGGTTATGAGCAAGAGGAAACACCACATGCCGATGTCAGATAATCCCAGCACTAGCGAAGCGCTTCGAGCCAACAACTCGGGCGTGCAGACGCCCACGAGATACCTACTAACCGCCCTCAACATGCATTTAACTAGCCGCCAAGGCATGAAGAAGCATCGCAAGGGGGCGGCGCACTGATGAGCCAGAAACAGCTCGACCGCCTCATCAAGATTGAGGAGGTCATCAGCCAGGTTGGCATGGGTAGGACGAAAATCTACGGCATGCTTCAATTCGAGGAATTCCCAGAACCTATCAAGCTGGGCCGCTACTCGCGCTGGTCTCAGCTTGAGATTCAGGAATGGATTGAGGAACAGAAAGGCAAAAGGGCTGACTAGGCAGCCCTTCTTCACTGACAGTCCAGACAGAAGTCCTGCCACCATCGCATCATTTCGATTCGCTCAGGCAGGTATTGCGCATGGTTATACGCAGCCTTGGTCTGGTTGTCCTCTGCATGGGCCAATTGCAGTTCTATTACCTCACTTCGAAACAGGCCCGACTCATACAAGTGGGTGGAGGCAGTCGCGCGGAAATCGTGACAGGTAAAGCCCTTCATCCCGAGCCGTTCTAGCGCACGGTTGAACGTCGAACCATCCACCGGCTTGTCAGGATGGCGCAGCCCGGGAAACATCAGCCCACGCGCACCGGTAATGGTGTGCAACTCCTTCAGCAACTCGACGGCACGTGACGGCAAAGGCACCAAGTGGCGGCGCCGCTTCTTCATCAGTTCAGGCGGTATATTCCAAAGCGCTGCGTCCAAATCGACATGTTCCCAGCGCCCGCGACGAATCTCTACGGTGCGAAGGAATAGCAACTGCATCAGCTCCAGAGCGATGGTGTTCGTGCGAAAGCCACCATACCCGGCGAGTTCGCGCCGAAACCGTGCCATATCTTCAGGCGACATCGGCCGGCTATGCTGCACCGGGTCACGAACAAACGCTCCGTACAGCGCCGCGGCAGGGTCCGCGTCCGCGCGTAATGTCCGCACTGCATAACGGAACATCTGCGATAGCCAGTTGCACAGAGAGATTGCGTAGTAAGTTGCACCGCGCCTCTCCATCCGTCGTAGACATTCCAGCAGGTGCGCGGACGTAACATCGCGCAATGGCAGCCGACCCACGTAGGGGAACAGGTTCTTGGTGAACGCCCGGGTCAACTGGCCACGGTAGCCGTCAGTGATTCCAGTTTTGCTGCCGATCCACTCCAACGCGACGATCTTGAACGAAGACTGGCCCTCCAACACCTGCCTGGCTCGCGCTGTACGGCGTACATGAGACGGGTGGCGGCCCTGCTTGACCAGAGCACGAGCCTTGTCACGCTCCGCACGGGCATCTGCCAGCCCCATCTCGGGGTACTCACCGAGGGCAAATACATTTTCCTTGCCTTCGATCTTGTACCGGTAGCGCCAGAGCTTGGCACCGGTCGGGCGAATCTCGATGAACAGCCCTCGCTCATCCGAGAGTTTGCGGGGCCTCTCGCCCGGCTTGGCCTGGCGAATCTGGATGTCAGTAAGTGGCATTGCGGGTATCGCTCTCGCTTAAAAGTACCCCGCTTTAATACCCGCCTTTTACTTGACTGGCCCAGCACACCAGCGAACCCCCGTGAACACAAACCGTCCAAGGCCCGCGCCCTGCGCGGATAGTACGAATGTGAAAAAACGATGGAAAACAAGCTGCGCAGTCAATATGGATGATCTTGCGGGACTTGCTCTGGCTCACGGCAGCGGTTTTACCGACGAAAGAAGCGACCGCCACGGTCGATCAACGACGCGGGCGTTGCATCATACGAGCAACGCCGCGTCCGGGCGAGCCTGCTTCGGTCAGAGCCCGAGTGGATAGGGCTCGATCAACGCGCGACCATAGCCTTCAATGAACTCCGCCGGCATGCGCTTCGGCTTGCCGGTGGACATCTCGATGCACACGAACGTGGTCTGCGCGCGCAGCAGCGTCACCCCGTCCGCCGGCCGTACGAGCTGGAAATGCCGCTTCATCTTCAGCCGCTGATCGGACTCGACGATCCAGGTTGCCAGGCAAAGATGATCGCCCTCGTAGGCGGCGGCCAGATAATCGATCTCATGGCGCAGCACCGCCATTGCCCGGTTCAGCCGGCGATAGTCTTCCAGGCCGAGCCCCAGGCTACGCGAATGCTGCCAGGCACAGTTTTCCAGCCAGGACACATAGACCGCGTTGTTGGCATGACCGAGCTCGTCGATATGCTCTGCGCCGACATCCAGCTCGATGACGAACGCATCCGCCAGATCCCACCCCATGATGTTCCCCTTACGTTAACGCTGCGGTGTGCATGAAAGCCCAGTCGGGCCGCGCTGTCACCCCATAGCAAGGCAGCGCGATGCCCTGCCATTCAGCACGCCGAAGTATGCAAAAAAATGATGCACAGACGAGGCGGAGTTTTTTCGACCCCAAAAACAAAAGGGCCACTCCATGATGGAATGACCCCTTGAAGCCCAAGACGGGCAAGAAAATGGCGTCCCCTAGGGGACTCGAACCCCTGTTACCGCCGTGAAAGGGCGGTGTCCTAGGCCACTAGACGAAGGGGACGAAACCTTCGATACGATCCGGCAAATCTGCCGAAGCGCGTGGAATTGGTGGAGCTAGACGGGATCGAACCGTCGACCTCTTGCATGCCATGCAAGCGCTCTCCCAGCTGAGCTATAGCCCCGGATTTAGCGTCTCGCGACGTGCGCTACACAAGGTGTAGCAGCTGGAAAGTGGCGTCCCCTAGGGGACTCGAACCCCTGTTACCGCCGTGAAAGGGCGGTGTCCTAGGCCACTAGACGAAGGGGACGCAAGCCCTTCAAAGGCGACCGATCAAATGACCGGCGTGGCAATCGAGATTGGTGGAGCTAGACGGGATCGAACCGTCGACCTCTTGCATGCCATGCAAGCGCTCTCCCAGCTGAGCTATAGCCCCATCTCGAGGACGGGGCGCATATTAGGGGCGCACCTGGGCAGTGTCAACATTATTTTCGACCGCGCCCCGAAGTTTTTGGCAGCAGGAACAAATACTTATCGCCGACGAATGGCGCCATGCCGCCGCTCTCGCATGCCGCGCCCGTGTGACGGGGCACGGCCTCGAACTGCGCGGCGATCAGCCGATCGTCGCGAGCAGCTTCTCCCACTCCTTGGCTTCTTTCTTCGACGCGCCGCCGAGGAGTTCCAACGCATTACGCAACCGGAAGCGGGTCAGATCCGGCCCGATGATTTCCATGGCATCGAGCACCGACACCGAACTCGCCTGCCCGGTAATCGCCGCGAACATCAACGGCATCACATCGCGCAGCTTGAAACCGAGGTGCTCGGCGACCTGCATGATGCAGCCGGTGATGCGCTCCTTCTCCCAATGCCGCAGCGCCTCCAGCTTCCAGAGGATCAACTGCAGCACCTGCCGTACCTGGGCTTCGTCCAGTTTCTTGTGCGCGAATAGTCCGCTGTCGAGGTTCAGCGCGCCGGAAAAGAAGAAACCAGCCAGCGGTGCGATCTGACTGAAGGTCTCCACGCGCTGCTGCACGTGCGGGGCGATCTTCATCAGGTACTCCGGATTGAACGCCCACTTCTGCACTTCTTCCGCGAAGCGCTCCACCGGCAGCTCGCGCAGCCACTGGCCGTTCAGCCAGGAAAGTTTCTCCAGATCGAAGATCGGCCCGCCCAGCGACACGCGAGTGATGTCGAAGTGGGCGATCATCTCGTCGAGGGTGAACTTCTCGCGCTCGTCCGGCATCGACCAGCCCATGCGCCCCAGGTAGTTGAGCATTGCCTGCGGCAGGAAGCCCATGCGCTGGTAGAAGGTGATCGAGGTGGGATTCTTGCGCTTGGAGAGCTTGCTCTTGTCCGGGTTGCGCAGCAGCGGCATGTAGCAGTTCACCGGCGCTTCCCAGCCGAAATATTCGTACAGCTTGAGCAACTTCGGTGCGGACGGCAGCCACTCCTCGCCGCGCAGCACGTGGGTGATGCCCATCAGATGGTCATCCACCACGTTGGCGAGGAAATAGGTGGGCAGGCCGTCGGCCTTCATCAGCACCTGCATGTCGATGCGGTCCCAACCGATCTCCACCTCGCCACGCAGCATGTCCTTGACCACGCAGTTGCCCTCTTCCGGCACCTTCATGCGCACCACGTGCGATTCGCCAGCGGTGACGCGACGCTGCGCCTCTTCCGGCGCGATGTGCATGCAGTGGCCGTCGTAGCGCGGCGTTTCCTTGTTGGCCATCTGCTCGGCGCGCACCGCATCCAGACGCTCGGCGGAGCAGAAGCACGGGAAGGCGTGGCCCTTGGCGACCAGCTCGTCCGAGTATTTCTTGTAGATCGCGCCCCGCTCGCTCTGCCGGTACGGACCGTGCCGACCGCCGACATCCGGACCCTCGTCCCACTCGATGCCCAGCCAGCGCAGCGCGTCATAGATCTGCTGCTCGGATTCGCGAGTCGAACGCACCTGATCGGTGTCCTCGATGCGCAGGATGAACTGGCCGCCGTGCTGACGCGCGAAGCACAGGTTGAACAGCGCGATATAGGCAGTGCCGACGTGGGGATCGCCGGTCGGAGATGGCGCGATGCGGGTGCGGACCGTGGTCATGGAAGCTCTCGAACGAAAGGACGGACGGAAAATCGAAGGCGCGAATGTTAGCAGGCGCGGCGCCGGCTGCTCCAGTTCGCCCCCGGGCAGCACGGCTGTCGCGCTAGACCTGCAGCAGGCGCTCGCGCAGCTTGTGAATCTCGTCGCGGGCCTCGGCAGCAGCTTCGAACTCCAGGTCGCGCGCCAGCAGCAGCATCTTTTCCTCCAGCTGACGGATGCGCTTGGTGATCTCGCTCGGCGAACGCAGCTTGCTCTCGTAGCGCGCACTCTCCTCCGCGGCCTTGGCCTCGCTGCGCCGTTTGCGGCTGCGCGAGCCGGGCACGGTGGCGCCTTCCAGAATGTCCTGCACATCCTTCTTCACGCCCTTCGGCACGATGCCGTGGGCCTCGTTGAAGGCGATCTGCTTGTTGCGACGGCGCTCGGTCTCGTCGATGGCGCGCTGCATCGAGCCGGTGATGTTGTCGGCGTAGAGAATGGCGCGACCGTTGAGGTTGCGCGCAGCGCGGCCGATGGTCTGGATCAGCGAACGCTCGGAGCGCAGGAAGCCTTCCTTGTCGGCATCGAGGATCGCGACCAACGATACCTCCGGCATATCCAACCCCTCGCGCAGCAGGTTGATCCCCACCAGCACGTCGAAAGTGCCCAGGCGCAGGTCGCGGATGATTTCCACGCGCTCCACGGTATCGATGTCCGAATGCAGATAGCGTACGCGCACGTCATGGTCGCCAAGGTAATCGGTGAGGTCCTCGGCCATACGCTTGGTCAGCGTGGTAACCAGTACGCGCTCTTCCTTGGCCACGCACTTGCGGATCTCGGACAGCAGGTCGTCGACCTGGGTCAGCGCCGGCCGCACCTCGATCTGCGGATCGACCAGACCGGTCGGTCGCACCACCTGCTCGACCACGCGGCCGGCGTGCTCGGCCTCGTATGGCCCGGGCGTGGCGGAAACGAAGATGGTCTGCGGACAGATCGCCTCCCACTCGTCGAAGCGCATCGGTCGGTTATCCAGCGCCGATGGCAGGCGGAAGCCGTACTCCACCAGGGTTTCCTTGCGCGAACGGTCGCCCTTGTACATCGCGCCGACCTGCGGCACCGAGACGTGCGACTCGTCGATCACCAGCAGCGCATTGGGTGGCAGGTAGTCGAACAGCGTCGGCGGCGGCTCGCCCGCCTCGCGTCCGGAGAGGTAGCGCGAGTAGTTCTCGATGCCGTTGCAGTAGCCCAGCTCCATGATCATTTCCAGATCGAAGCGCGTGCGCTGTTCCAGACGCTGCGCCTCCACCAGCTTGTTCTGCCCGCGCAGGTAGTCGAGCCGCTCGCGTAGCTCGTCCTTGATCTTGTCGATGGCACCGAGCAGCGTCTCGCGCGGGGTCACGTAGTGACTCTTGGGGTAGAAGGTGAAGCGCGGCAGCTTGCGGATCACCTCGCCGGTCAGCGGATCGAACGCCGACAGACTCTCCACTTCGTCGTCGAACAGCTCGATGCGCACCGCTTCGAGCTCCGATTCGGCCGGGAACACGTCGATCACGTCACCGCGCACACGGAAGGTCGCGCGGGCGAAATCCATATCGTTGCGCGTGTACTGCAGGCCAGTCAGCCGGCGCAGCAGCTCGCGCTGATCAAGGCGATCGCCGCGATCGACGTGCAGCACCATCTTCAGATAGGACTGCGGATCACCGAGGCCGTAGATGCAGGAGACGGTGGTGACGATGATCGCGTCGGGCCGCTCCAGCAGCGCCTTGGTCGCCGACAGGCGCATCTGCTCGATGTGATCGTTGATCGATGCGTCTTTCTCGATGAAGGTGTCCGACGACGGAACGTAGGCTTCAGGCTGGTAGTAGTCGTAATAGGAAACGAAGTATTCCACCGCATTGTTCGGGAAGAACGCCTTGAATTCGCCATACAGCTGGGCCGCCAGCGTCTTGTTCGGCGCCAGCACCATTGTCGGGCGCTGCACCTGGGCGATGACATTGGCGATACTGAAGGTCTTGCCCGAACCGGTCACCCCCAGCAGCGTCTGGTGCGACAACCCTGCCTCGAGACCCTCGACCATCAGGCGGATGGCCTCCGGCTGATCGCCGGCCGGCTTGAATCGCGTGACCAACTCGAACTTGGACATCTCGCCCCTCTGAAAAAAACATGCTGGACCCCAGGTTCTGCACCCCACCAGCAGGCTGTCGGAGCGCCGGCCGCGCGGGGCAGAAAACCGCTTTAGCATATCGCAGGCTGCAGGAGTGGCCGCTATACTACCGCCCCGTTTGCGCATCCCCCTGCGCGCCAGTGCGGGGGTCGATGTTTCCGCCACTCTTCTCTTTCGAGCCCCCTCACCATGAGTTTGTTCTCTGCTGTCGAAATGGCGCCGCGTGATCCCATCCTCGGCCTCAATGAAGCCTTCAATGCCGACACGCGGCAGAACAAGGTCAATCTCGGTGTCGGCGTCTATTACAACGAAGAAGGCCGTATTCCGCTGCTGCGTGCCGTTGCCGAGGCCGAACAGGCACGCATCGCCGCACATGCACCGCGCGGTTATCTGCCGATCGAAGGCATCGCCGCCTATGACTCGGCAGTACAGAAGCTGCTGTTCGGCAACGATTCGGCACTCCTCGCCGAGGGTCGCGTGGTCACAGCCCAGGCTCTGGGCGGCACCGGCGCACTGAAGGTCGGCGCCGACTTCCTCAAGCGACTGCTGCCCGACGCCACCGTGGCGATCAGCAACCCGAGCTGGGAAAACCATCGCGCGCTGTTCGAATCCGCCGGCTTCCCGGTGCAGAACTACCGTTACTACGACGCCACCACCCACGGTATCGACCGTGCTGGCCTGCTCGCCGACCTGCAGGATCTGCCGGCGCGCTCCATCGTGGTGCTGCACGCCTGCTGCCACAACCCGACCGGCGTCGACCTCACGCTGGAGGACTGGAAACAGATTCTCGACGTGCTGCAGGCACGCGGACACATCCCGTTCCTCGACATCGCCTATCAGGGCTTCGGTGACAGTATCGAGGAAGATGCCGCAGCCGTGCGCCTGTTCGCCGCCTCGGGCATGACCTTCTTCGTCTCCAGCTCGTTCTCCAAGTCCTTCTCGCTGTATGGCGAGCGGGTCGGCGCGCTGTCGATGGTCACCCAGAACCGCGAGGAGTCGGCGCGCGTGCTGTCGCAGGTCAAGCGCGTGATCCGCACCAATTACTCCAACCCGCCAACCCACGGCGCAACCATCGTCGCCTCGGTGCTCAACAGCCCGGAACTGCGCGCCATGTGGGAAGCCGAGCTGGCCGAGATGCGCGAGCGTATCCGCGAGATGCGCCTCAGCATGGTCAAGCAACTGGCCGCCAAGGGCGCGAAGATCGACTTCAGCTTCGTCGCCGCTCAGCGCGGGATGTTCTCCTATTCGGGACTCACGGCCGAACAGGTCGAACGCCTGCGCGCCGAGTTCGGCGTCTACGCCATCAGCACCGGCCGCATCTGCGCCGCCGCGCTGAACCGCAACAATCTGGATATCGTCACCGACGCCATCGTCCAGGTTCTGTAAGGGTCGCCGCGGGCAGGCATATCTTGCCTGCCCGCGGTGTTGCGGGACAGCCCGGAGGGGTTGACTTCTCCTTTCCAAACAGTAGGATACGCACCGTTGTTCCGCGATAGCTCAGTCGGTAGAGCAAATGACTGTTAATCATTGGGTCCCTGGTTCGAGTCCAGGTCGCGGAGCCAAATTCGAAAGCCTCGGTTAAAACCGGGGTTTTTTTGTGTCCGCCGGACTCTCACCAGGGACTGCGTCCCAGGTTATTCGGCCCACGGCCTCACCCCTTCGGGGCCGCGCTGAAGCGCGTTCTGCTAGCGCAGTCGAGTCCAGGTCGCGGAGCCAAATTCGAAAGCCTCGGGTAAAGCCGGGGCTTTTTTATGCCTGACGAAATCGCACCACGGGCTGCGGCCCTGCAAACTCCCGCCCCCGCCGCACCGCTCGTCACTCGGTGAGCGGCTGCTCGGCACGCAGGCGCAGCCAGCTCTGTACCAGCAACGAGCAGCCCCACCCCAGCAACACGCCCAGCACGTTGGCCAACATGTCCCAGCGTGACGCCATGCGATGCGGGAGCAGACCCTGCGTCAACTCGATCAGCAACGCCGCGGCGACTGTGAAACCGAAGCCCCACAGAAACGAAAGCCGGGCAAACGCCAGGCGCAGCGTGAACGCCAGCGCGGCAAACCCGAGCAGGTGATGCAGCTTGTCCTGCTGGTCAAACAACTGCGGCACCGGTTCCGGTCGCAACCCACTTGCCAGCACCACCGCCAGCACAATCAAAAAAGGCAACACACGCAAGTACGACATGGAACAGGGAAGCCCTCTTGATCAAGACCGTGGTCGGTTCGTCCATCCCGCCGTCAACGCAGGAATGGCGACGACCAGGACACAGACCACGGAATATGCATATCGATCAATCAACCGAACGACATTCGATCGACGCGAGCATGAAGCACAAACAAAAACGCCCCACGAGGGGGCGTTTCGGAGGGATGGCTGTTGCGATCACTCTTTGCTGGCAGCATCCGCCGCACCAGCGGGAGCTTCTTCGGCCGCCGGTGCCGCGTCGTCACCCTTGATCCCGAGCAGTTCCAGCTCGAAGACCAGCACCGAGTTGGCCGGAATCAGTGGGCTCGGGCTCTGCTCGCCGTAAGCCAGCTCGCTCGGGATGTAGAGCTTGTACTTCTCGCCGACGTGCATCAGCTGCAGACCTTCGACCCAACCCGGAATCACGCCGCCGACCGGCAGATCGATCGGGCTGCCACGCTTGATCGAGCTATCGAACACGGTGCCGTCGGTCAGGCTGCCCTCGTAATGCACGGTGACGATGTCGTCGGCCGTCGGCTGCGCGCCCTCGGCAGCCTTGATCACTTCGTACTGCAAGCCGGACTCGGTGGTCTTCACGCCGTCGCGCTTGGCATTTTCCTCGAGGAATTTCTTGCCGGACTCGACCGCCTTGGCGTTCATTTCAGCCATGCGCTCTTCCGAACGCTTCTGCAGGAAGGCAAACGCCTCCATCAGCTGCTCGTCGGTCAGCTTCTGTTCCTGCTTGCCGATGGCGTCCTCGATGCCCTGCGCCACTGCCTGCGAGTCGAGATCATCCATCCCCTCCTGCGCCAGGCTCTTGCCCATGTTCAGGCCGATCCCGTAGGAAGCCTTCTGCGCAGGAGTTTCCAGCTTGACACTGGTCTGCGAGTCGCAGCCGGCCAATACCAGGCCAACCAGGGCGACCGCTGATGCCAAACGATGATGTCTCAGTCTCATGCTGTTTCCTTTTTACTCTGGCAGGGACAGGCCCCGAAAAGACGCCGAGCTTAGCAGGCACGCGCAAACACTGGCTACCGCGCACCCTGGCCGGGACAGTAAAGAGAGTGCAAAGAGAGACGTGGGCATCAGCATCGATGCAGAAGCGATCACGGCGACGGAATGTGCTCGCCGAGCAAACGACGGGCATAAAAAAAGCGTCCATCAAGGACGCTTCTTTTAATGCTTCCGGGCGTTCAGTGGACCCATGAAGCAAATATGGCGCAGCGGACGGGACTCGAACCCGCGACCCCCGGCGTGACAGGCCGGTATTCTAACCGACTGAACTACCGCTGCGCTTAACCTCGAGTGGTGGGTGATGACGGGATCGAACCGCCGACCCTCTGCTTGTAAGGCAGATGCTCTCCCGGCTGAGCTAATCACCCTTTGCTCTCGAAGTGGGGCGCATTCTAGAGAGGCATCCGTGCCTTGGCAAGCCCCTTATGAAAAAAAAATTGCAGGCGTTCCAAAGACTTAGGAAAAGCCCGGGTTTGCTGCCGTATTTCCCGTTTGTACAGCCCGCGCCGACCGACAGGGTTGGCCTGTGCTCCGCAGGGAGGAATAATGCGCGCTTTGCTTTCCGGAGAGTCACCCTGCCATGTGGTTTCGCAACCTGCTCGTCTACCGTCTCACCCAGAACGTTCCTTTCGATCCCGAGACACTCGAAACCGCACTCGCCGCCAAGCCTGCCCGCCCCTGCGCCAGCCAGGAACTGAGCACCTATGGCTTCGTCGCGCCGTTCGGCAAGGGCGAGGATGCCCCGCTGGTGCATGCCAGCCAGGGTTTCCTGTTGATCGCCACGCGCAAGGAGGAACGCATCCTGCCGGGCAGCGTGGTCAAGGACGCGCTGAAGGAGAAGGTCGACGAAATCGAGGCCGAGCAGATGCGCAAGGTCTACAAGAAGGAGCGCGACCAGATAAAGGACGAGATCATCCAGGCCTTCCTACCGCGCGCCTTCATCCGCAAGTCCGGCACCTTCGCGGCGATCGACGCCGAGCGCGGCTTGATTCTGGTGAACTCCGCGAGCCCGAAGAAGGCCGAGGACCTGCTGTCGACCCTGCGCGAAGCCATCGGCTCACTGCCGGTGCGACCGCTGACGGTGAAGATCGCGCCCAGCGCCACGCTTACCGAATGGGTCAAAGCGCAGAAGGCGGCCGACGACTTCTTCGTGCTCGACGAATGCGAGCTGCGCGATACCCACGAGGACGGCGGCACGGTGCGCTGCAAGCGTCAGGACCTTACCAGCGACGAGATCCAGCAGCATCTGGAGGCCGGCAAGCAGGTGACCCAGCTGGCGCTGGCCTGGCAGGACAAGCTGTCCTTCGTGCTCGACGACAAGACGGTGATCAAACGCCTGCGCTTCGAGGAACTGCTGCAGGATCAGGCTGAACAGGATGGCGGCGACGACGCCCTCGCCCAGCAGGACGCCAGCTTCCTGCTGATGATGATGACCTTCCGCGAGTTCCTCCCGGCACTGTTCGAGGCACTCGGCGGCGAAGAGATTCCGCAGGGCATCTGAACCGCCCCGCGCGGGCGCGGCGCCGCTGGTCGACAGCGGCAGTTCCCGCCCGCGCTAGTCCCGGCGCACGCGCAAGCGCAGCGCCAACGCACCACCCCGGCGCGGGCCTAGCAGCCAGAGCAGAAACCGCTCGATGAACTCTGGCACCGACAGAAACAGCGCGCCGGTCACCACCAGGCTCAGCAGCGAAACGACGAGAAACAGTTGCGCAATCGTCAGTTGCAACAGCACCAGCAGCACGATGGCCACCAGCGCCGACGCGACCATGAACAGCGCGTTGAGGATGTTGTTCGCCGCCACCACCCGCGAGCGCTCGTGAACCACGCTGCGCGACTGGATCAGCGCATACAGCGGCACGATGTACAACCCGCCGAACATGCCCAACCCGAGAATGTCCGCCAGGATCAGCCAGGCCAACGGCTCGCCCAACAGCGTCAGCCAATCCTGCGTGCCAGCGACCGCCGGAAACGCCGCCGCGTGCCACCACAGCAATAATCCGCACAGGCTCAGACCCAGCGCGCCGAAGGGCACCAGGCCAAGCTCGACGTGATGCCGCGACAACCGCTCGCACAGCAGCGAACCCAGCGCGATGCCCACCGAAAACAGCGTGAGAATTAGCGTCACCACGCTTTCGTCACCGTGCAGCAGCTCCTTGGCGAAGGCCGGAATCTGCGTCAGATAGGTCGCACCGAGGAACCAGAACCAGGAATTGCCGAGCATGGCGTGCGAAACCGCGCGCTGCTGGCCGAGCCCCAGGCGCATCACCCGCCATGACTGGCGCAGCACATTCCAGTCGAGCTTCAACTGCGGCAGCGCCGCCGCGGTCCGCGGAATGCCGAGGCTGGTGAGATAGCCCGCCAGCGCCAGCACCACCACGCTGAGCGACACCAGGGCGACGTAATACTCACTGACCATCAGCAGCCCGGCGCAGAGCGTACCGCCGAGGATCGCCAGGAAGGTGCCCATCTCCACCAGGGCATTGCCGCCCACCAGCTCGTCGTCATCGAGCTGCTGCGGCAGGATCGAGTACTTCACCGGACCGAACAGCGCCGACTGCGTGCCCATGCAGAACAGCACCAGCAGCAGCAACGGCAGATTGCCCAGCAGCAGGCCGCAGGCGCCGGCGAGCATTATCGGAATCTCGGCGAACTTGATGCGGCGAATCAGCCAGGCCTTCTCGAACTTCTCGCCGAACTGCCCGCCCAGCGCGGAGAACAGAAAGAACGGCAGGATGAACAGCAACGCGCAGAGATTGACCAGCAGGCTCTTGTCCGCGCCGCCAGCGAGGCGGAACAGAATCGCCAGAACCAGCGCCTGTTTGAACACGTTGTCGTTGAACGCGCCGAGCAGTTGCGTCAGGAAGAACGGCAGGAAACGCCGCTTGCCGAGCAGGGTGAATTGCGAATGCATGCTCATCGCCGGCTCACAGGGTCAGCTGGCCGAAAGCCCAGCGCAGCAGGAAGAAGCACAGCAGCCCGCCGGCGATGGTCGCCAGCAGGTTGCGCGTCAGCACCGCAATCGCGATCGCCAACACGCCGGCCAGCAGGTAGGCGTTGCGCCAGTGCAACGCCCACTCGCCTTCGCGCAGCAGCATGCCGGGCACCACGATGGCCGTCAGCACCGCCACCGGCACATAGTGCAGCCCCTGCTCCACCAACCGCGGGAAACGCAGGTTCGGCCAGGCGAAGAAGGCATAGCGCGTCAGGAAGGTGATGGCGAGCATGCCGAAGATGAGCAGCCAGGTATTCATAATTCTCCCCGCGCACGCGCGGCCGCTTCGGCGCGCTGCTCCAGCCAGACGCCGACGATGATGCCCGCCAGCGCGGCGGCAATCAGCCCGAGCTTGTAGGGCAACTCCCAGGTCAGCAGCGCGACGATGCCGGCGCACACCGCCGAGGCCACCTGCGGGCGGGTGGTCATCATCGGCACGGCGATACCGATGAAGGTCGCGATCATGGCGAAATCCAGTCCCCAGCTCGCCACATCCGGTACCGCCTGGCCGAACAGCACACCGACCAGCGTGGACAGCTGCCAGTTGACGAACATCGTCAGCGCCGCGCCGAGGAAGAACCAGTGCTTGTGCGGCGAGGCATCGTCACGGGCATAGCGCTGCTGCACCACGGCGAACGCCTCGTCGGTGAGCAGGAAGGCCAGCGGCGCACGCCAGCGGCCCGACAGGTGGCGCACGAACGGCTGCAGCGCCGCGCTGTAGAGCGCATGGCGCAGGTTGACCACGAAGGTGGTCAACAACACCACCGCTGCGCCCACGCCGCCGCTGATCAGAGTCACGGCGATGAACTGCGCCGAACCGGCGAAGACCAGCGCCGACATGCCAAGCGTCTGCCAGAACGACAGGCCCGCGCCAATGGACAGTGTGCCGAAGATGATGCCGAAGGGGATCGCACCGAGCACCAGCGGCAGGATATCGCGACAACCGTGGAGGAACTCTTGCGAACGCGACATCGAATCCCCTGGCGATGACAAGGCACAACGACCGCAGCGACGCTGCGCCGGTCTGGCGAGCGTAGCGGGCAGTCGGGACAGTTGGATGACCGGAGCGACGGTCCGGCAAAGGACGAACCTTACCGCAAAGTCCGCCGCAGGCGCGACGGCCTGCACGCGCCACGCGGGAAGGCAAATCAGCCGAGTGTCAGTTGCGCCTTGAGCGCCGGCCATTCCTGATCGGTGATGCTGTACAGCACGGTGTCGTCGAGCCGGCCGTCGGCGAGCCGCCGATGATTGCGCAGCAGCCCTTCGCGCTGCGCGCCGAGCTTCTCGATGGCGCGCTGCGAGCGCAGGTTGCGCGCCGCCGTCTTCAATTGCAGGCGCACCAGCTGCCAGTCCTCGAACGCGTGGCGCAGCAGCAGTGCCTTGATCGACGCATTCAGGCCGCTACCGTGCTCGGCGCGGTCGAGCCAGGTCCAGCCCAGTTCGGCGGCCGGCAGGCTGGGCATGAAGTCGGCGAAGCGCGTGGTGCCGACGATGCGTTCGGCCAGCCGTACGGTGAACACCACGGCACGCTCTTCGCGCTGCTCGGCCAGCGCATGGCGGTACCAGTCCGGGCGCAGCGGCCCGTTCATGTACATCAGCTCGTCGCGATTCGCTTCGGCCAGCGACACCAGCTGGGGGATGTCGGCTTCGACCATCGGTTCCAGGCGCAAGGCTCCGCGTTGGAGCATGAGCGGACGCGGCGTGAACATGCATGATCTCCCGGTAGTGGACAGGCTGGCCGATGCCAGCCAGATTCAGACAGCGACGCGACGCCAAGTGCACCGCGCAGAGCCGCCGGCGATGCTGCCGCCAGTGCCGTGCCGACCCCATGCGACCTTGGTCGCACCCTGCGACACGGGCTGCACGAATGCTGCGAAACTGCGCCGATTCATCATACTGATTACCCGGCAGCCCCCAGTCTTGAGCGTTCGGCACGTTTGTCGTCGCCGCCCCGCTGGCCTGTCGCTACTTCACTGTTCGGAGCTGGCATGACCCTGTCTGGCGGGCTGATCGCACTGGTCGCCCTCATCTACATGACCATTCTGTTCGCCATCGCCTTCTATGGCGATCGCAAGCGCGAGTCGTCGATGTCGCCGCGTCTGCGAGCATGGGTCTACAGCCTCTCGCTGGCGGTGTACTGCACCAGCTGGACCTTCTTCGGCGCGGTCGGCCAGGCCGCCGAACAACTGTGGGCGTTTCTGCCGATCTACCTGGGCCCGATCCTGCTGCTGCTGTTCGCTCCCCACGTGATCCAGAAGATGATCGTGATCAGCAAGCAGGAGAACATCACCTCGATCGCCGACTTCATCGCCGCCCGCTACGGCAAGTCGCAGCTGCTGGCCGTCGTGGTCACGCTGTTCTGCCTGGTCGGCGTGGTGCCGTACATCGCGCTGCAGCTCAAGGGCATCGTGCTCGGCGTCAACCTGCTGATCGGCACCAACATCGATGCCACCGGCACCGGGACCGGCGACACGGCGCTGATCGTTTCCATCGCCCTGGCGCTGTTCACCATCCTTTTCGGCACACGCAACCTGGACGTCACCGAGCATCACCGCGGCATGGTGCTGGCGATTGCCTTTGAATCGCTGGTCAAACTGCTGGCGTTCCTGGCGGTCGGCGTCTTCGTCACCTTCGGCCTGTTCAACGGCTTCGGCGACCTGTTCAACCACGCCCACGACTCGGCCGAGCTGTCCGATTACTGGGCCGAGACGGTCAACTGGCCGTCGATGCTGGTGCAGACCGCCGTGGCCATGATGGCCATCGTCTGCCTGCCGCGGCAGTTTCACGTCGCGGTGGTGGAGAACATCGAGCCGCGCGACTTCCGACTGGCGCGCTGGGTGTTTCCCATCTATCTGATACTGGCAGCGGTGTTCGTCGTGCCGATCGCCCTGGCCGGACAGGTGCTGCTGCCCGCCGGCATCTCGCCGGATTCCTTCGTCATCAGTCTGCCGCTGGCCGAGGCGCATCCCGGGCTTGCCCTGCTGGCCTTCATCGGTGGCGCCTCGGCCGCTACCGGCATGGTGATCGTTGCCAGCGTGGCACTGTCGACCATGGTCTCCAACGACATGCTGCTGCCCTGGCTGCTGCGCCGCCAGGAAACCGAACAGCCGTTCGAGGCCTTCCGCCATTGGATGCTGTCGGTACGCCGCATCAGCATCGTCGCCATCCTGCTGCTGGCTTACGTCAGCTATCGCCTGCTCGGCCCCAACGCCAGCCTCGCCACCATCGGCCAGATCGCCTTCGCCGCCATCACCCAGCTGGCACCGGCGATGGTCGGCGCGCTGTACTGGAAACAGGCCAACCGTCGCGGCGTGTTCGCCGGCCTCGCCGCGGGCGCGGCGATCTGGTTCTACACGCTGATCCTGCCGCTGCTCGGCTGGCCGCTGGAGATGTTCCCGGGGCTGGTATGGATGTACAGCGGCTCCATCGGCTTCGACATCAGCCCGCTGACGCTGGGCGTCACGCTGTCGCTGATGGGTAACGCGACCCTGTTCTTCTGGGTCTCGATCCTCACCCAGACCCGCGTCGCCGAGCACTGGCAGGCGGGGCGCTTCATCGGCCAGGAGGTCACCTCGCCGAGCAGCAACCGGCGCCTGCTCGCCGTGCAGGTCGAGGACCTGCTGACGCTCGCCTCGCGCTTCGTCGGCGCTGAACGTGCCGAAAGCAGCTTTCAGCGCTTCGCCCGGCGTCATGGCCAGGACTTCTCGCGCCGCCAGCAGGCCGACGGCCAGTGGATCGCACACACCGAGCGGCTGCTCGCCGGCGTGCTCGGCGCCTCCTCCACCCGCGCGGTGGTCAAAGCCGCACTGGAAGGCCGCGACATGCAGGTCGACGACGTGGTGCGCATCGTCGGCGAAGCCTCGGAAGTGCTGCAGTTCAACCGCGCGCTGCTGCAGGGCGCGATCGAGAACATCACCCAGGGCATCAGCGTGGTCGACCAGTCGCTGCGACTGGTGGCCTGGAACCACCGCTACCTCGAGCTGTTCGAGTATCCGGACGGACTGGTGTACATCGGCCGGCCCATCGCCGACATCATCCGCTACAACGCCGAACGCGGCCTGTGCGGCCCGGGCGACCCCGACACCCATGTCGCCAAGCGCCTGTACTGGATGCGTCAGGGCCGCGCGCACACCTCCGAACGGCTGTTCCCCAACGGCCGGGTGGTCGAACTGATCGGCAACCCGATGCCCGGCGGCGGTTTCGTCATGAGCTTCTCGGACATCACCGCCTACCGCGAGGCCGAGCGCGCGCTGAAGGACGCCAACGAGGGTCTGGAACAGCGCGTCAGCGAGCGCACGCAGGAGCTGTCGCAGCTCAACCAGGCGCTGATCGAGGCCAAGAGCACCGCGGAGGCGGCCAACCAGTCGAAGACGCGCTTCCTCGCCGCCGTCAGCCACGACCTGATGCAGCCGCTCAACGCCGCGCGACTGTTCTCCGCTGCCCTCTCCCACCAGCAGAACGCCCTGCCGGAAGAGGCTCAGGAGCTGGTGCGCCACCTCGACAGCTCGCTGCGCTCGGCCGAGGACCTGATCACCGACCTGCTGGACATCTCGCGTCTGGAAGGCGGGCGAATCATGCCGGACCGCAACGCGTTCCCACTCGCCTCGCTGTTCGACACGCTGACCACCGAATTCACGGTGCTGGCGCGCGAACAGGGCGTGGATTTCCGTGTACACGGGAGCCGGCTGCGCATCGACAGCGACATCCGCCTGCTGCGCCGGGTGTTGCAGAACTTCCTGACCAACGCCTTCCGCTACGCCAAGGGCCGCGTGGTGCTCGGCGTGCGTCGCCAGGGCAAGCACCTGCGTCTGGAGGTATGGGATCGCGGCCCGGGCATTCCGAAAGACAAACTGAAGGTGATCTTCGAGGAGTTCAAGCGTCTGGACAGCCACCAGACCCGCGCCGAGAAAGGCCTGGGCCTGGGGCTGGCGATCGCCGACGGCCTGTGCCAGGTACTGCACCATCCGCTGGAGGTCCGCTCCTGGCCGGGCGTGGGCAGCGTGTTCAGCGTGACCGTGCCGATCGCCCAGAACGCCAAGCCACGCCAGGTGAAAGGACCTCGCGACGTCCAGCACACCGCGCTGACCGGCACCCAGGTGTTGTGCATCGACAACGAGGACAGCATCCTGATCGGCATGAACAGCCTGCTGACGCGCTGGGGCTGCCAGGTCTGGACCGCGCGTGACCGCGCCGAATGCGAAAGCCTGCTGGCAGAGGATGTGCGTCCGCAGCTGGTGCTGGTCGACTATCACCTCGATCACGGCCAGACCGGCACCGAGCTGATGGCCTGGCTGCGCACCCGCCTCGGCGAGCCGATACCGGGCGTGGTGATCAGCGCCGACGCACGCCCCGAACTGGTGGCGGAAATCCACGCCAGCGGCCTGGATTTCCTCGCCAAACCGGTGAAGCCCGCTGCCCTGCGTGCGCTGATGAGCCGTCACCTCACGCTTAACTGAGGCCGCGCGCGGGCAGCTCTCGCCGGCCGCCGCGGTTACACTGATGGCCGTTTGCTGCAACGGCCAGGTAGCCATGAACTCCGAACTTCTACTCAACCTCGCCACCGCACTGGGTGTCGGCCTGCTGATCGGCACCGAACGCGACTGGAACAATCGCCAGCAGGCTGGTGGCGAACTGGTCGCCGGGCTGCGCACCTTCGGCCTCGGCGGCCTGCTCGGCGGACTAGCGGCGCTGGGCGTGACGCATTTCGGCGCGACGGTGTGGATCGCCCTGTTCGTCATGTTTGCCCTGCTGGTGATCGTCGGCTACCTGCTCGACGCGCAACGCAGCGGCGACCACGGCATGACCACCGAAGTGGCGCTGCTGGTGACCTTCCTGCTCGGCAGCCTGGCGGTAGCCGAAAGCCGCCTGCTGGCGGCCTCGTTCGCCATCGTGGTGGCTTTGCTGCTAAGCCTGAAGGCGCGCCTGCACGGCGCCCTGCAGCAACTCAACGAGGCAGAGCTGGGTGGCGCACTGAAGCTGCTGTTCATCTCCGTGGTGCTGCTGCCGGCGCTGCCCAACCAGGGCTATGGTCCCTGGCAGGCGCTCAATCCGTACACCACCTGGCTGATGGTGGTGCTGATCACCGGCATCGGCTTCGCCGCCTACGTGGCGATCCGCCTGTTCGGCGCCCGCCACGGCCTGCTGGTCACAGCGATACTCGGCGGTATGGTGTCGTCCACGGCGATGACGCTGACCCTGGCCCGGCTGGATACCCCCAAGCTGCGCTGCGCGCTGGCGGCCGGGCTGCTGGCCACCTCGGCGCTGATGTTTCCGCGCGTGCTGCTGGAGGTCGGCGTGGTCAACGCGGCGTTGCTGCCGTCCCTGCTGGCGCCGATGCTGACGGCGGGTGGCATTTATGCCGGCGGCGCGCTGGTGTACTACCTGCGCGCTGCTCAGCAACCGGACATCAACACCGAGCCGCCACTGAAGAACCCCTTCGAGCTCGGCCCGGCACTGCGCTTCGCTGCGCTGCTGGTGGCGATCCTGGTGATGGTCGAAGGGGCTCGCCGTTGGCTGGGCGATATCGGCGTCTACCTGGTCGCCCTGCTCTCCGGGATGAGCGACGTGGATGCGATCACCCTGTCCCTCGCCAACAGCGCGCAGGCCGACCTCGATGCGCATATCGCCGTACGCGGGATCTTCCTCGCGGCGCTGAGCAACAGCCTGGTCAAGGCCGTGCTGATCGCCCTCGTCGGCGGTCGGGCACTCGCCCTGCGCACCGTGCCGGTGATGCTGGGCGGCCTGCTCTGCGGTCTGGCAGTGCTGATGCTGGTGTGAACGGCGCTATTCGCCCGTCTCGCCCAAGGCTCCGGCACGTTCCAGCCAGTCGCCCGGCAGGCGCTTGCTCGCCCGGGCGCCCAGCGCCTTCAGCTGTTCGGCGCGCCCGACCAGATTGCCCCGCCCCTCGGTGAGCTTGCCGCGCGCGGCGAGATAGGCCCGGTCGAGCTGCTGCAGGCGGCTGCCGACCTCGTCCAGATCCTGCAGGAAGGCGGTGAACTTGTCGTACAGCGCCCCGGCCTTCTCGGCGATCTCGCGCGCGTTCTGATTCTGCCGCTCCTGCCGCCAGAGACTGTCGATGACCCGCAGCGTGGCCAGCAGCGTGGTCGGGCTGACGATCACCACGTGCCGCCCGAACGCCTCCTGGAACAACTCGGGATCAGCCTGCAGCGCGGCAGCGAACGCCGCTTCGATCGGCACGAACAGCAGCACGAAATCCAGGCTCTGCAAGCCCTCCAGCCGCTGGTAATCCTTGAGCGAAAGCCCCTTGAGGTGATTGCGCAGCGACTGTACATGCTGCTTGAGCGCCAGCGCCCGACTGTTCTCGTCTTCGGCACAGGTCAGCGCCTGGTAGGCGGTCAGGCTGACCTTGGCGTCGACCACCACCTGCTTGTCGCCCGGCAGCCGGATCAGCACGTCCGGCTGGAAGCGCTCGCCATCGGCGCTCTTCAGGCTGACCTGCGTATGGTATTCGCGGCCTTTCTCCAGGCCGGCGTGTTCCAGCACCCGCTCGAGCACCAGTTCGCCCCAGTTGCCCTGGGTCTTCTGCCCTTGCAGCGCACGAGTGAGATTGGTCGCCTCGTCGCCGAGGCGCTGGTTGAGCTGCTGCAGCCGCTCCAGCTCGCGTGCCAGCGAGAAGCGCTCGCGCGCCTCGCTCTGGTAGCTCTCCTCGACACGCTTCTCGAACGCCTGGATGCGCTCCTTCAGCGGATCGAGCAGCTGGCCGAGACGTTCATGGCTGGTGTCGGCGAAGCGCTGCTCGCGCTCGTCGAAGATTCTCCCGGCCAGCTCGGCGAATTGCGCACGCAGCTCATCGCGCGCTGCCTGCAGGTCCTGCAGGCGCTGCTGATGCGCCGCCTGCTGCTCACGCAGCTCCGCGGTAACCGCCGCATGCGCCGCGCTCAGGCGGAGCAGTTCGGCCTGCTGGGCGTCACGCTCGGCCTGCAGTTCGTCGAGGCGGTCGCGGTCGTCGCCATGACGGCTCTGCAGCCACTGCGCCTCGCGCCGCAGCGCCGCGAGTTCGGCCTGCTGCGCGGCCTTGATCTCCTGCAGATCGGCCTGTTCCAGCCGGACGCTTTCCAGCTGCGCGCTCAGCCCTTCCTGTGCCAGCGCGGCCTGAGTCAGCCGCTCGTCGAGCAGAGCCCGCGCAGCCTCGGCCGCCGACAAGCGGCGCTGCAGATAGAACGCAGCGACTATCGCGCAGACGCCAACGAACGCCAGCCCGGCCAGCAGGAAATCGGAATCGAGAGACATGAAGGGCTCCGGCAAAATGCCGGGCAGTATAGCGAGCGGCCGTCAGGCGCGCTGCGACAGGCGCTGAAGCCAGCGGGCAGCATCCTGCGAGCCCTGCGCCGCGGCCTGCTCCAGCCAGAGCCGGGCCTTGGCCGGCTCGCGGTGCTGCGGTTGGCAGTACAGCCGTCCCAGCTCCAGCTGAGCCTGGCAGTCGCCCGCGCGAGCAGCCTGGCGCAGCAGCTCGAAACCGATGCGTCGGTCGCGCTGGCTATCGCAATCCCGGCAGAGCAACTGCCCCAGGCGGCTCTGCGCCTCGATCACGCCTTCGCGCGCCGGCTGCTTGAGCAGCCGCCCGGCGATCCGTTTGACGCCGACGGCGCGCCCCAGGCGCTCGCTGTCGAGCAGCCAGACGGCCATGCGCACCGGTAGCGGCGAGCCGGCAGAAGGAACGGTGGTAGGACGCATCGTCATGGATCGAGGGCGCGGCAGAGGATGAGGGCGCGCACTCTACACCTTTTTACCGAGAGTTGAAGTCTTGCCAAAACCGGCAAAACACGATCTAGATCACGTTCTGTTTTTCATCCACAGAACCTGTGGATAAGTCGGTGGACAATCGGCGAACAACTCTCCGCAAGCCCGGTGTTTCGGGGCCTGCGGTTAAACTGGCGGTTTTTTCACCACCAAAAATTATCCTTTAATTTCAATCAGTTACGCTCAATCCCAGCTAGCACGCGGGTTTGCGACAGTTTGTCATAAGCGCTTGACAAAGCCGCCAGGCGAATGTGCACAAGTCTGCCGGGACGGGCTGCAAGAGCCTTGGCGCAAGGGTTTGCGCGGCCCCGGCAGATCGCTATGCGGGAACTTTTCCGCACCCGCCCGGTCCCGCGGCGCACAACGCCGGCGGTACGATTGCATACACCTTTTGCGGCTATGCTGTGCCGTCGGAATGAGCACGGATCGGGAGCAATGAGCACAAGGCGCAAGCGCTGGCTCTGGTTGTCGCTGGGCCTGCTGCTACTGGTCGGCGCGGCATTCATCTATGCCCAGTATCGCTGGCAGCAGCTGGCGCGGGCGCAGGGCATCGAAACCCTGCATTGGCAGGGTCTGGCGCTCGCGCGCGACGGATTGTCGCTGCAGCACCTCTCCTATACCCAGCAGACGAGTGGCGGCGGCCGACTCACGCTGCGCGCCGAAGGCGTTTCGCTGCGATTGACCGATCTGTTACGCGGCCAGCCCCCGCAAGCGCTGGAAATCGCCCAGCTCGAGCTGGACTGGCAAGCGCCTGCATCCACTTCACCGGCAACAGCGGACACCGCGCCGAGCGCCGCGCTACTGCGCCGCTGGGCCGCCTGGCTGCCGCGCACGTTGACCATCAACGACCTGCAGCTGCGCCTGCCCTGCGCCAGCGGGACCTGTCAGGAACAGGCGCGCCTGCGTCTACAGCACGCCGGTGCCGAGCTGCTGCCGCTGAATGGCGAGCTGACGCTGTCGCGTGGCGATCATCGGGCGACGCTGTTGATCGAGGCCACCGCCGAAGGCGCCGCGATCCGCGCGCAGGGACGGTTGCTGCTCGACGATCAGCCACGCCTGAGTCTCGACAGCCAGGCGACGCACGACGACACGCAGCAGCACTGGCGCGGCTCGCTGGCCCTGAGCGGCCTGCCCGAGGCGCCCTGGGTGCTGGAATGGCTCGGCACTTGGCTGGAGTACGACCCCGCAACGCTCGGCGAGCTGCCCAGCGACATGCGTCTCGGTGCCGGCTGGGCGCTGTCACGGCCGGCGACCGCTGCCCTGGCCGACTGGCGCCAGCTGAGCGGTGAGCTGCAGCTGTCGACCGATCTGCCGCTGTTCTGGCCACTGCTCGACCTCGGCGAGCTGCGCGGCCGGCTCGACCTCGGCGCACGCGCCAGCGCTGGCCTCTGGCTGCCAACTTCATTGACCGCCGATCTGCAGATGCGCCCCGGCGCGCGGCTGCTGCAAACGCTGCCTGAAACGCTGCGGCCGGACCTGCTGCGCCTGGCCATCACGCCTGCCGGCAACGCACCGCCCGGCGCCCCACTGACGCTGCAGCTGCGGCTGGAAGGCGAAGGCGCCAGCCCGGCTACCCTGCAGGCGCAACTGCAGGTCGAGACCGGCGCAGCGGAGCCCGGCATCGTCGTAGAGAACGCGCGCCTGCAACTGCGCAGCCCGCACCTCGCGCAGGCGCCGTTCGATCTGCGCAACCTGCAGGCCGACCTGCGCCTGCACGGGCGCATCGCTGCGGCGCACAGCGAGCTAAGCCTCGCGGCAAACTCGCGTCTGCGCATCGAGCGACTGGCCGCCGGTACGCTGCTGGCGCAACAGCTCGACGCCGAACTCGACGGCCTGCAACTGCAGTTCGGCGCCACTGCCGACACCACCCCGCAACTACGTCTGTACGGCCCCGCCAGTCTGCGACTGGCACGCCTGCAGCAGCCGCAGCTGGTCGCCCAGGGCTGGCAATGGAACGGTCGGCTCGACCTCGACGCCAATCACCTGCACGCCAGCGGCGCGCTGGGCAATGCCGCCGGGCTGGCGCTCGACATCGAGCTGGAGCAGGCCTGGAACGGCGCGCTGCAGATCGACGGCAAGCTGCCGGAGGTATTTCTGCGCGCCGGCAATCCGCTCGCCGGCACCCTGGCCGATTGGCCCACGCTGCTGCAGCTCGACAGCGGCCGGCTGCAGGCGGACGGCCGCCTGACCGTGCCCGCCGGCAAGGCGCCGCTTGCGGCCAGCCTGGCACTGCGTGGCAACGGGCTGGCGGGCATCTACGACCGTACCGAGCTGAGCGGCCTGGACCTCCGGCTCGCGCTGAGCCTGGCGCGCCAGCAGCTGCGCCTGGAACTTCCCGAGCTACAGCTGCAGCGCGCCAATCCTGGCTTCGAATTCGGCCCGCTGCGCCTGCGCGGCGACTATCAGGCCGACCTCGCGCAACCGGCGCAGGGCCGGCTCAGCTGGCAACTGGCGGAAACCCGCCTGTTCGATGGCCGCCTGTGGCTGCAGCCCGGCAACCTCGACCTCGCCGGCCAGCCGCAGCCGCTACAGGCCCGTCTGGAAGGCCTGCAGCTGCCGGCGCTGCTGGCTGCCTATCCGACCGAAGGGCTGAGCGGCAGCGGCATCCTCGACGGCAGCCTGCAGCTGCGCTACCTGTCCGCGGGGCTGGTGATCGACGATGGTGAGCTCGCCGCGCGGGCGCCGGGTGGCTTGCTGCGCTTCCGGTCGCCGAAGATCGATGCCCTCGGTCAGGCCAATCCGGCGATGAAGATCGTCGCCGACGCCCTGCACGACTTCCATTACGATCTGTTAGCCAGCGACGTCCGCTATGATGCCAACGGCAAGCTGGACCTCGGATTGCGTCTGCACGGCCGCAATCCGGGTCTGGAAGGCGGCCGGCCGATCAACTTCTCGATCAACCTCGAAGAGGACATCCCGGCGCTGCTGACCAGTCTGCAACTGAGCGACCGGGTCAGCGAAACCATTCAACGGCGGGTGCGCGAACGTCTCCAGTGAGGCGCGGCAGCCGCGATACCACAGGAGAAGTCGCCATGCGCGCGCACCATCCGCCGATCCTCCTGACGCTGGTCCTGCTCGCCAGTGCCTGCACGCCCCGCGTGGAGCTGGCCGTGCCGAACGAGCCGATCAACATCAACCTGAACGTGAAGATCGAGCACGAGATCTACATCAAGGTCGACAAGCAGCTCGATTCGATCATCAACGAAGACAGCGGACTGTTCTGAGGAAAGCCATGAAAACCTATCTGAAACTGGCCAGCCTGCTGCTCGCGCTCGGTCTGGCGCTGCCGGCCGCCGCCATGACGCTCAACGAAGCCATGTCCGCGTTGGGCACCGCCAAGGCCGCCGGCCTGCTCGGCGAGAAGCCCGACGGCTATCTGGGCGTGGTCGAGTCGCGCGGCGATGCCGAGGAGATCGCCAGCCAGATCAACCAGGCACGCCGGGCCGAATACCACCGCGTGGCCAAGCAGAACGGCGTCAGCGTTGGCGACGTCGAAGCCATCGCCGGCAAGAAGGCCATCGAGAAAACCCCGCCCGGACAGATCATCCAGCTGAACGGCAACTGGGTTCGCAAATGACCGCTCGGCCACGGCCAGCCGCCGGCGGTCGGGGCTGGCGTCAGTGCCGGTGACGCCCAGTCTGCGCCTGCGTCTCGCCCTGCTCTGCAGCCTGCTGCTGGTCGGCTGCACGTTGCCGCCGCTGGAGGGCCGCCCCCGCTCCAGTGCGCCGAGCCCTGCTGAAACCGCCGACACGCCACTGGGCCGCGCACTCGCTGCGCTGGTCGCTGCACATCCGGGGCGCAGCGGCATCCATCCGCTGAGCGACCCGCGCGATGCGTTCGCCGCGCGCGCGATGCTGGCCAACGCCGCCGAGCGCACGCTCGACGTGCAGTACTACATCTGGCGCAACGATCTCACCGGCACGCTGCTGTTCGAAGCGCTGCACGATGCCGCCGACCGCGGCGTCAGGGTGCGTCTGCTGCTGGACGACAACGGCACCAGCGGTCTAGACCGCCGGCTGGCGACGCTCGATGCGCATCCGCTGATCGAGGTGCGGCTGTTCAATCCCTTCGTGGTGCGCCAGCCGAAGGCCATCGGCTACCTCAGCGATTTCTCCCGCGCCAACCGACGCATGCACAACAAGTCGTTCACCAGCGACAACCAGGCCACCATCGTCGGCGGCCGCAATATCGGCGATGAATATTTCGCCGCCAGCGAGGGCATGCTCTTCGCCGATCTGGACGTACTGGCGGTCGGCCCGGTGGTCGATGAAGTCTCGCGCGACTTCGACCGCTACTGGGCCAGCGACTCCGCCTACCCGGTGACCGGCATCCTGCCCGCGGCAAGCGAGACAGCGCTGGACGAGCTGTCCGCGCAGGCGTCGATCATCGAGCGCGACCCGGCCGCCGGCCGCTACATTGAGGCGCTGCGCGATTCCGCGTTCATCCGTGACCTGCTCGCCGGCCATCTGCCGTTCGAGTGGGCGACCACACGCATGGTCAGCGACGATCCGGCCAAAGGCCTCGGCCTGGCCGACGGCGAGGGCCTGCTGACCTACCAGCTGGGCCAGATCCTCGGCGAGCCACGCCGTGACGTCGAACTGGTCTCGCCCTACTTCGTCCCCACCGCCACCGGTACCGAGGCCTTCGCCGCGCTGGCGGGCAACGGCGTGAAGGTGCGCATCCTGACCAATTCACTGGACGCCACCGACGTCGCCGCCGTGCATGCCGGCTACGCCAAGCGCCGCAAGGATCTGTTGCAGGCCGGCATTGTGCTCTACGAGCTGCGCCGGCTGGCCGACGGTAACGAGCCGAAGGACAAGGCCGGCCCGTTCGGCAGCTCCGGCTCCAGCCTGCACGCCAAGACCTTCGCCGTGGACCGCGAGCGGGTCTTCGTCGGTTCGTTTAACTTCGACCCGCGCTCGGCGCACCTGAACACCGAACTGGGTTTCGTCATCGACAGCCCGCAGCTGGCGGCACGTATCGAAACGATGTTCGACGAGCAGATTCCCGCCGCCTCCTACGAGGTCCGCCTGGCCGACAATGGCCGGCTCTACTGGCTGGAGCGCCGCAACGGCACCACCGTCCGCCATGACAACGAGCCGCAAGCGGGCTTCTGGCGGCGCGCCTCGGTGACGCTGCTGTCCTGGCTGCCGATCGAGTGGCTGCTGTGAACCACTGAGGTCGGCAACGCGCGGCCGCTCAGAACAGGTCGAGCTGCCCGTCGATCAGCGCGGAGAAGTCATCGCCGACGAACGGCAGAATCGCCTCTGCCACTGGCTGCAGCTGGCGCGTCAGGTAGTGGTCGTAGTCGATTGCGGCACGGCGTACTTCCAGCGGCTCGGGACCGGCGACGGTAATCACGTAGCGGATCCAGCCACCATTCTGATACTGCCGCGGCCGACCCAGGTGATCGTTGTACTCGTCGGCCAGACGCGCCGCGCGCACGTGCGGCGGCACGTTGCGCTGGTAGTCGGCAAGCCGGCGGCGCAGACGCTTGCGGTAGATCAGCAGCTCGTCGAATTCGCCCGCCAGCGTGCGCTGCACGTAATCGCGCACGAAGTCCCGATAGGGCTGGCGATGGAAGATGCGCCGGTACAGCTCCTGCTGGAAACGCTGGGCCAGCGGCGACCAGTCGGTGCGCACCGTTTCCAGCCCCTTGAAGACCAGGCCGTCGCTGCCGTCCGGCAGCGTGACCAGGCCGGCGTAGCGTTTCTTGCTGCCCTCCTCGGCGCCGCGGATGGTCGGCATCAGGAAACGCCGGAAGTGCGTCTCGAACTGCAGCTCCAGCGCGCTCTCCAGGCCGAATTCCGCACGCAGCTGCGCGCGCCAGTCGTCGTTGATCTGCTGCACCAGCGCACGGCCGATGCGCGCAGCCTCCTCGTCGGAGTGCGCGCGGCGCAGCCAGACGAAGGTGGAGTCGGTGTCGCCGTAGATCACCGTGTGGCCCTGCGCCTCGATCAGCTCGCGGGTGCGCCGCATGATCTGGTGGCCGCGCAGGGTGATCGACGATGCCAGACGCGGATCGAAGAAGCGGCAGCCGCTGGAGCCAAGCACACCGTAGAAGGCGTTCATGATGATTTTCAGCGCCTGCGCCAGCGGCTTGTTGCGCGCACGCTTGGCCGCCTCGCGCCCCTGCCAGACGCGTTCGACGATCGCCGGCAGGCAATGCCGGGTGCGCGAGAAGCGCGCGCCGCGAAAGCCCGGCACCGAGGCCTCGTCGGTCGGCTGGCGCAGCCCCTCGATCAGTCCGACCGGATCGATCAGGAAGGTCCGGATGATCGAGGGATACAGGCTCTTGTAATCGAGCACCAGCACCGATTCGTACAGCCCCGGCCGCGAATCCATGACGAAGCCGCCGGGGCTGGCTTCCGGCTCGCGCTCGCCGAGGTTCGGCGCGACGAAGCCCTGGCGATGCATCAGCGGCAGGTACAGATGCTCGAACGCGGCCACCGAGCCACCGCTGCGGTCGGCCGCCAAGCCGGTGACGCTCGCCCGCTCGAGCAGGAAGTCCAGCAGTTCGGCATGGGCGAAGATGCGCGTGACCAGCTCGCAGTCCTTGAGGTTGTAGCGGGCCAGGGCCGGCTTGTCCTCGGCGAACATGCGGTCGATCTCGGCCATGCGCTGGTACGGATTGTCGATCGCCTTGCCCTCGCCGAGCAGGCTCTGGGCGACGTTCTCCAGGCTGAACGAGGGGAAGCTCCAGGTCGCCGAACGCAGCGCCTCGATGCCGTCGATGAGCAACCGCCCCGCCGCCGCGGCGAAGAAGTGGTTGCGCCGCTGGCCGTGCTCGCGCCACTCCATTTGCGCCCCGCCGCGGCCCAGGCGCAGCGGAATCTGCAGACGCTGCGCGTGCTCGTGCAGCACACGCAGGTCGAACTGCACGAGGTTCCAGCCGATGATCGCATCCGGGTCGTGCGCCGCCAGCCACGCGTTCAGGCACTCCAGCAGCTCGGCGCGGCTCTGACAGTAGTCGAGACGAAAATCCACCGTGGCGTCCGACCCGTTCGCCGGGCCGAGCATGTAGACCTGCCGCTGGCCGCAGCCCTCCAGCGCGATGGAGTAGAGATCGCCGCGGGCATTGGTTTCGATGTCCAGCGAGACCAGTCGCAGCCGCGGCCGGTAGTCGGCGACCGGTTTGAGCTGCGCGTCGATCAGGCCTTCATCGCCAGCGGGCGTGCCGCTGAAGCACACCGGCGCGGTGATGAAACGCTCCATCAGGTAGCGCTCCGGCGGGCGGATGTCGGCCTCGTACACATCCACACCGGCATCGCGCAGCAGCCGCGCGCAATCGAGCAGGCGCCGGTACTGCCGGCAATACAGCCCCAGCACCGGCCGCTGACGGAAATCGCGCAACGCCAGCGGACTCAACTGGACATCGACTTCGCGCCGCAGCAACGCCTCGGCCCGCGTGCGCTCGTGCGCCGGGATGAAAGCGACCACCGGCCGGCTGGGAACGCGCACCAGGCGCGCGCCGGCAGCGGTGGCGAGCCAGAAGCTGATCTCGCAGCCCTCGGCAGTGTCGCGCCAGTGCCGGGTCAGAATGAACCCCTGCGGTAGATCCGCCATTACTCTCTCGGTCGCTCAGGCAAAGGCGGATTCTACGTCAGCACGCGGCGATCAGCCGGCCTGGAAGCGCTGGCGATACTCGCCCGGGGTCAGCCCGACGATGCGCGTGAAGACCTTGCGAAACGCCCCTGGGTCGCCATAACCGACCTCCCAGGCGACCCGCTCGATGGGCAAGCGGCCGGCCTGCAACATCTCCCGCGCCCGCCCGACGCGCAGGCGCTGGCAGTATTCAGTGGTCGTCATGCCGGTGGCCTTCTGGAAGCGCCGCAGAAAGGTGCGCGCCTCCAGCCCGGCGCGGCGTGCCAGGTCGGCGAGTGCAACCTCCTTGGCATCGGTTTCGGCAAGCCAGTGCTGCACGGCGAGCACGGCGTCGTCGCCATGCGTCAGGCGCGGCGCGAAGGCGCTGTAATAGCGCTGCTGGCGCCCCGGCGGATCGACCAGCAACATCCGCGCGGTGTCGATCATGATCGCCGCGCCCAGATAGCGATCCACCAGCCGCAGCCCCAGGTCGGTCCAGGCCATGATGCCGCCGGCGGTGATGATGTCATCGGCATCGATGATGAGCTGGTCGACATCCACCTGAACGTCGGCAAAGCGGGCCAGCAGGCGCTGCGCATAGAGCCAGTGGGTGGTCACGGTACGGCCGGCGAGCAAGCCGGTTTCGCCAAGCAGGAACGCGCCGGCGCACACCGATGCCAGCGTCGTGCCCGCCGCATGCTGCGCCCGCAGCCAGTCCCGGTAAGGCGCCGCTGCCTCGGACGAAAGCGGCTCCTCCAGGCTGGGCGGCAGGATCAGCACCTTCGGCGCGCCTCCCCCGCCCGGCAACGAATCGCGGATGCGCACCGGCGCATCGTCGTCGGCCTGTTGCTGCCAATGACTGACCCGCAGCAACGCGCCGGGTACCGGCCGCTCGTCGGCGATGCGCTGGGCAATCGCGAACAGATCGCTCAGGCCCAGCACGGCCGCCATCTGCGCACCGGGGTACAGCAGTATTCCGATCTCGATGCTGTTTTCCTGCGCCATATGTCTCTATCGCCCCGCAAGTTGTCGATCGCGCCACTTCGCAGCGTGCCGCCGCTGGCCAAGGATAGCCAGACCCTTTTTCACCCAAACGCAAAGGAATTCCCGTATGAGCAAACGAGCCGTCATCGTCATCGACCTGCAGAACGAATACACCCCGGCGGGCAAGCTGCCCCTGACGGGCATCGAGGCCGCGGTCGCCAACGCCGCACGGGTGATCGACGATGCCCGCGCCAAGGGCATCGCGATCATCCACGTCCGCCACGAATTTGCCCACGGCGAAAAACCGGCATTCACGCCCGGCACCGATGGCGTGCTGATCCAGCCCGAGGTCGCGCCGCGCGAAGGTGAGCCGGTCGTCATCAAGAACCACGTCAACGCCTTCCGCGAAACACCGCTGCAGCGCCTGCTCGATGAGCAGAACGTACGGGAACTGGTCGTCGTCGGTGCCATGAGCCACATGTGCGTCGATGCAGCGGTACGCGCCGCGGCGGACCTCGGCTACGCAGTCACCGTGCTGCACGACGCCTGCGCGACGCTCGATCTGGAATTCGGCGGCGTAACGGTACCGGCCGCACAGGTCCACGCCGCGATGATGGCAGCGCTCGGCTTCGCCTACGCCACCATCCGCTCGACCGACGAATACCTGTCCGCTTGAGATGAGCGAGGAGAGAGGCTGTTACCGAACGCGACGGCCTCCGCACCCCGGCACTGCAAATCGAGCACGCAAAAACACGAAACCCCTGATTCCTCGAAGAAATCAGGGGTTTCGCGTATCGATGTAATGGCGGAGAGATAGGGATTTGAACCCTAGGTACCCGCGAGGGTACAACGGATTTCGAATCCGTCCCGTTCGGCCACTCCGGCATCTCTCCAGCGGCGCGCATGATAGCAGCTCGGTTCGCGTTGGCGAACCCCGGCCGCTGACATTTTTTTCAATTTTTCAGCATCTTGCGCACTCGCCACCTCGCTTCGCCACGCGCTCAGGCAGTCAGGCGGGTCAGCGCCTCGCGGTATTTGTCCGCGGTCTTGCGCGCGACCTCGGCAGGCAGCGCGGGCGCCGGCGGTTCTTTGTTCCAACCGGTGGATTCCAACCAGTCGCGAACGAACTGCTTGTCGAAGCTCGGCGGATTGCTGCCTTCAGCGTAACTGTCGGCGGGCCAGAAGCGGCTGGAGTCGGGCGTCAGTACCTCGTCCATCAGCGTCAGCGTACCGTTTTCGTCGAGGCCGAACTCGAACTTGGTGTCGGCGATGATGATGCCGCGGGTGGCTGCGTACTCGACGGCAGCGCTATAGAGCGCAATGGATACGTCACGCACCTGTGCGGCCAGTTCTGCGCCGATGATGGCTTCGCATTGGGCGAAGGAGATGTTCTCGTCATGATCGCCCACGGCCGCCTTGGTCGAGGGCGTGAAGATCGGCCGCGGCAGCTTGGCCGCCTCCTTGAGGCCTGCCGGCAGCTGGATGCCGCAGACCGTGCCGCTCTTCTGGTATTCCTTCCAGCCGGAGCCGGCGATATAGCCGCGCACGATCGCTTCCACCGCAACCGGCTTCAAGCGCTTGGCCACGACCGCGCGGCCCTCCACCAGCGGCAACTCTGCGGGCGAAACCACATCCTCGACGCGATCGCCGGTGAAGTGATTGGGCACCAGATTCTTGAGCTTGTCGAACCAGAAGTTGGAGATGGCCGTGAGAATCTTGCCTTTTTCGGGAATCGGCTCGGCGAGAATCACGTCGAAGGCCGAGAGACGATCGGTGGCGACCATGAGCATGCGCTTGTCATCGATCGCGTAGAGATCACGGACCTTGCCGGAATAGATCTTCTTCAGGCTCAGGGTGGAGGGAGTGGTCATAGGGGGAATTCCGCTGTTGGCAGGTCATCAAAACGAAACAGGCGAAACCTGAGTTTCGCCTATTGAGATCGGTACAGGGCTGCCGGCTTCCTTTAGCCCAGGTTGTCCTTGATCAGCGACAGTACGCGGCGCGCCACGTCGGCTGGAGCCACGGCGTCGATACCCTTGTCCAGCGTCACCAGCACCTTGTCGCCAGCGCGAGTCAGACGCAATTGATAACGCTCGGCACGCGCCTCGATCTCGTCCTTGTCTTCTCCGCCGAACAGCCGCCCGAAGAAGCCCGGCTTTTCTTGCGGGTCCTTCGCGCCTTCGGCGAGATTGACATAGTAGACGCCCAGGCTGCGATCCAGGTCGTCGACCCGCACGTCGCCAGCCTGCAGCGCGCGACCGACACTTGACCAGGCGCGGTCAAAGTCGGTCTCCAGCTGCAGCACCGGAATGCCTGCACCGTCGTCGCTAAGCGTGACGCGGCTGGGCGCGTCGAAGTCGCGCTCGGCCAGCAACGACACGGAGCCAGCCTGCTCGGCGCTGCTGGCGAGCTTGGCATGCAGTTCGTCGAGCAGCACGCGGTCCAGCTCTGGATTGCTGGCGGTCTGTGGCCAGGTAATTTCCTCACTGCTGCCGAGTGGGCGCTTCACGCTGAGCACGTAGACTTCGCTGGTGTTGCGCTGCACGCCGGGCTCGACACGCACGCGCACCCGCGCTTCATCGTCCTGCAGGCCGAGATTGCGCGCGACGGCTGGATCGAGCTGATCGCCACGCTGCCATGCAGTGCTGAATTCGCCGGTCTGTGGACGTTCATCGGCGATATCGAAGCCGTTTTGGACGAAGAACTGCCGCGTCGCCGCCCAGACCTGGGCTGGCGCGCGCTGGGCGACCAGCCAGCGGGAGTCCTCGGAACTCTGGATGCTGAAATCGCTGACCTGTGCCGCCACCTGCAGACGCTGCGGACGCGGTACTTCGTATTCGCCTGTATGCGTGGAATCGGCGACCTGGCTTGGGATCGGCAACAGCGGATCGAGCGGGCGGATATCGCCATCTACCGGCACCTGCATCGGCGCGACCTGGCGCGCTGAAAGATAATCGCTGCCGCGATCGCGGAAATATCCGTCGTCGCCCCACAGCCAGCCGCAGCCGCTGGTAGCAGAGATGATCAGGGCTAGGGTCGAGAGTCCGGCCAGTCGCTTCATGCGTATTCCTTTGTTGTTCAAGCCAGCACGCCGGTCTGGCGCATTGCCTGGCGTAGCGGTTCCTGGTAGCTCGCACTCAGCCAGGTCAGTGGCAGACGAATGCCATTGCCCATCAGGCCCATTTCATGCAGCGCCCACTTGACCGGAATCGGATTCGACTCGAGGAACAACGCACGGTGCAGGGGCATCAGGCGCTCGTTGATGGCGCGCGCCGTCACTGCATCGCCGGCCATCGCCGCGGCACAGAGATCGCTCATAGCCCGAGGTGCCACGTTGGCTGTCACCGAGATGTTGCCCTTACCGCCGAGCAGCATCAGCTCAACGGCGGTGGGGTCGTCGCCGGAATACACCAGAAAATCCTTGCCGACCCGATCCAGCACTTCCTGGCCGCGTTTGAGATCGCCGGTCGCTTCCTTGATGCCGATGATGTTCGCCACTTTGGACAAACGCTCGACCGTCTCCGGCAGCATGTCGCATACGGTGCGACCCGGCACGTTGTAAAGAATCTGCGGAATCGCTACCGCTTCGGCGATGTGCTTGAAGTGCTGGTAAAGGCCTTCCTGGGTCGGCTTGTTGTAATACGGCGTGACCAGCAGACAGGCATCAGCTCCGGCGTCACGAGCGTTTTCCGTCAGCTCGACGGCCTCGCTGGTGGAGTTGGCGCCAGTGCCGGCAATGACAGGAATGCGGCCAGCAACCTGGTCAACGACGCGACGTATTACTTCGATATGCTCAGCCACACTGAGGGTTGCCGATTCACCGGTCGTTCCGACGGCAACGATTGCATTCGTACCTTCCTGCAAATGGAAGTCGACGAGTTTGCTCAGGCTATCCCAATCCAGACCACCCTGTGCGTCCATGGGGGTGACCAGCGCCACCATACTGCCCGCAATCATGCAACCGCTCCTGCCGGAAAAAGAGAGGCGTAATGGTACAAGGCTCCATTGCGCTTTGCGAGCACACCGCGTAGTCCGAACGCAATGATCGGATGCACCTGCCAGCCCACCTTTCCACGCCCGCCGAACCTACGACACATTCCCACGCGCGGCGCTTTTCGCTACTCTTAGCCGTTTTCGGCTTGGCTGGCCGACCCGATTCATCACCGCCAGGAATGTTGCATGTCCACCCCTCCAGTACCCCGCGAACAGTTCCTCGTCATCAGCGCCCTGGGCGCCAGTCCCATGGAGCTGACCAATGTGCTCTGCCGGGCCAGCAACGAGAACCGTTGCGCCGTCGTCAGCACACGGCTGACTCGCCACGGCGCCTGCAGCGCTCTGGTGCTGGAGATCACCGGCAGCTGGGACGCCCTCGCACGCATGGAAACCGCCCTGCCCAGTCTGGCCAAGAAGCACAGCTTTACCGCCAGCGTAGTTCGTAGCGAGGCCCTGGAAAGTCGTCCGCAGGCGCTGCCGTACGTCGCCTATGTCAGCGCCGTGTACCGACCGGATATTCTCAACGAGCTGTGCCAGTTCTTTATCGACCACCGTGTTGAACTGGAAAATCTGACCTGCGATACCTACGAGGCACCGCAGACCGGCGGCACCATGCTCAACGCGACGCTGACCGTTACCCTTCCCGCCGGCACCCAGATCAGCTGGCTGCGGGATCAGTTTCTCGACTTCGCCGATGCGTTGAACCTCGATGCACTGATCGAACCGTGGCGCCCGCAAAACCCGTAAGGAATTCCGTTATGGCAGTCGAACTCGGCCAACCCATCGCAACCTTCCAGGCCCAAGCCACCGGCGGCCTGCAGATCGATCTCGGCGCACTGAAGGGCGAACAGATCGTCCTGTACTTCTATCCCAAGGACAACACGCCGGGTTGCACCACCGAAGGACAGGATTTTCGTGACCGCCATGATGCCTTTCGCGCGGTCAACACGCAGGTGTTCGGCGTCTCGCGCGACAGCCTGAAGACTCACGAGAACTTCAAGAACAAGCAGGGCTTTCCCTTCGAACTGATCAGCGATCAGGACGAGCAACTCTGTCAACTGTTCGAAGTGATCAAGCTGAAGAAGCTCTACGGCAAGGAATATCTGGGCATCGATCGCAGCACCTTTCTGATCGATCGCAACGGCGTGCTGCGTCAACAATGGCGCGGCGTCAAGGTTCCGGGACATGCCGAGGCAGTCTTGCAGGCCGCCCGGACGCTGCACGACGCCTGAACCAAACGGGGCGGATTTTTCGCCCCTCGCACACGCAGATGACTCGCCTCTCAGGCCTTTCTCAACCAGTAGCGATAGATTCCGTCGTTCTCTTCCTCATGCAGCAGGGCGTGCCCGGCCAGCTTGGCGAAACTGCGAAAGTCCCGTTGCGAGCCAGGATCGCTGGCGATCACCTTCAGCACCGCACCACTGGGCAGGCCGTTGAGTTCCAGCTTGGCCTTGAGCAGCGGCATCGGACAGGCGAGCCCTACCGCATCCAGCTCGGCGTCGAAAGCAAGAGTCGGTTCGTCCGCCTCGATCATGGTCCAGCCTCCGCAAAAGGAACGCAGGATACCGAGCGCGGACGCCCTCTGGCCAGCCGCCCGAACACAAGGCTACAGTAGCGCTCCACCACCATGAGCCCGCCTGGATGAATCTGCTGCGCCCGACCCTGCTGACGCTCGCCTGCCTGCTCGCCTCCCCGCTTCCCGCCAGTGATCTTCCGTCGCTGGGCGATGCCAGCTCGAGCATCGTTTCACCGGAGCAGGAGTACCTCCTGGGCCGCGCCTGGCTCAGCCTGCTGCGCGGGCAGGTTCGTCAGCTATCCGATCCGTTGCTCAAGGATTATGTGGAAAGCAGCGTCTATCGCCTGACGGAAACCAGTCAGCTGCAGGATCGCCGCCTCGAGTTCGTGCTGCTCGAGAGCCCGCACCTCAACGCCTTCGCCGCACCGGGTGGAATCATCGGCGTCAACGGCGGCCTGTTCATTCATGCGCAGACAGAGGCCGAGTACGCCTCGGTGATGGCACACGAACTGGCGCACCTGTCGCAGCGACACTTCGCTCGCGGCCTGGAAGCGCAGCAACGCATGCAGGTACCGATGATGGCCGCCATGCTTGCCGGTGTAGTGGCCGCCGCGGCCGGCGCCGGCGATGCCGGTATCGCCGCGATTGTCTCGACCCAGGCCGCGGCGATCCAGGCGCAGCGTCGCTTTTCACGCCAGAACGAGCAGGAAGCAGACCGCATCGGCATCCTCAACCTCGAGAAGGCCGGCTACGACCCCCGCGCCATGCCGCAGATGTTCGCTCGCCTGATGCGCCAGTATCGCTATGACCAGAAGCCGCCGGAATTTCTGCTGACGCACCCGGTTACCGAGTCGCGCATCGCCGACACCACCAACCGCGCGGAACAGCTCGCCAACGGCGGTATCGAAGACAGCCTGCGTTACCAGCTGATCCGCGCACGCACGCAGCTGCGTTTCGAAACCACACCCGGCCTCGGCGCCAAACGCTTTCGCGCGCAGCTCAACGAGAACGCCGACCTCGACGCCGCGCGCTATGGCCTGGCGCTGGCACAGATCAAGGGCGGGCAACTGGATGAAGCGCGCAGCACCCTCGCACCGCTGCTGAACAAGGCACCGGACGAACTGATCTACAACCTCGCCCAGATCGAGCTGGAGGTCACCGCCAACCGCCTGCCTCAGGCGGAGCAATATCTTCAGCGCATGCTGCGCCAGTACCCGGGCAGCTACCCGTTGCGCCAGGCACGCATCGATCTGCTGATCAAGCAGGGACAGACCACCCAGGCAGCCAAGGAACTTGATCAGCTGGCTGCACAACGCAGCGCCGATCCGGACATCTGGTATCAGGTTGCCGAGATTCGCGGACTGACGGGCAACATCGTCGGCGTCCACGAGGCCCGTGCCGAGTATTTCGCGCTGGTTGGCGATTACGACCAGGCCATCGAGCAGCTGGATTTCGCCAAGCGTCGCTCCAGCAACTTCCAGCTCGCCTCACGCATCGATGCCCGTCAGCAACGGCTGATGGAAGAAAAACGCATGGTCGAAGATATGCTGCGCTGAACGCAGTACCGAGGCGCATTCGTCAGACTGAACGAATACGCCTCTTCTCCGTGCCGCGCTCTCGCACCCTCTTCGCAACAGTCGCTTAGGCGTTGCCGGCCTGGCGCAGGCGCGCGGCCTGGGTGAAGTCGAGCATGCGCTTGAGCGGCCTGACCGCACGCGGAATCAGCGCCGGATCGACGCGAATCTCGTTGCTTCCTTGGCGCAGGCAATCGAGCGTGCGCTCAAGGGTATTCATCGCCATCCACGGACAGTGCGCACAGCTGCGACAGGTCGCGCCCTGACCAGCAGTGGGCGCCTCGATGAAGATCTTGTCGGGACACAGCTGCTGCATCTTGTAGAAGATGCCGCGGTCGGTCGCGACGATAAACGACGTGTTCGGCAGCGTCTGCGCCGCCTTGATCAGCTGGCTGGTGGAGCCGACGGCATCAGCCAGCTCGATTACCGCCTCTGGCGACTCGGGGTGCACGAGAATCGCTGCATCCGGGTATAGCGCCTTCATGTCTGCCAGCTGCCGCGCCTTGAACTCCTCATGAACGATGCAGCCGCCGTCCCACAGCAGCATGTCCGCACCGGTTTCACGCTGCACGTAACTCCCCAGATGCTTGTCCGGCGCCCAGATGATCTTCTCGCCGTTATCCATCAGGCTTTCGACGATCTCCAGCGCGCAGCTGGAGGTCACCACCCAGTCGGCGCGCGCCTTGACCGCGGCTGAAGTATTGGCATAAACCACCACGGTACGCTCTGGGTGCTGATCACAGAAGGCGGCGAACTCCTCGACCGGGCAACCCAGGTCGAGCGAACAGGTGGCATCCAGCGTCGGCATCAGCACGCGCTTCTCCGGATTGAGAATCTTCGCCGTCTCCCCCATGAACTTGACACCGGCCACCACCACCGTCTGCGCCGAATGCTCGTTGCCGAAGCGCGCCATTTCCAGCGAGTCGGAAACACAGCCGCCGGTTTCCTCGGCCAACGCCTGGATAACCGGGTCGGTGTAGTAGTGCGCAACCAGGACCGCATTCTGCTTTTTCAGCTCGGCTGCGATCTCGCTGCGCAGGTGCGCCTCCTGCTCGGGCGACAGCGGCTTGGGCTGCTTGGCGGCGAGATGAGCCTGCACAAGGATGCGTTCGGGTATTTGCGTCATGTTGCGGGTCCTGCATGCACATTTGCGTGAAGCGCCGAGTATACCCGGGCATCGAACGGATTCGGCAGTTGGCGCCATTAAAGCACTTAAGCGAGCAGATGCTGGCGCAGCAGCCGCGCGCCCCGTCATGCGCTTCGGCCAGCCAATCACCGCAAAAGCGCTAATCGAGTCACGCAGAAACAAAAAAGCCGGAGACCTTAGCGGCCTCCGGCTTCATGGCTCTCTTAGGAGAGAATCTGGTGGGTCGTGTAGGATTCGAACCTACGACCAATTGGTTAAAAGCCAACTGCTCTACCAACTGAGCTAACGACCCGATGCGGGCGCATGATACTGATTTGATTGATGAAATCAACGATTTTTTTATTTTTCTTCAACGATAACGCGTAGGGTCGGCGATTCCGGCTGCGGCAAATCCCGCGGCCCGCAGACGGCAGCTGTCGCATTTTCCGCAGGCGCGCCCATCGTCATCAGCCTGATAGCAGGACACAGTCATCGCATAGTCCACGCCCAGGCGAGCTCCTTCCTGCACGATCTGCGCCTTGCTCAACTGTTGCAATGGCGCCCGGATGCGGAACCCGCGGCCTTCGACGCCTGCCTTGGTCGCGAGATTGGCCAGACGCTCGAAGGCCTCGACGAACTCTGGCCGGCAATCCGGATAACCCGAGTAATCGATCGCATTGACCCCGATGAAGATGTCATGGGCATCCAGCACTTCCGCCCAGCCGAGCGCTAGTGAAAGGAAAACGGTGTTGCGTGCCGGCACGTAGGTAACCGGAATGCCCTCACCGGGGAGCTCGGGCACTTCGATGCGGTCATCGGTGAGCGCCGAACCGCCGATGCCATCGAGATTCAGCCCGATAACCTTGTGCTCGACCACACCAAGCTGCCGGGCGACTCGCTCGGCAGCCTGCAACTCGGCACGGTGGCGCTGCCCATAGTCGAAGCTCATGGTGTAACAGCTGTAGCCCTGGTCACGGGCGATCGCCACGACCGTCGCCGAATCAAGGCCACCCGACAACAGAATGACCGCTCTTTTCTCGCCCATGCCTTTCCCTCAAACGGTTGATAGTCGGCCGCCGCAGACCGCAGCGCCGGAACTCAATGTCCGGGCGCGTCGTTCCAGATGATCTTGTGCAGCTGTAGCTGCAGGCGCACCGGCAGGTTGTCGTTGACGATCCAGTCCGCCAGAGCCCGTACATCGACCTGTCCATGACTGGGCGAGAACAGCACCTCACCCGCTCGCCGCTCCAACCGGTACTCGATCAGCTTCGACACCGCCCAGTCGTAGTCTTCGCGCGAGCAGATAACGAACTTCACCTGATCGTTCGGGGTAAGCAGCGCTATGTTTTCGTAGCGATTGCGCCCGACCTCGGCGGAGCCCGGCGTCTTCAGGTCGAGCACGCGGCTTACCCGTTCGTCTACGCCGGCGATGTCCAGCGCTCCGCTGGTTTCCAGCGAGACGCCGTAACCGGCATCGCACAGTCGCTGCAGCAGTGGCAGACAATTGGGCTGCGCCAGCGGTTCGCCACCGGTGACGCAGACATACCGCGGCGAGTAGGCGGCGACACGCTCGAGGATGGCTTCGAGCGTCATCAGCTCGCCACCGTTGAAGGCGTACGCGGTATCGCAGTACTGACAGCGAAGGGGACAGCCGGTCAGGCGAACGAACACCGTGGGCAGTCCACTGGTGCGCGTCTCCCCCTGCAGCGAGTAGAAAATCTCGGTAATTCGCAGGGTCTGGTGCATATCAGCCACGGGCGTGACGGCTAAACAGGCCATCCGCCTCCGTTGCAGGTAAAGGGGGCGCCGATTCTAACGAAAAAACCCGCCGTGTGGGCGGGTTTCGTTTGATCGAGCACTCAGCGGTTGAGCTGTCGCTGTGCCAGCTGGGCCGCCGAGCTGTTCGGAAACTGAGCAATGACCTGCCGCAGAATACCCTGCGCCTTGTCACGGTTGCCCAGTCGCAGCTCGACATCGGCGAGCTTGTACAGCGAGTCAGGCACTTTGTTGTGCTGCGGGTAAAGCTGACTGACCTTGGCGAAAGCCTGGCCGGCTCCCTGCAAGTCGCCTTTTGCAAGATTAACCTCGCCCAACCAGTACTGGGCATTGCCCGCATACTGACTGTTCGGATACTTGCGCAAAAATGCACCGAACGCCTGGCTGGCCTTGTCGAAATCCTTGGCCTTGATCAGATCGAAGGCTGCGTCGTAGTACAGCTTCTCCTTCGCCGGATCGCCTGCCGGATCGCCCGAGGGCGCCGGGGCATTTGGTGCAACACTGCCGCCGCTGGCGCTCTGGCCAGCATCGGCAACGGAATTCTGACCGGACGCGGCACTACCAGCGACACCACTGGCCAAGCGACGATCAAGATCTTGGTAACGCTCCAGACCTTCCTGTTGCAGACGTTGAATCTGGTTCTGCTGTTCCTCAAGCATGCCGCGCAACTGCGCGATCTCTTCCTGCATCTGCTGCAACTGCTGGAAGAGCATGCCCTGTGCCGAGGCTGGAGCAGCGGCTCCACCCCCGACATAGGCACCGCCACTCTCCGGCGCGGCCGTGGAATAACCCGAGTTGCCGTAAGCGGCTCCCGAATCACCCTCGACTACCGGCACCTGGGCCGCCGCGATCAGCGGCATCCCGAATACTGCGAGACTCAGAGCGTGGCGGTACTTGCGCATGACGAATTACTTACGCAGTTCGACGCGGCGGTTCTGAGCCCAGGACTGCTCGTCGTTGCCCATGGCAACCGGACGCTCTTCACCGTAGGAAACCAGTTCCAGCTGAGCCGGGGAAACGCCCTGCAGTACCAGGTAGCGCTGAACGGCCTTGGAGCGACGCTCGCCCAGAGCCATGTTGTACTCACGGGTGCCGCGCTCGTCGGTGTGGCCTTCCAGAACGACGCGAGCGCCGTTGCCTTTCAGGTCCTTGGCGTGTACGTCGAGGGCACGCATGGCTTCCGGCTTGAGGTCGGAGCTGTCGTACTCGAAGTAGAAGGTGGTGATGGCGCGCAGAGCAGCTTCTTCGCTCATGCTGCCGTCAACGGAACCAGCGTCCGCACCGTAGCCAGCGTTAGGATCGATAGCGCCCGAGCCTTCGCCGGAATCGTCGCCGCCCTTGGAGGAACAGCCAACAGCGACAGCCATGGCCAGAGCCAGCGCGGTGAACTTACCGAATTTCAGCATTTCCATCTGTAACAACCCCAGGTGTGGTTTTGGTTTGTTGGTTAAAAAAGCGTTGGTACCGCATCAGTTCAGGTAAGGGGACCAGGATGGCTCTCGGACTTCGCCTTGAGCAGTAGGAAGCGGGAGCCTCACTCGCCCATTGATGGACACGAGCATCAGGACTCCCCGGCCCTGCTGGCGGGTTGCGTAGATTAGCATGGTGCCATTAGGCGCAACAGTGGGCGATTCGTCCAGAGTGGTCTCCGAGAGCAGGCGCAGACTGCCCCGCTGAAGGTCCTGAGCGGCAACCTTGAAGTTGGTATAGCCATCCTGCCGATGAATCATGACCAGCGTCTTTTCGTCAGCCGACAGTTTCGGGTTGGCGTTGTAGTTGCCGACGAAGGTAACCCGCTCGGCCGCACCGCTGCCCAGTCGCTGCTTGTAGATCTGCGGCTTGCCGGCGCGGTCGGAGGTGAAATAGATGGTCTGGCCATCGGCACCCCAGAACGGCTCGGTGTCGATGGAATAGTGATTGGTCAGCCGCTGCAGCTGCCGCGAGCCCAGATCCATCACATAGATTTCCGGATTGCCGTCCTTGGACAGCACGAATGCCAGGCGATTGCCATCCGGCGAGAATGCCGGCGCACCGTTCAGCCCCTCGAAACCGGTGACTTGCTCGCGCCGACCGGTGTCGATGTGCTGGATGAAGATGCGCGGCCGCTTCTGCTCGAACGAAACGTAGGCGATGCGCCGACCGTCCGGTGAGTAGCGCGGCGACAGGATCGGTTCGCGCGACTGCAGCAGCGTCACTGCGCGCGCGCCATCATAGTCGGAGCGCTGCAGGGTGTAGCGGGTGTTTGCGCCACCGAGGCGCTCCGCCGTCACGTACAGCAAACGAGTGGAAAAGGCACCCTTGATGCCGGTGAGTTTCTCGAACGCCTGGTCGGAGACGTAGTGCGCCATGTCGCGCAGCTGATCGGGAGAACCACCGACACTGCCGGTCATGACCTGCTGTTCGGTGGTCACGTTGAACACACCGAACTGCACCTGCAGACGCCCACCGGACGGCTGGATACTCCCCACCACGACATACTGGGCGCCCAGTGCCTTCCAGTCACGGTAGATAATCTCGCTGCCGCGGGTAGGCATGCTGATCATGTTCTGCCGCGGGATCGGCTGAAAAATACCGGAATTGCGCAAGTCATTGCCGATGATATCGGCCATGTCCTCGGGCAATACGGTGCCGCCTTGCCAGCCGAACGGCACCACCGCCACCGGGATGGCGCGATCGGTACCGCTGGTGACGACGATGTTCTTCTCCTGCGCTACCGCCGTTCCCAGCAGGCAGCAGAGAAGGACGAGAATACCTCGAAGGGAATTGATCACAACGCTAGATCCTCTGGCGTGAACGTCATTTTGAACGATCGGTAGGGTTGGAAATCCTGCGGACTGAGCCCTTGCATCTCCGTCAACCGACCAATATTCCTCACCGCAGCAACCGCGGAGTTGTCGAATGGCACATCGCCGCTCGACCTCGCCACGCTGACCCCGGTGATGGTGCCATCAGGCAACATGTTCACCTGCAACTGCACCGACATGTTGTTGCGGGCCGAAGGCGGACGCGTCCAGCCCTCGGCGGCGCGCAGACGAATCAGGTCATCGAAGTTGCCCGCCACCTGATCACCCTGACTGTCAGCCAGCGCCTGCTGGCGCTCGGTTGTGTCCGATAGCAGCTCGGCCAATGCCTGCGCCTTCTTATCCTCGGCCGCTTTACGCGCAGCCTCTGCCGCAGCCTTCTTCTTCGCCGCTTCGGCTGCCGCCTTTTTCTTGGCGTCTTCAGCCGCTTTCTTCTTCGCCTGCTCAGCCGCCGCCTTTTTCTTCGCTTCCTCGGCAGCCTTCTTCTTGGCCTCTTCAGCCGCTTTCTTCTTCGCTTCTTCGGCGGCCTTTTTCTTTGCGATATCGGCCTGTTTCTGCTGTTCGACCTTCTTGGCTTCCTCGGCCTTCTTCGCTTCAGCAGTCTTCTTCGCAGCGGCCGCTTTCTCCGCTTCGGCCTTTCGAGCCTGCTCGGCCTTCTTTTGTTCCGCAGCCTTGGCCGCTGCCTGCTTCTGCTGCTCGACCTTGCGCTGTTCCATCTGCTCGGTCTCGTATTGCTTGGCAGCAGTCTTCTTGGCTTCGCCAGCGATCTTTTGATTAGTCTGGGTCGTGGCCTGACTTTGCGACTTCAGCTGATACAGCGTGGCCTGAACGATGGGCTTGGACGGCGGCAAATCGGGCGTCATGGCGAAGCTGACGAAAAGCAGGCCGAAGATGATGACATGCAGACCAACCGCCAGAACGACGGGCCAGAAGTAGCTTTCCGCAGGAGAGCGTTCAGCGTGCTGCATCAGGGCGCCTCGGTGATCAGGCCGACGTTGCCCACGCCTGCTTCCTGCAACCCACCCATCGCGGCCATGACCGAGCCGTAATCGACCGCCTTGTCACCGCGCACGAATACCTGCACCTGCTTACCCTGGCTGCGATTCTGATTCATGATCGCCGTGACCGCCCTGGTCATCTCATCGAGCGTCAGCGCACGATCCTGCACGGTATCGGTGTCCACCTCGCTGCCCATGTTCCAGTAATAGGTCTTGTCGGCCTTGATCGAGATGGTCAGCACCTGGGCGTTGTTGTCCTGCGGCAGCGCCTCGCTGCTGACCTTGGGCAGATCGACCTTCACGCCCTGGTTGAGCATGGGCGCGGTCACCATGAAGATCACCAGCAGCACCAGCATCACGTCGATGTAGGGCACCACGTTCATCTCGGCGACGGGCTTGCGTCTGTTGCGAATTCTGGCCATTACGTGAGGCCTCAATCTTCGGTGGTGTGAACTTTGCGATGCAGAATCGCCTGGAACTCGTCGGCGAAGGTGTAGTAGCGCCCGATCAGCATCTCGCCGCGAGCGGAGAAACGGTTATAGGCGATAACCGCCGGAATTGCGGCGAACAGGCCGATAGCGGTGGCAATCAGCGCCTCGGCGATGCCCGGGGCAACAGTCGCCAGGGTGGCCTGCTGCACCTGGGCCAGGCCACGGAAGGAATTCATGATGCCCCACACGGTACCGAACAGGCCGATATAGGGACTGGTCGAACCGACGGTGGCGAGAAATGGCAGGCTCTGCTCGAGTTTTTCTTCCTCACGGGAAATGGCCACGCGCATCGCACGGTTCACGCCATCCATCACCGCATCGGGGTCAACGCCCTGCTGCTGGCGCAGCCGGGAAAACTCCTTGAAACCTGCGCGGAAGATCTGCTCGACCCCGGAATCCGGATCGGGATTGCTACCGGCCTGGCGGTACAGCTTGGACAGATCGATGCCCGACCAGAAGCGCTCCTCGAAGGCATCCAGCGAACGCTTGGCGGCACGCAGCAGATTGCCACGCTGGAAAATCATGATCCATGAGGTGACCGAGGCCCCCACAAGGATCAGCATGACCAGCTGCACCACGAAGCTGGCATTGCTGATCAGGCTCCACATGGACATATGATCGACGTTGGCTTCCACGCTTACTCTCCTGCAGGGGATAGACCCGAGTCGGCGAAGGCTGCGCGCAGCGCTTCGGGAATGACTCGGGGTTTCAGACTTTCGGCACGCACGCAGGCCACCAGGACCTGACCTTCACACAGCAATCGCCCATCCGCGGCACGCTTGACCTGCTGATTGAAACGCAGACTGGCGCGCTTCATTTCAACCACCTCGGCACTCACCAGCAGCTCGTCGTCCAGTCGCGCCGGGGCGTGATAACGCGCCTCGCACGAATGCACAACGAACAGCAGGTCTTCCCCGACGAGCTGCGACTGGTCGAAACCCAGGTCGCGCAGGCGTTCGGTACGAGCCCGTTCCATGAACTTGAGGTAGTTGACGTAGTAGACGATGCCGCCCGCGTCGGTATCCTCGTAATAGACCCGACAGCGATGGACGAACGGCTCAGCGTTGATTCGCGCGCGCATACTAGTGCCCGGCCTGAAAAATGCCAATTGGGTGGGTAAATAATATTTTCATCAATCCGTGTCGCCGCTGAACAGATCCGGCGTGGGCGATTCGGCCAGACGCCGCGGCAGATTCAGGCCGAAGTGCAGATAGGCGTGCCGCGTGACCACGCGCCCACGTGGCGTACGCATAATGTATCCTTGCTGGATCAGGTAGGGCTCGAGCACATCCTCGATGGTATGGCGCTCTTCACTGATGGCGGCGGCCAGGCTGTCGACGCCCACCGGCCCGCCATCGAACTTCTCGATCAGCGCCAGCAGCAGGCGGCGATCCTGATGATCGAAGCCCCGCTCGTCGACATCCAGCATATTCAACGCCAGGTCGGCGATCTCGCGGGTGATCTCACCACGCCCGCGCACTTCCGCGAAATCGCGGACACGGCGCAGTAGGCGGTTGGCGATGCGCGGGGTACCACGCGCGCGGCGGGCAATCTCGAAGGCGCCTGCCGCCTCGGTCGGCAACCCGAGGATGCCTGCCGAACGACTGACAATGGTCGCCAAATCCTCGGTCGAATAGAACTCCAGGCGCTGCACGATGCCGAAGCGATCGCGCAGCGGATTGGTCAGCATGCCGGCACGGGTCGTCGCGCCAACCAAGGTGAAGGGTGGCAGATCGAGCTTGATCGAGCGCGCCGCCGGGCCTTCGCCGATCATGATGTCGAGCTGGAAATCCTCCATCGCCGGATACAGCACCTCCTCGACGATCGGAGATAGACGATGGATCTCATCGACGAACAGCACATCGCCCGCTTCCAGATTGGTCAGTAACGCGGCGAGATCGCCCGGGCGCTCGAGGACCGGGCCGGACGTGCTCTTGATCGAGACACCCATCTCCTCGGCGATGATGTTCGCCAGGGTGGTCTTGCCGAGGCCGGGCGGGCCGAAGATCAGGGTGTGATCCAGCGCCTCGCCGCGACCCTTGGCGGCGCGGATGAACAGGTCCATCTGCTCGCGCACCACCGGCTGGCCGATATATTCGGCAAGCCGTAACGGGCGGATGGCGCGGTCCAGCTGCTCGTCGCGGTCACGACTGCTGGCGGTGATCAGGCGGTCGGCTTCGATCATGGCGTTACACCATGCCCTTGAGGGCACGGCGAATCAATTCTTCACTGCTCAAACCGTCTTCCTGTATGGCGCCGACTGCCCGACTGGCTTCCTGCGGCTTGAACCCCAACGAAATAAGGGCGCTGACCGCATCGTTCTCGGCGCTTGTGACTGCCCCGGCGCCGCGAGGTTCAACCACCAGCGTGGCAATCGAGGGCATGGTTTCCCAGGCCTTGAAGCGATCCTTGAGTTCGACCAGCAGGCGCTCGGCGGTCTTCTTCCCGACCCCCGGTATTTTCACCAGGGTCGATGTGTCCTGCGCTTGCACGCAACGCACCAGCTCGTCCACCTCCATCCCCGACATCAGCGCCAGCGCCAGCTTCGGCCCTACGCCGTTGAGGCGAATCAGTTCGCGGAACAGCTCGCGCTCACGCTTCTCGAAGAAACCGTAGAGCAACTGGGCGTCTTCGCGCACCACCAGATGGGTGTGCAGCGTGACGCTTTCGCCAACGCCGGGCAGGCGATAGAGCGTGGTCATCGGCACCTCGACCTCATAGCCGACGCCGTTCGCATCGAGAAGCAGATGAGGCGGTTGCTTTTCCGCCAGGGTGCCACGCAAACGTCCGATCACGATTCCGCTTCCTCCAACATCGCCGGTCTCGCCCGGCGACTGCCAAAACTGTTCTACCGCCCCAAGCGGGACTACAAGCGCAAACGTCCGCCCCGGCGCTTGGCGCCGCTCAAACCGTGCGGAATCAGGCTCTGCCGATGATGCGCATGGCACAGCGCGATGGCCAACGCATCGGACGCATCGATCTGCGGCTTTTCCAGCAGCTTGAGCAAGTGCATGACCATCATCTGGACTTGCTGCTTGTCCGCCCCACCGGTTCCGACAATTGCCTGCTTGACCTGGGTCGCTGTGTACTCCGCGATCTGCAGGCCGGCCTCGGCACCGGCGACGATTGCCGCACCGCGTGCCTGGCCGAGCTTGAGCGCCGAATCGGCGTTGCGCGCCATGAACACCTGCTCGATGCCCATCGTCACCGGGCCGTAGGTCCGGATCACCTCGCTAACACCACCGAATACCGCTCGCAGACGCTCGGCCAGCTCGCCGCTGCCGGTGCGAATGCAGCCCGAAGCCACATATTCGCAGCCGCGCCCGGTGTCACGCACCACCCCGTAGCCGGTAATTCGCGAGCCGGGGTCGATTCCCAAAATCAGCGTCATGGCCGTGGTCGCGCTGTCTATTTATCCAGTGCCCGAGTATACGGCTGCGCCTCCCGGCGCGCCACCGCCGAGCCGATTCAGGCCCGGCGATTTCGTCAGACTGACGCGCATAAAAAAGCCGGAAGCGCCGCTGGGCGTCTTCCGGCCTTCCTCGATCCGATGCCGTCAGCCGAGCTGTTCCATGATCTCGTCCGCGATCTCGGCGTTGTGGTAGACGTTCTGCACGTCGTCCAGATCCTCCAGCGCATCGATCAGACGCAGCACCTTCTGCGCGGTCTCGACATCGGCGATCGGAGCGGTGATCGAGGGGATCATCGCGACTTCAGCCTCATCACCCTTGAAGCCGGCCTGAGTCAGCGCCTCGTTGACCGAAAGGAAGTCGGCGAAGCTGGTGTAGATTTCCACCGAGCCGTCCTCCTGGCTGACCACGTCATCGGCGCCCGCTTCCAGCGCCGCTTCCATCAGCGCGTCCTCGTCGACACCCGGCGCGTAGCTGATCTGCCCCTTGCGATCGAACATGTAGGCCACGGAACCATCGGTGCCAAGGTTGCCGCCATTCTTGCTGAAGGCGTGGCGCACCTCGGCCGCAGTACGGTTACGGTTGTCGGTCATGGCCTCGATGATGATGGCCACGCCGCTGGGTGCGTAGCCCTCATAAGTCAGCTCGGTCATGTTGTCGGCTTCGTTGGAGCCGGCACCACGGGCGATGGCGCGGTCAATCACGTCGCGCGACATGTTGGCGGTCAGCGCCTTGTCCACCGCCAGGCGCAGGCGCGGGTTGTCCGCGGGTACGCCACCGCCGTGTTTGGCCGCCACGGTCAGTTCGCGGATCAGCTTGGTGAAGATCTTGCCCCGCTTGGCGTCCTGACGCTCCTTGCGGTGCTTGATGTTGGCCCATTTGGAATGACCAGCCATAACTCACTCCATTTCTTCAACTGGATCAGTAGTTCCGAAACCCAACCCGCGGGCGGGCTTCGCCGAATCGCCTGGCAAACCGCTACTGCCAAGACGAAGAAGCCTGGCAAAACCAGGCTTCCGATGGTGCTTATTCCGCCTTGGGCTGCTCGCGCAGGCGGATGTGCAGGTCGCGCAGCGCCTTGTTGTCCACCGCACCCGGCGCTTGGGTCATCACGTCCGCAGCGCTCTGGGTTTTCGGGAACGCGATCACTTCGCGGATCGACTGCGCACCGGTCATCAGCATCACCAGCCGGTCCAGGCCGAAGGCCAGACCGCCATGCGGCGGCGCGCCGAACTTCAGTGCGTCGAGCAGGAAGCCGAACTTCTCTTCCTGCTCGGCCTCGTCGATGCCGAGGATGCGGAATACCGCCTGCTGCATTTCCTTGCGGTGAATACGGATGGAGCCGCCACCCAGCTCGGTGCCGTTGAGCACCATGTCGTAGGCGCGCGACAGCGCGGCGCCCGGATTGGCCTCCAGCTCCTCGGGGGTGCACTTGGGCGCAGTGAACGGGTGGTGCAGCGCCGACAGCGAGCCGTCGTCGTTCTCCTCGAACATCGGGAAGTCCACGACCCACAGCGGTGCCCACTCGCAGGTCAGCAGCTTGAGGTCATGGCCGACCTTGATGCGCAGTGCACCCAGCGCTTCGGAGACGATTTTCGCCTTGTCGGCGCCGAAGAAGACGATGTCGCCATCCTGCGCACCGACGCGGTCGAGAATGACGTTGAGGTTGTCTTCGGGGATGAACTTGACGATCGGCGACTGCAGGCCCTCGACACCCTTGGCACGCTCGTTGACCTTGATGTAGGCCAGGCCCTTGGCGCCGTAGATGCCGACGAACTTGGTGTAATCGTCGATCTGGCTGCGCGGCATGCTCGCCGCGCCCGGAACGCGCAGCGCAGCGACGCGACCCTTCGGATCGTTGGCCGGGCCGGAGAAGACCTTGAACTCGACGGCATTGAGCTGATCAGCAACGTCCACCAGTTCCAGCGGGATGCGCAGGTCGGGCTTGTCCGAGCCATAGCGGCGCATGGCTTCCTCGAACGGCATGTGCGGGAATTCGCCGAACTCCAGGTCCAGTACTTCCTTGAACAGCTTGCGGATCATGCCCTCGGTGATGGCAATGATGTCCGCCTCCTCGAGGAAGCTGGTCTCGATGTCGATCTGAGTGAATTCCGGCTGGCGGTCGGCGCGCAGGTCTTCGTCACGGAAGCATTTGGCGATCTGGTAGTAGCGGTCGAAGCCCGCCACCATCAGCAGCTGCTTGAACAGCTGCGGCGATTGCGGCAGGGCGAAGAAGTTACCGGCGTGGGTGCGGCTCGGCACGAGGTAGTCGCGCGCACCCTCGGGAGTCGGGCGACCGAGGATCGGCGTCTCGACGTCGAGGAAGCCGTTCTCGTCCAGGTAGCGACGGATGCTGGCGGTGATGCGCGAGCGCAGCTTGAGCTTCTCGGCCATCTCCGGGCGACGCAGATCGATGAAACGATAGCGCAGACGAGTTTCCTCACCCACGTCGCTGTATTCGTTGAGTGGGAACGGCGGGGTTTCCGCCTCGTTCAGCACGTCCAGCTCGTAGCCCAGCACCTCGATGGCGCCGGAGGCGATGTTCGGGTTAACCGCACCGGCCGGACGCAGACGCACCTTGCCGCGAATGCATACAACGAACTCGCTGCGCACGCGGTCGGCGACGGCGAAGGTTTCCGCGCGATCCGGATCGAATACCACCTGGGCGAGACCTTCACGATCACGAATGTCGAGGAAGATCACCCCGCCATGGTCGCGACGGCGATGTACCCAGCCGCAGAGAGTGATTTCCTGGCCATCCAGGCTTTCATTGAGTTGGCCGCAATAGTGGCTGCGCATCATGGTGGTGTTCGCTTCTCGTATCTTTGATTCGTTAGGTCGCTGGAGCCGCGGTGCCGGCGCACGATTGCCGGGCGCCGCTTCCTGGCTATCGAGCCGCCGGGCACAAGCGCGGGATTATATCCGCATAATCGTCACGACGCAGCCGTCGCCCGGCAGCCAAGCCTGCGCATTCGCTCGCAGGGAACCCACGACGAGAAGCCCCTTCCAAAGCCAGGTGGCCTGCCGCGACGCCACATCAGCAACAAAAGCCGCGGTTTTTCTGGCATAACTGCAACCGGATCCCCCACCAAGGAGAACAACCATGGAAATCGATATCGGCATCGCCGAACAGGACCGTGCCGCCATCGCAGAAGGGCTGTCTCGTCTGCTCGCCGACACCTATACGCTGTACTTGAAGACCCACAACTTCCACTGGAACGTCACCGGGCCGATGTTCAACACGCTGCATACCATGTTCGAGACTCAGTACACCGAACTGGCGCTCGCCGTGGATGAGATCGCCGAGCGTATCCGCGCTCTCGGCTTCCCGGCGCCGGGAACCTACGCTGCCTATGCGCGCCTGTCGTCGATCAAGGAAGACGAAGGCGTGCCATCTGCCGAGCAGATGATCAAGCTGCTGGTCGAAGGCCAGGAAGCGGTCGTGCGCACCGCACGTGGCATCTTCCCGCTGCTGGATAAGGTCAGCGACGAGCCGACTGCCGACCTGTTGACCCAGCGCATGCAGATCCACGAAAAGACCGCCTGGATGCTGCGCAGCCTGCTGGCAGCCTGAGTCATCCTCGCCGAGGCGGTCGCCATGCCACCCGCCTCGGCTGCAGGCTCCCTCCCCCGGGCGCACCGTCAGTGTGCGCCCGGCCAAGGCTCATTTGAGCGCCACCGGCCTTTGCTGTTAAATACGGCCGCGCTGCGGCGCCGAGTCTCTTCGCCAGTCAGGCATCTGCACGTCTGCTAGCTCATTCCCCAGGCACTCGCCTGCCGCCGCCTTTTCCTGTCGTGTATCCACTACGAGTCATAAGAATGCTCAAGATCGTCCATGTATTAACCGGCGTCCTCGCCTTACTGCTGTCATTCGTACCCAGCCTGCGCGGCGATCTGCCGCTTCTCCTGCAACCAGCCGCACTCTGCCTGCTGATGATCGGCCTGCTGAATATCCAGTTCATTCCGTCGATTACCGCGAACACCGATCCGCGCGCCCGTCCCGTTCTGCTCGGCGTATCAGTGCTGCTGGTGCTGGCCGCCGCAGCCCAGGCTCTCATCCTGCTACTGCCGCTGGAGCAGATCGCCGGCCAACCGGCCACGCTCGCCAGCCTGCTGCTGGTATTCGTCGCCGTGCTCCTGCACCTGGCGGCTACTCGCACCCAGCGCCAGCCGCAGCGCGAACGCCCGCGGCAGCAGCGCGCACCCGCCGCCAGCGTCAGCGGCGCCGGCCGGGAAACCGGTACGGTGAAGTGGTTCAACACGTCCAAAGGTTTCGGCTTCATTTCCCGCGATAGCGGCGACGACGTGTTCGTGCATTTCCGCGCGATTCGCGGCGAGGGCCATCGCGTGCTGACCGAAGGACAGCGCGTCGAATTCACCATCATGTTGCGTGACAAGGGCCTACAGGCCGAGGACGTGGTCACGTTGTAAGTGCGATGCCGGCAGGCGCAGGCCCTGCCGGCCTCTTGCGCTCCACCGGTCAGTAATGCGGTGGCGGCGCCTCGTCTTCCTCGCCCCCGATGCTGCTCTGCATTTCTTCCAGCCGCCTGGCCAATGCCTGCAACTGCAGCTGCATTCGATCAACCAGACGCCGCTGCTCGACCAGCACATCGTTCAACGTCTGGATCGTATCGTCCTGAAATGCCAGTCGCGCCTCCAGATCGGCGATTCGCGATTCCACGTTCATAACTCACTCTCCGAAGCGAAACTGATCGGTCAACACAGTCTTGAGGCGGGCCCTGATCGCCGCCGCCTGATCCTGCGTATACGGCTTGGGCTGATGCCGCCCCCACACCGGCGCCGGCCACGCCGCATCATCGCGGGAGCGGGCAATGACGTGCATATGCAGCTGGCTGACGACGTTGCCCAACGTCGCGACATTCATCTTGTCCGCGCCGAAACTGTCCTTGACGATTTCTGCAAACGCGGTGGTTTCACGCCACAACTGCTGCTGATCCGCTGCGTCCAGCTGAAACAGCTCGCTGACCGCCTCGCGCCGCGGCACCAGGATGAACCACGGGTACTGTGCATCGTTCATCAGCAGTAGCCGACACAACGGAAAGTCGCCAATCGGCAATGTGTCCTGCTCCAGACGCGAATCGAGAATGAACATAACGGCGCTCCTGTATGACAAGGTCAGGCGCGGTCGAACCCACGCTGGCGCCAAGAATACCCTTGCGCGCGGATCCGCGCCTTCACGGAGCAGAGGCAAGCGAGCATGCCCCACCATGCAGCACATGCTGCCGCTCGGCTTGGTGCGCGCGCGTGCAGCGCCGAGCCGACACGACTTGAGTACGCTTCTTGCTAGACAGCGATTGGTCGAGTCTTGCACGTAAGCCGAAAGCAGGCTTGGCAAACTTGCTCTAGCCTATCGACGCAGCTAAACAGTACATTCTGCGAATGGCTCGATACTAAGAAGCGTAATACGCCGAAATCGGGCCAGATTCGGATAACAAGAAGCGATCTCTGCGTGCGTCGACACGAGAGCAAGCACCGTTTTGAACCAATGGAGCAAATCACGATGAAAGTGATGAAGTGGAGCGTAATCGCCCTTGCCGTTGCGGCGGGCACATCCCAAATGGCGCTGGCCAGCCAGCAGTCGGAAGCGAAGGGCTTCGTCGAGGATGCAAACCTGGACCTGCTGCTGCGCACCACCTATTTCAACCGCGACTACAAGGACAACCGGGCAGATGCCAGGAGCCTGGGGCAAGGCTTCATCACCACCTTCGAATCGGGTTTCACCCAAGGCACCGTTGGCGTAGGTGTTGATGCCTACGGCATTCTTGGTGTTCGTTTGGACGGTGGCCGCGGCCATACCTACGGCGCCATGTTCGAGCGCGACTCTAATGGCGACCCTGAACGCGACCTGTCCCAGGCTGGCGCCGCGGTAAAACTGCAGTTCTCCAATACCGTGATCAAGTACGGCAACCAGTTCCCGTCGCTGCCGGTTCTCGCCTATGACGATTCCCGTCTGCTGCCCGAGTCCTTCACCGGCACACTGATCACCAGTAACGAGATTGAAGGCCTGGAACTGAACGCCGGCCGCTTCACTGCCGATAGTGCAATGCAGTCCTCGAGCCGCGATTCGCTCAACTACCTCGACCTGACGCTCAAGAGCATCGATGTTGTCGGCGGAACCTATGCGTTCACCGACAACCTGAGCGCCTCGCTCTACTACGCCGACAACGAAGATATCGCCAAGAAGAAGTACGCTAACGTTAATTACGTAATGCCTCTGACGGCCGATCAATCGCTTGCCTTCGACTTCAACATCTACGACAACAAGTACGACAAGCGGGCTTTTGGCGAGACACAGGACACCACGATCTGGAGCCTGTCGGCCAAGTACTCTGTTGGCTCGCATGCCTTTATCCTCGCCCACCAGCGCGTGACCGGCGACGGCAACTACGAGTACGACATCGGCGATGGCGGCAGCTCTATCTGGGTAGCCAACTCCTACTATTCCGACTTCAACTCCAAGGACGAGCGCTCCTGGCAAGCCAGCTACGAGCTGGACTTCAGCGATTACGGTGTTCCGGGGCTGTTCTGGAAAACTGCGTATGTCTACGGCGACAACGTCGATACCGGCACCGGCGAAGGCAAGGAAACCGAGTTCTTCAACCAGGTCCAGTACGTAGTCCAGAGCGGCCCGGCGAAGGATCTGTCGCTGAAACTACGCAACTCCATCTACCGCTCCAACAGCGACATGCGTAACTACTACAGCGAGGACCTGAACGAGATCCGCGCATTCATCGAATACCCGCTGAGCATCCTGTAACCCAGGCGCCCAGAGGTATCGATGCAAAGACAGAGCCCGGCACATGCCGGGCTCTGTCGTTTCGTCATCCTGTCAAGCGCCTCTCCGCATTCTGTACGCCGCTCCCCGCGCGCCTTACAATGCCGGGCCAAATTCCAGCCTCTGCAAGGACATAACGGCCACATGCGCACCAGTCAGTTCCTGCTCTCGACCCTCAAAGAAACCCCATCCGATGCCGTGGTGATCAGTCACCAGCTGATGCTGCGCGCCGGGATGATCCGCAAGCTGGCTTCTGGGCTCTACACCTGGATGCCGATGGGACTGCGCGCGCTGCGCAAGGCCGAGGCCATCGTGCGTGACGAGATGAACAAGGCCGGAGCCCTGGAAGTGCTGATGCCGGCGATCCAGCCAGCCGAGCTGTGGCAGGAATCCGGGCGCTGGGAGCAGTACGGCCCCGAGCTGCTGCGCCTCAAGGATCGTCATGGGCGCGAGTTCTGCGTCGGCCCGACTCACGAAGAAGTCATCACCGACCTGGCGCGCAACGAGCTGAACAGCTACAAGCAGCTGCCGATCAACTTCTTCCAGATCCAGACCAAGTTCCGCGACGAGATCCGCCCACGCTTCGGCCTGATGCGTGGCCGCGAATTCCTGATGAAGGACGCCTACTCCTTCCACCTGAGCCAGGAATCGCTGCAGGAAACGTACGACCGTATGCACCAAGCATACTGCAACATCTTCACCCGTCTGGGCCTGAACTTCCGCCCGGTGCAGGCCGATACCGGCTCCATCGGCGGCACGGGCTCGCACGAGTTCCACGTGCTGGCCGAATCCGGCGAAGACGATATCGCCTTCAGCGACACCTCCGACTACGCCGCCAACATCGAGAAGGCTGAGGCCATCCCGCGCGAGAGCGAGCGCGCCGCACCCACCGAAGAGCTGCGGCTGGTCGACACGCCGAATGCCAAGACCATCGCCGAGCTGGTCGAGCAGTTCGGCCTGGCCATCGAGAAGACCGTCAAGACACTGGTCGTGCATGGTCTCGAGAAGGGCCAGCTGATCGCCCTGATCGTGCGTGGCGATCACGAACTCAACGAGATCAAGGCCGCGAACCTGGCGCAGGTCGCCAGCCCGCTGGTATTCGCCTCGGAAGCCGAGATCCGCGCCGCCATCGGTGCCGGCCCCGGCTCGCTGGGCCCGCTGAACCTGCCGATTCCGTGCGTCATCGACCGTTCGGTCGCGCTGATGAGCGACTTCGGCGCTGGCGCCAACGTCGACGACAAGCACCACTTCGGTCTGAACTGGGAGCGCGATCTGCCGCTGCCGGAGGTCGCCGACCTGCGCAACGTGGTTGCCGGCGACCCGAGCCCGGATGGCCACGGCACCTTAGTGATCAAGCGCGGCATCGAGGTCGGCCACATCTTCCAGCTGGGCACCAAGTACAGCGAGGCCATGAGCTGCCAGGTGATGGGCGAGAACGGCAAGCCGGCCACGCTGATCATGGGCTGCTACGGCATCGGCGTGTCCCGCGTCGTCGCTGCGGCCATCGAGCAGAACTACGACGATCGCGGCATTCGCTGGCCGGACGCCCTGGCGCCGTTCCAGATCGCTCTCGTGCCGATGAAGTATGAGAACGAAGCCGTGCGCGAGGCGACCGACAAGCTCTACGCCGAGCTGACTGCCGCCGGTTACGAGGTGCTGCTCGACGACCGTGACAAGAAGACCAGTCCGGGCGTCAAATTCGCCGACATGGAGCTGATCGGCATTCCGCATCGCATCGTCATCGGCGATCGCGGCCTGGCCGACGGCACCCTGGAGTACAAGCACCGTCGCGATGCCGAACCGCAGGCGGTCGCTGCCGCTGACATCCTGTCTTTCATCAATTCGCGTGTCGCACGCTGATCGGAAACCATGCTCAACCGACGTGTTGTAGTTTCAACCGGCGCCGCGCTCTGCGCGGCGCTACTGCTTGGCGGCTGCGCCAACCATCTGCCGCAGCGCAGCGAGCACGAGGCCAGGACCGAGCGCAAACCGCTCGACCACAGCCTGCGCATCGAGGTCGGCGAGCCGCCGGTGCTGGAGTTGCCGCAACGGCGCGTCCGCATCCAGGAACAGCGGACCTTCGAGGTTACCGATTTCGAGGTCACCCGCCGTTACGATCGCTACACGCCCTACCAAGCCTGGCGCGAGCTGTACGAGATACCGCTCGGGGCGGTCGCCGTGGTAGCCGGCATCGGCGCCAACGTGGTCAACGTCGTACTGTTGGGCAACGTGCCGGAAAGCGCAACGCGCGGCTGGATCAGCTACGGTTTCGCCGGCCTCAACCCTTTCCTCAACGTTGAGTCCAACGGGCGCTCGCAGCAGAACCTCGCCAGCCTCGACGAACAGCGCCGCGATTCCCGCCTGGAATACACCAGCCTGCCCTGGGCCGAACGCCCGGTGCGGGTCAGCGCAGGCGAACAGCTCCACGAGCTGAACACCGACCGCAACGGCGTGTTGCACCTCAACCTGCTCGACGGACCGTTTGCCGAGCAGGACATCGGTCCCATCGGCAAGCTGCTGCTGAGCGTCGAGGATGAGCAGGACGGCACGCGCGCCGACGCCGTATTGCTGGTCAGCCACAACTTGCGCGGCAAGCTGCTGGAAGCCCACGACCTGATCTTCGACGATCTCGAAGGTGACGACGTGGCGCAGTGGGTTCACCGCGTCAAACGCCTGTCCGAGCTGGGGCTGGAGGAAGAAGCCAGCGAGCTGGAGCAGAGCCTGATCGAGCTGACGCGGCATGATCCCGAACTGCAGCAGGAGTTTCTCCAGCGCCTGATGCAGGACGCCGGGCGCACCGCCTCATCGGTGGACAACTGACACCATGCCGTGGCGCTGCTGGCTACTGTCGGCGCTGCTGCTCCTGGCATGTCCGCTCCAGGCCAGCATCCGCCAGGCTCCGGAACCCGAACTGCGCGAACTGATGCAGCGCACGGTCGACGAGGCGGACAGCTTTCAGGACCGCTTCGAGGCCGAGGTCTGGCTGCTCGACATGTCCACCCGTCTCAAGCGCTACATCGCCGACACCGAGGAACGCCTCACCCTGCTGCGCCTGGTACATCGCGAGGCGACCAAGGCCGGGCTGCGTCCCGATCTGGTCATGGCGCTGATCCACGCCGAGAGCCGCTTCGATCGCTTCGCGATTTCCAGCGTCGGCGCTCAGGGCATGATGCAGGTGATGCCGTTCTGGAAAGCCGAACTCGGGCGCCCGCAGGACAACCTCACCGACAACGCCACCAACCTGCGCTACGGCTGCACGATCCTCAGCTACTACCTGCGCAAGGAGAAGGGCGACATCAGCCGTGCGCTCGCCCGCTACAACGGCAGCCTCGGCCAGCAGCGCTACCCGGCGAAAGTGATCGGCTTCTGGCAGGACTTCTGGTACGTGCGCCCCTGAGCGCCGGCGCTCTACTGGTCGCGCAGTTGCTCGAGTCGGGCCAACAGCTTGTCAGCAGTCTGCTCGCCAACCAGTTGCTCGCGCACCTTACCCGTCTCGTCGACCAGATAGGTCACCGGCAGTACCGCGCTGCGTGACAGCTGCAGCCGCTCGGCCGGATCCTCGCTGAGCACGCGAAAGCGGATTCCCAGCGCCTCGGCCGCTTGCGCCAGCTCTTCACCACGCAGCTCGTCGAAGTTGACGCCAAGCACGTGCAGATCCGTACGGGACTCGGCCAGACGATTCAGCTCGGGAATTTCGGTACGACACGGGCCGCACCACTCCGCCCAGTAGTTGATCAGCAGCCAGCGTCCCTGCAATTGCTCAGCAGCCACCAGTTGCCCGTGCTGATCCACACCCCAGTCCTGCTCGCAGCCGCTGATCAGCAGGCTGCCCAGCAGCATCAACAACAGGCCTCTGAACTTGCCCACGTCGGTACCCCGCCAGATGTTCGATGCCGCTAGCCTGACCCAAGCAACTGCCGCAAGGCAACCACGCGCGCCGCCTTTATGTCGGCTCAGCTGAGCGCTGCCAGCGAACCGACGTCTTCGCCGAACTGGGAGCCTAGTCACGCCTGGCGTCGGCAACGTGCACAGTTTTGCCGCCAGGGTGCCGCCTATAATTTCGCACCTACCATCCTCCCCTGCCTGCAGCGAAGCCATGTCCCAGACCCATGACAAACTGATCGGCCCTGTCCCCTCTCACATCGTCGACCAGGCGCCTCTCGCGCTCACGGCCTACGAGGGTCGCGTCGCCGAATTCAACATCGCCAGCTGGCTGCAGCTGCACGGGCAGGCCGGATTGGGCGTTTCGCTGGTGATGAAATACCGCGATGGTCAACAGCGGCGCGAAGCCGCCGTGGATCACGGGCGTACCGATGGCAACGGCAGGATTTTGCTGTCCGGCGTCGCGCGTCTGACGGTCAGAAGCCGGATCGAAGATCTGCAGGTGTACCTGCGCACCGGCGTGGTGATCGAGCAAATGAAGGTCGAGGAACTCTTCGTGCAGGCCGCGGAACGGATCGAAGCACCCGCACAGCTAGTACAGGCGTAGATTCAGCGAGCCAGCTTTTCCGCAGCAGGCGACTCCCGCTCGACGGGCTCGTCCTGCTGGCACAGGGGCACGAGCGATTCGGGCCAGCGGCTGAAGGTCAGTCCAGTCAGACGGTTGAGCGACTGCAGCGCCACCTCCGGAGCCCGTTGGTGCAGATGGATGACAGTATTGCGTTCGGTCTTCACGGCCTCTTCCTTCCTTCGCCTCGGTGCAAGCCTCAGCTAGAAACGTGCCAGCCTGGCCCTGCCTTGCTCCACCGCCGCGCATTCGCACCGCTCAACACCACCGGGATGCCAAAGTGCCATGGCACGAAGGCGGAATCGCTCAGCTACTGACCGTTTTTGTCACCACCGACGCTCAGCCAGTCGGCCAGACTGCCGCCAAACAGATTGAGCTGCTCCTGCTGCAGCAGTTCCAGCGAGCGCCGCAGCGTCGGATACCAGGCTTCCGACAACGTCTCGGGCAGCCGCTCCAGCCCGGACAACGGCCACGGGTTGTGGCGCAGCAACTGGTCGAGGCTGTAATGACTGAGGTCGCGACACAGCACCCAACCGCCCGAACCTGTGCGGCAGACCAACTGTTCGCGCTCGAAGAATTCCAGTAGCTCGTCCCACTCGTCTTCGGGCAGGTGCCAGCCGGCGCGGTGCATGTCACGCAGCGCAAGCTCGCGCCCTTCCTGCTGGCGGTCGTAGAGCAAGCGCAGCAGCACCAGCATCACCAGCAGGCGCGGCAGGCGGCGACGGCGCCACTGTTGCGACGAGGACAGGCCGCAAACCAGCTCGGCGCCGAACAGCACGATCATCCACGACAGATAGATCCACAGCAGGAACAGCGGCACCGCCGCGAAGGCACCGTAGATCAGCTGGTAACTCGGAAAATAGCTGACATACAGGCCGAACAGTTGCTTGGCCGCCTCGAACAACACCGCGGCGAACAGCCCGCCCGCCAGCGCATGGCGCAGCGGCACCCGGGTGTTCGGTACTGCCGCATAGAGCAAGGTGAAGGCCAGAATGCTGAGTACCAGCGGCATCGCCTTCAGCAGCGTGCCCGCGCCGAGCAACGCATGCGGCCCGGAGATAAATGTCAGCGAGGCGAGGTAGGTACTGGTCGCAAACCCCGCACCGAGCAGCAACGGGCCGAGGCTGAGAATCGCCCAGTACAGCAGGAAGCTCGACACCCCGCGCCGCGGCTGGCGCACGCGCCAGATGGTGTTGAACGCCTTCTCGATGGTCAGCAGCATCATCAGCGCGGTGACCATCAGGAAACCGACCCCGAACCAGGTCAGCTGGCGTGCCTGGCTGGTGAACGCGATCAGGTACTCCTGAATCGTCGCTCCGGTGGAGGGAATGAAGTTCTTGAAGATATACAGCTGGATCTGTTCGCCGACGCCCTGGAACGCCGGAATCGCCGAAAGCATGGCGAAGGTGACGGTCATCATCGGCACCACTGCGAACAGCGTGGTGTAGGTCAGCGCCGCCGCGCTGTTCGGGCCGCGGTCGGCGAGGAAACGCTGCACCAGAAAGCGACAGAACTCCACCAGATTGTCGATGCGCTGCTGCATCCCCGCTCCTTAGCCAACCGGTCGTTTCGAACCGTCCCCCCGGGAGGGTTAGAATGGCCGCCTTCATCGGCGAGGCGCAACCCAAAATGACCGAACTTACCCTCTATCACAACCCGCGCTGCTCGAAATCGCGCGGCGCGCTGGAACTGCTCGAAGCCCGCGGACTCGAGCCGCACATCGTGCGCTACCTGGAAAACCCGCCCAGCGCCACCGAACTGCAGGCCCTGCTGGCCAAGCTCGGACTGAGCGCGCGGCAACTGCTGCGCAGCGGCGAAGAGGAATACCAGAGCCTCGGCCTGGCCGACCCGAACCTCAGCGATGCGCAGCTGATCGAGGCGATGGTCGCTCATCCGCGGCTGATCGAGCGACCGATCCTCATCGCCGGCGACAAGGCGGTAGTCGGACGCCCACCGGAACGCGTGCTGGAGATCCTGCCGTGAGTGCGTCTTACATCCTGGTGCTCTATTACAGCCGCCACGGCGCCACCGCCGAGATGGCCCGGCAGATCGCCCGCGGTATCGAGATGGCCGGACTCGAGGCGCGCCTGCGCACGGTGCCGGCGGTATCCAGCGAATGCGAGGCGGTGGCGCCGAGCATTCCGCAGGATGGCGCGCTCTACGCCACGCTGGACGACCTGAAGCACTGCGCCGGCGTGGCGCTTGGCAGTCCGACGCGTTTCGGCAACATGGCCGCCCCGCTCAAGTACTTCCTCGACGGCACCAGCAGCCTGTGGCTAACCGGCGAGCTGGTCGGCAAACCCGCTGCGGTATTCACCTCCACCGCCAGCCTGCACGGCGGCCAGGAGAGCACACTGCTGTCGATGCTGCTGCCGCTGCTGCATCACGGCATGCTGGTTCTGGGCCTGCCCTACAGCGAGAACGCCCTGCTGGAAACCCGTGGCGGCGGCACGCCGTATGGCGCCAGTCACCATGCCGGCGCCGACGGCAAGCGGGCCCTCGATATGCATGAAACCGCCCTTTGCCGCGCACTCGGCCAGCGCCTGGCGCAGACCGCGCAGCGTCTGGAGGCAGCCCGTGGCTAAAGCACGCAAGCCCCTGCCGTCCCTCGATTGGCTGGCGCCACGATTGAAGTTCGCCCGCGTCGCCAGTCTTGCCAGCTTTGTCGCCCTCGCAGTACTGCTGACGACCTGGAACCTCGTCTTCGCCGACCTGCACGGTGCGCGCACCTGGGTGGTGATCGGCATTCAGCTGGTCCCGCTGCTGCTGGTAGCACCGGGCATGATCCTCGGCAGTCCACGGGCGCACGCCTGGACCTGCTTCATCGTCAATATCTACTTCCTCCAGGGTGTGCTGGCGGCGATCGATCCGAATCGCATGCTCTACGGCTGGCTGGAGGCACTGCTCAGTCTGGTGTTGTTCACCTCAGCGCTGCTGTACACGCGCTGGGCCTACCAGTACCAGCGCAAGCTGGCCGGCGAACACTGACAGGCTGCGGTGGGCGGGTGCCGCATGGCACTCGCCATCGGCGCGGCGGCGCGCCAGACTGCAAATTCCCTCAATCGCCCGGAGCATTCCATGAGCAGAACCATTCTCATCGTCGGCGCCTCGCGCGGCCTCGGTCTCGGCCTGGCGCGGCAGTTCTCCAGCCAGGGCTGGCAGGTGATCGCCACCGTGCGCGACCCGGCACGCGCCGATGCGCTCAAGGCGCTCGCCGGCGTGCGGATCGAAGCGCTGGAGCTGGATGATGCCGACAGTCTCGAACGACTGGCGCAGCGCCTGGCGGGCACGCAGCTCGATGTGCTCTACGTCAATGCCGGTATCGCCGGTCCGCAGGACAAACCCGCGACCGCGGCCAGCCAGATGGAAGTCGGCCAGCTGTTCTTCACCAATGCGGTCGCACCGGTGCGCCTGGCCGAGCGGCTGCTGCCGCTGGTGGAGCAGAAACAGGGCGTCATCGTCTTCATGAGTTCCATCCTCGGCAGCGTCGAAACCGGCCCCGGCATGGGCATGCCGCTGTATGGCGCCAGCAAGGCCGCACTCAACCACCTGACGCGTTCCTTCGTCGCCGGCCTGGGCGAAAGCACGCTGACGGTGCTGTCGATGCATCCGGGCTGGGTGAAGACCGACATGGGCGGCAGCGAGGCGCCGCTGGATGTCGAGACCAGCACGCGCGGCATGACCGAGCAGGTAATCCGCGCCATCGGCCAGGGCGGTCATCGCTACCTCGACTTCCAGGGCAATCCGCTACCCTGGTGATTCGCTCGCGACCGGGCGTGCTCCGGTCGCAGCCTCCCCTACCCTGGCACCGACGGTCGACAAGCCCGTACACCGCGGCTATCGTTCGCCCCCGGATGCTCGCCACGGCGACACCCCCCTGGATCAGCAGACAGGGCATAACTGAGCTGGCTACTCTGAACTCAACCCTTCAGGAGAAAGCCGGCCATGCCTGCTGACCGTATCTGGATCAAGAATCCCCTCGCCCTGTTCACCGCCAACGATAGCCACGCCCCCGGCGGACTGGTGATCGAAAATGGCGTCATCGTCGAAATGCTCGCCGCCGGGGCCTCGCCGGCGCAGCCAGTGAGCGAGACCTTCGATGCCCGCGAGCACGTCGTGCTGCCGGGGCTGGTCAACACCCATCACCACTTCTACCAGACGCTCACCCGTGCCTGGGGGCCGGTGGTCAACGAGCCGCTGTTCAACTGGCTGCTGACGCTCTACCCGGTCTGGGCCCGGCTCACGCCGCGGGCGCTGGAGCTGGCAAGCAAGGTGGCGCTGGCCGAACTGCTGCTGTCGGGCTGCACCACCGCCGCCGACCACCACTACCTGTTCCCGGCGGGGCTCGAGGAGGCGATCGACATCCAGGTCGAGGCCGTGCGCGAGCTGGGCATGCGCGCCATGCTGACGCGCGGCTCGATGAACCTGTCCAAGGAGAACGGCGGCCTGCCGTGCAAGAGCGTGGTGCAGGATGCCGAAACGATCCTCGCCGACAGCGAGCGACTGATCGAGCACTACCACGAGCGCGGCGACGGTGCGCAGATCCAGATCGCCCTGGCGCCCTGCTCGCCGTTCTCGGTGACCACCGACATCATGCGCACCTGCGCCGAGCTGGCCGAAGCGCGCGACGTGCGCCTGCACACCCACCTGGCCGAAACGCTGGACGAGCAGGAGTTCTGCGCGCAGCGCTTCGGCATGCGCACCGTCGACTACCTGCAGAGCGTCGGCTGGCTCGGCCCGCGGACCTGGCTGGCGCACGGCATCCATTTCAATCAGGTGGAAATCCATCGTCTGGGCACGGCCGGCGTCGGCATCTGCCATTGCCCGAGCTCGAACATGCGCCTGGCCTCGGGCATCTGCCACACGCTGGAGCTGGAGGACAAGGGCGCGATCATCGGCCTGGGCGTCGACGGCTCTGCCTCGAACGATGCCTCAAACATGATGCTCGAGGCGCGCCAGGCGCTGTTCATCCAGCGCTTGCGCTACGGCGCCGAGAAGATCACGCCAGAGAAGGTTCTCGGCTGGGCGACCCGCGGTTCAGCGCGGCTGCTCGGACGCAGCGACATCGGCGAGCTGGCGGTCGGCAAACAGGCCGACCTCGCGCTGTTCAAGCTCGACGAACTGCGCTTCTCCGGCAGCCACGATCCCATCGCCGCGCTGCTCCTGTGCGCCGCCGACCGCGCCGACCGGGTGATGGTCGGCGGCCGCTGGCGGGTGATCGAGGGGCAGATCGAAGGTCTGGATGTCGCCGGGTTGATCGCCGATCACCGCCAGGCGGCGCGCCAGCTGATCGCCGGCTGAGCACGCCCTCCGCAACCGGGACGACGTCTGCACGGCGTCGCTCGCGGTTGCGGACCTGCCGTCAAAAGCCGCCACCGACGTGGCGCAGACGGCTTTACTTTCTATTAGTAACGCTCGTTCACTGCCGTATGGCTGTTGGCTGCCAGGTGCGCTCGTCCGTCACATTGACTTTCCAGTCAATTTTTCTTGACCGAGAAGTCAGTTAATACTAATTTTTCGCTCCAGGCGCTATCCGAGAGCCAAGAACAAGAAAGCGGAGGTCTACCTTGATCCAGTTTCTGCTCAACCGCGAGCTGCGCAGCGAGCGCACGCTCGACCCCAACACCACGGTGCTGCAGTACCTGCGCGAGCACCGTGGCAAGACCGGCACCAAGGAGGGCTGCGCCTCTGGCGACTGTGGCGCCTGCACCGTGGTGGTCGGCGAACTGGTCGGTGAACGCCTGCGCTACCGCACCCTCAATTCCTGCCTGACCTTCGTTTCCGCGCTGCACAGCAAGCAGCTGATCAGTGTCGAAGACCTCAAGCACCAGGGCCGACTGCACAGCGTGCAGCGGGCGATGGTCGACTGCCACGGCTCGCAGTGCGGCTTCTGTACGCCAGGCTTCGTCATGAGCCTGTTCGCCCTGCAGAAGAACGCCGCCGGAGTGAACGAATACGACCCGCACCAGACCCACGAGGCGCTGGCCGGCAACCTTTGCCGCTGCACCGGCTACCGACCGATCCTCGCCGCCGCCGAGCAGGCCTGCACCCATCCCGAGGCGGATCAGTTCGACGCTGAAGAAGCCGCAACCATCGCCCAGCTCAAGACCATCGCCCCGCGTGAAATGGCCGAACTCAGCGATGGCGACAAGCGTTGCCTGTCGCCGCTGACCGTCGCCGAGCTGGCCGAAGTCTACGCCGCCAACCCGGACGCCCGGCTGGTTGCCGGCGGCACCGATCTGGCGCTGGAAGTCACCCAGTTCCATCGCGCGCTGCCGCTGCTGATCCACGTCGGCCAGGTCGCCGAGATGAAGCAGGTGCTGATCACCGACCGCCATATCGAGATCGGCGCCGCCGCACCGCTGACCGACTGCTACGCCGCGCTGGCCGCCGACTACCCGGACTTCGGCGAGCTGCTGCAGCGCTTCGCCTCGCTGCAGATCCGCAATCAGGGCACGCTGGGCGGCAACATCGGCAACGCCTCGCCCATCGGCGATTCGCCGCCGCTGCTGCTCGCCCTCGGCGCCGAGATCGTCCTGCGCCACGGCACCAGCAGCCGCACCCTGCCGCTGCAGGATTTCTTCATCGACTACAAGGTCACCGCGCGTCAGCCCGGCGAGCTCATCGAGAAGGTGCTGGTGCCGCGCGCGTCACCGCAGCGGCTGTTCCGCGCCTACAAGGTTTCCAAGCGCCTGGACGACGACATTTCCGCCGTCTGCGCCGCCTTCGATCTGCAGATCAGCGACGGCGTGATCGCCGATGCCCGCGTCGCCTTCGGCGGCATGGCGGCGATTCCCAAACGCGCCGCGGCCTGCGAAGCGACGCTCAAGGGCGCGCCGTGGCATCAGCAGACCGTGGAGGCGGCCTGCGATGCGCTGGCCGAGGACTTCACCCCGCTGACCGACTTCCGTGCCAGCCGCGAGTACCGCCTGCTGGTGGCGCAGAACCTGCTGCGCAAATGTTTCCTCGAACAACAAGCGTCCAAGACCGAGACGAGGGTGACCGCATATGTCTAACCACAGCCTTGCCAAGACTCAGGAAGAACTCATCGCCCTGTTCAAGCAGGACCTGGTCACCGGCGTCGGTCGCAGCGTCAAGCACGACAGCGCGCCCAAGCACGTCTCCGGCGAAGCGGTGTACGTCGACGACCGCCTGGAGTTTCCCAATCAGCTGCACGTCTATGCACGCATGAGCGACCGCGCCCATGCCCGCATCGTGCGCATCGACACTGCGCCCTGCTATGCCTTTCCCGGCGTGGCCATCGCCATTACCGCCGAGGACGTGCCCGGTCAGCTGGACATCGGCCCGGTGGTCGCCGGCGACCCGCTGCTGGCCGACGGCAAGGTGGAGTACATCGGCCAGCCGGTGATCGCCGTGGCTGCCGACAGCCTGGAAACCGCGCGCAAGGCGGCCATGGCCGCAATCATCGAATACGAGGATCTGGAGCCGGTGCTCGACGTGGTCGAGGCGCTGCGCAAGAAGCACTTCGTACTGGATAGTCACACCCACCAGCGCGGCGACTCCGCCAGCGCCCTGGCCAGCGCACCGCGCCGGCTGCAGGGCACGCTGCACATCGGCGGTCAGGAGCACTTCTACCTGGAGACGCAGATTTCCTCGGTGATGCCCACCGAGGATGGCGGCATGATCGTCTACACCTCGACGCAGAACCCCACCGAGGTGCAGAAGCTGGTGGCCGAAGTGCTCGGCGTGCCGATGAACAAGATCGTCATCGACATGCGCCGCATGGGCGGCGGCTTCGGCGGCAAGGAAACCCAGGCCTCGATGCCGGCCTGCCTGTGCGCGGTGATCGCGCACCTCACCGGTCGGCCGACCAAGATGCGCCTGCCGCGCATGGAAGACATGACCATGACCGGCAAGCGCCACCCGTTCTACGTCGAATACGACGTCGGCTTCGACGACGACGGCCTGCTGCACGGCATCCAGATCGATCTGGCCGGCAACTGCGGCTACTCGCCGGACCTCTCCGGCTCGATCGTCGACCGCGCCATGTTCCACTCCGACAATGCCTACTACTTGGGCGACGCCACCATCCACGGCCATCGCTGCAAGACCAACCTCGCCTCGAACACCGCCTACCGCGGCTTCGGCGGCCCGCAAGGGATGGTCGCCATCGAGGAGATCATGGACGCCATCGCCCGCGAGCTGGGCAAGGACCCGCTCGACGTGCGCAAGCGCAACTACTACGGCAAGACCGAACGCAACGTTACGCCCTATTACCAGACCGTCGAGCACAACATGCTCGAGGAGATGACCGCCGAGCTGGAGGCCAGCAGCGAGTACACCCGCCGCCGCGAAGAGATCCGCGCGTTCAATGCCACAAGCCCGATCCTCAAGAAGGGCCTGGCGCTGACCCCGGTGAAGTTCGGAATCAGCTTCACCGCGAGCTTCCTCAACCAGGCCGGCGCGCTGGTGCACGTCTACACCGACGGCAGCATCCACCTGAACCACGGCGGCACCGAGATGGGCCAGGGCCTCAACACCAAGGTCGCGCAGGTGGTGGCCGAGGTGTTCCAGGTCGACATCGAGCGCATCCAGATCACCGCCACCAACACCGACAAGGTGCCCAACACCTCGCCGACGGCGGCCTCCAGTGGTGCCGACCTCAACGGCAAGGCGGCGCAGAACGCGGCGCTGACCATCAAGCAGCGGCTGGTCGAATTCGCCGCGCGACACTGGAACGTCACCGAGGAAGACGTCGAATTCCGCAACGGCCAGGTGCGCATCCGCGACCAGTACGTCTCGTTCGAGGAGCTGATCCAGCAGGCCTACTTCGGTCAGGTTTCGCTGTCGTCCACCGGCTTCTACCGCACGCCGAAGATCTACTACGACCGCAGCCAGGCGCGCGGCCGGCCGTTCTACTACTTCGCCTACGGTGCGGCCTGCTCGGAAGTGATCGTCGATACGCTGACCGGCGAGTACAAGATGCTGCGCAGCGACATCCTGCATGACGTCGGCGCCTCGCTGAACCCGGCCATCGACATCGGCCAGGTCGAAGGCGGCTTCGTCCAGGGCATGGGCTGGCTGACCATGGAAGAGCTGGTCTGGAACGACAAGGGCAAGCTGATGACCAACGGCCCGGCCAGCTACAAGATCCCGGCGGTCGCCGACATGCCGCTGGACCTGCGCGTCAAGCTGGTGGAGAACCGCAAGAACCCCGAGGACACGGTGTTCCACTCCAAGGCCGTCGGCGAGCCTCCGTTCATGCTCGGCATCTCGGTCTGGTGCGCGATCAAGGACGCCGTGGCGAGCCTGGCCGACTACAAGGCGCAACCCAGGATCGACGCGCCGGCGACGCCCGAGCGTGTGCTCTGGGGCGTGGAACAGATGCGCAAGTTGAAGCAACAGGCGGTGTCCCTACCGGAGCCCGCCGTGGAAACCGCGCACTGACCCGTTGGGTGGACAACGCTCCGTTTGTCCACCACGGTCGCAATACGAATGTTCCGGTGGAGACGCTCCGCGGTGTTCCACGGGGCGGCCACCCGCACCACGAAGGACAGAACCATGAGCAACACGGTCTGGATCGAAGCCCTCGCCGAGCTGCAACAAAAAGGCGAACCCTGCGTGCTGGTCACCATCGTCGAGGAGCGCGGTTCGACACCGCGCAATGCCGGCTCGAAGATGGTGGTCACCAACGAGCGGCTGTACGACACCATCGGCGGCGGTCACCTGGAATACCGCGTACAGCAGATCGCCCGCGAGATGCTGCAAAGCCGCAGTCGCGAGACGCGCCTGGAGCGCTTCGCCCTCGGCGCCAGTCTTGGCCAGTGCTGCGGCGGCGCGGCGGTCGTGCTGTTCGAACCGATGGGGCAGCCGCAGGCGCACATTGCCGTGTTCGGTGCCGGGCATGTCGGCCGCGCGCTGGTGCCGCTGCTGGCCAGCCTGCCGTGCAAGGTGCGCTGGATCGACTCGCGCGAGAACGAATTCCCCGCCGAAATTCCGCGCGGTGTGGAGAAGGTGGTCAACGACGATGTGGTCGAGGAAGTCGACGACATGCCTCCCGGCAGCTATTTCATCGTCATGACGCATAATCACCAACTCGATCTGGAGCTGACCGCGGCCATCCTCGAACGCAACGATTTCACCTACTACGGGCTGATCGGCTCGCAGAGCAAGCGCGCCAAGTTCGAGCATCGCCTGCGCGACCGCGGCTTCCAGCCGGAAACCGTGCAACGCATGCGCTGCCCGATGGGTATCGCCGAGGTTAAGGGCAAGCTGCCGGTGGAGATCGCCGTGTCCATCGCCGGCGAGGTGATCGCCACCTACAACGCGCATTTCGGTGAAAAGCGCGGCGAGAAGCGCGAAGGCGGCGAAAAACCCATCCCCATGCTGGTCCCGGCCTCGCGCCGCGGCTGAATCCACAAACGCCACCGGCGGCAGCGGACTTGCGCGTGAACAGGCTGGCGCCCGTCACGTCAGGACGCTGCCGCGCGTGCAGAAGAACGACAGCGAAGAGAACACCATGTCCCGCACCCAAGCCTACCGTGCCGCCCTGCTCCACTGCCTCGCCGACCCACGCGAAGTGGGCATCGAGCAATCCCACGAATACTTCGAGGACGGCCTGCTGGTCGTCGAGGACGGCAAGGTCGCGCGCATCGGCGCCGCCAGCGAACTGCTGCCAGCGCTGCCGGCGGGCAGCGAAGTCGTCGAGTACCCGAACGCGCTGATCACCCCGGGCTTCATCGACACCCACATCCACTACCCGCAGACCGGCATGATCGCCTCCTACGGCGAGCAGCTGCTGGACTGGCTCGAGACCTACACCTTCCCCACCGAGCGCGCGTTTGCCGACCCGGCTCACGCCGGCGAGGTCGCCGAGGTCTTCCTGAACGAACTGCTGCGCAACGGCACCACCACCGCGCTGGTGTTCGGCAGCGTGCACAAGCAGTCGGTGGACGCCTTCTTCGCGGCCTGCGAGAAGCGCAACCTGCGGATGATCGCCGGCAAGGTGCTGATGGACCGCAACGCCCCGGACTACCTGACCGACACCGCTGAAAGCGGCTACGCCGACAGCCGCGAGCTGATCGAGCGCTGGCATGGCAAGGGCCGCCTGCACTACGCCGTCACCCCGCGCTTCGCGCCGACTAGCACGCCGCAGCAACTGGCACTGGCCGGCCAGCTGTTCAAGGAATACCCGAACCTCTACATGCACACCCACCTATCCGAGAACCGCAAGGAGATCGAATGGGTGCGCGAGCTGTTCCCGGCGCGCAAGGGCTACCTGGACGTCTACGACCACCACGGCCTGATCGGCGCACGCTCGGTGTTCGCCCACGGCGTGCACCTGTGCGACGACGAGTGCCGGCGCCTGGGCGAAACCGGCTCGGCAGTGGCGTTCTGCCCGACGTCCAACCTGTTCCTCGGCAGCGGCCTGTTCGATCTGGAAAAGGTCGAGGGCTTCGGCGTGCGCGTCGGCCTGGGCACCGATGTCGGCGCCGGCACCAGCTTCTCGCAGCTGCAGTCGCTGAACGAGGCCTACAAGGTGATGCAGCTGCAGGGCAAGAAGCTCGATCCGTTCAAGTCCCTGTATCTCGCCACCCTCGGCGGCGCGCGGGCACTGTATCTGGACGACCAGATCGGCAACCTGCAACCGGGCAAGGACGCCGACTTCGTGGTGCTCGATTATCAGGCCACGCCGCTGATCGACTACCGCCTGCGCCAGGCCAAGACGCTGGAAGAAAAACTCTTCGCCCTGATGATGCTCGGCGACGACCGCGCCGTGAAGGCAACCTACGCCGCCGGCGTTTCGGTGCACCGCAAAGCCTGAAGCGAAAAAGCCGCTCTGCATTGCGCAAGAGCGGCCATTTATCCGTGGTGGAAAACGCGCATAGCGATTTTCCACCAGCACGCGCCAGAAGATGGATGGCTGCGGCCATCCACCCTACCGGCTCACTCAACCGGCGTGGTAATCCGCGTCGGCTTCCTCGAAGCGCTTGACGATGCTCGGCGCAGGCTCGGCGCCCATCAGGCTGACCACGAAGATGGCCAGGCTGGCGAGGATGAAGCCGGGGATGATTTCGTACAGTCCCAGACCGATGAATTCCTTCCACACCACCACGGTAATGGCGCCGACCAGCATGCCGACCAGCGCGCCGTTACGGGTCATGCGCTTCCACAGCAGCGAGATCAGCACCACCGGGCCGAACGCCGCGCCGAAGCCGGCCCACGCGTAGGACACCAGGCCCAGCACCTTGCTGTCCGGGTTGGAGGCGATGCCGATGGCGATCAGCGCGATCAGCAGCACCATGGCGCGGCCGACCCAGACCAACTCGGTCTGCGAGGCGTTCTTGCGCAACATCGCCTTGTAGAAGTCCTGGGTCAGCGCGCTGGAGCTGACCAGCAGCTGTGCGCTCAGCGTGCTCATCACCGCCGCCAGCACGCCGGACAGAATCAGGCCGGCGACCCACGGGTTGAACAGAATCTTCACCAGTTCGAGGAACACCCGCTCACCGTTCTCGCTCACCGGTCCGGCCAGCTCCGGGTGCCCGGCGAAGTAGGCGATACCGAAGAAGCCCACCGCCACCGCGCCGCCCAGGCACAGAATCATCCAGGCCATGCCGATGCGACGGGCGTTGGGGATGGTCTTGACCGAGTCGGCGGCCATGAAGCGCACCAGAATGTGCGGCTGGCCGAAGTAGCCCAGGCCCCAGGCCAGCAGCGAGATGATCGCGACGAAGCTGAGCCCGCGGAACATGTCGAAGTTGGCCGGATTCTGCGCCTCGATGGTGGCCATCACGCTGCCCATGTCGCCCAGCGCCAGGATGACGAACAGCGGCGTGACCAGCAGCGCGAAGATCATCAGCGTGGCCTGCACGGTGTCGGTCCAGCTCACCGCGAGGAAGCCGCCGATGAACACATAGAGAATGGTCGCCGCCGCCCCGATCCACAGCGCCAGGTCATAGGGCACGCCGAAGGTGGACTCGAACAGCCGGGCACCGGCCACCACGCCGGAGGCGCAGTAGATGGTGAAGAACACCAGGATCACCAGCGCCGAGAAGATGCGCAGCAGGCGGCTGGTGTCCTCGAAGCGGTGGGTGAAGTAGTCCGGCAGGGTCAGCGCGTTGTGGTTGTGCTCGGTGTGCACGCGCAGCCGCCCGGCGACGAACAGCCAGTTGAGCCAGGCGCCGATGATCAGGCCGATGGCGATCCAGCTCTCCGACAGGCCGGCGACGAAGATCGCCCCCGGCAGGCCCATCAGCAGCCAGCCGCTCATGTCCGAGGCGCCAGCCGACAAGGCGGTGACGAAACTGCCGAGGCTGCGGCCGCCGAGGATGTAGTCGTCGAAGTTCTTGGTGGCGCGATAGGCGACGAAACCGATGAAGATCATCGCCGCGATGTAGACCACGAACGTGATCAGGGTGGGTGTACTGGCGCTCATTGTGTATCCCTCGTTAGTTGTTGTCCGGCGCACCGCGAGCAGCTCGCGTCGCGCCCTTGGCAGAGGGCGATGGCACTGGCGCCATCACCTGCGACAGGTCCGAAACCGGCCCGTCAGTGGCGGAAGAGCGTCCGCCATCTGTCCGTTATTGTTGTGCCCCGGCTGCCAAAGCCGCCGAGGGTACCGCTGGTGCCCGTCACATGGAAAATCGCCGTGCGGTTTGCGGCGGCGATTGCCATGCGCTCACCGTACTCAGTCGTCGCCGAGCGACAGCAGCGAGGCGTTACCGCCCACCGCCGTGGTGTTGGTCGAAGTGGTGCGCTCGTTGGTGAAACGCAGCAGGTAGCTCGGCCCGCCGGCCTTCGGCCCGGTGCCGGACAGCCCGCAGCCGCCGAAGGGCTGTACGCCGACCACCGCGCCGATCTGGTTGCGGTTGACGTAGACGTTGCCGACCCGCGCCAGCTGCTCGATGCGTTCGGCGGTTTCCTCGTTGCGGCTGTGCACGCCGAGGGTCAGGCCGTAGCCGGTGCCGTTGATCGCCGCGACGACCTTTTCCAGATCGGCGGCATCGTAGCGCACGACATGCAGAACCGGGCCGAAATGCTCTTTCTTGAGCTGTTCGATGCCCTCGATCTCGAAGGCCACCGGCGCTACGAAATGGCCGTTGAGGCCAGCCGGCAGGGTCGCTTCGGCGATCAGCCGCCCTTCGTTCTTCAGCTGCTGGATATGCGCCAGCAGGCCGTCGCGCGCCTCCTCATCGATCACCGGGCCGATATCGTTTTCGCGCAGATGGGTGGGGCCGACCTTCAGCTCGGCCATCGCGCCCTTGAGCAGCTCGATGACGCGGTCGGCGATATCGCGCTGCACGTAGAGCACGCGCAGGGCCGAGCAGCGCTGGCCGGCGCTGGTGAAGGCGGAGCTGACGGCATCCTTGATCACCTGCTCGGGCAGCGCGGTGGAGTCGACGATCATCGCGTTCTGTCCGCCGGTTTCGGCGATCAGCGTGGCGATCGGGCCTTCCTTTTCGGCCAGCTGGCGATTGATGATCCGCGCGGTGTCGGTGGAGCCGGTGAAGCACACGCCGACCACCCGCGGATCGCGGCAGAACACGCCGCCCAGCGTGGCGCCGTCGCCCGGCAGCAGCGCGATGGCGTCCTTCGGCAGGCCGGCCTCGAACATCAGCTCCAGCGCGCGCGCGGCGATCAGGCTGGTCTGCTCGGCCGGCTTGGCCAGCACGGTGTTGCCGGCGATCAGCGCCGCGCTGATCTGGCCGAGGTAGATGGCCAGCGGGAAGTTCCACGGGCTGACGCAGACGAACACGCCGCGGCCTTCATGGAACAGCTCGTTGCGCTCGCCAGTCGGGCCTTTCAGCTCTTCGCGGCCCAGTTTCAGGCGCGCCTGCTGCGCGTAGTAGCGGCAGAAATCCACCGCCTCGCGCACTTCGTCGATGCCGTCCTGTAGCGACTTGCCGGCTTCCACGGTGCACAGTGCCATCAGCTCGGCGCGGTTGCGCTCCAGCAGCTCGGCCAGGCGTTCGAGGATCGCCGCGCGGCTGTCCACCGGCGTCGCGTTCCAGGTCGGCCAGTAGGCCGCCAGCGCGTCGATGGCCTGGCGCGCCTGCTCGGCGCTGGCGAACTGCGCCGTGCCGACGACCTTGTTCAGGTCGTAGGGGCAACGCACTTCGCTGGCGCTACCGCCCAGACGCTGGCCGCCGATCACCGGCATGGCCTGCCACTGGCGGTCGAGGAAGGGTTGGTAGGCGCTGGCCAGTTCGTTCCATTGTTGTTGGATATTCATGTTGATCCCTTGGGAGTTCTTGCGATTGCCATACAGGGCCGGGGGCAGCGGAATGCGCGGGTTGCCGAGCGCCGCAAACTGGCGCAGCTGGCTCACCGGGTGATCGATCAGCGAATCCACCGGCACGCGCGGGTCGACCAGCTGGTGGACGAACGAGGAGTTGGCACCGTTCTCCAGCAGGCGCCGCACCAGATAGGGCAGCAGGTCCTTGTGCGCACCGACCGGCGCGTAGATGCGCACGTTCTTGCGGTACTTTTCGATCACCGTGTCGTACAGCGCATCGCCCATGCCGTGCAGGCGCTGGAACTCGAACTCGCGCGGCGTGGCGGTCTGCTCGGCCATCGCCAGGATGCAGCTGACGGTGTGTGCGTTGTGGCTGGCGAACTGCGGGTAGATCACGCCGCGGGTGTGCTCCGACAGCAGGTAGCGCGCGCAGGCGAGGTACGAGGTGTCGGTACCTTCCTTGCGGGTGAACACCGGGTAGCCCTCCAGGCCCTGCACCTGGCACTGCTTGATCTCGCTGTCCCAGTAGGCGCCCTTGACCAACCGCAGCGGGATGCGCGCGCCCAGCTCGCGGCCGAGCAGGGTCAGCCACACCAGCACCGGCAGGCAGCGCTTGGAATAGGCCTGGATCACCAGACCGAACTCACCCCAGCCGGCGATGGCCGGATCGCGCAGGAGTTTTTCGTACAGTTCCAGCGACAGTTCGAGGCGGTCGGCCTCCTCGGCGTCGATGGTGATGCCGACGTCGCGCTGGCGCGCCAGCACAGCCAGCTCACGGACGTTGGCGAACAGCTCGCTGAGTACGCGCTCGCGCTGGGCGACTTCGTAACGCGGATGCAGCGCCGACAGCTTGATCGACACCGACGGTCGCGGGCCGGGGCCGACCTGCGGCTCGGCGCCGACGGTTTCCACGGCGCGGCGGTAATCGGCCATGTACTTGGCCGCGTCCTCGGCGGTCAGCGCCGCCTCGCCGAGCATGTCGAAGGAATAGGTGTAGCCCTTCTCACGCTCGGGCCGGCCGTTCTTCAGCGCTTCGGCGATGGTGCGGCCGAGCACGAACTGCTTGCCCATCAGCTTCATCGCCTGGTTCATCGCGGCACGGATCACCGGCTCGCCGGAGCGCTTGAGCAGGCGGCCGATGACATTTTTCGGGCGGCCGTCGGCGGTGTCCGGATCGACCACCTTGCCGGTCATCACCAACCCCCAGGCGGCGAAGTTGACCAGTACGTTGTCGCTCTGGCCGAGGTGGCGCTCCCACTCGGCGGCATTGAGCTTGTCGCGGATCAGCGCGTCGGCGGTGGCAGCGTCCGGCACGCGCAGCAGCGCTTCGGCCAGGCACATCAGCATCAGCCCTTCCTGAGTGTCCAGGCTGTACTGGCGCAGCAGCGCATCGAGCGTGTCGACGGCATTCTCGCGGCCGCGCACGGTCTCGATCAGCGTGCGCGCGCGCTCACGAATGGCGGCGATGCCCGCCTCGCCGGGATCGGCCAGCTGCAACAGTTCGGTGAGATAGCCCGCTTCGTCGACGCTGTAGTTGGCGCTGATGGTGGGAAAGAATTCTGCGGCTTTCTGGCTGGCGAAGGCGCCATCCAGCACGTGACCGGCCTTGAACATCGCGCCGCTCCTCTGAGGGTGTGTCTGCTTATTAGGTGTAGTTCACGGCCCGGCCCTCGGCGCGATACACGACGATGGGTCGGGGCGGAGACGGAATGTAGGGGCAGCGCCGGCGCGACTTCTTGCAGGAAACTACGGAAGTTTTACGAAACGCTACGATTGCGGCGCGCTGAAACCGCAGCGTCACGAAGGCGCCGCACACTGGCGCGCGCTTCGCCAGCGGCCAGGCCGCAAGGGCGCAAAGCGGGCGCGGCGTGGGGATCAGTCGTCGGTCTGGCGCAGCTTGCGCGGGGTCAGGCCGAGGTAGCGGCGCGTCGCGGTGGTCAGTGCGCTCTGGCTGGAAAAACCGCACTCCTCGGCGATGCGCACCAGCGGCAGTGGCGATTCACGCAGCAGCCGCGCGGCGCGGTCGAGACGGCTCTTGAGCAGATACTGGTGCGGCGTGAGGCCGACGCTGTCCTTGAACTGCACGTGGAAGTGGCTGGGGCTCAGGCAGGCCACCTGCGCCAGCTCGGCCACCGTGATGCGTCGCGCCAGGTTGTCCTGGATGTGCGCATCCAGCCGCTGCAAATCCAGCGGCCCGCTCGGGCGCTGCGGCGCTTCGCCGAACAGGCGCAGGTGCAGCGCGCGCAGCAGCACGCCGCCAAGCGCACGTGCCAGCAACGGATCGCTGCCATAGCGCGCCAGCTCGGCACCGGCGTAAGCCAGGAGATTCTGGAAATCGGCATCCAGCGCCGGGTAGCGCGGCGCCTCGAACAGCCGGGCGAGCAACGCGGGGTCATCTAGGCAGGCGTCCTGCTCGTCCAGATCGATGATCAGCATGCGGTTGTCGCCCATGCCGGCAAAGCCGTGATCGGCGTCGCCCGGCACCAGGCAGGCGCGCATCCGGCAGACCTCGCCGCCCGAACCATCCACCTCGAATTCGGCGCGGCCCGCCAGCGACAGCACCAGCTGGTGATAGTCGTGGGCGTGCTGGTGAATCTGGTCATCCAGGCGAAGCAAACGGGCGTTGAGCATGACGAGTACCTGAAGCGGGCGCCGATGCGCCGGGCGCCGTTGCGTCGGGCGCCCGGCGCGCTCGTTCGCGACCGCAAGGTGACGCAAACGGCATGCGGCACTCTACCCGAAGCCGGCGGACGCCGCCCAGCCCCGGCCGGCGGGATTGAAATCGGCCGGACGGCCACCATGTATCCCGCAAGTAATCGCAACGGGTGCCGCATGAACGACGACGTCAATCAGGATCATCTCGAGCAGGAATTCATTTCCTCCAACGGTCTGGTGCTGCCGGACCAGCAGCAGCCGGACAAGCTCTACATCATTCCGGTGCATAACCGGCCGTTCTTCCCGGCGCAGGTGCTGCCGGTGATCGTCAACGAAGACCCCTGGGCCGAGACCCTGGCGCGCGTGGCCAAGACGCCGCACCAGCGCGTGGCGCTGTTCTTCGTCGACTCGCCGGTGCTGGATATGGCCACCTTCGACCCCGCCAGCCTGCCCGAGCACGGCACCATGGTGCGCGTGCACCACGCCACCCAGGAGGGCGGCAAGCTGCAGTTCGTCGCCCAGGGTCTGGCGCGCGTACGCATCCGTGGCTGGCTGCGGCGCAAGCCGCCGTATCTGGTGGAGGTCGACTACCCCAAGAGCGACGCCGACCCGCGTGACGAGGTGAAGGCCTACGGCATGGCACTGATCAACGCTATCAAGGAGCTGCTGCCGCTCAACCCGCTGTACAGCGAAGAGCTGAAGAACTACCTCAACCGCTTCAGCCCCAACGACCCGTCGCCCTTGACCGACTTCGCCGCCGCGCTGACCACCGCGCCCGGCACGGAATTGCAGGAGGTGCTCGACTGCGTGCCGGTGCTCAAGCGCATGGAGAAGGTGCTGCCGCTGCTGCGCCGCGAGGTCGAGGTGGCGAAGCTGCAGAAGGAGCTGACCGGCGAGGTGAATCGCAAGATCGGCGAGCGCCAGCGCGAGTTCTTCCTCAAGGAACAGCTGAAGATCATCCAGCGCGAGCTGGGCATCACCAAGGACGACAAGAGCGCCGACGCTGACGAGTTCCGCGCCCGCCTGGAAGGCAAAGTGGTGCCGCCAGCCGCGCAGAAGCGCATCGACGAGGAGCTGAACAAGCTGTCGATCCTCGAAACCGGTTCGCCGGAATACGCCGTCACCCGCAACTACCTGGACTGGGCCACCGCGCTGCCCTGGGGCGTGCACGGTCAGGACAAGCTCGACCTCAAGCGTGCGCGCAAGGTGCTCGACAAGCACCACGCCGGCATGGACGACATCAAGCAGCGGATCATCGAGTTTCTCGCCGTCGGCGCCTTCAAGGGCGAGATCGCCGGCTCCATCGTGCTGCTGGTCGGCCCGCCGGGCGTGGGCAAGACCAGCATCGGCAAGTCCATCGCCGAGTCGCTGGGGCGGCCGTTCTATCGTTTCTCGGTCGGCGGCATGCGCGACGAGGCAGAGATCAAGGGCCACCGCCGCACCTACATCGGCGCCCTGCCCGGCAAGCTGGTGCAGGCGCTGAAGGAAGTCGAGGTGATGAACCCGGTGATCATGCTCGACGAGATCGACAAGCTCGGTGCCAGCTACCAGGGCGACCCGGCCTCGGCGCTGCTGGAAACGCTGGACCCAGAGCAGAACGTCGAATTCCTCGACCACTACCTGGACCTGCGCCTGGACCTGTCCAAGGTGCTGTTCGTCTGCACGGCCAACACGCTGGATTCGATCCCCGGCCCGCTGCTCGACCGCATGGAGGTGATCCGCCTGTCCGGCTACATCGCCGAGGAAAAGCTGGCGATCGCCAAGCGCCACCTGTGGCCCAAGCTACTGGACAAGACCGGCGTGCCGAAAGAGCGCCTGGCCATCAGCGACAGCGCCCTCAAGGCGGTGATCGAGGGTTATGCGCGCGAGGCGGGCGTGCGCCAGCTGGAGAAACAGCTCGGCAAGGTGGTGCGCAAGGCGGTGGTCCAGCTGCTGGAAGACCCGCAGGCCACGCTGAAGATCGTCCCGAAGGACCTTGAGCATTACCTCGGCAAGCCGGTGTTCCGCAGCGAGCAGGTGCTTTCCGGCGTCGGCGTGATCACCGGGCTGGCCTGGACCAGCATGGGCGGCGCCACCCTGCCGATCGAGGCGACGCGCATCCATACGCTCAATCGCGGCTTCAAGCTCACCGGCCAGCTCGGCGAGGTGATGAAGGAATCGGCGGAGATCGCCTACAGCTACGTCAGCTCGCACCTCAAGCAGTTCAAGGGCGATCCGACGTTCTTCGACCAGGCCTTCGTGCACCTGCACGTACCCGAAGGTGCGACGCCCAAGGACGGCCCCAGCGCCGGCATCACCATGGCCAGCGCGCTGCTGTCGCTGGCGCGTAACCAGCCACCGAAGAAAGGCGTGGCGATGACCGGCGAGCTGACGTTGACCGGGCAGGTGCTGCCCATCGGCGGTGTGCGCGAGAAGGTGATTGCCGCGCGGCGGCAGAAGATCTTCGAGCTGATCCTGCCGGAAGCCAACCGTGGCGACTTCGAGGAACTGCCGGACTATCTGAGGGAAGGTCTGACGGTGCACTTCGCCCGGCGTTTCGCCGATGTGGCGAAGGTGCTGTTCTGAGCTGAGAAAGGCCTGCGGGCAGGGAAAACCGGAAGCTCGCACGGAGCTTCCGGCTCGGGCGTCGCTTAGCTGCGCGCGCGCGCGGCGTCGCGCAGCGCCTTGACCTGGTCGTGATTGCGCAGCACGCCCTGGTACTGGCGCTCCACCACCAGCCGTACCTCGGCCGGCAGGTCCTTCTCCAGCGCCTTGCGATAGCTCTTCACCGCGACGTCTTCGCCGCGCTCGCATTCATTGAGGATCGCCTCGTCGTCCTTGCCGGTGATCATCGACTTGAGATCGACCCAGCGCCGGTGCATGTCGGCCGCCATGCTGGTGGTGGTTTCCGGGTCGCCGCCCAGCGAGCGCACCATCTGCTGCAGTTCCGCCGCGGCCGTGGCGCAGTCGCGGGCGCGCTGGCTCATGGTGCTCTTGAGCTGCGGATCGCGCAGATCCTCGGCACACTCCATGAAGCCCTTTTCGCCGTCCTTGCTGGTTTCGATCAGGTCGTTGAGCACCGAAATCGTGTCTTTCGTATCCATTTCTCTCTCCTCGGGATCGACTGAAATGGCCGGAACGCGCGCTGCCCGGCCTCAGTAGGGTCGACTGCCGGGCCGGAAAAAAGGTTCAGCCGGACCGCCCGGAGGCATCCAGCAGCACCCACGCGGGCGCATGGTCGCTGGCGTGTTCCTGCCCGCGAACCCAGCGATCCACGCCGGCGTCGCGCAAGCGCGGCGCGAGGTCCGGGCTGAGCAGCAGGTGGTCGATGCGCAGGCCGGAGTTCTTCTGCCAGTGCTGGCGAAAGTAGTCCCAGAAGGTGAACACCGGTTCATCGGGGTAGCGCGCGCGTAGCGCATCGGTCCAGCCTTGCGCCAGCAGCCGCGCGTAGCAGTCGCGGCTTTCCGGCTGCAGTAACGCGTCCTTGCGCCAGGAGCGCGGGTTGTAGATGTCGGCGTCGGTCGGCACCACGTTGTAGTCGCCGGCCAGCACCACCGGGTGGCCGCTGGCGAGCAATCCGGCGGCGTGCTCGATCAGCCGCTCGAACCAGGCCAGCTTGTAGTCGAACTTCGGCCCGGGCTGCGGATTGCCGTTGGGCAGGTAGAGGCAGGCGACGATCACACCGTGCACCGCCGCTTCGAGGTAGCGGCTGTGGCTGTCGTCCGGGTCACCCGGCAGGCTGCGGCGGATTTCCAGCGGCTCGGCGCCGCGCGCAAGGATCGCCACGCCGTTCCAGGATTTCTGCCCGTGCCAGATCGCGCCATAGCCGGCGGCGCGGATGTCGTCGAGGGGAAAGTCGGCGTCCTGCGCCTTGAGTTCCTGCAGGCAGACCACGTCGGGCTGCTCGCGCGCGAGCCATTCCAGCAGGTTGGGCAGCCGCGCGCGGATGCCGTTGATGTTGAAGGTGGCGATTTTCAGCTGATCCACGGCGGGCCTCGTCGTCATGCGTGCAGTCTTCACCTTAGCTGTGACCGCACCGCACGCCAGGCGTCATTGCCCGCCAGCATCCAGCGCCGGAAAACGCAGCGTGAACCGCGTGGCCTGCGCATCGCTGTGCACCTGCACTTCGCCGCCATGCAGCTGCATGATCGAACGCACGATGGCCAGCCCCAGCCCCCCGGAATCGCCGGGCTCGGCGCGCGCTGGATCGCAGCGGTAGAAGCGGTCGAACAGCCGCGGCCAGTGCGCCTCGGCGATCGGCGCACCCTGATTGACCACGCTGACGCAGCGCCAGCCATCCTCGTGGCCGCTGAGGATGCGCACCGCGCTGCCGGCATCGGCATAGCGCAGCGCGTTGGCGATCAGGTTGGCCAGCGCGCGACGCACCAGCTCGGCATCGGCCATCAGCGTGCCTTCGCTCTCGTCGAGCAGCTGGATGCCGCGTTCCTCGGCGACCCCTTCGAAGTACTCGCACAGCTGCCCGACCAGCTCCGGCAGCGCCAGCGGGTGGCGCTCGATCATCGTCGCCGGCTGCTCGGCGCGGGCGAGGAACAGCATGTTGTCGATCATCCGCGCCAGCCGTTCGTACTCTTCCTGGCTGGACTCCAGCAGCGCCCGGTACGCCTCCTCGCTGCGCGGCCGGCTCAGGTGCTGCTGGGTCTGCCCCATGAGGTTACCCAGCGGCGTGCGCATCTCGTGGGCGAGGTCCTCGCTGAAGCGCGACAGCCGTGCGAAGCCCTGCTCCAGCCGCGCCAGCATCTGGTTCAGCGCGGCGCGCAGCGGCTCCAGCTCGGCCGGCATGGCATCGCCTTCGAGGCGGCGATGCAGGTTCTGCACGTCGATGCGCAACGCCTGTTCGGTGAGCCGGCGTACCGGACGTAGCGCACGCCGGCTGATCGCCCAGCCGAGCAGCGAGGCCAGCAGCGCGCCGACGCCCAGCGCCAGCCAGAGCCGCAGCCAGTAGGCGGCGAGCATCTGTTCGCGCTCGGCCAGCAGGCGCCCGGCCACCAGCGTCAGGCCGGCTTCGCCCGGCAGCCGGCGCCAGGCCAGCCGCGCCGCGCCGATATCCCGCAACAACGGCTGGTCGCTACCGGCCAGCGGCGGCAGCGCCAGCCGCGGCGGGTTGATCTCGATCAGCGCGCGGCCCTGGGCGTCGAGCAGCCAGAGCAGGCTGTCGCGATTGCCCAGCATGTTTTCGTACAGCTGCGGGCGCTGGCGCAGCGCGTCGACGCTGGCGCTGTCGTCCAGCAGCGCCTGCATGCGCTCCAGCCGGCCGAGCAGCGCCTGGTCGTCGCGCCAGACGATCTCGCGCTCCAGCGAGCGGTACAGGTACAGGCCGATGGCACCGAGCAGCACCCCTGCGACCAGCGCGAAGGCCAGCGCCAGGCGCAGACTCAGCGAGCGTGGCAGCCGGCTCATAGCGTCGGGTCCAGCACATAACCCATGCCGCGCACGGTGTGGATCAGCTTGTGCGGATAGGGATCGTCGACCTTGGCACGCAGGCGGCGGATCGCCACGTCCACCACATTGGTGTCGCTGTCGAAGTTCATCTGCCAGACCTGCGAGGCGATCTGCGCGCGCGAGAGCACCTCGCCCTGACGGCTGAGCAGCAGGTGCAGCAGGGCGAACTCCTTGTTGGTCAGGTTGATGCGCTCGCCCTGACGGGTGACGCGGCGGCGCAGCAGGTCCAGCTCCAGGTCGGCGACGTGGAACTGCTCGACTTCCCGCGGCGGGCCGCGACGCAGCAGCGTGCGCACCCGCGCCAGCAGCTCGGCGTAGGAAAAGGGTTTGATCAGGTAGTCGTCGGCGCCCAGCTCCAGCCCGCGCACTCGGTCTTCCACCGCGTCGCGCGCGGTGAGGAACAGCACCGGCGTGTGCGCCGAGCGCTGGCGAACCACCTGCACCAGCTGCCAGCCATCGAGCCCCGGCAGCATGACGTCGAGGATGACCAGATCGAAGGCCTCCTCCTCGATCAGGTATTTGCCGTCGATGCCGTTGCGCGCGACCTCCACGCGATAGCCGGACTCTTCCAGCCCGCGCTTGAGGTAATCGGCCGTCTTGGCCTCGTCTTCCACCACCAGAATTCGCATCGGCTCGCCTCGTTGAATGCGCCTAGGTTAGGCAGTCGCCGCAGGGCGAGCCATTACAAAAGCGTAATGCGTCGGCAACGTTTCTGACGGTCGCCGGGCGGCAGCATGCGCTCCGACGCTCAACCACCCAAGGAACCCGCCATGCGTATCGCCGCCACCCTGTCATTGCTGACTCTGGCCTTCGGCGCCCACGCCGCCCCGCCGGCACCGCTCAGCCAGCACAACGTCTCGCTGGCCCTGGCCGACGGTCTGATTCAGCAGACCCTGGATGCCTGCCACGCACAGAACCGCACCGCGGTGGTCGCCGTGGTCGATCGCGGCGGCAACCTCGTCGCCCTGCGCCGCGACGACAACGTCGGCCCGCACAACACCCTCGCCGCCCAGCGCAAGGCCTACACCGCGCTGTCGAGCAAGACGCCGACCCGCCTGTTCGCCGAGCGCGCCGCCGCTACGCCGGATGCGGCCAACCTCAACACCCTGGACGAACTGCTGCTGCTCGGCGGTGGCGTGCCGCTGAAGGTCGGCGACGAGGTGATCGGTGCCATCGGCGTGGCCGGCGCCGGCGGTGCCAAGAACGACGAGGCCTGCGCCGTGGCCGCCATCGAAAAACTGCTGCCCTCCTCCCACTGAAGAAAAGGAAAAAACACCATGAAAGCACTACGTTCAATCGCCGCCGGCTTGATGCTCAGCGGCCTGTCCGGTCTCACTCTGGCCGCCGGCAACCCGCTCAGCGTGCATGTGCTCAATCTGGAAAACGGCCTGCCGTCACCGGACGTGCGCGTCACTCTGGAGCAGCGTCAGGGTGACACCTGGAAATCGCTCAACAGCGCCGAGACCAACGCGCAGGGTCGGATCACCGCGCTGTATCCCGAAGGCAAGGCGCTGGAGAAAGGCACCTACCGCGTCACCTTCAAGACCGGCGACTGGTTCGCCGCACACAACGCCAGCACCTTTTTCCCGGAAGTTCCGGTGATCTTCGAAGCCGATGGCAGCGTCGAGCACTATCACATCCCGCTGCTGCTCAGCCCCTACGGCTTCTCCACCTACCGCGGCAACTGAGCCGATCAGCGCGTTTCCCAGTAGCCGGGGGCGTTGTAGATGCCTTTCAGGTAATCGATGAAGAAACGCACCTTGGCCGGCAGGTAGCGCTGCTGCGGATACACCGCCTGGATGTCGTAGGCCGGCAGCGCGTACTCGTCGAGTACCGTGACCAGCTCGCCGCGCTTGAGCTCGGCCTGGATTTCCCAGGTCGAGCGCCAGCCGATGCCCAGGCCTTGCTTGACCCAGTCGAACAGCAGTTCGCCGTCGTTGCAGTCGAGATTGCCGGATACGCGGATCGCCACCTGCTTGCCGTCGCGCAGGAAGGTCCAGCCACGCTGCTGGCCGCCCTGCAAATTGAAGGCCAGGCAATTGTGCCGCGTCAGGTCTTCCAGCACCCGCGGCACGCCCTGGCGATCGAAATAGTACGGCGCGCCACAGACCACGCGGCGGTTGGGGTACAGCTTGACCGCCACGTAGTTGGGGTCGGTGACCTCGCCGATGCGGATGCCCATGTCGTAACCGTGGCGCACCAGATCGACCACGCTGTCGGTGAAGTTGAACGACAGCTGCAGGTCCGGGTAGCGCGCCTGGAATGCCGGCGCGTGCGGGCCGATATGCCGACGACCGAACGCTGCCGGCGCCGACACCACCAGATGCCCACGTACCGAGTTGCGATCATGGCTGATGCTGGCGTCCACCTCGTCGAAGTCCCTCAGCAACCCGCGTGCACGCTCCAGGTACTGCTCGCCCAGATCGGTCAGCGACAGGCCGCGCGTCGAGCGGTGCATCAGCTTCACGCCCAGATGACGCTCCAGCGCATCCAGCCGCCGCCCCATCACCACCGGCGTGACGTTTTCCTTGTGCGCAGCGGCGGCGAAGCTGCCGCAGTCGGCGACCAGCACAAAGCTGCGCAGGCTCGTATAACGGTCCATTCGATACTCCTGATATCGACAGAACTGAAGTCTCGGCCAATTCCGCCATGGAATCCAGGCCGGCATGCTTGGGCCACCTACAAAAACTATCGAACAAAAATAAGGCCACGATCTAGCGAGCTAGAGACCTGCAAGGCGCAACGACCAACGGGAGTAACAGCCGTAGGCTGGCCCGACGGGTGAGCACCAGCGAATCAAAGCAGGCGAGGAAGCGGAGTTTGCTGGTGCAAATGAGCATTCCGAGCCTGGTTTTAACGCAGCAGGGCCGACGCGCAGCAGATCGTGAACAGATTCCAAGAATCAGGAGGAAGACCAATGGCCCGCATGAGAGCAATCGACGCCGCCGTCGCGGTACTGCGCAAGGAGGGCATCGACACCGCCTTCGGCATTCCCGGCGCGGCGATCAACCCGCTGTATTCCGCCCTGCGTGCCGATGGCGGCATTCGCCACATTCTTGCCCGCCACGTCGAGGGCGCCTCGCACATGGCCGAGGGCTACACCCGCACCAAGGCCGGCAACATCGGCGTGTGCATCGGCACCTCGGGGCCGGCCGGCACCGACATGATCACCGGCCTCTACTCGGCCTGGGCCGACTCCATCCCGATCCTCTGCATCACCGGCCAGGCGCCGCGTGCCCGCCTGTACAAAGAAGATTTCCAGGCCGTGGACATCGAGTCCATCGCCAAGCCGGTTACCAAGTGGGCGGTGACCGTGCGCGAGCCGGCGCTGGTGCCGCGCGTGTTCCAGCAGGCCTTCCACGTAATGCGCTCGGGTCGTCCGGGGCCGGTACTGATCGACCTGCCGTTCGACGTACAGATGGCCGAGATCGAATTCGACGTCGATACCTACGAGCCGCTCTCGGTCTACAAGCCGGCGGCAACCCGCAAGCAGATCGAGAAAGCCATCGACATGCTCTGCGCCGCCGAGCGCCCGCTGATCGTCGCCGGTGGCGGCATCTACAACGCCGGCGCCGAAGCCTTGCTGGTGGAGTTCGCCGAGACGGTCGGCGTGCCGGTGATCCCGACGCTGATGGGCTGGGGCTCGATCCCCGATGACCATCCGCTGATGGCCGGCATGTGCGGGCTGCAGACCAGCCATCGCTACGGCAACGCGAACATGCTGGCGTCCGACTTCGTGCTCGGCATCGGCAACCGCTGGGCCAACCGCCACACCGGCTCGATCGACGTCTACACCAAGGACCGCAAGTTCGTGCACGTGGATATCGAACCGACCCAGATCGGCCGGGTGTTCTCGCCGGACTACGGCATCACCTCGGATGCCGGCGCCGCACTGAAGCTGTTCGTCGAAGTGGCGAAAGAGCGCAAGGCCGCCGGCGAGCTGCCGGACCGCAACGCCTGGGCCGCCGACTGCATGGAGCGCAAGCGCACCATGCTGCGCAAGACGCACTTCGACAGCGTGCCGATGAAGCCGCAGCGCGTGTACCAGTGCATGAACAACGCGTTCGGCAAGGACGCCTGCTACGTCAGCACCATCGGTCTGTCGCAGATCGCCGCCGCGCAGTTCCTGCACGTCTACAAGCCGCGCCACTGGATCAACTGCGGCCAGGCCGGCCCGCTCGGCTGGACCATTCCGGCGGCGCTCGGTGTGGTTGCCGCGGACCCGGCGCGCAAGGTGGTGGCGCTGTCGGGCGACTACGACTTCCAGTTCATGATCGAGGAGCTGGCCGTGGGTGCGCAGTTCAAGCTGCCGTACATCCACATCCTGGTGAACAACGCCTACCTCGGGCTGATCCGCCAGGCGCAGCGCGGCTTCGACATGGATTACTGCGTGCAGCTGGGCTTCGAGAACATCAATGCCGACCAGAGCGGCATGGAAGGCTACGGCGTCGATCACGTCGCGGTGGTCGAGGGCCTGGGCTGCAAGGCGCTGCGCGTGTTCAAGCAGGAAGACCTGCGCCCGGCCATCGAGCAGGCCCAGGCCTGGATGGCCGAGCACCAGGTGCCGGTGGTGATCGAGGTGATCCTCGAGCGGGTGACCAACATCGCCATGGGCACCGAGATCGACGCCATCAACGAGTTCGAGCCGCTGGCCGAAGGCCGCGAGGACGCGCCGACCGCGGTTGGATTGCTGGACTGAAGCTATGCACCACGGTGGATAAGCCGCAAGCGGCGTTATCCACCCTACGCCACGCCAGCACAGTGCAACCGTAGGGTGGATATCGCGAAGCATATCCACGCAAGGCAACACCCAGGGCGGTCACCACACCGCCGCCATGCAGAACCGAATTTGATCCCTACAGATCAGGAGAGAGAACCATGCCCCGCTTTGCCGCCAACCTGTCGATGCTGTTCACCGAACAGGACTTCCTCGAACGCTTCGAGGCCGCCGCCAAGGCCGGTTTTACCGGCGTTGAATACCTGTTCCCCTACGACTATGCGGCCGATGAGATCAAGGCCCGGCTGGACGCCAACGGCCTGACCCAGGTGCTGTTCAACCTGCCGGCCGGCGACTGGGCCGGTGGCGAGCGCGGCATCGCCATCCTGCCGGAGCGGGTCGAGGAATTCCGCGCCGGCGTCGATCAGGCCATCGCCTACGCCAAGGTGCTGGGCAATACCCAGGTCAACTGCCTGGCCGGTATCGCGCCGAAGAATGCCGACCTCGGCAAGCTGGAGATCACCCTCATCGAGAACCTGCGCTACGCCGCCGAGAAGCTCGAAGAGGCCGGTGTCCGCCTGGTGATGGAGATGATCAACACCCGCGACATCCCGCGTTTCTTCCTCAACAACACCTCGCAGGCGCTGGAGATTCGCGACAAGGTCGGCCACCCCAACCTGTTCCTGCAGTACGACATCTATCACATGCAGATCATGGAAGGTGACCTGGCCCGGACCATGGAAAGCAACCTGGCGGCGATCAACCACGTACAGCTGGCCGACAACCCCGGCCGCAACGAGCCGGGCACCGGCGAGATCAACTACCGCTTTCTGTTCGAACACCTGGACCGCATCGGCTACCAGGGCTGGGTGGGCTGCGAGTACAAGCCGGCCACCACCACCGAAGCCGGCCTCGGCTGGATGAAAGCGCATAACGCGATCTGACCCGAACGAATTGAAGGAGAACTCTCATGGCTAAAATCGGATTCATCGGCACCGGCATCATGGGTCTGCCCATGGCACTCAACCTGCAGAAAGCCGGTCACGACATCTTCATTTCCACTCACCACGACGCCGCTCCGGCCGCGCTGGTCGAAGGCGGCGCCGTCGCCCTGGCCAACCCCAAGGAAGTCGCCCAGGAAGCCGAGTTCATCATCGTCATGGTGCCGGACACCCCGCATGTCGAGGACGTGCTGTTCCGCGAGAACGGCGTCGCCGAAGGCGTCGGCGCCGGCAAGGTGGTGATCGACATGAGTTCGATCTCGCCGACCGCCACCAAGCAGTTCGCCGAGAAGATCAAGGCCACCGGCGCCGCCTACCTCGACGCCCCGGTCTCCGGCGGTGAAGTGGGCGCCAAGGCGGCCACCCTGTCGATCATGGTCGGCGGCTGCCCGAATGCCTTCGAGCGCGCCCTGCCGCTGTTCCAGGCGATGGGCAAGAACATCACCCGCGTCGGCGGCAACGGCGACGGCCAGACCGCCAAGGTGGCCAACCAGATCATCGTCGCGCTGAACATCCAGGCGGTGGCCGAGGCGCTGCTGTTCGCTGCCAAGAACGGCGCCGACCCAGCCAAGGTGCGCGAAGCGCTGATGGGCGGTTTCGCCGGCTCGAAGATTCTCGAAGTGCACGGCGAGCGCATGATCAAGGGCACCTTCGACCCGGGCTTCCGCATCAGCCTGCACCAGAAGGACCTCAACCTGGCGCTCAACGGCGCGCGTGAACTGGGTCTGAACCTGCCCAATACCGCCAACGCCCAGCAGGTGTTCAGCACCTGCGCGGCCATCGGCGGCAGCGGCTGGGACCACTCGGCGCTGATCAAGGGGCTGGAGCACATGGCCAACTTCTCGATCCGCAAGTAATCAAGCAGCTCCCGAGCCCGCTGCGTCGGGCCATGCGGTACCCACCTTCAGGACAGACAGAACCCCGGGTGGTGGGCCACCGCAGCGTCAGACGAAGCGGCGCTTCGAGAGTTGAACCACGGCGTCGCGGGGCCGGAATCACAGTGTCCCCCCACGACCTCACCTCGCGCCGCCGCGGTTCAACCGCCGTCTTCGGACGGCAACCCTTTCGATTCGCCCGGCAGAAGGAGTCACGGCCCGACCGCCGGGCGGGTCGATTCCAACCCTCAGTGCTTGCCTTATCGAGCCTTGAGGACTGGAATCGGCGCAGACCCAAATAAAAGGAGCCCGCATATGCCCATCGCCCCGCACACCCTGCTGCGCCAACTGTTCGACAGTGCCATCGACGCCGCCCATCCGCGCCAGGTGCTGGCCGATCAACTGCCGGAGGATCGCAGCGGCCGCGCCATCGTCATCGGCGCCGGCAAGGCCGCCGCGGCCATGGCCGAAGCCATCGAACAGGTCTGGGAAGGCGAGATTTCCGGACTGGTGGTGACCCGCTACGAGCACGGCGCCAACTGCCGCAAGATCGAGGTGGTGGAAGCCGCGCACCCGGTGCCGGACGACGCCGGCGAGCGCGTCGCCCGTCGCGTGCTGGAGCTGGTCAGCAATCTCGAGGAAAGCGACCGGGTGATCTTCCTGCTCTCCGGCGGCGGCTCCTCGCTGCTGGCGCTGCCGGCCGAAGGCATCTCGCTGGCCGACAAGCAGGCGATCAACAAGGCGCTGTTGCGCTCCGGCGCGCACATCGGCGAGATGAACTGCGTACGCAAGCACCTCTCGGCGATCAAGGGCGGCCGCCTGGCCCGCGCCTGCTGGCCGGCCAGCGTGTACACCTACGCGATTTCCGACGTGCCCGGCGACGAGGCCACGGTGATCGCCTCCGGGCCGACCGTGGCCGACCCGACCACCTCGGCGCAGGCGCTGGAAATCCTCGCGCGCTACCACATCGAGGTGCCGGCCAACGTGCGCGCCTGGCTCGAGGACCCGCGCTCGGAGACGCTCAAGCCGGGCGACCCGATGCTCTCGCGCAGCCACTTCCAGCTGATCGCCACGCCGCAGCAGTCGCTTGACGCCGCCGCCGAGGTGGCACGCGCCGCGGGTATCACCCCGCTGATCCTCGGCGACCTGGAGGGCGAAGCGCGCGAGGTGGCGAAGGTGCATGCCGGCATCGCCCGTCAGGTGGTGCTGCACGGCCAGCCGATCGCCGCGCCCTGCGTGATTCTCTCCGGTGGGGAAACCACGGTGACCGTGCGCGGCAACGGCCGTGGCGGACGCAACGCCGAGTTCCTGCTCGGCCTCACCGAAGCGCTGCAGGGCCTGCCGAACGTTTACGCGCTGGCCGGCGACACCGACGGCATCGACGGCTCGGAAGACAACGCCGGCGCGCTGATGACCCCGGACAGCTTCGCCCGCGCCGAGGCCCTCGGCCTGCGCGCCGCCGATGCGCTGGCCAACAACGACGGCTACGGCTACTTCGCCGCGCTGGACAGCCTGATCGTCACCGGGCCGACGCGCACCAACGTCAACGATTTCCGCGCCATCCTCATTCTGCCGCCCACTGCCTAGCGGCCCACAGGGAGTATCCGCTCATGACGCCCGACAAGAAGGTCAAGATTCTCGCCACCCTCGGCCCCGCCACGCGCAGCATCGACGACGTGCGCGCCCTGGTGGACGCCGGGGTGAACCTGTTCCGTCTGAACTTCAGCCACGGCGAGCATGCCGACCACGCCGAGCGTTTTCACTGGATTCGCCAGGTCGAGCGCGAGCAGAACCAGGCCATCGGCATCCTCATGGACCTGCAGGGTCCGAAGCTGCGCGTCGGTCGCTTCGCCGGCGGCCGCGTGCAGCTCGAGCGCGGGCAGAAATTCCGCCTGGACCTGGACGAGACGCCGGGCGACCAGCACCGCGTGATGCTGCCGCACCCGGAAATCATCGCCGCGCTGGAACCCGGCATGACCCTGCTGATCGACGACGGCCGCCTGCGCCTGACCGTGCTGTCCAAGCACAACGACGTCATCGAGACCCGCGTGATGGCCGGCGGCGAGCTGTCCGACCGCAAGGGCGTCAATGTGCCGGAGGCGGTATTGGAACTCTCGCCGCTGACCGCCAAGGACCGTCGCGACCTGGCCTTCGGCCTGGAACTGGGCGTGGACTGGGTGGCGCTGTCGTTCGTGCAGCGCCCGCAGGACATCCACGAGGCGCGCGAACTGATCGGCGAGCGTGCGTTCCTCATGGCGAAGATCGAGAAGCCCTCGGCCGTGCAGCACCTGCGCGAGATCGCCCGGTTGTCGGACGCCATCATGGTGGCGCGTGGCGACCTCGGCGTGGAGGTGCCCGCGGAGAATGTGCCGCGCATCCAGAAGAACATCGTGCGCATTTGCCGCCAGCTCGGCCGCCCGGTGGTGGTGGCCACGCAGATGCTGGAATCCATGCGTTTCGCCCCGGCGCCGACCCGTGCCGAAGTCACCGACGTGGCCAACGCGGTGGCCGAGGGCGCCGATGCGGTGATGCTGTCGGCGGAAACCGCCTCCGGCGATTACCCGCTGGAAGCGGTAAGCATGATGAGCAAGATCATCCGTCAGGTGGAAAGCGGCCCGGACTTCCAGGCGCAGCTCGACGTGCACCGGCCGAGCGCCGAGGCCACGCTGTCGGATGCGATCAGCTGCGCGATCCGCCGCATCAGCGGCATCCTGCCGGTCGCGGTGCTGGTCAACTACACCGAGTCCGGCGCCTCCAGCCTGCGCGCCTCGCGCGAGCGGCCGGCGACGCCGATCCTCAGCCTGACGCCGAACCTGGCCACGGCGCGCAAGCTGACCGTCGCCTGGGGCGTGTACTCGCTGATCGAGGCGCCGCTGCGCGACATGGAGCAGGTCTGCGCCCAGGCGCTGGAGCTGGCCCGCGCCCGCGGAATGGCCGGCAGCGGCGATACCGTGCTGGTCACCGCCGGCGTACCGCTGGGCAAGCCGGGCACCACCAATTCGCTGCGTATCGAAACGCTCGCCTGACCGCCTGTCTGCACCCGGCGCAGCGCGCCGGCCTGGGGGCCGGCGCCGCGTCGCTGTAGCATGCACGCCCGCACCAATCCCCCGTCAGGCTTCCGATGCTCCGCCTCCCGCGCCATGTCAGCGCCGTGCTCAACGGCTTCAGCCAGATCTTTCTGCAGGCCCATCCGCTCTGTGGACTGCTGATCGCGCTCGCCATCGCGCTGCACACGCCGGCGCTGCTGGCCGGCGCGCTGGCCGGGGCGCTCGCCGGTACCTTCGGCGCCGCCGCGCTGGGGCGTTCGCGCGCCGATATCGACTGCGGGCTGTACGGCTACAACAGCGCGCTGCTGGGCGTGCTGATCGTGCTGCAACTGGGGCTTTCGGCGTTTTCGCTGGGGTTGATCGCATGCGCTGCGCTGCTCATCGACCCGCTGCAGACGCGCCTGCTCGCCGGCCTGCGCGAGCGCCAGTGGCTGCCCGGATTCACCCTACCCTTCGTGCTGCTCGGCTGGCTTGTGCTGACGCTGCTGCCGGCACCCACTGGCACGCCAGCGTCAGTCGCGCCGATCGATGCGCAGGCGCTGGCGTTCGCCATCGCCACCGGCATCGGCCAGGTGATCTTCCTCGACCAGCCGCTGGCCGGGTTGCTGGTGCTGGTGGCGGTCTGGCTAGCCGATCGACGCGCCGCGCGCTGGCTGCTCGCCGGCTCCGCCGCCGGTCTGGGCATCGACCTGCTGTTTGGCGCTGCGCACGGACCGATCCTCGCGGGCCTGGCCGGCTACAACCCGGCGCTGGCCGCGCTGGCGGTAAGCCAGGTGCAGCGCTCGGCGTGGGCACCGCTGCTGGCAATCGTCGCCGCTGTGCTGGCGCGACTGGCCTTCGATCGGTTGGGCCTGCCGCCGCTGACGATGCCGTTCATCCTCGCCTGCTGGCTGGTGGCGCTGGCGGCGCGACGGGTTCGCCGGCAACCCGAGAACGCCTAGCCTCAGCCGCCGGTCGCGCGCGGATTCTGCTCCTGCGGGTAATGGCGCTCCTCTTCCACTTCGCCGTCGCTGCCGTGGACCTTCACCGTCGCCGTGCGCAGTTTCATGTAGTCACGGGCCTGCTCGAGCGCCGCTTCGCGGCTGGCAGTTTCGATCAGCACGCGTGGGTCGCCTTCCTCGCGCAGCAGCCAGCGATTGGCTTCCCGGGTGATGTGGTAAGTCTCCATGTCGATCTCCCTTGCAGTGGTGGTGGGCTCTTTCCATAGGGCATATGCCGGGCGCGAGGGTTCGCTCCAGGGTTATCTCGACCCTAATGGTGATAAAAACCCTCTAACGCCGAGGTTTTTTGTACCTTCCAGGCATTACAAACCTTGATTTCAGTCAATTCCAGAGCTGGAACGATTGTTGAAAGAACCTAGGTAGAACGTCGCGCCTTTGCCTTAGGCAACGGACGCAGCGACTTTCCCACCAGAGGAGTATTCGATGCTTTGCGCTGAACAAATTGCCCTGATCAAAGCCACCGTGCCGCTGCTGGAAAGCGGCGGGGAGGCACTGACCACGCATTTCTACCACCTGATGCTGAACGAGCACCCGGAGGTGCGCCCGCTGTTCAACCAGGCCCACCAGGCCAGCGGCGAGCAGCCGCGCGCGCTGGCCAACGGCGTGCTGATGTATGCCCGCCACATCGACCGGCTGGAGGCGCTCGGCCCGCTGGTCGGCCAGATCATCAACAAGCACGTGGCGCTGCAGGTGCTGCCCGAGCATTACCCGATTGTCGGCGGCTGCCTGCTGCGCGCCATTCGCGAAGTACTCGGTGCGGAGATCGCCACCGATGCGGTGATCGATGCCTGGGCCGCCGCCTATCAGCAGCTGGCTGACATCCTCATCGGCAACGAGGAGCAGCTCTACCAGGCCAAGGCCGAGGCACCCGGTGGCTGGCGTGGCGCGCGGCGTTTCCGCATCGCCCGCAAGGTCGCCGAGAGCGAAGAAATCAGCTCGTTCCACCTGCAGCCCGAGGACGGCGGCGCGCTGATGGACTTCCTGCCCGGCCAGTACATCGGCCTGCGCCTGCAGATCGACGGCGAGGAAGTGCGCCGCAACTATTCGCTGTCGGCGGCCAGCAACGGCCGCGAGTACCGCATCAGCGTCAAGCGCGAGCCCGGCGGCGTAGTCTCCAACGCCCTGCATGCGCTGGAGGAAGGCGCGGTAGTGGAGCTGTTCGCCCCGGCTGGCGACTTCACCCTGCAACCCGGCGACAAGCCGTTGGTACTGATCAGCGGTGGCGTCGGCATCACCCCGACCCTCGCCATGCTCGAACAGGCACTGGCCACCTCGCGCCCAGTGCACTTCATCCACTGCGCGCGCAACGCCGGCGTGCATGCGTTTCGTCGCACCGTGGACGCCCTGGCCGAGCGGCATTCGCAGCTGCGGCACTTCTACTGCTATGACGAACACGAAGGCGAAGCCGCCGCGCCCGACGCCGTCGGCCTGCTCACCGAGGACCGCCTGGCCGCGTGGCTGCCGGCGGACCGCGATGTGGACGCCTACTTCCTCGGCCCCAAGCCCTTCATGGCGGCAGTCAAGCGCCAGCTGAAAGCACTCGGCGTACCGGAGCGGCAGACCCGCTACGAGTTCTTCGGCCCGGCCAGCGCCCTCGAATGAACCCACCGAGCCCGCGTATGCGCGGGCTCCCTCTCCTGCCTTGACGGAGGTGAACCATGTTTCAACGCACCTGGGACCCGCAACACCTGCTCCATCTGGCCAACGCGCTGATGTTCGGCGGCGTGCTGCTCCTGCTGCTGGGCGTCAGCGGCGCCTATCTGTTCGACCAGTGGCTGAGCCTGCCGCTGGTGGTCACCTGCCACGCGCTGGTGATCCTCGGCCCCACCGCCCTGAAGATCGGTTACGTCATGCGCCTGCTCGCCCAGCGACAACTCGCCCTGGCCGCCTGACGCGGCGAAGTTCCCTTTTAATTGCAACTACCGTTTCGTTGTAATTGCACGGCGCCATACGCACGAGCGATATAGGGAAAACCATTCGTCCGCCGTTCCTGAAACAGTGAAACTTCCATCGCAGCCCGGTCCTCTGAAACCATGAAGGCTGATGAATCTCTCTCATTGGCCGTTTCCAAAGTCTCTATCCAACTGAGGAGAAAAAGACATGGCAAATAACAACCCGGGCAACTTCGCCAACGATCGAGAGAAAGCATCCGAAGCCGGCCGCAAAGGCGGGCACAACAGCGGCGGCAACTTCGCCAACGACCGCGAGAAGGCCTCCGAGGCAGGCCGCAAGGGTGGCCAGAACAGCCACGGCGGTGGCCGCAGTAGCTGACAAAGCTGCCGACAGCGGTAGTAAAAAGGCAAGAGCTTCGGCTCTTGCCTTTTTTATTGCCGGCAATTTAACCACCCAAACTATCAGTATTTATTGATGGCGCTCGAATATTATTCGGCCAACAGTGCTACTCATAAAATTCACAACTTTTCGACAGAACAAAAAACCGACAGCCGGCCGCACCGTATATCGCCCAGCTAATTAACGCTTTTTGTTTTCCACCGGCATCGTTCTTGCCAGATGTCGTTCCGAGCGGCAAGGTGCATGGCACCGCAGCCAGGAACGCAACCGTGAACAATCCCGCCATCATCCAGAGTCTGCTGGACACCGATTTCTACAAACTGACGATGATGCAGGCCGTGCTGCATCACTACCCCAACGCCGAGGTGGAGTGGGCATTCCGCTGTCGCTCGGAGGAAGACCTCAGCCCGTATCTGGGCGCGGTACGCGAGCAGATCGAGGCGCTTGCCGAGCTGGCGATGAGCGCCGAGGAACTGGCCTTCCTCGAACGCGTCCCCTACATGCAGCCGGACTTCATCCGCTTTCTCGGCCTGTTTCGCTTCGACCTGCGTTACGTGCGCCTGGAGGTCGAAGCGGGCGAGCTGGTGATCCACCTGCGCGGCCCGTGGCTGCACGTGATCCTCTTCGAGGTGCCGCTGCTGGCGATCATCAGCGAGGTGCGCAATCGCGTCCGTTATCCGCAGGTGGGGCCGGAGCAGGCGCTCGAACGGCTGGACGCCAAGTGTGCCTGGCTGCGCGAGCAAGCCACGGTCGAGGAACTGGCCGAGTTCAAGCTGGCGGATTTCGGCACCCGCCGGCGCTTTTCCTATGCGGTGCAGACCGCGGTGGTCGAACGCCTCGCACAAACGTTCCCCGGCGACTTCGTCGGTACCAGCAACGTGCACCTGGCGCGAACGCTCGATCTGCGGCCGATGGGCACGATGGCACACGAATGGATCATGGCGCACCAGCAGCTCGGCCCGCGGCTGATCGACAGCCAGCGCGCGGCACTGGACTGCTGGGTGCGTGAATATCGTGGCGCACTGGGGATCGCGCTGACCGACTGCATCACCATGGACGCCTTCCTGCGCGACTTCGATCTGTACTTCGCCAAGCTATTCGATGGCCTGCGCCATGATTCGGGCGACCCGCTGATCTGGGCGGAGAAAGCCATCGCCCATTACCAAAGCCTGGGCATCGACCCGCGCAGCCGCCAGCTGGTGTTTTCCGACGGCCTGGACTTTCCCCGGGCGCTGGCGATCCTGCGGGCGCTAGCCGGGCGCTGCCGGCCGAGCTTCGGCATCGGCACCGGGCTGACCTGCGACATCGCCGGCGTGGAGCCCACCAACATGGTGATCAAGATGACGGCATGCAACGGCCAGCCGGTGGCGAAGATTTCCGACTCGCCGGGCAAGACCCTGTGCCGCGACCCAGCGTTCGTCAGCTACCTGCGACATGTCTTCGCGGTCGCCGACACCTCGCCCGCCAAAGCCGGGAGTTAGCCCTCCAGCACCGCCGCCACGGGCTGACCCATCGTGTATTCGGCATGGCCGTGCAGGCGGTTGCGGCCGCCGGACTTGGCCTGGTACATGCGCTGGTCGGCGATCTCCAGCAGCTGGCGGTAGTCCTCGGCAACGTCCGCCAGGCGCTCGGAAAGACCGATGCTGGCGGTCAACGGCTGGCCATCCGGGCGTACGCCCAGGCCGTTACCGGCGAGCCGGGCGAGCGCCCGGTGCGCCTGCTGCAGGTCGGTGTCCGGCATGATCAGCAGGAACTCCTCGCCACCCCAGCGCACCAGGCTGTCGGAGCCACGCAGCGTCGCCACCAGGCTGCGCGCGGCATCGCGCAGCACGGCATCGCCGGCCTCGTGGCCGTAGTTGTCGTTGATCGCCTTGAAGTGATCCAGATCGATGAAGGCCAGCGCCAGCGGGCTACCGGTGCGCTGCGCCGAGTCCCACTGCAGGCGCAGGATTTCCTCGCCGCTGCCGCGCGAGAAGATGCCGGTCAGCGGATCGCGGATGGCCTGGCGCACCAGCGCGATCATGAAGGCCAGCTGGCTCATGCCCGCCAGGCTGGCAACGCCGGCGATCAGGATCAGCAGCCAGAAGGCACCGGCGAACGACGGCCAGTTCAACGTCGCCCAGCTCAGGTAGCCGGCCAGCGCCTGCGCCATCAGCAACAGCATGCCGAGCACCAGGCTTTCCACCAGCGTCAACGGGAAGATCGTCAGTCCCGCCATCAGCACGAACGGCAGGAACGCATAGCCGGCACCGACCACCGCCGAGAACTGCGCCAGCTGGTAGGAACCCAGCAGCGTGTGCGAGGCGATGTAGAACACCGTCGGGATGGCGAAGAGGATCGCGATGGCCCGGTAGGCGTCGAACAGGTTGCCGCTCGGCCGGTAGAACAGCAGCAGCCAGGTGAACGCCAGACACGCCAACAGGCGAAAACCCGCCAACCGCGCCCACAGCGGCGTGTCGAAGACCAGCAGGTCGATGATGCTCCACAGCGGCGTGAGCACGGCGAAGAGAAAGGCGAACAGCCGCACGCGGTCGACGATCATCATCGCGCGGCGCTGGCAGAGCAGCATGGGATGGCCGACCGGCGTCAACAGGTGGCGCAGCTCGCTGCTTTTCAGCTCGCTGGGCAGCAGCGTGGTCAGACGTGAGCGAAGCAGATCGATCAGTGCAGTCATTGTTGTTCTATCCACGGCAGGGAACACGCGTTCAGCCCCGGCCATTGCCGCACCCTGTGAAATCCCTGGGTTGCGCATGATGGCTTCCGGCCAGCAGCGCGATCCTAGCGGAGCGAGGAATCGATTCATTGAGCCAGGGCAAGAACCCGAGGGGTTTTCGTGCACCTGTCGCGCTGTCCGTCTTTCGGGCGACAGCCGGCCCCGACGAATCGCCCTTTTGTGCGCTGTCGCCGCCGCTCCGCCGTGGCTAGCTTGAACGGGCGCCCGAGCGCGCAGCAGAACAACAACAAGAAGGGAGACACCCGATGCATTCGACGACAAGACCGCTGGCCGCCCTGCTGCTGGCCATCCTTGCCGGCAGCGCCGCAGCCGCCGACGGCCCGTTCAGCCAGTTCATCAACTTCGGCGACTCGCTCAGCGATGCCGGCAACTTCCCCGACGTCGGCAGCCCGCTGCTGGGCAGCAACCCGACCGGTGGCTTGCGCTTCACCAACCGCACCGGCCCGACCTATGGCGACAACAACGTCGAATACGGTGGTCAGGTCGCCACCCAGCTGCTGGCCGAGCGCCTGGGGCTGACTTCGCTGCCCTCCACGCCACTGCTGCCGCAATTGTTGACCGGCAACCCGGACGGTACCAACTACGCCGTCGGCGGCTACCGCACTGACCAGATCCTCGACTCCATCACCGGCACCTCGACGGTAGCCACCGGCGGCCTGAGTCGCTCGCGTCCCGGCTACCTGGTCGAGAACCCGCAGGCCGACCCGAATGCGCTGTACTACCTCAACGGCGGCGCCAACGACATCTTCCAGCTCGGCAGCCGGCCGATCACCATGGCAGCCGCGGCTAGCGATCTGGTGGCCGGCGTCAGCGCGCTAGCCGAAGCCGGTGCGCGTTACATCATCGTCTCCGACCTGCCCGACGTCGGCAGCACCCCGCTCGGCACCCTCACCGGGAACAGCGCCCAGCTCAATGCGCTCAGCGACCAGTACAACGCCGAACTCGAGGCACAGCTGCGCGGCTCCGGCGCCAACTACGTGCTGCTCAACAGCCGTCTATTGCTGGAAGAAGTACGCGCGGACCTGGCGCAATTCGGCTTCGCCGCCGACATTAACCAGAACGCCGTGTGCTTCTCCGGCGACAGCTGTCTGGCCGACCCGACCTATGGCCGCACCGGTAGCGCCCCCGCCCCGGATCGCCTGCTGTTCAACGATGCCGTGCACCCGACCACCGCTCTGCATCGCATCAGCGCCGACTACCTGTATTCGATCGTCGCGGCGCCCTGGGAGATCTCGCGCCTGCCGGAGATGGGCCAGGCGGCGCTGCGCGCGCAGCTGCAACAGCTCGATCAGGATTTGATGGCCCAGCGCGGCCGCTGGCAGCCTGTCGGCGAATGGCGCATCCAGGCCGGCGGCGGCTATCGCAGCCCGGATTTCGACGGCTACGGCAGTGGCGACGGCGACAGCCAGTCACTGTCGCTGAGCCTGTCCCACCGCCTGAGCGAGCAATGGCTGGCCGGCCTCAGCCTGGCGATCGGAGAGAACGACATCAGCCTCGGCGCTGGCGAATCCGACTACGACATGCGCAGCTACCTGGCGACCGCCTTTGCCCGTTACGAGCAGGATCGTCTGTTTGCCGATTTCACCCTCAGCGGCGGCCATCTGGATTACCACGACCTGCAACGGCGCTTCGCGCTGGGCATCAGCGAGCGCGTCGAAAAGGGCTCCACCGACGGGCAGGTCTGGGCACTCGGCAGCAAGGTCGGCTTCAACCTGATGCAGCCGCAGGATGCGATGCAGTTCGGCCCCTTCATCGGTGCCAACTACCAGCGCGTGGAGGTGGACGGCTATAGCGAGCACGGCGAGCGCTCCACCGCGATGACCTTCGCCGATCAGGAGCGCGACTCGCTGCGCCTGTCGCTCGGTCTGTTCGGCGACCTGGCCCTGAGCGAGCGCACCCGCGTGTACGGCGAAGTGGCTCGTGAAGTGGAGCGTGAAGACGAGGATCCGGAAGACCTGCGCATGTCGCTCAACAGCGTGCCCGGCAACAGCTTCGAGCTACCCGGCGCGGTGCCGAGCGGCGACCAGACGCGCTTCAGTGTTGGCCTGACGCATCAGCTGGCCACTGATCTGGCGCTGCGGGCCAACTACCACTATCGCGGCAACGACAACCGCGATCACGGCCTGAACCTGTCGCTCAGCTGGGATCTGTAAGCCGTTCGGGGCAACCCTTGCGGTTGCCCCTGCTCGCCGTCAGCGCGCGTCGAGCTGGCCCTGCAGGTTGGCGATCTGGCTCTGCAGTGTGGTGATGTTGCGGGTGACCTGAGCACGGAAGGCATCGAATTCGGCCGTGTTGGAGCTGGCCGCCGGACGGTTCTCCAGCTCGCTGCGCAACACCAGCAGATCCTGTTCGAGGCGGCTGATCGCCTGGCTCGGGTTGCCGCGCTGCTGCAGAGCGGCAACATCCTTGCCCAGCGCATCGACGCGACTACGCAGCTGGTCCTGCGTGCCCAGCGCCGTTTTCAGCACGGCCTGTTCGCTGCCCAGCGTCTTGAGGTCCGCGGCCAGCGTCGCGCCCGTCTGTTGCTGGGTGCGCAGCTCGCCATCCAGCCCGTCGAGACGCTTGCCCTGCTCCTGCAGACGCTGATCCTGATTGCCCTGCTTACCGGCCAGACTCTGCTGCTCGGTGGCGAAAGCCTGCTGTTTGCGGGTCAGCTCGATCACCTGTTGTTCGAGCTGCTTGATGCGCAGTTTCACCGCCTCGCTTTCCGTGGTGACGTTGGACTCGGTCGCCACGACCTTGCCGGAAATGTCGCGCAGGCGGCCCGCGGCGTCTTCGCTGATCCGCGCGAAGCTGTCCTGAGTGGCCACCAGCTGCATTTCCAGCGCCGCCATGCGCTGGAAGCTCCACCAGACGAACGCGCCGAGGCAAACCGCGAGCACCACCACCAGCACCCACAGCGGCGCGGTACTGCCCGCGCGACGCTTCTGCCGCGCGCGCCCGGTTTCGCCACGCTCGACGGCAGGCTTGTGGAGCGGCTCCAGATCCGGCGCCGGATAAGGCTCTTCGCGATCCCGGGCCGCAGAGAGGCTGGGGATATGGTCCAGTTCGTCGTGAGCATCGTTGCGCATGGGATACCTTTCAGGATGGCGCGAAGCAAAAAAAACAGCGCGCAGTATAACGATTCGGCCATGCCACAGCAGGCACGGCGGCGCGGTGGCACTGCACCGTCACGAGGCAGCGCGCACCGGCGCTGCGCACGGCTGCACGGGCCAGCCCCGACGGACGCGCCAAGCGTGGCGCTCGCCAACAGCCCGACCCGCACGGATCGCGCCTGCCGGTGCGGTCGCGCGGAAAAATGAGGATGAAACGGCAAGCTGGTACGCCGCTTGCTCATACCTTCCTGCCAGCGGATCGACGCCTGCCGACACGGATGTCGGACCCACAACTCCGGTCAGGCAAACGCCTTAGGCGAGTCCCGCTCGTTTCATTCGCCTGCCGGCCGCGCTACCGCCCGGATGCAAACGGCATGAACCAGCCGATGGTTGCGGTGGTTCTGCGACAGCCTGCCGGGCGCGCGCAATCTCACTCGGTCACCAGCCAGCGTCCGGCACAACGCAACAGGTGACGGGTCAGTTCATCCAACAGCGCGCCGCCGTTGCGCCAGTGATGCCAGTACAACGGCACATCGATGGGCGGGCCGGACAGCACATCGACCAGCTCGCCGCGCGCAAGTTCGCCGCGCACCTGCAACTGCGGCACCAGCCCCCAGCCAAGCCCGCTCTGCAGCATCCGCACGAAGCCTTCGGACGACGGACACAGATGGTGGATGAAGCCGTCCGAACCGCCGATGGAAGCCATGTAGCGATGCTGCAGGCGATCATCGGGGCCGAACACGATGGCCGGCGCGCGCGCCAGCGTCTCGGCGCTCGGCTGGCTGCCGAGGTAGCGCCGCTGGAATGCCGGGCTGGCCAGCGCGCGGTAACGCATCGCGCCCAGATACTGGCTGCGCGCACCGGCCAGCGGGCGCTCGGCCGCGCAGACACAGCCAGCCACCTCGCCGGCGCGCATGCGCTTGAGGCCGACCGCCTGGTCCTCCACCACATGATCGAGCAGCACCGCATGCTCGGTGCAAAACGGCGCGACGGCCTCGGCCCACCAGGTCGCCAGACTGTCGGCATTCAGCGCGATACGCAGTCGCTCGGGCAGACGATTCTCGTCCAGCGTCGGCACCTGGCCCTGCAGGTCACGCTCCAGCAGGCGCACCTGCTGCACATGGTTGAGCAGCCGCTGGCCCAGCTCGGTCGGCCGTGGCGGCACGCCGCGCAGCAGTACCGGCTGGCCGACCCGCGCTTCGAGCAGCTTGATGCGCTGCGACACCGCCGATTGCGAGAGGCCGAGCACTGCGGCGGCGCGCTCGAAGCCGGCCTGTTCGACCACCGCGGCCAGCGCGGCAAGCAGCTTGTAATCGAACATCTGTTTTCCTAATGAGGGTTAACGAAGATTCGTTTCTCTTATATTCCTCCCCGCCCCAGACTGCCAGCCTGGACTTCGACAAGGCGGCGAACATGGGAATCCTCTGGAGCAGTTACCTGAACGGGCTGGCGGTCACCGCCGGGCTGATCGTCGCCATCGGCGCGCAGAACGCCTTCGTTCTCGCGCAGAGCCTGCGCCGTGAGCATCACCTGCCGGTCGCCGCGCTCTGCGTGCTCTGCGATGCGATCCTGATCAGCCTCGGCGTGTTCGGCCTGGCGGCGATCCTGGCGCAGAACCCGACGTTGCTGGCGATCACCCGCTGGGGCGGCGTGGCCTTCCTGCTGTGGTACGGCGTCGCGGCGCTGCGCCGTGCCGTGCGGCCGCAGGCACTGCAGCAACAGGGCAACGGCGAACGGCGTTCGCGGCGCGCGGTGCTGCTCGCCGCGCTGGCGGTGACGCTGCTCAATCCCCACGTCTATCTCGATACCGTGTTGCTGATCGGATCCCTTGGAGCACAGCAGCCTGCTCCGGGCGCCTATACGCTGGGCGCCGCCAGCGCGTCGATGCTGTGGTTTCTCGCCCTCGCCCTCGGCGGCGCCTGGCTCGCGCCGTGGCTGGCGCGCCCGCTGACCTGGCGGCTGATCGACGTCGGCGTCGCCGCGATGATGTTCGCCGTGGCGCTGCAACTGGCCGTACCCGACTGAACGGCTAGACGCGCTCAACGGAAGGAACGACCCCGCTGCAGCGGGGTCCACGCATGGCGACTCCCGCGCGGGCGCGCATCATAAAGCTGCGCCGCAAGGGCCCGGAGCAGGTTTGCCCACACAGTTGCCGCGTGGTTTTGCCGCAGGGTGGGTGCTATGATCCGGCGTTCGCGGGTTGAGCTTCAGCCCGCCTGTCCGGCCGACCGTGAACGGCCAGAGTTCGCGCAAAGATCGCGGTGCGCGAAGGGAGAACAGCCGAGACGAACAGGGTGCGAACAGCATTCGCCTCTGTCCCTACAGCAGCTGCCCCACGCCCGCCGCATCATGTCCTCGACACCTGAGTAGGAGATACATCATGGCTTTCGAATTGCCGCCGCTGCCGTACGCTAAGAATGCTCTCGAGCCGCACATGTCCGCCGAAACCCTGGACTACCACCACGACAAGCACCACGCTGCCTACGTGACCAATCTGAACAACCTGGTTCCGGGCACCGAGTTCGAAGGCAAGGACCTGGAAAGCATCATCAAGTCCTCCTCTGGCGGCATCTTCAACAACGCGGCCCAGGTCTGGAACCACACCTTCTTCTGGAACTGCCTGGCGCCCAACGCCGGCGGCCAGCCGAGCGGCGCACTGGCTGACGCCATCAATGCCTCCTTCGGCTCCTTCGACAAGTTCAAGGAAGAGTTCACCAAGACCGCCATCGGCACCTTCGGCTCCGGCTGGGCCTGGCTGGTGAAGAAGTCCGACGGCAGCCTGGGCCTGGCCAGCACCATCGGCGCCGGCAACCCGATGACCGCAGGCGACAAGCCGCTGCTGACCTGCGACGTGTGGGAACACGCCTACTACATCGACTACCGCAACGCCCGTCCGAAGTTCGTCGAAGCGTTCTGGAACCTGATCAACTGGGATTTCGTCGCGAAAAACTTCGCCGGCTGATCCAGCCGTTCCGGCTGTCCGTGCACGCCTGCGAGCCGGACAGCCAGGCCAGTCACCAGAAAAATGCCCGCTTCGTCAGTTGCGGGCATTTTTCGTTCAAGCCCGGCAAAACCCGGCCGATGTGACACAGGCAGCGCAAGGATCGCCCGGGCGTGCCGTGTGCGCTGCGAGGCATGCCCGACCTTAGCGTCATAGTTCGATCACAAGGTTTTTTGACGACACCGCCATGACTATCAATACTTGCGCAACCAAGCACCGGCACGGAAAAGGGATCTTCTCTTGAAGCTGGAATTGCGCAATAGCCTGTCACGAAGACTCCTGCGAGTGGTTCTGCTGTCCGCACTGGCCGTGGGGCTGGTTCTCAGCTGTGCGCAGATCATCTTCGGGGCCTACAAGACCCGCCATCTCATCGCCGACGATGCGCAACGTATCCTGCGCATGACGCGCGACCCCTCGACGCAGGCGATCTACAGCCTCGACCGGGAAATGGGCAGCCAGGTGATGGAAGGCCTGTTCCAGCACGAATCCATCCGCGAAGCCTCGATCGGCCATGCCGGCGAGGAAGTGCTGGCACACAAGTCGCGTCCGCTGCTGACGCTGTCATCGCGCTGGCTGACCGATCCGATCCTCGGCCGCGATCAGCAGTTCTCCATTCCGCTGATCGGCCGCGAGCCGTACAACGAGCACTATGGCGACCTGCGCATCACCCTCGATACCGCCCGCTATGGCCAGGAGTTCATCAGCGACTCGGTGGTGATCGCCATCATCGGCGTCCTGCGCGCGCTGACCCTCGGCCTGGTGCTGTTCCTCATCTACGAATGGCTGCTGACGCGCCCACTGACCAAGCTGATCGAGCACCTGGCGCGCATCAATCCCGACCGCCCCGGCGCGCACAAACTACCGCTGATCAAGGGCCACGAACGCAACGAACTGGGCCTCTGGGTCGAGACCGCCAACAGTCTGCTCGCCGCCATCGAACACAACATGCAACTGCGCCAACAGGCCGAGAGCAGCCTGCAGCACATGACGCAATACGACCCCCTCACCGGCCTGCCCAACCGCCAGCAGCTGCAGCGCCAGCTCGATCACATCCTCGATGAAGCACGCCGCCTGCAACGACGCGTCGCGGTGCTCTGCCTCGGGCTGGACGACTTCAAGGGCATCAACGAGCAGTTCAGCTATCGCACCGGTGACCACCTGCTGCTGGCGCTGGCCGATCGTTTGCGCTCACTGGGCGGTCGGCTGGACGCCCTGGCACGCCTGGGCGGCGATCAGTTCGTACTGGTCCTCTCGGGAATCGAGCAGCCCTACGAGGCCGCCGAACTGGCACAGACCCTGCTGGATGACCTGGAAACGCCGCTGGAAGTGGACGGCCAGCGCATCCGTCTGCACGGCACCATCGGCGTCACGCTGTACCCGGAAGACGGCGGCGACACCGAGAAGCTGTTGCTGAAGGCCGAGCAGACCATGACGCTGGCCAAGAACCGCTCGCGCAATCGCTATCAGTTCTATGTCGCCAGCATCGACAGCGAAATGCGCGCGCGTCGCGAGCTGGAGAAGGACCTCGGCGAGGCGCTGGCGCATGGCGAGTTCTTCCTCGTCTACCAGCCGCAGGTGGATTACCAGCAGAACTGCATCACCGGTGTCGAAGCGCTGCTGCGCTGGAAACACCAGGGCAAGCTGGTGCCGCCCGACCTGTTCATCCCGGTGGCCGAGCAGAACGGCAGCATCATTCCGATCGGCGCCTGGGTGCTCGACCAGGCCTGCCGCCAGCTGCAGGAATGGCGCGGGCTCGGCTTCACCGGCTTGCGCATGGCCGTCAACCTGTCGACCGTCCAGCTGCACCACAGCGGCCTGCCGCAGATGATCAGCGACCTGCTGCAGAGGCATCAGCTACCGGCCGAAACCCTGGAGCTGGAAGTCACCGAAACTGGGCTGATGGAGGATATCCAGGCGGCCCGGCACAACCTGCTGAGCCTGCGGCGATCCGGTGCGCTGATCGCCATCGACGACTTCGGCACCGGCTATTCCTCGCTCAGCTACCTCAGGAGCCTGCCGCTGGACAAGATCAAGATCGACAAGAGCTTCGTTCAGGACATCGGCCAGGACGAGGGCGCCACCATCGTTCGCGCGGTCATTCAGCTGGGTCGCAGCCTGGGCATGACAGTCATCGCCGAAGGCGTGGAGACGCCGGAGCAGGAAGCCTATCTGATCGTCGAGGGTTGCGAGGAAGGCCAGGGTTATTACTACAGCAAGCCGCTGCCGGCACGAGAAATGACCGCGCTGCTGCAGCAGTCCCGCCACTTCACCCGCACGCTCAGTTCAATCCAGCCGTAGAGCGCTACCAGCCGCTCACGCCCAGCTGCAGGGCCAGCCACAGCGCACCGCCGAGGCAGGCCAGTGCACCAGCCGCGGCCTGCCAGTAGAAGCGCCGGGCGAGCACCTCCTCGCCGTGACTGGAGAGCACGAACGGCTGCGCCTGCTGCGGACGCGCCAGGTGGGCGGTGGCCGGCGCGCTGCTCGCGGTGCGGTGGCGGTCTTCGGCCTCCAGTCCGGCCGCCAGCCTGACGTGGCGCCACTCCTGCTCGTCGAGCTGGCCATCGCCATTGCGGTCGAAACGCTGCAGCAGGCCGGCAAAATCGCCTTTCCACTGACGAATCACCTCCGCCTGCGCCCGCTCCTGGTCGAGCCCCTGACGGCCACCACCGACGGTACGAAACTCACCGATGGCATAGAGCGGCTCGCCCGCATGCAGGCGCTCCTCGACGTAGCGGTACTGCCGCCCGCCGTTCAGCCAATCCAGCCAGCCGTGCGCCGGCAGCCCGCGCGGATGGCGCTGATCGCCGGTCCAGACGCGGCGCCAGGCCGGCAGCACTTCAGCGCCGCGCGGATCGATCAGGCACTCGCCGCTGGCATCCGCCAGGCGCAGCCAGGCTTCGCTGGTGCCGCGCTCGATCACCCGCCAGCTGCGCCGCTCGCTGGCCCCGCCGTATTCCTCGATGCGGTAGCGCCACCACAGGCACGGCTGGCCGCTCAACGGTGCCGTCAGCGGAGTCGCGCCGCTCTCGCGCAGAACCCCGACCAGCTCCACATACCCCTGCGCAGCCGAACGAATGCGCGAGGTCGGCGTGTCCTGCAGATGGCGAATCCGCGACCAGCGACTCACCCATACCCAGCCGCCCGCCACGCACAGCCCAGCGGCTGCGACGAAGGCGAGCAACGTAGCGAAATCCACGCGAATCAGCCGAACAGGGCACGCAGATCGACATCGGCCTTCTGCGCCTCGTCGAACTGCAGCAGCGCAGCCGGGCCGAAGGCGAACGCACGTGCCAGCAGCACGTCCGGAAACTGCTCGATGCGCACGTTGTTCAGGTTGACGGCCTCGTTGTACAGCTCGCGCCGATCGGCGATACCGCTTTCCAGCCCGCTGATGCGCTGCTGCAGGTGACGAAAGCTCTCATCGGCCTTGAGCTGCGGGTAGTTCTCGGCGAGCGCGAACAACTGGCCGAGACCGGCGCGCAGGCCCGTTTCCGCCGCCCCGAGCGCGGCGATGTCACCCTGTGCGCGCGCGTCGGCCACCGCGCCGCGCGCGCGGATCACCCGCTCGAGCGTACTGCGCTCGTGTTGCATGTACTGCTTGCAGGCCTCAACCAGCTTGGGCAGTTCCTCGTGGCGCTGGCGCAGCAGCACGTCGATGTTCGCCCAGGCCTTGCCGACCCCGTGCTTGAGGCGCACCAGCCCGTTGTAGAGGGTCACCGCATAGGCAACGACGAGGAACGTCAGCACTGCAACAACCACGAGCGTCAGGTTCATCTGGGCTTCTCCATGAAAGTCCGGCGATTCAAAAGTGCCAGCATTCTATCGGCCAGCGCCATTTCGAAGAGAGAGCCGGCGCACGCATTGCCTTTGCACAAAATGCAAATCTTTCGCATTATTAAAGGCCGTCACGGCGGTGCAGGCGTCGCCAGCCGGATCGATCATCGTTCGAACGCAAAAAGGAACCCGCTCATGCTACGCACCCCCTCCTGGGCCACCGCGACCTTGCTGGCCGTTGCCGTCTCTCTTGCCGGCTGCGGCGAGGACCAGAAAACCGCCGAGCAGGCCGCCACTGCGCCGGCCACCAGCCAGGCCCAGCCCGCCGCGAGCGCCCCGAAACTGGACGAACAGGCTGCCAAAGCAGTGGTCAGCCACTACGCCGACCTCGCCCTGGCGGTGTTCAGTGACGCCCATGCCACCGGCGTCAAACTGCAGCAGGCCGTCGACGCGCTGCTCGCCAACCCCAGCGATGCCACGCTGCAGGCAGCCAGGGAAGCCTGGCTGGCGGCGCGCGTACCCTACATGCAGACCGAAGTGTTCCGCTTCGGCAACAGCGTGGTCGATGACTGGGAGGGCCAGCTCAACGCCTGGCCGCTGGACGAGGGCCTGATCGACTACGTCAAGGGCGATTATCAGCACGCCCTCGGTAACCCCGGCGCGACCGCCAACATCATCGCCAACCGTGAAGTGCAGGTCGGCGAGGACAAGCTCGACGTCAGCGAAATCACCGGCGAGAAACTGGCCAGCCTGAACGAACTGGCCGGTTCCGAAGCGAACGTCGCCACCGGCTACCACGCCATCGAGTTCCTGCTCTGGGGCCAGGACCTCAACGGCAGCAACCCCGGTGCCGGCCAGCGCCCGGCCAGCGACTTCATCGACGGCGAAGGCTGCACCGGCGGCAACTGCGACCGCCGCCGCACCTACTTGAAGGCCGTCACCGACCTGCTGGTCAGCGATCTGGCCGAGATGGTCGGGCAGTGGCAGGCCGGCGTCGCCGACAACTATCGCGCGACCCTGGAAGCCGAGTCGGCCCAGAACGGCGTACGCAAGATGCTGTTCGGCATGGGCAGCCTCTCGCTCGGCGAGCTGGCCGGCGAACGCATGAAGGTGGCGCTGGAGGCCAACTCCACCGAAGACGAGCACGACTGTTTCAGCGACAACACCCACAACTCGCACTTCTACAACGCCAAGGGCATCCGCAACATCTACCTGGGCGAGTACCAGCGCGTGGATGGCAGCACCCTCAAGGGCGCGAGCCTGGCTTCGCTGGTGCAGGCGGTCGATCCGCAAGTCGACAGCACCTTGAAGACCGATCTGGAAACCACCGAAGCCAAGCTGCAGGTACTGGTGCAGAGTGCCGCGGACGGCGAAGCCTTCGACCAGTTGATCGCCGCGGACAACAGTGCCGGACAGGAAAAGGTCCGTGCGGCCATCGCCGCCCTGGTCAAGCAGACCGCCGCCATCGAGCAGGCTGCCGCCACACTGGGGATCAGCGATCTCAACCCGGATACCGCCGACCACCAGTTCTGATCGGCGTAACGCGGGCACGGCGTCAGGCCGTGTCCGCCCCTCCCACCTCGGCGCACATCAGGCAATCGCCGCCCGCCCAAATGAAAATACCTCTTATTCGAAGCCGGTCGGGCTGGTAAGCTGGCGCCCCGCTTTTTTCTGCACACCGGTAGCCTGATGCGCCTCTCGCTTCGTATTTCCGCCCTCGCATTGCTGATGCTCGGCCTACCTGGCTGCGACGAAGCTCCACGCTTCGAGCATGCCGAACCCGGCGAAGCGCTGTCGGCTGGCAGTGCGACCGTGATGAAATTCGACCAGAACGCTTTCTCCCAGCCGGCGGCGAATCTGTCGCCACTGCGTCGCCTGGACTTCAGCGTCGGCAACAGCTTCTTCCGTAATCCCTGGGTCATCGCACCCGCCTCGACCACTGCACGCGACGGCCTCGGCCCGCTGTTCAACACCAACGCCTGCCAGAACTGCCACATCAAGGATGGCCGCGGCCATCCGCCGGAAAGCGACAGCGACAACGCGGTATCGCTGCTGGTGCGCCTGTCGATTCCCGCTGGCGCCGAGCATGCGCAGGCGTTGCGCGAGCGCGGCATCGTCCCGGAGCCGATCTATGGCGGCCAGCTGCAGGACATGGCCATCCCCGGGGTGGCGCCGGAAGGCCGGGTTCGCCTGAATTACAGCACCCAGTTCGTACGCTTCGCCGACGGCGAGGAGGTGGAACTGCGCAAGCCCGAACTGCACCTGAGCGAACTGGGTTACGGCGCGCTGCACCCGCAGACGCAGTTTTCCATACGGATCGCACCGCCGATGATCGGTCTCGGCCTGCTCGAGGCGATCCCGCAGGACGCGCTGCTGGCCAACGCCGACCCGGACGACCGCGATGGCGACGGCATCTCCGGGCGCGCCAACCGCGTCTTCGACCAAGTCAGCCGGCAGACCGTGATCGGCCGTTTCGGCTGGAAGGCCGGCCAGCCGAACCTCAACCAGCAGAACGCCGACGCCTTCTTCAACGACATGGGCCTGAGCAGTCGCCTGTTCAGCCGCAGCAGCTGCACCGAGCGACAGCATGAATGCCTCGCCCTGCCGCATGGCGGCGAGCCGGAAGTAAGCGACCCGATCCTCGCCCAGGTGCTGTTCTACACGCGCAACCTCGGCGTGCCGGCGCGCCGCGCGGTCGACGACCCCGAGGTGCTGGCCGGCAAGACCCTGTTCCACCGCGCCGGCTGCCAGAAATGCCACACCCCGCAGTTCACCACCGGCGCCGACGCCGCCGAGCCGGAGCTGGCCAAACAGCTGATCCGTCCCTACAGCGACCTGCTGCTGCACGATATGGGCGACGGCCTGGCCGACAATCGCCCCGAGTTCGAGGCCAGCGGCCGCGAATGGCGCACCCCGCCGCTGTGGGGCATCGGCCTGACCGCCACCGTCGGCGGCGTGACGCGTCTGCTGCACGATGGCCGCGCCCGCACACTGCTCGAAGCCGTGCTCTGGCATGGCGGCGAAGCCGAGGCGGCACGCCAGACGGTGCTGACCTTCGATAGCGGGGAACGCGCCGCGCTGCTGCGCTTTCTCGAATCACTCTGACCACGCGACCCGGCATGCCTTCGCGCTCCGCGTACCCCGGCTCGCCGAAGCCGCAACCGATTGCCCACGAGGACGCCATGAACTCCCATCGCACCCTGCGCACGACCGCTGCCCTGCTCGCCGGCCTGCTGCTCGGCGCCTGCGCGCCAGCCGAGCCGTTCGGCGCAACCAGCCAGGCACTGACCGACAACGTGCTGCTGCCGGCCTACACCCAATGGGCGGAGAGCGATCGACGCCTGGCAGCCAGCGCAACGGCGTTCTGCGCCGGCGAACAGACGCTGGACGAGGCGCGCGCTGCCTTCATCGAGGCGCAACGCAGCTGGGCCGGCCTGCAGCCTTTGATGATCGGGCCGCTAGCCGAAGGCAACCGCGCCTGGCAGGTGCAGTTCTGGCCGGACAAGAAGAACCTCGTGGCCCGGCAGGTCGGCGCGTTGCTCGACAGCAAACCGCAACTGACCCAGGCCGACCTGGAGAATGCCAGCGTGGTCGTGCAGGGGCTCAGCGCCTATGAATACCTGCTGTTCGACACCGGCATCGTCCTCGACGACGCTGGCAAGTCGCGCTACTGCCCGCTGCTGACTGCCATCGGCGCGCATCAGCAGCAACTCTCCGCCGACGTGCTGCAGCAGTGGCAGGACGCGGACGGCATGGCTGCACAGCTCAAGACATTTCCCAGCGAGCGCTATGCCGAATCGCGCGAGGCCATCGCCGAGCTGCTGCGCGCGCAGATCAACGGACTCGACGGGCTGAAGAAGAAACTCGGTGCGCCGCTCGGCCGGCAGACCAAGGGACAGCCGCAGCCCTATCAGGCCGAGGCCTGGCGCAGCGGTGCGACGCTGGCCAGCTTCGCGGCCACGCTCGCCAGCGCTGAGCAGCTGTGGAGCGGCGCCAAGGCGGACGGCCTGCGTTCGCTGCTCGGCGACGAGCACGCCGGGCTGGCGCAGCGCATCGACCAGGGTTACGCCGAGCTGAACCGGCAACTGGCCGCCCTCGATCAGCCGTTCGCCACCCTGCTCGCCGACAGCACAGGGCGTGAGCAGCTGAACGCGCTGTACCAGCAGCTCGACCAGGTGCATCGCCTGCATCAGAGCGAACTGGCCCGCGCGCTGGGCATTCAGATCGGCTTCAACGCCCACGACGGAGACTGAGCATGCAGCGCCGCACCTTCATCGGCCTCGGCAGCGCCCTGCTCGCCGCCGGCGCGCTCGGCGGTTGGGCCATCGCCCGGCATGACGACGGCCCGCGCCTCTACTCCGCCCGCGACGATGCCGATGGCCGGCACTATGCGGTCGGCTATCGCCTCGATGGCACCCGCGTATTCGCCACGCCGGTCGCCGAGCGTTGCCATGACGTCTACGCGCATCCGCACCTGCCGCTGGTGGTGTTCGTCGGCCGCCGACCGAGCCGCGAGAGCTACCTGCTCGACAGCCGCGACGGCAGCCTGCTGCAAGTGCTGGCCTCGCCGCCGGAACGCCACTTCTATGGCCACGGCGTGTTCCACGCCAGCGGCGAATGGTTCTACACCACCGAGAACGACACGCGCGATCCGGGGCGCGGCGTGCTCGGCGTCTATCGCGTCGATCAGCAGCGCCTGCAGCGGGTTGGCGAACACTCGGCGCACGGCATCGGCCCGCACCAGCTGCTGTGGATGCCGGACGGCGAAACCCTGGTGATCGCCAACGGCGGCATCCGCACCGAAGCCGACAGCCGCGAGAAGATGAACCTCGATGCCATGCAGCCGAGCCTGGTCCTGCTGCGGCGCGATGGCACGCTGATCAGCAAGGAGCAGCTCCCCGAGCAGATGAACAGCGTGCGCCACCTCGCCGTCGCGGCCGATGGCACCATCGTCTCCGGCCAGCAGTACGAAGGCGACCCGCAAGACCGCGTGCCGCTGCTGGCGATCAAGCGGCCGGGCCAGCCCTTCCAGCACTTCCCGCTGGACGAGGCGCAGCGTCAGAGCATGAACCAGTACACCGCCAGCCTGGCGATTCACGACGAGCTGCGCCTGCTGGCGGTAACCGCACCGCGCGGCAACAAGGTGTTTGTCTGGAATCTGGACAGCGCACAGCTGCGCGAGGAGATCGCGCTGGCCGACTGCGCCGGGATCGCGGCGGTCGAGCGGGGCTTCGTCGTCAGTTCCGGCCAGAGTCGCTGCCGGCTGCTCGATTGCCGCGGCGAACGCATCCGCAGCGAACCGCTGCAACTGCCCGCAGGGCTCTGGGACAATCATTTGCGGGCGATCTGAGCTCAAGTTACCGGGCCTACGGCCGAATAAAGGGACGCTCGTTTATCCCTCTACCGAGACGCCCTTTCCATGCTCAAGAAATCGTTGCGCGCGCAAATTCTCGCCCTGATCGGCGGCAGCCTGCTGTTGCTGCTGGTGATCGCCCTGCTCTGCATTCAGCAACTGTCCCACCACGTCGAGCATTTCGGCGATCTGCTCGACGGACCGCTGAGCGAATCGCAGCTGGTCGACGAGGCGAACCTGGAATTCAAGATTCAGGTGCAGGAATGGAAGAACGTCCTGTTGCGCGGCAAGAATCCCGAGCAGCGCAACAAATACTGGGCGCAGTTCCAGGCGCAGGAGCGCAAGGTGCAAGAGCTGCTCGGCCAGCTGCAACGTGCCAGCGCTCAGAGCTCGCAGCTGTCGGGCCAGATCGCGCGCCTGCAGAACGAGCACCGTCTGCTCGGCGAGGCTTATCGCAAGGGCTTTGACGCCTTCGTCGCCGCCGATGCCGACCCGACCGCAGGCGACGCTGCGGTGGCCGGCATCGACCGCGCCGCCAGTGCGCAGATGAGCGAGCTGGTCAGCCAGTTGCGCCAGACCGCCGCCCGGCAATCCACTGAAATCCGCGAGGGCGCCGGCTCCGCCGCGCTCACCGGCGTGCTGGTGATGCTGCTTGCCAGCGCGCTGGTAGGGCTGCTCAGCCTGTGGCTGGTCAATCGCAACATCATCGAACCGACCCGCTCGCTGATCGAACACATCGCCCGCCTCAGCCAGGGCCAGTTCGCCAATCGCGTGGATGCCTCGCGGGCCGACGAACTCGGCCGGCTGGCGGTGGCCGCCAACACGCTGCGCGACTTCCTCGCCGACACCTTCAACAACCTGCAGCAGAGCGCCGCCAATCTGGATAGCGCCAGCGGCGAGCTGAATGCGATCTCAACGCTGATGGCGCAGGGCGCGAGCGAGCAGTTCTCGCGTACCGATCAGGTCGCCACCGCGATGCACGAGATGTCCGCCACTTCCCAGGAAGTCGCCCGCCACGCCGGCGATGCGGCGCACGCCGCCGATGCCGCCGATCACGCCGCGCAGCAGGGCGAGGCGGTCATGCAGTCGACGATCCAAAGCATCACCGCCATTCGCAGCGAAATCACCAGCACTGCCGAAGTGGTCCGCCGCCTGGAAGGCGACAGCGAGCGCATCGGCAAGGTACTGGAAGTGATTCGCGGCATCGCCGATCAGACCAACCTGCTGGCGCTCAACGCGGCAATCGAAGCCGCCCGCGCGGGTGAAGCCGGACGCGGCTTCGCCGTGGTCGCCGACGAGGTTCGCACGCTGGCCCAGCGCACCGCCGAATCGACGGCCGAGATCCACCAGATCATCGACTCGGTCCAGACCGGTGCGGTGAACGCCGTACGCGCTATCGAAAGCGGCCAGCAGCGCAGCGAACAGGGCGTGGAGCAGGTCACCGAAGCCGGACGGATGCTGCAGAACATCACCGAAGCGGTCGAAGCCATCCGCGACATGAACCGCCAGATCGCCACGGCGGCCGAAGAGCAGACCGCGGTGGCCGAGGACATCTCGCGCAACCTCACCGAGATCACCTCGATCGCCACCACCAATCAGCAGCACGTCGAGCGCACCCAGGCGGCCAGCCAGAACCTGCACAGCCTCTCACTGCAGCTGAGCGACGTCACCCGCCGCCTAGCCGGCTGACCGCAAGCCTACTCAAGGCGCCGCCATGGCGCCGTTCAGGCGGGCACTCAACGCCCACCCAGGCTCTGCGAGAGTCCGTAGAGCAACAGCAGCAGGTCGCCATCCGGCTGCAACGCCAGTTGTTGCGCCCGGGCTGCCGCCGCTGGCAACGGGCAGAAGTCGCGGCTCTCGCTGCTGCGTATCACGTTGGCCGTCGGTTCGCTCCAGGCCGCGCCGCACAACGAGGCGACGGTCAGCGCGCTGGCGAGGAACACTCCTCGAGCAATTTCCAGCTTCATCGCGCAAGCCCTTGATCTGAGGGAAGTCTACTGACCGTAGTACAGCCTCGGAGAGCCATCGCGCTTTGCGACAGACGGTCAGCGCGGCGGTGGCATGCCACTTTTCCCATCCGAAAATCCCGCGCAATAAAAAACCCCGCACGAGGCGGGGTTTTTCTTTTACAGCGAAGGGGCCGGTCGGCTTACATCATGCCGCCCATGCCACCCATGCCGCCCATGTCCGGCATGGCCGGGGCCGGCTTGTCTTCCACGATCTCGGCAACCATCGCTTCGGTGGTGACCATCAGGCCGCCAATGGAAGAGGCAGCTTGCAGCGCGGAACGGGTGACCTTGGCCGGATCGAGGATGCCCATCTCGATCATGTCGCCGTAGGTGTCGGAAGCGGCGTTGAAGCCATAGTTACCCGAACCTTGCTTGACCTTGTCGACCACCACGCTCGGCTCGCCACCGGCGTTGGCAACGATCTGACGCAGCGGAGCCTCGACGGCGCGACGCAGCAGCGCGATGCCGACGTTCTGGTCTTCGTTCTCGCCCTTCAGCTCGGAGATGGCCTGCAGAGCGCGCACCAGGGCAACGCCACCGCCAGGAACCACGCCTTCTTCGACGGCTGCACGGGTCGCGTGCAGGGCGTCTTCAACGCGGGCCTTCTTCTCTTTCATCTCGACTTCGGTGCCAGCACCGACCTTGATTACGGCAACACCGCCGGCCAGCTTGGCCAGACGCTCTTGCAGCTTCTCTTTGTCGTAGTCGGAAGTGGTGTCTTCGACCTGCTTGCGGATCTGGGCAACGCGGGCTTCGATATCAGCCTGGGCGCCAGCGCCGTCGATGATGGTGGTGTTTTCCTTGTTCAGCACGACGCGCTTGGCGTTACCCAGGTGCTCCAGGGTAGCGGTTTCCAGGCTCAGGCCGACTTCTTCGGAAATCACGGTACCGCCGGTCAGGATGGCGATGTCCTGCAGCATGGCCTTGCGGCGATCGCCAAAGCCCGGGGCCTTGACCGCAGCAACCTTGACGATGCCGCGCATGTTGTTGACCACCAGGGTAGCCAGGGCTTCGCCTTCGACGTCTTCGGCAACGATCAGCAGCGGACGACCGGACTTGGCAACGGCTTCCAGCACCGGCAGCAGTTCACGGATGTTGCTGATCTTCTTGTCGACCAGCAGCAGCAGCGGGCTGTCCAGCTCGGCAACCATGGTGTCCGGCTTGTTGATGAAGTACGGCGACAGGTAGCCGCGGTCGAACTGCATGCCTTCGACGACGGACAGTTCGTTCTCCAGACCCGAACCTTCTTCGACGGTGATCACGCCTTCCTTGCCTACGCGCTCCATGGCTTCGGCGATGATGTCACCGATGGAGGAGTCGGAGTTGGCGGAGATGGTGCCGACCTGGGCGATGGCCTTGGAGTCGGTGCACGGCTTGGCCAGGTTCTTCAGCTCGGCGACGATGGCGATGGTGGCCTTGTCGATGCCGCGCTTCAGGTCCATCGGGTTCATGCCGGCAGCGACGGCCTTCAGGCCTTCGTTGACGATGGCCTGAGCCAGCACGGTAGCGGTGGTGGTGCCGTCACCGGCCTCGTCGTTGGCCTTGGACGCAACGTCCTTGACCAGCTGAGCGCCCATGTTCTCGAAGCGATCCTTCAGCTCGATTTCCTTGGCGACGGAAACGCCGTCCTTGGTGATGGTCGGAGCACCGAAGCTCTTCTCCAGCACGACGTTGCGGCCTTTCGGGCCGAGGGTCGCCTTGACAGCGTCAGCCAGGACGTTCACGCCAACCAGCATCTTCTTGCGTGCGGAATCGCCGAATTTGACTTCTTTAGCAGCCATGTTGATTGATCCTCAATTCTTGAATTATCGATGGAGATTCGCGGTGATCAGGCTTCGACGACGGCGAGGATTTCGTTCTCGCTCATCACCAGCAGATCTTCGCCGTCGACCTTGACGGTGTTGCTGCCGGAGTACGGGCCGAACACCACCTTGTCACCGACCTTCACGGCCAGGGCGCGGACTTCGCCGTTGTCCAGAACGCGACCAGTGCCTACAGCGACGACTTCGCCACGGTTCGGCTTTTCGGCAGCGGAGCCCGGCAGGACGATGCCGCCTGCGGTCTTGGTTTCTTCTTCGCTGCGACGAATCACGACGCGGTCATGCAGAGGACGAAGCTTCATTGTCGATCTCTCCTAACTGAGTTGTTCCATGCCGATCCAGGTGATCGGCGGGTTGACGAATCCGGCGGTGCCGGTTGCGGCCCGCTACGCGAGCCGCAGAAGACGGACTGTCGAACACGACAGCGACCTTGCGGTGTCCGCTACATGCGGGCGTTCAAGAGCATTTCAAGGGGCGCGGATGAAATTTTCGTGGCAGAAAAACAGAACCGGCATGTCGAATGACATGCCGGAGGTGACACTCACTGATCGCGATCGCGGCGTTCCCATTCGCCTTCGATGACGTTCGGCCGTTGCGGACCGGAACGCGCCTGCAGGTCGTCGGCAAAGGCACGCTGGCGGCGCACCTGCTCCTCGATTCGCCGGTTGACCAGACGGAAGAGGAAATTGCGGCTCGGCGGAAACAGCACGATCAGCGCCAGCACGTCACTGATGAACCCCGGTAGGAACAGCAGGCCGCCGCCCAGCGCCAGCATCAGCCCCTGCAGCATCTCGCGCTCGGGCAGCTCGCCGCGCGCCAGTCGCTCCCGCGCGCGCCAGGCAGTGGCGAAGCCGGCCAGGCGCATCAACAGAACGCCGGCAATGCCGCTGAGCACCAGCAGCAGGATGGTCGCCAGCGCGCCGATGGAGCTGCCGACCTTGATCAGCACGTACAGCTCGGCCAGCGGAAACAACAGGAACAGCAGAAAGAAGATTCGCATCGATGATCCTTGGCGGAAGATAGGCTTCCAGTCACCTGTAGATGACGACGCCGCAGGCCGAATTCAACCCACACGCGACGCAGTCTGTAAGCGGATTATGCGAAAGCCTGCCTGACGCGAAGCTGAATCCGCTCAGCCACGCGCCATCGCCACCAGCGCCTGGCGCACCGCCAGCGGTGTTTCGCAGGGTTCGGCGAAGGGCAGCCAGTGCAGCGCCTGACCGATGCGCAGGTGAAAACCCTCGCTGTCGATACCGGCCATCTGCGCCGGCTCGGTGCCAGGCAAGCCGGCCTGGGCGACGTAGCGCGCGATGGCCGGCGCATGGTCATCGTTCATGTGCTCGACCATGCCCCGCTCCGCCGCGCCATCGCCGGCGGCAAAGGGATTGGCCAGCGCCACGCGGTCCAGCCAGTGGATCGCGCCGAAACCGCCGATGTAGCGCCAGCGCACCGGTTCCAAGCGCCAGAAATCGAAATCGTGCACCCGATGGTAATCGCGCGACTCGGGGAAATAACGGTAATAGCGCTGCGCGGCCGCCTCGATATCCGCCGCCTCGCTCAGCTGACGTGCTTCGGCCAGCAGCGTGAGGCGACCGGCGGCCTGCACATCGGCGGCGGCGCGCTCGCCGACCAGCAGCGAGCAGCGTCCGTCGGCCTTGAGATTGCGCGTGTGCTGGGCGATCCGACTGATCAGGATCAGCGGCCAGCCTTCGGCGTCCAGGCAGTACGGCACCACCGAGCCGAAGGGGAAACCCGGCATGGCCTGGGAGTGGGTGGAGAGCACACCGCGATATTCCTTGAGCAGAAGTTGTCGGGCATGCTTGGCGGCTTCAGCGCTCACAGGGGCTCCTCACAGGGCGGGTTCGACAGGGCGATCAGCATAACGGTTTCCCCCGCGAGCGGGGTTCTCGCAGCGAGACAACAAGAAGGAGATGGGCATGCAGCTACAAGACAAGGTCATCATCATTACCGGCGGCGGCCAGGGTCTCGGCCGGGCCATGGCCGAGCATCTGGCGAGCAAGGGCGCGCGACTGGCGCTGGTGGACCTCAACCAGGAGCGTCTGGACGAGGCTGTCGCCGCCTGCAAGGCCGCCGGCGGCGACGCCCGCGCCTACTTGTGCAACGTCGCCGACGAGGCGCAGGTCAGCGACATGGTCACGCGCGTGGTCGAAGACTTCGGCGGCCTGCATGGTCTGGTGAACAATGCCGGCATCCTGCGCGACGGCCTGCTGCTCAAGGTCAAGGACGGCGAGATCAGCAAGATGAGCCTGGCGCAGTGGCAGGCGGTGATCGACGTCAACCTGACCGGCGTGTTCCTCTGCACCCGCGAAGTCGCGGCGAAGATGGTCGAGCTGCAGAGCCAGGGCGCGATCGTCAACATCTCCTCGATCTCCCGTGCCGGCAACATGGGCCAGACCAACTACTCCGCGGCCAAGGCCGGCGTGGCCTCGGCCACCGTGGTGTGGGCCAAGGAGCTGGCGCGCTACGGCATTCGCGTCGCCGGCGTGGCGCCGGGCTTCATCGAGACCGAGATGGTCGCCAGCATGAAACCCGAGGCGCTGGAGAAGATGACCGCCGGCATTCCGCTCCGGCGCATGGGCAAGCCCGCCGAGATCGCCCATTCGGTGGCTTATATCTTCGAGAACGACTACTACACCGGGCGCATCCTCGAGCTGGATGGCGGTCTGCGCCTGTGAGCCAGACGCAGCCTATATAAGAAGAAGGGCAGCCCGTAGGCTGCCCTTCTTCTTCGGCACGCTCAGCGCACCTTACCAGCCGACGCCGAAGCCGATGCTGTAGCGGGTTTCGTCGAGGCTTTCCTCGGCGCCGCTGATGATGTCCTTCTCGGCCTTCATGTTCAGCGAGGCCCAGTCGGTCACCTTGTAGCGCAGCCCCACCTCGGCATCCAGCGCGTAATCGGCGACGCTTTCCAGCGGCTTGCCCAGCTCGCCACTGCTGAACAGCTCGAACGTCTTGCCCACCAGATAACGGTTGTAGTCCCACTTCAGCGCGGCGAGGTAGAAATCCTCCTCCGAGCCGTCGGCGAACTCGTAGTCGCTGCGGTTGATCAGCGCGGCCAGCGAGAATGCGCCCAGGTCGTTGTCCCAGAACTGGTAACCCGGACCGGTACCGATGGTGCGCTGGCGCCGCACGTCCTCGATCTGGTCGCGCTTGTAATTCAGCCGCCCCTGCCAGAACCAGTGCTCGTCGATGAAACGGTCGAGCGCGTATTCGGCGTCCCAGTTGTCGGTCACGGTGACGCCGTCGCGGTACTCGCGGTTGTAGCTGGCCGCGCCGTTGTGCCGCCAGAGACCGTGGCGCGCCTTGGTATCGAAGGACACGTCGTAGTCATCGGTATCGGTTTCGGCGCGCTTGTAGTCCATCGCCACGTCGACGTTGCCCTTCCAGGTGAAGTCCTGGATCAGCGGCTTGGGATGGATGATCTGCGAGATGCTGGCCAGCTCGACGGTACGCGGTGCGCCGCCGTTGACCAGCGTGACCTTTCCAGGCTCGGACGCCTGCAGCGACTTCGCCACCTCGCCAACCGTATCGCCCTGTTTGACGAGCAGTTTCTGATCGCTTTCCAGCGTGGCGATCTGGTTCCACTTGAGCGGGATGGAACCGCCGTAGCTGGTCTCGATCAGCAGCTTGCCGCCATCGAGCACGCTGATCTTGCCGGTCAGGCGATCACCGTTTTTCAGCCAGACGGTATCGGCCAGGGTGGGCAGCGCGAAAGCGCAAAGGGAGAGGCAAAGCAGGGGTCGAAAAAACATAGAAGTGAGCAAATCTGGTCATAAACGGTTGAAAGGCTGGCATTATCCTTATGCTTCTTGCTCCAGCAACCACAGACCGCCGAACGGGAATCCGGTTCATTTCCAACACGACGGCCTGCCACCCGAGGAAGCGTCACATGCACGAGCCTTCGCCCCTGCTACCGCCCGGCGCCGATGCCGAGGCACGCCGCGCCGCCGTCTATCTGGTGATGGCGCAGATTCCGCCGGGCAAGGTGATCAGTTACGGCGAACTGGCCGCCATCGCCGGCCTCGGCCGCGCCGCACGCTGGGTCGGCCGGCTGATGGCGCAACTGCCGGATGACACGCGCCTGCCGTGGCACCGGGTCATCGCCGCCGGTGGCCGCCTCAGTCTGCCGGCCGGCAGTCCCGCCGGGCACGAGCAGCGCATGCGCCTGCGCGCCGAGGGCCTGACCATCCGCAACGACCGCGTGGACATGCGTCGCCACGGCTGGCATTCGACGGAGCACAGCGGTTAGAGTGCGCGCTCCGTCCAGCCGCCACAGATTGTCGATGTATGTCCCGTGAAACCTGGCGCGATGCCCTCGCCGCCTATGCCAGCCCCGCCAGCCTGGCCCTGCTGCTGCTGGGGTTCGCCGCGGGACTGCCCGCCGTGCTGGTGTTCTCCACACTCTCGGTGTGGTTGCGCGAAGCGGGCGTGTCACGGGAAACCATCGGTTTCGCCAGCTGGATCAGCCTGGCCTACGCCTTCAAGTGGGTCTGGTCGCCGATGCTCGACCAGTGGCGCCTGCCGTGGATCGGCGCCCTCGGGCGGCGACGCTCGTGGCTGGTGCTCTCGCAAGCGCTGATCGCCCTCGGCCTGGTCGGCATGGCGCTGTGCAATCCGCAGCACAACCTGACCCTGCTGATCGCCCTGGCGGTACTGGTGGCGTTTTCTTCCGCCACCCAGGACATCGCCATCGACGCCTACCGTCTGGAAATCGCCGAGGACAAGCTGCAGGCGACCCTGGCGGCCAGCTACATGACCGGTTACCGCATCGCCATGCTGCTGGCCAGCGCCGGTGCCCTGTTCCTCGCCGAGTGGTTGGGCTCGAGCAATCTGGATTACAACCAGGCGGCATGGAGCTTCACCTATCTCGCCTTCGCGTTGCTGATCCTGCCCGGTCTGGTCACCAGCCTGGTGATCCGCGAACCGGATGCCGGCACACCGCTGCCCAACGAGCCGGCGCGCTACACCTTCAACCACCAGCTCGCCGCCGTCGGCCTGCTGCTGGTGCTGCTGATTTCCGTACCCGCAATGATCAACGCGCTGATCGCCCAGGCCTGGCCACGCGCGACGCTCTATGCGCTGTTCATCCTCGGTTCGATTTCGCCGGTGGGCCGCTCGCTGCTGATCCCGGTGCGCCACATCCTTCATCAGGCCGGACAGAAGCAGCGTCCGCCGCGCTTCGACTTCGCTCACCAGGCGGTTTCGGTGATCGTGCTGATCATCCTGATGGTGTCGACCACCGGCATGTTCCAGTCGTACTGGGGCGGCTACTGGCCACGCGGCACCATGTATCTGCTGATCTGCTGGGGTTGTCTGTCAGCGCGCGGGCGCATCCTGATGGGGCCGGTCCTGACGCCGATCACCGACTTCATCCTGCGCTATCGCTGGCAGGCGCTACTGCTGCTCGGGCTGATCGCCACCTACCGGATGTCGGACACCGTGATGGGCGTGATGGCCAACGTGTTCTACATCGACCAGGGCTTCTCCAAGGACCAGATCGCCAGCGTCAGCAAGCTGTTCGGGCTGATCATGACCCTGCTCGGCGCGGCATTCGGCGGACTGCTGATCGTGCGCTTCAGCATCTTGCCGATCCTCTTCATCGGCGGCGTCGCCTCGGCGGCGACCAACCTGATGTTCATGGCGCTGGTGCAGATGGGCGCCAATCTGAACATGCTGATCGTCACCATTTCCTGCGACAACTTCAGCGGTGGGCTGGCCTCCACGGCGTTCGTCGCCTACCTGTCGAGCCTGACCAACCTGAAGTTCTCCGCCACCCAGTACGCGCTGCTCAGCTCGCTGATGCTGCTGCTGCCACGCCTGCTCGGCGGCTATTCGGGGGTGATGGTCGAACACCTGGGCTACAGCGACTTCTTCCTCGTCACCGCCCTGCTCGGTGTGCCGACGCTGGTGCTGATCGTCTGGCAATGGCGCCGGGGGCTGCGGCAACCCGAAGACCCCGGCCAAGAGGCCACTTCCCGGCCCTGAGCCTCCGTCAGCCCTGCACCAGATGCACCACCCGCTGCGGGAATGGAATGCCGACACCCGCAGCCATCAGCCGCTCCTTGGCCAGCTCCATGAAGTCGGCGGTCACCGCAGCGACATCGGCGGTCGCCGCCCACACACGCAGCACCAGCGTCACGGCGTTGTCGCCCAGCGCAGTGACCACCACCACCGGCTCGGGATCGCGCAGCACGCGCGAGTCCTCGGCGATCTCCAGCAGGATGCGACGCGCCAGCTTGATATCGCTGCTGTAGTCGATGCCGACGCTGATCTCCGCACGGCGCCGCGGCTCGCGGGAAAAGTTGGTGATATGGCCGTTGGACAGACTGCCGTTGGGCACCACCACAGTCTTGTTGTCGCCGGTCTTGAGCACGGTGTGGAAGATCTGGATGGAGTGGACGGTGCCGCTGACTCCCTGCGCCTCGATCCACTCGCCAACACGGAACGGCCGGAACAACAGGATCAGCACGCCACCGGCGAAATTCGCCAGACTGCCCTGCAGCGCCAGGCCGATCGCCAGACCGGCGGCACCGATGGCGGCAATGAACGACGTGGTTTCCACCCCGATCATCGAGGCGACGCTGACCAGCAGCAGCACCTTGAATACGATCCCCGCCAGGCTGCCGATGAAGCCATGCAGCGTCGGGTCGACCTGACGCCGACGCAGCAATGCGCCGACCCGTGCCGTCAGCGTATTGATCAGCCACCAGCCGATCAGCAGCGTGATCAGCGCCAGCAGCACCTTGCTGCCGTATTGCAGTACGACCGGAAGCCACGCCTCGGACAGCCCGACCAGATAATCCACACTCATGTCCATCGGACAGACTCCTTAAAAAAACGGCGCCCGGAACTGGCCGGGCGCGGGAAACGAAACAGGCGCGTCGGCGCGCCGGATCAGTCGCGGAAGTTGTTGAACTGCAGCGGCATGCCGAAATCCTTGGCGCGCAGGTGAGCGATGGCCTCCTGCAAGTCGTCGCGCTTCTTGCCGGTGACACGCACCTGCTCGCCCTGGATCGCCGCCTGCACCTTCAGCTTGGCGTCCTTGATGTGCGCGACGATCTTCTTCGCCAGCTCCTTGTCGATGCCTTCGCGCAGTGCGATTTCCTGCTTGACGACCTTGCCGGACGGATACGGATCCTTGTATTCCAGGCACTGGATGTCGATCTTGCGCTTGACCAGGCTCAACTTGAGGATCTCGATCATCTGCTCCAATTGGAAGTCGGCGTCGGCCGTCAGCTGCACGGTCAGCTCCTTCTGCTCGAACGTTCCTTTGCCGCGCAGATCGTAACGACGATCCAGCTCCTTGATCGCGTTATCGATCGCGTTGGTGACTTCGTGCTTGTCCAGTTCGGACACCACGTCGAACGAGGGCATGGGGCTTCCTCCAGAAATAGATAGCGCGACGGTCACGGACCGACCCGCGCCTGGCTTGACGGTAAAAAAAGCGCCGTCATTATAACCGTTCGACGTGATACCGCCCGGTACCCCGGCAAAGCGTGACAGGACGTCCACCCTCTCCATTGATTGAGCTTGCCCATGCCCAACCCCTCCCTCGGGATTCTGGTCGTCGACGACGCCAAGTTCTCCAGCGTCATGATCGGCCGTGCGCTCAGTAAGGCTGGTTACACCGATATCCGCTTCGCCAGCAGCGCGGACGATGCACTCGCGCTGATGGCCGAACGCCCGACCAACGTGCTGCTGGCCGACTGGCTGATGCCGCAAACCGACGGGCTGCAGCTCACCGCCGCGGTGCGCCAGCAGGATGCCGCCAGCGGCCACTACACCTACATCATCCTGCTCACCGGGCGCGAAGGTGACGATGTGCTCGGCCAGGCGTTCGACCACGGCGTCGATGATTTCATCAGCAAGGCCGCGATGCATGACCAGCTGTTGCCCCGGGTGCGCGCGGCCGAGCGCCTGTGCGGCTCGCTGCAACGGCTCAAGCAGGAGAACCGCCGCCTCGCCGATAACGTCGCCAGCCTGGAAGAGAACAGCCTGGTCGACCCGCTCACCGGTCTGGGCAATACCCGTCACCTGCTGCAGCGCCTCGATGCCAGCCTGCGGCAGATGGCGAACCGCGACACGGCGCTGTGCTACCTGCATGTCGGCCTGCCCGAGATGCCAGCGCTGCACGAGCGCTACGGCGAGGCCTTTCAGGTGGAACTGCTGCGGGCGGTGGCCGCGCGCCTGCGCCAGCTGGTGCGCCCGCTGGATGTGCTGGTGCGCATCGATGAGCAGCACTTCGGCGTGCTGGCGCTGGTAGACGATATCGAGAGCTGCTCGCCGGGCAGCTTCAAGCGTCTGCACGAGGGGCTCAACCTCAAGCCGTTCAAGAGCAGCGAAGGCTTCATTTCGCTCAAGGCCGGCATCGGCCTGCTGACGCTGGACGCCCGCGGTCTGCCGCTCGAAGCGCCGGCCCTGCTGGAGCGCGCCGGCGCGCTGCTGCCCAGCGCCTACAGCACCGGGCGCATCGTCCCGCTGCGCCTGCGCCAGCCGGCCTGATATGACTACCTGGCACGTCCTCGGCGCAGGCAGCCTCGGCAGTCTGTGGGCCGCGCGTCTGGCCCGCGCGGGCGCGCCGGTACGGCTGATCCTGCGCAACCCTGAACGCCTGGCGGCGTACCAGGCTGCCGGCGGCCTGCGCCTGAGCGAAGGCGGCGAGGCCCAGCGGCTGGCGATTCCGGCCGAACTGGCCGCCGCGACGACGCCAATCACCCGCCTGCTGGTGGCCTGCAAGGCGTACGACGCCGAAGCCGCGGTCGCCAGCGTGGCGGCGCGCCTGGCACCGCGCTGCGACATCCTGCTGCTGCAGAACGGCCTCGGCAGCCAGCAGGCCGTCGCCCGGCGCTGGCCGCAGGCGCGCTGCATCTTCGTCTCCAGCACCGAAGGCGCCTATCGCCAGGGTGACTTCGACGTGGTGTTCGCCGGCCAGGGACAGAACTGGCTGGGCGATCCGCAGGACCCCACGCCGCCGGACTGGCTGGCGACGCTGAGTGCGGCGGGAATCGCTCACCAGTGGAGCGAGGACATCCTGGCGCGCCTGTGGCGCAAGCTGGCACTGAACTGCGCGATCAATCCGCTGACAGTGCTGTACGACTGCCGCAACGGCGCGCTGCTGGCCCATCGCGCGCAGGTGCTGGCGCTGTGCGACGAACTCGCCGTGCTGCTGCGCGCCTGCGGCCAGCCCGAGGCTGCCACGGGCCTGGCGGACGAGGTGCTGCGCGTGATCGAAGCGACCGCCGCCAACTATTCGTCGATGCACCAAGACGTGGCGCGCGGCCAGCGCACCGAGATCGCTTACCTGCTCGGCCATGCCTGCGCCAGTGCCGCCCGGCTCGGCCTGCAGCTACCGGCGCTCGCCGCCGTGCAGCAGCGCCTGCATGCCGAACTGCTGCGCCGCGGATTGCCCGTCGACTGAGGCACCGCTACCCTGCGCAGGTCCTTCACGTCATCCGTGGCCGCCATGACCCTGCGCCAGCGCCTCGAAAACCTGCCGGTCGGCCGCAAGCTGCTGATCGCCCTGCTCGTCCTGCTCGCCGCCGTGCTGCTGGTGTCCAACCTCACCTTCATCAGCGCCGCTTACTGGATATCGCGCCAGAGCGTGGCGCCGCAGGCCATGCACACCATCGGCGAGCTGTTCGCCAGCGAGGCGCTGAGCACGCAGGTGCTGGCCTCCACCGACGCAGCCGATGCAGCACTGCGGCGGCTCGACGGCTACTCACCCCTGCGTGCCGCGGTGATCTACGACGCCTCCGGCAACCAATTGGCGCAGCTGCAGCGCGGTGAGCGCCTGCGGCTGCCGGAGCGGCTCGATGATGTCGCGGCCTGGCGCGCCGGGGAAATCCGCGCCAGCCTGCTGGTCGAGCTGCCGCAACCCGACGAGCGTCCCGGCCACCTGCTGCTGGTCGCCAGCAGTGAGCTGCCCGGCGCCTTCTACACCGGCACCCTGACCGCCAGCGTCGCCATCCTGCTGGCCAGCCTGCTGCTGTGGCTGCTGGTGGCGCGGCAGATTCGCCTGCTGATTACCCGGCCGATCCGCGAGCTGGAGGCGCTGTCGCGCCAGGTCACGCGTGACGAGGACTACTCGCTGCGCGCGCTGCCGAAGAACCAGGACGAGATCGGCCGCCTGGCCGACGCCTTCAACACCATGCTGTCGCGCATGCAGGCACGCGAGCAGCAGCTCAAACGCGCCCGCGACGATGCGCAGGATGCCTTCGATCAGGCCCGCGGCCTGGCCGAGGAAACGCGCACCTCCAATCGCCGTCTGGAGCTGGAAGTGCAGGTGCGCAGCAAGATCGAGAAGAAGCTCACCGGCTTCCAGAACTACCTCAACAGCATCATCGACTCGATGCCCTCGGCGCTCATCGCGCTGGATGAGCAGCTGTACGTCACCCAGTGGAATCAGGAGGCCAGCGTGCTCTCCGGCACGCCGCTGGACGAGGCACTGAACCAGCCGGTGTTCATCGCCTTCGAGCCGCTCAAGCCGTTCCTCGCGCAGATCCGCCACACCTCCGAGCGCCAGCAAGTGCAGAAGATCGAGCGCGTCACCTGGCGCCGCAACGACGAGCTGCGCCACTACGCGCTGACCTTCTACCCGTTGATGGGCGGTGGCGGCCGCGGCGTGGTAATCCGCATCGACGACATCACCCAGCGCATCAACATGGAAGAAATGATGGTGCAGTCCGAGAAGATGCTCTCGGTCGGCGGACTGGCGGCCGGCATGGCCCACGAAATCAACAACCCGCTGGGCGCCATCCTGCACAACGCGCAGAACATCCGCCGGCGGCTGTCCGCGGACCTGGAGCGCAATCGCGAAGCGGCCGCCGAAACCGGCGTCAGCCTCGAAGCAGTCAACCTCTACCTACTGAAGCGCGAGGTGCCGCAGCTGCTCGACGGCATCCAGCAGGCCGGCTCGCGTGCGGCGAAGATCGTCAGCCACATGCTCAATTTCAGTCGCATGAGCAACCGTCAGCTGGCCGACTGCCAGTTGCCGCTGCTGATCGACCAGGCGCTGGAGATCGCCGGCAACGACTTCGCGCTGGTCGAAGGATTCGATTTCAAGTCGATCGAGATCGTCCGCGACTTCGATCCGCAGGTCGACCGCGTGCCATGCATCGGCAACGAGCTGGAGCAGGTGCTGCTCAATCTGCTGAAGAACGCCGCCCAGGCGATCCACCAGCACTGCGGCGCGGAGCCCGGACGCATCATCCTGCGCACCCGGCTCAATCCGCCGTGGGCGGAAATCCAGGTCGAGGACAACGGCGGCGGCATTCCGGAAGCGGTGCGCAAGCGCATCTTCGAGCCGTTCTTCACCACCAAGGAGGTCGGTCAGGGAACCGGGCTGGGTCTTTCCGTTTCGTATTTCATCATCACCAACAATCACCAGGGGCAGATGGAGGTGCAGTGCCAGCCCGGCTACGGCAGCACCTTCACCCTGCGCCTGCCACTGGCGACGCCGGTCGAACCGGCGAATGCCTGACGCAAGGAATCCCGCATGGGCAATCGTTTGTCGAAAATCTACACCCGTACCGGCGATGCCGGCGAAACCGGCCTGGGCGATGGCCGCCGCGTGCCCAAGAGCCACCCGCGCGTGGAGGCGATGGGCGAGGTCGATTCGCTCAACAGCCAGCTCGGTCTGCTGCTTGCCGAGCTGGCCGATGCGCAGGCGCAATGGCCCGCGCTGGCCGAGCTGACGACGGTGCTCGCACCCTGCCAGCATCGCCTGTTCGACCTCGGCGGCGAGCTGGCGATGCCGGACTACCAGGCCCTCGGGACTGCGGAAATCACCCGTCTGGAGGCGGCCATCGACCGCTGGAACGAAGAACTCGGCCCGCTGAAGGACTTCATCCTGCCCGGCGGCTCGCGGCTGATCGCCCAGGCGCACCTGTGCCGCAGCATGGCGCGCACCGCCGAGCGGCGCTGCCAGCAGCTGAATGCCGACGAACCCCTGCGCGGCGAGCTGCTGGGCTATCTCAATCGGCTGTCCGATCTGCTGTTCGTCGCCGCGCGCCTGATCGCGCGGCGCCAGGGTTGCGCCGAGGTGCTCTGGCAGGCCGCCGAGGCACCGCGTGGCTGAACAGCCGCTCGACCCGCGCGTGCGCACCCGCGAGGGTCTGCACGCCGCGTGGGAGGCGTTCATCGTTCTGCTGGTCTGCGTGAACCTCGCGCTGCTGCTGTTCGACAGCCTGTTCCTTCTGCAACCGATCAACGAGGCGCTGGCGCGCTGGCTGCCGCAGCTGCACGAGCGCTACGAACAGCACATCCATCGCAACCTGCAGTACATCGATCTGGGCTTCGTCAGCCTGTTCATCCTCGACGTGCTGCTCGGCTGGACCGTGGCGCTGTTCGAGCGGCGCTATGCGCGCTGGTACTACTACCCGTTCGCCCACTGGTACGACGTGCTTGGCTGCATTCCGCTGGCCGGCCTGCGCTGGCTGCGGGTGCTGCGCATCGGCGCGCTGCTGGTGCGCCTGCAGCGTCTCGGGCTGATCGACATGCGCGGCTGGGCGGTGTACGGGGTGCTCAATCGCTACTACGTGCTGCTGATCGAGGAGCTGGCCGACCGGGTGATGCTCCGGCTGTTCGGTCGCCTGCAGCAGGAGATCGGCGCCAGCGACGACCTGGCCCGCCGGCTGATCGACGAAGTGGTGCGACCGCGCAAGCAGCGCCTGCTGGACGATCTGGCGCGGCGCCTACAGGCCATGCTGGAGGTCGGCTATCGCGACAATCGCGGCGCCATCGAGGGTTACCTGAACGGCCTGCTGCACCAGGCACTCACCGACAATCCGCAGGTGCACAAGCTGCGCCGGCTGCCGCTCGGCGGTCATATGGCCGACAGTCTCGATCAGGCCCTGCGCGACATCGTCGCCCGCCTGCTGCAGGGCGCTGTCGACGGACTGCGCGGCCCGCAGTTCCAGGCGCTGGCGCAGAATCTCGCCGACGAATTCTTCGAGGCCTGGCTCTACCAGGACGAGCACACCGATCTGGCGCTGGAAGAAGTGCTGGTGGACATCATCGAAGTGCTCAAGCAGCAGGTGCTGGACCGCCGCTGGAGCCGCTTCGTTGGCCCACCGCCACCGCCCACGCCGCCGCAGTGAACCGGCGCCCGGGTCAGGCGCCATCCACCGGGCGGAAGCCGGCATGGGCGCGTTCGTCGAGGCGCGCACCGATGACCATCTCGGTCGCCCAGTCGACCAGGATCGAGGTGTAGGCCTCCTGGCAGCGCTCGCTGCTCAGCGCGTGATCGGCGCCATCGATGATGCGATGGGTCAGCGAATGGGTGCGCTGGAACGCGGCGCGGTAGCTCATGATCGTCTCGTGCGGCACATAGCTGTCGTCTTCCGACTCGACGATCAGCACGTCACCGCGGAACGCCGCGCAGGCGGCCAGCGCGCGGTTCTCCTCGGCCAGCACATGACGGCGGCGCAGGCGGTTGAGCGTGTCGCGATCCAGCTGCCGCTTGGGCATGTCCCAATCGTCGTCGCAGTACAGCGCCGGCACCCGCAGCGCCAGCCATTTCACCGGCCGCAGCGCGGTGAGGATCGCCGCGAGATACCCACCATAACTGGTTCCGACCACGGCAATGGCTGCGGGGTCGATATGCGGGTGCGCGGCCAGCAGATCGTAGGCGGCCAGCAGGTCGCGCAGGTTCTGCTCACGGGTCACGGTCTGCTGCTGCGCCGCCGTCTGCGCATGCCCGCGCAGGTCGAACGACAGGCAGATGCAGCCGAGCCCGGCGATCCCCCGTGCCCGCGTCAGATCGCGCTGCTGGCTACCGCCCCAGCCGTGCACGAACAGCACGCCAGGCATCTTTTCCGGCGGTGTCAGGAACGTACCGGCGATATGTTCGTCATCGACGAGGATGTCGACCGTCTCGCTATGGGTTGCCATAGTCCTCCACCTTCACGCATTTGGTTATGAAGCCCACCTCCGCATCGTTGCCGCGAAACAGCACGGTCGCGCCTTCGGGCGGAGCCTGCCGCTCGCCGTAGAGTTCCACCGACGAAGCGCGCACCACGGCCACCGCATCGTCCTCGCAAAAACGCTGCAGCGCGGCCACTTCGGCGCTGCTGGCGCCGCCGATCCGCCAGGACTGCTCCAGCACCCCGGAGCGCGGCTGGCCGCGTCCGTCGACGCCCTGCGCAATGTCGTAATTGCGCCGTGAGGCGAAGAAACCCCGGTAGCAAGCGGCGGCCGCCGCGTCGTAGACCTGCGCCTGGCGAACCGCCAGGCGGGTGGCCTCGGCCAGACCCAATGCCAGCAACGCATCGAAGTCGCCACGCACCACCACTAGGTCCGATCCGCCGTAGACCTCCTCGCCGCCGTTGTCGACGGTCAGGCGTTGCGTGCCGTAGTAACTGGCCAGCTGACCGCCGACCCGCACCTGACCGACGCTGAAGGTGGTCACCTGCTCCAGATGGCCTTCCAGCACCAGACCGAATTCCGTCAGCTCGCGCTCGTCAAGCGCCGCCAGCGCCTTTTCGAGCGCCTCGAGATCGTCGATGCGCTGCTGGCCGCGCCCGCCGGTGGCGCGCACCGGCTTGATGCGCAGCGCGCCTTCGTGCAGCAGGCGGCGGCCCGCATCGTGCGCATCCTCCAGGCTGAACACGCTGTAGCCGGACAGCACGCTGTCCGTGACCCGTGCACCGAACTCGCGCGACCAACCCAACGGCGCGGCGGCCTCAGGGCGCACCAGCGGATGGGTGATGGCCTTGGTTTCGACGAACGCGTGCGGCACCACACCGCCGAACAGATCGTCTTCTGCGGCAAGACCGAGCTCCTGCGCCTCGCGCTGGCCGGTCACCGTGCCGGACGGCACCAGATAGGGCTGGGTTTCGTGACGTCGGGTCGGCTCGTACTCGCCGCCATAGTTCAGCCCCAGCAAGCCGGCCAGCCGCTCGGCCAGAGCGGCATGGACGCGGCGCTCGTGCTCGGGCTCGCGTGCGCGGTTGGCGTAGGTCATCACGACCCGGCGTGGGTTCGATCTATCGGCATTGATCATTTCGTGGACAGCTCCTGGACTGCTCGGGCAGGTACGCAACGCCGGCGATGCATCCGCGCTGCCAAGCAGCGCCGGCCGGCTGTTGGGAAGTAGACCCTGGCTCGAACGCAACGATCCGTCCCGAGCAACATCCGTCACGGTGCCCGCGCGCTTCCGCGCGCATAAAAAAAGGAGCCGGCCGGCTCCCTTCTTCGTTGCGTGATACGCCAATCAGGCCGGCGCGGAGGTGCGGATCAGGTGATCGAAGGCGCTCAGCGAAGCCTTGGCGCCTTCGCCGACGGCGATCACGATCTGCTTGTACGGCACCGTGGTCACGTCACCGGCGGCGAATACGCCGGGGATGCTGGTCTGGCCCTTGGCGTCGACGATGATCTCGCCGAAGCGGCTCAGCTCCAGGATGCCCTTGAGCCATTCGCTGTTGGGCAGCAGGCCGATCTGCACGAAGATTCCTTCCAGCTCGACGCTGTGCATTTCTTCGCTGGCGCGGTCCTTGTAGACCAGGCCGGTGACCTTCTGGCCGTCGCCCTTGACCTCGGTGGTCTGCGCCATCTTCAGCACGGTAACGTTGGGCAGGCTGAACAGCTTGCGCTGCAGCACCGCGTCGGCGCGCAGCTCTTCACCGAACTCCAGCAGGGTGACATGGGCGACGATGCCGGCCAGGTCGATGGCCGCTTCCACGCCGGAGTTGCCGCCACCGATCACCGCCACGCGCTTGCCCTTGAACAGCGGGCCGTCACAGTGCGGACAGTAGGCGACGCCACGGCCGCGGTATTCCTGCTCGCCGGGCACGTTCATTTCGCGCCAGCGCGCGCCGGTGGCGAGGATCAGGGTCTTGGCCTTGAGCTCGCCGCCGTTGTCGAACTGCACGCGGTGCAGGCCGTCGTCGCCGGCCGGAATCAGCTGGCTGGCGCGCTGCAGGTTCATGATGTCGACG
>NZ_JAMOHV010000012.1 GCF_024448505.1 Stutzerimonas degradans
GGGAAACAGTATTGCTTGAGCGTTTCCGTGATACAACGTCTGTTGGACATTGTGGACGCGAACTATACGGGCGAGGTTCAGGGTTGTAAACCCCTGATCCCGAAAAATAATTCAGCGTAAAGGTGCCGCCCGCGGGCATTTCGCGCTTCAATACACTTATGACGTTCCGTCTCGATAATTGAATAGAAAGGTGACATTTCTTAATGGCCGATTGGCAATCCCTCGATCCCGAGGCCGCCCGTGAAGCGGAAAAGTACGATAACCCCATTCCCAGCCGCGAACTGATCCTCCGGCACCTGTCTGAGCGTGGCTCGCCGGCCGCGCGCGAACAGCTGGTCGAAGAGTTCGGCCTGGTTTCCGATGAGGACGTCGAGGCACTGCGTCGTCGACTGCGCGCGATGGAGCGTGACGGTCAGCTTATCTACACCCGGCGCGGAACCTACGCGCCAGTGGACAAGCTCGATCTGGTCTGTGGCCGAGTCAGCGGTCATCGCGACGGCTTCGGCTTCCTGATTCCCGATGACGGTAGCGACGACCTCTTTCTCGGGCCGGCGCAGATGCGCCTGGTCTTCGATGGCGATCGCTGCCTGGCGCGGGTGTCCGGGCTGGATCGGCGTGGGCGTCGCGAGGGGGCGATTGTCGAGGTCATCAGTCGAGCCCATGAAACCATCGTGGGGCGCTATCAGATCGAGAGCGACGTCGGCTTCGTGGTAGCCGATAACCCCAAGATTCAGCAGGAGGTCCTGGTCACGCCGGGCCGCGCGCTGAATGCCAAGCCCGGTCAGTTCGTCGAGGTGAAGATTACCCACTGGCCCACCCCGCGCTTCCAGCCGCAGGGGGACATCGTCGAGGTGATCGGTAACTATATGGCGCCGGGGATGGAAATCGACGTGGCGCTGCGCAGCTTCGATATCCCCCATGTGTGGCCCGAGGCGGTACTCAAGGAAGCGGCGCGGCTCAAGCCCGAGGTGGACGAGAAGGACAAGCTCAAGCGCGTCGACCTGCGGCATCTGCCCTTCGTCACTATCGACGGCGAGGATGCGCGAGACTTCGACGACGCGGTCTACTGCGAGAAGCCCGGCGGCTGGAAGCTGCTGACCGGTGGGTTCCGCCTGTACGTCGCCATCGCCGACGTCTCGCATTATGTGAAGGTTGGTTCGGCGCTGGATCACGAAGCCGAGGTGCGCGGTAACTCGGTGTATTTCCCCGAGCGGGTGGTGCCGATGTTGCCCGAGCAGCTGTCCAACGGCCTGTGCTCGCTGAATCCTGGTGTGGACCGTCTGGCGATGGTCTGCGAGATCACCCTGAACAAGTCGGGCAAGATGACCGACTACCAGTTCTACGAAGCGGTGATCCACTCCCATGCGCGGCTGACCTACAACAAGGTCAGCGATATGCTCGAGCGGCCCAAATCTCCCGAGGGCAAGCGGCTGAGCGAGGAGTACGCCGAGGTGCTGCCGCATCTCAAGCAGCTTTATGCGCTGTACAAGGTGCTGCTGAAGGCGCGTCACACGCGGGGTGCGATCGACTTCGAGACGCAGGAGACACGCATCGTTTTCGGCGCCGGACGCAAGATCGCCGAAATCAAGCCGACCGAGCGCAACGACGCGCACAAGCTGATCGAGGAATGCATGCTGTGCGCCAACGTGGCCACCGCCGCGTTCCTGCAGAAGCACGACATCCCCGCCCTGTATCGCGTGCACGACGGTCCGCCGCTGGAGCGTCAGGAGAAGCTGCGCGCCTTCCTTGGCGAACTGGGCCTGAGTCTGCACAAGGGCAAGGAGGGTCCGACGCCGAAGGATTACCAGGCTCTGCTGGAGCGCATTCAGGATCGTCCGGATTTTCACGTCATCCAGACGGTCATGCTGCGTTCGTTGAGTCAGGCGGTCTACAGCGCCGACAACCATGGCCACTTCGGCCTGAACTACGAAGCCTACGCCCACTTCACCTCGCCGATCCGGCGCTATCCGGACCTGCTGGTACACCGCGCGATTCGCAGCGTGATCCGTTCGCGGCGCGACACGCCGCACGTGCGGCGCGAGGGTGCGACGAGCATGCCCAAAGCGCGTATCTACCCCTACGACGAGGCAGCGCTGGAGCAGCTCGGCGAGCAGTGTTCGATGACCGAGCGGCGCGCCGACGAGGCCACCCGCGACGTCGTCAACTGGCTCAAGTGCGAGTTCATGCGCGATCGTGTCGGCGAAACGTTCCCCGGCGTGATCACCGCGGTGACCGGGTTCGGCTTGTTCGTCGAGCTGACTGATATCTATGTCGAAGGTCTGGTGCACGTCACGGCGATGCCGGGCGACTACTACCATTTCGATCCGCTGCATCATCGTCTCTCCGGCGAGCGGAGCGGGCGCAGTTTCCGTCTCGGCGACAGCGTCGAGGTGCGGGTGATGCGCGTGGATCTGGACGAACGCAAGATCGACTTCGAACTGATCGGCGGCGGCAGCAAGGTCGCCGGCGTGGGCGAGGGCGGTGCGCGCAAGGGCGGCGCGGCGCGTGGCAAGGCTGGTGATGATCGGCGTCCGGCGCGCAGCCAGGAACCGGCCGATGCCAGCGTACGCAAGAGTCGTGAGCTGAAGCAGGCGCTGCTGTCCGAAGCCAAGGGCAAGAGCGGGCGCGACCGTGGCGCGGAAAAACCCAAGCGTGGCGGCTCGAAGCGCAAGGCTGACGGCAAGCCGGCTCCCGGCGGTTCGAGCCCTGCCGGTGCGAGAAAACGCAAGGCCAAACCATGAGCGACCTGGAAAAAATCTACGGCCTGCACGCGGTCGAGGCGCTGCTGCGTCACCATCCCCGGCGGGTCAAACAGGTTTGGCTGGCCGAAGGGCGTGGCGATCCGCGTGTGCAGACGCTGATCGAGCTGGCCGGCCAGGCGCGCGTGCGCATCGGCCAGTGCGAGCGCCGCGAGATGGACGCCTGGGTCGAAGGAGTGCATCAGGGCGTGGTCGCCGAGGTCAGTCCCAGCCAGGTCTGGGGCGAGGCGATGCTCGATGAGCTGCTGGATCGCGCCGAAGCTGCGCCGCTGCTGTTGGTGCTCGATGGGGTGACCGATCCGCACAACCTGGGTGCATGCCTGCGCACGGCCGACGCCGCCGGGGCACTGGCGGTGATCGTGCCGAAGGACAAGTCGGCGACGCTCAACGCTACGGTGCGCAAGGTGGCCTGCGGTGCAGCCGAGGTGATTCCGCTGGTGGCGGTGACCAATCTCGCGCGCTCGCTGGAAAAACTGCAGCAGCGCGGCATCTGGATCGTCGGTACTGCCGGCGAGGCAGAACAGGAGCTTTATGCGCAGGACCTGACCGGGCCGATCGCGCTAGTGATGGGGGCCGAAGGCAAGGGTATGCGCCGGCTGACCCGTGAGCATTGCGATTATCTGGTGCGGTTGCCGATGGCAGGCAGCGTGAGCAGTCTCAACGTGTCGGTCGCCACCGGCGTCTGTCTGTTCGAGGCGCTGCGCCAGCGCAGCGCGGCCGCGACACGCGGCTGATCGGCGGCGGCTGTCTGCAGAGATGGCTGCCGCACGCTTTTTCCACTCCAGGGAAACGCTTTGCCCGTTTCGCGGTCAATGGCTGACCTGTGCCTGACGGCAGTCAGCGCCTTTTTTCCGATCCGCTTGCATCCTGTGACGGCCGCCCGGCCAGGGAATGTCGTACGAGCAATCCAGACAATGGCGTCAGGCTCGTATCATGGAGGTTGTATGCAACGCCTGTCTTTTGAAAGCCTGTTTCGGGCTTCTCCGAATGCCTACCTGTTGCTCGATCCGCAGCTGTGGGTGGTGGATGTCAACCCGGCCGCCCTGGCGTTGCTCGGGCGGGCGCACCATGAGCTGAGTGGCCGTCAGCTGGACGAAGCGTTCGCCGATGATGCGCGCTTCGATGTTGCCGCAATGCGGGCATCCTGCGCGCGTGCGCTTGATAGCAGGGCCAACGATGCACTGCCGTCGGTGGTCGGGGGGGCGCATGGTGCAAGACTGGTGCATACACCGCTGCAGGACGAGCGTGGCGAGGTCGTGGCGCTGCTGCAGAGTCTCGCGCTGCACAGTGCCTCGGAGCGTGACGAGGACCGGCATCGCTATCGCCGGCATCTAGAAGAGCTCGTAGGGTCCACGACCGAGGAGCTGTCGCGCAGCGAAATGCAGCGCCAGGCAGCGGAAGAGGCTCTGCTACAGGCGCAGAAGCTGGAGGCGATAGGCAAGCTGACCGGCGGCATCGCGCACGACTTCAACAACATGTTGCAGGTCATCGGCGGCAACCTGCAACTGCTGCGCCGCAGTCTGGGCAACGACGAGTCTGCACTGCGGAGGCTGGATTCTGCGGTTGGCGGGGTCGAGAAAGGCGCACGCCTGGCCTCGCAACTGCTGGCCTTTGCCAGCCGCCAGCCACAGCGGCCGCAACCGGTGCAGCTCGCTCAAACCGTAACGCAGATGCGCGAATTGCTAGAGGGCGCTCTTGGTGCTGGAGTACGTGTCGAACTCGATGCCGACGAGGCGCTATGGCCGGTATCGGTCGACATCGGCAATCTGCAGAGCGCGATCATCCATCTGGCTACCAATGCGCGCGACGCCATGAACGGAAGCGGCCGGCTGTTGGTGCGCTTGCGCAACCGCAAGCTGCAGGCCCAGCCCGCGACGGGTGATTTCGTGCAGCTGAGCGTGATTGATGAGGGCGGCGGCATGGAGCCTGAGGTCAGCCAGCGAGCTTTCGAGCCCTTCTTCACAACCAAGCAGGCCGGCAGTGCCTCGGGGCTGGGGTTGAGCATGGTCTACGGCTTCGTCAAGCAGAGCGGTGGCTTCGTCACGCTAGACAGCGAGGCGGGCAGCGGCACGGCGGTGCACCTCTATCTGCCGCGCAGCTTGGAGGCCGATGTCGATGTCGATGTCGATGCTACAGCAAGCGTGCCGGCGGCGACGGAGGTAGATAGCGTGCTGAAAGTGCTTTTCGTCGAGGACGACCCGACGCTGCGCATGCTTACCGGCGAGGTGATCGCTGAGCTCGGCCATCAGGTCGTGCTCAGCGAGTCGGCCGAGGATGCGCTCGAGCAGCTGGCGGCGCAGCCCTTCGATGTTCTGCTCACCGACGTTGGTTTGGCCGGCATGAGCGGCATCGAGCTGGTCCGTCAGGCGCAGCAGCGACACCCGGGGCTGGCCCTGGTGATCGCCTCCGGCTATGCGGTGGATGCGCGTGAGGAGGGTATCGACTCGCTGCGGGTCATGCTCAAGCCCTACGACATCCATCAGGTGCGCGAGCTACTGGACACGATCGCGCACGAACGGGGCCGCGACCATGCGGGAGAGGGTGGTTAAAATTTCACCACTTCGCCTTGCGCCGGTCCAGGCCCTTCTCTAGAATGGCGCCCCTTGCCTGCATGGCAGGCGCTCGCGCGCCTTCGTGCCGGCAAGGTCAACAAGTCATTCACTCCTTGCCTGACCGCATTGTCGGCAGGCTGCAACCCGTAAGGAGCAGTTATGCGTCATTACGAAATCATCTTTCTGGTGCACCCGGACCAGAGCGAGCAGGTCGGCGGCATGGTGGAGCGTTACACCAAGCTGATCGAAGAAGATGGTGGCAAGGTCCACCGCCTGGAAGACTGGGGCCGTCGTCAGCTGGCTTACGCCATCAACAACGTGCACAAGGCTCACTACGTGATGCTGAACGTCGAGTGCAGCGGCAAGGCACTGGCCGAGCTGGAAGACAACTTCCGCTACAACGACGCCGTCATCCGTAACCTGGTTATCCGTCGCGACGAAGCCGTGACCGAACAGTCCGAGATGCTCAAGGCTGAGGAAAACCGTAGCGAGCGCCGCGAGCGTCGTGATCGTCCTGAAAACACCGACGGCTCCGCCGACAGTGACAGCGACAGCGACAACAGCGCTGACGAGTAATCCACGGATCTATTGAGGAGCCTATTTCATGGCACGTTTTTTCCGTCGTCGTAAGTTCTGCCGTTTCACCGCCGAAGGCGTGAAAGAGATCGATTACAAGGATCTCAACACCCTGAAGGCCTACATCTCCGAGACCGGCAAGATCGTTCCTAGCCGCATCACCGGAACCAAAGCCCGCTATCAGCGTCAGCTGGCCACCGCTATCAAGCGCGCCCGCTACCTGGCCCTGCTGCCCTACACCGACAGCCACGGCCGTTGATCGGGCTGGTCGACGAACGTAAGGGATAGATAGAGCGTATGCGTGCGCTGGCCGAATTCATCATGCGTGGCCGTATGCAGGCCATCCTGGTGGTTGGTGTTGCCGCCGCGCTGCCAATGCTGTTCTGGCTCAGTGCCGCCGCGGGCAGCCTGGTGCTGCTTCGCAGAGGGCTCAACGACGCGCTGAGCGTACTGGTCTGGGCGATTGTGCCGGCGCTGGCGTGGTGGTACTTCGGTGATCCGCGCACGCTGCTGGTGCTGCTCGGTTCGCTGGGACTGGCGCTTCTGCTGCGCAACCAGGCGTCCTGGGCGCGGGTGATGCTGTGCAGCGTGGCCCTCGGACTGCTGTATGTCTGGGGTCTCGGTGCGGTATTCGGCGAGCCTATTGCTGCGCTGGCCGGGGAGCTGCAGAAGATCCTGCCCGAGACGTTGTCGGGCGCCTACGAGCAGTTCTCCGACGAGGAGCGTGCGCGTCTGGGCGCGCTGCTGGCTCCGGTGCTGACCGGCCTGCTGGCGGCGCTGCTGCAGATCGTCACGCTGCTCAGCCTGATGCTGGCGCGTTACTGGCAAGCGGCGCTGTACAACCCGGGTGGATTCGGGGGCGAGTTTCGAGCGCTGCGTTTTCCGCCGGTGGTGGCAATCATGCTGCTGGTGGGCATGTTGCTCGGCCCGAGTCTCGGTGCGCAGTTCGCGGTGCTGACGCCGCTGTGCAGCGTGCCGCTGGTGTTCGCCGGGGTTGCGCTGATGCACGGTCTGGTGGCACAGGGGCGTCTGCCGCGGTTCTGGCTGGTGGGGCTGTACGTTACGCTGGTGCTGTTCATGCAGTTGATCTATCCGTTGCTGGCCGTGTTGGCCATCGTCGACAGTCTGTTTGATTTTCGTGGTCGCGCGGCCGGCAAGAACGGCGCGGGACCTGCGAACGGTGAAGGTTAAAAGTTAAGAGGTAAGACTCAAATGGAAGTCATCCTGCTGGAAAAGATCGCCAACCTGGGCAACCTGGGCGACAAGGTAAACGTCAAATCCGGTTACGGCCGTAACTACCTGCTGCCGCAAGGCAAGGCCACTGCCGCGACCGCTGCCAACATCGCAGCGTTCGAAGCACGCCGCGCCGAGCTGGAAAAGGCTGCTGCCGAGAAGAAGGCTTCGGCCGAAGCTCGCGCTGCGCAGCTGGCTGAACTGGAAGTCACCATCACCGCAACCGCGGGCGATGAAGGCAAGCTGTTCGGTTCCATCGGTACCCACGACATCGCCGATGCCCTGACCGCCTCCGGCGTTGAAGTGGCCAAGAGCGAAGTTCGCCTGCCGAACGGCACCATTCGCCAGACCGGCGAATACGACGTGGCCGTGCACCTGCACACCGACGTCGAAGCGACTGTCAAGCTGATCGTCGTCGCCGCCTAAGGTGTCGCCTGGCACCTCCGGTGCCTGACGCGTAACATCGGGCACGTTTCCGCGCGAGCGGGACGTGCCCTTTGTTTTTCTGCTGTTTCGAATCGCGAAAGAATCATGAACGACATCAGTGTGCCCCAGCAGTACGACCTGGAAACCGCCGCGCTCAAGGTGCCGCCGCACTCCATCGAGGCCGAACAGGCCGTGCTGGGCGGTCTGATGCTGGACAACAACGCCTGGGAGCGCGTGCTCGACCAGGTCTCCGATGGCGACTTCTACCGCCACGATCATCGCCTGATCTTCCGGGCGATCTACAAGCTGGCCGAGCGCAACTCGCCGTTCGACGTGGTGACGCTGTCCGAGCAGCTGGACAAGGAAGGGCAGCTGCCGCAGGTCGGTGGTCTGGCCTACCTTGGCGAGCTGGCGAAGAACACGCCGTCGGTGGCGAACATCAAGGCCTATGCGCAGATCATCCGTGAGCGGGCCACGCTGCGGCAGCTGATCGGTATCAGCAACGAGATCGCCGACAGCGCCTACGCACCGCAAGGGCGCACCGGCGAGGAAATTCTCGATGAAGCCGAGCGGCTGATCTTCCAGATCGCCGAGGCGCGGCCGAAAACAGGCGGCCCGGTGGGCATCAACGACATCCTGGTCAAGGCCATCGACCGCATCGATACGCTGTTCAATGCCGGCGAGGCGATCACCGGCCTGTCCACCGGCTTCACCGATCTGGACGAAGCCACCAGCGGTCTGCAGCCAGCCGACCTGATCATCGTTGCCGGTCGTCCGTCGATGGGTAAGACCACCTTTGCGATGAACCTGGTGGAAAACGCCGTGCTGCGTACCGACAAGGCCGTGCTGGTGTTTTCCCTGGAGATGCCCGCCGACTCCATCGTGATTCGTATGCTCGCCTCGCTGGGGCGCATCGACCAGACCAAGGTCCGCGCGGGCAAGCTGGACGATGACGACTGGCCGCGGCTGACCTCGGCGGTGAACCTGCTCAATGACCGCAAGCTGTTCATCGACGATACCGCCGGTATCAGCCCCTCGGAGATGCGCGCGCGTACCCGGCGGCTGGCGCGCGAGCACGGCGAGATCGCCATGATCATGGTCGACTACCTGCAGCTGATGCAGATACCGGGCTCCAGCGGCGACAACCGGGTCAACGAGATTTCCGAGATTTCCCGCTCGCTCAAAGGCCTGGCGAAGGAATTCAACTGCCCAGTCATCGCGCTGTCGCAGCTCAACCGTTCGCTGGAACAGCGGCCCAACAAGCGCCCGGTGAACTCCGACCTGCGCGAATCGGGCGCCATCGAGCAGGACGCCGACATCATCATGTTCGTCTACCGGGACGAGGTGTATCACCCGGAAACTGAATACAAGGGCGTCGCCGAAATCATCATCGGTAAGCAGCGGAACGGTCCGATCGGCACCACCCGCCTGGCCTTCCTCGGCAAGTATTCGCGCTTCGAGAACCTCGCGCCGGGCAGCTATCAGTTCGACGACGAGTAAGCGCAGCGCGCGAGCGGCAGTCCGCGCGCTTCCCGCGTCCGGCGGATCGGCCTAAGATTTGCGCCTCACCTTCGCCGACAGGAAAATCCCATGCGTCCGCTGGTTGCCACGGTCGATCTGACTGCGCTTCGCCACAACTATCTGCTCGCCAGGCAATGCGCGCCGCAGCGCAAGGCTTTCGCTGTGGTCAAGGCCAATGCCTACGGACATGGTGCGCACGAAGTGGTGACGGCGCTGCGCGATGTGGCCGACGGTTTCGCCGTGGCCTGCCTGGAGGAGGCCGAGGTGGTGCGCGCCAGCGCCCCGGATGCCCGCATCCTGCTGCTCGAAGGCTGTTTCGAGCCTTGCGAATACCGACGTGCCGCCGAGCTGAGCCTGGATGTAGCCGTGCAGGATCTACGTCAGACCGACTGGTTGCTGGATGCGGAGCTGGAGAGGCCGCTGAACGTCTGGATGAAGCTCGACTCGGGCATGCACCGGCTCGGTTTCACGGTCGATGGCCTGCGAGATTGCCATGCCCGACTGAAGGGTGCGGCGCAGGTGGGCGAACTGAACCTGATCAGCCATTTCGCCTGCGCCGACGAGCGTGGCCATTCGCTGAACGAGAGTCAGCTCGAGTTCTACGGCCAGCTGCTGGAGCTGGCGTTCGACAACTGCTCGCTGGCCAACTCCGCCGCGGTACTGACGCTGCCGCAGGCGCACATGGCCTGGATCCGTCCCGGCATCATGCTCTACGGTGCCACGCCGTTCGCCACGCTGAGCGCGCAGGAACTCGGCCTCAAACCGGTGATGACGCTGACCGGCGCGCTGATTGCGATTCGCGACGTGCCGGTCGGTGACAGCGTCGGCTATGGTGCCAGCTGGGTGGCGCAGCGCCCGTCGCGCATCGGTACCGTCAGCTGCGGCTATGCCGATGGTTATCCACGCAGCGCGCCGTCCGGTACCTCGGTGGTGATCCGCGGACAGCGCGTCCCGCTGGCCGGGCGCGTATCGATGGACATGCTCGCAGTCGATCTGACCGACCTGCCGCAAGCGCAGCTCGGCGACGCGGTGGAGCTATGGGGCGCACAGGTGCCGATCGATGAACTGGCGACAGCCTGCGGCACCATCGGCTACGAGTTGCTGACCAAGGTCACCGGTCGCGTGCCGCGTCGTTACCTCGGCGGCTGACCGCCGGGACAGAATTCCCTTCGTCCGCCAGGCAAAGGCCGAGCTGCACGCTCGGCCTTCCTGATCATTTTTTGTGCTATATTCCGCGCCCGTTTTCGTAGCCCGGTTTCCCGCCATGCCTGCCGCCAAGCCGCTGTTCGACTATCCCAAGTACTGGGCCGAGTGTTTCGGCCCGGCGCCGTTCCTGCCGATGAGCAGGGAGGAGATGGATCAGCTCGGCTGGGATTCGTGCGACGTGATCATCGTCACCGGCGATGCCTACGTCGACCACCCGTCGTTCGGTATGGCGATCATCGGCCGCCTGCTCGAAGCGCAGGGCTTTCGCGTCGGCATCATCAGCCAGCCCGACTGGCACAGCAAAGATGACTTCATGAAGCTCGGCGAGCCGAACCTGTTCTTCGGCATCGCCGCCGGCAACATGGACTCGATGATCAATCGCTACACCGCCGACCGCAAGGTGCGTTCGGATGATGCCTATACCGCCGGCGCACTGGCCGGCAAGCGTCCGGACCGCGCCAGCCTGGTGTACAGCCAGCGCTGCAAGGAGGCCTACAAGCATGTGCCGGTAGTGCTCGGCGGCATCGAGGCCTCGCTGCGACGCATCGCGCACTACGACTACTGGTCGGACAAGGTGCGCCGCTCGATCCTGATGGACGCCACCGCCGACATCCTGCTCTACGGCAACGCCGAGCGCGCCATCGTCGAAGTGGCGCAGCGGCTGGCGCGTGGCGAGCCGGTCGAGAGCATCACCGACGTGCGCGGCACGGCATTCATCCGTAAGGACACGCCGGAAGGCTGGTTCGAGATCGATTCCACGCGCATCGATCGGCCCGGCAAGATCGATCAGATCATCAATCCCTACGTCAACACGCAGGACCTGTCCGCCTGTTCCATCGAACAGCAGAAGGCGCCGCAGGACGATCCCGAGGAAGCCAGGCCGGTCGAGCTGTTGCCGCATCCCAAGCTCACGCGCGAGCGCACGGTGATCCGTCTGCCGTCGTTCGAGAAGGTGCGCAACGACCCGGCGCTGTACGCCCATGCCAACCGTGTGCTGCACTTGGAGACCAATCCCGGCAACGCCCGCGCGCTGGTGCAGCGCCACGACGAGCGCGAGCTGTGGCTCAACCCGCCGCCGATTCCGCTGACCACCGAGGAGATGGACTACGTATTCGCCGCGCCTTTCCAGCGCGTACCGCACCCGGTGTACGGCGGGGCGAAGATTCCGGCGTACGAGATGATCCGCTTCTCGGTGAACATCATGCGCGGCTGCTTCGGCGGCTGTACCTTCTGCTCGATCACCGAGCACGAGGGGCGCATCATCCAGAGCCGCTCGCACGAATCGATCCTCCACGAGATCGAGGAAATGAAGAAGGTGCGCGGCTTCACCGGCGTGGTGTCCGACCTTGGCGGACCGACGGCCAACATGTACCGCCTGGCCTGCAAGAGCCACGACATCGAAAAGCACTGCCGCAAGCCGTCCTGCGTATTCCCCGGTATCTGCGAGAACCTCAACACCGATCACAGCTCGCTCATCGAGCTGTACCGCAAGGCGCGCGCGCTGCCGGGCGTGAAGAAGATCCTGATCGCCTCCGGTCTGCGCTACGACCTGGCGGTGGAGTCGCCCGAATACGTCAAGGAACTGGTCACCCATCACGTCGGCGGCTACCTGAAGATCGCGCCGGAGCACACCGAGCGCGGCCCGCTGGACAAGATGATGAAGCCGGGTATCGGGACCTACGACAAGTTCAAGCGGATGTTCGACAAGTTCTCCAAGGAGGCGGGCAAGGAGCAGTACCTGATCCCGTACTTCATCGCCGCGCATCCAGGAACCACCGACGAGGATATGATGAACCTCGCCCTGTGGCTGAAGGCCAACGGCTTCCGCGCCGACCAGGTGCAGGCGTTCTATCCGTCGCCGATGGCCTCGGCGACCGCCATGTATCACACCGGCAAGAACCCGCTGCGCAAGGTGACCTACAAGAGCGAGGGCGTTACCATCGTCAAGAGCGAGGAGCAACGCCGTTTGCACAAGGCGTTCCTGCGCTACCACGATCCCAAGGGCTGGCCGCTGCTGCGTGAAGCGCTGATCCGCATGGGCCGCGCCGACCTGATCGGCTCGGGCAAGCATCAGCTGATCCCGGCGCACCAGCCGGCCAGCGAAGGCGGCTACCAGAGCGCGCGACGCAAGAACTCGACGCCAGCGGGCAGCAAGAAGGCCGGGCAGGGCGGCAAGATTCTGACCCAGCACACCGGTCTGCCGCCGCGTAGCCACGACGGCAACGCCTGGGACAAGCGCGAGCAGGCCAAGGCCGCCGCCGAGGCGCGGCGCAAGGCGGCCAATGGCAGCGGCAAGCCGGCCGGCAAGGGGCGCAAGCCGCAACGGCCGGTGGCGCCGCGCTGATCGCGCATCGCTGACGGCATGCGTGCCGCCTTGCGCCGGCACGCATGCCGTCAGCCGATTCCCCGGGCGCGCGGCCGCGCCGGCATGAAGGCCGCTGCGCAGCGGCGCGCCCCCGTCGAACCTAGAACCTGAACGCCTGGGTCGCCTGATCCAGTTCGCCGCCCAGGCGCAGCATCTGCGCGCTCTGTTCGCGGCCGCGGCTGATGTGCGTCAGGTTGGCATCGCCGAGCTGATGGATGCGCTCGCTATGCCCGCGAATCTCGCTGACCGCCTCGCCCTGCTGCGCGGTGGCCTGGGCGATCTGCTCGGCCATGCGGCTGATGGTGGCGATGGTGGCGACGATTTCGCCCAGCGCCTGATCGGCGCTCTGCGCCAGACTGGCGGTGCCTTCGGCGTGGGCGACCTGGCTGCGCATGGCTTCGACCGATTGGGTGGCGGCCTGCTGCAGATCGCCAATCAGTTGCTGGATTTCCGCGGTGGCGCCGCTGGTGCGCTGCGCCAGTGAACGCACCTCGTCGGCGACCACGGCGAAGCCGCGACCGTGCTCGCCGGCGCGGGCCGCTTCGATGGCAGCATTGAGCGCCAGCAGGTTGGTCTGCTCGGCGATGGAGCGAATCACCGTCAGCACGTTGCCGATGGTGGTGGTTTCGGCGGCCAGGCGTTCGATGGCCACCGCATTGCCCTGCACCTCGCTGACCAGATCATGCAGCCCGGTCAGGCTCTGGCCGATCACCTGCTGACCTTGCTGCACGGCATGCGCCGCGGCGCGGCTGGCGTCGGCCGCTTCGCCGGCGCCGTCGGCCACCTGCTGGATGGTGGCCTCCAGCTCGCCGAGCGAATCGCGAATCTGTGCCGTGTCGCCGGTCTGGCGTTGCGCTCCGTCGTGCAGGTCGCTGCTCATTTCGTCCAGATCGCGGCTGCTGGCAGCGACCTGCTCGGCCTGCTGGCGTAGGGTGCCGACCAGCTGCAGCAGGTAGCTGCGCAGACGGTTGAGCGAGGTTTCGATATCGATGATCTCGCGAATCTTCGAGTCGATCCGCGCGTCCCGGCTGAAGTCGCCTTCAGCCCATGCCGACAGGGCCGGCACCAGCTGCCCGAGGGTACGGGTGAGCTGGCGCTGCAGGCGATCGACCGCCAGGGCGATGAGCAGGATCAGCACAATGATCGCGCCCTGGATCAGCCGTACCTCGCTCTGGATGCGCCCATGTTCGGCGCGCACTGCCGGCTCCAGTTCGGCCAGTGCCTGTTGCACGGCGGCGACTTTGCGCATGCTGCTGTCGTGCAGTTCGCTGCGCTGGCGGATCAGTTCGCGGGTGCGCTGCAACTCGGCCGGGTAGCGTTTGATCAGGCTGGCCAGTTCGCGCTTGAGCGCAATGCCGCGGTCTTCGGCCTGCTGCTGGTTCGCCGAATCGTCGAGTTCGAGCAGCGCGGCGAAGCTGCTGGCGGCGGATTTCTGTTCGGCGGCGACACCTAGCAGCGGCAGCGCGTCGAGGCGGCTGACCTCCTGCCGCAAGCCCTGCAGTGCCTGTTCGACCTCGCCGGCCAGTTCGTCGCGGCCGCTGGCGACCAGCTTGCCGCGGGCGTGGCTGAGGCGCAGCAGTTGCTGGCTGGCGGCAAACAGCGGCGGCTGATAGTCCGCTGCGTTCGGATGATTGGCTGCGCTGCGGTACTGATCGAGCTGCGACAGTGCACCGGCCATCTCGCGCTCGGCTTGCAGCAGCAAGCCCTGTGGATCGCCCGCCAGCTTGCCGGCGGCGAGCAAATCGCTGGCGGTGAAACGGCTCAGCTCGTCCAGGCTGGGCTGCAGCCGTTCGGCGAATCCGGCCGGTAGTCCGGCGATGTCCTGCTGCAGGGTTTCGAGCGCTTTCTGCGCCTGGCTGTGGCGCACTGCGTCGCCGCTGACCAGGTAGGCGCCGATGTTCTCCGCGGCCTGGTGCTGGAACTGCTGGGACAATCCCAGGTAGTGCGCCATCAGCTGATAGGGGCGCTCCATCGCCCGCTCCGACCACCAGAGCGTGGCGCCGAGGGCCAGGCAAACCGCGATGAGCAGGAGGGTGTTGAGCGTGGTGAGCGACTTCAGGCGCATCATCGCCTCTTCGAGCAGGCCAGGGAGGCTAGCAAGATATGGCGATTTGATGTCATTCGCGTGACAGCCGCGCCCGGCTCACGTTTTTGTGAGCCGCTAGGCGCGGCCGATCGACTAGAACCGCTCGACCCGGTTGCGGCCGCTGCGTTTGGCGCGGTACAGCGCCTCGTCCGCCTGCTGGGTGAGTGTCTTGACGTCGGTGTCGGCGCTCAGCTCGCTGATGCCGCAGCTGAAGGTGCAGCTCAGGTCTTGCGGCTGCGCGGGAAAGCGCAGCTCGGCGAAGCGCTGGCGAATGTCGTTGAGCACCTTGCACGCCGCTTCCACCGGCGTATCCGGCAACACCACGGCGAATTCCTCGCCGCCATAGCGCCCGATGTGGTCGGTCTTGCGCAGGCGCTGCTTGAGAAACAGCGCCAGGCTGCGGATCACCCGGTCGCCCATCGGGTGGCCGTAGGTGTCGTTGACCCGCTTGAAGTGGTCGATGTCGAGCATGGCGAAGCTCAACGGGCGATTGTCACGGCGGGCCTGAAAGCGCGCGTCTTCCAGCAGTTGCAGGCTATGGGTGTGGTTGTACAGGCCGGTGAGGCTGTCGCGCACGATGCGTGCCTTGAGGCTGCGGGCACGTGCGGCGCGGGTGCGCACGGTGGCGATCAGATGGCTCGGCTTGATCGGTTTGGTGAGGAAGTCGTCGCCGCCTTCGCCCATCGCGTCGAGCTGCTTGTCCAGATCGTCCTCGGCCGACAGGTAGATGATCGGCACACTGACGTAGCGTTCGTGCTGGCGAATCACCTTGGCCAGTTCGGTGCCCATGCAGTCGGGCATGTACATGTCGAGGATGATCAGGTCCGGCTGAAACTCCGCCAGCGCGCCGATGGCCTGGATCGGCTCGATCAGCATGCGCGTGATGATGCCGGCGTTGTTCAGCACCCGTTCGGTGTGCGTGGCCTGGGCGCGGGAGTCGTCGACGATCAGTACGCGGATCGGTTCGCTGTGCGCGGTGCGGGTGAAGATTTCGATCTTCTCCAGCAGGGTCGAGGCGTCCAGCGTACCGGTGAAGAACTCCAGGCCGCCGGCGCGCACGGCCGCCAGGCGTGTCGGGGTATCGGTTTCACTGTGGCTGAAGAACAGGATCGGCAGCTTGTCTTCCAGCCCCTGCTGGACCTGCTCGGCCAGTCGCAGTCCGGCGCCGGGGCCGGTGAAGTCGACGTCCATGACGATCGCCGCGGGATGGCGCTGGTGCATGGCGGCGCGAAACGCCATCTCGCTGTCGAAAGCCTGGGCCGACATGCTGAAGAACTCCAGCTGACGCATCAGGTAGTCCGCTCGCTGGTCATTCTGCAGTGCCAGGTAGACCGGTTTGCTCAGCGGCGGCAGGAAAGGCTGCGTCAGCGGGTCGTTGTGGCGCAGTCCGGTGCGTGCCAGGCGGTAGATCAGTTGACTGAGCGTCGCGATGGTCTCGCTGGACAGCCGGCCGCGGTTGTCGCGGATATCGCCCAGGCAATCCTCGATGCCGATCGCCAGGGCGCTGTGCTCGGGCTGCTCGAAACGCTCGGCGAAGCGGCGCAGGCGTTGCGTGGCATCGTCAAGCGCGCTGTGGTGACGCTCGCTCCATTCGCCGCGCTGCAATTGCTGCCAGACGTCGAGCACTTCGCGAGCCTGATGGATCACGCGCTGGGCAAAGTGTTGCTTGAGTTCTTCCTGGTCCGCCATGAGCCTTTCCGTTGCGCTGGCCATCCGGGGTCAGCGCCTTTTTGTGGTGGCGCCATGCTATCACTGGCATGCAGGCCTGGCGGCTGCCGCAGGCGGTAGTGGTTCGCAAATTGCGGCAGAGGATGCCGGGGAGCTGCGTTATAGTGAGCAACCTTACCGCAACGTGGCCCGCCTCAGGCGGTCAGAACCTCTGAATCCGAGAGAAGGACATTTTGCCCATGCTGGACTGGAAGAACCGCTTTGCCCGTTTCGGCCGCTCGAGCGGCGGCTCGACGGCAACCGTTTCGCGCGCGGGCAACCCGCTGTGGTCGGCGCTTGCCGTGGTGGTCGGGCTGCTTCTGCTGGCGGCGCTGATCGTGGGCTGGTACTGGAGTCGCGAACCCGCACTGTTCCCGGTTCCGCAGCACGCACGCGAGGCGGCAGCGAGCTCGCAACGCCAGCTGGTCAACGGCTACACCACCGTCGAAACCCTCAAGCGTGTGGCCAGCACCTTGCTGGACAAGCCGGGTGGCTACCTGAGCAACGACATCGCACCGCCGGGGCTCTGGCTGGACAACATGCCGAGCTGGGAATACGGCGTGCTGGTTCAGGTGCGCGACCTGAGCCGCGCGCTGCGCAAGGACTTCACCCGCTCGCAGTCGCAGTCGACCGAAGACCCCGATCTGTCGAAGAGCGAGCCGCTGTTCAATTTCGACAATCGCAGCTGGGCATTGCCGGCGTCCGAGTCGGAATACCGCAACGGCATCCGCGCGCTGGATCGTTATCTGGCGCGCCTGAGCGATCCGGCGCCGAAAGCGCTGTTCTATACCCGCGCCGACAATCTGAACAACTGGCTGGGTGACGTCGCGACGCGACTCGGCTCGCTGTCGCAGCGTCTGTCCGCAAGCGTTGGTCGCGTGCGTCTGGATACCAACCTGGCGCCCGAGCAGGAGCGCGCCGGCGTCGTGCCCGAGGTCCGCGAGCAGGTGGTCGAGACGCCCTGGCTGCAGATCGACAACGTGTTCTACGAGGCGCGTGGTCAGGCCTGGGCGCTGTCGCACCTGCTACGGGCGATCGAGGTGGATTTCGCCGACGTACTGGCGAAGAAAAACGCGACTGTCAGCGTCCGGCAGATCATTCGTGAACTGGAGGCGGTGCAGGAACCGCTGTGGAGTCCGATAGTGCTCAATGGCAGCGGCTACGGGATGCTCGCCAACCACTCGCTGGTGATGGCCAACTACATCTCGCGTGCCAACGCGGCGATCATCGATCTGCGCAACCTGCTTTCGCAGGGGTGAGGACTGGCAGGCAGCATCGCGCCGGACGACAGGCGCGATGCGCGACCTGCTGGCGGCTCAATCCAGGCCGAGCTTCTTCAGTCGATAACGCATCGAGCGGAAGGTCAGGCCCAGGCGCTGTGCCGCGGCGGTGCGGTTCCAGCGGGTTTCCTCGAGCGCCTGCATGATCAGCTTGCGCTCGATCTCCTCCAGGTGGTCTTCCAGGCTGTCGATCTGCGCCAGGCTGACTTCTCCGCTTTCTCCCGGCCCCGGGCTGTCGGCCAGGCGCAGGTCCGCGGCCTTGATCTCGTCGCCGTCGCACAGGGTGTAGGCGCGTTCGAGCATGTTCTCCAGTTCGCGCACGTTGCCCGGAAAGCGATAGGCCAGCAATTTCGCCAGGGCGTCGGGATGCAGGTGCGCCGGGCTGTCGCCGCATTCCTGCGCCAGGCGGCGCAGCATCGCATCGGCCAGCAGGGCGATGTCTTCTCGACGCTCGCGCAACGGCGGCACGCGCAGTTCGATGACGTTGAGGCGGTAGTACAGGTCCTGGCGGAAGCGCCCGGCGGCGACTTCGCTGGCGAGATCCTTGTGGGTGGCGCAGAGGATGCGCACATCGACCAGCACTTCCTGAGTGCCACCAACCGCGCGCACGGCCTTTTCCTGGATGGCGCGCAGCAGCTTGACCTGCATCGGCAGCGGCAGGTCGGCTACTTCGTCGAGGAACAGGGTGCCGCCATTGGCTACCTGGAACAGCCCCGGCTTGTCTTCGATGGCGCCGCTGAAGCTGCCTTTCTTGTGGCCGAAGAATTCGCTCTCCATCAGCTCCGACGGAATCGCTCCGCAGTTGACCGGTACGAACGGCCGCTCGCTGCGCGGCCCCTGTTCGTGAATCAGCCGCGCCACCAGCTCCTTGCCGCTGCCGGATTCGCCGCTGATGTAGACCGGCGCCTGGCTGCGGGCGAGCTTGTCGATCTGCTTGCGCAGCACCTTCATCGGCGGCGAACTGCCGAGCAGGCGGCTGTCCACCGGTGCCGCTTCGGTGGGGGCGCTGCGTACGCGCAGTGCGGTGCTGACCAGCTCGCGCAGACGGTTGAGGTCGACCGGCTTGGTGAGGAAGTCGAAGGCGCCGGCCTTGAGCGCGCTGATGGCGGTGTCCAGGCTGCCGTAGGCGGTGATCATCGCCACCGGCAGCTGTGGGTGCTGTTGCTGAATGAGCTGCACCAGCTCCAGTCCGCTGCCATCGGGCAGGCGCATGTCGGTCAGGCACAGGTCATAGTGTTCGCGCGCCAGCCACTCGCGGGCCTCCTTGAGATTGCGGGCGCTGCGGGTGTCGAGCTTCATGCGCCCCAGGGTGATTTCCAGGAGTTCGCGAATGTCGGGCTCGTCATCGATGATCAGTGCTTTCTGGCGGGCGCTCATGGGTCCTGCTTCGTTGGTTCGGTTCGCCGATGGCGGCGGTGGGTCATGTTAACGCCCCGGCTCGGCCTGGCGGATACCGGGTTGGTCGTTGTGTGATCGGGTGCGCCCGTGATAGGCGCGTTCAGCCGGTCTTGCTCGCATGCGCAAAGACGATATGAAAGCAGCTGCCACCCCCCGGGCGCTCGCGGTAATCCAGGCGTGCCTGGTTGCTTTCGCACAGCTCGCGGGAAATATACAGGCCCAGCCCGGTACCCTTGCTCTCGGTGGTGAAGAAGGGTTCGAAAATGTTCTGCAGCTGCTCGGTGGCCACTCCGTCGCCATCGTCGAGGACTTCAACCACCGGCAGGTCGCTGGCCGGGTCGCGATACAGGCGCAACCATACCTGGGCGCGGGCATGGCGCAAGCCGCTGTAGCGCAGGCCGTTCTGCACGAGGTTGGTCAGCACCTGGGTGAGCTGGTTGGGGTCCATGCGTGTCTGCAGGGAGCTGCCGATGACTTCCAGGTGCACGCTCTGCTGTGGTGCCAGGGTGTTGCGCAGCTCGCTGACGAAGCGGTGCAGCCAGTACTTGAGATCCAGTAGCTGCGGTTCGGCCTGGCGTCGGCGCGAGAGCTGCAGGACGTTCTCGATGACCAGGTTCATGCGTCGCGAATGATCCTGGATGATCTGCGCCAGACGCCGGTCCGCAGCATCCAGGGATTCGGATTCGTGCAGCAGCTGCGCCGCGTGGCTGATGGCACCAAGCGGGTTGCGGATTTCGTGGGCGATGCTGGCGGTCAGTCGGCCGAGCGAGGCGAGCTTGAGCTGCTGGGCCTTCTGCGCGATGTGCGAGCTGTCCTCGAGAAACACCAGCGTGTTGCGTTTCTCGCCGTGCTGCAGCGAGGCGAAACTCGGCTGCACGATCGGGCCGCTCTGGCCGATCTTCAGCGGCTCCGGGCGCAGGGTCGGGTTGCTTTGCCATTGCTGCAGACGATTCAGCAGGTCCGGGCAGTATTCGGCGAGCGGCATTCCGCCGGTCTCCGGTTGCTCGAGCAGCTGTTGCGCGCCCTGATTGGCCAGCAGCACTTGTCGTTGCGGATCGAGGACCAGGATGCCGGTGCGCATGCGTTGCAGAATCAGCGCGTTCAATGCCTCCAGGTTGGCGACATCCTCGGCCCGCTGACGCGCCAGGTGTTCGCTGGCCTGCAGGCGGCGGGTCAAGCCCTGCACCAGCAGGGCGGCGGCAAAGCACAGGGTGCCCAGCGCTGCGGCCTGGACGAACTGGCGCGCGGCTTCTGGCTTGCTCAGGCTGAGATAGAAGGTCAGATAGATCAGACCGATCGCCGCGACCGCGGCGACGAAGAAGCCGACCCGTCCGCGCAGCAGAATGTTGGCGATGGCCACGGCGACGATCAGCAGATTGCCGATGCCACTGGGGGTGCCGCCGGCGAAGTAGAACAGCCCCGACAGCAGGATCACGTCCATTAGCGCCAGGCCCAGCACTGGCAGATCCCGTTTCGGGTTCTGCACCAGCACGGACACGATGATGTTGAGGATCAGGTAGAGCCAGGCGCCGTTGCTGAACAGCGCCGGATTGCTCATCTGCAGCAGGCTGTCGTGCAGGTCGCTGCTGATCAGCAGCACCAGCGCCAGGCCGATGGTCAGGCGATAAAGATGATACAGCCGCAGGATGCGCCGGCCCTGGTCGCCCAGGAAGGCCAGGTTCTCAGTGCCCACCAGCCTCGCCATCCTGCAGATGCGCCTGGCTGCAATACCAGTGTTCCTTGCCCTGTACCGCCTGCGTGCGCGGCAGGTGCACGCCGCAATGAGCGCAGCGCACCATTGGTTGCGCGCTCGGCTCGGGGTTGCGCTCGGGCTTGCGCGTCATGCGTCGCCACAGCCAGAAGGCGGCGGCGATCAGAGCGATCCAGAACAGCAGGCGAAGCAGGCCCATTTATCCCTTCCTGACATGCGCAACGAGATTGCATAACGCCCGGCGGCGTTGGGGCTCACCGGGCCAGACGGTTATTGACGCGGGTGTCAGTCGAACAGGCCGAAGGTCATGTAGCTCCACCAGGAGCGTTCTTCGCTTGGTTGTTCGGCTTCCTTGAGCACGGGGCGCAGCTCTTCCGGCAGGTCCTGCGCGGCGGCTTCGTACTGACGAATCACGTCCCGGTTGGCGCGTGAGGTGTCCGGGCGCGGCGCTTCGCTTTCGATCAGGCCGAGGGTGGCCTGGCTCAGCCAGCCGCGGGTGTCGGCCTCGGTTTCACGCGGGGTGAAGGTGCCTTCTTCCAGCGTCTCGTGGTCCGGGTAGTTGGTTTCGAGGGTCTGCAGGCTGGTCGCTGCCAGCTCCTCGAGGCCCAGGCGCTGATAGGCCTCGGTCATCACCGCCAGGCCGTCGGCGACTGCCGGCGTGCCCTGGAAGTTTTCCACCACGTAGCGGCCGCGGTTGGCCGCGGCGACGTAGGCCTGACGCTTGAGGTAGTAGTGCGCGACGTGGATCTCGTTGGCCGCCAGCAGGTTGCGCAGGTAGATCATGCGCGCCTTGGCGTCCGGGGCGTAGCGGCTGTTGGGGTAGCGACTGGTGAGTTGGGCGAATTCGTTGAACGAATCGCGGGCGGCACCGGGGTCGCGCTTGGTCATGTCCAGCGGCAGGAAACGGGCGAGCAGGCCGCGATCCTGGTCGAACGAGGCCAGACCCTTGAGGTAGTAGGCATAGTCGACGTTCGGATGCTGCGGGTGCAGGCGGATGAAGCGTTCCGCCGAGGAGCGTGCGGCTTCCGGTTCGAGGTTGCGATAGTAGGCGTAGATCAGTTCCAGCTGGGCCTGCTCGGCGAAGCGGCCGAACGGATAGCGCGATTCCAGGGCCTTGAGCTTGCTGATCGCACTGGTATAAGCCTTGTTGTCCAGGTCGGCTTGGGCCTGCTGATACAGTTCGACTTCACCCAGGTTTTCGTCGACGGTCTCGGTGGAGGAGCAGGCGGCGGTAAGGGCGAGGATGGCGATCAGCAGCAGGTGTTTCACTTGCATGGCGGCTTGCGTCCCTGTGACGGCTGGCTGTCTCGCACGGAGCCGTCCTGTTATGATGAGCGCCCCGGTCAGCCGGGACAAAGACGCCGTATTTAAACACAAGCGTGCAGGCGAAACCAAAGCCTGCGCCCCCGCCGCAGTGCCCCTATGTCCGAGATTTCCAAACAGGCTATTCATATGCGTGCCGAGGTGCCGTTCGACCTCGGCGGCCAACGTCTCGACCAGGTCGCGGCACAGTTGTTTTCCGAGCATTCGCGTTCGCGCCTGGCTGCCTGGATCAAGGACGGCCTGCTGAGGGTCGACGGCGCCGTGCTGCGCCCGCGCGATACGGTGCACGCCGGCGCGATCCTCGAATTGAACGCCGAGCAGCAGGCGCAGGGCGAGTGGCTGGCACAGGAGATTCCGCTCGATATCGTCTACGAGGACGAGCACATCCTGGTCATCGACAAACCGGCCGGGCTGGTTGTGCATCCAGCCGCCGGGCATGCCGACGGCACGCTGCTCAATGCATTGCTGCACCACGTGCCTGACCTGATCAACGTGCCGCGCGCCGGCATCGTGCATCGTCTGGACAAGGACACCACCGGCCTGATGGTGGTCGCCAAGACGTTGCAGGCGCAGACACGGCTGGTCGAGCAGTTGCAGGCGCGCAGCGTCAGCCGCATCTATGAGGCGATCGTGGTCGGTGTGGTCATCACCGGCGGCACCGTCGATGCGCCGATTGGTCGCCACGGTCAGCAGCGCCAGCGCATGGCAGTGGTGGAAGGCGGCAAGCCGGCGGTCAGCCATTTCCGCGTGCTTGAACGCTTCCGTGCGCACACCCATGTGCGGGTCAAGCTGGAAACCGGGCGCACCCACCAGATTCGCGTGCATATGACTCACATCGGCTATCCGCTGGTGGGCGATCCGCTGTATGCCGGACGCTTCCGCATTCCGCCGGCGGCCAATCCGACGCTGGTGCAGACCCTGCGCGAGTTCCCGCGCCAGGCGCTGCACGCGCGTTTCCTCGAGCTGGATCATCCGGCCACTGGCGAGCGGATGAAGTGGGAGTCGCCGCTGCCGGATGACTTCGTCTGGCTGTTGACGCTGCTGCAGCAGGATCGCGAGGCGTTCGTCGGGTGAGCGGCTGGCCGCACGGCTGGCTGCTGCCGGACTGGCCGGCCCCGGCGACGATCCGTGCCTGCGTGACCACCCGCACGGGCGGTATGAGCGTGCCGCCGTTCGACAGCTTCAACCTCGGCGATCACGTTGGCGACGATCCGTCGGCGGTCGCCTGGAATCGCCAGCATTTGCAGGGTCTGCTTGGTTGTCGACCGGTCTGGTTGAGCCAGGTGCATTCGAGTACGGCGATCAAGGCCGTTGCCGGCAGTTGCGCGACGGCTGATGCCAGCTGGAGCGATGTGCCGGGTGAGGCCTGCGCAGTGCTGACTGCGGATTGCCTGCCGGTACTGTTCTGCAACCGAGCCGGCACGCGCGTCGCGGCGGCGCACGCGGGCTGGCGGGGGCTGGCCGGCGGCGTGCTCGAGATGACGCTCGGCGCGCTGGCGGTACCGGCTGCGGAGCTGCTGGTCTGGCTCGGGCCGGCCATCGGTCCGGCGGTGTTTGAGGTCGGACCCGAGGTGCGCGAGGCATTCGTGGCGCAGCATGTCGATGCGGCCGAGGCGTTTACGCCAAGCCGTAACGCCGGGCGTTTCATGGCCGATCTGTACCAGCTGGCCCGCATTCGACTGGCTGCGGTCGGCGTCGACGCCGTTTATGGCGGTGGGCTGTGTACGTTCAGCGACGCGCGCTTCTATTCGTACCGTCGGGCCGCGCGTACCGGCCGCTTCGCCAGCCTGGTGTGGATCGACGGCTGAGCGACGCGCTGAGGCCGGTCGCGCTGACCTGTCGCCGGTTCGCCCTGCCGCATGACATGCATCAATGCCGTCTGGCTTGAATCGCCAACAATCATCCTCATCTATTCTGCATCTCGCGGGTTTTTGTCATGGCGCGACTCGGTGTGCCGGCCCGCTTCACTTGAGGATGAACGTTCATGCGTATCGATCGTCTGACCAGCAAGCTCCAGCTTGCGCTCTCCGATGCACAATCCATTGCGGTTGGCCTGGATCATCCGGCTATCGAACCGCTGCACCTGATGCAGGCCCTGCTGGAGCAGCAGGGCGGCTCGATCAGGCCATTGCTGATGCAGGTGGGCTTCGATATCGCCGCGCTGCGTCAGGCGCTGACCAAAGAACTCGATCAGCTACCCAAGCTGCAGAACCCGACTGGCGACATGAACATGTCCCAGGATCTGGCGCGTCTGCTCAATCAGGCCGACCGCCTGGCGCAGCAGAAGGGCGACCAGTTCATCTCCAGCGAGCTGGTGCTGCTGGCGGCTCTCGATGCGAATACCCGTCTCGGCAAACTACTGCTGGCGCAAGGTGTATCGAAGAAGGCGCTGGAAAACGCCATCGCCAACTTGCGCGGTGGCGAAGCGGTCAACGACCCCAACGCCGAGGAGTCACGTCAGGCGCTGGACAAGTACACGGTGGACATGACCAAGCGTGCCGAGGACGGCAAGCTCGATCCGGTGATCGGTCGTGACGACGAGATCCGTCGCACCATCCAGGTTCTGCAGCGGCGTACCAAGAACAACCCGGTACTGATCGGCGAGCCGGGCGTGGGCAAGACCGCCATCGTCGAGGGTCTGGCCCAGCGCATCGTCAATGGCGAGGTCCCTGACGGCCTGAAGGACAAGCGCCTGCTGGCGCTCGACATGGGCGCGCTGATCGCCGGTGCTAAGTTCCGCGGCGAGTTCGAGGAGCGCCTCAAGGCGGTGCTCAACGAGCTGTCCAAGCAGGAAGGGCGGGTGATCCTGTTCATCGACGAGCTGCACACCATGGTCGGTGCCGGCAAGGCCGAAGGTGCGATGGATGCCGGCAACATGCTTAAGCCGGCCCTGGCGCGCGGTGAGCTGCACTGCGTCGGCGCCACCACGCTGGATGAGTACCGCCAGTACATCGAGAAGGACGCGGCGCTGGAGCGGCGCTTCCAGAAGGTGCTGGTGGACGAGCCGAGCGAGGAGGACACCATCGCCATCCTGCGTGGCCTGAAGGAGCGCTACGAAGTGCACCACGGCGTGACCATTACCGACGGTGCAATCATCGCCGCGGCCAAGCTCAGCCATCGCTACATCACCGACCGCCAGTTGCCGGACAAGGCCATCGACCTGATCGACGAGGCGGCCAGCCGTATTCGCATGGAGATCGATTCCAAGCCCGAGGCACTGGATCGTCTGGATCGCCGGCTGATCCAGCTGAAGATCGAGCGCGAGGCGCTGAAGAAGGAAGACGATGAGGCGACCCGCAAGCGTCTGGCCAAGCTGGAAGACGATATCGCCAAGCTGGAGAAGGAGTACGCCGACCTCGAGGAAATCTGGAAGTCGGAGAAGGCCGAAGTGCAGGGCTCTGCCCAGCTGCAGCAGAAGATCGAGCAGGCCAAGGCCGATCTCGAGGCAGCGCGGCGCAAGGGCGACCTGGCGCGCATGGCTGAGCTGCAGTACGGGATCATTCCCGATCTGGAGCGCAGCCTGCAGATGGTCGATCAGCACGGCAAGACCGAGAACCAGCTGCTGCGCAACAAGGTGACCGACGAAGAGATCGCCGAGGTGGTCTCCAAGTGGACCGGCATCCCCGTGTCGAAGATGCTCGAAGGAGAACGCGAAAAGCTGCTGCGCATGGAGGATATGTTGCACCAGCGGGTCATCGGTCAGCACGAGGCAGTGGTCGCGGTGGCCAATGCGGTGCGCCGCTCACGCGCTGGCCTGGCCGATCCGAATCGGCCGAGCGGCTCGTTCCTCTTCCTCGGCCCGACCGGTGTCGGCAAGACCGAGCTGTGCAAGGCGCTGGCCGAGTTTCTCTTCGATACCGAGGAGGCAATGATCCGCATCGACATGTCCGAGTTCATGGAGAAGCACTCGGTGGCGCGGCTGATCGGTGCACCGCCGGGCTATGTTGGCTACGAGGAGGGCGGTTATCTGACCGAGGCGGTGCGGCGCAAACCGTACTCCGTGGTGCTGATGGATGAGGTGGAAAAGGCGCATCCGGACGTGTTCAACGTCTTGCTGCAGGTGCTGGAAGACGGGCGTCTCACCGATAGTCACGGACGCACGGTGGACTTCAAGAACACCGTGATCGTGATGACCTCCAACCTCGGCTCGATGCAGATTCAGGAGCTGGTCGGCGATCCCGACGCCCAGCGGGCGGCGGTGATGGACGCGGTGGGGCATCATTTCCGTCCCGAATTCATCAACCGTATCGATGAGGTGGTGGTATTCGATCCGCTGGCACGCGAGCAGATCGCCGGCATCGCCGAAATTCAGCTGGCGCGCCTGCGCAAGCGTCTGGCGGAGCGCGAGCTGAGCCTGGAGCTGACGCAGGAGGCGATGGACAAGCTGATTGCCGTCGGTTACGACCCGGTATACGGCGCGCGGCCGCTCAAGCGTGCGATCCAGCGCTGGATCGAGAACCCGTTGGCGCAGCAGATCCTGGCCGGCCAGTTCGCGCCAGGCAGCATGATCAAGGCGCGGGTGGAGGGCGATCAGGTGGTTTTCGCCTGAGCTGACGGAACAGGCCTGCGTGGTGCCTCGGAGGTGCTGCGCGGGCATTGGGTTGTCGAGCGATGCCTCATTTGCCTCGGCTGAGTGCAACACATTGTCCTGAATCGCATTTCCAGGCTTGACAGCGTTATCGGGAACCGTAAAATGGCGCGCCTCTGAAGCGGGAACATAAGTACCGCCGAGGAGCTGGAATGTAAGTTGTTCCGCGATAGCTCAGTCGGTAGAGCAAATGACTGTTAATCATTGGGTCCCTGGTTCGAGTCCAGGTCGCGGAGCCAAATTCCAATCGGGGTATAGCGCAGTCCGGTAGCGCGCCTGCTTTGGGAGCAGGATGTCGGGAGTTCGAATCCCCCTACCCCGACCATTTTTGGGTCGTTAGCTCAGTTGGTAGAGCAGTTGGCTTTTAACCAATTGGTCGTAGGTTCGAATCCTACACGACCCACCATACAAGGCTTCGCAGGAAGCCATAGAAAGCTGGATGTCAGAAATGGCATCCAGCTTTTTTTATGGCTCGTTTTTGTGAAGAAGGATTCCGCTCGCGCTAGTGCCTTGCCTCACGTTACCAGGCGGCCCAGCAGCCGGCTCAGCAGGCCGAGGCCTAGAACCACGCTCAGTACCAACGCGAGCAGGAGCCACGGGCGGAACGGCTGGCGCTCGACCTGATGCTGTGGTGCGCTGAGATAGTCGTCTACGCGCTGCTGGTCTTCGGGATTCAGGCGGCTGGACATAAGCACCTCGAATGGCGTGTGCTGAGTCTAGTCGTGCTGTGTGAAATGCCAAGCGCGTGGCCGCGAGGCCCGTAAAGGGCTCGCGTCACGGGGGGTTAGTTGTTCTTCAATTTGCGCAGGTTGCCGATCACGGACTCCAGTGCGCGGTCGAACAGCAGCGTGTCGTTGAGTAGACGGATGGCGCCGCGCTGGAACTCGCTGGCCAGGCCCATGCGGGTTTTCTCCAGGACCTTCATGCCGGTGCGGTTGACGAAGATGTAGCGGCCGGTCGGTTTGATCACAGCGGCCAGTTTGCAGCGCAGCTTGTGCTCTTCGTCTTCCTGGAACTCTACCCAGCTACCCACGCGCAGATTGTCGACCTGGTTCAGCGCCGCATCGTGCTCGGGCAGGCAGGCCTCGGGTTGACGCTCGCGACTTTCGCCGGGCGTCAGCAGCTGAATTTCCTCGACCACTTCGACCATGACGGGCGCTGGCGGAGTGGTGATTTCGGCTTGGGTGGCGGGCTGGACAGCGTCCATGCTCGCGGCCGCTTCGGCTACAGGCTGCTCGAAGCGTTGCAGTGTCTGTACGTGCAGGGCCTCCAGCTGGGTGAAGAACTCTCCGGTGGAGAACGGATCGAACGCGGCGCTGGTCAGGCCTTCGCGCAGGGACTTGAGCAGGTTGGGCACCAGCTGCATGAGCTGCTCGCGCGACTGTTCATCGGCATGCGGCGTCACGCTCCAGATCAGCTCGTCCATCGTCATTAATGCATCGTCCCACTGCGACGACTGCGTGCCATGCTTCAGGCAGATCAGCAGCAGGACCTTGCTCCAGGCCTCCTGTAGCAGGCGTACCACCACTTCGGGCAGAGTCTTGCCGAGAAGACGCTGATTGAGCGCCTGTTCGACGGCCTGACGGGCGATCTCGGCCTTGGCGCGTCCTTCCTCGGCATCGCGGGTGCGTTGCTCAAGCAGCTCGCTGCGCCGGCGCTCATCGCCGATGAAGGCGAGGAAATCCGCCAGCAGCTCGGAGAAGATGCTCGGGTCGTCGGTGAAGTCATTCAGCAGGCGCGCCACGATCTGCTCGATCTTCTGATACAGACTGTCGCGCTGCGCTTCGTCCTGATCGCTCCAGCCCAGAGCAGCCGAGGCGATCTCGTTGAGCAGGCGGCGAGCCGGGTGGCTGCCGCGGCTGAAGAACGTCTTGTCCAGTACCGCTACTTTGAGCAGCGGTATCTGCAGGCGGCCGATCAGGGCTTTGAGCGAATCCGGCAGATTGCGATCGTCGAGAATGAACTCGAACAGCATCGACACCAGATTGATCACGTCTTCGTCGACTTCGCCAACCACACGCGACTTGCCGCTCTTGGCGCTCACGCGCTGGAGTAGCTGGTCGAGTTGTCCTTGCAGGTTGTGCTCGTCAACGGTTTGCGGTGCGCGTGCCTGCATGTGCGATAGCAGGCGCAGCAGGTCGTTGCTGGAGATCGGGATCGCGTCGCTGGGCGCGCTGCGTGGGGCCAGTGCGCTGCTGTTGCGGGCTTCGGAAAGCAGATCAAGCAGTGCACTGAAGACGGCTTCCTGCTGACCGCTCTCGTGTATGTTCGTCTGGCTGGCATGCGTGCTTGCGGAGCTGCTGGTGCTGACGCCAGCGCTCGGCCGGTGTGGGCGGTGTGGAACGGTCGATTGCAGTTCGGGCAGGATGCCGGCTGCTGCGAGCGTCAGGTTGGCGTCCGCGTAGAGTTGATCCAGCTCGGTCAGTACGTACTTTTCGAAGAGCTTGAGAATGATCAGTTTGACCTTGATCGGCACGCCGAGGCTGCTGCAAGCGGCAAGGAAGTAGTCGCAGATCGCGCTCGGGCCGAGCGGGTTGGACTTGTCGTCGAGCTTTCTGGTGACCAGCGCGTTCATGCGGGTCGTCAGGTGGCCGAGCGCAGGGATGGTGCGCCCAGTTACTTTGGTCACCATCGTGTCGATTGCGACGGATTCTTCCAGCTCGTCGTTCTGCACCAGGCTGAGGCTGTCGAAGGTCACGCCTTCGAGCGGTTGGGGCTTGCCGATCTCGTACTGGTTGAGCGTGGCGAAGGCTTCGAACAGCTGATGCAGAAAGCTGCGCTCGATGGTGCGTCGCTTCATGCGCAGGTCGCGCATGGCTTCGAAGAAGGCGCTTTGTTCGGTATTGCTGGTGGCGCGGTCGGCGATCTCGAACAGCGAATCGTCGGCGTTATCGAACAGTGTCTGCAACGCTTGGCGCAGTTGCTGGGCAGCCTTGTCGCGGACGCTGATCAGCGCTACCGGCAACTTAGCGGCCGGTGACGTTGGTCTGTGCTCAGGGGTGGCCTTGTTCAGGTGCACCACTTTGGCATCGGTTCGCATCGAGACTCTCCTGTGGTCGCCGGCCGGTCGGGCGGTCACGTACGCTTCGTGGGCGTCAAGGGTAACAAAAGGCGCTGAAAGGCGTCATTTATGTGGCGCCAGAATAATTAAGCGGATTATCGGCCACCAGTGTGGCTAATCGAATCCGCATTTTTGCCCGGCATGATCCATGTCACAGATACCTGGCGAGTTTCTGCCGAACGGTCAGCGCAGGCGGTCTATGTCGGAGGTCGCGCTCCTTTGCGGGCCGCCTTTATACTTCGGATCAAACCATGTGGAGTCTGCCATGCCTAACCTGATACTTGCCGATCTTTCCGCTGAAATTGATGCCACCGTTCGTCGGGCGCTTGCGGAAGATATCGGTAGCGGCGACATCACCGCGCAACTGATTCCGGCAGAGCGTCTGGCGCACGCTTCGGTCATCACCCGTGAGGCGGCGGTAATCAGCGGTGTGGCATGGGTCGATGCGGTATTCCGCCAGCTTGATCCGCGGGTCGCGGTGCACTGGCAAGTGGCCGATGGCGAGCGAGTCGAGGCCGATCAGGTGCTGTTTCATCTCGAGGGGCCGGCGCGCGCGCTGCTGACTGGTGAGCGCACGGCGCTGAATTTTCTACAGATGCTGTCCGGCGTTGCGACCAGCTGTAGGCACTATGCCGATCTGGTCGAGGGTACCGGCGTGAAGCTGCTCGACACCCGCAAGACGCTGCCAGGCCTGCGGCTGGCGCAGAAGTACGCGGTGACCTGTGGTGGCTGCCACAACCATCGTATCGGCCTCTACGATGCGTTCCTGATCAAGGAGAACCACATTGCCGCCTGCGGCAGTATCGCCCAGGCGATCGTGGCGGCGCATCGTATCGCCCCGGGCAAGCCGGTCGAGGTCGAGGTCGAGAGTCTCGACGAGCTGGAGCAGGCGCTGCAGGCCGGCGCCGATATCGTCATGCTGGACGAGCTGAGCCTCGACGACATGCGTACGGCAGTCGGCTTGGCACGCGGTCGCGCCAAGCTGGAGGCGTCTGGCGGGATCGGCGAGGAGACTTTGCTGGCGGTTGCGCAGACCGGGGTCGATTACATCTCCATCGGCGCGCTGACCAAGCATGTACGCGCGGTGGATCTGTCGATGCGTCTGCGGCAGTAAAAGAGGAGGGATGCGGGAGCGCCATGGCGCTCCCGCCAGCGCTTCAGTGGCGCTGCTTGAAGCCGAAGTTTTCGTGCAGCGTGCCAGGGGCGTCATCGTCCTTGGGCGCATAGTCCTTCGGTGGTTCGGTGAACGCCGGCGAGCTCAGACGTTCGCGCGGGCTGGAATGGTCGTCGTTGCGCAGCGCGGCGAGCAGGCGCTCGCGGGTCTGCTCGTCGAGCGCCAGGCGGTCGGCGCCTTCGCTCAGGTGGTCCTGAATGTCCTGGTAGCTGCTGGTGAGCTTGCGCAGCAGGGCGGCAGTCGTGTTGAAGTGGGTAACCACTTCGCTCTGGTAGGTATCGAAACGCTCCTGCAGGTCGTCCACCTGGCGTTGCGTACGGTTGGGCGCGCTGTTGCGGGCCACCAGGTAGCCAATGGCGATGCCGGCGATGAGGCCGACGATCGGGAGCAACCAGGTCGCGAGGGTCTGTTCCACGAGTCCTTCCTTCTATGTAAAACGGCTGTGCTTACGTTAACTTCTCATACCTGCGCTGTACACCGTGGCAAGCCCGCGGCATTCGGCAACTGGTAAAGCAAGACGAGTCGACTCGTCCCAAGGTCACGGAGTTCCTTCCCTTGCTGAAACGCGAAACCCCCCTCTCTCTCGACGGCCCATGCGGTGCGCTGGAAGCCCTGTACTTCGATCAACCGCAGGCCCGAGGGCTGGCGCTGATCTGCCATCCCAACCCGGTCAAGGGCGGCACGATGCTGAACAAGGTTGTCTCGACCTTGCAGCGTACGGCGCGCGACCAGGGCTACAGCACGCTGCGGTTCAACTATCGCGGGGTCGGCGGCAGCGCCGGCGAGCACGACATGCAGGAAGGCGAGGTGGACGACGCCGAAGCTGCGTTGCGCTGGCTGACGGCGCAGCGTCCCGAGCTGCCGCTCTGCCTGCTGGGATTTTCCTTCGGCGGGTTCGTGGCGGCTGCCCTGGCTGCGCGTCTTGAGGCACAGGGCCGCGCGCCGGATAAGCTGTTTCTGGTGGCGCCGGCGGTGTCGCGCCTGGCTGGCCAGACGCCGGCGGCGAAGGGCTCGCTGACCATCATTCAGCCGGAGCAGGACGAAGTGATCGACCCCGCCTCGGTGTACGCCTATTCGGCTGCGCTTACGCGCCCCCATGAGCTGCGGAAAGTGGCAGAATGCGGCCACTTTTTCCACGCCAAGCTGGTGGAGCTGAAGGAGCTGGTGGCACCCCGCCTGTAGCTTTTCGCCCGCCACGCGCAGGCACGTCCTTGTCCGTGCCTGCATCGCATCGATATGAGATCAACGCGATGAAGACCCGAATTCTCACCGGCATCACCACCACCGGCACGCCTCACCTGGGCAACTACGCCGGCGCCATCCGCCCGGCCGTGGTCGCCAGCCGCGCGGCCTCGGCCGACTCGTTCTATTTCCTAGCGGACTACCACGCACTGATCAAGTGCGATGACCCGCTGCGCATCCAGCGCTCACGTCTGGAAATCGCCGCGACCTGGCTGGCCTGCGGCCTGGACGCCGAGCGCGTGACTTTCTACCGGCAGTCCGACGTGCCGGAAATCCCCGAGCTGACCTGGCTGCTCACCTGTGTCACCGCCAAGGGTCTGCTCAACCGTGCGCACGCCTACAAGGCTTCGGTGGACAAGAATGTCGAGAATGGTGAGGACCCGGACGCCGGCGTGACGATGGGGCTGTACAGCTACCCGGTGCTGATGGCGGCGGACATTCTCATGTTCAACGCCCATAAGGTGCCGGTCGGTCGCGACCAGATCCAGCACGTCGAGATGGCGCGTGACATTGCGCAGCGCTTCAACCACCTGTTCGGCCAGGGCCGCGAGCTGTTCACCCTGCCTGAGGCCGTGATCGAAGAGAGCGTGGCAACGCTGCCGGGCCTCGACGGACGCAAGATGTCCAAGAGTTACGACAACACCATCCCGCTGTTCGGCAGCGCCAAGGAGCTGAAGGCGGCGGTAGCGCGCATCGTCACCGACTCCAAGCTGCCGGGCGAGCCGAAGGACCCGGACAGCTCGCACCTGTTCACGCTCTACCAGGCCTTCGCCACCCCGGCGCAACTGGCCGCGTTCCGGGCTGAGCTGTGTGACGGCCTGGCCTGGGGCGAAGCCAAGCAGCGACTGTTCGAGCTGCTCGACAATGAACTGAGCGAGCCGCGCGAGCTCTATCGTCAGCTGATCGCCAAGCCCGCCGAGCTCGAGGAAATTCTCCAGGCCGGCGCTGCCAAGGCGCGCCGGATCGCCACCCCGTTCCTCGGCGAGCTGCGCGAGGCAGTAGGTCTGCGCAATTTCTCCAGCCAGGCGCAGAGCGCGGCACCGGCGAAGAAAAAGGCCGGCAAGGTCGCGCGCTTCGCCAGTTTTCGCGAAGCCGACGGCGCCTTCCGCTTCCGCTTCTTCGCCGCCGATGGCGAGGAGCTGCTGTTGTCGCGGCCGCTGAGCAATCCGAAGGCGATCGGCCAGTTGACGCAGCGATTGATCGCCGGTGGGCCGGATGCGCTGGAGCTGCGGGAGGACGAAGGCAGTCAGTTCACCCTGTGGCTGGACGACGAGTGCATCGCCGATAGCCCCAGCTACGACACCGCCGAGGCCATGGATGCAGCCATGCTGCGCGTGCGTGCGGCGCTGGCGACACTGGCCGAGTAAGCGGGACCACGCGGCGTTCGGCCGGTGCGTTGTGAGACCGATCCATAGAGGAGGGCGAGAGGTTTGACCAAGCTGAGCAAATTGCCAACGACCGAGGGCGCCGCTAAAGTGTCGGCCCCGTTTCACTACCCAGACTCCGCCATGACTCCTCTTGAGCGCTATCGGGCCGACCTGCAACGTCCTGACTTTTTCCACGATGCCGCCCAGGAAAATGCGGTGCGCCATTTGCAGCGGCTGTACGACGACCTGGTAGCCGACGAGCGTGGCGGCAGTGGATTGTTCGGCAAGCTCTTCGGCAAGAAACCGCAGGGGCCGATCAAGGGCATCTATTTTTGGGGGGGCGTCGGTCGCGGCAAGACCTACCTGGTCGATACGTTCTTCGATGCGCTGCCGTTCAAGCAGAAGATGCGCACGCACTTCCACCGCTTCATGAAGCGCGTGCACGAGGAAATGCGCACGCTCAAGGGCGAGAAGAACCCGCTGACCATCATCGGCAAGCGTTTTGCCGATGAGGCACGAGTGATCTGCTTCGACGAGTTCTTCGTCTCCGACATCACCGACGCGATGATCCTCGCGACCCTGCTCGAAGAGCTGTTCAAGAACGGTGTGAGTCTGGTCGCGACTTCCAACATCGTCCCGGACGGCCTGTACAAGGACGGTTTGCAGCGCGCGCGCTTCCTGCCGGCCATCGAGCTGTTGAAGAAGCACACCGAGATCGTCAACGTCGACAGCGGCATCGACTACCGCCTGCGCGCGCTGGAACAGGCCGAGCTGTATCACTTCCCGCTGGATGCCGAGGCCGAGCTGAGCCTGGAAAAGAGCTTCCGCAGCTTGCTGACGGAAAACTGTACGGTGCTGGAAAACGAGGCGTTGCTGATCGAAAACCGCGAGATCATGGCGCGCCGGGTAGCCAATGATGTTGCCTGGTTCGAGTTCCGCGCCCTGTGCGACGGCCCGCGTAGCCAGAACGACTACATCGAGCTGGGCAAGATCTTCGAGGCGGTGCTGGTATCCAACATCGAGCAGATGAACGTGGCCAAGGACGACATGGCGCGGCGCTTCATCAACATGGTCGACGAGTTCTACGACCGTAACGTCAAGCTGATCCTTTCCGCCGAGGTCGAACTCAAGGACCTGTATGCCGGCGGACGTCTGGAGTTCGAGTTCCAGCGCACCCTCAGCCGTTTGCTGGAGATGCAGTCGCACGAATACCTCGCGCGGCCGCACAAGCCCTAACGCGATCGGGCGTTCCTTGCGCGGGAGGCGGACCGCTCGGACAGCCTCCCGACGTCAGCTGCTCTTGTGCCGATACTGCTGCCGATACTGGTTCGGCGACACATCGGTGTGCTGGCGGAACAGGCGAGCGAAGAAGCTGGCGTCGTCGTAGCCCACCTCATAGCTGATGGTCTTGATGCTCTTGCGCGTCGTCGACAGCAGGCTCTTGGCCGTCTCGATGCGCAGGCGCTGCAGGTAATGCAGCGGCTTGTCGCCGGTGGCGGCCTGGAATCGCCGCATGAAATTGCGGATGCTCATGCCGTGCTGCAGCGCGACGTCCTCGAAGCGGAATTTCTCGGCGAAGTGGTCTTCCAGCCATTCCTGAATTTGCAGCACGCGGCTGTCCAGATGCAGCTTCTGGCCGCCGAAGCCGAGCCGCCCCGGCCGGTAGCTGCGCTGCACCTCGAACAGCACATCGCGCGCCATGCCTTGCGCGACGGCAGCTCCGCAGAAGCGCTCGACCAGGTACAGATACAGATCGCACGACGACGTGGTGCCGCCGGCACAGTAGAGATTATCGCTGTCGGTCAGGTGCTTGTCCGGGCTCAGCTGTACCTGCGGGAAACGCTCGGCGAACTCGCTGGCGAAGCGCCAGTGGGTCGTCGCCTCGCGATGATCCAGCAGCCCGGCTTGAGCCATCCAGAACGCCCCGGTGGCCTCGCCACAGATCGTGCTGCCGGCCGCATGGCGATGCCGCAGCCACGTCAGCACCTGCGGATAACGCGCGCAGAGTGCATCGAAGTCGCCCCAGAAGGCGGGCAGGATCACCACGTCGGCGTCTTCCAGCGCGCCATCGACGGCTATAGTGGTGCCGCTGAAAGTGGTCACCGGCTGGCCGTCGGGGCTGACCAGGCGGGTTTCGAAGGCGGGCGCGAGGTCCGCGCCGCGCTGCCGGCCGCGGCGCAGGCTGGCCATGTGAAAGAAATCCTTGGCGTGCATGAGGGTCGAAGCGAAGACCCCTTCGGTGGCCAGGATGCTGATGCGACTGAGGGCGGGCGAGTTCATGGGCGTTTCTGATTGTTGTGTGGTAAACCGGCTGTAGGATGAAACTGCCGTCGTGCGGCGCAAGCGTCGTCTGTTTTTCCCTGACTGTCCAGCCGCCATTGCCGTCCGTCGCCCGATCGAGCGCATGATTTTCACCGAGGAGAAAACGATGAGCAGCCCCTATCCGTCGCAACCGTTCGCCGATTGGGATGGCACGCCCGCCGCCGCGCGCGCGCTGCAGCAGACGCTGGCGGCGCAGGTGCGGCTGGTGGACGACTTCCCGCCACTACGGCTAATCGCCGGTGTCGACGTGGGCTTCGAGGAGCAGGGACAGATCACCCGGGCGGCCGTCGTGCTGCTCGATGCGCAGACGCTGGAGGTGGTCGCGCAGAGCCTGACGCGCATTCCCACCTCGATGCCCTACATACCTGGGCTGCTGTCGTTTCGCGAACTGCCGGCAGTCTTGCAGGCACTGCAAGCGCTGCCGGCGGTACCCGACCTGATCTTCTCCGACGGCCACGGCATCGCTCATCCACGCCGGCTGGGGATCGCCGCGCATCTGGGCGTGGTGACCGGGCTACCGACCATCGGCGTGGCGAAGAAGATTCTCACTGGCGAACACGAGGAGCTGGGCGAGGCGCGCGGCGCGCAGGTGCCGTTGCGCGATCGCAAGACCGGCGAGGTGCTGGGTACGGTGCTGCGCAGCAAGGAGCGCGTGCGTCCGCTGATCGTGTCGCCCGGCAACCGCGTCAGCCTGGCCAGTGCACCGCGGCTGGTGATGCAGTATGTCACCCGCTACCGGCTGCCCGAACCCACCCGGTTGGCCGATCGGCTGGCCTCGCGCAGGGATGAGAAGGCGGCTGCTGCGCGGCTGCGCCGGTAGCAGGCCGACTTGCGGCGGCGGGGCCGCTGCGGCTAGCCTGCCAGCCTGCCGTCAACCAAGGTCACCCCATGTATCTGGATCGCGCGACCGGCTGGTGCGAGGGCGTTCGCCATTGCCCATCGCCGAACTTCAACGAGCGCCCGGACGGCGAGATCTCGCTGCTGGTCATTCACAACATCAGCCTGCCGCCCGGCCAGTTCGGCACCGGCCGTGTCCAGCAGTTTTTCCAGAACTGCCTGCCGTGCGGCGAGCATCCGTTCTTCGCCGAGATCGCCGAGCTGCGTGTGTCGGCGCATTTCCTCATCGAGCGCGACGGCACGATCACCCAATTCGTCTCCTGCCTCGATCGCGCCTGGCACGCCGGGGTGTCGCGCTTCGGCGAGCGCGAGGGCTGCAACGATTTTTCCCTCGGCATCGAGCTGGAGGGCACCGATTTTCAGCCGTACAGCGAGGCGCAGTACGGTGCGCTGATCGAGCTGTGCCGGCTGCTGCAGCGAGCCTATCCGGCGATCACCAGCGAGCGGATCTGCGGCCACAGCGACATCGCGCCGGGGCGCAAGACCGACCCCGGTCCGGCATTCGACTGGCTGCGGTTGCGCGCCGCCGCCATCACCTGTTGAACGAGGAAGCGAAGACGTGACGATGAGTTTTCTGGTGATTCTGCTGGTGCTGCTGATCGAGAAATTCTCCGATTGGCGGCATCGGCTGCAGCGCGATGGCGCCTGGCTTGCCCAGCTGCGCCGACTGGAGGCGCGACCGCGGCTGACCGCATCGCCGTGGCTGGCGCTCGCGCTGCTGGTGCTGTTGCCGGTACTGCTGCTGGGTTGCGTGCTGTGGCTGCTCGAACCGCTGGCCTATGGCTGGCTGAGCCTGCCGCTGCATGTGCTGGTAGTGCTGTACAGCCTCGGACGCGGCGCGGTGAAGCGTGAGCTGGGGCCGTTTCGCGATGCCTGGCGGCGTGGCGACGAGGAGGCCGCGGCGCTGGTGGCCGAGCGCGATCTGAAGCTGCGCGAAGCGGAGCCGGCGAGCCTGCTGCAGGCGGCACAGGGCCTGCTGCTCTGGCGCAGCTACGAGGGCTTTTTCGCGGTGATCTTCTGGTATGTGCTGCTCGGACCGATGGCGGCGCTGGCCTATCGGCTGCTCGCCCTGACCGTCGAGCACGCCCAGCTGGACCCGCTGCGCGAACGCGCCGCCCAGGTGCGTCACGCCTTCGACTGGCTGGCGGTACGGGTGCTGCTGGCCAGCTTCGCACTGGTCGGCAATTTCGTCGCGCTCAACCGCGCGCTGCTGCACCGCTTGCTCGACTGGGACATGCCGGCGCGCCAGCTGCTCGCCGAGGTTGGTCCGCAGGCGGCCGATCTCGAGCCGCCGATCGCCGGCGAGGCGGGTGTCGCCCGGCTCGACGCGCTCGGAGCGCTGCTGGTGCGCGCGCGCGTGCTCTGGTACGCGGCGCTCGCGCTGTGGACGCTACTCGCCTGAACCACCCCACCTGGCTGAATGATGCGCCATAGCCGCCCGCGAATACCCGCGGGCCGCCGCACTGCGGGCTGGCGGCGCTGCGATGCCATAAGGCCATTACCTTAAGTTACAAAAGCGCCTACCGATATCCCGTATAACTCGATCCGCTACTTCTCTCTGACGAGCCCCGCTGCGGCTGCAACAGCCGCAAGCACATACCAATAAGATTGGGAGACGTCGTGTGAAAACTCTGTTGTATCCCGCAGTCGCGTTCATGAACCGGCTGAGCTTCGGCATGAAGTTCAGTCTCGTCAGCCTGTTGTTCTTCGTCCCCATGCTGCTGACCAACTTCTACCTGGTGCGTGATTCGTACCGGGAGTTCGTCGGTACCCGCAACGAACTGCAGAGCCTTGCGCTGCTCGGCTCCGCGCTGCAGCTGCGCCGCGATGTGGAGGACTGGCACGACCTGGTACAGATCGAGGCGATCATCGGCCAGACCGGGAATGCCGCGGTCCTTGCCGAGCGTCGCGGCCAGGTCGAATCCCGGCTGGCGGCGCGCCTGCAGGCCCTGCAACCGGTGAGCGACGATCCCGAGCAGATCGCCGAATTCAGCGCCCGCCGCGACGAGCTGAGCACGGCGCTGGGCAGCGCGCAGGCGGAGCAGTCGCTGCAGTCCAAGGCCGCGATGGCGGCGAGCCTGCTGGGGCGTGTGCAGGTGATGATCCGGCTGATCGCCGGGCAGTCCGGGCTCAGTCAGGACGCCCAGCGCGAAGTGCGCCAGCTCGCCGAGTTGCTGACCAGCGTGACGCCGACCATCACCGCGACGCTCGGCCAGGGGCGCGCGGTGGGCTCCTACACCTTCGGCCAGGGCTACCTCAACTCCGATGCCAGCAACACGCTGGACAATCTGGTGCTCGAGCTGGAGCGGCTGCAGGCACAGTACGCCGCGCAACTGCAGGACAGCCTCGCCGGCAGTGCCGAGGCTCGCGCGCAGCTCGACCAGTACGCCAATGCCAGCCGCGATTCGCTGGGGCTCGCCAGCGAGATTCTGCAGGACGAGGTGATCATGGCCGATGACTTCGATCGGCCCTGGGCGCAGTTCTACGACCGTATCGGCGCCGAGATGGCGAAGACCTACCAGCTCAACGACCAGATCCTGCAGCTGCTCGAAGGCGACCTCGCCGAGCGGCTGGCGCAGAAGCGCCTGCTGATGACCCTGCTGCTGAGCGCGCTGGGCGTCGTGCTGCTGCTGGTGGCCTATCTCTACGGCGGCTTCTACGTTTCGACGCGGGCCTCGCTGCGGGGGCTCGGGCGGGTCATGGAGTGCGTCGCCGAGGGCGACATGACCGCGCGTTACACGGTGCAGAGCCGCGACGAGCTGGGTGAGCTGGGCCAGCTGTTCAACGACGGTGTGGCACGGATTCGCGAGCTGATCGAGCGGGTCGGCCTGACGGTCGGCGAAGTCGAGCGTCAGGCCGGGCGCGTGGAGAACGTCTCCGGCGAAAGCAACCAGACGGTCTCCGAGCAGCGCAGCCAGATCGAGCAGGTCGCCACCGCGATGAATCAGATGTCCGCCACCGCCCAGGCGGTGGCCACCAGCGCCGAGGCGGCGGTGGGCAGTGCGCAGGACGTCAACGCCGAAACCGTCAGCGGTCGTGGTCTGGTCAGCGCGCAGGTCAGCGGCATCCAGCGGCTGGCCGAAGAAATCGCGCAGTCGGTGCAGGTGATCAACCGCCTGGCTGACGACAGCGCGGCGATCAGCCAGGTGCTCGACGTGATCAAGGGCATCGCCGAGCAGACCAACCTGCTCGCGCTCAACGCCGCGATTGAGGCGGCGCGTGCCGGCGAGCAGGGCCGCGGCTTCGCCGTGGTCGCCGACGAGGTGCGCAACCTGGCACGGCGCACGCAGCAGTCCACCGAAGAGATCGAGCAGATGATCGCGCGCTTGCAGGGCGGTGTCGGCGCGGCGGTGAAGACCATGCACGCCAGCCACGCGCTGGCCGAGGGCACGGTCAGCCAGTCGGCGCAGGTGGAGCAGGCGTTGGAGCACATTCTTGGCGCGGTCGGCAGCATCGTCGACCAGAGCCAGCAGATCGCCGCGGCGGCTGAGCAGCAGACGGCCGTGGCGCACGACATCGACCGCAACATCGTGGCGATCAACGAAGCCGGCAAACGCACCGCCGAGGGTGCCGGGCATACCGAGCAGGCCAGTCGTGAACTGACCCAGTTGGTGGGGCAGTTGCAGCAGCTGATCGGCGCTTTCCGCGTCTAGCCGGGCACTAGGTGTCGCCGAGCGGCCAGCCGAACAGTTCGCAGCTGTTGCGATAGCTGGCGGCGGCCAGTTCTGCGGTGCTGATGCCCTTGAGTTCGGCCAGCCGCTGGCAGATCTCCGGCAGCAGCTCCGGGCTGTTGCGCTCGCCGACGTGGCCCGCCGGTGGCATGTCCGGTGCGTCGGTTTCCAGCACAATGCCGTGCCGCGGCAACTGCTCAAGCACGCGCTGCATGCGCCGGGCCTGCGGCCAGGTACCGGCGCCGCCGAGGCCCAGCTTGAAACCCAGCTTCAGATATTCGCGCGCTTCCTCCCAGCTGCCGCTGAAAGCATGCACGATGCCGCCGCGGTGCAGCCGATGGCGCTTGAGCGTGGCGATCATCGCTGCATGGGCGCGGCGCACGTGCAGCAGCGCCGGCAGTTCGAAGTCGCTGGCCAGCTGGAGCTGGCGCTCGAGAAGGTACTGCTGGCGTTCATGGTCCGGCGCGTCGATGTAGTAGTCCAGGCCGATCTCGCCGATGGCGCAGAGCTTCGCTTCGCCGCGCAGGCGCTGCAGCCATTCGCCCAGCGCCGTGAGGTGCTCGTCGCGGTGCTGGTGCTGGTACACCGGATGCAGCCCGAGCGCGGCGTAGACGGCCGGCTGCTCGCTGGCCAGCTGCCAGACGCGCTGCCAGTTCTGTGCATGCACGCCGAGCACGACGATGCGCTCGACGCCGAGGGCGGCACAGCGTGCCAGCACGGCCTGACGGTCGGCGTCAAAATCCTCGAAGTCCAGATGGGTGTGGGTGTCGATCAGTGGCACGGCGGTCTGCGCTCGATGGCGGCGGGTTCGGCGCTCATGCTAACGCTCAGCGGCACTCTTCTTCGATCTGGATATCGCTGACGCCCAGCTCGGCCATGCGGCTGTGCTCGCTGGCGCGCAGCGGCGATTCCCACGGCGCGTCGACCGCCGCCTGCGGGTTACGTACGTGCGCGAGGAGGATTTCCAGCTCGGCCTGCTCCAGGCTCGGTTCCTCGAAGGCGCTCAGCAGCAGCGAGGCGGGTGCGCCATTGATGCGGTAATGGATGCGGTAGTGTTTCAGATCGGTCATGGCGCGGGTCCGGTGCGGCAGCGAGAGGTGTCGACACAACATCGGACCGCGAAAACGCCGTCAGTCTCCCGGCTTCTCCCGCGCTTCGCCAGCGAGCAGCGCGGCCTTGCGTGCCAGCCCCCAGCGGTAGCCGGTCAGCGCCTGCTGTGCGCCGACCACGCGATGGCAGGGCACCAGCAGGCCGACTGGGTTGCTCGCGCAGGCACGGGCGACGGCGCGGGCGTGGCTGTCGAGGGTGCTGGCGAGTTCGCCGTAACGCCGCGTCTGGCCCGGCGGAATGGCCTGCAATGCCTGCCAGACCCGTTGCTGGAAGGCACTGCCACGCAGATCCAGCGGCAACCTGGCCGCGCGCTCCGGCTCTTCGAGCTGGCCGACCACGGCCTGCAGCCAGTCTCCGAGACCGGCCTGATCGCGCTGCAGCCGGGCGGCGGCGAAGCGTTCGCGTAGCTCCTGCTCCAGCGCCGGCTCGTCGTCACCGAACAGCAACGCGCAGACGCCGCGCTCGCTCGCGGCGAGCAGCAGCAGCCCGAGCGGGCAGGGGGCGACGGCATAGCGCAGGGTTTCCCCGACACCCTTGCGCAGGCGCTGGGCCGGACTCAGCGCCTGCGCTTCGGCATACAGCGCGCGGGTGCTCGGGTAGCCGGCGGCCAGCGCTGCATCGAGCACGTTATCGGCGGCGGGCAGCTGTGCCTGCAGGCGCTCGCGCCGGCGCGCGGCGGCCCAGGCGCGGGGCGTGAGGCCGGTGCGTGCCTTGAACGCACGCGCCAGGTGCGAGGGCGACAGGCCGATGCGCGCCGCCAGCTGGGCGAGCGTCAGCGCCTCGGGTGCTTCGTCCAGCAGGCGACAGGCGGCGGCGACCAGCGTATCGAGCTGCTCGGCCGGGCTTTGCGCCTGCGGCCAGCAGCGCCGGCAGGGGCGGAAGCCGGCGGTTTCGGCCTGCTCGGCGGTGCCGAAGAACTGCACGCGATCGCGTCGCGGTCGCCGCGCCGGACAGCTGGGGCGGCAGTAGATGCCGGTCGAGCGTACGGCGAAGACGAACTCGCCGTCACAGCGCGCGTCGCGCGCGCAGAGCGCTTCCCAGCAGCGGTCATGGTCGAGCATGGCGGTGCTCCGATGAGAGTTGGGGTGATTGTCCGCCTTCGCTGTGCGAGCGCCAATCCGCAGCGCGCTTTCAAACTGCCGGGCGAGCATGGAAGCCCGCCGGGGTTTACCGTAACCTGCAGCCCCGCATTCACCGAGAAGGACCTGCAAGCCGCTGATGAAAACGCCTAAACGACTCGAACCGCTGATCGAGGATGGCCTGATCGACGAGGTGCTGCGGCCGCTGATGAGCGGCAAGGAAGCAGCGGTATATGTGGTGCGCTGTGGCGATGAACTGCGCTGCGCCAAGGTCTACAAGGAAGCCAACAAGCGCAGCTTCCGCCAGGCCGTGAAGTATCAGGAGGGCCGCAAGGTACGCAGCAGCCGCGATGCGCGCGCCATGGCCAAGGGTTCCAAGCACGGCCGCAAGGAGAAGGAAGAGAATTGGCAGAACGCCGAGGTGGCCGCGCTGTTCCGTCTGGCCGACGCCGGCGTGCGGGTGCCCAAGCCGTATGACTTTCTCGACGGCGTGCTGCTGATGGAAATGATCGCCGGCGAGGATGGCGATGCCGCGCCGCGTCTCAATGACGTCGAGCTGCACCCGGACGATGCCCGCGAGTTTCACGCCTTCATGATCCACGAGATCGTCAAGATGCTCTGCGCCGGGCTGGTGCATGGCGACCTGTCGGAGTTCAACGTGCTGCTCGACGAGCACGGCCCGGTGATCATCGACCTGCCGCAGGCGGTGGACGCCGCCGGCAACAACCACGCCTTCGAGATGCTCGAGCGGGATGTCGGCAACATGGCGGCCTATTTCGGGCGTTTCGCGCCGGAGCTGAAATTCACCCGCTACGCCAAGGAGATGTGGGCGCTCTACCAGCAGGGCAAGCTGACCCCGGAGAGCGAGCTGACCGGCGAGTTCGCCGAGCCGGAAGACGCCGCCGATCTGGATGCGGTGATGCGTGAGATCAAGGCCACGCTGGCCGAGCAGGCGCGTCGCGAAGCGCTGCGCAATGCCGACGATGCGCCGCACGATGAGCCGCCGCCTCCGCCGTGGCTGCGCCAGTAGCGGCGAGCTTCATTCCAGACCGAACTGTCGCCAGGCCTGCGCTGCACTGATGTGCAGCTGCGCGTGGCGGCGGGCGAGCCGGGCGCGGTCCTTGTCGTAGCCGCCGCCGATCAGCCCGGCCACCGGAATGTCGCGCCCTAGGCAATGCTCGAGCACCGCACTGTCGCGCGCCGCCAGCCCGGCATCGCTGAGATCGAGCAGGCCGAGGGCATCGTCACGGTGCACGTCGACGCCGGCGTCGTACAGCACCAGGTCCGGTTGATACAGCGGCAGCAGGTAGTTCAGCGTGTCGTCGACGATGCGCAGGTATTCCGCATCGCCCAGTCCCGCTGCCAGCGGGATGTCCCAGTCGCTGGTGGCCTTGCGTGCCGGAAAGTTCTTCTCGCAGTGCAACGACACCGTCACCGCGTCCGCCACGCCGTCGAGGATGCGTGCCGTGCCGTCGCCCTGATGCACGTCGCAGTCGAAGATCAGCACGCGGCCGACTCGCCCGCTTTCCAGCAGATAGAGCGCCACCACCGCCAGATCGTTGAAGATGCAGAAGCCAGAGGCATGGTCGCGATGGGCGTGGTGGGTGCCGCCGGCCAGGTGACAGGCCAGTCCATGCTGCAGCGCCAGCTCGGCGGTGAGCAGCGAACCGCCCACGGCGCGCACGGTGCGCTGCGCCAGTGCCGGGCTCCACGGCAGGCCGAGCCGGCGCAGCTCCGCCGGGCTCATGTCGCCGCTGCAGTAGCGCGCGACGTAATCGGCGTCGTGGGCGAGGTTGAGCACGTCATGGCGGCACAGCATCGGGCGCCGCAGCGCGGCGTCGGTGGTCAGGCCGCTGTCGATCAGGTGATCGCGCAGCAGGCGAAACTTTTCCATCGGGAAGCGATGCCCGGGTGGCAGCGGCGGGCTGTAGTCGTCGTGAAAGACCAGCGGGAGCGACATGGACGATGCAATCGGGCGGCGGTGGCGAATGAGTATGCGTGGCACCCGGTGCGTCGCTCAAGGATTGCGCGGCGCGCGACAGGTCGTTGCGATGGGCGTAGATGTCGGCTATTGGTGGAGCGTTGACGGCGAAGTCCGTAATATCGCCGACCCGCATCAACGCATATCCAGGACCCGCCATGACCCAGACACTCGATACCCTGGTCAACCTGCTGACGCTGGAACGCATCGAGGAGAATCTGTTCCGTGGCGCCAGCCAGGATCTGGGGTTTCCTCAGCTGTTCGGCGGTCAGGTACTCGGTCAGGTGATTTCCGCCGCCAGCCAGACGGTCGACGCCGCGCGCCACGTGCACTCGCTGCACGGCTACTTCCTGCGCCCGGGCGACTCGCATCAGCCGGTGGTCTACGACGTCGACCGCGTGCGTGACGGCGGCAGCTTCTCGACCCGCCGCGTCAGCGCGATCCAGAAAGGCCAGACCATCTTCACCGGCATCGCTTCGTTCCAGGCCGACGAGCACGGCTACGAACACCAGCTGGCGATGCCCGACGTGGTCGGCCCGGACGAGCTGCCCAGCGAGTGGGACCTGCTGCACAAGCTCTCGCCGCTGGTGCCCGAGCGGGTGATGGAAAAGCTGCGCCGGCCCAAGCCGATCGAGATCCGCCCGGTTACCGTGCAGGACCCGGCCAACCCGCAGCCGATCGAGCCGGTGCGCCATCTGTGGTTCCGTGCCGACGGCGCGCTGCCGGCCAACCCGGCGCTGCACAAGTACCTGCTGGCCTATGCCTCGGACTTCAGCTTCATCGGCACCGCGCTGCAGCCGCACGGGGTCAGTTCGTGGAGCAAGTTCATCCAGCTGGCCAGCCTCGATCATGCGATCTGGTTCCACCGCGAGGTGAAGATCGACGACTGGCTGCTGTATTCCATCGATAGCCCCTGGGCCGGTAATGCCCGTGGCTTCGCCCGCGGCAGCATCTTCAACCGTCAGGGCCAGCTGGTCGCCTCGGTGGCGCAGGAAGGCTTGATCCGCGTGCGCGAGGACTGGATGTGAACCTCGTCGGTGCGCGCCACTGGGTGTTCGACATGGACGGCACGTTGACCATCGCCGTGCACGATTTCGCCGCGATCCGCCGCGCGCTGCAGATTCCCGAGAGCGACGACATCCTCCATCACCTCGCTGCGCTGCCGCCGGAGCAGGCCGCGCCCAAGCGCGCCTGGCTGCTCGCGCACGAGCGCGAGCTGGCCTGCGCGGCGCGCCCTGCCGCGGGGGCGTTCGAGTTGTTGCAGGCGCTGCGCGAACGCGATTGCCGTCTCGGCGTGCTCACCCGCAATGCCCATGAGCTGGCGCTGGTGACGCTGGAAACGGTCGGCCTGGGCGACTTTTTCCGCGCCGAAGACATCCTCGGCCGCGACGAGGCACCGCCCAAACCGCATCCTGGCGGTCTGCTGCAGCTGGCCGCGCGCTGGGGTATCGATCCGTGCGCGATGATGATGGTGGGCGACTATCGCTTCGATCTGGAATGTGCCCGCGCCGCCGGGGCGCGGAGCGTGCTGGTCAATCTGCCGGAGAATCCCTGGCCGGAGCTGGCCGACCTGTACGCGCGCGACTGCCGCGCGCTGCACGCGCTGCTGAAAAGCGCCGGCCGCTAGTTCTGCCGGCCGTTCGCGCTACAGACGCGCCGTTTTGAACGTGTCGCAGCGTCCCGGCTCGCCGTGCTCGAAGCCGGCGCGGAACCAGCGCACGCGCTGCGCCGAGGTGCCGTGGGTGAAGGCGTCGGGCACCACGCGACCCTGACTCTGCTGCTGCAGACGATCGTCGCCGATGGCATTGGCGGCGTTCAGCGCCTCCTCCAGATCGCCTTGCTCCAGCCAGTCCAGGCGTTGCTGCGCGTGATAGGCCCAGACGCCGGCGAAGCAGTCGGCCTGCAGCTCCTGGCGCACCAGCAGGCCGTTGTCGCCCTCCATCTGCGCGCCGCGCTGGCGGGCCGTCTGCATCCGTTGCGAAACACCGAGCAGTGTCTGCACGTGGTGACCGACCTCATGGGCGATCACGTAGGCCTGGGCGAAATCGCCGGCGGCGGCGAAGCGCCGGGCCATGTCATCGAAGAACTGCAGGTCGAGATAGACCTGCTGGTCGCCGGGGCAGTAGAACGGGCCGACCGCCGAGCTGGCGAAACCGCACGCCGAGTTCACCCCGCCACGAAACAGCACCAGGGTCGGGTCGCGGTACTGCGCGCCACTCTGCTGGAACAGCGCGCGCCAGGTGTCCTCGGTATCGCCGAGCACGGCGCGGACGAATTCCACCTGCGGATCGTCAGCGGCGGGCTGTTCGCCCTGCTGCGACACCGCCGGACCGCCCTGACTGGCCAGCTGGCCGAGAATCTGCAACGGGTCCTGGCCGGAAAGCAGGCCGAGCACCACCACGATGGCGATGCCGCCCAGCCCCAGCCCACCGCCAAGGCGCATGCCGCTGCGGCCTCTGGCATCCACTACGTTGTCGCTGCGACGAGCCCGGTTCCAGCGCATGGTGGTGTTTCCTCTGTTGGACGACTACCGGTATCAGACCGGCTGGACTAGAGAATAGCTGCACGCGGACGTCAGGCTTGCCGCGCTTCGCGCATGCGCCAGCCGGCACCGCAGGGCGAACGAAAGGCCCGATGAAAGGTCCGATGACGACCGGGAGTCCAAGTCGCACAGCAGGAGTTTTCGATGCGTTTTGCCCGTTTGGTTCTGGCGATCCAGGCGCTGATCATGTTTGCGCTCAGCCTGGCGTACTGGCTGCGTCCCTACGAAATGGCCAATCTCAACGGCATGCTGCTGATGGAGTCGGCGTCGATCAGCCATATGCGGGTCTACTACGGCGGCCTGCAGCTGGGGCTGGCGCTGTTTCTGTTCTGGGCCATGCGCGGGCCCGAGCGCGCGCGAGCGGCACTGGTGATGCTGGTGATCACCATGCTGGCGCTGGTGGGGGGGCGCCTCGGTGCGCTGGCTCTGGATGGCGGCGAGCTGATCGGCTTCGACCTGGCCTCGTTGCTCTACCGTCTGCTGGCTGCTGCTTTGGCGGCGCTGGCCCTGTGGTTGCTGCGCGAGCCGGCTGCGGTGGAGGCCGATGAAGCCCCGGCGCAGCGGATCGAGCCGCCGACGCGGCGGCTGGTCGACGAGCCGCCGCAGCCGTTCCGTGTGGGAGATGCGCGGCCCGAGACGCCGGCGGCGGACGCCACGACGCCGCAAGCGTTCCGCCGCGGCGACCCCCAGCCGTGAGTCAGCGCGCTGCCTGGGCCAGCTGGGCGTAGTCGGCGGTCAACGCTTCCAGCTTCTGCAGCAGCGATTCGGCGGTGGTGACGATCACCGTCGGTACGTAGCGACCGTCCTCGGTCAGCTTGAAACCAACGCGGGCGAAGCGCCACTGGTTGCTGATGTGTTCGAGGCGGTCGTTGATCTGCTCGGTGTTCTGCTTGGCCGCGTGCAGCTCGTCCAGGCCCTGGTCGAATTCCTCCACCGCCGTATCGAATTTGCTCCGCAGTTCGGCGTCCGGCAGGTTCCAGCTCAGTGCCAGGTAGAGCATGGCGATGCGCTGGCTGAGCATGCGCAGCCGGCCGCTGCGGTTGACCAGATGCGCCGGCTGGCTGCCGTTGTGCTGTTCGATCCGCAGCGCCAGCGTCTCGCTCTGCGCGAGGAAGCGTTCGGCCAGCTTGAGCATCTCCAACGAGCGCGACTTGTCCGGCGCGGCGAGCGCCTGTTCGCGCAGCTGCTGCCAGGTCAGCCCGGCTTCGTCGGCGGCGCCGCGGATCGCGGCGCTGGAGGCGTAGTCGCCGAGCAGCTGGCTGTTTTCCTCGACACTGGCGACGCTGGCATCGAGCTGCGCCAGCGCGAGTTCGCTGCGGGTCTGGGTGCCGATCATCAGGTAGCTCTTGGCGATGCGCTGGCCGAGCATGCGTTGCTGGCCGGCGCGGTTGATGGCTTCGGCATCGCTGATGGCGGCCTGGCCGGGCAGGGCGCCGAGCAGCAGGCCGAGCAGCAGCATGCCGCGAAGCAGGTGTTGGAACATGTGGACTCCTTCCGGGTGGATTCGGCTGTCGCTGCCGTATCCGCGACAGCGGACCGGCGTGCGAGACGGCGCGAACGATAGGAGCCTTTGCCCGTTGGCCAATGATGCGAGTCAAGCGGTACGGGGTCGAAGGAGGTATTCCCCGGTGCGGCGGAGACGGGCGCGACAAGCGCCTGCGCGTACTGCACGCCGCACCGTGAGGCAGGGCCGGCGCGCCTTGCGCGGCTGCCGGTCGACTATGTCTTTGGGGGTACGCCAGGGTGGCCGGCCTGCGACGCCGTGTCAGCCGCGCTGGCGCTCGTTTTCCAGCGCCCACACGGCGGCCTCGACCCGCGAGCGCAGGCCGAGCTTGTGCAGCAGGTTCTTCACGTGGACCTTCACCGTGCCCTCGGTGATGCCCAGCTTGCGGCCGATCATCTTGTTGCTGTTACCGCCGGCGATCATCTTCAGCACCTGACGCTCGCGCTCGGTCAACTCCACCTCCGGCGCAACCGGCTGGCCGACGCGCAGCGCCTGCGCCATGACCCGCGCCAGTGCCGGGCTGACCACCAGGTCGCCTTGCAGCACCTCACGGATCTGCTGGATCAGTTTCTCCGGCTCCATGTCCTTGAGCAGGTAGCCGTCGGCGCCGAAACGCAGTGCGTCGCGCACGTCTTCCTCGGCATCGGACACGGTGAACAGCAGCACCTTGCCTTCGTAGCCGTCCTGGCGCAGGCGCTTGAGCGTCTCGATGCCGTTGAGGGTGGGCATGTTGTTGTCCAGCAGGATCAGCGCCGGCTGCAGCTCCGGCACCCGGCGCAGGGCCTCCTCGCCGTCGCTGGCTTCGCCGACGATGACGAAGTCGTCTTCCAGTTCGAGCAGCTGGCGCATGCCGCGACGCATCATGGGGTGGTCGTCGACGAGCAGGATGCTGTGGCGGGAGTCGTTCATGCGATGTCTCTCTCGAGATCGCGGCCGAGGAACTGCGGCGCGAAGTTCAGTTGCACGCGAGTGCCGTTGGGCTCGCGTTGTTCGATGCGCAGGCGCCCGTGCAGGTTGCGGGAGCGCTCGAGCATGATGGTCAGGCCGTGGTGCAGGCGCGGATCGAAATCCAGGGAAACCCCGCAACCGTCGTCCTCGATGAGCATTTCCACTTCCGACCCGACCTGCTGCACGGTGAGCCAGACATGGCTGGCGCCGGAGTGGCGGGCGCAGTTGGACAGCGCCTCGCGGGCGATCTGCAGCAGGTGGATCTGCTCGCTGGCCGACAGGCCGAACGGCAGCGTCTTGACGTTCAGCTGCACCGGGAACTGGCCGCGCTCGGAGAATTCGCGCGCGGTGTCGTCCAGCGCCTTGCGCAGCCCGCCTTCCTGGATCTTCAGGCGGAAGGTGGTGAGCAGCTCGCGCAACTGGCGGTAGGCGTTGTTCAGCCCGTCGCGGATTTCCTCGGTGACCTTTTCCAGCTGCTCCGGCGGCTCACCGCGGTGCATCAGCGTCTGCAGGCGGCTGACCTGCAGCTTCATGTACGACAGCGCCTGGGCCAGCGAATCGTGCAGTTCGCGGGCGATGATGGCGCGCTCCTCGAACAGCAGCAGGCGGTGGTCTTGCTCGCGGCGACGCTCCAGCGACAGCGCGGTGCCGATCAGGTTGGCCAGTGCCTCGATCAGCTCCAGCTCCCATTGCTGCGGCGGCCGGCCGTCGGCGAAGGCGGCGCGCAGCTCGCCCAGCTCGCTGCCCTGGTTGACCACCGGGCTGGCCACGATATTGCGCCGCTGGTGCAGGGTGCAGGTGGCGCAGTCGCCCGGCGAGCAGATTTCGCGCAGCTCGCTGCCGTGCAGGGCGATCAGTTGCTCGGCCGGTTCGCGCGGATCGCCGTGCAGGCACAGGGTCAGGCGCAGGCCCGGCAGGCGGTTCTGGAAACTGTCGATCAGCTTGTCCAGCGATTCGGCGCTGGCCGGCCCGCTGGCCAGGCTGCGGCTGCCTTGATAGAGCAGTTGCAGCGCGGCGTTGGCCTGGGCGAGGTGCGCGGTTTTCTGGGCGACGCGGCTCTCAAGGGTGTGATGCGATTGCTCCAGCGCCTCGGCCATCGCGTTAAAGCTGTTGGCCATGTGCCCCAGTTCGTCCTCCGAGCGGTACTGCACGCGCGCGCTGAGATCGCCGGCTCGGAAGCGCTCGGTGGCGCGCACCAGCTCCTGCAGCGGGCTGAGCACGCTGCTCTGCAGGCTGTACATGCCGACCATCAGCACCATCACCGTGACGAACAGCGCGGTGCCCTGGATCGCCAGCTGCCAGCTCTGCTTGCGCTCGCTCTGGCGCTGCAGCAGCAGGACGAACTGGTTGAGCTGTTCGACGAAACCGTCGGCATTGGCATGGAAGACCGCGACATCGCCACGCTCGAGCGCGGGCGCGAGCTGGTTGTGCCAGCGCTCGCGCAGGCCGGCATAGGCCTGATTGAGCGGCGACTGCTGATCGCTGCGCAGGATGCGGGTCAGGTTGATGCTTTCCAGGCGGTGGCGGAAGTTGTCGCCCTGGCGCTGGATTTCCGCGTTGTCGGTGCCGGCCTGCAGCCGCCAGCTCAGTTTGTATACCGACATGCGCAGCGAACCGGCGGTATTGATCGCGGCGGCATCGTCCTCGCTCAGCCAGGCGATCAGCCCGGCGCTGACGGCGCTGCCCAGCGCGAGGGTGCCGATCAGCAGGACCGCGACCCCGGCCCTTGCCGGCAGCGATCCACGGAACCAGTGGAATATCCGCACGCTACCTCCAAAGAGTTCCAGGACCGCCGCTTCGCCTGCCGGTTCGGGCTCTGATTGCATAACTAGCTGAATTTGAAAGGAAAAAAACCAAAAAAACTAACTACCTCCAAGGTGGTAGCGGGCAAATCATACTCTTTTGGTCGGGAATTTCGTCTTGATCCAAGTCAACGGAATCCGGCCCGCGCGTTAATAGCTTGCAAGCCAGGTCGAGCGTTCGGGGGAGTCCGACAATGGCTAAGTTGAACATGCAACAGGGGCTGGTGCTGGGGATGAGCACCGTCGCATTCACGATCTGCTTCATGATCTGGATGATGTTTGCCGTGCTCGGGGTGCCGATCAAGGAGATCTTCCAGCTCAACGAAACGCAGTTCGGCCTGCTCGCCGCGACGCCGGTGCTTACCGGTTCGCTGGTGCGTCTGCCGCTGGGCATGCTCACCGACAAGTTCGGCGGGCGCATCGTGTTCTTCATGCTGATGCTGATCTGCGTGCTGCCGATCTACCTGATCAGCGAAGCGACTGCCTACTGGCACTTCCTCGTGCTGGGCCTGTTCGTCGGCCTGGCCGGCGGCTCCTTCTCGGTCGGCATCGCCTACGTCGCCAAATGGTTCGACAAGAGCAACCAGGGCCTGGCGATGGGCATCTTCGGCGCCGGCAACGCCGGATCGGCGCTGACCAAGTTCATCGCCCCGGCGATCATCGCCGCCGGCAGCTGGCAGATGGTGCCCAAGGTCTACTCGGCGATCATGTTCATCACCGCGCTGCTGTTCTGGTTCCTGACCAGCGAGAACAAGGCGCACCGCGTGGCCAGCACCGTCACCCTCAAGAGCCAATTGCAGGCGCTGAAGGATCCGGCCGTGTGGCGCTACTGCCAGTACTACTCGATCGTCTTCGGCGGCTACGTCGCGCTGGCGCTGTGGATGACCAAGTACTACGTGCAGGAGTATGGCTTCAGCCTGCAGGCCGCCGCGCTGCTGGCCGCCTGCTTCTCGCTGCCCGGCGGCGTGCTGCGCGCCGTGGGCGGCTGGATGTCGGACAAATGGGGCGCGCAGAGCGTGACCTGGTGGGTGATGTGGGTGAGCTGGGTGTGCCTGTTCCTGCTGTCCTACCCGCAGACCGATTTCACCATCCAGACCGTCGAGGGCTCGCGCACCTTCCACATCGGGCTCAACGCCTGGGTGTTCACCGCGCTGATGTTCATCGTCGGCATCGCCTTCGCTTTCGGCAAGGCCTCGGTGTTCAAGTACATCTCCGATGACTACCCCGAAAACATGGGCGTCATCTCCGGCATCGTCGGCCTGGCCGGCGGCCTGGGCGGCTTCGTGCTGCCGATCATGTTCGGCGCCCTGGTGGACCTCACCGGCGTGCGTTCCTCCGCCTTCATGCTGCTGTACGGCGTGGTCTGGGTCTCCCTGATCTGGATGTACTTCAGCGAAGTGCGCAAAACCCCTCTGATGGGCAAGGCCGGCCAAGGCCAGCAGCCCTCCGCGTCCTGATCCCACCTGGAGCATGTCCATGACAGCCATCGATTCATCCGCGGCCAAACGGCCGCCCAAACAGGGACCGGTCATCCATGACTGGCGCCCGGAAGACGCTCAGTTCTGGGCCGCCACCGGCAAGGCCATCGCCACGCGCAACCTGTGGATATCGATCCCCGCGCTGCTGCTGGCGTTTGCCGTGTGGATGGTCTGGAGCACGGTTATCGTGCGGCTGAATGCCATCGGTTTCGGCTTCAGCACCGACCAGTTGTTCTGGCTGGCGGCGCTGCCAGGGCTGTCTGGCGCGACGCTGCGCATCTTCTACTCGTTCATGGTGCCGGTGTTCGGCGGCCGCCGCTGGACCGCGATCAGCACCGCGTCGCTGGCCATCCCGGCGCTGTGGATGGGCTTCGCCGTACAGAACCCGGAGACGCCCTACAGCGTGTTCGTGATCATCGCGCTGCTGTGCGGCTTCGGTGGCGGCAACTTCGCCTCGTCGATGTCCAACATCAGCTTCTTCTATCCCAAGGCGCAGCAGGGCACCGCGCTCGGCCTGAACGCCGGCCTGGGCAACCTTGGCGTGTCGGTGATGCAGTTCAGCGTGCCGCTGCTGATCGGCATGGGCCTGTTCGGCGCCGCCGGTGGCCAGCCGCAGGAGTTGGCCGATGGCAGTCAGCTGTGGCTGCAGAACGCCGGTTTCATCTGGGTGCCGTTCATCCTCGCGGTAACCGTCGCGGCCTGGTTCGGCATGAATGACCTGTCGTCGGCACGTGCCTCGTTCAGCGAGCAGGCGGTGATCTTCAAGCGCAAGCACAACTGGCTGATGTGCTGGCTGTACCTGGCCACCTTCGGCTCGTTCATCGGCTTTGCCGCCGCGTTCCCGATGCTGATCAAGACCTCCTTCCCGGAAGTCAACGCACTGAGCTTCGCCTTCCTCGGCCCGCTGGTCGGCGCCCTGGTGCGTCCGCTGGGCGGCTTCGTGGCGGACAAGCTGGGCGGCGCGCGCGTCACCCTGTGGAACTTCGTGGTGATGATCGGTGCGGTGTTCGGCGTGCTGCAGTTCCTGCCCGAGGCCGGACAGGGCGGCAGCTTCTACGGCTTCCTCGCCATGTTCATGCTGCTGTTCGTTACCACCGGCATCGGCAACGGCTCCACCTTCCGCATGATCCCGGTGATCTTCCGCACGCTGCACGAGCGTCGTGCCGGCAAGAACGCCGCCGCCCGTGAGGAAGCGCTGCGTGCCGCCGGCAAGGAATCGGCTGCGGTGCTGGGCTTCAGCTCGGCGATCGGCGCCTTCGGTGCGTTCTTCATTCCCAAGTCGTTCGGCTCCTCCATCGCCCTCACCGGCGGCCCGGAGATGGCCATGTACGGCTTCGTTGCCTACTACGTGACCTGCATTCTGGTGACCTGGTGGTGGTACTCGCGCAAAGGCGCCGAGACCCCCTGCTGAGTCGACTTCGAGATTAAAAGTAGAGCGCAGGCACGACCTGCGCTCAGTCTGAGAGGAAAGAAACGATGAGTTACCTACTCGACCAGCTGCGCTTTTTCAATCGCAAGCAAGGAGAGTTCGCTGACGGACACGGCGAAACCCGCATCGAATCGCGTGATTGGGAAAACGTCTACCGCTCGCGCTGGCAGTACGACAAGATCGTGCGTTCCACCCACGGGGTGAACTGCACCGGTTCGTGCTCCTGGAAGATCTACGTGAAGAACGGCCTGATCACCTGGGAAACCCAGCAGACCGACTACCCGCGCACCCGTAACGACCTGCCCAACCACGAGCCGCGTGGCTGCCCGCGTGGCGCGAGCTACAGCTGGTACATCTACAGCGCCAACCGCCTGAAGTACCCCAAGGTGCGCAAGCCGCTGCTGAAACTCTGGCGCGAGGCACGCCGCAACATGGCGCCGGTGGATGCCTGGGCCAGCATCGTCGAGGACAAGGCCAAGGCCGAGTCGTACAAGAGCAAGCGCGGCATGGGCGGCTTCATCCGCTCCAGCTGGGACGAGGTCAACGAGATCATTGCCGCCGCCAACGTCTACACCGTCAAGCAGTACGGTCCGGACCGCGTGGTCGGCTTCTCGCCGATTCCGGCGATGTCGATGGTTTCCTACGCCGCCGGTAGCCGCTACCTGTCGCTGATCGGTGGCGTGTGCCTGTCGTTCTACGACTGGTACTGCGACCTGCCGCCGTCCTCGCCGCAGGTGTGGGGCGAGCAGACCGACGTGCCGGAATCGGCCGACTGGTACAACTCCAACTACATCATTGCCTGGGGCTCCAACGTCCCGCAGACGCGTACCCCGGACGCGCACTTCTTTACCGAAGTCCGCTACAAGGGCACCAAGACCGTGTCGATCACCCCGGACTACTCCGAGGTGGCCAAGCTCACCGACCAGTGGCTGAACCCCAAGCAGGGCACTGACGCCGCGCTGGCACAGGCCTTCGCCCACGTAATCTTCAAGGAATTCCACCTCGAGAAGCCGAGCGCCTACTTCACCGACTACGCCAAGCGCTACACCGACATGCCGATGCTGGTGCTGCTCAACGAGAAGGACGGCAGCTTCATCGCCGACCGCTTCCTGCGCGCCTCCGACCTGACCGGCAACCTCGGCCAGGACAACAACCCCGAGTGGAAGACCATTGCCGTCGACGCCAACGGCGAGCTGGTGTCGCCGCAGGGTTCGATCGGCTATCGCTGGGGCGAGAAGGGCAAGTGGAACATCGAGGCGCGTGAGGGCGGCGCCGGTCGTGACGTCGATCTGCGACTCAGCCAGATCGACAGCGGCGAAACCGCCGAGATTGCCTTCCCCTACTTCGGCGGGCAGGTTCACGAGCACTTCACCGCGGTCGAGGGCGACGAAGTCCAGCTGCGCCGCGTGCCGGTACTCAGCGTCACCCTGGCCGACGGCCGCAGCGCCAAGGTCGCCAGCGTGTTCGACCTGATGGCCGCCAACCTGGGTATCGCCCGTGGCCTGGGCGGCGCCAACGTCGCTGCCAGCTACGACGACGCCAGCGTGCCGGGTACCCCGGCCTGGCAGGAGAAAATCACCGGCGTGGCGCGCGAGAAGGCGATCCAGATCGCCCGCGAGTTCGCCGACAACGCCGACAAGACCAAGGGTCGTTCCATGATCATCGTCGGTGCGGCGATGAACCACTGGTACCACATGGACATGAACTACCGCGGCCTGATCAACATGCTGATGTTGTGTGGCTGCGTGGGTCAGACCGGTGGCGGCTGGGCCCACTACGTCGGTCAGGAAAAGCTGCGTCCGCAGTGCGGCTGGCTGCCGCTGGCCTTCGGCCTCGACTGGAGCCGTCCGCCGCGCCAGATGAACGGCACCAGCTTCTTCTACAACCACAGCTCGCAGTGGCGTCACGAGAAGATGAGCATCCACGAAGTGCTCTCGCCGCTGGCCGACAAGTCGCAGTTCCCCGAGCACATGCTCGACTACAACATCCGCGCCGAACGTGCCGGCTGGCTGCCGAGCGCTCCGCAGCTCAACCGCAACCCGCTGCAGATCTGCCGTGACGCCAAGGCCGCCGGCATGTCGCCGGTCGACTACGTCACCAAGTCGCTGAAGGACGGCACGCTGCGCTTCTCCTGCGAGCAGCCGGACAGCCCGGAAAACTTCCCGCGCAACATGTTCGTCTGGCGTTCCAATCTGCTGGGTTCCTCCGGCAAGGGCCACGAGTACATGCTCAAGTACCTGCTGGGGACCAAGAACGGCGTGATGAACGAAGACCTCGGCAAGCGCGCCGACGGCTTCAAGCCGACCGAGGCCGAGTGGGTCGACAACGGTGCCATCGGCAAGCTCGATCTGGTCACCACCCTCGACTTCCGTATGTCCTCCACGTGCGTGTACTCCGACATCGTCCTGCCGACCGCGACCTGGTACGAGAAGGACGACATGAACACCTCGGACATGCACCCGTTCATCCACCCGCTGTCCGCGGCGATCGACCCGGCCTGGGAAGCCAAGTCCGACTGGGAGATCTACAAGGGCATCGCCAAGGCCTTCTCCAAGATGGCCGAAGGGCAGCTGGGCGTCGAGCAGGACCTGGTCACCGTGCCGCTGCTGCACGACACCCCCGGTGAGCTGGCGCAGCCGTTCGGCGGCACCGACTGGAAGACCGAGGGCAAGGACCCGGTGCCGGGCAAGAACTGCCCGAACATCACCGTGGTCGAGCGCGACTACCCGAACACCTACAAGAAGTTCACCTCGCTCGGCCCGCTGCTCGACAAGCTGGGCAACGGCGGCAAGGGCATCAACTGGAACACCGAGCACGAGGTCGAGTTCCTCGGCGAGCTGAACTACAAGGTGCGCGAAGAGGGCGTCAGCCAGGGCCGGCCGAAGATCGAAACGGCCATCGACGCGGCGGAAGTGATCCTCTCGCTGGCGCCGGAAACCAACGGCCACGTCGCCGTGAAGGCCTGGGCCGCGCTGTCGGAATTCACCGGCCGCGACCACAGCCACCTGGCGCTGCCCAAGGAGCATGAGGCGATCCGCTTCCGTGACATCCAGGCGCAGCCGCGCAAGATCATCTCCAGCCCGACCTGGTCCGGCCTGGAAGACGAGCACGTCAGCTACAACGCCGGCTACACCAACGTTCACGAGCTGATCCCATGGCGCACCATCACCGGCCGCCAGCAGTTCTATCAGGATCACCCGTGGATGCTGGCGTTCGGCGAGGGGCTGATGAGCTACCGGCCGCCGATCAACACCCGTTCCACCGGCTACGTGCAGGGCAAGAAGTCCAACGGCAACCCGGAGATCGCGCTGAACTGGATCACCCCGCATCAGAAGTGGGGCATCCACTCCACCTACACCGACAACCTGATCATGCTGACCCTCAGCCGTGGCGGCCCGATCGTGTGGATGAGCGAGATCGACGCGAAGAAGGTCGGCATCGAGGACAACGACTGGATCGAGTGCTTCAACGCCAACGGCGCCCTGACCGCCCGTGCGGTGGTCAGCCAGCGCGTGATGGAAGGCATGGTGATGATGTACCACGCCCAGGAACGCATCGTGAACGTGCCCGGCTCCGAGACCACCAAGACCCGCGGCGGCCACCACAACTCGGTGACCCGCGTGGTGCTCAAGCCCACCCACATGATCGGCGGCTACGCCCAGCTGGCGTACGGCTTCAACTACTACGGCACGGTCGGTTGCAACCGCGATGAATTCGTCGTGGTACGCAAGATGAAGAACGTCGACTGGCTCGACGGCCCGAACGGCGATGCACTGCCGCAACCCCTGCCGCAAGATATCTGAGGAAAAAGGCCATGAAGATTCGTTCACAAGTAGGCATGGTCCTGAACCTGGACAAGTGCATCGGCTGCCACACCTGCTCGATCACCTGCAAGAACGTCTGGACCAGCCGCGAAGGCATGGAGTACGCCTGGTTCAACAACGTCGAGACCAAGCCCGGTATCGGCTACCCGAAAGAGTGGGAAAACCAGGACAAGTGGAAGGGCGGCTGGGTACGTAACAGCGACGGCAGCATCAACCCGCGCATCGGTGGCAAGTTCCGCGTGCTGGCGAACATCTTCGCCAACCCGGACCTGCCCTCGATCGACGACTACTACGAGCCGTTCGACTTCGACTACCAGAACCTGCATACCGCGCCGATCTCCGATCACCAGCCGGTGGCACGCCCGCGCTCGCTGATCTCCGGCCAGCGCATGGAGAAGATCGAGTGGGGCCCCAACTGGGAGGAGATTCTCGGCACCGAGTTCGCCAAGCGCCGCAAGGACAAGAACTTCGACAAGGTGCAGGCCGACATCTACGGCCAGTACGAGAACACCTTCATGATGTACCTGCCGCGCCTGTGCGAGCACTGCCTCAACCCGGCGTGCGCGGCGGCCTGCCCGAGCGGTGCGATCTACAAGCGCGAGGAGGACGGCATCGTCCTCATCGACCAGGAGAAGTGCCGCGGCTGGCGCATGTGCATCAGCGGCTGCCCGTACAAGAAGATCTACTTCAACTGGAAGAGCGGCAAATCCGAGAAGTGCATCTTCTGCTTCCCGCGCATCGAGGCCGGCATGCCGACCGTCTGCGCCGAGACCTGCGTGGGCCGCATCCGCTACCTCGGCGTGCTGCTGTATGACGCCGACCGCATCCTCGAAGTGGCCAGCACGCCCAACGAGCAGGACCTCTACCAGAAGCAGCTGGACATCTTCCTCGACCCGTTCGATCCGAAGGTCATCGCCCAGGCCCAGGCCGACGGCGTGCCGATGTCGGTGATCGAGGCCGCGCAGAAGTCGCCGGTGTACAAGATGGCGGTGGACTGGAAGCTGGCCCTGCCGCTGCACCCGGAATACCGCACGCTGCCGATGGTCTGGTACGTGCCGCCGCTGTCGCCGATCCAGAACGCCGCCAGTGCCGGCCACGTCAGCATGGATGGCGTACTGCCGGACGTCGACAGCCTGCGCATTCCGCTGCGCTACCTGGCCAACCTGCTCACCGCCGGTGACGAGAAGCCGGTCAAGCTGGCGCTCAAGCGCATGCTCGCCATGCGTGCCTACAAGCGCGCCGAGCAGGTCGACGGCGTGCAGGACCTCAAGGTGCTGGAGAGCGTCGGTTTGTCGGTTGCCCAGGTCGAGGACATGTACCGCTACCTGGCCATTGCCAACTACGAAGACCGCTACGTGATCCCGACCGCGCACCGCGAGGAAGCCATGAGCGACGCCTTCGCCGAGCGTTCCGGCTGTGGCTTCAGCTTCGGCAGCGGTTGCTCCGGCGCCTCGGACACCAACATGTTCGGTGCGAAGAAGGCCAACCGTCGCGACGTGATCAAGACCGTCCAGTTGTGGGAGGACTGAGCATGCGCATCCTCAAGGTGATTTCCCTGCTGCTCGACTACCCCGAGCAGGCGCTGCGCGATGGCCATGCCGAGCTGGCCGAGGCCATCGCCGCGGCTCGCGAGATCAGCCCGGCGCAGCGCGCCGCGCTGCGCAGCCTGCTCGACGAGCTGGCTGCCGGCGATCTGATGGACGTGCAGGAGCGCTACACCGAGCTGTTCGACCGCGGTCGCACGCTGTCGCTGCTGCTGTTCGAGCACGTGCACGGCGAATCGCGTGACCGTGGCCAGGCGATGGTCGACCTGATGGCGCAGTACGAGGCCGCCGGGTTCGCCATCGGCGTGCGCGAGCTGCCCGACTACATCCCGCTGTACCTCGAGTACCTCGCCACCCGCGAGGACCTCGAGGCCCGCGAGGGGCTGGCCGACGTGGCACACCTGCTGGCATTGCTCGCCGCGCGTCTGGAAGAGCGCCAAAGCCCGCATGCGGCGTGCTTCCACGCGCTGCTGCAGATTGCTGGCGAGGCCGTCGAACAGGCCGTCGGCGAACTGCGCGAGCTGGTCGCCGCGGAGGAGCGCGACGACTCGCTGGAAGCGCTGGACAAGGTCTGGGAGGAGGAGCAGGTCAACTTCCTCCAGGCCGAGCAGCAGGACCGGTGTCCATCCATGCCGAGCGGGCCGGGCAAGGTCCGCGAGGAAAGCCCGGTGCCGCTGCACTGGACCGATTTCAAGCATGACGGGCAAGCCGCGCTGGCCCAGGAGGTGCGTTAATGTCTAACTTCAATTTCCTGCTGTTCGGGGTCTATCCCTACATCGCCCTGGCGATCTGCCTGATCGGTAGCTGGGCGCGTTTCGATCTGTCGCAGTACAGCTGGAAGGCCGGCTCCAGCCAGATGCTCCAGCCCAAGGGCATGCGTCTGGCGAGCAACCTGTTCCACGTCGGGGTGATCTTCATCCTCTGCGGCCACTTCGTCGGCCTGCTGATGCCTGAAGCGCTGTACCACTCCTTCATCACCAGCGGTCAGAAGCAGGTGGTGGCGATGGTTTCCGGTGGCTTCTTCGGCATCCTCTGCCTGATCGGCCTGGTCATGCTGATCCAGCGCCGCCTCGGCGATCCGCGCGTGCGCGCCTCGTCCAGTCGTTCCGACATCGCGATCCTCTTCGTGCTGCTGGCTCAGCTGGTCCTCGGCCTGCTGACCATCATCGCCTCGCTCGGCCACCTCGACGGCTCGGTGATGGTGCTGCTGGGCACCTGGGCGCAGAGCATCGTTACCCTGCAGCCGGTCAAGGCCGCGGGCGCCATCGAGACGGTCAGCGTGGTGTACAAGCTGCACGTATTCCTCGGCCTGACCCTGTTCGTGCTGTTCCCCTTCACCCGCCTGGTACACATCGTCAGTGCGCCGGTGTGGTACCTGGGCCGGCGCTACCAGATCGTCCGGCAGAAGGGCGTCAAGCCGGCCATGCCGCGCCCGCAGCGGCCGCGTGGCTATGAGGCACCGGCAGCCACCAGCGGTGTGGCTGCTCCGCAGCCGGGCTTCGCCGCAGGCAAACTCAAGGATGGCGTGAACTGAGTCGATGGGCGGCCGGTGCCTGACACCGGCCGCCACGGCTGAACCGAATTTCGAGCTTGAGTGAGGTAACCATCATGGGTTGTGGATGCGGCGGTACGGGTGGCGGCGGTGGCTGCGGCGGCGAAACGCGGCCAGCGGTCGAACTACCGGTGGAGGCGCCCCTGTTCGAGGAGCTGCCCAACGAGAGCGATGAACAGGCCGATGAGGTGCAGCAAGGCGCACCGGTGCTGATCGCCACCAGCGAGCAGGAATGGCCGCGGGCCAAGGTCAACGGCGTGGCGATCAGCCCCGAGGCGATTGCCCGTGAACTGCAATACCACCCGGCCGATACGCGCAACGAAGCGGTATTCCTCGCCACCCAGGCGCTGGTGCTGCGCGAGCTGCTGCAGCAACGCATCGCCGAGCTGGGCCTGCAGGTGACTGCAGAAAACGGTGAGAGCGAAGAAGAAGCCGCCACCCGTGCGTTGATCGAAAAAGAGATTCCACTACCGCTGGCCGATGACGCGACCTGCCAGCAGTATTACCAGAGCAACCAGTCGCGCTTCTTCAGCGCCCCCCTGCTGGCCGTGCGGCACATCCTGCTCGCCTGCCCGGCGGATGACGACGAAGCCCGCAGCCTGGCGCGCGAACAGGCGCAGGCACTGCTCGAGCAACTGGCGCAGGCGCCGCAGCGCTTCGCCGAACTGGCCGAGGCGCACTCGGCCTGCCCATCCAAGGCTCAGGGCGGTGCGCTCGGTCAGATCAGCAAGGGCCAGACCGTGCCCGAGTTCGAGCGCCAGCTGTTCCGCCTGCCGCAGGGGCTGTGCGGTCAGCCGCTGGAGAGCCGCTACGGCTTCCATCTGGTGTTCGTCGACCAGCGCATCGAGGGCCAGCAACTGCCTTACGAGGCGGTAGCCGGCACCATCCGCGCGGAGCTCAATCAGCGCGTCTGGCAGATCGGCGTCAGCCAATACCTGCAGAACCTGGTCGCTGCGGCGAACATCGAAGGCATTCGCATCCAGGGTGCGGAAACGCCGTTGATGCAGTAACGGCGGGTAGGGTGGATGGCGTTTCGACCATCCACCGTCTCGCGACGCGCCATCCCCCACGACGTACAGAGAGCTTGGCGATGACTCAACTACGCGATGCCCACGACCGCCAGATCGACTACCTGCGCATGTCGGTGACCGATCGTTGCGACTTTCGCTGCGTCTACTGCATGGCCGAGGACATGACCTTCCTGCCGCGCCAGCAGGTGCTCGGTCTGGAGGAACTGGAGCGCATCGCGCGGATCTTCGTCGGCCTGGGGGTGAAGAAGATTCGCCTCACCGGCGGCGAGCCGCTGGTGCGCCAGGGCATCGTCGGCCTCTGCGAACGCATCGCGGCATTGCCCGGCCTGCGTGAACTGGTGATGACCACCAACGGCTCGCAGCTGGTCAAGCTCGCCGAGCCACTGGCCCGCGCCGGAGTCAAGCGGCTGAACATCAGCCTGGATAGCCTGGACGCGGAGAAATTCCATGCCATCACCCGCACCGGCGAGCTGCAGCAGGTACTCGACGGCATCGCCGCGGCGCGTGCCGCCGGCTTCGAGCGGATCAAGCTCAACGCCGTGGTGATGAAGGGTCGCAACGCCGAGGAAGTCGCCGATCTGGTGGATTTCGCCATCGCCAGCGGGCTGGACCTGAGTTTCATCGAGGAAATGCCGCTGGGCGACGTCGGTCGCTCGCGCGGCGAGAGCTTCTGCTCCAGCGACGAGGTGCGCGCGCTGATCGCCGAACGCCATGCGCTGATCGATTCGGCCGAGCAGAGCGGCGGCCCGGCGCGTTACGTGCGCCTGCCGGCGCATCCGCAGACGCGCATCGGCTTCATTTCGCCGCATTCGCACAACTTCTGCGCCACCTGCAATCGCGTGCGGCTGACCGTCGAAGGCCGCCTGCTGCTGTGCCTCGGCCACGAGAATTCCATCGACCTGCGCGGTCTGCTGCGGCGCCATCCGACCAGCGACCAGCCGATCATCGACGCCATCCACGCCGCGCTGCAGCGCAAACCGCTGCGCCACGAGTTCGCCAGCAGCGGCGAGGTGCAGGTGCTGCGCTTCATGAACGCCAGCGGCGGCTGAGGGTGCCATGCTGCGCATCAGCTACTTCGCCCGTTACCGTGAGTTGCTTGGCTGCGAGTTCGAACGTTTGCCCTGGCGGCCGGAGTTCGCCACCATCGACGACCTGCGTCGCTACCTGCAGCGTCGCGGGCACGCCTGGGCGCTGCTCGCCGAACGCAATCTGCTGTGCGCGCGCAATCAGGCGCTGTGCAGCAGCGCCGAGACGTTGCACGATGGCGATGAGATCGCCTTCTTTCCGCCGGTCACTGGCGGCTGAGCGACACCTCGCGTGGCCCGCGAACGAGGCCGGCGACACGAACCACCCGCCACGGGGAACGGTCCCCGGGCAGCCGCAGGCCTGGCCTGCGCCACCTCTTCTTCTATGGAGTTTCGAGCAATGGCTCACCTGTCCAACACCGAGTTTCAGTCGCTGAACATCGCCGTGCTCACGGTGAGCGATACCCGCAACATCGATTCCGATACCTCCGGCCAAGCGCTGATCGACGGCCTCACGAGCGCTGGCCACACCCTGGCCGAACGCGCCATCGTCAAGGACGACATCTGGCAGATCCGTGCCCGCGTCTGCAGCTGGATCGCCAGCGAGAACGTGCAGGTCGTGCTGATCACCGGCGGCACCGGCTTCACCGCCCGCGACAACACCCCGCAGGCGGTGCAGCCGCTGCTGGACAAGTCCGTCGATGGTTTCGGCGAGCTGTTCCGCCACTTTTCGCTGGGCGAGATCGGCACCTCCACCGTGCAGTCGCGCGCGCTGGCCGGCATGAGCAACGGCACGCTGGTCTGCTGCCTGCCGGGTTCGACCAACGCCTGCCGCACCGCCTGGAACAAGATTCTCGTCGAGCAGCTGGACAGTCGGACCAAGCCGTGCAACTTCGTGCCGCACCTCAAGGCCTCGGCGGTCGCCTACTGCGGGCCACGCTCATGAGCGCCTGCGGCTGCGACACCAGCGGACTGAAGCCGGTCGACGAGGCCATCGAGGCGCTGCTGGCGCGGGTGCCGGCGCTGCCGGCGGTGGAGCACGTGGCGCTCTCCGATGCGCTCGGTCGGGTGCTGGCCGAGCCGCTCGCCGCTCCGTTCCCGGTGCCGGCGTGGGACAACAGCGCGATGGACGGTTACGCCCTGCGCGCCGCCGATCTGCCGGCCGAAGGTGGCTGGCTGCCGCTCGCCGGGCGCATCGCCGCGGGTGATGCCGCCGACCAGCAACTGCCGGCCGGCCACGCGGTGCGTATCTTCACCGGCGCGCCGCTGCCGCCGGGTGCCGACACTGTGGTGGCGCAGGAGGATTGCCAGATCGAGGCCGAGCGCGTGCATTTCCCCGGCGTCAGCCTCGGCGCCCATGTACGGCGCCAGGGCGAGGAACTGCAAGCCGGTGCGCCGGTGCTGGAAGCCGGCAAACGCCTGCGTCCGCAGGAGCTGGGGCTGCTGGCGAGCTTCGGCGTCGCCCGCGTGTCGGTCTACCGGCGTCTGCGTGTCGGCCTGCTGTCCAGCGGCAACGAACTGCGCGAACCCGGCCAGCCGTTGGCACCGGGGCAGATCTACAACTCCAACCGCTACTGCCTGCTCGGCGTGCTGCGCAGCCTCGGGCTGGAAGTGCACGACTACGAAGTGCTGGTCGACGACCTCGACGCCAGTCGCAAGGCCCTGGCGCAGGCGGCAGCCGAGTGGGACATCCTGATCACCTCCGGCGGTGTTTCGGTGGGCGAGGAGGATCACCTCAAGCAGGCGATCCGCGAGCTCGGCGAGTTGCACCTGTGGCGCCTGGCGATCCAGCCGGGCAAGCCGCTGGCCTTCGGTGAAGTCAACGGCAAGCCGTGGATCGGCCTGCCGGGCAACCCGGCGGCGGCGCTGATCACCTCGCTGGTGGTGGCGCGGCCGTTCCTGCTGCGTGCGCAGGGCTGTCGCGATGTGTTGCCGACGCCGCTGCGCCTGACCGCCGGCTTCGCCTGGCGCAAGCGCAACAACCGTCGCCAGTACCTGCGCGCGCGGCTGGAGCAGGTCGATGGCGAGCTGCGCGTCTGCCTGCATCCGCGTCAGGGCTCGGCGATGCTGACCTCCGCCAGCTGGGCGGATGGCCTGGCCATCGTCGAGCGCGAGCGCACGCTGGAGGAGGGCGAAACCGTCGAGTACCTGCCGTTCAGCGCACTGCTCGGCTGAGACACGAAAACGCCCGGTCGATGACGAGTCGACCGGGCGTTTTGGCGTCGGCGGGTCAGGCCCGGTGGCGCTGCGGCAGCATCCGCTGCAGGGTGCCGTCGCGGCGCACGTACTGGTGGAACAGCGCGGCGGCGGCGTGCAGGCCGATCAGCCAGTAGCCGGCAACCGCCAGGGTTTCATGCAGCTCCTTGAACTGACCGGCAAGGTCCTTGTTGGCGTCGATCAGCGCCGGCAGCTCAAGGCCGAAGAACGGAATTGGCTTGCCGGCCGCGCTCAGCGTCAGCCAGCCCAACAGCGGCAGGCCGATCATCAGTGCGTACAGCGCCAGGTGCATCAGCTTCGCCAGCGCCTGTTCCCAGCCGGCGCCCGGCACTGCCTTCGGCGCCGGGTGCAGCCAGCGCGCCAGCAGTCGCAGCCAGACCAGCGCAAACACTGCCATGCCGAGCATGAAGTGCCAGTGCTTGAGCAACTCGCGCGGCTCGCTGCCCTTGGCGAAGTTGACCCGCAGCTCGATGGTCGCGTAGACCGCCGCGATCAACAGCAGCATCAACCAGTGCAAGCCGATGGACAGCCGTCCGTAGCTCGCCACACCCGTTTTACCGTTCATTTCACCTGCTCCACGTAGGGGTAACGGAGGGTGATTCTAGACGGCGAAACTTAAGCGAAACTTAGCCGGCCTGCCGCGCCAGCGCACCTCAACCGACGATTTTCAGCGCGCTCTGGCCGTTGCCCTGGCGCTGCACCTGGATCTGTACCGGAATGCGTTCGTGCATCTCCGCGACATGGCTGATCACCGCCACCTTGCGGCCCTGGGCCTGCAGCGAGTCCAGCGCATCCATGGCGATCTGCAGCGACTCGGGATCGAGGCTGCCGAAGCCTTCGTCGATGAACAGCGACTCGATTCTGAGCTTGCTCGAAGCCATCGAGGCCAGGCCCAGCGCCAGCGCCAGCGAGACGAGGAAGGTCTCGCCGCCGGACAGTGAATGCACCGAGCGCAGCTCGTCACCCATTTCGGTATCCATCACCAGCAACCCCAGCGGGCTGCCGCCGCGCTTGAGCCGGTAGCGCCGCGCCAGTTGGCGCAGCTGCACGTTGGCGTGCTGCACCAGCAGATCGAGGTTGTAGGCCTGGGCGATCTTGCGGAAGGCACCGCCGTCGCTTGAGCCGATCAAGGCGGCGATGCGGCCCCAGCGCCGATGCTCGGCCCGCGCGGCGTCGATCTGCGCCAGCAGCGCCCGGCTTTGGCTACGACGCTTGTCGTCGTCGAGCAGCGCGGCGCGGGTTTCGGCGCAGCGCTGCTCGGCCTGTTCGCAGCGCTGCAGCTGTTCGGCATGTGCCTGTTGCAGCTGCTCGGCTTCCGGCGCCTCGGCCTGTTGCTGCTGGTGGCTGGCCAGCCGATTGAGGCAGCCATCCAGCCGTTCGCGGCAGCGGGTCAGGGTTTCGGCGTTCTGCTGCAGGCGCTGGCGCGCCTCGGCCAGCAGCGCGTCGTCCATCTGCAGCAGCTGGGCGAGGGTGGTGTCGTCCAGCGCCGGATGGGCGGCGCGCCAGGCGTCCAGTTCCGCGTTCAGCGCGTCGCGTTCCTGCTGCAATTCGGCGTGGCGCTGGCGACAGTTCTGTTGCTCGCTGTGCAGGCGCGTCAGGCCAAGTTTGCTCTCGTTGAGTTGCTGGTCGATCTCGGCCTGGGTTTGCCGCGCAGCCTGGATGGTTGCGTCCAGCTGCTGTTGCCAGGCGCTGGCGCTGCCATGCTCGCCAAGGCTGGTCCGCAGCGCCTGCTGGCAGGCGAGCAGAAGCTTTTCGCGCTCAGCCAGCCGCGCGCTGCAGCCTGCCTGTTTCTCCTGACGATGGCGCTGCTGCAGCTGTTCGTCGCTGCGGCGCTGCTCGCACTGGCGCAGCTCCTCGGCCAGCTCGGCTTGCGTCTGCAGTTGCTGCAATCGCGTGTCGATGCTGGCGTCCAGCTGCATGAAGGTCTGCGCCGGGTTTTCGCGCCAGCGCTGCAGGTGCTCGGCGGGCAGCAGTTCGGCAAACGCCTGCAGTTCCTCGTCGAGTTGTTGAGTGTCGCGGGCGAGCGCATCGCGTTGGCGGGCGAGTTGTTGAGTTGCTTCGACACAGGCTTCGCGCGCGGCCTGCCAGGCCTGCTGCAGGGTTTCGCTGCGCTGTTGCAGGGCGAGCAGTTGCTGCTGACGCTGGCTGGCACTGGTGATCTGGTCTTTGAGATTGGTCAGCTGAGCTTCCAGCCATTGCGAACGCTCGGCTTCCGGCTGTTCAAGTAGCTGGGCGTGGGCGGGCAGGGCGAGCAGGCGCGGTGCCAGAGCCTGCAGCTGCGCGTCGACTTCGCCCTGGCGCTGCTGCGTCTGGCGCAACTGCGTGCTGAGGGCGACGTGGCGGTCACGCAGTTCCTGCAGACGCTGATCCTGTTCCTGCAGAACCTTGCGTGCGCGCTCGGCCTCGCTGTCATCGTGGCGGTCGAGGCTGGCGACCAGCGCATCGGTCTGGTGCCAGGGATGTTCGCCGCTGCCGCAGACCGGGCAGGGTTCGCCCGGGACCAGCGCCGCGCGCAGCGCCTCGACATTCTCGCTGCGCGCCAGGCGCTGGCGTTCGAGCAGGGCGAGAGTGACCTTGAGCGCCTGCTCGGCGGCGTCGCGCTCGCTGCGGACCTGTTTGCCCAGCGGCACCAGGCTGTCCAGTTCGGTCTGCTGGCGACTGTTGGCGTCGCTCAGTTCGCGCTGGCTGGCGACGAGGCTGAGCTGCTGCGACCAGAGCTGGTGCAGCGCATCGGTTTCGCGCTCGGCCTGGCGCCAATCGTCGAATTGGCGATGCAACCGGGCCAGCTGTTCGGCCAGCCCGATCTCGCTGTCGCGTTCGCCTTGCAGGCTATCCAGCGCCGCGCGCGCCTGGCTTTGCTGGGTTTCGGCAGCCTCGGCCTGCGCTTGCAGCGCGGGGAGTTCGCCCTGACCTTGCTGCAGCCGCGCCGCCAGCTGTACGGCCTGTTGCAGCCGTGGTCGGTAACCGCCCCAGGCGGCACAGAGCGGTTGCAGCGCTGCGCTCGTTTCGAGTTGCTGGGTCAGCGTCGCGAGCTGTTCGGCGGCGCGCTGTTGCTGTTCACCGAGCTGCTTGAGCGTTGCCTCGCCGGCGCTGGCTGCGGCATCGGCCTGGGCGCTTTCTTCGCGGATCGCGGCAAGGTCGGCATTCAGATGGCTGAGGCGCTCCTCTTCACGGCGCGCTTGCGCCAGCCTGGGCTCGGCCGTCTGCCGCGCCTGTTCGGCTGCACGCAGGTCATTGCCGGCTGCTGCGCATTGGCTCTGCAAGCTGTCGAGACGTTGTTGCAGGCTTTTTTCCTCGTGCTGCAGGCGCGTCAGGCTCTCGGCGGCTTTGCCCAGCAGCGGATCGAGCTCCTGCTGACGCAGAAAACGATGGCGCTGCGGCGCGAGCAATTCGAACAGCTCGAGAATACGGCGGGCCTCGGCCAGGCTCTCGCGCTCGTCTTCAGCGTCCTGCAACTGCTGGCGGGCGGTTTCGCGCTCGCCTTCCAGGCGCTGCAGCTCGCTGAGCCATTGCCGCTGGGCTTCCAGCATCTTGAGCTGCTGTTGCAGCTGCTTCAGTTCGTCGAGCTGGGCCTGATGTTCGCACTGCAGTGCTTCACGCTGCTCCGGTTCCAGCGGCTTCAAGCCGCCGGCCTGCTGTTCCAGGCGGGTCAGGCTTTCCTTCGCCTGTTTGGCGGCCTCGAACGCGGCCTGGCCGAGGCGGCTGTAGAGGTCGGTGTCGGTGAGCTTTTCCAGCAGGGTGCCGCGCTCGTTGTCGTCGGCCTTGAGGAAGGCGGAGAACTCGCTCTGCGCCAGCAGCACGGCGCGGGTGAACTGCGCCAGGGTCAGGCCCAGGCGGGCTTCGAGCAATTCCTTGAACTCGCGCTTCTTGCCGCTGGCCAGGAGCGTGCCGCTGTCCAGGTCGGTGAGACTCTGGCTGCTGGCCTGCAGGCGGCCGTCGACCTTTTCGCGGGCGCGTTTGACCTCCCAGCGGGCGCGGTAGCGGTGGCCGTCGCCCCCAACGAAGTCCACCTCGGCATAGCCGCTGCCACAGCCGCGGCGCAGCAGGTTGCGCTCGTCGCCGCCGCCGATCTCGGCTTCGACGTCGGGGACCTTGTTCAGCGGCGAGACGCTGTCCAGCCGCGGCGTGCTGCCGAACAGCGCCAGGCAGAGGGCGTCGAGAATGGTGCTCTTGCCGGCGCCCGTCGGCCCGGTGATGGCGAACAGCCCGGCGCTGGCCAGCGGTTCGGCGGTGAAGTCGATGACCTGTTCGCCGGCCAGCGAGGCCAGGTTCTTCAGGCGGATGGCGAGAATTTTCATCGCTCAATTTCCTCACTGGCGAACTCGACCCGTTGCAGCAGCGTGGCGAAGTCGTCCAGCGCCTGTTCGTCCGCCGGATTGCCGTACTGTTCTTCCCAGGCGCGGGCGAACAGCTCCTGCGGGCTGATCTGGTCGAGGCCGAGCAGCACGTCCGATTCCGTTTCGCCGCGTCGGCCGGCGTATTCGCTGGCGATGCGTACCAGCCGGCAGGCCTTGCCGGCGATCGCGGTTTCGATGCGCTGGCGCAGGTCCGGTAGCGGCTCGTCGAGCAGCACGCGTACTTCCAGCCAGGGCAGGTTTTCGTCGAACAGCCCGGTGGGCGGCAGCGCCTCCAGCGCGGTGATGACCTCGGCCAGCGGCGCGCGGCCGACCCTGATCATCTCCACCGCACGTGGCACCGGCAGGCTGTCGACCTGTTTCAGCGTCTCGCCTTCGAGCTCGACCAGCAACACCTGATGCGCGTAGTTGACCTCGGCGAACGACAGCGGCAGCGGCGAGCCGCTGTAGCGGATGCGCGCCTGCCCGGCCACCTGCTGCGGCTTGTGCAGGTGGCCGAGGGCTACGTAGGCGACCGATTCGGGAAACAGGCTGGCCGGCAGCGCTTCGGCGTTGCCGATGACGATGTTGCGCTCGGACTCCTCCGATACCGCACCGCCGGCCATGTGCGCATGGCTCATGGCGACCAGCGCCTGGCCGGGCTGGCGTGTGGCCTCAGCGGCAGCGATCAGCCGCTCATGCACCTGGCGGATACCGGCCATGTAGTCGTCGCCCAGTTCCACGCCGGTGACTTCGGCCGGGCGCAGGAAGGGCAGGGTGAGGCACCAGGCGGCGGTGTTGCCATTGGCGTCATGCAGCGGCACCAGCAGGCGCTGATGGTCGAGCTGGCCCTCGGCGACCCAGCTGATGCGACCCACGGCATGGGCATTGAGGCGCTTCATCAGCGGCGCCGGCAGTTCGATGCGCCCGCCCGAGTCGTGGTTGCCGGCGATCATGACGATGTCCAGCTGCGGGAGCTTTTCGTGGGCGCGGACGATGAAGTCGTAGAGGCGTTCCTGAGCCTTGAGTGGCGGGTTGACGGTGTCGAACACGTCGCCGGCGATCAGCAGGGCGTCGGCGCGCTGGGTGATCAGCTGGTCGAGGAGCCAGGCGAGAAACTGCGCGTGTTCGTAGTCGCGGTCCTGGCCGTGGAGGGTCTGGCCGAGGTGCCAGTCGGAGGTATGGATCAGGCGCATGCGCTTTGGGCTCTCGTTGAGCGAAGGTGGGCGCGCCGTGACGTTGGGACGGGACGCAATTTGTTTGGAGATTTTGGGGGGCGGGGCGCGGTGTTCGATGTTGGGGTGTGGCGTTTTCCACCCTACGACCGCTTCCATGACTGGAAAAAGTGACGCGTCGTGCAAGGCGCAATCTGTGGCCGCTGCCGAGCTAAGCCAACCCCTCACGAGTACAACCACCCCTTCAACGCCTGCAGATTCCCCACCTGCAGCTGCTGCGCCGCCGCATTGGCCTGCACGGTATTCGGGTCGATGCCGAAGCGCTGCAGCACGTACTGCACCAGCGCGCCACGCGTCTCCACCGGCAGCTGGCCGTCGGCCATGCCGTAGTCCACCTCGATGATCGCCTTCTGCGCGGCGCTCAGCCGTGCGTCCGGCTCGATCAGCACGGTCACCGGCGTGTTCCACGCCTCATCCTGCTCGCGGGTGTGTTCGCTTGCGTCCATCAGGTCCGGCTCGCCGCGGAAGCGGCTGAGGACGAAGTCGCGGTAGGCGCGGTTCTTCTCGCAGTAGGCGCGCACGTGCCAGCGCATGCCGGTGAATACCAGCGTGTGCGGCGCCATCACGCGGATTTCCACCGCCGGGTTGGCCAGCGAAACGTATTCGGTCTCTAGCCGCAGGCCCTCGCGGCAGGCCAGCAGGATCGGTCGCAGCACTTCCGGACGGATGCTGCGGTCGGGCACCTGCAGCACCTCGGTGTGTGCGTAGGCCAGCGCGAGGCCTTCGATGTGCGGCGCGCGCATGCGGTTCTGGTCGAGCAGATGCAGGTAGGCGCTGGCGCTGGCGTCGATGAAGCGGGGGCGGAAGTTCTTCGCCGGCTTGTAGCCCTTCAGGTGACGGTCATATGTCAGGTTTTTCGGCGCATGTTCGTTGAGGTAGGTGTTGATGTCCTTCGACGCCTGCTGACGGCTGATGCCGAAGCTCTGCATCAGATGGCCCGTGGTCAGGCGGCCTTCCCACCAGGCGACCGTTTCGATCAGGCGGTAGCGCAGGGCGAGGTCCCAGCGGATGTGGCTGAGCGATTGTTCCCTTTTCATGGTGGCGGTTCCGTTCGAAAACTTTACATGCCTATGTCTGCATGCTCGACGTGTCGTCGGACGCTACATATATTCGGGGCGTGATTCAAGCCGATTCAGCCGAAGGAGGTCGCGATGAGTCTGTTGTGGCAAGCCGTGGGTATGTCATCCGTCGCCCTGGTCGCGATGGGGCTTCTGGCCTGGCTGGCGTATGCCGAGCGCGAGGGCGGATAGCCCTTGCCTAGAGCCGTTAGGTGACAGTTGAACGAGTGGTTGTGGCTTCCCGATGAGCGGCGGGAGATTCCGAGTAGAACGCGTGGTCTTTGTCTGCAGGCTTCCCGTGTCGAGATGCTGCATGAAAACGATGTCGCGCCACTTGGCAGAGAATTTTTCCGCGCAATACCGCACGCGTGTGGAGCCGCAATCCGATGGACAGCTGCTGGTGCGGGTGTCCTATCCCATCAATGGCGTCGAGGCGATCCGTGTGATTGGCGGGCGGCAGGTGCAGAACACCCTGCTGGTCGAGACGCTGCTCGAAGACATTCGCAACGAGCTGGCCCGCTCGGGCTGAGCGCGCCGTCAGCCGCTACGGCCTGCTGGCTGCGCGGCCGGCAGACGAATCGTCACGCGCAGGCCACCCAACGGGCTTTCGCCCAGCTCCCAGCTGCCGCGCCAGGCGGCGATGATGTCGCCGACGATATCCAGCCCCAGACCATGTCCCTGCGCCGCTTCGTCCAGCCGCATGCCGCGGCCGAGCGCCTTGGCGCGCAGCGGCGCGGGGATGCCGGGGCCGTCGTCGTTCACTTCGATCTGCCAGTCGCTGCCGCTGCGCGTGATGTTCAGCGTGACCTTGTGGCCGGCCCATTTGCAGGCGTTGTCCAGCAGGTTGCCGAGAAGCTCCAGCATGTCCTCGCGGTCCCACGGCAGGCGGCAGCTCGCCGGTGCCTGCCAGCGCAGGTCGAGGTCGGACCGGTGGATCGTCGCCAGGGTGTCGAACAGCGCGGGCAACTCGACGTCGCAATCGAAATGCGCGCCGGGCAGTACGTCGCCGGCCAGGCGTGCACGGCCCAGTTCGCGGCTGACGCGCTGCTGGATCTGCGCGAGCTGTTCCTGCAGCGCGGACTGCAGCTCCGGATGGGCGGCGAATTCATCGCGCTGGGTCAGGCTGCCGAGCACCGCCAGCGGAGTCTTCAGGGCGTGGCCGAGGTTGCCCAGGGCGTTGCGCGAGCGTTTGAGGGTGTCGTCGGTGTGCTGCAGCAGATGGTTGATCTGCTCGACCAGCGGTTGCAGCTCCAGTGGCACGTTGCCTTCCAGCTGCTGGCGCTGGCCTTGCTGCAGCTGGGCGATCTGCTGGCGGGCGCGCTCCAGCGGCCGCAGCGCCAGGCTCACCGCGTAGCGTTGCAGCAGCAGGAACACCAGCAGCGCCACGCCGACCAGACCCAGGCCGCTCAGGCGTACGCGGGCGAAGCTGTCGAGGATCGGTGTGTAGTCCTGCGCCACGGCAATGACGATCGGCTGGCCGTCGCGCTGATACTCGGCGCGGTAGGCGAGCAGGCGTTGCTCCTGCGGGCCGTCGAGCAGGTCGGCGGCCATGCCGGGCTCGGTTGGCCACGCCGGCGTGGCGTCCCACAGCGAGCGCGAGCGCCACAGGCGATCCGGCAGCTCGATCTGGAAGTAGTGCCCGGAGAAGGCCCGGTGGTAGCGCGGGTTGAGCCGCTTGGTGTCGAGCTGGATGCCATCGGGGCCGCGCACCATGGCCACCAGCAGCCCTTCGGCCTCTTCGCGCAGGTCGGTTTCCAGGCTGCGCTTGAGGCCGGCTTCGAACAGCCACAGGCTGGTCTGCAACAGCAGCAGGCCGACGATCACCAGGATCGCCACCATGCCGAAACTGAGACTGCGCTGAATCGATTTCAAGGCGCACTGCCGAAGCGGTAGCCCTGGCCGCGGCGGGTTTCGATCAGCTCGCGGCCGAGTTTGCCGCGCAGCCGGTTGATGTGTACCTCGATGACGTTCGAGTCGCGCTCGGTTTCACCGTCGTACAGGTGCTCGGTCAGCTGTGTCTTAGACAGCAGCTGGCCGGGATGCAGCATGAAATAGCGCAGCAGACGGAATTCGCCGGCTGTCAGTTCGATCTCCTGGCCATCCTTGCGACAGCTCTGGCGCGCTTCGTCCAGCGCCAGGCCACCGGCCTGCAGCAGCGGCTGATTGGCCACGCCATGCGCGCGGCGCAACAGCGCCTGGATGCGCAGCAGCAGTTCTTCGGGATGAAAGGGTTTGGTCAGGTAGTCGTCGGCACCGGCTTTCAGCCCTTCGATGCGCTCGGCCCAGGAGCCGCGTGCAGTGAGGATCAGCACCGGTGTGGCGAGGCCGCGTGCGCGCCAGTCGCGCAGCACCTCCAGCCCCGGTTTGCCGGGCAAACCGAGGTCGAGAATGATCAGGTCATAGGGTTCGCTGGTGCCCTGGTAGTCGGCGTCGCGACCGTCCGCCAGCCAGTCGATGGCGTAGCCCTGGCGGGTGAGGCTGGCGGTCAGTTCGTCGGCCAGCGGTACGCTGTCTTCGACCAGTAGCAGGCGCATCAGTCCACCTCATCCTTGAGCAGCGTGCCGTCGCGCGCATCGAGTTCCAGTTCGCGGGCCACGCCGTCGCGGGTCAGCAGTTCGATTTCGTAGACGTAGCGGCCTTCCTCTTCCTCCAGTTCGGCTTCCAGCAGGCTGGCGCCGGGATGCCGCTGCAACGCCTGCTGCAGGAGGTTTTCCAGCGGCTGGATCAGGCCGTCCCGACGCAAGCGCAGGGCTTCGTCCTGATCCAGGTCGCGGCTCGCCGCCGGGTTGGCGGCGAGCAGCAGTGCCAAGGGGAGCGTCATGAGGAGAGGGGCACGCATGGCTGGATTCAGTCGTCCTGTTGGTCCTGCAGTACTTCGCCGGTCTTGGCGTCGAGTTCTACGTCCCATTGCACACCTTTGTCGTCGCGCAGTTCAAGCTGATAGACGTAGCGGCCGTAGGCTTCTTCCAGTTCGGTGTCCTCGATGGTAGCGCCCGGGTGCTTGGCCAGCGCCGCTTCGTTGAGCTTCTCGAACGACTGGATGGTGCCGGCGTCGCGCAGTTTCAGGGCTTCGTCCGGGCCCAGGTCCTTGGCCATGGCCAGGTTGGCGCCGAAGACGAGGGTGGCAGCGGTGAACAGAGTAGTGAGGGTTTTCATGTCTGGATTCCTGTGGTTGGTTTCGACGGTTCACAGGTTATGCGCCTTGGCTTAAATGAAACTGAATGTCATCCACGGCGGTTTTTTGCATCGTTCGGGCGAGGGCGGGCGCAGGCGCAAGGACTAGGCTTGCTGTTGCCTCGGTCATTGGAGCCCGTTCATGAACTACCTCGTCGCGATGCTCGCCGCGCTCTGCCTGACGCAGCCGGCGCTGGCCGAAGACCTGCTCAAGCCTGAAACCGTGCCGCCGCCCATCGACGACAGCGCCGCGAGCGGCAGCCTGGAGGCCGAAGTCACGCACCGCGCCAGCGGCACGCTGCGCGCCATTTACGCGACGCAGGGCAGCGTGACCATCGCCCTCGGCCCGGTGGCCGAGCTGAAGTGGCCGGCGATGGTCATGCCGTTTCGCATCGATGCGCGGCAGCTCGAGGGCCTGGCGGTCGGCGATGCGGTGGAGTTCGAGTTCACCAACGGCGAGATGGACCCGCGCATTGTCACGATTCGCAAACAGTAGCCGGGCGCGCGGGTTGAACTTCAGCGCGGCGGTTGGGCTCGGATTCAGTGTCCGTCATTACTGAAGGAAGAACGCCATGTACAACAAGAAACTCACCGCCGCCCTGGCCGTCGCCATTCTCGGTTCGGGTTCCGCTGCCGCAATTGCCGCCGACAAGCCGGGCGCCGACTGGATCACCCTCGAACAGGCGGTGGAGAAGGCCAAGGCCGCCGGCTACACCGAGCTGCACGGTATCGAGGCCGATGACGATGGTTGGGAAGGCGAGGGCATGAAGCAGGACGGCAAGAAGTACGAGTTCAGCATCGACGGCAAGACCGGCGAAGTGACTCGCGACAAGCAGGAGTGATTCCAGCCGCATCCAGCCATCGCGCGGTGCGCGCAGCGGGTATCATCTGCACCCCCGACTGCCGCGCCACGCATCATGTCCACCTCCCATTCCCGACCGAGCACGCTGCACCTGCCCCAGGGCGACTGGCGCAGCGTGCTCGATTGTCTGTGCGCGCACTTTCCGGCCATCGACCGTGAAACCTGGGTCGACCGCATAAACCGCCAGCGGGTGCTGGACGCCGACATGCAGCCGATTGCGCTCGACCAGCCTTACCGGGCCGGCCTGCGCATCCACTACTTCCGCGAGGTGCCGAACGAGACGCCGGTGCCGTTCGAGGAGCGCATCCTCCATGTCGACGAGCACCTGGTGGTGGCGGACAAGCCGCACTTTCTTTCGGTGATGCCGGCCGGCGAATACGTCAACGAAACCCTGCTGGCGCGCCTGAGCAAACGCCTGGGCAATGCCGATCTGGTGCCGATTCATCGCATCGACCGCCTCACCGCCGGGCTGGTGCTGTTCTCCGCCAATCGCGACAGCCGCGGCGTCTACCAGGCGCTGTTCCGCGAGCGTGAGATCGCCAAGCGCTACGAGGCGATCTGCCCGGCGCTGCCGCATGTGGAATTTCCGCTGCGCCGACGCCTGCGCATGGTGCCGGGCGAGCCGTTCTTCCTCATGCGCGAAGGTGAGGGCGAGCCCAACAGCGAAACGCTGATCGAGGTGCTCGAACGCCGCGGCGATCTCTGGCGCTACGGGCTGACGCCGATCAGCGGGCGCAAGCATCAGCTGCGCCTGCACATGGCGACCCTCGGTGCCGGTATCTGCAACGATCCGTTCTATCCCGAGTTGCTCGAACGCTGCGCGCGCGAGGCCGACGACTACGCGCGGCCGCTCAAGCTACTGGCGCGCGGATTGCGCTTTCGCGATCCGCTGAGTGGTGAACTTCGCGAGTTCGAGAGCACCCTGCAGCTGGAGTGGTGACGGCGGCGGACGCACCTTCAGCGCCGGGGCGAGTCTCAACCGAGACAGGCCAGCCACTGGTGCCTCCATGCCCGAAGGTCCATCCATCGTCATTCTCCGCGAGCAAGTCGCGGCGTTCACCGGTCAACGCATCGAGCGCGCCGAAGGCAGTGCCAAGGTGGACAAGGCACGGCTGGCCGGCCAGGTGGTGCGTGGCTTTCACAGCTGGGGCAAGCATCTGCTGATCGAACTGGAGGATGTGTCCGTGCGCATCCATCTGCTGCTGTTCGGCAGCTACCGCATCAACGAGCGCAAGGACTCCACGCCGCGCCTGAGCCTCGGCTTCGCCAACGGCGAGCTGAACTTCTATGCCTGTTCGGTGCAGTTCATCGAGGGGCCGCTGGATGCGGCCTACGACTGGAGCATGGATGTGATGAGCGAGGCCTGGAGCCCGCGCACGACGCTCAAGCGCCTGCGCGAACGCCCGCGGTTGCTGGCCTGTGATGCGCTGCTGGACCAGACGCTGTTCGCCGGCTCCGGCAACATCATCAAGAACGAGGTGCTCTATCGCATCCGCGTGCACCCGCTGTCGCTGATCGGCGAACTGCCGCCGGCCAAGCTACGCGAACTGGTGCGCGAGGCGCGTACCTACAGCTTCCAGTTCCTCGACTGGAAGCGGGCCGGCGTGCTCAAGGCCAACTGGCTGGCGCACGGCAAGCGCACCTGCGTGCGCTGCCGGATTGCGCTGGTGAAGGTGAAAGAACTGGGGCGCAGCCGGCGCCGGGCGTTCTTCTGCGAGCGCTGCCAGAAGCGCTACGGCGATTCCGCGCAGGTCGGAGCCGACGAACCGAGGGCCATGGATGAGGCGTAGGGTGGACAACGGCGCAGCCTTGTCCACGCGGTTGATCCGTCGCCACCGAGGTGGCTCGCCGGGTATCGGTGGAAAAGCTGCGCGTTTTTCACCCTGCCTGTCAGCGCAGCAGCGGCCTGAGCGCCTCGGCCAGCTGCGGCGCCATGCACACCGCGTTGCTTTCATGGGCGATGCAGTCGGTGCTCCAGACGTGCCCGACACCGGCGGCGCGGATCACCTGCAGCGCATCGCCGGCGAACAGCGCGTGGGTCACGGCCACGTCCACCGAGGCGGCGCCGGCGGCCAGCAGTTTCTGCGCGGCCTCGGCAAGGGTGCGCCCGGAGCTGGCGACGTCATCGAGCAGCACCACGGGGCGTACGGCGAACGTCAGATCGGGCAGGGCGATGTCCACCTGATGATCGCCGTGGCGTACCTTGCGGCACACGCCGTAGTCGAAACCATGCTCGGCGGCGGCCGCCTCGATCCATTGCAGCGCCTCGGCATCCGGGCCGATCAGCAGCGCATCGGGATGCCGTTCGGCGATCAGTCGCGCCAGCGCCGGGGCCGCGCAGAGGGTGACGGCATCGGCCAGCGGCACCGCCTCCTGCAGGGTGGCGACGCGGTGCAGGTGCGGGTCGACGGTGATCAGTGCGTCGAACTGGTCGGCCAGCAGCTGGCCGATCACCCGCTGGCTGACCACCTCGCCCGGGTTGAAGGCGATGTCCTGGCGCATGTAGGCGAGGTAAGGCGTGACCAGGATCAGCCGCTTGGCGCCCAGGCGGCGCGCTTCGCCGGCCACCAGCAGCAGCTCGACCAGCTTTTCGTTGGGGTGGTCGAGGCCGCGGTAGAGCACCAGTTGCTCGGCGATCGCTTCGCCTTCGGCCAGCGGCAGGCGCAGGCGCAGCTCGTCATCGGGAAAACGGTGGCGCTCGACCGCGGCAGCGGGCAGGCCACAGGCCTCGGCCAGGCGTAGGGCAGCGGCGCGTTCGTCATCGAAATACAGCAGTTGGCTTTGCATCAGAACTCCACGAATACGGTTGGGACCTGCTCGGCGCTGCCGAGGCTGACGCCGCTGGCGCGTTCGGTGGCCTGACGGGCGAAGGCGAGGTCGGCGGGAAAATCCGCGTAAACGCGATACAGACAGTCACCGGCCTGCACCGGTTCGCCGAGCTTGCGCAGGATGTCGACGCCGGCGCCCTGTACCTTCGGCGCGCCAGCCAGCCGGGCGATGCGCGCCAGCTGCAGGTTGTCGATGCCGGTGACCACGGCGTCGCGGTCGGCCAGCACGTCGAAGCTGAGCCGTGCCAGCGGCGGCTGGTTATGGTCGAAGGGTTTGGCACCCTGCGCGGCGATGATCGAGTGCATCTTCTTCAGCGCCCGCCCCGAGTCGAGGATGTCACGGGCGATCGCATAACCGTCGCCGCCGCGCACATCGGGATCGAACTCGAGCATGCGTCCGGCCAGGCGCAGGGCCTTCTGACGCAGGTCGATCGGCGCTGCCGGGTCGTTCTGCAGCACCTGCATCACGTCACGCGCTTCCAGCACCGGGCCGATGCCATTGCCGATCGGCTGGCGACCGTCGGTGATGACCACGTCCAGGGTCAGGCCCAGGCGCGTGGCCACGAACTCGAACAGCTTGCGCAGGCGCTGCGCCTCGGCCATCGAGCGCACCTTGGCGGTCGGGCCGATGGGAATGTCCAGCAGCAGATGGGTGGAACCAGCGGCGATCTTCTTCGACAGGATGGAGGCGACCATCTGTCCCGGCGAGTCGATCGACAGCGGCCGCTCGACGGCGATCAGCACGTCATCGGCCGGGGAGAGGTCGCTGCTGCCGCCCCAGGCCAGGCAGCCGCGTTCCTCGCGGACCATTTCGCAGAGGCGCTCGAAGGGCAGCTCGACGTTGGCCAGCACTTCCATGGTGTCGGCGGTGCCGGCCGGCGAGGTGATGGCCCGCGAGCTGGTCTTCGGGCAGAGCATGCCGTGGGCGGCGACGATCGGCACCACCAGCATCGAGGTGCGGTTGCCGGGGATGCCGCCGATGCAGTGCTTGTCCACCACCGGATGCTCGCGCCAGTCGAGGCGGCGGCCGACCTGGATCATCGCGTCGGTGAGGAAGTACACCTCCTCGCGGTCCAGCTCACCCTGGTTGCAGGCGACGACGAAGGCGGTCAGTTCGATCTTCGAGTAACGGTGCTCGGCGATGTCGCGGATGATCGCGTGGAAGTCCTCGCGGCGCAGGCGCTCGCCGGCGATCTTGCGGTGCAGCGCGGGGATCGAGGGTGCCGGCTCGGCCTGGGAGATCGAGGCAGGCACGCCGGGCTCTGCGCCGAGCTGGGCGAAGGCGTCCTCCGACAGCCCGAGTTCGTTGCAGCCGACGATGGCGGAGTCGTCCACGACGTTGAGGCTGGCCAGGATGCGCTTGCCGTTGACGCGGATCTCGACCTTGGCCAGCGCCTGGAAACCTTCGGCGCGGCAGGCCGCGCAATCGCGGTGCAGGTAGGCGACGTTCTCGCGGTAGGTGTCGATGGCGACCCGGCGCAGGGCCAGATGCACCGGGGCTTTGCCGCTGTTCGGCGTTTCGCTGGTAATGGTGGTCATGCGCGGACTTTCGCTGGGAGATGCTGGCTATCTAGCCTCAGCCGCCGGGCGCTTGCCAAGCCGCAGCGGGGCCGGGCCCGCCGCGACGTTGTCGCAGGTCAGCGAAAAGCGGCTATTGCGCGGCCCAGCCGCCGTCCATGTTCCACGCCGCGCCGCGCACCTGCTCGCCGGCTTCGCTGCAGAGGAACAGCACCAGTGCGCCGAGCTGCGCGGGGGTGACGAAGTCCAGCGACGGCTGCTTCTCGGCCAGCAGGTCGTGGCGCGCGCGCTGGGTGTCGCCATCGACGCGGGCGCGTTCGTCGATCTGCTGCTGCACCAGCGGCGTGAGCACCCAGCCGGGGCAGATGGCGTTGCAGGTGATCGCCGTGGTGGCGGTTTCCAGCGCCACCACCTTGGTCAGGCCGACCAGCCCGTGCTTGGCCGCCACGTAGGCGGCCTTCTGCGCCGAACCCACCAGGCCATGCACCGAGGCGAGGTTGATGATCCGCCCCCAGCCGCGCTGACGCATGCCCGGTAGCGCCAGTCGCGTGGTGTGGAAGGCCGACGACAGGTTGATGGCGATGATCGCGTCCCAGCGCTCGACCGGGAATTGCTCCACCGGCGCGACGTGTTGGATGCCGGCGTTGTTGACGAGAATGTCGACGCCGCCGAACTGCTGTTCGGCCGCGGCGACCATCGCTGCGATCTGCTCGGGATCGCTCACGTCGGCCGGATGGTGGATGGCCTGCCCGCCGCATGCGCGGATTGCCGCCAGCGCCGCGTCGACGTCGCCGAAGCCGTTGAGGACCAGGTTGGCGCCGGCCTCGGCCAGCTTGAGGGCGATGCCCAGGCCGATCCCGCTGGTGGAGCCGGTGACCAGGGCGGTCTTGCCTTGCAGATTCATGTGTTGCTCTCCTCGCCGCGCGGGCTCAAACGATTCCGGTGGCGTAGAACACGCCGATCACTACGAACACCGCCAGGGTCTTGATCAGGGTGATGCCGAAGATGTCCTTGTAGGCCTCGCGGTGGGTCAGGCCGGTCACCGCCAGCAGGGTGATCACCGCGCCGTTGTGCGGCAGGGTGTCCATGCCGCCGGATGCCATCGACGCTATTCGGTGTAGCACCTCCAGCGGGATGTTGGCGGCATTGGCGGCGGCGATGAAGGTGTCGGACATGGCCGCCAGGGCAATGCTCATGCCGCCCGAGGCCGAGCCGGTGATGCCGGCCAGCAGGGTGACGGTGACCGCTTCGTTGACCAGCGGGTTGGGGATGTTCTTCAGCGCGTCGGCCAGCACCAGGAAGCCCGGCAGCGAGGCGATCACCGCGCCGAAGCCGTATTCCGACGCGGTGTTCATCGACGCCAGCAGGGCGCCGCCGACCGCAGTCTTGGTGCCTTCGGCGAGCTTGGCCTTGATTGCGCGAAAGCCGCAGATCAGCACCAGCAGGATGCCCAGCAGCAACGCCGCCTGCACCGCCCAGATGCCGGTCAGCTTGGCCACTTCGCTGGTCACCGGCTGCGCCATGCCGGCCAGTTGCAGGCTGTGGGTCTTGCCGTAGACCTCGGGAATCCAGCGGGTGAACAGCAGGTTGGCCACGCCCACCAGAATCAGCGGTGACAGCGCCAGCCAGGGATTGGGCAGGGCGATGTCCTCGGCGGTCTCCGGCTCATTGCGCAGCTCGGTGCCGTAGCCTTCGCCGCGCGCCTTGGCTTTGCGCAGCTGGCGATGCAGATAGAACATGCCGACGCTGAACACGAACAGCGTGCCGATCAAGCCCAGCCAGGGCGCCGCCCACGAGGTGGTGCCGAAGAAGGTGGTGGGGATGATGTTCTGGATCTGCGGAGTGCCGGGCAGGGCATCCATCGTGAAGCTGAACGCACCGAGCGCGATGGTCGCCGGAATTAGCCGCTTGGGCATGTCGCTCTGGCGGAACATCTCGGCGGCGAACGGATACACGGCGAACACCACGACGAACAGCGAAACCCCGCCGTAGGTCAGCAGCGCGCAGACCAGCACAATTACCAGCATGGCCTGGCGCGTGCCGAGCAGGCGGATCGCCGCGGCGACGATCGAGCGCGAGAAGCCGGACAGCTCGATCAGCTTGCCGAACACGGCACCGAGCAGGAATACCGGGAAGTACAGCTTGATGAAGCCGACCATCTTCTCCATGAACACGCCGGTGAAGGCTGGGGCCACGGCGGATGGATCGGTGAGCAGCACCGCACCGAGGGCGGCGACGGGGGCGAAAAGGATGACGCTGTAGCCGCGGTAGGCCGCCAGCATCAGCAGGGCCAGTGCGGCGAGGGCGATGACGACGCTCATCGGGACGATCTCCTGGCCTGTTGCCGTGCGACCGGATGCTGCCGGGGCATTCGGGAGTTTCGCGGCGGTGACAGGCATGTTGTTTTTATTGTTCGGCGTGCGGACGATGCCGCCCGAACGATTTAGCGAGTTCCGTGCCAGATCGGTAACTGCTTGATCCGACTGGCTTTTCGGTCGGGTGTTCAGTTATCCGGACAGGCCTTGATGTCCGCCGGACTGGACCCATATGTCCGCCAGGATGGACATGCGCCGGCCGCGGCGGGCAGCGCAGGCTGTCTGCGCACTGGCTATGCTGGCCAATATCGCCGGCGTTGCCATGGACGTCGGTGTCGGCAGGCACGGCCGATTCGTTACGGGTTTGGGAGGATGTTCGATGCGTGTTGCGCTTGTGTTGTCGCTGCTGGCGCCGCTGGTACAGGCGGCCGAACCGCTGGCATTGCGCCTGGGGGAACATGAGTTGTCTGCCGAGTACGCGGTGACCGCCGAGCAGCGCCAGCTCGGCCTGATGGGGCGCCACGAGCTGGCCGCCGACAGCGGCATGCTGTTCCGCTTCGACGAGGTGCGGCACAACTGCCTGTGGATGAAGGACACGCCGCTGCCGCTGTCGGCGGCATTCCTCGATGAGCGAGGCGTGATCGTCGACCTGATCGACCTCGAGCCGCTCAGCCGGGAGATGCGTTGCGCCCAGGCACCGGCGCGCTACGCGCTGGAAACCAACCGCGGCTGGTTCACCGAGCGGGCGCTGGGGCTCGGCACGCCGGTGCAGGGCATCCCCGTTGACGCGCCGCTGTCGGCGCGCTGAGGTGGCCGGCGCGGGTGCGGGGCGCGCGCCTCAGTTCCAGCCCCAGAACTGCAGCCACCAGCCATAGCCGATCAGCGCGGCCGCGCCGCTCATGCAGCTGAATGCCAGCAGCCGGCGCAGACCGTTGGCGCCGTGGCGGCCGATGACCTTCCAGGCCAGATACAGGCTCCAGATGATCGCGCCGACCAGCAGCGCCGCGCGTGCCAGCGGTACCCAGCTCAGCAGCAGGCCTTCGTAGCGCAGCAGCTTGACCGTAGTGGCGGAAAGGCCGAGGAACAGCCCGGCGCCGCCCAGCGGCGTCAGGCTCAGCGCCAGATGGTGGAACACGTTGCCGCTGCGGCCCATCAGCCGTACGGCGGCCTGCACCAGCAGCCACAGGGCGCCGCCGACCAGCACGGCGCTGCCGCCGATGTAGGCCAGGATCGCCGCGCCGTCGAGCCAGCTGAATGCATCGTTGACCTGCGGATAGTGCGTCAGCAGCCACCAGGGCGCATCGGCTTCCAGCGGCCAGAACAGTTCGTGATCGACCAGCCATTCCGCGGCGGCCTGCTTGAGGGCGATGAACCACGGGCTGACCGTCCACTGGAAGGCGCCCATCGCCAGACCGAGCACGCCGAACAGCAGCAGGGTGCTGTCCCAGTGGCTGTGCTGCGGCTGGTTGCCGACGATGAGGATTTCCTGGTTCGGCGAGCGGGCGCTGAGCTGCACCGCGCCGCGCTGGCCGCTGCAACGGCCGCAGGCATGGCAGTCGCTGGCGCCCTGCATGCGGCGGATGTCCAGCAGCGGCGCACAGTTGGGCGTGGCCAGGTGCGGTCCGCTGTTCTCCAGCCAGCGCTGTTCATCGACCTTGTAATGCAGCGGAGCGAGGCGTGCGAGCAGGGAGAACACGCCGCTGACCGGACACAGGTAACGGCACCAGACGCGTTTGCCGCGGCCGTAGAGGTAGCCCACCAGCATCGCCGCGACGGTGGAGCCGCCGAGGATCAGCAGCGCAGCCTGGGCGTAGTCGTAGACGCTGATCAGCTGGCCATAGACGGTGGTGAGGATGAACGCCACGGTCGGCCAGCCGCCCCAGCGAATCCAGCGTGGCGTGCCGCGGCCCAGCCCGCGCCAGCTGATCCATTCGCTCAGCGAGCCTTCCGGGCAGAGCACGCCGCACCACATGCGGCCGAACAGCACCATCGACAGCAGCACGAAGGGCCACCACAGGCCCCAGAAGACGAACTGCGCCAGCAGCGTGAGGTTATCGAGCATGCCCGCCTGGGCGGGCGGCAGCGGCAGCACGGCGGGGATCACCAGCAACACCAGGTAGAACCCCACCACCAGCCACTGCACCGCGCGGATGATTTTGGCGTGTTCGCGCAGCCAGTCACCGACGCGCGTCAGCCAGGGCGCCTGGGCGATCATGCCGGCCTCGTCGCCAGCGCCACCGGCCGCGCGGGGCGCAGCCAGGCCCACACCGCCAGCCAGTACAGCAGCAGGGTCAGCGCCGCGGCCAGCGACGGCATCGCGCGGTAGCCGGTGAGGCCGGCGATGGTGCTGCCCAGCGCGCTGCCGTCGTCCAGCCAGGCCGAGGTGTCCCACAGCGGATCGCCGAAGAAGCTGTAGAACTGCTCCGGCACGTCCATGCCCATCAGCTGGCCGCTGAAGCGATCCAGCCCGGCCATCAGCAGCGCGCTGCCGAGCAGCAGCAGGAGCACTTCGCTGACCTGGAAGAAGCGCCGCCAGCTGAAGAAGCGGCTACCGGCCTGCAGCGCCGCGTAGCTGAGCAGCGCAAGGACGAAGCCCAGCGCGCCGCCGATGATGAATCCGGTGAGGTCGTGGCCCTGCTGCTGGTTGCCGATGCCGTAGAGGAACACCACCGTTTCGCTGCCCTCGCGCCCGACCGCGAGCATGGCGAGCAGCAACAGGCCGAAGCCGCTGCCCTGGCTGAGCTTCTGCGCCGCGCTGTTCTGCAGGCTGCTCTTGAGGGTGCGACCGTGGTGATGCATCCAGCCGACCATGTGCAGGATCAGCATGCTCGCCACCAGCAGCATGCCGCACTGGAACCACTCGCCGCCGCTGCCGGCCAGCCAGTCGCCGGCGCGCAGCACGCCCCAGCCCAGCGCGACCGCCAGGCCCAGGCCGGCTGCGACGCCGCCCCAGAGCATACGCAGCGCGTGGCCCGCGCCCGGCTGCTGGCGCAGCCAGGCATGCAGGATGCCGATCACCAGCAGTGCCTCGACGCTCTCGCGCCAGACGATGAACATGGATTGGCCCATGACTAGCTCCTGCGAACTACTTGGCGACGATCTCGCCTTCGGGAAGGTCCAGATGGAATTCGTCGAAGAACGGGTAGCGTCCCGGCTTCAACGGATGGATCACGACGAACGAGGTCACCCCCGGCGACAGCACCTTCTCCACCCGCAGCGGCGTGCTCTCGAACTCGGTCGGGCCGCTGCCGGCGTTGTGCACGACGATCTTGAAGCGCTGGCGTGCCGGCACTTCGATCGAGGCCGGTTCGAAGTGGCCGTCGCGGATGGTCAGCTCGTAAGTCGGCAGTGCCGCCTGGGCGCTGCCGGCAGCGCCGGTCAGCAGCAGGGCGCCGAGCAGGAATGTACGCATGGGCCTTCTCCGCCTCAGTAACCGCCTTTCTTGCCGATGCCGGCGTAGGTGAACTCGTAGTTCAGCTCGCAACCTTCGAACCACGGGGCGACGCCGGTTTCCTTGTCGACGTGGCGGCCGAACATGGCGTGGCCCGAACCCGGCGGCAGGATCTTGTAGGTCAGCTGGTACTTGCCCGGGCCGAGCAGCTTGACGTTGTCGCCGTAGTGCGGACCGTCGTTGGCGACCATCGGATGGAAGTCACCTTCGATGACTTCGCTCGAACCCTTCTTGCGCAGCGTGTAGTGGATGCTCAGGTAGGGCACGAAACTGCCTTCCTGCCAGCCGTTGCGGTTGTTTTCGGTGGCGGAGATGTCCGCTTCCAGGTGCACGTCGGATTTGGCCGCCGCGAGCATCATGCCGGCCGGGTCCATTTCCACCGGCTGCAGATAGACCGCGCCGACTTCCATGCCACCGCATTGCTGCGGCTCGCCGATGGGATATTCCTTGGCCTGGGCGAGCGGGGTGAGCAGCAGGGTGGTGATCGCGAGGGTGGCGGGGATACGCATGGAAGCCTCCGGTAGGGATAAGTACGGAAACAGACTCGCACTTGCAGCTTCTAATGATAATGATTCGTGTCAATTTCCCAAGAAATATTTTGTTACGGCCGCGCCGGGCGAGCTGCTGTCGAGCGGCGATCGCAGCAGCGACGGGAGCTGGCGCCGGGCCGCGTCCGGTTGTCGCAGCGTGGCGCAGGTAACTGCGCCGCGACCGTCGGGCGCTGGTCGCGGCGCACCTTGCGCGGGCGAATCCTCTAAGATGACGAACCCTTCGCCGTAGAGTCCGCCATGCCGCCGACCTCCGTTCTGGATGCCCGCACCGCCCGTGTCTTGCCCTGGCTGGTCGCCATCGCCTTCTTCATGCAGACGCTGGATGGCACCATTCTCAACACGGCGCTGCCGGCAATGGCGCGTGACCTGGCCGAGGACCCGCTGCGCATGCAGGGCGTGGTGATCGCCTACATGCTCACCGTGGCGCTGCTGATTCCGGCATCCGGCTGGATCGCCGACCGCTTCGGTACGCGCAAGACGTTCTTCTCGGCGCTGGTGCTGTTCACTTTCGGCTCGTTGCTCTGCGCATTGTCGGTCAGCCTCGATCAGTTGATCGGCGCCCGCGTCGTGCAGGCTATCGGCGGTGCGCTGATGCTGCCGGTCGGACGGCTGGTGGTGCTGCGGGCCTTCCCGCGCAGCGAGTTCGTGCGGGTGATGACCTTCATCGCGCTGCCCGGCATGGTCGGGCCGCTGCTCGGGCCGACGCTCGGCGGCTGGCTGGTGCAGTACGCCTCCTGGCACTGGATCTTCCTGATCAACCTGCCGGTCGGGGTGATCGGCTGCATCGCGGCGTTCCGCTTCATGCCTGATTTCCGCGCGGACAAGCGGATGCGCTTCGATACCCTCGGTTTCATCCTGTTCGGCGCGGCGATGCTGCTGATCACCATCGCCCTGGAAGGGCTCGGCGAGCTGCACATGCCGCACGCACGGGTGCTGGTGCTGCTGTTTGCCGGCGCTGCCTGCCTGGCGGCGTACTGGCTGCGTGCCGCACGCATCCCGGCGCCGCTGTTCAGTCCGCGGCTGTTCCATACGCGCAGCTTCGCGGTGGGCATCTGCGGCAATCTGTTCGCCCGCCTGGGCAGCGGTGCGTTGCCGTTCCTGCTGCCGCTGCTGCTGCAGGTCGCGCTGGGCTACTCGCCGGCGCAGGCGGGGATGAGCATGATTCCGCTGGCGGTGGGCGCGATGCTGGTCAAGCCGCTGGCCAAGGGGCTGCTCGACCGCCTGGGCTACCGCAACCTGCTGATCGGCAACACCGCGCTGCTCGGCATGCTGATCGCCGGGCTGGCGACGGTGGATGCCGATACGCCCTACCTGTTGCTGCTGGCGCACCTGGGGCTGATCGGCGTGGGTAACTCGTTGCAGTTCACCGCGATGAACACCGTGACGTTGATCGGCCTCAGCAACGCCAACGCCAGCAGCGGCAACAGCCTGCTTTCGGTGGTGGTGCAGTTGTCGATGAGTCTCGGGGTCGCGACCGCAGGCGCGCTGCTGGGCGGTTTCACCGTGCCGGGTGCGCAGGGCGCCGAGGTGCTGCATGCCTTCGAGCTGACGTTCCTCTGCCTCGGCGGCATGAGCCTGGCGGGCGCGGGCATTTTCCTGCAGTTGAAGCGGCATGACGGCAGCCAGCCCCGCGAGGGGCGCGGCGCGCTGCCGATGGGCGACTAGGCACGGCACTGCGGCGGTCAATCATCTGTCCGGTTTTCTGACATATCCGTGCGTATGCCGACGCGTGGGCGTTGATGCCGGCAGCCGGCGCCGTCCGCCGGCCGGCGACTTCCAGGGTTGGGCCTGATGGCACGCCTGGGCCTGGCTAACCTGCTGCATTCCTTTACCTGTGCAAGTAAACATTATCGACCTGTCTTGTGAGACTACATATCGTCTCGCTCGAAGATGGCGTTTTGCCAATGCACAAGGAGTGGAGAGATGGAAGCGCTGAGCATGTCCTGGCTGGTGATGGGAGTGTCGCTGTGTGTCGTTCTGGTAGTGCTGATCGCGCTTTGCGCACTCGGGTTCGGCTATCGCCGGCAGCAGAGCGAGTTGCGTGTGTTGCGCGAACTGCTGATGAACGTTGGCGCGATCATCGAGCGCCTTGAGCGGGAGAAGGCCGAGTTCTTTGCGGGGCTGCGTGCGGAAAAGGCCCATGCGGCGCAGCTGCGTCGAAAGCTCGAACTGCTGAATCGATGATCTTGTTATAAAAACAATATATTTGCTTGTGCATGCGGTAAATCGTTGCTGGCTTCGGCTTATGTTGGTATAAAACCAACAAAAATAATCTGGAGTCAGCCGCATGCATCCTCGTGTTCTCGCCGTTACCGAGCGCTTGATCGCCCGCAGTCGCCCAACCCGAGAGCGCTATCTGGCGCTGATTCGAGGAGCGGCGGCGCGGGGACCGGCGCGCAGCGGCGCGCAGTGCGCGAACTTCGCCCACGGCGTCGCCGGCTGTGGCGCGCAGGACAAGCAGCGCCTGCGCCTGCCTGATGCGGCCAACGTCGCCATCGTCACCGCCTACAACGACATGCTCTCGGCGCACCAGCCCTACGAGGACTATCCCGAACGTCTGCGCCAGGCGCTGCGCGAGATCGGCTCGGTGGGGCAGGTGGCCGGCGGCGTGCCGGCGATGTGTGATGGCGTCACCCAGGGCGAGCCCGGCATGGAGCTGGCCATCGCCAGTCGCGAAGTGATCGCCATGAGCACTGCGGTGGCGCTGTCGCACAACCTGTTCGATGGGGCGCTGCTGCTCGGCATCTGCGACAAGATCGTCCCTGGCCTGCTGATCGGTGCGCTGCGCTTCGGTCATCTGCCCGCTGTGTTCGTGCCGGCCGGGCCGATGCCCTCCGGCCTGGCCAACAAGGACAAGGCCGCGGTGCGCCAGCGCTACGCCGAAGGCAAGGCTGGTCGCGACGAGTTGCTCGCTGCCGAGATGCAGGCCTATCACAGTCCCGGCACCTGCACCTTCTACGGCACCGCCAACACCAACCAGATGCTGATGGAGGTGATGGGCCTGCACCTGCCGGGCTCCTCCTTCGTCAACCCGGGCACGTCCCTGCGCGAAGCGCTGACTGCCGAGGCGGCGCGCCAGGTCACCCGTCTGACGCCGCAGGGTGGCAGCTTCACCCCGCTGGGTGAGTTGATGGATGAACGTGTGCTGGTCAATGCCATCGTCGCCCTGCATGCCACCGGCGGCTCGACCAATCACACCCTGCACATGCCGGCCATCGCCCAGGCCGCCGGTATCCAGCTGACCTGGCAGGACATGGCCGACCTCTCCGAGGTGGTGCCGACGCTGGCGCGCGTGTATCCCAACGGTTCGGCCGATATCAACCACTTCCATGCTGCCGGCGGCGTCGCGCTGCTGGTGCGCGAGCTGCTCGACGCCGGCCTGCTGCACGAGGACGTGCAGACCGTGATGGGGCGAGGACTCAGGCGTTACACGCAGGAGCCTTTCCTCGAGGAGGGGCGGCTGACCTGGCGTGAAGGGGCTGCGACGAGTCTGGATGAGAGCATCCTGCGGCCGGTGGCGCGGCCGTTCTCGGCCGAAGGCGGGCTGCGGGTGATGAGCGGCAATCTCGGTCGTGGCGTGATGAAGGTGTCTGCCGTGGCGCCGGAGCATCGGGTGGTGGAGGCGCCGGCGCGGGTCTTTGCCGATCAGCTGGAGCTGGTCGAGGCGTTCAAGGCTGGCGAGCTGGAGCTTGATTTCGTCGCCGTGGTGCGTTTCCAGGGGCCGCGCGCCAATGGCATGCCCGAACTGCACAAGCTGACGCCCTATCTCGGCGTGCTGCAGGATCGCGGCTTCAAGGTCGCGCTGGTCACCGACGGGCGCATGTCCGGTGCGTCGGGCAAGGTGCCGGCGGCGATCCATGTATGCCCGGAAGCGATCGATGGCGGGCCGCTGGCGCGGCTGCGTGATGGTGATCTGTTGCGTGTGGATGGGCAGGCCGGTGTGCTCGAGGTGCTGGTGGATGCCGTCGAGCTGGCTGACCGCTCACCTGTTGCTGCGCCGGCGGCGGGCGTGCAGGGTTGCGGCCGCGAGCTGTTCGGCTTCATGCGGGCGTCGTTCAGCTCCGCCGAACAGGGCGCCAGCGTGTTCACCGCTGGGCTGGAGGCGCTGCGATGAGGCTGGCGCTGGTCGGTGACATCGGTGGCACCAACGCGCGCTTCGCGCTGTGGCGCGACTCGCGGCTGGAGTCGGTGCGGGTGCTGGCGACGGCGGATTTCGCCACGCCCGAGCTGGCAGTCGAGTACTACCTGGCATCGCTCGGTCTTGCGCCGGGCAGCGTCGGTGCGGCCTGCCTGGCCTGTGCCGGGCCGGTCAAGGGTGAGCAGTTCACCTTCACCAACAATCACTGGCGGTTGACGCGAAGCGACTTCTGCGGCGCTCTGCAGCTGGATGAGCTGCTGCTGATCAACGACTTCGCCGCGATGGCGCTAGGCATGACGCGAGTAGGTGAAGCGGGGCGGCGCGCGATCTGTGCGGGCGAGGCAGAGCCGGATGCGCCGGCGCTGGTGATCGGGCCGGGCACCGGGCTTGGCGTCGCCGCGTTGATGCCCTTGGTTGATGGCAACTGGCGTGCGTTGCCGGGGGAGGGCGGGCACGTCGATCTGCCCGTGGCGGATGCGCACGAGGCGGCGCTGTGGCAGATGCTCTTCGCGCAGCTTGGCCATGTGCGTGCCGAAGACGTGCTCAGCGGCGGTGGCCTGTTGCTGCTCTACCGGGCGGTCTGTGCCCTGGCTGGTTTGTCGCCGCGACTGGCGTCGCCGGCTGAAGTCACCGCGGCCGCGCTCGCGGGCGATCATGTGGCGGTGGCGACCCTGGAGCAGTTCTGCGTGTGGCTCGGCCGGGTTGCCGGCAACAACGTGCTCACGCTCGGTGCGCGCGGCGGGGTGTATATCGTCGGTGGTGTGGTGCCGCGTTTCGCTGATTTCTTCGCGGCCAGTGGTTTCGCCCGCGGCTTTACCAGCAAGGGCTGCATGAGCGGCTATCTCGCCGATGTGCCGGTGTGGCTGGTTACCGCGGACTATCCGGGGCTGGAGGGTGCCGGTGTGGCGTTGGAGCAGGCGCTGGTGCGCTGATCTGGTGGTTCGGGTGTGTGATGGGAGGATGTTGTTATAGCAACATCCTGCGTTCGTACTGGTTTCGTCAGCTCGGCTCTTCATCCGCCGGGTAGCGGCTGGCGTTCAGGCTTTCCTTCACCTTGCGCAGGTGCGGCTGGAAATCCACGCCGCGGCGCAGGGTCATGCCGGTGGCGAGCACGTCGAGCACGGTGAGCTGGATGATACGCGAGGTCATCGGCATGTAGATGTCGGTGTCCTCGGGCAGCGGAATGTTCAGGCTCAGCGTGCTGGCCTGCGCCAGCGGCGAGCCGGCGGCGGTCAGGCCGAGTACCGAGGCGCCGTTCTGCCGGGCGATGCGTGCCACCTCCACCAGTTCGCGGGTGCGTCCGGTGTAGGAAATGATCACGAACAGCTCGCCCGTGTGCGCCACCGAGGCCAGCATGCGCTGCATCAGTACGTCCGAATGCGCGGTCACCGCCAGGTTGAAGCGGAAGAACTTGTGCTGCGCATCCAGCGCCACCGAGGCCGAGGCGCCAAGGCCTAAGAAGTGGATCTGGCGGGCCTGGATCATCAGGTCCACGGCGCGGCTGACCAGCTGCGGATCGAGGCTCTGGCAGGCGCTGTCCAGCGAGGCGATGGCCGAGCCGAAGATCTTGCGTGTGTATTCCGCTGGGCCGTCATCGGGCTCTACCGCCTGGCTGACATAGGCGGCGCCGCTGGCCAGGCTCTGCGCCAGCTGCATCTTCAGTTCCGGGTAGCCGCTAACGCCGAACGAGCGGCAGAAGCGATTCACCGTCGGCTCGCTGACCTGTGCGGTCTGCGCCAACGTGGCGATGCTGAAACGGGTGGCCTGCTGAGGGTTGCGCAGGATGACTTCGGCCACCTTGCGCTCGGCCTTGTTGAGGTCTTCGATGCGACGCTGGATCTGCTCGAGCAGGTTGTGTACGCGGTCCATGACGATCCTGATGCGGCGGGTCAGAGGTGCCCTATGCTACTGAGCGGGCTGCGGAGCGACTACCGGAATCTCCTTTTCTGGCTAAATGTTGTTTTTATTACTACATCATCCTTGAATAAACGCGGCTTCGCGTGTATTCATAGTGCAGTGTTAGTAGAAGAACAAACATCATGACGCCATTATCTGTCGAACCCTGCACCCTGGCGCTGTTCGGCGCCCTCGGTGATCTGGCCCTGCGCAAGCTGTTTCCCGCGCTCTATCAGCTCGACCGTGCCGGCCTGCTGCCGGCGGACACCCGCATTCTCGGCCTCGCCCGCGACGGCGGCGAGCCGGCTTCGCATCTGGCGCTGATCGCCGAGCACCTGCGTCGCCATGTGGCCGAGCGCGAACTCGAGGAAAGCGTTCTGCAGCGTTTCCTGGCCCGTCTGGACTACCTGAGCATGGAGTTCGGCCGCCGCGAGGATTACGCCGCGCTGGCGGACAAGGCCGGCCAGGCCGAACGTATCGTCGCCTTCTTCGCCACGCCGGCTTCCGTCTACGGCGCGATCTGCGCCGGGCTGGCGGAGGCGGGGCTGGCCGAACGCACCCGCGTCGTGCTGGAAAAGCCCATCGGCCATGACCTGGGGTCGTCCCGCGAGGTGAATGACGCGGTGGCGCGTTTCTTCCCGGAAGACCGCACCTACCGCATCGATCATTACCTGGGCAAGGACACGGTGCAGAACCTCATCGCCCTGCGCTTTGCCAACAGCCTGTTCGAGACGCAGTGGAACCAGAACCACATTTCCCATGTGGAGATCACCGTCGCCGAAACCGTCGGCATCGAGGGCCGCTGGGGCTACTTCGACCAGGCCGGCCAGCTGCGCGACATGATCCAGAACCACCTGCTGCAGCTGCTCTGCCTGATCGCCATGGACCCGCCCAGCGACCTCTCAGCCGACAGCATCCGCGACGAGAAGGTCAAGGTGCTCAAGGCGCTGGCGCCCATTGCGCCGGAGCACCTCGGTCAGCAATTGGTGCGCGGCCAGTACGTGGCCGGCAGCATCCTCGGGCGCCAGGTGCCGGGCTATCTGGAGGAGGAAAACTCCAACACCCAGAGCGACACCGAGACCTTCGTCGCCCTGCGGGCCGAGATCTGCAACTGGCGCTGGGCGGGTGTGCCCTTCTATCTGCGGACCGGCAAGCGCATGCCGCAGAAGCTCTCGCAGATCGTCATCCACTTCAAGGCGCCGCCGCATTACATCTTCGCCCCGGAGCAGCGCCAGCTGATCGGCAACAAGCTGATCATCCGCCTGCAGCCGCAGGAGGGCATTTCGTTGCTGGTGATGACCAAGGACCAGGGCCTGGACAAGGGCATGCAGCTGCGCAGCGGCCCGCTGCAGCTGAACTTCTCGGAAACCTACAAGAGCCCGCGCATCCCCGACGCCTACGAGCGTCTGCTGCTGGAAGTGATGAAGGGCAACCAGAACCTCTTCGTGCGCAAGGACGAAATCGAATTCGCCTGGAAGTGGTGCGACCAGCTGATCGACGGCTGGCAACGCGTCGGCGCGCCTCCCAAACCCTACGCAGCAGGCAGCTGGGGACCGGCTGCCTCGATTGCCCTGATCAGCCGTGACGGCAGGAGTTGGTATGACGATCTCTAATCTCGATCTGCCTGTGCAGACCCTCGGTTTCAGCCTCGGCAACGCCGACCAGCTGGCCGGCGAACTGGCGTTGACGGTGAGCAACGCCCTGCGCAGTGCGATCGCCGAGCGCGGTGCGGCGACCCTGGTGGTGTCCGGCGGCCGCAGCCCGATCGCGTTCTTCGATCGCCTCGCACAGCAGGAACTGGACTGGGCCAAGGTCACCATCAGCCTCGCCGACGAGCGCTGGGTGCCGGTCAGCCATCCCGACAGCAACGAAGGCCTGTTGCGCCGCCATCTGCTGCAGGGGCCGGCCGCCGCGGCGCGCCTGGTCGGCCTGTACCAGAGCGCGGCCAGCCTGGAGCAGGCCGCCGAACGCGCCGACGCCGTATTGGCCGAATTGCCGCCGATCGACGTGCTGGTGCTGGGCATGGGCGAGGACGGCCACACCGCCTCGCTGTTCCCTGACAGCCCGAACCTGGAAGCGGCGCTCGACCTGCGTGGTGCGCGGCGCTGCCTGCCGATGCAGGCGACGAGCGTACCGCGCCAGCGCCTGAGCATGTCCCTGGCGCTGCTGGCCAGCGCGCGGCTGACCCTGCTCGCCCTGCACGGCCCGGGCAAGCTGGCCACGCTCAACCAGGCCCTGGCCGGCGAATCCTACGAAGCGATGCCGATCCGCGCCTTCCTCGCCCGTCCCCTCGAAATCTACTGGTGCCCCTGAGGCCGCAAGGAATCTTTTATGACATCTACCCAAACCCGCGCCGTCAGCATGACCGACAAGATCGCCCTGATCGACCAGTGGTGCAGCGCTGCGCGCATCCTGCCGGTAATCACCATCGAGCGTGAGGCGGACATCCTGCCGCTGGCCGACGCCCTGGCCGCCGGTGGCCTCAAGGTGCTGGAAATCACTCTGCGCTCGGCCCTGGGTCTGAGTGCCATCCGCCTGCTGCGCGAGCAGCGCCCCGAACTGATCGTCGGTGCCGGTACCGTGCTGGATGCCGCCATGCTGGCCCAGGCCGAGGCGGCCGGTGCGCAATTCATCGTCTCTCCGGGCAGCACTGGCGAGCTGCTGGATGCCGCGTTGCACAGCCCGTTGCCGCTGCTGCCGGGCGTGGCCAGCGCTTCGGAAATCATGCTCGGCTACACCCTGGGTTACCGCCGCTTCAAGCTGTTCCCGGCCGAGGTCTGTGGCGGCGTCGCCGCGCTCAAGGCCTTGGGAGGGCCGTTCGGCAATATCCGTTTCTGTCCGACCGGTGGCGTCAACGCGCGCAACGCCAGGGACTACCTGGCGCAGTCCAACGTGATGTGTGTCGGCGGCACCTGGATGGTCGATGCCAAGGCCGTGCGTGCCGGCGACTGGGCCGCCATCGAAAGCGCCACGCGCCAGGCCCTGCAGGCGCTGGACAGCGCAGCGCCTGCCGAACTGCCGCGCGACTTCGATCTGCGTGCCGAGCGCGCCGAACAGCGCGAGCTGTAATCCGTCCGACCCCGTCGCGGTGGGCGTGGGGCCTGCCGCGATCATCCCGATTCGCTACCTGGAGGTTCCATGACTACCGCGCGCCCGCTTGCCGAGCTGTTTCCCCGTCTCGATGAGATTCCCGCTGCCTACCAACCGGATGCACCGGTCGAGCAGCGCGACTATCTGCTCGATGGCGAGCTGAAGCACTGGCACGGCCCGCTGGCCGAAGTGCGCAGCCCGGTGTTCCTGCGCGAGGCGGACGGCAGCGAGCGCCAGGTCGTGCTGGGCAGCACGCCGCTGCTGGATGCCGACGCTGCGCTCGAGGCGCTGGATGCGGCGGTCGCGGCGTACGACAACGGCCGCGGCGCCTGGCCGACCATGCGCGTGGCCGAGCGTATCGCCCATGTCGAGGCCTTCCTGGCGCGTATGCGCGAGCAGCGCGAGGCGGTGGTCAAATTGCTGATGTGGGAGATCGGCAAGAACCTCAAGGATTCGGAGAAGGAATTCGACCGCACCTGCGACTACATCGTCGACACCATCCATGCGCTGAAGGAACTGGACCGCAGCTCCAGCCGCTTCGAGCTGGAGCAGGGCACCCTCGGGCAGATCCGCCGCGTGCCCATGGGCGTGGCGCTGTGCATGGGGCCGTACAACTACCCGCTGAACGAAACCTTCACCACGCTGATCCCGGCGCTGATCATGGGCAACACCGTAGTGTTCAAACCGGCCAAGTTCGGCGTACTGCTGATCCGCCCGCTGCTCGAAGCCTTCCGCGACAGCTTCCCGGCGGGGGTCATCAACGTCATCTACGGCCGCGGTCGCGAGACGGTCAGCGCGCTGATGGCCAGCGGCAAGGTCGACGTGTTCGCCTTTATCGGCACGCACAAGGGCGCCGCCGACCTGAAGAAACTGCACCCGCGTCCGCACCGCCTGCGCGCCGCGCTGGGGCTGGACGCGAAGAACCCGGGCATCGTCCTGCCGCAGGTCGATCTGGACAACGCGGTGGAGGAGGCGGTGACCGGCGCGCTGTCGTTCAACGGCCAGCGCTGCACGGCGCTGAAGATCCTCTTCGTGCACGAAACGGTACTCGATGATTTCCTCGAACGCCTTGCTGCGCGGGTCAATGCGCTCAAGCCGGGCATGCCCTGGGAGCCGGGCGTGGCGCTGACGCCGTTGCCGGAGCCGGGCAAGACCGATTACCTGCATGCCGTACTCGAAGACGCCGTAGCCAAGGGCGCGCGGGTGATCAACGCCGGTGGTGGCCAATCGCACCAGACCTTCTTCCAGCCGGCAGTGCTGAGCCCGGTGGATTCGACCATGCGTGTCTATCACGAAGAGCAGTTCGGCCCGCTGGTGCCGGTGGTGCCGTACCGCGACCTGCAGGAGGTGATCGACTACGTCACCGCCTCCGACTACGGCCAGCAGCTGTCGATCTTCGGCAACGACCCGGCGCAGGTAGGCCGGCTGGTGGATGCCTTCGTCAACCAGGTCGGGCGCATCAACATCAACGCCCAGTGCCAGCGCGGGCCGGACAGCTATCCGTTCAATGGTCGCAAGAATTCCGCCGAAGGCACGCTGTCGGTACATGACGCCCTGCGCGTGTTCTCCATCCGTACCCTGGTGGCGACGCGCTTCAACGAGGCCAACAAGGAGCTGGTCGACCGGATCATTCGTGACCGCCAGTCGAGCTTCCTGACCACCGACTACATCTTCTGACGGAGCGCCACGATGGCCGCACCCGTGCTCGCCCAGCCGCTGTTGCTGGGCATGATGCGCCTGCTGGAATATCCCGAGCTGGGCGAACCCCAGGCGCTGCTGGGCTTTATCGAACGCTGTATCGAGCGCGGGCTGAACGGCTTCGACCATGCCGACATCTATGCCGGCGGGCAATGCGAGGCGCACTTCGGTGCGGCCCTGCGCCAGGCACCCGGGTTGCGCCAGCGCCTGCAGATCATCGGCAAGGCCGACATCGTGCCGGCGGGGCAGGACCGTTCGCGCTGGCGGGTCAAGCACTACGACTCCAGTTCTCGCTACCTGCGCCGAGCGGTGGACGACAGCCTGGCGCGGCTGGGAGTGGAACGACTCGATGGCTTCCTGCTGCATCGCCCGGACCCGCTGCTGCAGGTCGACGAGGTAGCCGAGACGCTGAACGGGCTGGTCGCCAGCGGCAAGGTCCGCTGGGTGGGGCTGTCCAACGCCGGCATCCTGCACTGCCAGGCCCTGGCGCAGTGCGTGCCGCTGCGCTGCAACCAGATCGAGCTGTCACTGCAGGCCCAGCACTGGGTATGGGATGGCAGTCTGCATGCGTTGCAGGCTGCCGGCTTGCAGGTGCTGGCCTGGTCGCCCATGGGCGGAGGACGCTTCGGTGAACGCTTGTGCAGCGCACTCGATGAAGTCGCCGCCGATCTGGGCGTGACGCCCAACCAGGTGGCGCTGGCCTGGCTGCGGCAGCTGCCCGGTCGGCCGGTGCCGATCCTCGGCAGCCTGCGCTGGGAGCGAATCGAGGAGGCGCTGCTGGGCGCTGAACTGGAGCTGGAGCGTCCCGCCTGGTTCTACCTCAGCGAAGCGGCCCGCGGGCATGCTGTGGCCTGAGACTGTTTGCGGAGAGGGCGTCCCTCTGCTGGCGAGGGCGGAACGGTGGAAAATGCTTCGCAGTTTTCCACCCTACGCGAGCGGTTCGTAGGGTGGATGACGCTTCACCCATCCACCGCATGGCATTTGCGCCGGGATGAGAGTCGGCGTTTACCCGATCCAAAAGTACCATCCATCGATGTTCGTTCGTGCCCGTGCTTTCGCAGTCACGCCGCTAATGCCAACGGTCAACGGCCGCTTTGAACGGCCCAACACCGTGCGCCGCTGTGCTAGGGTCGCATTCGCCGCGGGACGACCCGCCGGCGTGTCGGATCATGCGGGGACGACCCTGCCGTTTTGATGGAGTCATCCTCATGCATTCGGCCTGGATCATGCTGATCATTGCCGGCCTTCTGGAAGTAGGCTGGGCCATTGGCCTCAAGGCTTCCGAAGGGTTCACCCGTCCGCTGCCCAGTGTGCTCACCGTCTTGGCCATGGCTGGCAGCTTCTTCCTCCTCGCCCGCGCCATGCAGGTGCTGCCGGTTGGTACGGCCTACGCGATATGGGTCGGCATCGGTGCGTTGGGCACCGTAGCGTTGGGCATTGTCATCTTTGGCGAGAGTGCTTCGCCGGCGCGACTGCTCAGCGCGCTGTTGCTGCTCGCCGGACTGGTCGGCCTGAAGCTGAGCGCCTGACTCGGCGGAAGCATTTGCATACAGGCTTGCCGCGGCGCGAGCGGAAACGCTTTGCCGCGCTCGCGGCCACGCTATATGTTCTGTCTCAGGCTTGCTCGAAGCGGGATGCATGGGCCGCATTTCCGCCAAAACCAACAGGAAGGAGCTGTCCCATGAAAACGGTTGCGCAGGTGATTGGTGCCAAGCAGACGCAAGGCATCGTGATGATCGCCCCCGAGGATTCGGTATTCGACGCGCTCAAGCTGATGGCCGAGAAAAACGTCGGTGCCCTGCCGGTTGCCGATGCTTCGGGGCGGTTGGTGGGGATCGTCAGCGAGCGCGACTACGCGCGCAAGATCGTGCTCCAAGGGCGCTCCTCGTTCGTCACCCCGGTCAGCGCCATCATGACCAGCAAGGTCATCACCGTGGAGCCGCGTCAGAGTATCCGCGAGTGCATGGAGATCATGACCGAGAAGCACCTGCGCCACCTGCCGGTGCTGGACGAGGGCCGCACCGTCGGCCTGCTGTCGATCGGTGACGTGGTCAAGGAAACCATGGCCGAGCAGGACAACCTGATCCAGCAGCTCGAACAGTACATCCGCGGCGAATGAACGTCAGGCCACAGCTACCGGCGGCTGTGGCCTTGCACCGTTACCCAGCCGGCGACGGCTGACCGATCAGCGAATCTCGATGCGTTCGAGCAGGTGCTGCTTCGCCGCGCTGTCACCCACCCGTGCCGCTTCGTCGGCCAGACGCAGCGCGCGCTCGAGATCCTTCTGCGCCAGCGCGGCATCGATCGCCTGGCGGTAGTAGGCCGAAGTCTCCGGCAGCACCGCGGGGGCCGGCGCGACGGGCAGTTCGTTGCCCATCTCCTGGCCGATGCTGTAACCCGGTACGTAGCCCTTGGCGGTTGAGCCGGCGGCGCTGTCGGGGATCATCACCAGCTTGATCACGCCTACTGGCGAGTGCTGCGCCACCGGGTCGGGGATGCTCGGCGGTTCGTTGCCCAGCGCCTTGGCGTAGGCCTTGGCCGGGTGTTCGAGCGTGGTCTGGCCGGCCATCTGCGCGTCGCTGGTGTAGAGGATCAGGTAGCGCTCGTTGCCCGGATGCTCGGGCTGCGAGCGGTCGATGCGCAGGCGCGCGTCCAGACTGTCGCCCTTGAGCCCGGTCGGCGGCACGTAGACGAAGTCGTCGGCATCCAGCAGGCGGGTCGGGCGCATGCGGCTGTCGAGCAGCATGGCATTGGGTGCCAGCACGCTGCTGCCGGCCTGGCTGTACAGACGCAGCTCGAATGACGGGCCGCCGGCCGGCAGTTTGAAGGCGCGCAGGAAACTTTTGCCGGTCTCGAAGCGGTAGGCCGGTGCCTGGCTGTCGATCAGTACGTCACCGGCGAAACCGGCTTCGAGCGGCTCGTACGGCAGCTGGTCGAGGCCGCTGCAGCAGGACGGCGCGGCGGCCAGTGCGGCACGGGCCTGTTCGATCGGTCGTTCCAGTGGCTTGGGGCTGGTGGTGAGGGCGTCGACCCGGCGCAGCGGTTCGCTGCTGCAGCCGGCGAGCGCCAGGGCGATCAGCCCGGCGGCGAGAAGAGATAACGGGTGCATGGCGATTCTCCGGATAAAAAATGCCCCGACCTGCCAGAGCCGGGGCAAAGGCACCGTCTGGACGGTGGGAGCGGAAAGGCTGCCGTTGCCTGCAACGGCGTTCAGCCGGCGCGGGTTACCACCAGGCCTCGGCCTGGATGCCGAAGGTGATGCCGTCGTCGTCACCGGCGTCGATAGATTCGCTGGCGGCCTGATAGCGGCCGCCGTCCCACTGCGCATAGGTGGCGAACACGCGGATCTGCGGACGCGCCCAGAAGCTGTTGCCGGCCGACCACTGCTGGGCCAGGGTGAGTTTCTTCAGGTCGCGGGTGCGTTCGCCGTCGGCCTGCGGATCGACGCGGTCGTAGCCGAACTCCAGTGCGGTGCTCATCACGTCGCTCCACTTGTACACCGGGCGCACGCCGAAGCTGGCCCAGGTCTGCCCGGAGTCGTTGTCGAAATCGCGATCCTCGTAGATCTGCACGTACATCATCTCGATGTTGTCGGTCAGGCCGACCACGCCCTGGTTGACCAGGCGGAACATCTTGCCGTCGCTGTTACCGGTGCTGTTGCGCCCGCTGCTGCCGATGATGCCGTCGGTGCCGTATTGCAGGGCGAGCTTGTTGTAGCCGCCGAACCAGTTGCTCTGGGTGTGCTCGAGGGTGACCAGATGGCCCTTTTGGTCCTCGTAGCCGGGGTCGCGTTCCTGCTCGTCGGTGAGGTTGGCCTTGCCGTAGTCGTAGCCGATCTCCAGCTTGCCGCCCGGGTTGACGTCGATCCCGCCGAGGCGGAAGTCGAGGGTGTCGTTGGCCAGGTTGGTGCCGGTGCCCGAGCCCTGGTAGACCCAGTCGCCGTCGGTGTTGCGAATCCACGCCACGCTGGCCTTGGCGAAGCCCAGGTCGATGTCTTCGATACCGGCGCCGGGGCCGGAGACATCCCAGTAGTAGTAGTCGTTGATGTGCACGTCGTGGCGCTTGTAGTAGCGCTTGCCGGCCCAGATCGCCGCGCCCGGCAGGCTCGGGATGAGGTTCTTGCCGATCACGTGGAACTGGCGGATGGAGGTGGTGCCGGCCTCGTCGAACGGGTTGTTCTCGTCGCCATCGGTATCGGTGCCGGTGGCTTCCCAGTCGTTACCCTGGTCGGAGCGGTAGGCGATCATGCTGTCGACGTAGAAGCTGCGGTTGCCTTCGCTCCACACCTCCTGGCCGAGGCCGATCTCGGCGTAGGTTTCGCATTCGTTGCCCAGGCGATATTTCGCCGGTGCGCCAGCGGCCTGGAAGCAGGCCTGATCGCCGCCGCCGGCCGTGGCGCCGACGCCCGAACGCAGGTAACCGTGGAAATCGACCGCCAGGGCCGGGCCGCCGACCAGCAGGGCGGCGAGCAGGCAGGCGGGTTTGAGAACAAAGCTGGGGTGCGCGGTGTGCTTCATGACGAGGTCCTTGTTTTTCTTGTTAATGCCGAACGTTCACGCCTTCGCTGTCGGCCGGTGGCGGTGCAGCGCGGTGGCGAAAGCCTCGGGGATGGCACCGGGGGCGGCATCCTCCGCGGCGCGGATTTCGCTGGCGCAGCGCCAGGGCGTAATCAGCATGAGAGCGGCGTAATCCCCGGGGCGGGGCTGGGACGAGAGGGGCGCAGATGATTGCCAGCCGCCTTCGGCCTGGCCACTACGCCGCCGGCAACTGGGCGGGGGAGGTTGGTGACGGGGGCGTGCAGGAGCAGCCTGCGCGGGCCGGTCGATGCTCCGACCGGCGTTCATCCTCGTCCGGCGGCTTTGCCGTCGGCTACCCGTACAAGCACAAGAACCGGAGTATTGCGATGAGCCACATCCTGCGTGCCGCCGTATTGGCGGCAATCCTGCTGCCGTTGCCGGCAATGGCCGATCAGGCCGGCAAAAGCCCCAACGCCGTGCGCTACCACGGCGGCGACGAAATCATCCTCCAGGGCTTCCACTGGAACGTCGTCCGCGAGGCGCCGAACGACTGGTACAACATCCTCCGCCAGCAGGCCGCGACCATCGCCGCCGACGGCTTCTCGGCAATCTGGATGCCGGTGCCCTGGCGTGACTTCTCCAGCTGGACCGACGGCGGCAAGTCCGGCGGCGGTGAGGGCTACTTCTGGCACGACTTCAACAAGAACGGCCGCTACGGCAGCGACGCCCAGCTGCGCCAGGCCGCCGGCGCGCTCGGCGGTGCCGGGGTGAAGGTGCTCTACGACGTGGTGCCCAACCACATGAACCGCGGCTACCCGAACAAGGAAATCAACCTGCCGGCCGGCCAGGGCTTCTGGCGCAACGACTGCGCCGACCCGGGCAACTACCCCAATGACTGCGACGACGGCGACCGCTTCATCGGCGGCGATGCGGACCTAAATACCAGTCATCCGCAGGTCTACGGCATGTTCCGCGACGAACTCGCCAACCTGCGCGGTCAGTACGGCGCTGGCGGCTTTCGTTTCGATTTCGTCCGTGGCTACGCGCCCGAGCGGGTCGACAGCTGGATGAGCGACAGCGCCGACAGCAGCTTCTGCGTCGGCGAGCTGTGGAAAGGCCCCTCTGAATATCCGAGCTGGGACTGGCGCAACACCGCCAGTTGGCAGCAAATCATCAAGGACTGGTCCGACCGGGCCAAATGCCCGGTGTTCGACTTCGCCCTCAAGGAGCGCATGCAGAACGGCTCGGTCGCCGACTGGAAGCACGGCCTGAACGGCAACCCCGATCCGCGCTGGCGCGAGGTGGCGGTGACCTTCGTCGACAACCACGACACCGGCTACTCACCCGGGCAGAACGGTGGGCAACACCACTGGGCACTGCAGGACGGGCTGATCCGCCAGGCCTACGCCTACATCCTCACCAGCCCCGGCACGCCGGTGGTGTACTGGTCGCACATGTACGACTGGGGCTACCGCGACTTCATCCGCCAACTGATCCAGGTGCGGCGCACCGCCGGCGTGCGCGCCGATTCGGCGATCAGCTTCCATAGCGGCTACAGCGGTCTGGTCGCTACCGTCAGCGGCAGCCAGCAGACCCTGGTGGTGGCGCTCAACTCCGATCTGGCCAACCCCGGCCAGGTGGCTAGCGGCAGCTTCAGCGAGGCGGTCAACGCCAGCAACGGCCAGGTGCGCGTCTGGCGCAGCGGTAGCGGCGATGGCGGCGGGAATGACGGCGGCGAGGGTGGCTTGGTCAATGTGAACTTTCGCTGCGACAACGGCGTGACGCAGATGGGCGACAGCGTCTACGCGGTGGGCAACGTCAGCCAGCTCGGCAACTGGAGCCCGGCCTCCGCGGTACGGCTGACCGACACCAGCAGCTATCCGACCTGGAAGGGCAGCATCGCCGTGCCGGCCGGGCAGACGGTGGAATGGAAATGCCTGATCCGCAACGAGGCCAACGCCACCCAGGTGCGGCAATGGCAGAGCGGGGCGAACAACAGCCTGACGCCGAGCGAAGGTGCCACCACGGCCGGGCGGTTCTAGCCTTAAGCGGTAGCGATGGCCCGCCTCGCCGATAGGAGGCGGGCTTTTTTGGGCCTCATGGGCGCAGCGGCGGGTTGTGGATAAGGTCGCGGCTGTTTCCGGGGCCGTTGTGGTGGGCTTCAGCCCACCGCCGCAATACCTTTCCGCCGGGGCGCAATCTGCGCACCGCTCACACCCCTTCGGCGCTCCGCGTATCGCGCAGCTGCCAGCGAATCGCCTGCGCTTCGGCCTGGCGCAGGTCGTCGAGCAGCGCCTCGCGGTCGGGTCGTCGTTCGTTGGCCAGCGCACCGCCGGCGAGCAGCTCGGCATGCTGGGTGGTGGCTTTGTCTCTGAGCCAGGCCAGACGCTGCAGGGTCAGCGGCGTGCAGCTCTGCCCGCTGAGGTCGTCCTTCACGTCCAGCCAGTGCGAGCGCCAGGCCTCCTGCAGGTACAGCGCGCCCAGATTGCCGGTCAGCGCCGCGCGCCAGCGACGCATGATGTCGTCCAGCCAGTCCAGCACCCCTTGGCTGGCGCCGCGGGCGGCGAGTTCTTGCTGCAGGCGCTGGTAGGCATCCAGCGCGATGCGTTTCTCCAGCTCGAAATCGGCCAGTGCCTGCGCCTCGCTCTCGCGCTCCAGCCGCAGCAGGCAGGCGAACAGCTGCCGCGTCTCGAAGCGTTCGGCGACGTGGAAGCCCGGTGAGGCCAGGCCGTCGCTGTTGTACTGGCGCAGTGGGTCGAAGGGGTAGAGGTAGCCGAAATCGAACAGGCGGATGCGACCGTCGTCCAGCGTGTTGCCGGCGGCCAGGTCCCACTCGAACAGGCCGGCGAGCAGCAGGGCGATCAGCAGGTCGAACAGCTCGGTGAGCTGACGCTCGTCCCAGCGCTCGATGCGTCGGCCTTCGACCCACGGCGAGAGGATGATGCCCTGCTGCAGCGAGGCGTATTGCGTCGGCACGATGCCGGCCAGACGCTCGGCCTGTTCCGGCGTGCGCATCAAGCGGGCGAAGTCGCGGCGGCGCTGCAGTTCGTTGAGAAAGCTCGTCTGGCCGTCGGGGTTCTGCACCCGACAGGGGCGGCGGGCAACCTTGAGCGCCCAGTCGCGGCCAGCCAGCCGGAGGCGGTAGACGCGAGCCGTTAGCCCATCATCGAGGCAGGCGCGCACCCAGGGCTCATCGCCGCTGACGGCGGCCAGCGCGGCCGGTGGCAGCGGGCAATCCTCGGCACGGCCCAGACGAAATTCGGTGCCGCTGGCGAGAAAGGTGAGCTGGGTCTGGCGCCGCGCCCAAGCGCTCAGCGAGGCAGCGCTCATTGGCGGCGTGCCTCGCCGCGCTCACCGGCTTGCGGCACTTCGTTGCGGTGGCAGCTGTCTGTGCCTGGTGCGTGGCTGGTGCGGCGAGTATCCGGCTCCATGCGGGCTAGCAGCAGGTCGAACGAGAGATTGGCAGGCATCGAGGCGGCTCCGTGATGATTTCGCTGCATTTGACTGCGCATCGGCGGCCCGCAACAGGCGTAAGCGCTAGGCTTGGCAGCGTATTTTGCGATGTCGCCAGCGGCGATCTACGCCCCGCTTCTACGCCCTTCGCCCCCTAGAGGAGGAGGATGCACTTGGCGCAGGACATGCCGAGGATGGAACGACTGTCAGAGCCTCAGGCCGGCAGCAGGTGGAACAACTAATAAGAAGCCACGAGGAACGCGAAGCATGAACACGAAATTCTGGTGTCTCGCCACCATTGGCCTGGCGGCCACCTTCAGCCTGCCGCTGCCGGCGCTGGCAGCGATCGAAGAAGGCAAGCTGGTCGTCTGGATCAACGGCGACAAGGGCTACAAGGGCCTGGCAGAGGTTGGCAAGCGGTTCACCGCCGAGACCGGTATTCCGGTGGAAGTGGCCCACCCGGACAGCGCCACCGACAAGTTCCAGCAGGCGGCGGCCACCGGCAACGGCCCGGACATCTTCATCTGGGCCCATGACCGCATCGGCGAATGGGCCAAGAGCGGCCTGCTCACCCCGGTCACACCCAGCGCCGAGACCAAGTCCGGTATCGCCGACTTCTCCTGGCAGGCGGTGACCTACGACAACAAGCTGTGGGGCTACCCGATCTCGGTGGAGACCATCGGCCTGATCTACAACAAGGCGCTGGTGGACACTCCGCCCAAGACCTTCGACGACGTTCTCGCGCTCAACGAGAAGCTCGCCGCCCAGGGCAAGCGCGCCATCCTCTGGGACTACAACAACACCTACTTCACCTGGCCGCTGCTGTCGGCCAAGGGCGGCTATGTGTTCGAGCAGACCGACGGCGGCTACGACGTCAAATCCACCGGGGTGAACAACGCCGGCGCCAAGGCCGGTGCACAGGTGCTGCGCGACTTGATCGACAAGGGCGTGATGCCCAAGGGTGCCGATTACAGCGTGGCCGAGGCAGCCTTCAACAAGGGTGACTCGGCGATGATGATCAGCGGCCCCTGGGCCTGGTCGAACATCGAGAAAAGCGGTATCGACTTCGGCGTGGCACCGATCCCGGCGGTCGATGGCGAGCCGAGCAAGCCCTTCGTCGGTGTCGCCGCCGCGCTGCTCAACGCGGCCAGCCCGAACAAGGACCTGGCCGTGGAATTCCTCGAGAACTACCTGCTCGAGGTCGACGGCCTGAAGACGGTGAACGCCGACGTGCCGCTGGGTGCGGTGGCCAACACCGCCTACATGGAAGAGCTGTCCGCCAACCCGCACATCAAGGCGACCTTCGAGAACGCGCAGATGGGCGAGCCGATGCCCAACGTGCCAGAGATGGGCGCGTTCTGGTCGGCGATGGAAGCCGCGCTGACCAACATCTCATCCGGCCGGCAGAACGTCGATGCCGCCCTGGACGCCGCCGCCAAGCGCATCGTCCGTTGACCCCGTCGCCGGCCGCCGCCTCGGGCGCGCCGGCGGACTATGCTCCGTTCTCAAAGGTTTCGCTCCCGTGAATGCCCGTGCCGAGTTGCCCAGCCCAGCCATGACCCGTACGACCTCCCGGGGCCTGCCCCGCTCCCTGACCACTGGCGCGCGCTGGCTGGCGTGGCTTGCCTTCAACGCCTTCGCGCTGTACCTGGTGGTCGCCCTCTACGTCCAGAAGCAGATGGCCTTCGCCCTGCTCGGGCTGGTGATCACCGCGATCGCCAGCTACCTGTTCATCAACCGGCGGATGTACGCGCAGCGCTACATCTTCCCGTCGGTGGCGGGCATGCTGGTGTTCGTGATCTTTCCGCTGCTCTACACGGTGGGCATCGGTTTCACCAACTACAGCGGCAGCCACCTGCTCAGCCAGACCCAGGTCGAGCGCTATCACCTGAGCCAGACCTACCTGGCCGGCGAGCGCTTCCGCTTCAGCCTGCATCCAAGCCCTGATGGCGAGCGCCTGCGCATCGACAAGGGCGAACAGGGCGTGTTCGTCAGCCCGCCGCTGACCGGCGAGCCGGACGCGGAAGCGCCGCTGGTGCTGCAGCCGGCTGAAAGCGTCGAAGGGCTGGGCGAGGCGCTGCCGTTGCGCGAGGTGATCCAACGGCGCAAGGCGCTGGAGCAATGGGTACTACAGGCACCGGACGGCAGCCTGCTGCGGCTGTACGGCCTGCGCGAGGTGGCGGCGGTCGAGCCGGTTTATCGTCAGGATGGCCCCGGTGTGCTGGTCGACACCCGCAGCGGTGCACGCCTGACTGCCGACATGGAGCGCGGCTTCTATGTGGACGAGACGGGCAAGGCGGTGCCGCCGGGCTTCACCGTGTTCGCCGGCTTCGCCAACTTCACCCGGGTGCTGAGCGAGCCGAGCATCCGTGAACCCTTCGTGCAGATCTTCGCCTGGACCTTCGCCTTCGCCGGGCTCACCGTGGTCTTCACCCTCGCCGTGGGGCTGGTGCTGGCCAGCCTGCTGCAATGGGAACTGGTGCGCGGCAAGGCCTTCTACCGGCTGATGCTGATCCTGCCGTACGCGGTGCCGGGGTTCATTTCCATCCTGGTGTTCCGCGGCCTGTTCAACCAGAACTTCGGCGAGATCAACCTGCTGCTGGAAGGGCTGTTCGGCATCCGACCGGACTGGTTCAGCGACCCGACCCTGGCACGCACGATGATCCTCATCGTCAACACCTGGCTCGGCTACCCCTACATGCTGTTGCTGTGCATGGGCTTGCTGCAGGCCATCCCGCGGGATCAGTACGAGGCCTCGGCCATCGATGGCGCCAGTCCGCTGGACAACCTGTTGCGCATTACCCTGCCGCAGCTGATCAAGCCGCTGATGCCGCTGTTGATCGCCTGCTTCGCCTTCAACTTCAACAACTTCGTGCTGATCACCCTGCTGACCCGTGGCGGACCGGACATCATCGGCGCGACCACACCGGCCGGCACCACGGACCTGCTGGTCAGCTACACCTACCGCATCGCCTTCCAGGATTCCGGGCAGGACTTCGCCCTGGCCGCGGCCATCGCCACGATGATCTTCATCCTCGTCGGTGCCATGGCGCTGCTGAATCTCAAACTCTCGAAAGTGAAGGTATAAGGAGACGGTCATGGCCATGGTGCAACCGAAATCCGCGCGTTACCGGCTCTGGGCGACCCACGCGGCGCTGCTGGCCTTCGTCGCGGCAATCCTCTTCCCGCTGCTGATGGTGGTGTCGATCTCCTTTCGCGAGGGCAACTTCGCCACCGGCAGCCTGTTTCCCGAGAACCCGACGCTGGAGCACTGGTCGCTGGCCCTCGGCATTCCCTACACCCACGAGGACGGCAGCGTGACGAACCCGCCGTTCCCGGTGCTGCTGTGGCTGTGGAACTCGGTGAAGATCGCCCTGGTCAGTTCGGCGCTGATCCTGCTCCTGTCGACCACCAGCGCCTACGCCTTCGCGCGCATGCGCTTCGGCGGCAAGGCGCCGATCCTCAAAGGCATGCTGATCTTCCAGATGTTCCCGCCGGTGCTCTCGCTGGTGGCGATCTACGCCCTGTTCGACCAGCTCGGCCAGCACGTCAGCTGGCTCGGGGTGAACAGCCACGGCGCGGTGATCGTCGCCTCGCTGGGCGGCATGGCGCTGCACATCTGGACCATAAAGGGCTACTTCGAGAGCATCGACGCCTCGCTGGAGGAGGCTGCCATCGTTGATGGGGCGACCACCTGGCAGGCGTTCTTCCATATTCTGCTGCCGATGAGCGTGCCGATCCTGGCGGTGGTGTTCATCCTCGCCTTCATCACCAGCGTCACCGAATACCCCATCGCCTCGGTGCTGCTGATGGACGTCGACAAGCTCACCCTCTCAGTCGGCGCGCAGCAGTACCTCTATCCGCAGAACTACCTGTGGGGCGACTTCGCCGCCGCCGCGGTACTCTCCGGGCTGCCCATCACCGCCGTGTTCCTCTACTGCCAGAAGTGGATCGTCGGTGGCCTGACCGCCGGCGGGGTGAAGGGCTGACGTGTGAGTTGAAACGAGGCGCGAGACCGGGGAGCGGATGCCATGCGAACCGGTGCGCCAGGCCCCATAAGAAGAGCAGAACAAGAACAGGGAACCGCCCATGAATGCCGCGATGCCACCACTGCTGCCATTGATCCCCACCAAGCTGGCGATTCCCATGTTGCCGCCGGGCCTGCTCGAACGGCCGCGCCTGGACGAGTGGCAGCAGCGCCTGCCGCAGGTGCGCCTGGCGGTGCTACATGCCGCCAGCGGTTTCGGCAAGACCACCCTGGCGGTGCAGTGGGCGCGAGCCTTCGACGGCCGCATCGCCTGGTTCCAGCTGCATGCCAGCGACAACCTGGGGCTGCAGTTCGGTCGCTACCTGACCCAGGCGCTGGACCGCCAGCTGGACGCCGGCTGTCCTCTGTCCGTGGCGCTGGCCGAGCAGGGCCGGGTATCGCTGGACGCGTTGTTCACCCAGTTGCTGGCCGAGCTGCCGGACGAGCACGAGGCCATCCTGATCGTGCTCGACGAGTTCGAGGTGCTGAATGACGCCGAGCTGATCGCCGGCCTGCGCTTCTTCCTGCGCCACATGCCGAGCTGGATGACCCTGCTGGTATGCAGCCGACGCCTGCCCGAACTGGGAGTCGCCGAGCTGCGGGTCAAGCATCAGCTGCTGCTGCTCGACGCGCGCCAGCTGGCCTTCGAGGATGATGAAGTGCAGGCGCTGCTGGAGCTGGGCGTGCCGGTCAGCATCAATCGCGAGCAGGTCGAGCGTCTCAACCGCCGCATCGGTGGTTGGCCCTGCGCGCTGCAGCTGGCCCTGCAGGAGGTGCAGACCAGCCGCGGCATGGACCTGTTCCTGGAGAACCTGCAGCTCGGCCACCCGGACATCCGCGACTACATGCGCGAACAGGTGATCGAGGGGCTGCCCGAGGACCTGCGCGGTTTTCTCGAGGCGACCTGCCTGCTCGACCGCTTCGACGCCGCCCTGGCCGATCGTCTGACCGAAGCCTGTCACGGCCGCGAGATGCTCGAACGGCTCGAGCGTGGTGGCCTGTTCATCCAGCCGCTGGACAGCCTGCGCCGCTGGTACAGCTATCACCCGCTGTTCGCCGTGTTCCTGCAGGGCGAGCTGCGCACCCACCAGCCGCAGCGGGTCAACCAGCTGCACCTGCGTGCGGCCTCCGCGCTGCTGGCCGAGAACATGCCCGAGGAAGCCGCGCGCCATGCCGTGCAGGCCGGCGACCCGCAGCAGGTCGACGAGATCCTGCAGCGCCACGGCCGGGCGTTCTATCGCCAGGGTCGTCTCGGGTTGTTGCAACAGTGCCTGGAAACCCTGCCGGAACCGGTGATCGCCGGCTCGCCGCTGCTCACCCTGCTGCAGGCCTGGGTGTCGCAGAACTCCTATCAGTTCGATCATGTCGAGCGCTGGTTCAAGGCCGGCGAGCTGGCGCTGCAGCGCAGCTGCTCGGAGCAGGACTGGGCGCGCATCGTCTGCGAGTTCAACGCCGTACGCGCGCAGGTGGCGATGAACCAGGGCGACGAGCAGCGCGCCATCGCCCTGGCGCGGGAGGCGTTGACCCGCGAGCCGCTGATCATGCGCACCTCACGGGTAGCGGCGATGTCGGGCCTGGCCGAGGCGCATTTCGTCCAGGGCGAACTGCCGCAGGCGCAGAAACAGTACGAGGAAGCCGAGCGCCGCGCGCGGGAGATCAATGCCTCGCACCTGGTGGTCTGGAGTCTCGGGCAGCTGTCGGAAATCGCCATCGCCCAGGGGCATCTGCAGAAGGCCTACACCCTGCAGGAGCGCGCCATCCAGTACATCGAACAGCAGAACCTGCAGGCCACGCCGATCGTCGAGTTCATCTACCGGGTGCGCGGCCAGGTGCTGCTGGAATGGCACCAGCTGGATGCTGCCGAGCAGTGCGCGCTGCAGGGCATCCAGATTCTCGACGAGCTCGGCGACCAGCGCTGGCGCCTGCAGAGCCACGCACTGCTGGCCGGCGTCGCCTACGCCCGCGGCCAGCAGAACGCCTGTGCCGACTACATCAGCCAGATGCAGACGATGCTCGCCGACGACCGCTACCACATCGACTGGTTGGCCAATGCCCATGCGGTGATGCTCGCCTACTGGGATTCCAGCCAGGATCGTGAGGCGATTCGCCAATGGCTGATCAGCGCGCCGCCGGTCAGCGCCGGCGCCAACCACTTCTCCCAGCTCAACGCGCGCAACCATGCCCGTGCCCACGTGGCGCTGGGGCAGCTGGACAGCGCGCTGCCGATCCTGCGCCAGCTGCTGACCGACGCCGAGCGCCACGGTCTGGAGATGGATCGCAACCGCAACCACATCCTCCTGGCGCAGCTGCACTGGTTGCGCGAGGAGCGCCAGCAGGCGCTGGATCACCTGCAGCGGGCCATGACCCTGGCCAGCGGCAGCGGCGCCATCGGCAGCTTCCTGCGCGTCGGCAAGCCGATCATCGGCATGCTCAAGTGCCTGCTGCACGAGCGCACCCTCGATGAAGCCGAGGCCCAGCGCGCCGCGCGCTTGATCCAGCTGGCGCAGCAGCAGCGCGATTTCAGCCGCGCCATTCGCATCACGCTGGACGAGGCGGTGATCCAGGACATCATCAACCGCCCCGACGTGCCCGAGCTGATCCGCCGTTCGCCGCTGACCCGGCGCGAATGGCAGGTGCTGAGCCTGATCCACGCCGGGCAGTCCAACGAGCAGATCGCCGATCACCTCAACGTCGCGCCGACCACCATCAAGACGCACATCCGCAGCCTCTACCAGAAGCTCAACATCACCCATCGCAGCGAAGCGGTGCAGCTGGCGCGCGACTTGCTGAGCAAGATTCAGGGCGACTAGCTGGTCTGGCTGACCGCCGGTCGTCCTCCCCGCGAGTGGACGCCCGGGGAGGAGGAGAGCGGCGCCCGTCTGTGGCATCTTCGAGGCTTCCCGCGATGGAGGCGCCACGATGACGATGAGCGAAAAGCAGAAGATGCTGGCCGGCGAGCTGTACCGCCCCGGCGACCCGGAAATCCTCGCCGACCAGGCCGCGGCCAAGGCCTGGATGGTGCGCTACAACGCGGCGCTGGCGGCCTCGCCAGACGAGCGCCGGGCGCTGCTGGCCGAGCGGCTGGCCTCGGTCGGTGCCGGCGCGGTGATCCGTCCGCCGTTCCACTGCGACTACGGCTACAACATCCACCTAGGCGAAGGCGCCTTTCTCAATTTCAACTGCGTGATTCTCGATGTGGTCAAGGTGCACATCGGCGCCGGTGCGCAGATCGGCCCGGCGGTGCAGCTCTACACCGCCGACCATCCGCGTGACCCCGAGGCGCGTCGTTCGGGTGTGGAGTTCGGTCGGCCGATCCATATCGGTCGCAACGTCTGGGTCGGTGGCGGGGCGATCATCCTCCCGGGTGTGACGGTGGGCGACGATGCGGTGATCGGTGCCGGCAGCGTGGTCACCCGCGACGTGCCGGCCGGCGCCACCGTGGTCGGCAACCCGGCGCGGGTGCGCTGACCGGCTCGCTGTTGCCGTCTACGCCCTCGGCCAGCGGACCGTCTACGCCCGGCCCTTACGCCTGCAGGAGCCCGCCGCCGGAGGATGTTGCGACCGCTTGCCGCACCTAGAGTGACCCCGTCTTCACGCTCACTCAAGGTACGTGGTATGTCCGAGCAACTTCAGAACTGGTGGCGCGGCGGGGTGATCTATCAGGTCTACCCGCGCAGTTTCTTCGACAGCAACGGCGATGGCGTGGGCGACCTGCCCGGCGTGCTGCACAAGCTGGATTACATCGCCAGCCTCAACGTCGACGCCATCTGGCTGTCGCCGTTCTTCACCTCGCCGATGAAGGATTTCGGCTACGACGTGGCCGACTACCGCGGCGTCGATCCGCTGTTTGGCACGCTGGATGACTTCGTCCGGCTGGTGGAGGCCTGCCACGAACGCGGCATGCGCGTGCTGATCGACCAGGTGCTCAACCATTCCTCGGACCAGCACCCCTGGTTCGTCGAGAGCCGTTCCAGCCGCGACAACGACAAGGCCGACTGGTACGTCTGGGCCAACCCCAAGCCGGACGGCAGCGTGCCGAACAACTGGCTGTCGGTATTCGGCGGCCCGGCCTGGAGCTGGGACAGCCGGCGCCGGCAGTACTATCTGCACAATTTCCTCGCCAGCCAGCCGGACCTGAACTTCCACTGCCCGGCCGTGCAGGCGCAGCTGCTCGACGACATGGAGTTCTGGCTCAAGCTCGGCGTGGACGGCTTCCGCCTGGACGCGGCGAACTTCTACTTCCATGACGCCGAGCTGCGCGACAACCCGCCGAACAGTGAAATCCGCGAGGGCAGCATCGGTGTGCGCGCCGACAACCCCTACGCCTATCAGCGGCACATCTACGACAAGACGCGGCCGGAAAATCTGGAATTCCTCCGCCGTCTGCGTGCCTTGCTGCAGCGCTATCCCGGTGCCTCCTCGGTGGCCGAGATCGGCTGCGACGAATCGCTGCGCACCATGGCCGCCTACACCAGCGGCGGCGACACGCTGCACATGGCCTATTCGTTCGACCTGCTGACCGAGCAGTGCAGCCCGGCCTATATCCGTCGCACGGTGGAAGGCATCGAGCGCGAACTGGCCGATGGCTGGTCGTGCTGGTCCATGGGCAACCACGACGTCGTGCGGGTGATGACCCGCTGGGCCCTCAATGGTCGGCCCGATCCGGAGCGCGGTCGGCTGCTAATGGCGCTGCTGCTGTCCCTGCGCGGCAGCGTCTGCCTCTATCAGGGCGAGGAGTTGGGGCTGCCGGAAGCGGAACTGCGCTACGAGGATCTGGTCGATCCGTACGGCATCACCTTCTGGCCGGAATTCAAGGGCCGCGACGGCTGCCGCACGCCGATGCCCTGGGAGAGCGAGGCGCATCACGCCGGCTTTACCGGCAGCCAGCCGTGGCTGCCGGTGGACGACTCGCACCGCTCGCTGTCGGTGGCCGCGCAGGATGCCGACCCGCATTCGATGCTCAACTGCTACCGGCGCTTCCTCGGCTGGCGGCGCGAGCAGCGCCTGCTGATCGAGGGCGATATCCGCATGGTCTACCATGACGACGCCCTGCTGGTGTTCGAGCGCCGGCTGGGCGGGGAAGCCTGGCTCTGCCTGTTCAACCTCGGCGACCTACCGCGCAGCTACGAGCTGCCGGCGCAGGCGGTGCCGCTGGTGGACGTGCCGGCGAGCTTCGCCGAGTACGACGGTCATTGGGCGCGGCTGCCGGCGCATGGCTTCGGCTATGTGCGGCTAGCGCGGTAGGGAGCCGGCAGCGGCGGGGGGCCCGCCGCTGCGAACGAACGAAGTGCATGGCGACATCTACGGAGAACAACAACGATGGCCAGTGTCACGCTGCGCGACATCTGCAAGAGTTACGACGGTACGCCGATCACCCGGCATATCGACCTGGATATCGAGGACGGTGAGTTCGTCGTCTTCGTCGGTCCATCCGGCTGCGGCAAGTCCACGCTGCTGCGATTGATCGCCGGGCTGGAGGACATCACCTCGGGCGATCTGTACATCGGCAACCAGCGCGTCAACGACCTGCCGCCCAAGGACCGTTCGGTGGGCATGGTGTTCCAGTCCTACGCGCTCTACCCGCACATGACGGTAGCGGAGAACATGGCCTTCGGCCTCAAGCTCGCCAGCGTCGACAAGCGCGAGATCGCGCGCCGCGTCGAGGCGGCCGCGGCGATCCTGCAGCTGGACAAGCTGCTCGAACGCAAGCCCAAGGATCTTTCCGGTGGCCAGCGCCAGCGCGTCGCCATCGGCCGCACCATGGTCCGCGAACCGAAGGTGTTCCTGTTCGATGAACCCCTGTCGAACCTCGACGCCTTCCTCCGCGTGCAGATGCGCATCGAGATCGCCCGCCTGCACCAGCGCATCCGCTCCACCATGATCTACGTGACCCACGACCAGGTCGAAGCCATGACCCTGGCCGACAAGATCGTCGTGCTCAACGCCGGCGAGATCGCCCAGGTCGGCCAGCCGCTGCACCTTTATCACTACCCGAAGAACCGCTTCGTCGCCGGCTTCCTCGGCTCGCCGCAGATGAACTTCGTCGAGGTGCGGGCCATTTCCGCCAGTCCCGAGGCGGTCACCATCGAACTGCCCAGCGGCTACCCTCTGACCCTGCCGGTGGACGGCAGCGCCGTCAGCCCCGGCGACCCGCTCACCCTCGGCATCCGCCCCGAGCACTTCGTCATGCCGGACGAAGCCGACTTCACCTTCCACGGCCAGATCACCGTGGCCGAGCGGCTGGGCCAGTACAACCTGCTCTACCTCACCCTCGAGCGTCTGCAGGATGTCATCACCCTCTGCGTCGACGGCAACCTGCGCGTCACCGAGGGCGAGACCTTTGCCGCCGGCCTCAAGGCCGACAAGTGTCACCTGTTCCGCGCGAACGGCGAGGCGTGTGCGCGGCATTATCGGGAGCCGGCGATATATGGATGACTGAATCCGCCCCGCTGAACTGGCGGCAGGGTTGAACTAGGCCAGCTTTTATTACGCCTGATCGAGCGCGGCAAATCGGCTCGTTCAGGCTGCTCAGTGCCTACGCCATACAGAGCGGCACGGTCCGCCTGATCCGTTGACGCTGGAACCATTTCCGTGTGCGTTTGCTCGGCGCGTCAAAGGTCTGGGAATTCATCTATCGGCCAAGGCCAGGTTCACACCGAGACCGGCAAATGATGCCGCGAAGCTCCGGCGCAACCAGGCCTGAACGCACTGCGACTCAATGACTGCCTTGCGAAAGGCCTGCGCCAGCAGGCCGTAGACGGTAAAGATCGCGAATGTCATCAGCATGAATGTCGCGCTGAGGCCGAGCAGCTGTCCAAGCTCGTCACCCGCGCCCGGCCGGATGAATTGCGGCAGAAAGGCCAAGAAGAAAATGGTCAGTTTCGGGTTCAGCAGATTGACCAGCAGCGCCTTGGCAACCAGCGATCGAACCCTGAGTGGTTCACTATCGCCGCCCACCGCCAGCGCGGAACGGTCACGCCAGGTGGCGTAGGCGAGATAGAGCAGGTAGGCGGCACCGGCATAACGCAGAGTCTCGAAGACCAGTGCACTGGAATGCAGGATCGCCGCGACACCGAGAATGGTCGCCAGCAGATGCGGCAGAATCCCGAGCGTACAGGCAGTCGCGGCCAGAATACCGGCGCGACGCCCATGCATCAGCGCCGTCGAAACCGTATAGATCACCCCTGCGCCGGGTATCAGCACGACAACCAGACAGGTAATCAGGTATTCGAGGCTGGGCATAGAGACTCCTTGCTACGGGGCGGTTGGAATGAACCAGCATAGAGCACTCGTCGAGACTATCCGGGCCGGGCGCTGATTGAACTGCGTATGGACGGGTTGAAGAGGTTTGAAACAGCACTCCCCGAGAGGCTGGCCGCTGTTGCGTGTCGCCCCATCGGGCAGCGCGATGCCGACAGGGGAGAGCGCCTGCATCGACCTCACCTGGTGGCGCCCAGCGGGGTAAAGTAACGGCTTTTGCCGATCCCCCTTGGAGCTGTTGCGTGAACACGGAAAATCATTCCCAGACGGCCGCCTTTCTCTGGTCCATCGCCGACCTGCTGCGCGGTGATTTCAAGCAGTCCCAGTACGGCCGCATCATCCTGCCGTTCACCCTGCTGCGGCGGATGGAATGTGTGCTGGCGCCGACCAAGGATGAGGTGATCAAGCAGACCTTTGCGCAGGAAGGCCGCCCGGATTCCGTGCGCGAAATGATTCTGCTGCGCGCGACAGGTGGATTGCAGTTCTTCAACGCCTCACCTCTGACCCTCGGCACCCTGTCCGACACCCAGACCGCCGCCGACCTGATGAGTTACGTGCAGTCCTTCAGCAAGGACGCCCGCGAGATTTTCGAGCACTTCCACTTCGAGGATTTCGTCCAGCAGCTGGCCAGTGCCAACCTGCTGTACCAGGTGGTGCAGCGCTTCGCCGCCACCGACCTCAGCCCCGAGCGCATCAGCAACTTCGGCATGGGCATCATCTTCGAGGAGCTGATCCGCAAGTTCGCCGAAAGCTCCAACGAAACCGCCGGGGAACACTTCACCCCGCGCGATATCGTGCACCTCACCACCTCGCTGGTGATCACCGGGCAGGACGGCAAGCTCGCGCCCAACAGCATCGTCACCATCTATGACCCGACCGCGGGCACCGGCGGCTTCCTCTCCGAGGGCGACGAATACATCCAGTCCATCAGCGACAAGGTCACCGTGTCGCTGCACGGCCAGGAGCTCAACCCCGAGTCCTACGCCATCTGCAAGGCGGACATGCTGATCAAGGGGCAGAAGGTCGAGAACATAAAACTCGGCAATACCCTGTCCAATGACCAACTGGCGGGCCCCGAACATCACTTCGACTTCATGCTCAGCAACCCGCCGTTCGGCGTGGAGTGGAAGAAGGTGCAGAAGCAGATCACCGACGAGCACAGCCACAAGGGCTTCGACGGCCGCTTCGGCCCCGGCCTGCCGCGCGTGTCCGATGGTTCGCTGCTGTTCCTGCTGCACCTGGTCAGCAAGATGCGTGACCCGCGCGACGGCGGCTCGCGCATCGGCATCATCCTCAACGGCTCGCCGCTGTTCACCGGCGGCGCGGGTTCAGGCGAGTCGGAGATTCGCCGTTACCTGCTGCAGAACGATCTGGTCGAAGCCATCGTCGCGCTGCCGACGGACATGTTCTACAACACCGGCATCGCCACCTACGTGTGGATTCTCTCCAACCACAAGGCCGAGGTGCGCAAGGGCAAGGTGCAGCTGATCGACGGCAGCCAGCACTTCGCCAAGATGCGCAAGTCGCTGGGCAGCAAGCGCCAGTACATCACCGAGGAGCAGATCGAAGAGCTGGTGCGCCTCTATGGCCGCTTCGAGGCCACGGCGCAGAGCAAGATCTTCCCCATCGAGGCCTTCGGCTACCGCCGCATCACCGTAGAGCGCCCGCTGCGCCTGAACTTCCAGACCAGCGCCGAGCGCATTCAAAAGGTGCGGGAAGAAAAGGCCATCCAGAAACTCGAACCCGCCGCGCAGCAACAGCTCACCGAGGCACTACAGGCGATGGACGCCAGCGTGCTGCACCGCAACCGCGAGCAGTTCAGCAAGCTGCTGAAGAAGACCCTGAGCGCCCACGGCATTTCCCTCGCCACCGCAGAACTCAAGGCGTTGCTCAACGCCCTGAGCGAACGCGACCCCGAGGCGGATATCTGCACCACCAAGGGCCAGCCCGAAGCCGACGCCGGCCTGCGCGACAACGAGAACGTGCCGCTGGGCGAGTCGGTGTACGACTACTTCGAGCGCGAAGTAAAACCCCATGTGCCGGATGCCTGGATCGACGAAAGCAAGACGGACGCGCAGGAGGGCGAAGTCGGCGTGGTCGGCTTCGAGATTCCCTTCAACCGGCACTTCTATGTGTTTCAGCCACCGCGCCCGCTGGAAGAGATCGACCGCGACCTGAAAGCCTGTACCGACCGCATCAAGCAGATGATCGAGGGGCTGTCTGCATGACAAATTTGTCCGGAACAAATTTGAACAACGGCGCAGCCGTTGGCCCGCAGGGCGAGGGCAGGGAAAGTCCGAGTAGATTTCCGAAGTATCAGGCGTACAAGAATTCTGGGGTGGAGTGGTTGGGTGAGGTGCCTAACGACTGGCTTGTAAAGCGTTACAAGCAAGTATTTTCTGAGAGAGGGGAACGCAGTCTCGACGGCTCAGAAGAGCTGATGTCTGTCTCAGCGTATTACGGTGTTAAACCAAGAGCCGAGACGCTGGATGAGGGTGATCACCTTAGTCGCGCTGAATCACTTGAGGGCTACAAGATCTGTCGTGAGAACGATCTTGTGATGAATATCATGCTGGCATGGAATAGAGGGCTAGGTTTCGCTTGGCAAGATGGAATTGTCAGTCCGGCGTATAGCGTCTTCCATGTCATCGACGGTTCGACTCCAAAGTATCTCGATTATCTGGTTCGCTCAGATGAGGTAATCCGGTACTTCAAGGCCTATTCGGCAGGCGTCATTGATTCACGGCTACGGCTTTATCCAGAAACCTTTGGTCGTCTGTATGTAGCTATCCCGCCCGTCGCAGAACAAACCCAAATCGCCCGCTTCCTCGACCACGAAACCGCCCGCATCGACGCTCTGATCGAAGAGCAGCAGCGCCTGATCGACCTGCTCAAGGAAAAGCGCCAGGCCGTGATCTCCCACGCCGTCACCAAAGGCCTCGACCCGACGGTGCCGATGAAAGACTCCGGCGTGGAGTGGCTGGGTGAAGTGCCGGCGCATTGGACTGTGACAAAGCTGAAGTTCATGACAGATCAGGTTGTGGACTGTCCGCATGAAACCCCTATTTATGATCCAGATGGTGATTATCTTGTAATTAGGACGGCAGACATTGACCAAGGCGTACTGAAGCCCGAGCAGATGTATCGATTAGATCGAGAGCAGTACATCCATCGCACCCGTCGTATGGGCCTTGAGAAAAATGACGTTGTATATAGCCGTGAAGGCGAGCGTTGGGGGCATGCAGCTTTGATTCCCCAGGATGACCTGTATGCGCTTGGACAACGGATGATGCAACTGCGTGTCTGCGGCAGTGTTTGTCCTGAGTTCTTTATGTATCAGCTAAATTCTGTCACCACATATAGGCAAGGTGAGGTTGATACGGTTGGCGCAACAGCCCCACATGTGAATATTTCAACGGTTATTAACTATTGCCTGATGCGGCCGCCAATAGCTGAGCAAAGAGAAATTTCCCAGTATTTGAGCAAGACTCTAGGCGGCCTAGATTGTTTGCTCGGCGAGTCACTTGAGATGAAGGGACTGCTTCAAGAGCGCCGCTCCGCCCTAATCTCCGCCGCCGTCACCGGCAAAATCGACGTGCGCGGCTGGCAGCCACCGGCCAGCACCCAAGCCGCCGAAACTGCCGTAGCCGAGGCCGTATAAATGGCAGACAGCCAGGAAGCGCCCTATCAGCCTGCCATGAGGCAGCAGATTCAGCTGTTTACCTCGGCCGACGGCCAGGCGCAGCTGCAGGTCGCCCTGGAGCACGACACGCTGTGGTTGAGCCAGGCGCAAATGGGCGAGCTGTTCGACACCACGCCTGAAAACGTGCTGATGCACCTGAAAAACATCTTTAACGACGGCGAATTGGCCGAGCTGGCAACCACTAAGGATTTCTTAGTGGTTCGTCAGGAAGGTGCCCGCCAGGTGCGTCGAGGCATCAAGCACTACAGCCTGGATGCCATCATCTCGAGTTGCAGCGCGATGCAGTTGTTGCAAAAAAGGCAACAACTGCCGGTGATGGAAAAACTACCAAGTCGAGCACTTCAATCTCGACGCCATGATTGTGGTGGGACAAAAGAATTAATGGTGCGCCTGGTGGAGCATTTCGTGCTGCTGAGGCCGCTGTAAGAACAACACGCACATTGCCGAGCAAGGAGCAGAGAGCGTTATGGCGGATAGCCGGGAAGTCCAGTTTCAACAAGACATCATCACCGCCATGGTCGCCCAGGGCTGGCTCACCGGCCCTGCCAGCGGCTATGACCGGCGCACGGCACTGTATACCGAGGACTTTCTCGGTTACTTCAAGGACGCCTGGCCGGAGCGCTGGGACAAGTTCGCCAAGGCCAACCCGAACAACCCGGACGAGGTGCTGGTACAGAAGCTGGTGCGCGAGCTGGAGCAGAGCGGCACGCTGGATGTGCTGCGCCACGGCTTCAAGCTGCCGGCGGTGAAGGTGGAGCTGTGCAGCTTCAAGCCCGACCACGGCATGAACCCAGACACGCTCAAGCGCTACGGGTGCAACCGCCTGCGCGTGGTGCCGGAGGTGTCCTATTCGCCCCATGCGCGTGAGGCCGGCAGCAGCGGGCAGAGCTACAACCCGCGTCTGGACCTGGTTCTGTTCGTCAACGGTATTCCCACCGCCACGCTGGAACTGAAAAGCGAGTTCAAGCAGTCGGTGGAAAACGCCAAGCGCCAGTACCGCTACGACCGCCCGGTAAAAGACCCGCTGACTCGCAAGCCCGAGCCGCTGCTGACGTTCAAACGCGGCGCGCTGGTGCATTTCGCAGTCGGCCAGAACGAGGTGGCGATGACCACCAAGCTGGACGGCAAGGACACCTTCTTCCTGCCGTTCAACCTCGGCAGCGCGGAAGGCGGCGCAGGCAACCCGCCGCCGCCCGACGACAGCCAGTACGCCACTGGCTACTTGTGGCAGCAATTGTTCCAGCCGGATGCCTGGCTCAAGGTGCTCGGACGCTTCCTGCACCTGGACAAGAAAACCAGCGAGGGCTTCGACGGCACGCTGACCACTAGGGAAACGATGATCTTCCCGCGCTACCACCAGTGGGATGTGGTCAATCAGCTGATCGAAACCACCCACGCCGAAGGGCCGGGCAAGCGTTACCTGATCCAGCACAGCGCCGGTTCCGGCAAGTCCAACTCCATCGCCTGGACCGCCCACCAGCTCGCCTCGATGTACAGCGATGACGGCCAGCGGCTGTTCAGCTCGGTGATCGTGGTCACCGACCGCACGGTGCTGGATAGCCAGCTGCAGAACACCATCTACCAGTTCGAGCACGCTCAAGGCGTGGTGCGGCCGATCACCCGCGACGTCGGCAACCAGAGCAAGTCCGAGCAATTGGCCGAGGCGCTGGCCGAGCAGACGCGCATCATCATCGTCACCATCCAGACCTTCCCGGCGCTGTTTGACGCGCTGGAGAAATACCCCAAGCTCGCCTCGGGGCGCTATGCGGTAATCGCCGACGAGGCGCATTCGTCGCAGACCGGCTCCTCGGCCAGCAAGCTCAAGCAGATTCTCGGCAGCGATGCGCTCGATGCCGAAGAGATCAGCGCCGAAGACCTGCTGGACGCCGCCGTACAGGCGCGCCAGCCGAACGAGCGCATCAGCTACTACGCCTTCACCGCCACGCCCAAGGCGAAGACCCTGGAGCTGTTCGGCCGCGTGCCCGACCCGACGCTGCCACCCAGTGCCAGCAACAAGCCCGAAGCCTTCCATCTGTATTCCATGCGCCAGGCCATCGAGGAAGGCTTCATCCTCGATGTGCTGCAGAACTACACCACCTACAGCACTGCCTGGAAGATCGCCCACCCGGACGGCGAAGACGACGAGGTGGATTCGAAAAAGGCACGCATGAAGCTGGCGCGCTGGGTGCGGCTGCATCCGTACAACATCGACAAGAAGGTCGAGATCATCGTCGAGCATTTCCGCGCCAACATTCGCCACCTGCTCGGTGGCCAGGCCAAGGCCATGGTGGTGACCAGCAGCCGGCAGGAGGCGGTGCGCTACCAGTTGGCGGTGAAGGCCTACGTGCAGCAGATGGGCTACGCCGACGTGCATCCGCTGGTGGCGTTTTCCGGCAGCGTATTGCCGGACGAGGTGATCCCCGAGGAAGTGACGGAAAGCAGCAGCCTGCTCAACGCCGGCCTGAATGGCCGCGATTTGGCCGAGGCGTTCGACACCCAGGACTTCAACGTGATGATCGCCGCCAACAAGTACCAGACCGGCTTCGACCAGCCCAAGCTGTGCGCCATGTACGTGGACAAGAAACTGCAGGGCGTGGATTGCGTGCAGACGCTGTCGCGGCTGAACCGCACTTTCCCGGCCAAGCAGACCTTCATCCTCGACTTCTTCAACGAGCCGCAGGACATCCTCGACGCCTTCCTGCCGTACTACACCAAGGCCGAGCTGAGCGACGTCACCGACCCGCAGATCATCTACGACCTGCAGAAAAAGCTGGATGCAGAAGGGATCTATCACTGGCAGGAGGTCGAGGCGTTCGCCCTGGCCTTCTTCGACCCGAAAGCGGCAGCCAGCAAGCTCAGCTACTACTGCCAGCCGGCCAAGGAACGCTTCGCCAAGCGTTACGCCTTCAGCGTCGAATCGCGCCAGCAGGCGCTGGATTACAAGCGCACCGCCGAAGCCAACTGCGACAGTGCCGGGCTGAAGAAAGCCGAGCACCTGCTGAAGGAGGCCGGCGAGCAGGTGGACCAGCTCGACCTGTTCCGCAAGAACCTGCAGAGCTTTGTGCGCCTGTACGAATTCCTTTCGCAGATCGTCCCCTACGAGGATCGCGAACTGGAGCAGCTCTGCGTATTCGCCAAGCACCTGCACCCGTTGTTGAGGGTCGACCGCCTGCAACAGGACGACGTGGATGTCGGCGAGCTGCAGTTGACTCACTACCGGCTGAGCAAGCGCGCCGAGCACCAGCTGCGTCTTAGCGAGGAGGGCGGTGACTACACGCTCAAGCCTGGCAGCGATGTGGGCAGTGGCAAGCCACACGATCCGGAGAAGAAGCGCCTGTCAGAGATCATCGAGGCGCTCAACGAAATTTTCGGTGCGGACACACACGATGACGACCAGCTTCATTTTGCTGCGGGCATCACTGAACGTCTCTCGCGCCAGGATGATTTGATGGCGCAGGTGAGCAACCACTCGATCGATCAAGTGATGCACGGGCTGCTGCCCAAACGGGTAATCGATACCGTGCTGGATGCCATCACCGACAACGAAAAGATGTCGTTGGGCGTGCTGGATAACGAGACCAAGAGTCGAGCGTTTGTGCTGGTGGTCTACAAAATGCTGAAGGCGCTGGCTGGCGGGGATCGTCCGTCGGCCGGTTTGTGAGTTCCTTTCAACTACACAGCGCTTAGGAGAAATGCACAGGATGGCAATTCCGGATTTTCAAAGTGTCATGCGACCGGTGCTGCAGGCGGTTGGCGACGGCGTGCCGTTGCCGCTCAGCGCCCTGCGTGTGCGCATCGCCGATGTATTCCAGCTAACGGAAGAAGAGCGCAAGGAACGGCTGCCTTCGGGGAATCAGACCGTGATCAACAACCGGGTGGGCTGGGCCAGAACCTATCTGAACAAGGCTGGCCTGCTGACGATTCCGAGCAAGGGAATGGTGCAGATAACCGACCGGGGGCGGGAGGCGCTTGCCAGTGGCCCGGCGCGAATCACCGTGAGCTGGCTGAAGCAGTTTCCTGAGTTCGCCGATTTCCATACGGCTAAACCTCAGGTGCCAGATGCCGCCGTCGTTGTAGGCAGCGATCTGGCCGAAACTACGCCGGATGAGCAGTTGGCCGAAGCCTATCAGGCGTTGCAGCAATCCCTGGCAGACGAACTGCTGGCGCAGGTGCGGGCTGCTACGCCGAGCTTCTTCGAGCAGGTGGTGGTCGATCTGATGATCGCCATGGGCTACGGCGGCTCGCGAAAGGAGGCCGGCAAAGCGACCCAGCTCACCAACGACGATGGTATCGACGGCATCATCAAGGAAGACAAGCTCGGGCTGGATGTGATCTACCTGCAAGCCAAGCGCTGGGCCAACACCGTGCACCGCCCGGAGATCGACAAGTTCATCGGCGCACTGACGCGAAAGCGGGCACGCAAAGGCGTATTCATCACCACATCGGACTTTTCTACTGGCGCGAAGGATGCGGCGCTCGGTCTGGATATCAAGGTCGTACTGATCGACGGCATCGAGCTCGCCCGCCTGATGGTCGAACACAACCTCGGCGTGAGCGTGAAGCAGGTGTATGAGGTCAAGCAGATCGACAGCGACTACTTTTCCGAGGAGTGACTACGCCTGCGCTGTGAGGACCAGCGCTCACGTGACTAGTGTGCGGCCCAGAGCTGCGAGCAATGCCAATAGAGATTCAGACGCGTATCGAGGTAAAAGCGCAGGACTGTTTGCTGAGGACCTTCGACCGTCTTTCGACAGCGCAAAGAAAAAGCCCCGAGAATCTCAAGATTCTCGGGGCTTTGTGTTTGGTGGGCCGGGGGGATTTGAACCCCAATTTTTTCTCCGCGTTGATCTGCAAAGCCCGGCATTACTGGGTTTGCTGTCTCGATTTCCCCGCATTTGCCAGCGTTGCTCTGCAATGATTTCGACAGTTTTTCGACATGAAATATAACGTCATATCTCCTTGTAGCTTTCTTTGATAAAGCTCGCTACGTGTTCAATTTCGGGAAAAATTGATGACCTGCTGATTCCTAAATATTCTAGCTGCTTAAGTATTTTTTTCTTATATTGAGATGCGATTAGTAATCTGTTTTCGTCTCTTGAAATAAGGTATTCGCTAGGGATTTCTGCGGGACGTGTTTTATCTTTTCCCATTCCGAAGAGAAAGAACGCGCCACCTTGTTTTATTATTCTAGGATTATCTAAGATTGGTTTGACACACAAAACGGCACCCATATCTTCTGGCCTGACTCTTGCCTCGAAGTACGGTTTTTCTCTTTGTATCTCCCGTACAAGGCTCTGAACCTCGTATTGGTCGTTAAATTCTTTCAGATTTTTCTTTGTATTAACTGAAAACTCTGGCGGCATTCTACTTATATTTGATACCACGCTAACAGCGTCGCTATCGCAATATTTTATATCAGTTTTTTTGACGGAAAAAACAATAACTTCGCCGTCTTTGCTAGTGGTGTCGGCACATGCAAAGTAAAGGGCTACCAAGGGGTTCGAAGTTATATCTAGCAATCTCGTGGGCAGTGAGTAGTGCTGCATTTTAACTAGCGAGTTAAACATTGAGCGCGATGAGTTGAATTCCTCCGGGCATCGCAGCACTACCTCATGAAACATTACGTGCTCATTCGATATCCAGCCGGGCTCCCTAAAGACGCTTGGGGCAAGGTTATAATTGGCGTCATCATGCCCTCTATAAAAAAGCACAAAGTTTGGATCAATAGCGATTTCGCCAATTAGCTTAAGAAATGTTGTTACGCTTCCAATCTTTTCAATATTTGTCGATTTTGAGAGATCTTGTGTTCCGCTTTCGGAAGCATGCCGTATGACCTCAGCCACTCCTCGGTACGCGGATTCCCGACTTCTGTACATCTGGCTTTGACCGATGACTTGGCCATTAGCTGCCTTCAGAGTGAAATAAAATCCGCCGTTGCTCGCTTCCGTTATATGGAATGCGCGTTCTTGTGTAACATAGTTCTTAACAGTAGAGATTGCATTAAGCGCTGATTCTTTGTGCTTATATGATTCACTGACGAGAAGTACTTGCCCCTTAGTTCCAAGAAGACTGAAATGGTACGTGCCATTCTTGGATTGTGTTATTTGGAATTTTCCAAGCATCTATTAGCGTCCTTGAGTCGTGTTCCGGGCATACCATCGCCTAGCTACTTTCCGTGTGATTGCTATCCCGCGCTGGGTTGGCTCAAGTTTCGGTTGGCCTCGTCATAGGCCGGGCTGGTCTGTCCGATCTCCGGGGCAATCTGCCCGCTGGCCAGCCATAGGGCGTACTGGGGGTAGATCTTCACTAGTACGTCTATCTCGTCTGCGCTTACGCGCACCGCGCCTTTGCTGACGTTCCGCCAGCGCTCGTAATCGCCACCTTGTTCGCTTGCCCGCTTGGGGCCGATCAGCTTGAGCAACGCGCGTGCTCTATCGGATGCGCTGTGCATGCAGAAAAATTTTCCTGAGTAGCTATTGCTCCATCATGCAAGATGGGTAACAATCGCTCTATGGGTAGTTGTTACCCATTGGTTGGTTGGTTATCAAAGCCGAACATAGTGGAGTAAAGCGGATGGATACGGAAGGTTTTGACCCGCAAAAGCTGCACGGCGCCCCGCCCCTGATGCCGTGGCCGAAGTTCGCCGAGTGGATCGGCATGGGCGACGAACCCATCGTGGTACGCACCTGGTTGGAACGCGGCTACCTGCCGTCGCAGAAGGTAGGCAAGCGCACGATGGTCAACGTAGCCCTGCTGCATCAGCAGCTTCTCGAACAGGAGTGGACGCTATGAGCAAGGCAGACGACAGCCTGG
>NZ_JAMOHV010000013.1 GCF_024448505.1 Stutzerimonas degradans
CGAGGCTGTCGTCTTGCTTGGCGCTCATTGCGGCTGCTCCTGCTGGGGGTTGTCCTGGGCAAAGCTTGCTTCGAGGCGGATCACGACTTCGGCATTCATGGAACGTCGAGCCGCAAAGGCGGCCTGCTCGATCTTGGCGCGCAGCTCCGGCGGTACGCGCAGCTTGAATTGCGGGTCTGTTCGGCTCATAGCGCCCACTCCTGTTCGAGAAGCTGCTGGGTTAGCAAGGCCACATTGACCATGGTGCGTTTGCCTACCCGCTTCGAAGGCAGGTAGTTACGTTCCACCCAGGTGCGCACAACGATGGGTTCGTCGCCCATGCCGATCCACTCGGCGAATTTCTGCCACGGCATCAAGGGCGGGGCACCGTGCAGCTTTTGCGGGTCAAGACCTTCCGTATCCATAAGCTTTAATCCACTATGTTCAGCATTAATCAGTGAAGGATTAAGTACCTTGTACTTAAGCAAATAGTACACGACGCCATCGTGGTGTACATAGGACTAAGGCGAATCTTTTTCAATGAATGACCCTATAGCTGATAGAGCTATTCAATTGATGGATCTAGCTGGACTTGCTGCTTTCGCCGAAACCGGAACGAAGGAGTACTTCCGCTGGCAGAACGTCAAAAGAGGCCGAGCGCGAGTAGGCACTCAGGAAATAGAAGAGCTCGGGAAGCTTTTCCCGAGCTATCGGTGGTGGCTCATCACAGGCGAAGTGATGCCAGAGGTCGGTCAGACAAGCCCTGAATACGACGAGGCCAATAAAAACTTGAGCCCACCCAGCGCGGGATAGCAATCACACGGAAAGTAGCTAGGCGATGGTATGCCCGAACGCAGGGAGCAAAGTCGAAGTAGCGACATCACGCCTGCTGGGCTTTAGTCCGGACTAGAGTTTGCGTGCCGCGACAGGTCCGGTGAATGGATTTAGCATCACTAGATAGCTCCACAACACCGCTTGAACTTAGCGCCGCTTCCGCATGGGCACCGCTCATTGCGCCCCACTTTCTTTGGCGAAAGTGGAGCCACCTTAGGGGGCGGAGGCTCTACGATAACCTGCTGAATGACTTGTGTGACATTGATTGTGGTTGAGCTTGGAGCGGCGGGTGTTTGGGTGAATAGCTGGACCGCAGCCAAGATAACTGCAAGGAAGCCGTATAGCTCCGACCGATTCTCCGGCAGTAACTGCACCAACTTGGAGAGCGATGGAACTTCCTTTTCAATCCGGGACGCGACTTGTTCCCGTGTGTCTGATTTTGCCTTCGCCTCAGCCAGAATCTTTGCCAACTGAGTTAGTTCGGCAATCGTCCGTTCGGGCGCAGAAAGAATTTCAATGGTGTTACCAATAAAATTAAAAACTCCATCGGGCACATGCCCCATACCCCCGCAACAGGGACACGGACCGGATCTATTTCCAGCAAATGAAATATTTGTTGAGTTTTCAATAAAAATACCTGAACTGAAAACAGTGCCGCAGGTATCGCAAAAAGCCGGGAAAGATGGCATAGAGGTTCCTACTGTGATGACTACGTTTAGGTTAACGGGCCGCACGCCGCCACAGTGAACGAAGCGAACGATTTAACCGTTTGTTAGGTGTTATTTTGATCAATAACTTCATCTTGTGTTTTTATATCTGCGACTGATAAGCCAAATTTATGAAAATAGTTCTGATGGTTTTTGTCCTTGAAAGCAACTCTGTTTTGCTCGAAGAACTCTTTTGAGTACCAAGCTACGGAGAATTCAACAGTCATCCCTTCTCGAAACGATCTCTTCCACTCCCACATAATTCGAGGATTTTCTTTGGATCTCATTCGCTCATCTGACCATTGGAGCATACGAGCGCAGCGGATAATGTCGTCTTCGTTATCGAAGATCATAGTTACGTGCGTAAGTGCATAAGGAACAAGGTCCGCGTGCTGCTCAAGCATAGATCCATCAAGTATTTGCGTCCGTCCCGTCTTACCTTTTTTTACCCGTGCCAGCACATGGCGTGGTAACGGTTTTACCTCGTCCCGCAAGACGTTGAGTGGGTCGACACCCATCACCATCGGCTCAGTGTTTGCGCTCATCTTAGTTCTCTTATTATTGCATTGGGAATACAACGGCCATATCAGTAAAGCAGATGTTTATACATTAGCTTCGAGAAGCCTAAATTGAACCCATCCATAGGTTGCACTGCGTGCGCTGTTGAGCACGCTGTCCATGCGTGCCGTGTCGATAAAGTGTCGAAATCAATGCGGTCCAGCGCGGAACAAAGCTGGCACACACATGCGGCAGGCCCAGCAAAGCCGAAGACAGCCGAGCACTGCAAACCCAAAAAACGAGTTCGACTCCCACTGCCTTCCGCCATTGTCCTGCCCCGCCAATTCCGCCTAGCAAGCACATATGCGGCAGTTTGCCGCACCTGAGATATCAAAACGCCATCGCAGACGAATGCGAAATTCATCACAATCGTCTTTTTATCTTTCCAGGGACAGGAGAGTCGCGGTGAGCTACCCACCCGACGAGCGCCGCACGCTGCATGCGCTGCGCGATCATATCGATTGCCTGCTGGCAGCCGGGGCGTCGCTGACGGGCCGGGATCCGGTGCAGCTGAGTCTACAGGGCCGCACCCTCACGGTTCGGCACGGCATGCTGGTCAACGAGAATGGCCATCAGGACCTCATCGAGATGCTGGCCGGGCAGGAATGGGCGAACACACGCACACGAGATCTGGCGATCGATATCTGCATCAGGCAGCTCGACCACACGCTCCAGCAGAACAGCCTCAGGGTTCGCGACCAATCGAAACTAGACGAAGGCTGATACAAGCAGCCGCCACCCGCGCTGATTTCACTTCCACTGCAACGCCTGTACGTGGACGTTGGCCGGGTCGAAATTGTCCAGGCGCATACGCTCGGCGATGGCAACCAGCGCCGTCTCGCCTTGCGGAAACTGGTCGCGTATCGCCGGCCAGTCCAGCGGTTGCAGGCGCGCCATCCAGCCTTCGCCATAGCAGTCCCGGTTGATCAGGCTGGGCCGTTCGCGCAGTGCTTCGTTCACGGCCAGCAGCTCGCCGGTCAGCGGGCTGCGCGCAGAGGCGGCGGCCTTGGCGAATTCCACCACGCCGAAACCGCGATCGCGCTCGATGCGCATGCCGACGCGCTTGGGGGTGAAGGCGAAGATCTGTCCGTAGAGCGCACAGCCGTATGCCGTGAGGCCGAGCGTCACGCTGCCGTCGTCTTCCTCGCGCAGCCACAGGCTGTGTTCGGGGGCGTAACGCAGGGTGTCGGGGAATTCCAGGCCGTGCAGGTTCATAGGGTCAGGACTCTTTCGTATTCAAGGATCATCTGCGCCAGCTCGCCGCCACTGGAGATCTCGTCCAGCTCGTCGATCAGCGCGATACCCGTCAGGTCGACGCCCGGCTGGCGGCACATCAGCAGGCGCGCACCGGCCAGCCGGGCGTTGCGGATGAAGTGCAGCAGCGGCTCGCCATCGGCCACCGCGCGCAGCGACTCGGCCACGTCGCGGCGGGCCAGCTGCGTTCCTTCACCCGTGAGGTAGAGCGTCACCTCGGCATCCATACAGGCCAGCAGCGTGGCGATATGGAACGGTGCGGCGCAACGTGCCGGCGTGCTCGGGCCGCTGGCCACCAGGATCAGGACCCGCTGATTAGGTGCATGCATATCACCGCTCCACGTCCGAACAATGAGGCCGGATCGCATCCGACGCATAGACGGAAACTATCACGACCCTGACCTATAGTTTCAAGTTGTTGGACTACGATTGTTCGGTGATGAAAAGGAGATCCCGGCATGATCGCTTCATTGCTTCCGACCTTGAAAGACCTTCAGCTGCCGTTGCGCCTGCGCCTGTGGGACGGCAGCGACATCGATATCGGACCGTCCCCGTCCGTCACCCTGGTGATTCGCGATCCGCAACTGGTGGCGCAACTGGCGCGGCCGAGTCTCGATCTGCTCGGTACCGCCTATGTTGAGGGCCTGATCGATCTGCAAGGTCCGGTCGATGAGGTGATCCGCATCGGCGACACCATCACCCGCGTGCTGGGCGAGGACAATATGCCGCTGCCGACGCGCGAGGCTCACGACAAGGCCACCGACGCCGAGGCCATTTCCTATCACTACGACCTGTCCAACGCGTTCTACCAGCTCTGGCTGGACCGCGACATGGTCTACTCCTGCGCCTACTTCGAAACCGGCGACGAGGATCTCGAACAGGCGCAGCAGGCCAAGCTGCGCCATCTGTGCCGCAAGCTGCGGCTCAAGCCCGGCGAGCGGCTACTGGATGTCGGCTGCGGCTGGGGCGGACTGGCGCGCTATGCCGCTCGCGAGTTCGGCGTTCAGGTGCACGGCATCACCCTCAGCCAGCAGCAGCTGGAGCTGGGGCGCGAGCGGGTGGCGGCCGAGGGGCTGGCCGGTCAGGTAACGCTGGAGCTGATGGACTATCGCGACCTGCCGCGCGATGGGCGTTTCGACAAGGTCGTCAGCGTCGGCATGTTCGAGCACGTCGGCCACGTCAACCTGCCGCTGTACTGCCAGCGCCTGTTCGATGCCGTGCGCCCGGGCGGGCTGGTGATGAATCACGGGATCACCGCCCGCCACACCGATGGTCGGCCGGTGGGCCACGGCGCCGGCGAATTCATCGACCGCTATGTCTTCCCGCACGGCGAGCTGCCGCACCTGGTGAATATCAGCGGCAGCATCAGTGACGCCGGGCTGGAAATCGTCGATGTGGAGAGCCTGCGTCTGCACTATGCCCGCACACTGGAATTCTGGAGCGCACGCCTGGAGGCCAACCTGGAGCAGGCACGGCAGCTGGTTCCCGAGCGCGCATTGCGTATCTGGCGGCTGTATCTGGCCGGTTGCGCCTATGGCTTCCGGCACAACTGGATCAACCTGCATCAGATCCTCGCCAGCAAGCCGCATGCGGATGGCTCGCACGAGCTGCCGTGGAGCCGCGCCGACCTGTATCGCTGAGACAGAACGGGCCGGACCTGCGGCGCCGACATTTGCTCTACTATCGCCCGATAGCCCGAGCGAGCGTCCATGCCCAGCCCACTTCGCCATCCGCGCGTCATCCTCATCGTTGCGCTGATCGCTCTCGGCCTGCTGCTCAGCATGCACTGGGCGGGGCGTCTGGCCGAGCAGCGCGCCCTGCTCGAACGCAGCCAGGAGGCACGCGGCCAGCTGGAGCTGTATGCCCAGGCCATCCACACCCAGGTCGAACGTTTCCGCTCGGTGCCGGCGCTGCTGGCGCTGGACAGCGATATCCAGGCGCTGCTGGCGGAACCCGACGATCAGCGCCTGCGCAAGCAGCTCAATCGGCGCCTCGAACAGCAGAACCAGGCCGCCGGCTCCTCGGTGCTTTATCTGCTCGATCGCAACGGCGACACCCTTGCGGCCAGCAACTGGCGTGAATGGAGCAGCTTCGTCGGCAACAACTATGCGTTTCGCCCGTACTTCAGCGACGCCTTGCAGCGCGGCAGCGGCCGCTATTTCGCGGTCGGCGTCACCACCGGCATCCCCGGCTACTTTCTCTCCAGCGCGGTGAAGAACGCCGCCGGCGAGGTGCTCGGCGTGCTGGTGGTCAAGCTGGAACTCGAGGACATGCAGCGCGAGTGGGTCGGGCAGCCGGGCATCCTGCTGGTCGCCGACTCGCTGGACATCGTCATCCTCAGCAACCGCCCGGCTTGGCGCTTCAGCCACCTGCGCCCGCTCAGCGACGCGGTGCGCAGTCGCCTGGTGGCGGCACGCCGCTATGCCGAGCAGACGCTGCGGCCGCTCTACAGCGAACAGCTCGAGCGCATCGACGCGCATGGCGACCGGCGCCGGGTCGAAGGGCCGGACGGCCGCCAGGATTACCTCTGGCAACGCCTGCAACTGCCGCAGGAGAACTGGACGCTGCATCTGCTGCTGGAACCGCAATCGGCGATCGCCAGCGCGCGCAGCTATCGTCTGGCCGCCGCCGGCGTGTGGATGACCCTGGCCTTCCTGCTGCTCTACCTCGCCCAGCGGCGCAAGACGCGGCGCGTCGAACAGCGCAGCCGCAACGAGCTGGAGCGTCTGGTGGCCGAACGCACCCGCGAGCTGCACACCGCTCAGGACGAACTGGTGCACGCCGCGCGCATGGCGGCGCTGGGGCAGATGTCCGCCGCGCTGGCGCACGAGATCAATCAGCCGCTGACTGCGCTGCGCATGCAGCTGGCCAGCCTGCGCCTGCTGCTCGACAGCGGCCGCGATGCCGACGTGCGCCAAGGCCTCGGCCATGTCGAAGGGCTGCTCGAACGCATGGCCGCGCTGACCGGCCATCTCAAGACCTTCGCCCGCAAGAGCCCGGCCGGACTACGCCAGCGCCTGCGTCTGGCCGAGGTGCTGGAACAGGCGCTGCAGCTGTTGGCGCCGCGCATTCGCAGCGAGCAGGTCGAGGTGCAACGGCAGATTCCGCCCGAGGCCTGGATCGAGGGCGACGCCATCCGCCTGGAACAGGTGCTGATCAACCTGCTGAACAACGCCCTGGACGCCATGAACGGACAGCCGCAGCCGCGCCTGCGCATCGACTGCCAGCGCCGCGGCGACAGCTGGCAGCTCTGCGTCGCCGACAATGGCGGCGGCATCGGCGGCGAGCACCTGGAGCAGGTCTTCGAGCCGTTCTTCACCACCAAGCCGGTGGGCCAGGGGCTTGGCCTAGGGCTGGCCGTCTCCTACGCCATCGTGCGTGATTTCGGCGGCACCCTCGCGGTGCACAACGACGAGCACGGCGCCGTCTTTACCCTGACCCTGCCGGCTGCCGAGGCCGGCGCGACCGCGTAAACTGCCGCAGCCAGGCAGACGAGGAGCGGAGCATGGGCGCACAGGTGGTCTTCATCGACGACGAAGCAGCAATTCGCCAGGCCGTGCAGCAGTGGCTGGAACTGTCCGGCTTCGAGGTGCGTACCTTCGCCCGCGCGCGCGAGGCCCTGGCCGTTATCGACCGCGACTTTCCCGGCGTGCTGATCAGCGACGTGCGCATGCCGGATCTCGACGGCCTCGGCCTGCTTGAACAGCTGGTCGAACTGGACCCCGACTTGCCGGTGATCATGGTCACCGGCCACGGCGACGTGCCGATGGCAGTGCAGGCACTGCGTCAGGGCGCCTACGACTTCATCGAGAAACCCTTCACCCCCGAGCGCCTGCTCGACAGCGTGCGCCGCGCGCAGGAGAAGCGCCGGCTGGTCTGCGAGAACCGCCAGCTACGCGAACAGTTCAACCGCCGGGGGCGCATCGAATCGCAACTGCTGGGCGTTTCCCGTGCGATGGAAAACCTGCGCCGGCAGGTGCTGGAGCTGGCCGGCACCGATGTCAACGTGCTGATCCGCGGCGACACCGGCAGCGGCAAGGAACAGGTGGCGTGCTGCCTGCACGACTTCAGCCCGCGCGCCAGCGGCCCGTTCGTCGCGCTGAACTGCGCGGCGATCCCGGAGACCATCTTCGAGAGCGAGCTGTTCGGCCACGAGAGCGGCGCCTTCACCGGCGCGCAGGGCAAGCGCATCGGCCGCATCGAACACGCCGCCGGCGGCACGCTGTTTCTCGACGAGATCGAAAGCATGCCGCTGGCGCAGCAGGTCAAGCTGCTGCGCGTACTGCAGGAAAAGACCCTGGAGCGCCTGGGCTCCAATCGCAGCATCGAGGTCGACCTGCGGGTAATCAGCGCCGCCAAGCCGGACCTGCTGAACGAAGTGCGCGGCGGGCGTTTTCGCGAAGACCTGCTGTACCGCCTGAACGTCGCCGAACTGCATATTCCACCGCTGCGCGAACGCCGCGAGGACATTCCGCTGCTGTTCGAGCACTTCGCCCACCAGGCCGCCGAGCGCCACGGCCGCACAGCGCCGGCGGTGTCACCCGGTGAACTGGCACGCCTGCTCGCCCACGACTGGCCAGGCAATGTGCGCGAACTGATCAACGCCGCCGAACGCCACGCGCTCGGCCTCAGCGCGCCGGCGCCAGCCAGCCGCGGCGGCCAGTCGCTTGCCGAACAGCTGGAAGCCTACGAGGCGCAATGCCTGCATAACGCCCTGCAGCACTGCAAAGGCAACATCGCCGAGGTCATGGCCGTGCTGCAGCTGCCGCGCCGCACGCTCAACGAAAAGATGCAGCGCCACGGTCTCAGCCGCAGCGACTACCTGCCAGCCGGTAGCGACGAGCGCAGCGGCGGAATCCCATCGTGACCGTGCGGTCATAGCCTCGCTCATCCAACCGATTTTCCGAGAACGCACATGCCCATCGACATCCAACGCATCGACATGGATCAACTCGTCTGCTGGCGCATCCGCCGTGGCGACGCCGAGCTGCTGGTCGCCGAACAGGGCGCGCAGGTGCTCAACTATCGCCAGGGCGACGCGGCGCCGCTGATCTGGCTCAGCGAACAGGCGCAGTTCAAGCAGGGCCAGTCGGTGCGCGGCGGCGTGCCGATCTGCTGGCCGTGGTTCGGCGATCTGGCGCGCAATCCGCCAGCGGTGCAGGCGGCTTACCACAGCGAGCAGCCCGCGCCCTTCCACGGGCTGGTACGCGCCCTGCCGTGGCAACTGGCCGAGCAACGTTGCGAGGGTGATGTCGTGCTGCTCGAGTTCCGCTGCGCGCAGGCGCAGGCGCAGCTGCCTGGCTGGCCCCACGCCGTCGAGCTGACCCTGCAGATTCGCCTTGCCGATCGGTTGCGGCTGACGCTAACCAGCCATAACCGCGGCGACCGGCCGGTTGCCATCAGCCAGGCGCTACACAGCTACTTCGCCGTCAGCGACATCCGTCAGGTAGAGGTCGAAGGCCTCGACGGTCGCCCCTATGTGGAAACCCTGGCGGACTGGGAAACGCGCCGGCAGCAGGGCAACCTGCGTTTTTCCGGGGAAACCGACCGCATCTACCTCGACCTGCCGGCGAGCCTCAGCGTGATCGACCACGGCTGGAACCGTCGCATTCTGCTCACCAGCAGCGGTTCTTCATCGGCGGTGCTGTGGAATCCGTGGATCGACAAGGCGCAGCGTCTGTCGAGCTTCGCCAACGACGCCTGGCAACGCATGCTGTGCATCGAAACGGCGAATGTTCTCGGCGATGCGTTCGAACTGCAGCCTGGCGAACAGCATGCGATGTCGGTGGAAATTCATTCGCAGAACGACGCGCTATAACAAACTTCGCCGGCATTCCGTGACGCAGTGGCCGTTTGCCTGTAAGCCATCGGCCATATATAACGGGCATATCTCGCACATTGAAAGTTGCCTCACGACAATCAATCTGAACCTGCTTTCCAATTAGTTCCGCTGCGCCCCGATTAATCTTTTCCAATGTTAGTCGGGTCACACTTCTCGCCTTGAATGCCCCCTCCCATCCGCCTAGGATGCCCACCCCATGAGGCCGCTGCGCAACTAATTGCGCAACGAAAAGTGCGCAAGAAGTTGCGCAGCCTACTCGCGGAGTGTTCCTGAACATATATAAAGGTGCACTTCATAAGTTCACGGATAGAACTTGAGCGTCACGGAAGACCCCATGCATGCCAGCGCACTCAGCCAGCATTATCTGGAACTCGCCAGAAAGCCGGTCAATGACAGCAATTTCGCCGGTGACGATATTCGTTACAGCAGCGAGTTCGAGTCATTGGAAGCCGAGCTGGCCAAGGCCGGCGCGCTGCACCAGACCACCGGCATCGACTGGCAAAAGGTCCGCGAAGGCAGCGAGCTGCTGCTCACCTCGCTGTCCAAAGACCTGCGCGCCGCCGCCTGGCTGACCTGGAGCCTGTTCCAGCGCGAATCCTTCGCCGGCCTGCAGGCCGGCCTCAACCTGCTGCAATACCTGTGCAGCAATCACTGGGATGAGCTGCATCCACGCAAGCCACGCACGCGTGCCGCCGCGATCAACTGGTTGCTGCCGCGCCTGGAGCAGACCTTTTCCGAAGACGTGCCGGTCGGCGAACAGCTGCCACTGTTCCGCAGCCTGGCCGAGCAACTGCACGCACTGGAACAGTGTCTGTCCGGCCATCTGGGCGAAGACGCGCCGCTGCTGCTGCCGCTGTGCCGCCAGCTCGACGGCATGGTCAAGCGCGCCAGCTCGGGGCAACCGCAGCCCGGAACGGTCGGCGCAGCCATCGCCCAGGTGAAGCAGGTCGCCAGCCAGGTCTTCGCCCCCGGCTCGCCGATTGAGAATGACAAGGAAGCGCTGAAGGCCGTGCGGAACCTGCAGGAGCAGGCGCGCCCGTTGACCGCCTGGTGGCTCAAGCAGCGCACCAGCGATCTGCGCCCGCTGCGCCTGTCACGCACCCTTCTGTGGCTGAGCATCGACAGCCTGCCGGAGCACAACAGCGAGCAGATCACCGCTTTGCGTGGGATACCCGCCGACAAACTGGCCAACTACCGCGAACGCTTCAACCAGGGGCAGTACGCCGACCTGCTGGTGGACCTGGAGAACAGCACAGCGCGTGCGCCGTTCTGGCTGGACGGCCAGCGCCTGGCCTGGGAATGCCTGCAGGAGCTGGCGGCCGAACAGGCCATGCGCGAGGTGGAGATTCAGCTCGCGCTGTTCCTGCAGCGCCTGCCGCGCCTGGAGGAGCTGCGCTTTCACGACGGCACCCCGTTCGCCGACGCCGAAACCCGCGCCTGGATCAGCGGCCAGGTCCTGCCCCATGTGCAGCCTGCCGCCGCGAGACAGGAAGAGCCGCCTGCCGTGGGCAGCGTGCAGCCAAGCTGGGAGCTGGCGTTGCAGGAAGCGCTGCCGCTGTTGCGCAAGGAAGGCCTCAAGCCCGCCGTACAGCAGCTCAAGCAGGGCCTGACGCGCGCCCGTGGCGGCCGCGAGCGCTTCTTCTGGCAGCTGAGTCTCGCCCGCCTGTGCTACCAGGCCAAGAAATACGAGCTGGCCAAAACCCAGCTCGAAGCACTCGACCAGCAGCTCGAAGCCAGTGGCCTGGGCAGCTGGGAACCCGATCTCGCCCTCGAGGTACTGCGCCTGCTGCACAGCTGTTGCGAGCTGCTGCCGCAGAACCACGCCGTGCGTGAAAGCAAGGATGAGATTTACCGCAGGCTGTGCCACCTCGATCTCGAAGTGGTGCTGGATTAACGCAAAGGAGAACACCATGGCCAAAGAAGGCTCGGTTGCACCCAAGGAACGCATCAACGTCACGTTCAAGCCGGCCACCGGCAACGCTCAGGAAGAGGTCGAGCTGCCCCTCAAGCTGATGGTGCTGGGCGATTTCACCCAGCGCGCCGACGACCGCAAGATCGAGGACCGCAAGCCCATCGCCATCGAGAAGAACAGCTTCGACGAGGTCCTGGCCAAGCAGGAGCTGAACCTGACCTTCGGCGTGCCGAACCGTCTGCAGGACGAGCAGACGGACGACGAGCTGGCCGTGCAGCTGCGCATCAATTCGATGAAGGACTTCAACCCGGCCAATCTGGTCGAGCAGGTTCCTGAGCTGAAGAAGCTGATGGAACTGCGCGATGCCCTGGTCGCCCTGAAGGGCCCGCTGGGCAATGCTCCGGCCTTCCGCAAGGCCATCGAAAGCGTACTCGCCGACGACGATTCGCGTGACCGCGTACTCGGCGAGCTGGGCCTGGCGGCCAAAGAGAAGCTGGACGCCTGATATCACCGACAAGGAAGCACATCTACATGACCACTAGCGCAGCCGCCGTCGAGCACGGCAACCACCTCGTCGAAGGCGGCATCCTCGACCGCATCATCGCCGAAACCCGCCTGACCCCGGACGACGAGGCCTACGACATCGCCAAGCGCGGCGTCTCGGCCTTTATCGAAGAACTGCTCAAGCCGCAGAACGAAAACGAGCCGGTGAAGAAGGCGATGGTCGACCGCATGATCGCGGAGATCGACGCCAAGCTCAGCCGGCAGATGGACGAGATCCTCCACCACCCACAGTTCCAGGCGCTGGAATCCTCCTGGCGCGGCCTGAAGCTGCTGGTGGATCGCACCAACTTCCGCGAGAACATCAAGCTCGAGCTGCTCAACGCCTCCAAGCAGGACCTGCTGGATGACTTCGAGGACAGCCCGGAGATCGTTCAGTCCGGTCTGTACAAACACATCTACACCGCCGAGTACGGCCAGTTCGGCGGCCAGCCGGTCGGTGCGCTGATCGCCAACTACTTCTTCGACCCCAGCGCGCCCGACGTGAAGACCATGCAGTACGTCGCCAGCGTCGCGAGCATGGCCCACGCGCCGTTCATCGCCGCTGCCGGTCCGAAATTCTTCGGCCTGGAAAGCTTCACCGGCCTGCCGGACCTGAAGGACCTCAAGGATCACTTCGAGGGCCCGCAGTTCACCAAGTGGCAGAGCTTCCGCGAACAGGAAGATGCCCGCTACGTCGGTCTGACCGTGCCGCGCTTCCTGCTGCGCAATCCCTACGACCCAGAAGACAACCCGGTGAAGAGCTTCGTCTACAAGGAAAACGTTGCCGGCAGCCACGAGCACTACCTATGGGGCAACACTGCCTACACCTTCGCCAGCCGCCTGACCGACAGCTTCGCCAAGTTCCGCTGGTGCCCGAACATCATCGGCCCGCAGAGCGGCGGCGCAGTGGAAGACCTGCCGCTGCACCACTTCGAGAGCATGGGCGAGATCGAGACCAAGATCCCGACCGAGGTCCTGGTTTCCGATCGCCGCGAGTACGAGCTGGCCGAGGAAGGCTTCATCGCCCTTACCATGCGCAAGGGCAGCGATAACGCCGCGTTCTTCTCCGCCAACTCGGCGCAAAAGCCGAAGTTCTTCGGCAACAGCGAGGAAGGCAAGACCGCCGAGCTGAACTACAAGCTCGGCACCCAGCTGCCCTACCTGTTCATCGTCAACCGCCTGGCGCACTACCTGAAGGTGCTGCAGCGCGAGCAGATCGGTGCCTGGAAGGAGCGCACCGACCTTGAGCTGGAATTGAACAAGTGGATTCGCCAGTTCGTCGCCGATCAGGAGAATCCAAGCTCCGAAGTACGCAGCCGTCGTCCGCTGCGCGCCGCCCAGGTCAACGTCAGCGACGTCGAGGGCGAACCGGGCTGGTACCGCGTCAGCCTCAGCGTGCGTCCGCACTTCAAATACATGGGCGCGGATTTCACCCTGTCGCTGGTCGGCAAGCTGGACAAGGAATAAGCACTTGAACGGATACGGCAGCCTCTTCGAACGCCTCGGCGGCGACGCCGCGCGGCGTTCCGGCTGGAGCCGCGAAGTCGCGGCGATGGCCTCGGTGGCTGCCCATCTGGCCAAGATGCTCAGCACCCGAGCGGGCAGCGTGCAGACGCTGCCCGACTACGGGTTGCCCGATCTCAACGATATGCGCCTGTCGCTGCACGACTCGCTGCAGCAGGCGCGTATCGCCATCGAACGTTTCATCGAAGCGTACGAACCCAGGCTGACCCAGGTGCGCGTGCTGTCGCTGCCGCGAACCCATGACCCACTGACGCTCGCCTTCACCATCGAAGGCCTGCTGGAAGTGGATGGCCTCAAGCGCCAGGTCAGCTTTTCCGCCAGCCTGGATGGCAGCGGACAGGTCAAGGTCCAGTAAGGAGACAACGGATGTCCGGCAAACCCGCAGCCCGCCTCGGCGACCCTACCGCCTGCCCGCAGACGGGCCACGGCACCAACCCCATCGCCGCCGGCTCGCCCGACGTGCTGTTCGACGGCCTGCCGGCCGCACGCATGGGCGACGCTTCCGCCTGTGGCGGCGCAATGGCTAGCGCCGTGATCCCCAACGTACTGATCGATGGCAAGCCGGCGGCGGTGGTGGGCAGTGTGGGGAGTCACGGTAACGTGGTGGTGAGTGGGTCGGGGACGGTGATTATTGGTACTAGTGGGAGTGGGGCGGCATTTAAAGCACCGTCTCCACTCACGATCAGTGGGACTTTTGATCGCGCGTTTATGCTGACCACTGCGGAAGGTAAACCCGTTGAAGGACTTGGCTATCGACTGGTTTCGGCCAGCGGTCTCTCTCGCTTAGGCAGCACTTCAAGCGCTGGTGATACAGGCAATTTCTCGACTGGCGCCCAGCAGGAGCCGATCACGCTGTATATCTCGGGGGCCGAGTGATGGAAACCATCATTACTTTGGATGGAGTCAGCCATACCTTTGAGACAACAGATGGTAAAACCGAGCTGAAACTGCAGTCCGAGAGCACTCCGAGCAAAGACCAGAAACCGAAACAGATTCAGGTTCCGACCATATGGCTGATCACCCGCAGAAGCGGATTTCCTCTCTTCGCCGTGCGTCCGAAACAAGGCGAAACGCCATTTCGCATCATCAATGCTGAAAAACTCTACGCAGAGAAAATCCAGTGGTTTGAGCCGTTGGCAGATCATTATCGAGAGCTGATCTGGCAACACCCTGAATCGTCCACTCCAGGCTCTGAGGCCTATACCGCATACAAGCACTTCACTTGGCAGCAGATCATCGACTTCTCCGTCGTAGATCGCTGGTCGATCAGCTTTTCCAAGGGACTTCCCGGGGACTGGAAAGCCAACTCCGATGGCGGGGCCGGCTTTCTGATGGTCATGGTCGATAAACTTCCGTTCTGGACCGATGCCGTCGGACAGATTCCCTTCGCGGTCGACACCTTCAGAAAATATCTCGAAGAGCTACGCGTTAGTCCTGAGGCCATCCGCAAGACCGTGCGTACCGGCATGGAGTATGGAGACGGAAATCCGCTCGCTCCCAATAGCGATCCAACCAATGAATACGACAACTACATGGTGCTGCGTGGATCGCTCTGGGCGTCGGAAAACTTCCAACTAATCGTCACGAAGGAGTTGCTCCAAACACGTGACGTAGTTCGTACCGTCGAGCGGACAAGAACAGTCCACCAACCGGTCTCCTCACGCTATCTCCAGCAACCCATCTCCACCGAATCACTCGCAATCTACGGAGAGTGGAAGAAATGAATCGACAAAAACTCACTGCCCTGACGTGTCACGCCCTGGCATGCTTGCTGTTCCCAATAGCCACCACACTGGGCTTTCAAGCTTTTACGGCCATCTTCGGTGCCACGCAGTCCAGAGGTGTCGCGATAGGTCTGGCGGTCCAGCTTATTTTCGCTGCCTTCGTTATGACCAATGCACTAATCGCCATAACCAAAAACCTGAAGGCAAAGATTGTTCTGGTCAGTGCATTGGTACTGGCAAACCTGCTGTATCTGCTTCCGCAACATCCTCTACGTGCACTGTTCTTCGCTGGGCTGTCTGGCGGGTTATCGCTTCTGGCTATCTATGCCGCCATGCACTATGGCTCTAAAGCCAAAAGCGCTTGAGATATAGCGACTACCAGCAAGGGACTGCTAATGCACCTCAATCATCAAGACCAAATACCGCCGAACCCCTGGGAAGTATTCCCGGAAGTTGACGCTGGCGGGCTCGGCAGCCTGCAGGGCAATCTCGAACATTGGTGGCAGCACTGCTGGTGGCCGTACTGGCTCAGCCGCAGTCCGCAACAGCGCGCCGAATGGCTTGCTGATACCCGTTACCCGGAAGACTGGCGCAAATACGTTCGTCTCCAGTGTGCGTTCGATGGAATCGACGGAGAACACGTCTGATGTCTTTCAACCACTACTACCAAAGCGAACTCACCGCCCTGCGCCAACTGGGCAAGCGCTTCGCCGAGCGCAGCCCGGCGCTCGCGCCGTTCCTCGGCCAGGCCGGGCGCGACCCGGATGTCGAGCGGCTGCTCGAAGGTTTCGCCTTTCTCACCGGGCGGCTGCGGCAGAAGCTCGATGACGAGCTGCCGGAACTGACCCACTCGCTGATGCATCTGCTCTGGCCGAACTACATGCGCCCGCTGCCGGCCTTCAGCATGCTGCAGTTCGATCCGCTGAGGCGCCCCGGTCCGGCGCTGACGGTGCCGCGCAATACGCCGGTGGAATCCAATCCGGTGCAGGGCGTCAGCTGCTGCTTTCGTACCGCCTACGCCACCGAGGTGCTGCCTCTGGCGTTGCAGGCATTGGAGTATTCGGTCAAGGGCACCGGTGCGCTGCTCAGCCTGCGCCTGCAGATGAGCGCCGATGGCCATCTCGGGGAGATCGGCCTCAGCCATCTGCGCCTGCACCTGGCGGGCGAGCCTTACATCAGCCAGCTGCTCTACCTCAGCCTGTTGCGCCATCTGGGCGGCATCGAACTGGTGCCGCTGAACGAGCAGGGCTACCCGCTGACCGGTCCCGATGGCCGACCGCTGACGCCCCTGCAGCTCAACGCCAAGCAGGTCGAACCGGTGGGATTCGCCGAGGATGAGGCGCTGATCCCCTACCCGCTCAACACCTTCCGCGGCTATCGCTACCTGCAGGAATATTTCGCCTTCCCGGACAAGTTCCTCTTCGTCGACCTCAAGGGCCTAGAGATCATCCAGCGCATCCCCGAGGATCTGCTCAAGCAGGCCCGCGGACTGGAGCTGCGCTTCGACATTCACAAGGCCGGCGTGCAGCGCATCCGCCCGACGCTGGACAACGTGCGCCTGTACTGCACGCCGGTAGTCAACCTGTTCCCGCACGATGCCATCCCGATCCGCCTGGACGGCAAGCAGGACCAGTACCTGCTGTTACCCGCCGAGTACGATGCGCAGCAGTGCGGCGTGTTCTCGGTGGATCGGGTGACCGGCTGGAAACCCGGCGGCATGGGCTACGAGGAGTACGTGCCGTTCGAATCCTTCGAGCACGACCCCAGCTTCGATGTGCCGCTGGCGCGCCCGCACTACAGCGTGCGTCAGCAACCTTCGCTGCTCGGAGAAGGGCAGGAAACCTGGCTCAGCTTCGGCCTGCGCAACCTCGACCAGCACGAGACGCTGTCCATCGAGCTGACCTGCACCAACCAGAACCTGCCGCGCCAACTGAAGCTCGGTGACATCTGCAAGCCCAGCGAAGACACGCCGGAATTCCTCAGCTTTCGCAATATCTCGGCGGTCACCCCGAGCTACGCGCCGCCGCTGCAGCGCGATTATCTGTGGAAGCTGATCAGCAACATGTCGCTGAACTACCTGTCGCTGGCCAACGTTGAGGCGCTCAAGGTGATTCTCGAGACCTACGACCTGCCGCGCTATTACGACAAGCACGCCGAGAGCGTCAGCCGGCGCCGCCTCGGCGGCCTGACTCACATCGCCCACCAGCACGTCGATCGCCTGCATCGCGGGCTGCCGGTGCGTGGCGTACGCACCGAACTGACCATGAACCAGGACGGCTTCATTGGTGAGGGCGATCTGTTCCTCTTCGCCTCGGTGCTCAACGAATTCTTCGCCCTCTACGCCAGCCTCAATTCGTATCACGAGCTGCGCGTGCAGAGCACACAGGGAGAGGTGTACCAATGGACGCCGCGCATGGGTCAGCAACCGCTGCTCTGAAACCGCTCAACCGCGGCATCCGCGAATACAGCCTGTTCCAAGGCGTGCTGCTGGTGCTCGATCGCCTGCGCCAGCTCAATCCCGGTCTGGATGACGAGGCGCTCTACGAGCGCCTGGAGTTCCAGGCCAACCCGAGCCTGGGCTTTCCCGGCAGCGATATCGAGCAGGTGCAGTTCTTCCAGGAGCACGACGAGTGGCGCGCGCGCCTGCGCATCAACCTGGTCAGCCTGTTCGGCGCCGGCTCGCCGCTGCCGGCCTTCTACGGCGAACAGGCGCTTGGCGACAGCGAGGACGGCAATCCGACCCGCGACTTTCTCGACCTGTTCAACAATCGTCTGCAGCGCCTGCTGCTGCCGATCTGGCAGAAGTACCGCTACCGCGCCCGCTTCACCAGCGGCGCCCATGACCCCTTCTCGGAGCAGCTGTTCGCCCTGGTCGGGCTCAGCGGCGAGGCCATCCGCAGCGCGCCGGAACTGAACTGGAAGCGCCTGCTGCCCTATCTCGGCCTGCTCAGCCTGCGCGCACACTCGGCGGCATTGATCGAATCCGTGCTGCGCTACTACTTCAAGCACGCCGAGCTGAACATCGAGCAATGCCTGGAGCGCCAGGTGGAAATCCTCGACGAGCAACGCAACCGCCTCGGGCTGGCCAACAGCCAACTGGGCGAAAGCCTGGTGCTCGGCGAGCGGGTCCGCGACCGTGGCGGCAAGTTCCGCATCCATATCCGCCAGCTGGACTGGAATCGTTTTCACGAATTCCTGCCCATCGGCAGCGGCTACCAGCCGCTCTGTGCGCTGGTGCGCTTCACCCTGCGCGATCCGCTGGATTACGACCTGCGCCTGGAGCTTCGCCCGGACGAGATCCGTGAACTGCGCATCGGCGCCGACAACAACTGCCGCCTCGGCTGGACCAGCTGGCTCGGACGCGACCGCGCCGACGGCCTGGTCACCCTGGGCAGCCAGACTCATTAAGGAAGATGAAAATGATCAACGTCGATCTGCAACAGCTAGTACAGGCGCTGGACGCCGAGACCAAGCGCGATCTGGAAGGCGCAGCCGAACGCTGCGTGGTACGTGGCGGCAGCAAGATTCTCGTCGAGGACCTGCTGCTCGGCCTGCTCGAGCGTCCCGATGGATTGCTCAAGCGAGCCTTGCTGGATGCCGAGGTGGACAGCGGCGCGCTGGCGCAGGCGCTGCAGCCGCGAGGCGAGCACAGCGAATCACGCAACCCGGTGTTTTCCACCGAGCTGGTGCAATGGCTGCAGGATGCCCTGCTGGTGGCCAGCTTGGAGCTGGGGCAGAGCCAGATCGACCAGGCCGCGCTGATTCTCGCGCTGCTGCGCAATCCGCTGCGCTATGCCGGCAGTCATTACCAGCCATTGCTGGCCCGGCTGGATGCCGAGCGCCTGCGCGATTTCGCCCTCAGCCAGCAGCCGCAGACTGCGAACGGCAAGCCGGCCGCCGGTGGCGAGTCGAACCTGTCACGTTTTACCCACAACTTCACCCAGCAGGCCCGCGACGGCAAGCTCGACCCGGTGCTCTGCCGCGACTCGGCGATCCGCCAGATGATCGACATCCTTGCCCGGCGGCGGAAGAACAATCCGATCGTGGTCGGCGAGGCCGGGGTCGGCAAGACTGCCATCGTCGAGGGCCTGGCGCTGCGCATCGCCAGCGGGGAAGTGCCAGCGGCACTCAAGGGCGTCGAACTGCTCTGCCTGGACCTCGGCCTGCTGCAAGCCGGTGCCAGCGTGAAGGGCGAATTCGAACGCCGTCTGCAGGGCGTGATCGACGAGGTGAAAGGCTCGCCAAAGCCGATCATCCTGTTCATCGACGAGGCGCACACCCTGATCGGCGCCGGCGGCCAGGCCGGCAGCGGCGATGCAGCCAACCTGCTCAAGCCCGCGTTGGCGCGCGGCGAGCTGCGCACCATTGCTGCGACGACCTGGAGCGAGTACAAGAAATACTTCGAGAAGGACCCGGCCCTGGCCCGCCGTTTCCAGCCGGTGCAACTGCACGAGCCGAGCGTTCCGGAAGCCGTCACCATCCTGCGCGGCCTGGCACCGGTCTACGAAAAGAGCCACGGCATCTACCTGCGCGACGATGCGGTCACCGCCGCCGCTGAACTGTCGGCGCGCTACCTGGCCGGCCGGCAGCTGCCGGACAAGGCCGTCGACGTGCTGGATACCGCCTGCGCGCGGGTGCGTATCAGCCTCGCCGCTGCACCCGAGGCGCTGGAACGCCTGCGTGGCGAGGTCGCCGAAGGCGAGCGCCAGCGTGAAGCCATGCGCCGCGATCTGGCCGCCGGCCTGCCGGTCGACGCGGCTGTCCTCGAGCGGCTAGAGCAACGTCTGATCACGGCGGGGGACGAGATCGAGCAGCTGGAAACCCGCTGGTCCAAGCAGCGCCAACTCGCCGAGCGCCTGCTCGACCTGCGCAAACGCACCGCCGAAGCGCGCAGCGATGCGAACGAGAGCGGCGAGGCCCCATCGCTCGATGAGCTGGAGGCCGAGCTGCGCGCCGTGCAGACCGCACTTGCCGCAGACCAGGCCGAGCAACGACTGGTCAGCCATGAGGTCTGCCCGCGCCTGGTGGCCGAGGTGATCAGCCACTGGACCGGCGTGCCCCTGGCGCAGCTGGCCCGGGAGCACAACGCGCAGGTCGCCAATTTCGCCGCCGACCTGCGCGCCCGGGTACGCGGGCAGGAACAGGCTGTGGAGGCGCTGGATCGCGCCATGCGCGCGGCAGCGGCCGGGCTGAACAAACCCGACGCGCCGGTGGGCGTGTTCCTGCTGGTCGGCCCCAGCGGCGTCGGCAAGACCGAGACCGCCCTGGCCCTGGCCGACCTGCTGTACGGCGGCGAGCGCTTCCTCACCGTGATCAACATGTCCGAGTTCCAGGAGAAGCACAGCGTTTCCCGCCTGATCGGCGCACCTCCGGGTTACGTCGGCTACGGCGAAGGCGGCATGCTCACCGAAGCGGTGCGGCAGAAACCCTACTCGGTGATCCTGCTCGACGAGGTGGAGAAGGCCGATCCAGATGTGATGAATGTCTTCTATCAGATCTTCGACAAGGGCGTGGCGAATGATGGCGAAGGCCGCGAGATCAACTTCCGCAACACCCTGATCCTGATGACCAGCAACCTCGCCAGTGAGCGCATCGCCAGTTTCTGCACCGCTGGGCAGCGACCGGCGGCCGAGGATCTGGAACTGGCCATCCGTCCGCAGCTGTCGCAGCACTTCAAGCCGGCCCTGCTCGGGCGCATGCGCGTGGTGCCCTACTACCCGATCGCCGGTGAAGTGCTCGACGAGCTGGTCGCGCTCAAGCTGGCACGCTTCGGTGAGCGACTGCAGCGTCGCCAGCTGCAGTTCAGCCACTGCCCAGCGCTGGTCTCGCACCTCTCCGAGCGCTGCTGCGACAGCGACAGCGGTGCGCGCCTGATCGACCATCTGATCGAGCAGCACCTGCAACGGCTGGTGGTGGACCGCCTGCTCGCTGCCATGGCCAGTGACGAGCCGCTGCAGCGGGTGCATGCCACGCTGGATGGCGACGGCGCGCTGGTCTGTGAGTTCGCCTGAGATGCCCGCGATGTTCAATCAGGTGCCACAGCCGCTGCGCTATGCCGAGGCCCTGCTGGGCCGCTTCGCCGGGCTGGCGCGCGCGGCGAACGCCGACAGCCTGCTCGGGGGGCTGGTGGAAACCGCGGCGCAGCTGAGTGATTGCCAGCTCAGCCAGCTCTATCTACTGGACGCCACCCATACCCGCCTGACGCTCTCGGCCGAGTGGCACAACGGCCTGCTGCAGCCACGCGAATCCACCAGCCTGCCGAGTGATTACGACGGCGAGCAGCTGCTGCAGTACTGCCTGTGCCAGAACCAGACCCTTTGCCTTAGCGAACTGGATAGCAGCCTGCATGCTTCGGGCTTTCTGCCGGACAGTCCGGCCCCTTGGCGCAGCCTGCTCTGCCTGCCGCTGCAGGACGAGCAACAGCGCGTCGCCGGCCTGCTGCTCACGGCCAGTACCGAGTCGCGCGAGCTGCACGGCTTCAGCGGCTCGCTGGCCCAGCTCGGCGCCTTCGGCCTCGCCCAGCTGCACCTGCTCCAGCGCCTGCGGGCGCCCGGCAGCACCGCGCCGCCCGCCGCACCGATCAGCCCCTGCGCCAGCGGTTACGGCCTGATCGGCGACAGCCCGCGCATGCGTGCGGTCTACCAGCTGATCGGCAAGGTGCTGCACAGCCCGGTCAATGTGCTGCTCACGGGAGAAACCGGCACCGGCAAGGAACTGGTGGCGCGCGCCATTCACGATTGCGGGTTTCGCCGCAGCAAGCCCTTCATCGTGCAGAACTGCGCTTCGCTGCCTGAGCAGCTCTTGGAAAGTGAGCTGTTCGGCTACCGCAAGGGCGCCTTCACCGGCGCCGACCGCGACCGCAGCGGCCTGCTCGATGCGGCGAACGGCGGCACGCTATTCCTCGACGAGATCGGTGACATGCCGCTGCTGCTGCAAGCCAAGCTGTTGCGCGTGCTGCAGGAAGGCGAAGTGCGCCCGCTGGGCTCCACCGAAACCCACAAGGTCGACGTGCGCGTCGTCGCCGCCACCCACCGTGACCTGCGCAGCCAGGTGGAGAACGGCCTGTTTCGCGAGGATCTGTTCTACCGCCTCTCGCACTTCCCCATCGAACTGCCGCCGCTGCGCGAGCGTGACGAGGACATCCTGCGCCTGGCCCGGCATTTCGCCGACAAGGCCTGCGCGTTCCTCCAGCGCGATCTGTGTCGCTGGTCCGACGCCGCGCTCGAACGTCTGGCAGGCTATGCCTTCCCCGGCAACGTGCGGGAACTGAAGGGCCTGGTGGAGCGCGCTGTGCTGCTTTGCGAGGGCGGTGAACTGCTGCCGGAGCACTTCAATCTGCATGTGGAGGCGAGCCTGGACAGCAGCCTGAACCTGCGCGAACGCATGGAGCGGGTCGAACGCAGCCTGCTGATGGATTGCCTGCGCAAGAACGGCGGCAACCAGAGCCAGGCCGCCCGCGAACTCGGCCTGCCGCGGCGCACGCTGCTGTATCGCATGGAACGGCTGAATATCAGCCCGGCCGATCTCTGATGCAGTACGGATACCCAGGCACGTGCCGCATCGGCGCCGACATCCGCAACCGCGCGGGCATATCTGACCGTCTGCGCGTTTCGACAGCATCCGGCGGATGTTCTGTGAACCGGATCACCTGCAAGACACCCCAACTGAACTTCAATGTGCCGCCCGTGTCGCGCCGTCAGGCGCACCTCGCTCCCCACACACGACTTCAAGGAGGAAATCGCGTGCCCGTGCGCTATTACGCCCTCGTTTCGCTCATCGCCGCCGCGCTGCTCGCCGGTTGCACCGGCAACTACAGATTCGACGATGACCACTATCGCCCGCTGGGTGATCCGCAAGCCTTGAATCGCGGCAAGTAACCGCAAGGAGCGACACGACCATGGAACTGGTCTTCGATATGGTGGGCGCCCAGCAATTCGTGCCCGGGCTGCTGACCACCAAAACCTTCAAACAGGCCGGCGGAGTGATCGGCCGCGCAGAGGGCTGCGATTGGGTGATCCCCGACCGCAAGCGCGTCCTCTCCGGACGTCATGCAGTGATCAGCTACCGCGACGGCGCCTTCTTTCTCACCGACACCAGCAGCAACGGCATCCAGCTCAAGGACAGCGGCGCCAGCCTGGTCAAAGGCCAGCCGCAACGCATCGAGCATGGCAGCGTCTACTGCCTAGGCGACTTCGAGATCCGCGCCCGGCTGATCCAGGACCCGGCGCGGTTCGAAGGCGACATCGGTCGTCCGCAGCCGGCTGGCAGCATCATCCCCGACGATGCCTTCCTCGACCTCGATCCGCTGATCGCGATGGAACAACAGGAGCGCATCTACGCCGAAGTCGACGACCTCACCCTGGTAGCGCCACAGCGCCAGGCGCAGCAACAGCGCGACTACGCACGCATCGACATGGAAAGCCTGCCGTTGCCGGAGCTGGTCATGCCGCAGGCAGCACCGCAAGCCAAGGGCGAAGCCGAGCCCGAACGACTGCCGCAGGGGTTCTGGGCGCGTTTCGGCGAGGCGCTGGGCATCGATCTCGACGATCTCGACGAGGACCAACGCCAGGCCTTGGCGCTGAATGCCGCCCGCCTGCTCAAGCAAAGCGTGGCGGGCCTGCAGCAGAGCCTGCGCACCCGCAGCGAGCTGAAGAACGAGCTGCGCCTGGCGTTGACCACTGTGCAGAGCGCCGGCAACAACCCGCTCAAGCACAGCGCCGATGCGAGCGAGGCCCTGAACGCCCTGCTGCGCGGTGGCAAACCCGGCCAGCTCAGCGCCGAACAGGCCGTCGGCCGCGCCTTTCGTGATCTGCAGGCGCATCAGGTGGCACTGCTGGCGGCCAGCCGCGCCGCCGTTCACGCGATGTTCGAACAGCTGGCGCCGGAGCAGCTGGCGCTGCGCTTCGAACGCGAAGGCCGCAAACCGCTGCTCGCCACCGCCGGCAGTCGCTGGCGCGCCTATCGCCGCCTGCATCACAGCCTCGGCCAGGATGCCGACTGGAGCGAACGCCTGTTCGCCCGCGACTTCGCGAAGACCTATGAGGAGCAAGTGCGCCTGATCGCCACGCTCGATTCAACCCATCAAGGATGATCCCATGCCTCGTCGCATCACCCTGGCCATGCTGGCCTCGCTGCTCGTGCTGGGCGGCTGCTCGGCACTGTCGCCGTACTCCAAGCTGACCAAGCTGGACCTCGAGCTGCACGGCAGCGACCGTCTCAACCCCGACCTCAACGGCCGGCCTTCGCCGATCGTGCTGCGCCTGCTGGAGCTCAAGCATCCGGTGGCGTTCGAAAACGGCGACTTCTTCGCACTCTACCAGCGGCCCAAGGAAGCACTGGCGCCGGACCTGGTGACCTCCGAGGAACTGGAACTGCGTCCCGGCGAAAGCCGTGAGCTGAAGCTCTCCGTGCAGGACGGCAGCCGCTACGTCGGCGTGCTGGCCGCCTACCGCGACCTGCCGGAAGCCAGCTGGCGCTACGTCATCGCCGTGCCGCCGCAAGAGCGCACCCGCATCGCCCTGAGCCTGGACGAGCGCGGCATCGCGCTGTTCGACCCGCTCGCCGAAGAAGGAAAATAAGCATGAGCCTGCACAAGGTTGTCTGGCAGGAAGGCATGCTGCTGCGCCCGCAGCACTTCCAGCAAAGCGATCGATACTACGATCACCAACTCAAGACGCGCACCCAGAAGCTGAGCAGCTATGCCTGGGGATTCTTCAATCTGGAGATCGACCGCCAGTTCCTCAACATGGGCAAGCTGGTGCTCAGCCAGGCCAGCGGCATCCTCCCGGACGGGACCCTGTTCGAGCTGGGCAGCGAGCGCGAGCCTCTGGCTCTGGACATCCCGCCGAATACCGGTAGCACGCCGGTCTATCTCGCGCTACCGCTGGTCACCGGCAACCACATCGAAACCCGCCGGCCCGAGCAGAAGGACGTGCTGGCGCGCTATACCGCCCACGAACTGGACGTCGCCGACTCCAATGCCGGCGACAGCAGCACCAGCCAGGTCAGCACCGGTCTGCCAGATTTCCGCCTGCTGCTGGGCGAGCAGCAGAGCGACCAGGCCTACGTGAAACTGCAGCTGTGTGAGGTGCTGGACACCACGCCGGACGGGGTCATCAGCCTCGACCCCGAGTTCATCCCCACCTACGTCAACTTCCAGGCTTCCGGCTATCTGCTGTCCTGCCTGAAGGAAGTGATCAGCATGCTCGCCCACCGCGGCGATACCCTTGCCGAGCGCATCAGCGCCACCGGCAAGGTCGGTGGCGCCGAGGTCGGCGACTTCATGATGCTGCAGCTGATCAACCGTCACGAACCGGTGCTGCGCCACTACCTGGGCGTGGAGCAGGTGCACCCGGAGCAGATCTATCGCGACCTGCTCGGCCTGCTCGGCGAGCTGGCGACTTTCTCCAGCGAGAGCAAGCGCCCGCGCTTGGATGGCCGTTACCAGCACAGTGATCAGGGCGCGAGCTTCCGCAAGCTGATGGACGCGATCCGCCAGGTGTTGTCGATGGTGCTCGAGCAACACGCCATCGAGCTGCTGCTGCAGCAGCGTCAGTACGGCATTCAGGTATCGCCGCTGCATGACCACAAGCTGCTCGGCACGGCGTCCTTCGTGCTCGCCGCCAGCGCCCAGTGCGATTCGGAGACCCTGCGCACACGGCTGCCGGCGCACCTGAAGATCGGCCCGGTGGAACGCATCCGTCAGTTGGTCAACCTGCATCTGCCGGGCATCCGCCTCAAGCCGTTGCCGGTGGCGCCGCGGCAGATCCCCTTCCATGCCGGCAAGACCTATTTCGCCCTGGAACTCAGCGCCGAGGACCAGGCGCAGCTGGAGCGTTCCGGTGGTTTTGCCTTCCATGTGTCCGGTGACTTCGCCGGGCTCGAACTGAAATTCTGGGCGGTCAGGGACTGAGCGACATGATCAAGGAAATGGATTACGGACAGGATGACCGCACGGTCATCGTCAATCGAGCAGGAGACGCCCCGGCGCAGAGCCCGCTGACCGACTTCGACACCCCGCCGCGCTTCGAGCAGCTGGAGGAACGGATGATCTACGCCGCGCGCCTGCGCCCGGCGGAAACCTTCAACATCAGCCTCAACCCGCTGGTGGCCGCCGCCTCGCCGCTGCTGTCGGAAGTGGTGCGCTTCAAGCACAACCTGGAAAGCGAGGACCTGCAGGCCCTGCACGGCCAGTTGAGCAGCGCGATCAAGCTGTTCGAGCATCGCGCGCTGCATGACGGTGCCGAAAGCAGCCAGGTGATGGCGGCGCGCTACGTGCTCTGCACCGTGCTCGACGAGGCCGTGGTGACCACGCCCTGGGGCAACGAGAGCGAATGGTCGCAGATGAGCCTGCTGTCCTCCTTCCACAACGAGACCTTCGGCGGCGAGAAGTTCTTCCAGCTGCTCGAGCGGCTGTCGCGCAACCCGGTCAAGCACCTGCCGATGCTCGAGCTGATGTACCTCTGCCTGTCGCTCGGCTTCGAGGGCAAGTACCGCGTACTGCCGCGCGGCATGCTCGAACTGGAAGCGGTACGCGACAGCCTCTACCGGCAGATCCGGCAGATGCGCGGCGACATCCCACGCGAGCTTTCGCCGCACTGGGAAGGCCTCAAGGACACCCGCAGACGTCTGGTGCGCATCGTGCCCTGGTGGATGGTCGCGCTGTTCACCTTGATGTGCCTCGGGGTGATCTACGGCGGCTTCGCCTGGGTCCTCGGCGAGCAGCGCGAGGCCGTGCTGCAGCCCTATCGAGCGCTGGACATGGATGCCGGCGGTTCCACCTTTTCAGGGATGAAATGAGATGAAGACGTTCTTTGGCAAGCTCGGCGCCGTGCTGCGCCGGACCTGGGTCTGGAGCCTGCTGCTGGTTCTGCTGCTGGCGGTCGTGGTGTGGTTCGTCGGGCCGTTGCTGGCAGTCGACGACTACCGCTTCTGGGAGTCGGCGACCGCCCGCCTGCTGAGCATCAGCGTGCTGTTCCTCGGCTGGGGCCTGGCCATGGTCTTTGCCAGCTGGCGCGCCAGCGCGCGCAAGAAGCGCGACGCCGAGGATCAGGACGTCCAGGAGCAGCTGCGCCGCGACGGCCTGATCGGCGAGGAGCAGCAGGAGCTGCGCCATCGCTTCAAGCACGCACTGCGCACCCTGAAGACCTCCAGCCTCTATCGCGGGCGCAGCGAGAAATGGCGCAGCGAGCTGCCCTGGTATCTGCTGATCGGCCCGCAAGGCAGCGGCAAGACCAGCCTGCTGGACTTCTCCGGGCTGGACTTCCCGCTCAACCGCAGCGAACAGCAGCGCCTGACCAGGGATGTCTCGGGCACCCGCTTTGCCGACTGGTACTTCGCCGATCATGCGGTGCTGATCGACACCGCCGGCCGCTATCTGACCCAGCCCGACGCTGCCGTCGATGGCAGCGCCTGGGACACCCTGCTCGGCCTGCTGCGCAGGCGCCGCGCGCGTCCGCTCAACGGCGTGCTGGTCAACCTGCCGGTGGACCAGCTGCAGGGCGGCAGTGAACTGGAGCTGGAGAACCTCGCCCGCCAGACCCGTCAGCGCCTACACGAGATCCATCAGCGCCTGAACGCGGACGTGCCGGTCTACCTGGTGCTGAGCAAGGCCGACCGGATTCTCGGTTTCGACGACTTCTTCGAGCAGCTGTCGCGGGAGGAAAGCGACCAGGTGCTCGGCGCGAGTTTCCGCAAGGAACAGAATGGCAGCGACGCGCAGGTAGTGCGCCAGGAATTCGAGGAACTGCTGCGTCGGCTGAACAGCCAAGTGATCCTGCGCATGCACCAGGAACGCGATACCCAGCGCCGCGGCCGCATCCTCGACTTCCCCCATCAACTGGGGCAGATCGGCGAGCGCCTGAGCCTGTTCATCGAACTGGCCTTCGCCGGCAACCGCTATCAGCGTGCCAGTCAGCTGCGGGGTTTCTACCTGACCAGCGCGCCGCAGCTGCGCGAAGGTCTCGACCCGCTCACCGCCGGCATCGGTCGCCAGCTCGGCCTGGCCAGCAGCGCGCTACCAACCTTCCGCAGCGGCCGCGCGCGCTTCATCAATCAGCTGCTCAGCCGGGTGATCTTTCCGGAAGCCGAACTGGCGGGCCTCGACCAGCGCGAGGTGCGCCGCATCGACTGGGGCCAGCGTGCCCTCTATACCGGTGCCTTCGGCTGCCTGCTGCTGATCGGCGGCGCCTGGGCACTGAACTTCTCCGGCAACCATGAACGCCTGGAACAGCTGCGCGACATCGCCCAGCAACTCGGCAGCGAGCGCAAGACCATCGAGGCGGGAGACGAGGCACTGCGCACCCTCAAGGCCCTGGACGCGAGCTATGCGGCGACCCAGGTGTTCCCGCCGAAAGACGAGGTGTCCTGGCTGCGCCGGGGCGGCCTGTATCAGGGCGAAGCGGTCGACCCGACGCTGCACGAGGCCTACCGCCGCGATCTGGAAACGCTGCTGCTGCCACGTGTCGCCCGGCAGCTGGAAGCGCAGATTCGCGCCAACCTGAACGACCGCGAGCGGCTGCTCGGCAGCCTGCGCGCCTATCTCATGCTGAACCTGGCCGAACGCCGTGAAGCGGCCTTCCTCAAGGACTGGCTGGCCGCCGACTGGTCGCTGCGCCATCCGGGCAATGCCGTGGCGCAGCAGGGGCTCAACACGCACTTCGCGCGTCTGCTGGAAGAATCCTTTGCGCCGTATCAGCTGAACGACAATCTGGTGGCCAAGGCCCGTGCCCAGCTGCGCAGCGAATCGCTGGCGGCAGTGGTGTACCGCATGCTGCGCGATCAGGCACGCAACCTTCCTGACTATCGGCTAAACACCCAGCTCGGCCCGCAGGCGGCACTGTTCGTCGGCGGCGACTACACGATTCCCGGCTTCTACACCCAGCAAGGCTACCAGAAGCTGTTCGTCGCCCAGGGTGCCGATCTGGTCAGCGAGATCCTGCGCGACAACTGGGTGCTGGGCGAAGGCGACAGCCTCAGCGCCAAGGACCTCGGCCGCCTGCTGGTGGAAATGGAACAGCTGTATTTCCGCGACTACGCCGCGCACTGGAGCGAGGCAATCGCCCAGCTGAACATCCTCCCGGCCGCCAGTGCGGCGCAGGGTGCCGCGCAGCTCGCCGGGCTCACCGCGGCCAACTCGCCGCTGCTGCAACTGCTGCTGGAAGTCCGCGAGAACACCCGCTTCGCCGGTTTCGCCGACGCGACTGCGGAGGCGGGCGAACTGGCCGATGCCGCACAGGACGCAGGCAGCAAACTCGGCAAGGCGGCCAAACTGGCCACCGCCGCCGCCGAGCAGGCGCAGGCTTCGCTGCTGAAGAATCTGCCGGACACCGCACGCAAGGCCCTGGAGCGCCGCTTCGCGCCGCTGCACCAGCTTCTCGACGAAACCGGCGCCGCCGGCCCCGAGTTGAGCGCCAGTCTGCAGGCCCTCGACGCTCTGCAATTGCAGCTGGCCTCGCTGGCCCATGCCAGCGCACCGGAACAGGCCGCCTTTGAGATGGCCAAGGCACGCATGGGCGGCCAGCGCGATGCCATCAACCAGCTGCGCAACAGCGCTGCACGCCTGCCGCAGCCGCTGGGCAAGTGGCTGGGGCTGCTGGCCGAGGACAGCTGGTCGCTGGTGCTCAGCGATGCCTACCACTACCTCAACCAGCGCTATCGCAACGAGCTGTACGCCAGCTACCGCGGTTCGCTGCGCGAGCGCTATCCGTTCAGCGCCCACAGCGCCAGCGACGTCGCCATCGCCGACTTCCGCGAGTTCTTCAAGGCGCAGGGCCTGGCGGACAGCTTCTTCGAGCGCTACCTCAAGCCCTTCGTCAGCGGCAGCGCCGGCGAGTATCAGTTGCGCCGGGTGGACGGTCGCGGCCTGCCGCTGTCCGAGCAGTTCCTGGCACAGATGAGCCGGGCGCAGACCATTCGCCGCAGCTTCTTCGCCGAGAACCCCAACGAGCCGCTGATCCTGTTCAAGCTCGAGCCGTACTCGCTGGATTCCAGCCTCGGCCGCGCCGACTTCCGCTTCGGCAACCAGCAGCTGGAGTACCGCCACGGACCGATCGTGCAGACCGCGTTCCGCTGGCCGGCCGAAGCCGACGACGGACGCACCAGCCTGGTGGTGGAAGAACTCGGCGGTCGCCGCGTGGGTATCGAGAAGAACACCGGCCCTTGGTCGCTGTTCCGCCTGATCGACCTGATGCAGGTCGACTACCACAGCGGCCGTGACGTGCTGATGCTCAAGGCCGACCTCGGCGGCCTGCGCGCCAACTACCTGCTGCACGCGCAGCGCTCGCCGAATCCGTTCGACCTCGCGCTGCTGCGCGGCTTCAAGCTGCCGGCGACGCTGTGATGAGCGCAACGGCGTGCAGCTGGCGCAGCGCCGCGCGCACCGACACCGGCAAGGTGCGTGCGCGCAACGAAGATGCCTTTCTCGATCTGCCACAGGCCGGGCTCTGGGCCGTGGCCGACGGCATGGGCGGGCACCAGAACGGCGCGCTGGCCAGTCGCCTGATCGTCGAGCAGCTGGCCGAGCTTTGCAGCGGCGGCGAGCTGCCGGAACGGGTGCTGGCGCTACGGCGCTGCCTGCATGAGCTGAATCGCCGCCTCAGCCAGGAACTGACGATCACCGCCGAACGCCCCGATCCGGTGATCGGCAGCACCGTGGTCGCTCTGCTTGTGGAGGATGACCGCGCCGCCTGCATCTGGGCCGGCGACAGCCGCTGCTACCTGTGGCGCGGCGGCCGGCTGTATCAGCTTTCCCGCGACCACTCGTTGTTGCAGCAACTGATCGACGAGCAGCGACTCAGCCCCGAGCTCGCCGCCAAACACCCGGCCGCCCACGCACTGACCCGCGCCATCGGCGCCAGCGAAAAACTGGAGCTGGATATCCTCGAATTCGCCGTGTTCCCCGGCGACACGCTGCTGCTGTGCAGTGACGGGCTCTACCAGAGCATGTCCGCCGACGCCCTCGGCGCCGCACTCAGCCTGCCGTCCACGCAGCTGGCGCTGGAGCGGCTGTTTCGCCAGGCGCTCAAGGGCCCGGCGCGGGACAACCTCAGCGCCGTGGTGATCCGCCGATGAACGCCCAGCCCGCCTGCGATCTCACCTATTTTGCGCTGGCATCCACCGCGGCCACGCCGGTGCCGGCGGAACCGAAGACGCCTGTCGGCGAACTGCCGGACGTCCTCGGCGGCCGCTATCGGATCGAGCGCCTGCTCGGCGTCGGCGGCATGGGCGCGGTCTATCGCGCCCGTGACCTGCTGCGCGAACAGTTCGGCGATCCGGAACCCTACGTGGCGCTGAAGACGCTCAGCGAGGATTTCGCCGAATACCCCGACGCCAGCGCGCTGCTCTACAGCGAATACGCATTGACCACGCGCCTAAGCCACCGCCATGTGGTGCGCCTGTACAACTTCGATATCGACCCGGCCAGCCAGCGCGCCTTCATCACCCTGGAACTGCTCAAGGGGCCAACGCTCGACCAGCTGCTGTGCGAACGCCCGCAGGGCATGGCCTGGAGCGAACTGCAGGGCATCGCGCTACCGCTGCTGGAAGCGCTGAGCTATTCCCACAGCCTGGGCGTGCTGCATGGCGACCTGAAACCGAGCAACGTGATGCTCGCCGATGACGGCCTGCGCCTGTTCGACTATGGCCTCGGCCAGCCGCTCGAAGGCCTGCTACCCGGTCTGCCGCGCCTGTGCCGCACGCGTTTCGCCGCCTGGACGCCGCGTTATGCCGCACTGGAACTGCTCGACGGTGGCGAACTGACCGCCAGCGCCGATATCTACGCACTGGCCTGCGTGCTCTATGAACTGGCCAGCGGCAGCCACCCTTATCGCCGGCTCAGCGCCCGCCAGGCCAAGGCCATGGAGCTGGATCGCACCCTGCAGCGCCCGCCGCAATTGCCGGCGCATTGCTGGCCGGCGCTGCGCCTGGCACTGGCATTCGACGAAGCGCAGCGCAGCATCGATGCGGCGGGCCTGTTGCAGGCCTTCAGCCGCCCCGTACCGAGCCGCTGGCAGCGCTGGCTCGGTCATTCCCATGGATGACATCAGGACAAGGAAAGCCCAATGTTCAATGCGGCCAACGAAACCCACTTCAGCCTGACCCTGGAAGGCGTCGAACACGACTTCCAGGTGCTCGAGTTCCGGGGCCGCGAGGCCATCAGCCAGCCCTATCGCTTCGACCTGGAGCTGGTCAGCGAGCGCACCGATCTGGATCTGCAGGCACTGCTGCATAAACCCGCCTTTCTTGCCTTCGACCCGGCCGGTAAAGGTATTCATGGTCTGGTCCACCGCATTGCTCAGGGTGAATCGGGCAAGCGCCTGACCCGCTACCGCCTTACGCTCGTGCCGCAGCTGGCCTACCTCGCCTATCGCACCAACCAGCGTATCTTCCAGCACCTGACAGTGCCGCAGATCATCGCCCAGGTACTCGAGGAACAGGGTATCCAGGCCGATGCCTACCGCTTCCAGCTCGGTCCGGTGATCTACTCGCCGCGCGAATATTGCGTTCAGTACGACGAAACCGACCTGCACTTCATCCAGCGCCTGTGCGAGGAAGAGGGTATCCATTACCACTTCGAGCACAGCACGGCCGGCCATGTGCTGGTCTTCGGCGACGACCAGACCAGCTTCGCCAGGCTCGGCCAGCCGACCGCCTATCTGCAGGACAACGGCATGACTGCCGACGAGCCGGTGATCAAGCGCTTCGCCGTACGCGTCGCGACCCGCACCAGCCGCGTCAGTCGCCGTGATTACGACTTCGAACAACCCAAGTTGCTAATGGAGGCGGCCTACCGCGGCGAATCGGCGGCGGACGCGCTGCCGCAACCCGACCTGGAAGACTACGATTACCCCGGCAGCTTCACCGAGCGCGCCCGCGGCAAGCACCTGTCGCAACGCGCGCTGGAACGCCACCGCAGCGATTACCGCCTTGCCGAAGGCAGTAGCGATCAACCTGGGCTGGTCAGCGGCCACCTGCTGGAGATATCCGACCACCCACGCCGGGAATGGAATGACCTCTGGCTGCTTACCGAAGTGCTGCATGAAGGCAAGCAGCCGCAGGTGCTGGAACAATCGGTCACCAGTCATGTCGCGCCTAGCGATGGTTTCGTCCAGGGCTACCGCAACCGCTTCAGCGCCACGCCCTGGGATATCCCCTTCCGCCCAGCCCTTCACCATCCGAAACCGAAAGTCCTCGGCAGCCAGACCGCCGTGGTTACCGGCCCAGCCGGCGAAGAAATCCACTGCGACGAGTACGGCCGCGTGCGCGTTCAGTTCCACTGGGACCGTGAAGGCCAGGCCGACGACAAGTCCAGCTGCTGGCTGCGCGTCAGCTCCAGCTGGGCCGGCGACCGCTATGGCGGCATCGCCATCCCGCGGGTCGGCATGGAAGTGCTGGTGACCTTCCTCGAAGGCGATCCCGACCAGCCGCTGGTCACCGGCTGCCTGTACCACAAGGAGCACCAGGTTCCCTACGACCTGCCGGCCAACAAGACCCGCACGGTGTTCAAGACCCTGAGCAGCCCGGGCGGTGGCGGCTACAACGAACTGCGCATCGAGGACCGCAAGGGCGCCGAGCAGATATACCTCCACGCCCAGCGCGACTGGGACGAGAATATCGAGCACGACCAGAAGATTCGCGTCGGCCACGAACGTCACGACACGGTGGAAGCCAACAGCTACAGCGAATTCCGCGCCGAGGAACACCTGACCGTTGCCAGCGACCGCAAGATCGAAGTCAAACCCGATGACCACCTCACCATCGCCCAGACCCAGCACATCAAGCTCGGCACCGCCCAGCTGACCAAGGCCGGCCGCGAAATCCACCTCAAGGCCGGGCAGAAAATGGTCATCGAAGCCGGCATCGAACTGACGCTCAAGGCCGGCGGCAGCTTCATCAAGCTCGACCCGGGCGGCATCACCGTCTCCGGCCCGCTGGCACGAATCAACGCCGGCGGCGCATCGGGCAAGGGTTCGGGGATCAAGATCAAAGCGCCAGTGCTGCCGGGGATGACGGATAGCGACAAGGCGGGGAGCTTGTTGGAGCAGGCACTGCCGGGCGAGCCGATCAAGCCAACCAGCAAACGCAAGCGCTCGCTCAATTTCTCGGGCTAAGAACAGAGCCGGCTGCGCAGCTGGCTCGAACGCAAGGAAGCATCGAACATGGCCGAACTCAAGCCGATCAACTGGGCTTATCCGTTTCCCAGCAAGGACACCAGCAACAATCCGCTGCAGCTGCTTACGCATATGGCCCAGGCCAAGGGCGGGTTCTACCCCACCGGCGACAACGGCTTGTGGCATGGCGGCGTGCACTTCGACGAAGGCACGGCTGCTGCATTCGACCAGTCCAGCGTGCGCTGTATCGCCGACGGAGAGGTGATTGCCTACCGTATCGACAAGCGCTACCCCGTTAGCGAATTTACCGACGAGATCCCGCGTGTCAAACGAGCGCCCTTTTCCACGGGGTTCGTTCTGGTCAAGCACCGTCTCCAGCCGCCACCCCTGCGGAATGCAGATGGCAGCATCGCCGAAAGCCCGCCCCCTCCAAGCCTGACCCTCTACAGCCTATACATGCACCTGCTCGACTGGGCGGGCTATCAGGCGCAACCGAACTTGCCGCACCCCGCTTTCTGGGGAACCAGCCGCTGTACGGTGAATACGCAGAATCAAGGTCTGAGCGTCCGCGCAAGCCCCAACAAAAATGCCGCCAAGCTATCGGAGCTGTCCAGGGGTGCTGAAATCGTCGTTGGCGAAACGCAAGGTGAGTTCAGCAAGCTGGTCAGCTTGATCAGCGGCACGGCACAACCCGCTCTAGCAAGCGACGATAAGGGGCAACTGCCCGGCTATGTATTCACCAGCTTGCTTAAACCGCAGAGCGAGCCAGCGGAATACGACAGGGTTGTCGTGCTCGACAACGGGCTGCCGATCAAGGCGGGTGATCTGATTGGCCATCCGGGCCTATACCAGAACCACGACAGCGCTGCTCAGCACATGGTCCATGTCGAACTGTTCAGCTGCGACGATGTGCCCGGGTTCATCGCCCGGAGCCGCGCCTGGGCCAGCCGCTTGCCGGACGACCAGAAAACCCTGCTCAAAGTCTACAAAGGCGCCAGCAAACTGATTGCTCATCGAGAGGGTATCAATGCGGGAAATCCTCCCAAGCTCAGCGACAAAGGCACGCAGGTCGGTGTCGACCTGATAATCCCGCAAGCGCTGCTGGATGGGTTGCCGGCTTCGCACAAGATTCAGGTCACCATCCCTGCCGAAGGCAGCACACCGGCAAGCACATCCACATGGTGGCGACTGGACGGCCTGTTCGCCGACGATAACGGCAACCCCATCGATGGCTGGCTCGCCGAGCAGGAGCTGATCACTACTCGTCACAGCCCGTGGGAATGGGAGGGCTTTCAATGCATCGAGGAAACCGGAACGCCCGTCGAGAAGCTCGCCTATTCCTTTAATGCCAAGGGCCTGCTGAGCGCAGAGGAGCAGCAAAACTACCGTGTCCAGATCAGCAACGCTGACGGCGGCCCTCTCACAACCATTGCTCGGCTGTACGATATCGTCGATGCAAACAAAGACGGCACGCTGACGAGTCGCGAAATCCGAGCAGCGCTGGCCAAGCCCTGGCACGCCCATATGCTCGGCCAACTGGTCACCAAGTATGAAAGCGAGTGGTTCTGGAGTAGAAGCAAGTGGGATGAGCTTGATCCGCTACTGGCGGAAGAACCCGGAACGCCGAATCTTGTTTGGCAAGAAGAAAAGCAGCGAATCGAGAAGTTAAGCTGGTGGGGTGATCTGGCTGGAAGGCATGGGATTTCGAACGATAGGAAAGCATGGCATCTTCATTCCATTGCCACAGTGGGCCATTTTTTGTATGCGAGCCGATTGATTGATGTCGATCGATTTATCGACGAGTACACTTGCCAGCACGAGCAATTCGCGGCAAATACGCCAGCTTTTTCTCCCGCCTCAAAAACTAATCTTCGTATAATCGTGGAACTCATTAATAAGTATTATGAAAGAGCCCCCGAGAAATCAAACCTTTTCGAGCTAGCGTATATGTTTGCCACCGCCCGACATGAAGCCTACTACTTCCCATCAGGAGAGTTCTTTAGCTCTAAACCAGAGGTTGGCAGCATTGCTTATTTCAACAAATATGACCCGGTGCTAGCTGCAACCCAAGAGCATCGTGATCGCGCAATGGAGAATGGAAATACTCAAGAAGGCGATGGCTATAAATACCGCGGGAGGGGCCTCGTACACCTCACATGGAAAAATAACTACCGCAAGGCCGAAGACCATTTTGATATTCCATTCGTAACCCAGCCTGAGCAAGCAGCCGAGCCTGAACATTCTGTGCCCATTATGATATGGGGTATGAAAGAAGGAATTTTTACTGGTAAAAAGCTAAGTAACTACATTAATCCAAATGGGGTAGATTATTTGGAAGCCAGACGGATAATTAACGGCACCGATCAGCGGCAACGCATCGCCGGCTACGCGCAGAAATTTGAAGCCATCCTCAGAAAAACATCGTCGGCTAAGGAAACCTTCGTTCCATGAGACCCTTAATAGCTTTTGCGATATTCATTGCGGCAGCCCTAGCCACCACCACATATGCAAAGCCATATACCATAACAGTTAATAGAGCCGACTCTTCAGAGAGTTATACCGCCGACATCGAAAGCGGCATTTTAATAATTGAGAGAAGTGGAGAGACGATCACGACACTCCCAAATATCGTTGGCTATACAGGACAGATCACGAGGGCTCTAACATCGTTCAACAACGGTCCCGCCCTAAGTTACGAAAACTCTGGATCAAATACATACTTTGAGGTTTTCTATACCCTAACACTTAACAAGAGCACCCCTCTTATAGACTGTGCCTATGCTAATATCCGCAATGGGCAGAACGGTGTCTCCGTTCGAAAAGCCGTATGCAATCTAGAAGCCCCCCTATCAAACAATTATCAAGATTTAATTTTTAAATACTCTGATGCCTGGATTGACGCGTCCAACAAGGTATCACTTCAGTCTATTATGGACGAGCCATCCAAAGCTGCTTTAGTACTTCTCGGCTCGCTGGGCGAAGTTAATTTGTCATTGCGCTACGAGTCGATTGAAGACCTAATGTCTGCCACCCCAGGAACCATAGCGACAAAAGGTGGAGAATTCCATGAAGTGACCGCCGGCAATGCTTATTTAGTATATGACGCCGATGGAATTACACCCTTAGCACTAGATGTAGAAATGGACCCTATCTCACACACATTGAAGCGGCTTACGCCCACGGAGCTATCGCGCGCCATTGACGCTAACTAGATCTGACGATCACGGGTGGCGCGATAACTTAGAGATACGCAGCGAAGTGATTCCAACTAAGACGCCTCCTGCAAGCTTCGAAGTGGTTGAAGGTGAGAATAGCGTCTTCAGCCTTCTACGAGACCGGTGCCTGCCACCACACCCCGTAGCATCGCTCGCAAGGTCGTCAAAACCTGTCGAAGCAGCTACGCGGACAACAGGCTGACGACGGCAAACCGGCCGATGTTGGCCTGCGCCACTACGGTCTGGGTGACCGCGGCATAGCTCGAGGGGCTGCGCTGCGTCAGCTGTCGTCGCGCTGTGCTGGCAACTGCCGGCGCAGGCGGTGCCGCTGGATATCGAAGGCATCCGCGGCAACCAGCTGATCGGCTACGGTTGGGCGAAGGCCACGGACAGATGCCTTCGCTTCTGGTTATTCAGGGCGACCGGCGCGGCGGCGGACTTAAGAGCAGGTCGTTGCGCCGACACCTCGGCGCGCAGCGCACTGCTCGCGCGCCAGCCCTGCGCGTCCGCCAGCAGTTGGCCGTTGGGTTGGTCAGGCGTTCGGCGGCATCCAGGCTGTCCTGCACTGGCTGTGACCACTGCGGATGCACCGTTGCGGCCTGCAGGTCGCGGAGAATGTTGAGCGGCGCGCAGCGATGCATGCGCAACACGCGGCCGATGTATGACAGCCAACAAGCGACCGCCCGCGGCCGGGGTTTAAGACCCACCAGCGAAAACCGTGCACCAGTCGTCGTTTCGCTCGCTAGCGGGCGTCGTCCGGCCCCTGCTTGTCGTGCACGGCCTCTTCGTCGCTGAGCTCATCGACCAGCTCCGGCGGCACGTTGTAGGCGCCGCCCGGCACGTCGGCCTCGTCGCCGCCGGCGACTTCACCGTGGGTGATGGTGGTTTCCGGATTCTGCTCGTGGGCGTCGCCGCTCTGATCGATGGACTCGATGCTCTCGCGGCCGCTCTGCTCGGTATTCATGCTGGTGCCTCCGGCTGTCCGCGCGGCGCCGACGGGCTGCCGCTCACCGCTTTAGTGATGACCCGCGCGCGGGAAGTTGCAAGCCGCACAGCGGCCACTCGGCGGGCGGGCTGAACTAATGGCCGCCGCGGCCGGCCCAAATCTGCATACCACTGCCGCCAAACAAGACCATGCCGATGACTCTGCACCGCCTGCCCGCCGCGCCGCGCGCCGCCGATCCGCGACCACCGCAGGAATCGCGCGAGCTGTATTTCGCCCTGCTCGATGGCGCCAGTCATGAGGACGCCGCGCACTACCTGCAGGACCAGCTGCAACGTGCGGCCGCGCTGCCCTGCGACCTGCCGGACGATCCGGCGGCGCTGGACGCCTGGGTCAGGCAGCGCACCGAAGCCGTCGGCCGTCAGTACCAGGCCTACCTGGAGCAGCGCCGCGCCGGCGGTGCGCGGCGCTACTTCGCCAGCAAGGCGCATGCGCTGCACTTTCTGCGCGGCGTGGCGCCGACCAAGCTGGTCGACGGCGCCTGGCTCTACGGCCTGCTGCAGCGCTGGGACGATGGCCGCTTCACCGCGCTGATCCAGACCTATCTGGAGGAGCTCGGCGAGGGCCTGCCGGAAAAAAACCATGTAGTGCTCTACCGCAAGCTGCTCGCCAGCCAGGGCTGCGACGACTGGCAGCAGCTGGACGACGAGCACTTCGTGCAGGGTGCCATCCAGCTGGCGCTGGCCGAGCACGCCGAGCGCTTCCTGCCGGAGGTGATCGGCTTCAATCTCGGCTACGAGCAGCTGCCGCTGCACCTGCTGATCACGTCCTATGAACTGACCGAGCTGGGCATCGATCCGTACTACTTCACCCTGCACGTCACCGTCGACAACGCCGACAACGGCCATGCGCACAAGGCGGTGCAGGGTCTGCGCGCCGCCTGGCCGCAGATGGGCGACGGCGCGGCGTTCTACCAGCGCGTGCGCAACGGCTACCGGCTCAACGACCTGGGTGCCAGCACCGTCTCGGTGATCGGCGACTTCGACCTGTCGACGGAGGTGCAGCGCATCTTCGAGAAGAAGGCCGCGGTCGGGCAGTTCGTGCATTCCGACTACTGCCGCTTCGAAGGCCGCACGGTCAATCAGTGGCTGGCCGAGGACGTCGAGCAATTCCTCGCCTTGCTCGAGACTCGCGGCTGGATCAAGCGCGGCCACGATCCGCAGGAAAGCCGCTTCTGGCAGCTGATCGTCGGCGAACAGGCACCGATGTTTGGGGTTTTCAGCACTTACGAGCAGCAGATGATCCACGACTGGATCGCCGGCGACTGGCACGCCGAGGGCAAGCGCAGCCCGCGCGGCGCGCTGCTCAAGAGTCAGGCGCGGTTCAACGCGCGGCGCCCGGCGGCGGATGCGACCGTGCCGCAGGCGCCCGCCGGTAACGACTTCGACGCCGAGCTGCAGTTGCTGGAACAGCAGCTCGCCCGCCAGCCGGACCGTGCCGCGCGCATGCGTCTGCTGCTGCCGCTGCTGACACCGCAACGCCACCACAGCGCTGCCGGCCTGCTGGCCACGCGGCTGTTCAACGGACTGTTCAACTGAAGGCCTCAAGGGACGCATCATGACCATGGAAACCGCGCAGGACCGCGCGTTGCTGCATCTGGGCCAGGCCCTGCGCGAGCGCGGCTATCACTTCATCACACCCACGCCGCTGACCCATGAACGGGTCAACCAGCGTCCGCAGAATGCACTGGCCGGCGACCTGCCCGGGGTGTTCGGCTGGAGCCGGCCGTTCCAGCACGAGCTGCTGCCGCCGCCGCTGTTCAGCCTGATGGACCAGGCGCAGGTGCTCGAGCCGTGCGGCCCGCGCTGGCGCTCGCGAGTACGGCTGTCGAGCCTCGATGGCCAGCTGTTCGTGCATTCGGCGTATCCCACCGACTCGGCCGACGCGGTGTTCTTCGGCCCGGATACCTACCGCTTCGCCAGCGCCATCCGCTGCCACCTCGACCGCCACACCGGCGAGATCCGCCGCGCCGTGGACATCGGCTGCGGCTCCGGCGCCGGCGCGATTCTCACGGCGCTGGCGCGGCCGCAGGCCGAGGTGCTGGCGGTGGATATCAACCCCGAGGCGCTGCGCCTGACGCGCATCAACGCGGCGCTGGCCGGCGCCGACAACCTGCGCGCCGAACACAGCGACCTGCTCAGCGCCGTCGACGGCGAGTTCGATCTGATCCTGGCCAATCCGCCCTATCTGGTCGATCCCGGCGAGCGCGCCTACCGCCACGGCGGCGGGCCGTTGGGCGCCGGGCTGTCGCTGGCGATCCTCGATGCAGCGCTCGGCCGGCTGGCGCCGGGCGGCACGCTGCTGCTGTATACCGGCGTGGCGATGCTGGACAACCAGGACCCGTTCCTCGCCGAAGCCTGCCAGCGTCTGGCCCCGACGCCGCTGACCTGGCGCTACCGGGAAATCGACCCGGACGTGTTCGGCGAGGAGCTGCTCGGCGGCGCCTACACCCGCTGCGACCGCATCGCCGCCGTGGTGCTGGAAGTAACGCGCCCGGTGAGCTGACCGTTAGCATGTGGATAGCGCGTGGAAAACGCTTCGCGGTTTTCCGCCCTACGGCAGCTCCGGCGTAGGGTGGATAACGCCGCAGGCTTATCCACGCGCCAAGTGAGCGCGCAGATCAGACCGGCAACAGCACCAGGATCAGCGACAGGCTGATCAGCGAGCCCAGCGTCGACAGCAGCACCACCCGCGACACCCGCGAGCCTTCGCGGCCGTAGAACTCGGCAAGCATGTACGGGCCGGTGCCGGTGGGCAGCGCGCTGAGCAGCAGCGCCGAATAGGCCCACAGGGTCGGCAGCGCGAAAACCTGGAACGCCAGATACCAAGTGATCAGCGGCTGCACCAGCAGCTTCAGCCCCACCAGCGGCCACACCCCGCGCACCGGGCCGGCCGGCTGCGGTTGGGCGAGGAACAGCCCCAGCGAGGCGAGCGCGCACGGCGCCGCCGCCGCACCCAGCAGCTTGAGCAATGTGGCCAGCGGCACCGGCAGTTGCGCGTCACTGGCCGCCCACAGCGCACCGAGCATGGGCGCGACCACCAGCGGGTTGCGCACCAGCGCCCAGCTCACCTTGCCCAGCGTGCGCAACAGGCCCTGCCCGGCGTGCAGCCCGGTTTCGACACAGGCCAGGGCAATGGCGAACAGCACGCAGACCACCACGATCGAGGCAACCATCGCCGGCTGCAGCGCCTCGTCGCCGAGCACCAGCATGCACAGCGGAATGCCGACATAGCCGGTGTTGGCGTAGGACGCGCCCAGCGCATCCAGGCTGGCATCCACCAGCGGCTGCTTCTGCAGCAGGCGATAGCCGAGCGTGAAGGCGAACACGCCGAGGCAGCCGACGGTGAAGGCGGCGATGAAGCCCGGCTGCCAGAGCTGCGCCCAGGTCGAGGTCGCGACCACGCTGAACAGCAGCGCCGGCAGGCCCAGCCAGACGACGAAACGATTGAGTTCGGAGGCCCCAGTCGGCCCCATGCGCCCGCTGCGGCGGCACACAAAGCCGAGCAGGATCAGCGCGAAGACCGGCAGGACGACATTGACGACCGACGACATGACTACTCACAGACAGGGTCGCACGCCACAGGCGCACGACCGGAACGGCCGGCCACCTTAGCAAAAAATCGCCGCTACGCAGCACGCAACTCGTATGCCGCCGGGACACCCGCGCGCCATCGACGTCGTGCCGGTAGGGTGGATAACGGCGCAGCCTTATCCACCACTCTGCGGTGCCGCGCCAGGGTAAGCCGAGGCGCTAGTGCAGCTGCGCCGGCGGATAGCCGTTGGGCTCGGCACGCGCCGCGGCGAACTCGGCGTCCACCGAACCGCGCGCCTGCGCCGTGCCGTTGGGGAAGCCGCTGCGGTCGCCGAAATCCCACTCGGTGGCCGGCATGCGCTCGGCATCCAGCCCCTTGGCGCAGCTCAGATCGAGCGCGGTAATACCCGCCACCGCGCCAGCAGCGATGGCCGCCTTGGCCGGCTCACGGCCATGCTCGATACTCCAGCCAAGGCAGCCGACGTCCAGCGCATCACCACCGATGCGCCCGTAGATCCAGGGCTTGGGATCGTCCGCCAGCAGGATGCCGACGCCGGTGGCGATCTCACGCAGCCCGCAGGCACGGATCAGCCCGTCGCTGCCGGGCATGCCGATGAAGCGCGCGACCTGGCGCGGCGCGACCAGCTGGACGACGCCCAGGCCGATGCTGAACCAGCCCAGCCCGCGCGCCAGCGAGCGAGCCGAAGGGTTGGGCCGGGTAACTTGCCGTGGAATGCTCATGCAGACTCCTCGCTCGATATGTTCGCAGGCCGATCCCTACCGTAGGGATCGGCGACCAGGTCATGGCTTGAGGACCACCTTGATGCAGCCGTCGTGCTTGTCGCGGAAGGTCTTGTACATCTCGGGGCCCTGCTCGAGGCTGACCGTGTGGGTGATGACGAAGCTCGGATCGATCTGGCCTTCCTGGATGCGCTTGAGCAGGTCGTCGGTCCAGCGGTTGACGTGGGTCTGGCCCATGCGGAAGGTCAGCCCCTTGTTCATCGCCGCGCCGAACGGGATCTTGTCGATCAGCCCGCCGTAGACGCCGGGGATCGAGATGATGCCGGCCGGCCGACAGACGTAGATCATTTCGCGCAACACGTGCGGGCGGTCGGTTTCCAGCATCAGCGCCTGCTTGGCGCGGTCGTACATCGAGTCGATCGAGCGCGCCGCATGCGCCTCCATGCCGACCGAGTCGATGCACTTCTCCGGGCCCTTGCCGCGGGTCAGCTCGGCCAGGCGCTCGACCACGCTTTCCTCGTCGAAGTTGATGGTGATGGCGCCGCCGGCACGCGCCATCGACAGGCGCTCGGGCACGTTGTCGATGCAGATCACCTGCTCGGCGCCCATCATCACCGCGCTGCGGACGGCGAACTGGCCGACCGGACCGGCGCCCCACACCGCCACGGTGTCGGTCGGCTGGATGTCGCACTGCGCAGCGGCCTGCCAGCCGGTGGGGAAGATGTCGCCGAGAAACAGCACCTGCTCGTCGGTCAGGTCGTTGGGGATCACCACCGGGCCGACATCGGCGTAGGGCACGCGCACATACTCGGCCTGGCCGCCGGCATAGCCGCCAGTGAGATGGGTATAGCCATAGAGCCCGGCGGTGCTATGGCCGAAGACCTTGTCGGCGATGTCCTTGTTGCGATTGGTACGCTCGCAGACCGAGAAATTGCCGCGCCGGCACTGCTCGCATTCGCCGCAGACGATGGTGAAGGGCACCACCACGCGGTCGCCGACCTTGAGCTTCTTGTTCGCCGAGCCGACTTCCATCACCTCGCCCATGAACTCGTGGCCCATGATGTCGCCGTGTTTCATGCCCGGCATGAAGCCGTCATACAGGTGCAGGTCCGAACCGCAGATGGCACAGGAGCTGACCTTGATGATGGCGTCGCGCGGATCTTCGATCGTGGGGTCGGGGAGGTGGTCGTCGCAGCGGATGTCGTGCTTGCCGTGCCAGCGTAGCGCTCTCATGGGCAATCTCCAGATCGGGGGTCGGGGCGCCGCCTCGGTGATCTCCCTGTGCCTCGCTGACTGCGCGGGGTGCTGCCGCTCCTGCCGTGCGACGTGTCGTCTGAGTTTTAGTAAGTCCCGCCGCCGCAGAGTTGCCGCCGGGCCGACGGACTGCATGCGCAGGCCATTACCTCGGCACAGCGGTCACCAGCAACCAGCCACCGAGCGCCAGCAGCAATGCGCCGCACAGCCGGTCGAGCGTGCGCACCCGCCGGCGCAGCCAACCACGCCAGCGCGCGTGGCCGAGCAGGCGCACCAGCGCCAGGTCCCAGCCGAGCACCACCGCCGCCATCCAGGCCATCGCCAGCGCCAGCCCCCAACCGGGCACCGCCGCTTCGCGCAGCACGCCGAACAGGCCGGCATAGAACAGCGGCAGCTTGGGATTCAGGCTGCTGGCCAGCAGGCCTTGGCCGAAGCCGGCCCGCCAGCGTCCACCGGTTTCGCCGGTTTCGCCGTCGCCGGCGCCGTCCGGTAGCTGCAGTTCGCGCCGGGCCAGCAGCGCCTGGCTGCCGAGCCAGCAGAAATAGCCGCCGCCGACCAGCTGCAAGGTGCGCCACAGCCCGCCGTTGGCGCCGGGCAGCGCCGCCAGGGCGAGCAACACCAGCAGCATCGACAGCAGATTCGCCAGGGCGATGCCGGCCGCGCAGCCATCGGCCTGGCGCCGGCCATGCAGCAGCGCCGCACGGATCAGCAGGAAAAAATCCGGCCCCGGGGACAGCAGGGCGGCGAAATGCGTACCGGCAACCAGCAGAAATAACCCGATCATGACCGCCTCCTTCGACAGGGGCGGCCAGACTGCCGCAGCGGCTCGCTACGGTCTTGGAAGAAACTCAGGCCCGCGCGGTAGCGCGGAACTGCCCCGGCGTGACGCCGGTGAAACGGCGGAAGGTGCCGCTGAAGTGCGCCTGATCGTAGAAGCCCAGGCCCAGCGCCAGCTCGGCCAGCGTCTCGCCATCGAGCAGGCGGCGCTTGGCCTCACGGATGCGCCGCTGCAGCAGCCAGGTGTGCGGCGGCACGCCATAGGCGCGGCGGAAGGCTTCGATCAGATGACGCGGATGGCGCTGCAGCTGCTCGGCCAGCGCCTGCAGGCTGACCGCCTCGCTGTAATGCTGCTCGAGGTAATCGCGCAGGGCGGCGACCGTACCACCGTCACGCCGGGCCGTCTGCATCGGCCGCAGGCCGCCGTGACGGGTAAACACCAGCTCCAGCAGCTGCAGCAGGCGGCTCTCCAGGCCGAGCGCGTCGCCGTGCTGGAAATCGCCGGCCAGTTGCGCCAGGCCGGCGGCCACCGCGCCATCGTCGGTCGGGTTGAGCTGGCGAAAGCCACGCGGCAGCCGCTTGCGCCCGAGCAGCGCCGGCAGCCGCGCCTCCTCGATGTAGAGCATGCGGTAGATCAGCCGCGGCGATTCGGCATGGCCGGTGTGCGGCTCCTGCGGATTCATCAGCGACAGCGTGCCGGCCGGCAGCGCGTGGCGCGCGCCGCGACACTGGTAGCCGCCGACACCGTGGAGGATGGCCCCGATGGCGAAGGCATCGTGGCTATGCCGGCCGAACGGCTGGCCGGAGAAGTCGGCATGGAACAGCTCCACGCCAGGCAGCCAGGGCCGTGCCAGCAGGCGGTTGCCGTCAGTCACGCCGCTCGCCGAGCGTGGCGTAGCCATCGCGATAGCTCGGATAGCGCGGCGCCCAGCCCAGCGCGCGGGCACGCGCGTTGCTGCAGCGCTTGCTGCCAGCGCGGCGGGTCATGCTCTGCTCGGCCCAGTGAGTGACGCCGAGACGCGCCCGCAACCAGTCCACCACCTCGTGCAGCGGCGCCGGATCGTCATCGACGCCCAGGTAGCAATCGTCCAGCGGCTCGCCACGCGCGTCGGCCTGTAGCAGGAACGCCAGCAGCGCGGCGGCGTCGTCACGGTGCAGGCGGTTGCTGTACTGCGGCGGATCGCGCTCGACGCGCAGGCCGGCGCGCACCTGATTCTGCATCCACGGCCGCGTCGGATCGTACAGCCCGCCCATGCGCACCACCGTCGCCGGCAGCCCGCAGCCGAGCACCTGACGCTCGGCCTCCAGCATCACCCGGCCGGTGTAGCCGCTGGGTTCGGTGGGCGAGGTCTCGTCGATCCACTCGCCATCGTGCTGGCCGTAGACGCCGGTACTGGAGATGAACAACAGCCGCCGCGGGCGTTGGCCGCGTTGCTCGAGCCAGTCGAGCACGTGTCGCACGCCGGCGACATAGGCCTGGCGATAGCCCGCTTCGTCGTGCTGGCTGGCCGAGGCGGCATAGACGAGATAGTCCAGCTCGCCATTCGGCCAGGTGCGCGGGCATTCCGCGCCGCTCAGGTCACCCTTGACCGGCAGGATCGGCACCGGCAGGCCGGCGGCTTCCCGGCGCATGCCGTACACCCGCCAGCCGTCACGACTCAGCTGCAGCCCCAGGCGGCACCCCACATCGCCACATCCGGCGATCAATACCGAACAACGCTTGCCCATCCTTCATCCTCCGGCAACCCGAGACCGCATCATCTTCCTGTTGCGCAGTGTAGCGCTGCTGGGCTGACTCACGTCGAACGCCATACGCCGCTTGCCGAACGCCGGGCGTTCGCACGCAGTTGGTGAGACCGCTACGCAAAGGCTATGCTTGCCGCCAACTCGATGGAATTTGACTATGACCCTCACCGAACTGCGCTACATCGTCACCCTCGCCCAGGAACAGCACTTCGGCCGCGCCGCCGAGCGCTGCCACGTCAGTCAGCCGACCCTCTCGGTCGGCGTGAAGAAGCTCGAGGACGAGCTCGGCGTACTGATCTTCGAGCGGACCAAGAGCGCGGTGCGCCTGACCCCGGTCGGCGAAGGCATCGTCACCCAGGCGCAGAAGGTGCTGGAGCAGGCGCAGAGCATCCGCGAGCTGGCCCAGGTCGGCAAGAATCAGCTGGCCGCGCCGCTCAAGGTCGGCGCCATCTACACCGTCGGCCCGTACATGTTCCCGCACCTGATCCCGCAGCTGCACCGCGTGGCGCCGGACATGCCGCTGTACATCGAGGAAAACTTCACCCACATCCTGCGCGACAAGCTGCGCACCGGCGAGCTGGACGCGATCATCATCGCGCTGCCGTTCCAGGAAGCCGACGTGCTGACCAAGCCGCTCTACGACGAGCCGTTCTACGTGCTGATGCCAGCTGACCATCCGTGGACCGCGAAGGAAACCATCGACGCCGAGATGCTCAACGACAAGAGCCTGCTGCTGCTCGGCGAAGGCCACTGCTTCCGCGATCAGGTGCTCGAAGCCTGCCCGACCACCCGCAAGGGCGAGGCACCGAGCCACACCACCGTCGAGTCCAGCTCGCTGGAAACCATCCGCCACATGGTCGCCTCGGGCCTGGGCGTGTCGATCCTGCCGCTGTCGGCGGTGGAGAGCCACCACTACTCCCCCGGCGTGCTGGAGACCCGCCCGCTGACGCCGCCGGTACCGTTCCGCACCGTTGCGATCGCCTGGCGCGCCAGCTTCCCGCGGCCCAAGGCGATCGAAATCCTCGCCGACTCGATCCGCCTGTGTTCGGTAGGCAAGCCGCCAGCCGCAAAAGCCTGAGGCCATGAGCGAACTGGCGACCATTCCGGTCACCGCACTCAAGGGCGTTGGCGCGGCGCTGGCCGAGAAGCTCGCCAGGGTCGGCCTGGAAACCCTGCAGGACGTGCTCTTCCACCTGCCGCTGCGCTACCAGGACCGCACCCGCGTGGTGCCGATTGGCGCGCTGCGGCCGGGGCAGGACGCGGTGATCGAAGGCGTGGTGTCCGGCGCCGACATCGTCATGGGCCGCCGCCGCAGCCTGCTGGTGCGTCTGCAGGACGGCAGCGGCACCCTGAGCCTGCGCTTCTACCACTTCAGCCAGGCGCAGAAGGAAGCCATGAAGCGCGGCACCCAGCTGCGCTGTTACGGCGAGGCGCGTCCAGGTGCCTCGGGGCTGGAGATCTATCACCCGGAATACCGCGCGCTGACCGGCGAACCGGCACCGGTCGAGCAGACCCTGACGCCGATCTACCCGACCACCGAAGGCCTGACCCAGCAGCGTCTGCGCAACCTCAGCGAGCAGGCGCTGGCGCGGCTCGGCCCGCACAGCCTGCCGGACTGGCTGCCCGCCGAGCTGGCCCGCGACTACCAGCTCGGCGCGCTGGACGCAGCCATCCGCTACCTGCACCGGCCGCCGGCCGACGCCGATCTGGAGGAACTCGCCGAAGGCCGCCACTGGGCGCAGCATCGGCTGGCCTTCGAGGAACTGCTGACCCATCAGCTCTCGCTGCAGCGCCTGCGCGAACGGGTGCGCGCGCAGCAGGCGCCCGCGCTGCCGCCGGCGAAAACCTTGACGCAGCGCTTTCTCGCCAACCTCGGCTTCGCCCCCACCGGCGCGCAGCAGCGCGTCGGCGCCGAGATCGCCTATGACCTCGCCCAGCACGAGCCGATGCTGCGTCTGGTGCAGGGCGATGTGGGCGCCGGCAAGACGGTGGTCGCCGCCCTCGCCGCGCTGCAGGCGCTGGAAGCCGGCTATCAGGTGGCGCTGATGGCGCCGACGGAAATCCTCGCCGAGCAGCACTTTCTCAACTTCAGCAAGTGGCTCGAACCGCTCGGCATCGAGGTCGCCTGGCTGGCCGGCAAGCTCAAGGGCAAGGCCCGCGCCGCGGCGCTGGAGCAGATCGCCGGCGGCTGCCCGATGGTGGTTGGCACCCACGCGCTGTTCCAGGACGAGGTGGTCTTCAAGCGCCTGGCCCTGGTGATCATCGACGAGCAGCACCGCTTCGGCGTGCAGCAGCGCCTCGCCCTGCGCCAGAAGGGCATCGACGGCCGACTCTGCCCGCACCAGCTGATCATGACCGCCACGCCGATCCCACGCACCCTGGCGATGAGCGCCTACGCCGATCTCGATACCTCGATCCTCGACGAACTGCCGCCGGGCCGCACGCCGGTGAACACCCTGGTGATCGCCGATAGCCGCCGCCTGGAGGTGATCGAGCGGGTGCGCATCGCCTGCAACGAGGGGCGTCAGGCGTACTGGGTGTGCACGCTGATCGAGGAATCCGAGGAGCTGACCTGCCAGGCGGCGGAAACCACCTACGACGATCTCTCGGCGGCGCTGGTCGGCCTGCGCGTCGGGCTGATCCACGGGCGCATGAAGCCGGCCGAGAAGGCCGCGGTGATGGAGCAGTTCAAGCGCGGCGAACTGCAGCTGCTGGTCGCCACCACGGTCATCGAAGTCGGCGTCGACGTGCCCAACGCCAGCCTGATGATCATCGAGAACCCCGAGCGCCTGGGCCTGGCCCAGTTGCACCAGCTGCGCGGCCGCGTCGGCCGTGGCAGCGCGGCCAGCCACTGCGTGCTGCTCTACCACGCGCCGCTGTCGCAGCTCGGCCGCGAACGGCTGGCGATCATGCGCGAGACCTGCGACGGCTTCGTCATCGCCGAGAAGGACCTTGAGCTGCGCGGCCCCGGCGAAATGCTCGGCACGCGGCAGACCGGCCTTTTGCAGTTCAAGGTTGCCGACCTGATGCGCGACGCCGATCTGCTGCCGGCGGTGCGCGACGCCGCCCAGGAGCTGCTGGCGCGCTGGCCGCAGCATGTCAGCCCGCTGCTGGAGCGCTGGCTGCGTCATGGCCAGGAATACGGCCAAGTGTGACAACCACTCGTCACCGCAATTTCCCCGCCTGAGGGCTTCGCTATACTCGGGCAGGCCACCATCACAGGTCCGCTCATGAATTCTGCTGTCGATACCGAAAGCTGTTCCGAACTGCCGCTGCTGATCACCAAGCTGCTGAAAGACCTCGGCGTGCGCTACCAGATCCAGCGTGATCGCCCCAATTTCCCCGCTGCCCAGCGGGTCCAGGCGGTGCTGCTGGAAGACAGCGTCGGCGCCATGCTGGTGCTGTTTCCCCAGGATCATCTGCTCGATCTGCCGCGGCTGACCGAGCTCACCGGCCGCCAGCTGCTGGCGGTGAAACCGGAACGCCTGGCGCGCATGCTCGCCAAGCACGAGCTGAGCCGCCTGCCCGGCCTGCCGCCGCTGACCAGTTCGCCCTGCCTGTACGAGCGCTGCCTGCTGCAGCAACCGCGGCTGCTGGTCGAATCGGGCCAGCCGGGGCTGCTGGTGGAGCTGGCGGCGGAGGATTTCCAGCGCCTGCTGAACAAGGCCAGTGCCGGCAGCTTCGCCGTGCCGCTGCGTGACATCCGGCCGAACCTCGACCGTCCGCATGACGACCGCGAGGAGATCAGCCAGGCGGTGCAGAGCTTCACCGCGCGGCGCATCCAGAAGCGCCTGGAGGAAACCATCGAGATTCCGCCGCTGCCGCATACCGCGCAGCGCATCATCAAGCTGCGCGTGAGCCCGGAAGCCACCGTCGACGACATCACCGGCGTGGTCGAAACCGACCCGGCACTGGCGGCGCAGGTGATCAGCTGGGCGGCCTCGCCCTACTACGCCGCACCCGGGCGCATCCGCTCGGTGGAAGACGCCATCGTCCGCGTGCTGGGTTTCGATCTGGTGATCAACCTGGCGCTGGGCCTGGCGCTGGGCAAGACTCTCAGCCTGCCCAAGGACCGGCCGCAGGAAGCGACGCCGTACTGGCAGCAGGCGATCTACACCGCCGCGGTGATCGAAGGGCTGGCGCGCGCCATCCCGCGCGAAACGCGCCCGGAGATGGGGCTGAGCTATCTCGCCGGGTTGCTGCACAACTTCGGCTACCTGGTGCTGGCGCACATCTTTCCGCCGCACTTCTCGCTGATCTGCCGGCATCTGGAGGTCAACCCGCACCTGGGCCCGAACCATATCGAACAGCACCTGCTGGGCATCACCCGCGAGCAGATCGGCGCCTGGCTGATGCGCCTGTGGGGCATGCCGGACGAAGTGGCCAATGCCCTGCGCTTCCAGAACGACCCGGACTATGCCGGCGAGCACGCCGCCTATCCGAACCTCGTCTGCCTGGCCGTGCGCCTGCTGCGCCAGCGCGGCATCGGCACCGGCGGCCCGCAGGACATTCCGCAGCCGCTGCTGGACCGCCTCGGTCTCAGCCGCGACAAGGCCGACGACGCGGTGACCCGCGTGCTCAACGCCGAAGCCGCGCTGCGCGCGCTGGCCATGCCGTTTCCCCATCAGTGACCGGCGAGATGCGCGGGCAGCGCCTCAGCCGCCCGCGCGCAGCCCCACCCGTGCATCCACTTGTCCTTCGCCGGCGCGCTCCAGGCTGACCTCGCCGACGTTCACCCCCAGCGCCTGCAATTCGGCGAGCCAGCGCAGCAGCAGGGCGAACGACGCACCCGGCAGGCTGACCTGCAGGCCGCCGTCGGCGCCGCTGTCGAAGCTCTCGATGCGCAGGTTGCTCTGTTGTGCGCTCTGTGTGACCAACCCCTGCAACTCCTCCGGCGCCAGCATCACCTGCTCGCCGCTACGGCCCATCTGCCGCGCCAGTTCGCTGTTCTGTTCGAGGTAGGCGTACAGCTCGCGCTGCGCCTGGTAATGCTCGCGCGCGGCGGCGGCATGGCGCTGCGCCGGCAGCCATAGCCAGAGGTAGAACAGCAGGGCAACGAGGAACGCGGCGAGCAGGCCGAGCGCCAGGCGGTCGCGCGGCGGCAGGCGCTGCCAGCGGCGCCACAGCGGTGAATCGGTCAGGCGCACGGCCAGTTGCTGTTTGAAATTCATCGTCAGCCTCCGATCACCACGCGGGCGCTGACGGCATCGCCGTCGCGACTTGCCGAGCCCAGCTGCACGCTCTGGCCCTGCTCGTTCAAGCGCTGGCGCAGCTGTTCCAGCGCGGCGAAATCAGCGGCGCGCACCTCCAGCGCCAGATCGCCGCGCGTCTCGTTGTAGTCCAGCCGCTGCACTGTCACCGGCGCGCCGTCGGCGACGGCCGTGGCGGCATGTTCCAGCAGGCGGGTGAAGCCGGCGCGGGCGCCGCCGGCCTGGGCCAGGTGGTCGTCGAACTGCGCGCGCAGATTGACGATGCGCGTGTCGGCCGGAAACAGCTCGCGGTACAGCGCCAGGCTGGCGTCGGCATGCAGGTCACCCTGACGCTGGAAGTACCAACCCTGCGCCAGGTTGAAGCCCAGCTGCACCAGCAGGATCAGCCCGAGCGTGGCGAACAGCGGTTTCCAGCGCGCCAGCCCGCTGCCGCCGAGATCGATGGCGAACGTGCCCTGCGCCAGATTGACCGCCGCCGCGCGACCGCTGGCGAGCCAGGCATAGGGGTCGTCGAGACGCTGGTAGTCATCCACCCCGGGCGGCGGCGTCTCGCCGTCGCCGTGCGCCTGCCGCGGCGCCGGGCACTGTTCGGCCAGTGCCGGCCACTGCTCGGCAACGAAGGCCAGCCGCGCCTCCAAGCTGCCGCCGAGCAGTCCACGCGCGCCGAGCAGCAGAATCTGGCTGCCCGTACGCGGCAGCAGGTCGGCGTCGACATGCACGGCGACAATCGGCAGCCCCAGCCCGCACAGCTGTTCGAGCCAGCCCTGCAGCAGGCTGCGGCGGATGGCGATGACCCGGTGGCGGCCGTCGTCCAGCACCTCGCCGAGGCTCAGGTGCAGCTCGTCGACATTCTCCGCCAGCAGCTCCTCGGCGGCGTAGGCCAGCGCCTGCTGCAGCCAGCGCGCCTTGCGCGTCGGCAGCGCCACGGCGAAGGCGCTGCAGTGCTCGGCCGGCAGCACCAGCGTCACAGCGCCCTGCGCGGCAGCGGCGCACTGCGCCAGACTCAGCCAGCCGCCAGCGCCCTCGCGCGGCAGCCAGTAACCAGGCGTCTCCGGCTGCAGGTGCGCGGCACAGTCGGCGGGCAGGAACAGGCAATCCATGATCTAGCGTTCTCCCTTTGCGGATGGTGCGGGCAGACGCGGCGGCTGCCCGAGGTTGCGCGCCAGCACGCGGACCGTGCCGTCCTGCTCGCGCTGCAGCAGGCTGACCAGCGCCAGCCGGCGGTCGCCCAGATGCACTTCGCTGGTGACCTGGAAGTATTGACTGCCGACCGCCAGCGCGGTGCCCTGCAGCGTATTGCCGGCCATGGCCGGCTGCGCGAGGAACGCCGCGGTGTCGCGAAAAGGGCTGGCGCGGCGCACCTCCACCAGCGCTTCGGCGGCGCCGAGGCTGAGGTTGTCGCCCAGGCTGGACAGCACCAGCGCGCTGGCGGTGTTGACGTTCAGCCCGTGATCGGCCGGCAGCGCGGCGACGTAGGGCGCCAGACGCTGGAAATCCTCGTCGCGCATGTCCAGCAGCAGGCGCAGTTCGGAAAGATCGAACAGCCGCCGTCCGGCCGTGCGATACGGCGGCTCGAGCAGCAGGTAGGCGTCGTCCTCGGCGCCCTGCTCGGCGCCGGGCTGCTGGTCGACGTCCAGCCAGTCGACCAGCCGTTCGGCATAGGGCGCAGCGATCTGCAGGCGCAACAGCAGCCGGCGAAACTGCGCCAGCGCGGCGGCGTCGGCCTGACCGTTCTTCACCAGACTGTTGAGGTTGAAGCGTCCGGCGAGGTCCTCGATGTGCACGCGGATCTCCCCTTCGTCGACGGCGAACGCCGGTCGCGGCAACGCCCAGGCCTCGCCGAGATGATCGACCGGCGCCTGCCCGCCTGCGCGCGCATCGCGCTGCAGGATCGACTGCGCCAGCGCCTCGCCGCCCAGCGCGTAATGCCACGCCTGACGGGCTTGCAGCTGGTTGCTGCTGGCGCGGATCGCCAGTTGCTGGCGCGCCACCATCGCCGCGCTGACCACGGTGACGATCGCCACCACCAGCAGCACGGTGATCAGCGCGACGCCGCGCTGGCGCGTCATTGCGGCTGCTCCCCGTCGTACGGTTCGGGCACGCCCTCGGCGCCCGGCAGCTGCATCTGCGCCTGCTGCGGCGGACCGTCCGGCAAGCGCAGCAGGCGGCTGATGCGGCCGTAACGCGGGTGTTCGAGGGTCAGCTCGACGGCGATCGGCAGGCGCTGCGCGGCCTCCTCGCCGCCGCCGCGACCGTAGTCGAACGGCGGCCACTCCTCGTGCCAGACGTGGTCCTCGTCGAGGTAGCGCAGCTGCAGCGCGCGCACCGCGTCGAGCGCGACCTGCACACGCGGCTGGCTGTCGACGTCGCGGTCGAGCACCACCCAGTAGGTGCGCTCCAGCCGTTCGCCGACCAGCCGCCAGCGCACCCGCTGCAGGTTGGCGCGGCGCAGGCCGGTGGGGTTGCGCCAGCCGCTACGGGTCAGCTCCAGTATGGGCGCGCCGTCGTCGCCTTCGAGCTGGCCCACCAGCGCGTTGCGCTCGTCGCCGTAGCCGTCGCGCACCGGCCGGTCGATCACCTGCAGCAGGTCGCGCTCGAACAGCCACAGCGCGCGGCTCAGCTCGCGCAGACGCTGTTCCTGCCCGGCGGTCGCCGCGTCACTGCGCAGCACCGCTTCGAGCATGCGGTAGGTGCCCAGGCCAAGCAGGGCGAACAGGGCGATGGCGATCAGCAGTTCGAGCAGGGTGAAGCCGGCCATGCGCCGCGGCAGCTGCGGATTCATTGCGCGAGCCCCGGCTGGCCGCTGCCGGCCTGGCGCACCGCGACGAAGCCGCTGAGGCTGGTCACCGCGCGCTCGGGCAGCGGCCGGTTGCGCGCGCGGCGTTCGTCCAGCGCGACCCAGACGGTGACGCGCAGCAGGCCGGGATCGCTGCTCGCCTCGATCTCGCTGAGGGTCTGCCACCGGCGGCCGGCGAATTCCAGCTCCAGCGTCTCGCGGCCGGGCGCCGGCGTGGTCGGCTGCAGCTGCAGTTCGGTGAGGCGGTTGTCGGCGATCCAGCCGGCCAGGGTCAACTCTTCCAGCCGCCCGGCATTGCTCAGGCTGCGCCCGGCGGCGGTGAGCACCACGGCGGCGACGGTGGCGAAGATCGCCAGCGCCACCAGCACTTCGAGCAGGGTGAAGCCGCGGCCGGCCCTGGCCATCGATGCACTCATCGCCTGTGCTCGAGCAGTTCGGCCTGCGGCAGGCGCAGGCCGTCGCTGGCGATCAGCCAGGTGCTGCCGCCGGCCTTGCGCTCGGACAGGCGCAGGCTGAACGGCGACAGTTCGCCACTGGAGAGGATCAGCAGCTGCGGTTCCAGCCGCGGGCCGCTGTTGCGCTCGCGGCTGCGCCCGCGGCTGTCGGCGTCGCTCAGCCCGGCGCGGTCGTCCGCCTGCCTGACCGGCGCCACCAGCTCCAGCGGCGTGCCATCCAGTTCCAGCTCCAGGCGCATCCACTCCGGCAGCCGATGCACCTTGCGCCGCTCGACCTCGCGCCAGCGGGCGTCGGCCTCGTCGTAACGCAGCACACGGTAGCCCTCGCGGTTGACCAGCAGGCCGTACTCGCGGCTGTCGAGCACCGCCTCGTCGCTGAGTACGCCGATCAGCGCAGCGATCCGCCGGGCCTCGTCACGCAGCTCGCGCGAGGTGCTCGAACTGCCGGTGGTGAGCACCGCCAGGCTGACCAGAATGCCCAGCAGGACGATCACCACCAGCAGTTCGATGAGGGTGAAGGCGCGGGCGCGCCGGCGCATCGGTCAGAGGTCCCAGTTGCCGATGTCCGCGTTGAGGTCCGAGCCGCCGGGCTTGCCGTCGGCGCCGAAGGAGTAGAGGTCGAACTGGCCACGGGTGCCTGGCGACAGGTACTGGTAGTCGTTGCCCCATGGGTCCTTGGGCAGGCGCTTGAGGTAGCCGTCGCGGTTCCAGTTCTTCGGCTGCGGGTTGCCGGTCGGCTTGGTCACCAGCGCCTCCAGCCCCTGCTGGGTGCTCGGATAGGCGAAGTTGTCCAGCTTGTACATGTCCAGCGCGGCGGCGACGGCCTTGATGTCGCCCTTGGCCACGGTGACCTTGGCCTGCTCGGGGCGGCTCATCACCTGCGGCACCACCAGCGCGGCGAGGATGCCGAGGATGACCACCACCACCATGATCTCGATAAGGGTGAAACCGCCCTGGGTGCGGCGCTGCAGTCTTGTTGTCATGGTCGTTAACCCACCAGTTGGTTGAGAGAGAGGATCGGCATCAGGATGGCCAGCACGATGACCAGCACCACCGCCCCCATGAACACCAGCATGAACGGCTCGAACAGGCCGACCAGCAGAGACACCTGGGCGGCCAGGTCGTTCTCCTGATTGCGCGCGGTGCGCGCCAGCATCTGATCCAGTTCACCGGATTTTTCGCCGCTGGCGATCATGTGCAGCATCATCGGCGGGAATTCGCCGGTGGCCTCCAGCGCACGGGTCAGGCTGCTGCCTTCGCGCACCTTCTGCGCCGCCTCGACCACCCGCTCGCGGATGCGCAGGTTGGCGATCACCGCCGCCGCGATGGACAGCGCCTCCACCAGCGGCACGCCGCTGCGCGTGAGGATCGCCAGGGTCGAGGCGAAGCGCGCGGTGTTGGTCGCCCGACTCAGACGGCCGATCAGCGGCAGGCGTAGGATGAAAGCGTGCCAGCGCAGGCGCAGCGCCGGATCGCGCAGCGCCGCACGCATGGCCAGCACGAACGCGACGATGCCGAGCACGATCAGCCAGCCCCAGTTCTTCACCACGTCGCTGGTGGCGATCAGGCCGCGGGTCAGCGCCGGCAGTTCCTGCCCGGTGTTGACGAATACCTTGACCACGTCCGGCACCACGTAGCCGAGCAGCAGCACGACGATGGCCAGCGAGGCGACCATCAGGATCACCGGATAGAGCAGCGCCAGCTGGATCTTCTGCCGCGACTGCTGACGCTGGTCGGTGTAGTCGGCCAGCTGGTCGAGCACCAGCCCAAGATGGCCGGCGTGCTCCCCGGCCGCCACGGTGGCGCGGTAAAGCTCGGGAAAGGCCGACGGATATTCGCGCAGCGCCGCGGCCAGGCTGTGGCCCTCCATCACCCGCGCGCGCACGGCCAGCAGCATCGACTTGATCTTCGCCGAGGTGGATTGCGCGGCCGCCGCGCGCAGGGCTTCCTCGATGGGCAGCGCAGCCTGCACCAGGGTCGCCAGCTGCCGGGTGACCAGCGCCAGGTCGCGCGCCGACAGCCCGCGGCCGAAGCTGAAGCCGCCGCGACTGACATCCTCCTTGGACTTGGCCTGCTTCACCTCCAGCGGCGCCCACTGCTTGTCGCGCAGCAACTGGCGCGCCTGACGCGGGCTGTCCGCCTCGATCAGGCCCTTCTGCTCGCGGCCGCGCGCATCCAGCGCGAGGTATTCGAAGGCGGCCATCAGCGGTGCTCTCCACGGTGCGCCGGACGGCGCAGGGCATCATTCCTCACGGGTCACCCGCAGCACTTCCTCGATGGTGGTGACGCCCTCGCGCACCTTGCGCAGGCCATCGTCACGGATGCTCGGGCCGAGCACGCGCGCATGCTGCAGCATGTCCTGCTCGCTGGCGCGGGTATGCACCATGCTGCGCAGCGCGTCGTCGAACAGCACCAGTTCGTAGATGCCGGTGCGGCCGCGATAGCCGATGCCGCGGCATTGCTCGCAGCCTTCGGCGTGATACAGCGTCGGCGCCGCATCCGGCGCCACGCCGAACAGCTCGCATTCGGCGGCATCGGCCACATAGGGGCGCTTGCAGTCATTGCACAGCACCCGCACCAGCCGCTGGGCCAGCACGCCGAGCAGCGAGGAGGAAATCAGAAACGGCTCGACGCCCATGTCCACCAGCCGCGTGACGGCGCCGATGGCACTGTTGGTGTGCAGCGTGGACAGCACCAGGTGGCCGGTGAGCGAGGCCTGCACGGCCATGTCGGCGGTTTCCTGGTCGCGGATCTCGCCGACCATCACCACGTCCGGGTCCTGACGCAGGATGGCGCGCAGGCCGCGAGCGAAGGTCATGTCGACCTTGGTGTTGACCTGGGTCTGACCGATGCCCTCGAGGTGGTACTCGATGGGGTCCTCGACGGTGAGGATGTTGCGCGTGCGGTCGTTGAGCGTGGTCAGCGCGGCGTACAGCGTGGTGGTCTTGCCCGAGCCGGTGGGGCCGGTGACGAGGATGATGCCGTGCGGCTTCTTCACCGCCTGCTCCAGCTGGCGGCGGTCCTGCTCGTTCATGCCCAGGTGGCGTAGGGTCAGACGCCCGGCCTGCTTGTCCAGCAGACGCAGCACCACGCGCTCGCCGTTGGCCGAGGGCAGTGTGGAGACGCGGATGTCGACCTCGCGGCCGCCGACGCGCAGGGAAATGCGCCCGTCCTGCGGGATGCGCTTCTCGGCGATATCCAGCTTGGCCATGACCTTGATCCGCGATACCAGCAGCGCCGCCAGCTCGCGCTTGGGCTGCACCACTTCGCGGAGGATGCCGTCGACGCGAAAGCGGATCACCAGGCGCTTCTCGAAGGTTTCGATATGGATATCCGAGGCGTTCTCGGCGATCGCCTCGCCGAGGATGGCGTTGATCAGGCGAATGATCGGCGCGTCGTCCTCCTGCTCCAGCAGGTCCTCGGTTTCCTGGATCTGGTCGGCCAGGCTGGCCAGGTCCAGATCGTTGCCCAGCCCTTCGACCATCAGCATCGTCGCGGAGGAATCGTGCTGATAGGCCGCGCCGAGCGCCTGCTCGAATGCCTCCTGCCCCAGCCACTGCCACGCCAGCCGCGCACCGACCACCCGCTGCGCCTCCTGCACCGCCGTCAGCGCCGCGCCTTCGCGCAGGCACAGGCTGGCCGCGCCGTCACGTTCGAGCAGGAACACGCCGTGGCGGCGGGCGAAAGCGAACGGCAGGCGGCGCTGCGGCGAGGGCTCGAGCAGCTCGGTCAGTTCGTCCACATCAGGTTCGGGCATCGTGCAACTCCAGCAGATTGCGCAGCGACAGTTTGTCGCTGCGCCGAAACACTCCAGACAACAAAAGCAGCCAGAGCGCTTGGACTACAAGAATCGAACGACATTTCAACCGCTGTATCGCTGCATCAACCCTAGACCACCGACACCAAGGTCGCAGTCAGCCGGCACCGCAGGGGAATACCGTGGCAATGGTGCGTCATTCATGATCCGCACGTTTTTTCCTTGGCGACCGCACTTTTAACCGAAGCGGCCCCCTAAGCTGCGCTGGCTGGCGCGACTCTGTGCGAATCTAGAGTCGGCTTGCGACCGGTGCGTCAGATGCAATCGCCCGATTGAAACAGTTGTTTGATTTTTTCCGTGCTTGCAGAATGCCGCGCCGGACCGGCTGTTTAGCGCAGTCGCCGAGGCCCGCTCCACCGTTTCAAAACCCGACCGCCAGAGTAGTGGCCGGGTGAAAAAAGCTCGCCAGGGCAGCGGTTACCGCGCCCTGGTCAAGATCACGCAGGAGAACAACAACAATGCACATCGGTGTACCCCTCGAAACCCATGTCGGGGAAACGCGCGTCGCCGCGACCCCGGAAACCGTCAAGAAACTGATCGGCCAAGGGCACCGGGTAACGCTGCAAAGCGGCGCCGGGTTGCTTTCCAGCGTGCCGGACAGCGCCTACGAGGCTGCTGGCGCGACCATCGGCGATGCGGCCGCGGCCTTTGCCGCCGAGCTGGTGCTGAAAGTCAATGCGCCGGACGAGGCGGAACTGGCGCAGATGCAGTCCGGCAGCGTGCTGCTGGGCATGCTCAACCCGTTCGACAACGCCTGCATCGCGCGCATGGCCGCGCGCGGCATCACCGCGTTCGCGCTGGAAGCCGCGCCGCGCACCTCGCGCGCGCAGAGCCTGGACGTGCTCTCCTCGCAGGCCAACATCGCCGGCTACAAGGCGGTGCTGCTCGGCGCCCATCACTACCCGCGCTTCATGCCGATGCTGATGACCGCTGCCGGTACGGTGAAGGCCGCGCGCGTGCTGATCCTCGGGGCCGGTGTCGCCGGGCTGCAGGCCATCGCCACGGCCAAGCGCCTGGGCGCGGTGGTCGAGGCTTCGGACGTGCGCCCGGCGGTGAAGGAGCAGATCGAATCGCTCGGCGCCAAGTTCGTCGACGTGCCGCTGGAGACCGACGAGGAGCGCGAATGCGCCGAAGGCGTCGGCGGCTATGCGCGGCCGATGCCGGCCTCGTGGATGGCGCGTCAGGCGCAGGCGGTGCACGAGCGTGCGCTGCAGTCGGACATCGTCATCACCACCGCGCTGATCCCGGGCCGCAAGGCGCCGACACTGCTGCAGGAAGCCACCGTCGAGCAGATGAAGCCCGGCTCGGTGATCGTCGACCTGGCGGCCGGGCATGGCGGCAACTGCCCGCTGACCGAGATCGATCAGGTGGTGGTGCGCCACGGTGTGACCATCGTCGGCCACGCCAACCTGGCGACGCTGGTGCCGGCCGACGCCTCGGCGCTGTACGCCCGCAACCTGCTGGATTTCCTCAAGCTGGTCATCGACAAGGACGGCCAGTTCCAGCTCAACCTCGAAGACGACATCGTCGCCGCGTGCCTGATGTGCCGCGACGGCCAGGTCGTGCGGACCAACGGTTAAGGGAGACGCGAACATGGATCTGATTTCGGACGGCATCTACAACCTGATCATCTTCGTGCTGGCGATCTACGTCGGCTACCACGTGGTCTGGAACGTCACCCCGGCCCTGCACACGCCGCTGATGGCGGTCACCAACGCGATCTCGGCAATCGTCATCGTCGGCGCCATGCTGGCCGCCGCGCTCACCGTTACCCCGCTGGGCAAGGCCATGGGCACGCTCGCCGTGGCGCTGGCCGCGGTCAACGTGTTCGGGGGCTTCCTGGTCACCCGTCGCATGCTGGAAATGTTCAAGAAGAAGGACCGCAGCGCGGCCAAGGCGGAGGGCAAGTAAGCCATGAGCATGAACCTGATCACCCTGCTCTATCTGGTCGCCTCGGTGTGCTTCATCCAGGCGCTGAAGGGCCTCTCCCACCCCACCACCTCACGCCGCGGCAACCTGTTCGGCATGATCGGCATGGGCCTGGCAGTACTGACCACCGTGGGCCTGATCTTCAAGCTCGGCAGCGAGCTGGCCACCACCGGCATCGGCTACGTGATCGTCGGCCTGCTGATCGGCGGCAGCGTCGGCACCGTCATGGCCAAGCGCGTCGAAATGACCAAGATGCCCGAGCTGGTCGCCTTCATGCACAGCATGATCGGCCTGGCCGCGGTATTCATCGCCATCGCCGCCGTCGTTGAGCCGCAGTCGCTGGGTATCGTTGCGCAGCTGGGTGACGCGATTCCGGCCGGTAACCGCCTGGAGCTGTTCCTCGGCGCAGCCATCGGTGCCATCACCTTCTCCGGTTCGGTGATCGCCTTCGGCAAGCTGTCGGGCAAGTACAAGTTCCGCCTGTTCCAGGGCGCCCCGGTGGTGTTCAAGGGCCAGCACATGGTCAACCTGGCCGTGGGCCTGGCGATCGTCGGTCTGGGCCTGGTCTACACCTTCACCGGCAACCTGAGCGCGTTCGCCATCTTGGTGGCACTGGCCTTCGTCATCGGCGTGCTGATCATCATCCCCATCGGCGGTGCGGACATGCCGGTGGTGGTGTCGATGCTCAACAGCTACTCGGGCTGGGCGGCCGCCGGTATCGGCTTCTCGCTGAACAACTCGATGCTGATCATCGCCGGCTCGCTGGTGGGCTCGAGCGGCGCGATCCTCTCGTACATCATGTGCAAGGCGATGAACCGCTCGTTCTTCAACGTGATCCTCGGCGGCTTCGGTGCCGATGCCGACGCCGGTCCGGCTGCCGGCAGCCAGGAGCAGCGGCCAGTGAAATCCGGTTCCAGCGATGACGCGGCGTTCCTGCTGACCAACGCCGACACCGTGATCATCGTCCCCGGCTACGGCCTGGCGGTGGCCCGCGCGCAGCACGCGCTGATGGAACTGGCCGAGAAGCTGACCCACCGTGGCGTCACCGTGAAGTACGCGATCCACCCGGTCGCCGGCCGTATGCCCGGGCACATGAACGTGCTGCTGGCCGAGGCCGAGGTGCCGTACGAGCAGGTGTTCGAGATGGAAGACATCAACTCCGAGTTCGGCCAGGCCGACGTGGTGCTGGTGCTCGGCGCCAACGACGTGGTCAACCCGGCAGCGAAGACCGATCCGAAGTCGCCGATCGCCGGCATGCCGATCCTCGAGGCCTACAAGGCCAAGACGGTGATCGTCAACAAGCGCTCCATGGCCAGCGGCTATGCGGGCCTCGACAACGAGCTGTTCTACATGGACAAGACCATGATGGTCTTCGGCGATGCCAAGAAGGTCGTCGAGGACATGGTCAAGGCCGTGGAATGATCGCCTCGCGCTGAAACGAAAAACCCCTCCCGGCCCAGCCGCGAGGGGTTTTTCTTTGCCTCGGCGAAGCTCAGACGCTGAAGCCGAACACCTCGCCCAGATGCCGGCGGTAGCGTTCGACGTCCGCCTCGATCTGTGGCTGCTTCATCACATCGACGCAGAGGAAGGTCGGCAGACCCTGCAGGCCGAGAAACTCGTTGGCCTTGTGAAACGGCAGGTAGACGGCATCCACGCCCTTGCCGGCGAAGAAATCGCTGGGGTCGTCGAAAGCCTGCTGCGGTGCGTTCCATGTCGCGGAAATCATGTAGCGCTTGCCCTGCAGCAGGCCGCCGCTGCCGTACTTCTGCGACGCATCGGAGCGGGTGCGGCCGTCGTTGGCGTAGAGGCTGCCGTGGCCGGCGGTGAACACTTCGTCCAGGTATTTCTTCACCGTCCAGGGCGCGCCCATCCACCAGCCGGGCATCTGATAGATCAGTGCGTCGGCCCAGAGGATCTTCTCGACCTCCTGTTGCACGTCGTAGCCGGCGTCGATCTCGGTGGTACGCACCTCGAAGCCGGCCGCCGTCAGGATATCGATTGCGGCTTGGTGCAGCGTGGCGTTATAGCGGCCGGCCGAATGGGCGAATGCCTTGCCGCCGTTGAGTAGCAGAATCTTCTTCATGGAGAGGCCTCGGAAACGGGTTGGCGCGCAGCTTACTCACGCCCGCGCACCGTACCCAGACCGTAATGGGCAAATAATTTTTGCGTTGCGGTCATTAATTCCCGAGACATTGCTGGTGAATCAAACAGCTTTCGCCACCGGCGCCGACTCCGGCCGCGCCGCATAGCGCTGCGCGAGTACCGCGCAAACCATCAGCTGGATCTGGTGGAACAGCATCAGTGGCAGTATCAGCGTGCCCAGCGCACCGCCGGCGAACAGTACCTGCGCCATCGGAATGCCGGTGGCCAGGCTCTTCTTCGAGCCGGCGAAGAGGATGGTGATGCGGTCCTCCAGATCGAAACCCAGACCGCGCGCGATCAGCCAGGTGATCCCCAGCGCCAGCGCCAGCAGCAGGCAGCAGGCCAGCACCAGGCCGAGCAACTGCGGCAGCGGTACCTCGTGCCAGATGCCCTCGACCACTGCATGGCTGAACGCGGTGTAGACCACCAGCAGGATCGAACTCTGGTCGACGTTCTTCAGCCAGCCCTTGTTGCGCGCCACCCAATCGCCGATCCAGCGCCGCGCGAACTGTCCGGCGATGAACGGCAGCAGCAGCTGCACGACGATCTTGCCGATGGCATCCAGCGTCGAGCCGCCATCGCCCTGGGCGCCCATCAGCAGCAGCACCAGCAGCGGGGTGAGGAAGATGCCGATCAGGCTCGAAGCCGCCGCGCTACACACCGCCGCCGCGATGTTGCCGCGCGCCAGCGAGGTGAAGGCGATGGCCGACTGCACCGTGGCCGGCAGCGCACACAGGTACAGCATGCCCAGATACAGCTCTGGGCCGATCAGCGGCGTCAGCAGCGGGCGCAGCGCCAGGCCGAGCAGCGGGAACAGCACGAAGGTGCAGCCGAACACCAGCAGGTGCAGGCGCCAGTGCCCCAGTCCCGCGAGGATTGCCGGCCCCGACAGCTTGGCGCCATGCATGAAGAACAGCAGGCCGATGGCCAGGTTGGTGATCCACTCGAACACCGCTACGCCCTGTCCGCGCGCCGGCAGCAACGTGGCGAGAGCCACCGCGCCAAGCAGGGCAAGGGTGAAGTTGTCCGGTAACAGGCGGGGTCTGGCCATGTGTGCTCCTGAGGACGGTGACTTGCGACGGATTGAGCGCGAGTCTACTGTCGTCTCGAATATCCGACTAACGCCATCGAGCCAGCTAATGTCGACAAACGGACAGGCCATCCTGCCGCAACGCCCCATCCCGACGATGGCGTCCCTGCCGCGCCCGCTATTCGCCCGCAGTGAATCGCTGCCCGAGCGCACCACCACGCCGCGCCACAGTCATCCGTGGGCCCAGCTGTCCTACGCCACCAGCGGCGTGTTGCGGGTACACACCGAGCAGCGCCGTTTCCTCGCGCCGCCGCAGCGCGCCATCCTGGTGCCGCCGGGGCTGCTGCACGAGGTGGTGAGTTCGCCACGTACCGAAATGCGCAGCCTGTACATCGATTACCGCGCCGTGCCCTGGGCGCCGCCGCATTGCCAGGTGCTGGCGGTCGGCCCGCTGCTGCGCGAGCTGATCCGCGCGTTCGGCGAACTGCCGGTGGAGTATGACGAACAGGGCGCCGACGGGCGTCTGGCCGCGGTGCTGCTGGACCAGCTGCACGCCGCACCGGAGATCGGCTATTCGCTGCCATGGCCCGGCGACGCGCGGCTGCGGCAGCTCTGCGAGGCGCTCTACGCGCAGCCCGACCTGCCGCTCGGCCTGGCGCAGTGGAGCGAGCGCCTGCAGGTGTCGGAGAAGACCCTGACGCGCCGGTTCCAGCGCGATACCGGCCTCAGCTTCCGCGCCTGGCGCCAGCGCCTGCGCCTGCTCAGCGCGCTACCGCTACTGGAACAGGGCGAGGCGGTCACCGAGGTCGCGCTCGCCTGCGGCTACGATTCCACCTCGGCCTTCATCGCCGCCTTCCGCCTGCACTTCGGCGCCACCCCTGGCGCCGTGGCGCGACCACGACGCGATTAGCGCACGACGAACAGTTGCACCACCGGGCAGCAGTACAGTTTGCCGCGCGCCGCGACTGCACCGGCACAATTGTCTTTCCCTGTGGCTGCCGCGCCGGCGTGACGCGCGCCATCCTGTCGCCCCAGACATCAGCCCCCGCCAGCCGGGAAGGAGAGGCCTCATGGACCGCGCCGCGCCTCGCACCCTCGTCATCATCACCCCCTCCGTAGCCTGGCTTGCGCGCCTGCCGCACACACTGCGGCTGTGGCAGCAACGCGCGCGTAGCCGCCGTCAGCTGGCACAGCTGGACGCCCGACTGCTGGCGGATGCCGGCATCAGCCCCAGCGAACGCCAGGAAGAGCTGCGCCAACCGTTCTGGCGCTGAACGCCCAGACGCGGATCGCACGATCCGCTTTGCAGGCCGCGACCGGGCGCCTATGCTGCGCCCAGCCGGCCGCGGGGCGGAACATGCTGCAAGCGGTACGGTCTAGTGCGAACATCTGGAGACTTCGTCATGCACCGCTACCTGCTCCCCTTTTGCGCCGCCGGCCTGCTGCTGGCCGGCAACGCCTCGGCCGCCAGCTTCACCGGCACCACCGACATGGTGGTCGGCGGTCTGATCAACACCGTCGATGCGACCTCCGACCTGACCTCCTCGCTGCGCGACGACAAACTCGTGCTCGACGCCCGCGACGATGCGGCGCGCTTCGTCGCCAGCCAGGGTGAGCTGCGCGGTGCGCATCTGGAGGCTGCACTGCTGCACATCCGCGCACAGCAACCGCAACTGGGCGCCAGCGACCTGCAACTGGCCGAGGCGATCCTCGCGCTGTGAGGCGAACGCGGCGGACGCTGGCCCTGAGGCCGGCGTTTCGCTAGCCTTGGCGCCGTTTTTTTGCTGCCAGGTTTCCCATGCGTTCGTTGCACCTCATATTCGCCATCGCCTGCTGCGCCGCCGGCCCCGCGCTGGCACTGGACACCACCATCGCCAGCGTCGCGAAGACCACCTTCGTCGCCAGCCAGCTGACCAGCACACCGTTCGACAACAAGCTGGTCGCCGCCGCCCGCGACGATGCCGCCAGCTTCGTCGGCAGTGCCGGCCAGCTCCGTAGCGCTCGCCTGCAGGCGGCGCTGCGCTGGCTGCGCGAGCAGCACCCCGGCCTGACCGCCAGCGACCTGCAGCTCGCCGAGGCCATCCTCGTTCAATGATTCGGCGCCCGATGCCTTCATCGCGCATCGCCCGCCTCAGCCGTGAGATTCGCACCATGCACAGACTGTCGATTGCCCTCCCCCTCGCCCTGGCGCTGTGCGCCGGCGCCGCCCAGGCCCAGACACTGGTGGCGACCAGCAACATCGTGGTGCGCGCACTGGACCGCAGCCTCGATTTCACCTCCGATACCACCACCTCGATCCGCGACATGAAGGTCGTGGTCGAAGCCCGCGACGAGGCCGCCAGCTTCGTCGCCAGCGAAGGCGAAATCCGCGGCGCGCGCCTGGAAGCCGCGCTCGGCTCGCTGCGCAGCGAATTCCCGGCGGCCCGCGACGCCAGCGATCTGGCTCTGGCCGAAGCCATCCTCGCCCTGTGATTCGCGCCTGGCTGCTGGCGAGCTGCCTGGGTCTGGCCGCCACCGCCCAGGCCGACCTGCGTCTGACGCTGGCTACCGCCGACCTGCAGCCCGACGAGCTTCAGGCCAGCCAGGCGCTGCTGGACGAGGCGCTGGCCGCGCTGCCGCCGCGCCTGCTGCAGCGGCTGGATCGCGAAGTGCAGGTGGTGTGGCACGACGGCCTGCCAGCACAGGCCTACGGCCGCGCCGGTGGCGATCGCCTCGAGCTCAATCGGAAGCTCCTGCCATCCCTCGTCGACGGCTCCGCTGCCAGCCAGCACACCGGGCGCACGCACGGCACCCGTCGCCGCGAACTGCTCGCCACCGTCATCCACGAAATCGCCCACCTCTACGATCGCGCCCGCCTGTGGTCGCCCGGGCAGTTCCTTCTGCAGGCGCAGTGCCACCAGCGTGCCGGCAGCCTCGGCGTGGTCGGCTTGCCGGACGCATGTCGTGGTCAGGAGCAGCGCCGCTTCACCCTCAGTGACGACCCGCGCCTGCTCGACCTCGCCGGCTGGCCGCAGCGCGTCGGGCGCCGCGGCGCGCGCGAACTGACCAACGCGCAGGTCGCACGCAGCCCGGATCGCTACGAGCTGAGCAACCCGCGCGAGTTCGTCGCGGTCAATCTCGAATACTTTCTGCTCGACCCCAGCTACGCCTGCCGCCGTCCTTCGCTGCAGCGCCACTTCAGCGCGCACTTCGGCTGGACACCGGCCAGCGCTGCCGCGTGCGCAGCGGGCTATCCCTTCCTCAATGCAGGCCGCGACTTCGGCCGCACGCCGCTGCTGACGCTCGATCCGGCACGCGTCTATGAGGTCGACTACCTGTTCGCCGAAGCCAACGATGCGTGGGTCAGCCGCTGGGGCCACAGCATGCTGCGCCTGGTGATCTGCGCTCCTGGCCGCACGCCCGGGCCGGATTGCCGGCTGGATCTGGAGCAGCATCTGGTGCTGTCCTTCCGCGCCTTCGTCGATGACGTGCAGCTGTCCAGCTGGGATGGCCTGACCGGCGCCTACCCCTCACGGCTGTTCATCCTGCCGCTGGGCCAGGTGATCGACGAATACACCAAGGTCGAGCTGCGCAGCCTCGCTTCCGTACCGCTGAAGCTACGCCGCGAGGAGATTCGCCAGCTGGTCGAGCGCAGCGCCGAGCTGCACTGGAGCTACGACGGCGACTACTACTTCCTCTCCAACAATTGCGCGGTGGAAACTCTCAAGTTGCTGCGCGGCGGCACAGCGCGCGACGAGCTGCGCGCACTGGACAGCATCATGCCCAACGGCCTGCTGGAGGTGCTGATCCACCGCGGCCTGGCCGACTCCAGCGTGCTCGACGACCCTCGCGAAGCGCTGCGCCTGGGCTATCGCTTCGACTCCTACCGCGACCGCTATCAGGCGATGTTCGTCGTACTCAAGGAACGCCTCGGCCTGCCGCAAGACAGCGTCGAACAGTGGCTGGAGCTCGACGCGGCCAAGCGCCGGCCGTGGATCAAGCGCGCCGACCTGCGCGCTGCCGCCGCGCTGCTACTGGTCGAGCAAGCCGCCTTGCGCAAGCAGTTGCTGCTGGCCCAGGACGAACTGAAGAACCGCTACCTCGGCGGCCGCGGCCACGACGCCCGGCTCGACAAGGCCGATGGCGCGCTGCAGGAAATCCTCGCCAGCAGCGGCTACCTCAGCCGCCCGGCCGAACTGCTCGACGGCGACGGCTACGGCCTGCCACAGGCCAGCGAGTGGCGCCGTCTGGAGCGCGAGAGCGAACAGCGCCAGCTGCGCCTGAATGAGCTAAGCGAAGAACTCGACCGCGAAGTGCGCGTACTGCTCGGAGACGAGCGGCGGGAGGAACTGGAAGCGATCGAAGCCAACCTGACGCAGATCGGGGAGCACCTGCGCGGGCTGCATAAGGCCGGGGGTGGGTTGGAGTTGCCTTAGATCCTGGTTCCGATATGCCTACCGGGAAAGAATACGGCGGGAACGTGAGCCCCCGTCCAGCCGCCGTCAATCGGCATAGCGCACATAGCGATCCATGAGGTTCAGGCGTCCAGTGATGTCATAGGCGTTGACGCGAGCCAGGTTCTGCGTCAGCTGCGCTTCCCAGGTCTTATCGTCCATATCACGCCAATAGCGCTCGGGGCGGTCCGTGCGGCGGTCATGTGCCGCCGTGGTCGGGTCGTTCGCACGGTGTTTCTCGAACAGCGGGATATCCGGCAGCGGGCGGCCGATGTCCATGTAGTTCTGCAGAAAGTCCCAGGCAGCAAAGTGCGGCGACATGCTGGAATCCTTGGGCACGATGGGGAAAAGATTGATAGACAGGTCGTGATAGCGATGCACCAGATGCAGTTGATACCAGATCAGCCCCTGGCGATCGGGGGCACTGCTGATATAGGCATCGAACTCATGAAAGGGGTAGGTGAACTCACCGATGGTGCCGCTGCGTTTGTACTCGCCCATATTGACGTAATCGAAGATCGTGACCATGCCGGTGCGGCGGTTGAACTCCCAGAGCGGGCCCTTGGAAGGACGGACGACCCAGTTGGTGAACTTGTTAACGACTAGGGAGCCGAGGGCCCAGCAGGCGAGGGGCACTAAAAAAGTCCATGCAGTTTCTTTGATGATTGCCAGTAAGTTAGTGAGATATTCGTCGTCTAGAGCAGCAGCACCTACCAGCCAGGTCAATGGCAGAAAAATTGCCATCACCCAAAAAATAAAACGCCCCCCCCCCAATAGATAAAACCAGAAGGTCGTGTGTTTGGAGAATGGGGCATAGCGAATACGCTCATGATCGTTGATCTGGTGATAATCACGCTGCGCGAACTTCTCTTCCTGGCGAAGCCCGGCAGCCAAGTCCTGTTTGTACTTCTCATGGGTACGTAACCCCTCGGGCGTGCTCTGCCGTAGCATACTGAGTGGCACGATGTCCTCGGTATGCCCCCAGGGCAGGCGCGAGTTGCCAAAGCGGAACACCCAACTGCGTTTGGTCGCTGCTGGCTGGTCGGGAATTCGCGCTGGCTGGTAGGCGCTTGGGCTGTAGTGGGCAGTCATGGGGCATCCTTACGGCTGGCTGTCCGGATGGGTCTGTTCATCGGCCCAGAAGGGTCGATTGGTTTTGCTGAACTCGGGTTTATCATGCCGATCAGGGTTGTAACGCAGGACATCGGTCGGCAGCGGCGCCGGGAAGGCCCAGGTACGATCCTCACCTTGCAGGATTACCTGCGCGCGCACGGCCAGGGTGTAAGTCTGCCATCGATGTGGCGGCGTGCGAGGCATGCTCTGCGAAACCGGTACCTCGTAGAACAGTTCCAGGGCATCGGGGTACAGGCGCTGGGCCAGGGGTTGGATAGGGCTGAGGCTATGGCTGCTGGATTGCGTCATGTCTCGTGGGCTGAGGCGGTGGCTGCTGCTACGCAGTTGGCTGACCGCACTGATATTGGCGCTGCCGAGGGTGGCGGCGAGCCCGGGCAGGTTGCTTTCGATACGCACCTGGGTATTTGAACGACGCATCGCATGGTATTCGGCGGGGTCGAGCAGGCCCATGGCGCCGCTACAGCGTGCTTGCTTCGGGTTGGCGCCGATGCGGATACGAATACAGGCAAACAGGCTGACCAGGCGGTAGAAGGCCTCCTGCGGGTCGTTCCAGAGGTGAGATACCTCGTCGCTTCGGTTATTGCCGAAGGGGCCGTTGGTCAACCACTCCTCGATAGGGCTGTCGTCCAGCCACCACACTAGCGCTGCACCCGCCAGAATCAGCAGCAGGGTAGCCCAGCCAACCGGGCCCAGGCCCAGAAAGGTAGCGCCGCTGGCGGTGAAGAAGCCGCCGACTACCCCGACCAGGCCGCCCGCGGCCATCAGCCCGTAGCCCCAGGCAGCGTCGTCGCCCAGGCTGGCTTCATGCATTGCGTCGTAAATGCTGATACCGACGAAGAGCGTGCCGGCGAAGGATTGGAAGGCCAGTTTGCCGGTTATTTCTGTGATCAACTTCTGGCCAAACACCTCAGCCACTTTGGGTGGAATTCTTAGTACCACTCTTTCGGCGTACTTGGTCTGAAAGCTCTGTACCAGCGGGTGGTTATGCACGGTTTTATCGGCTAGGAACTCCATTGCTAGAACAAGATCGACACCAGAGCTAAAGATTCCGGTAGCGCCTCTAAGCATTCCCTTATTACGTGCATTCGCACTGAAAGCCTCGAACTCCGCCTGCACATTAAAAAACTCCAGAATTAACACGCCAGCCGGAAAGGCCTTGGAGCCGAGCAGACCGCGTGCGCTTCGGCGCCAGCCGCGCTCTTGTTGGGCCAACCGTTCTTGCGCCTGTTTCAGGGCGTTGTTGGCTTCGCTCAGGCGGCCACGGGCGGCTTCCCGGCGCTCTCGTGCCTGCTGAAGATCGTTTTGGATACGCAGTTCTTCGGCAATCTGCCGGTTCAGCGCACTGATCAGACGGGCAGTGCGGTGGTTCTTGGGGATGGCCAATAACAACAGCTCTTGTGCCTGCTGGTCGATGCCGGCCCGATTGGCCGTAAGACCATTGCTGCTGGCCAGTAACTGACCCTCCATATCCAGCAGTTCACCAAAGATCCGACGCGCGTTTTGCGTTGCCGCTGGGAGGTCAGTCAAACCGAAGAAGTAGTAGTTCTTCTGGTTAGCGGCCGTGCGGCGAATGAACACCATTTCACCGAAGTCCTGCTGCAGCATGCTGCGCAGCATTTGCAGGTCCTTGGTATACAGCCGGTATTTTGCAGGAAATGCCTGGTTACCCAGTTCCTCTTTCAACACGCTGCTGCGTTCTTGCTCGTGGTGCAGGTCGCGCTCGTGATCATGCACGTCCAGCCGCCTGCGCCTGCTCTGATCTGCAGCCTGGGCGTGCTCTGTGCTTGCGCCACTCAACCCTTTTTGCGCCTCCTTTAGGGCGCTGCTCAGGTTCTCCCATACGGTTATCAGCGCGGCAGCGCCGCTTTTGGCGGAAGGCAGGAGCAGGAAGTCCGGTTGCTGCATCAAGCCTGCGAGCGTGCTGCCTTCCAGAGTCGCCGGCTCTTCGCCGGGCGGTGCATTGAGCTGCGCCACCTGGTTCAACGCATCGGCACGATAATGGCCTTCGCCGTTGTTCGGTGTTTGCACCGCTTGATAGGGCTTGAGCAGGGTGTCGTCGTTCGCCTCTGGCCACAACATCTGGTGCAGAGGCTGACTGGTGTTCTGCGCAATCTTGCATAGCAGTCTCCTGCCCGCGCTTGCGCGTGGTGCATCGCCTGCCGCCAGGAATGGGTCCTGTTGATCGGCCGTGCGCGCCAGGCAGACGAATAGCTGACTGCAAAGCTGGAAGGCGCCGGCATAATCGAGCCCCTCCAGGCAGAAATGATCGCCCAGTGCATGCTGGTTGGATACCTGGGCCAAGCAGGCGGCAAGGTTGTCCTGTGCGGCCTTGAGGCAGGTAGCGGCCAACAGGCGGGCAGAGTGGCCCGAGCACAGGTCGATCTGCTGGCGCCCCTCCTGGCTGACTTGGCTGATGAAGCGGTGCAGCGGGTTGCTCTGCCCACCAATCTGCGGCGGCACCATCATCCGCTGCAGTAACAATGCAGAAGCGTGGTGGGCGTGGAAGGTAGCGCGCTGCGCGCAGAGCTGCAGCACCCCCAGGGCCTGGTTGGTGCGCAGCAGCAGGTGGCGCATGCGGTAGAGACCATCATCCAGCAGGACACCGGCGATTTGGCGCCTCTTGGCGGTGGCCAGCATATCGGTCGCTGCTGGCGCGGCCTGCCAGTGTTCGCGTTCGTTTACCGCGCACACATGCTTGAGATCGTTCAGCGTTTCGCTCAGCTCGATTGTCCATGCGCCCGTTTCCGGGCGCAGGTCATCTAGCGTTTGCTGTGGATGGCTTGGCCCTGGGTTGGATTCACCGCGCTCGTGACGTTGATGAACCTGCTGAGCATACTGCTGGCTCTGCACGGGGTACTGGCCGCTCAGATCGTGCAGATACTTGAGCGGTTGATCGAACAACCATTCACGAGCAGGGTCACGCAGACGATGGGCGGGGACATTGTGCAGGTAGAAGGCTTGCTGCTGGCTTGGAGCCCGGTAAGTGGTGTTGCCGAAGCTGCGTTCGGCCACGGCCAGGCCCAAGCGATTGCAACGGGCGCGACGCAGACGAGCGTTGCGCTCCATGGCGTTTAGGCGAACGGCAGGCCATTGCACCTCGGCATAAGCCACCTCGATATCCGGCGCCGCGCGGTTGTTCCATCTGGCGGGTAGCCAAATCTCGCTCAGCCCCTTGCCAGTGGCCGTGCGGGCGCCATCTCGAAAGTGCTCGCCATTGCGAACGTCACTCAGGCGTACGTCGTGATAAGTCACCTGCCCCTCAGCCTGACGAATCTCCAGTTCACGCCACACTTTGCCGCGATAGAACAGGTAGATGAAGCCGGGACGCACATGTACGGGGTATTCACGATGCTGGTGGTTGGCGCTGATACCGAGCATGGTGCTCATGGGTACTACAGGGACGATGCAGTTCCACTGCCGCTCACGCTGACGCGGGGTAGAGCGTGTGTCATCCATCAACGGCACGCGGATGGGGCTACCGCGTTCGGCCTCGATTTCCAGCCAGAGATGGCGCTTGGGTTGCTGCTGCCAATCCCAGATATGCAGGGTGCTGCTCCGCCGAGAATCAGCTACAAGCTCTTGTTTGGCCTGCTGGGTTAGCCACTCCTGCAGCTCATGATCGGTTTCGTCATAGATCACCACTCGCTGTTCCGGCGGGTGATCTTTGCCAATCACTTCGACGATCAGCTTGCCAGCTTCACAGGCCGGATTGCCGGACAGGCTCCCTACTTTGGCATTCATCCTTGACTCTCCGAGGGGGCTGGTGTGGCTTCCAGCCAGGATTGCAGTTGCTGCAGACGAAACTGCACCTGGCCCGATGCGATTTGGGGATGGCTTAAGTGCTGGGGATAAGTGAGCCGGGCTTCGAGGTATGCGCCCAGGCTCTTCTCGTCGTCGAACCCAGAGGCAAGACCATGCTGCAGATAGCCCAAAATCTGGTTGAACTCAGCCTGTGAATGCTCCTGCCAGCGCTCATAGGCAAATGCCTCTAGTTGCTGCCGTTCGAGAGCAGCGATCTGCATTCTGTCGAGTATCAGCTTGCCTTTCGGCGGCGCCCCATGATTGGTCGACTCGCTCCGTAGGCTGCGCCAATGGCTGATGTTCTCGCTGCGGTCTGCCCAGGTGGTGCCATGCCAGAACAACTGCTCGATGGGGCCTAGCCAAGTGATAACGGCCTCGGTCGCCGCAAAAAGGTAACTGGCCACCTGTGGGTCGTAATAGCGCAGTATCCCCTTACGCTCACCTTCAAACTGCACAACCAGCATTGCGCGCAGATGGGACAACAGCTCATCAACTGGCCGCTCGGAACTCAACAACACGCCAGGCCATTGCTCTGGTGCTTGGCGATACGCAGTCAACCAGGCGCTATCCGGCGTCAGTTGTATCAGCCAAGGTCCTTGTTCGACATGAGCGCCCAGCTCGGTATCAGCAAACAGAGCTTCCGGTCGTGGATCAGGCTCTAGCTGGTAAATCCGCCGCAGCAACGGCTCATCCAATTCGAGCAGCATGAAGAGTGGGGTAGAAAGATTGGGAAGCCCTGCGAGTATCTGTACAGACATCAATCAGCTCCCTAACTGAGCGGCATGACGACAAGGACAGTTGGTCAGCGGGCATTGCATTGGCGTACCGCCCCGAGGCTTCTGACACAACTCGATTAGCGGTGTATGGCTGAATCTCGCTTGCTTCAGTCGGTGTTCAAGCACAGCCCCAGGCACATCCGAATCTGTCGGCCTAACTTGCCCCGGCAATACCGGCGCCGCCCCCGATCCCTTTCCCGGACTTCCACCCGAGTTCATCCTGATCAGAGGCCCGACCATGGTGATGCCACCGCCGTCGAGCTTAATAAAGCTGCCACCAGCCTTGAAGGTCAGTTCGCTGCCCGCTTCGAGCACCACCTTGAGGCCGCTGGAGAGGTGAATTTCATTGCCCGCCTCGATGAACTGGCCGGCGCCGACCTTCAGGTGCTGACTGTTGCCGACATTCAGGTGATCGCTGGCGCGGACCTCGCTCTTGCGGTCGGCGTGAGTCGTGCGGTGTTCTTCGGCGCGGAATTCGCTGTAGCTGTTGGCTTCCACCCTGTCGTGACGTTCGTGGCCGACGCGGATTTTCTGGTCGTGCTCGATGTTCTCGTCCCAGTCGCGCTGGGCGTGGAGATAGATCTGCTCGGTACCTTGGCGGTCTTCGATACGCAGTTCGTTGTAACCGCCACCGCCGGGGGAACTGAGGGTCTTGAACACCGTGCGGGTCTTGTTCGCCGGCAGGTCGTAGGGAACCTGGTGTTCCTTGTGGTACAGGCAGCCGGTGACCAGCGGTTGGTCGGGATCGCCTTCGAGGAAGGTGACCAACACTTCCATGCCGACCCGCGGAATGGCGATACCGCCGTAGCGGTCGCCGGCCCAGCTGGAGCTGACACGCAGCCAGCAGCTGGTCTTGTCGTCGGCCTGGCCTGCACGGTCCCAGTGGAACTGAACGCGCACGCGGCCGTATTCGTCGCAGTGGATTTCCTCGCCGGCGGGGCCGGTGACCACGGCGGTCTGGCTGCCGAGGATCTTGGATTTCGGATGGCTCAGCGGCGGGCGGAAGGGAATATCCCAGGGTGTGGCGGCGAACTGGTTGCGGTAGCCCTGTACGAAGCCGTCATGGCTATCGACATGACTGGTGATCGACTCCTCCAGCACCTGCGGCTGTTTGCCTTCATGCAGCACTTCGGTGAGCAGCCAGAGTTGGTTCCAGTCGGCGCGGGGGTGCTTGCCCAGATCAAGGAAATGCCCGCTCGCCAGTCGCGGCTGGTCGCTGGCGCCTTCGGCCAGCTGATAGTCGTGGCGATGGCGCTCCAGCGCACGCTGCGACAGGTGCTTGCCGCGGGCACGCTCGGTGAAACGGCCGGGGTAGTCGTAGTCCTCGAGATCCGGCTGGAAGTCGCTGTGGAACGCGGCCTCCATGGTTAGGCGCGGCTTTTCGAAGTCGTAGTCGCGGCGCGTGACGCGACTGGTGCGGGTTTCCAGGCGCAGACCGAAGCGCTTGATTACCGGCTGGTCGGCGACCAGACCGCTGTCCTGCTGATAGGCCGTCGCGGCGAGCTTGGGGAAGACCGTCTGGTCGTCGCCGAAGACCAGCACATGGCCGGCCGTGCTGTGCTGGAAGTGATAGTGGATGCCCTCTTCCTCGCACAGGCGCTGGAGGAAGTGCAGGTCGGATTCGTCGTACTGCACGCAGTACTCGCGCGGCGGGTAGATCACCGGGCCGAGCTGGAAGCGGTAGGCGTCGGCCTGGATACCGTGCTCCTCGAGCACCTGGGCAACGATCTGCGGCACGCTCAGGTGCTGAAAGATGCGCTGGTTGGTGCGATGGGCGAGATAGGCCAGCTGCGGTACGAGCGTGAGCCGATAACGGGTCAGGCGTTTGCCCGATTCACCCTGACCAGCCTGATGCACCAGCCCGTGGATGCCGCTACCGTCCGGCGCGAAGGCGAGAAAGGCCGGACGGTGCAGCAGGCTTTCCAGCTCCAGATCGGGCCGCTCGCTGACCAGCTCCAGGTCGAAGCGATAGGGCTGGCTGATGGCTTCGCGGCCCTGGAATTCGAGCACCTTGAAGTCGTGCTCGAAACCGTCAAAAGTGAGGCTGAAATGGGCCTGGTTGGCTGGGGCGAACATCCATGTTCCTCCTGTTCAGTCCATGTATCGGCGCAGGGGCGCTGCGGAGCGTCGATGTAGCACAGACCGGCCGCTCTGCAACACGCGCTGTACGCATTCCGCAACGGCAACCTCGGATTCTGTTCGGTGCTTCGCAAAAAGACGTTCGGCCAGGCAAGCCTGGCCGAAGCGGGTCCGCGGCAAATCAGCCGGCGATCGGGGTGCGCCAGTCGTCGGAGCCGGAGGTGCCGGATACCTCGTGGGTCCAGACGATCTTGCGGTAGGTGAAGTACACGTCTTCCAGATGGGTGAAGTGCGACATGTTCGGGTCTTGGCAGTTGGGCATGCGCGACTGCACGTCGACGATCACCGCGTCTTCCAGTTCGATGGTGAAGTAGTGTTCCTGGGTGCCGGTAGACGAGGTGCGGTACCACTCCAGACGGCACTTGTTCAGGCGCTCGCCGGAAGTCAGGGCGTTGAAGATCAGCGGCGACGACTTGTCGAACACCTTGGTGATCATCAGCGGCTTGTGCACGCGCTGTCCGGTCGGCTGGCCCGACTGCGGGTCACGCGGAATGATGACCTGGTGCTGGAAAGCCTGGACCAGAATCTGATCTTCGTGGCCTTCCTGGAAAATGTTACCCACCGAGTCCTCGGTGAAGGTGCCGGCAGTGATCAGGCCTTGCTTGGTGCCTTCCAGGGACAGGTACGCGGGTGTTGGCATGGGTGCTCTCCTTGCTGAATGAAATGCCGTAGTTGGCAATTCCTTGGTACAAACGCCATGCCAGATCTGTAAATCACTTTAAATTCAATCAGTTATAAAAATATCAGCAGAACGTTTCGCGCCTTTGTGGAAGCGCATCACAAAAAACTGCGCAAGATCTGGCACAGCCGGCAGAAAACCTTGCGCAACTACTCGCACGCATCGTGCCGCAAGCGCTACACAGGCCTTTCCACAGAGTTATCCACAGAGGAGTGCGCCACTTCTTGCGCAGATGAATGACGACGCGAAGGTTTTTTCAAGGCAAAAAAAAACCTCGAACTTCATTGGGGGAGGGGGAAGTTCGAGGTCCAAATCCGGACCGCTAGGGCGGGGTCCAGAGATCTGCCAACACTTAACACAACAAGGAGCATTGAAGGGCTTTTACACCCTTCGCATGCATTGACCATCGGGTTCCGCAATTGGTTCCACGGGCCGCGAAAAAAACTCAATGCGCCTCGTCCCAGTTGGCGCCGACGCCCGCCTCGACCAGCAGCGGCACGTCCAGATCGGCGGCCGCGCTCATCAGCGGGCCGATGCGCTCGCGCAACGTCTCGACCTGATCCTCGCGGACCTCAAGTACCAGTTCGTCGTGAACCTGCAGGATGATGCGCGCGTCCAGCCCCGAGTCCTGCAGCCAGGCGTCGACGGCGACCATCGCGCGCTTGATGATGTCCGCCGCGGTGCCCTGCATCGGCGCGTTGATCGCAGTGCGTTCGGCTGCCTTGCGCATGGCGCCGTTCTTCGAGTGGATTTCCGGCAGGTACAGGCGTCGGCCGAACAGCGTCTCGACGAAGCCCTGCTCGGCGGCCTGGGCGCGGGTGCGTTCCATATAGGCGAGCACACCGGGGTAGCGGGCGAAATAGCGGTCGATGTACTCCTGCGCCTCCTTGCGGCCGACGCCGATCTGCTTGGCCAGGCCGAAGGCGCTCATGCCGTAGATCAGACCGAAGTTGATCGCCTTGGCGCTGCGCCGCTGGTCGCTGCTGACCTGCTCCAGCGGCACGCCGAACACCTCCGCGGCAGTGGCGCGGTGCACGTCCAGGCCGTTGCGGAACGCATCCAGCAGGCCGGCATCCTGGGCCAGGTGCGCCATGATGCGCAATTCGATCTGCGAGTAGTCCGCCGCCAGCAGCCGGTAGCCGGGCGCCGCGATGAAGGCCTGGCGGATGCGCCGGCCCTCGGCGGTGCGGATCGGGATGTTCTGCAGGTTCGGGTCTGACGAGGACAGCCGGCCGGTCGCGGTGACGGCCTGGTGATAGCTGGTATGGATGCGCCCGGTGCGCGGGTTGATCTGCTGCGGCAGCTTGTCGGTGTAGGTGCCCTTGAGCTTGCTCAAGCTGCGGTGCTGCATGATCACCTTGGGCAGCGGGTAGTCCTGCTCGGCCAGCTCGGCCAGCACGCTTTCGGCGGTCGACGGCTGACCGCCGGCGGTCTTGGAGAGCACCGGGCAGCCAAGTTTTTCATAGAGAATCACGCCGAGTTGCTTGGGCGAGCCGAGGTTGAACTCCTCGCCGGCTATATCGAAGGCCTCGCGCTCCAGCTCGACCAGCTTCTCGCCGAGTTCGACGCTCTGCTGGCCGAGCAGTTGCGCATCGACCAGCGCGCCGTTGCGCTCGATGCGCGCCAGCACCGGCACCAGCGGCATCTCGATCTCGGTCAGCACCTTGAGCAGCGATGGCGTCTGCTCCAGCTTGCCAAGCAAGGTCTGGTGCAGGCGCAGGGTGACGTCAGCGTCCTCGGCGGCATAAGGGCCGGCCTGCTCGATGGCGATCTGGTCGAAGGTCAGCTGCTTGGCGCCCTTGCCGGCGATGTCCTCGAAGCGGATGGTGCCGCGGCCGAGGTACTTCAGCGCCAGGCTGTCCATGTCGTGGCGGGTGGCGGTGGCGTCCAGCACGTAGGATTCGAGCATAGTGTCGAACGCCATGCCGCGCATCTCGACGCCGTAGTGCATCAGCACGTTCATGTCGTACTTGCCGTGCTGGCAGATCTTGCCCTTCGCCGGATCCTCCAGCAGCGGCTTGAGCGCGGCGAGCACGGCATCGCGATCCAGCTGCTGCGGCACGCCCATGTAGCTGTGGCACAACGGCACGTAGGCTGCCTTGCCGACCTCGATGGCGAACGACAGCCCGACCAGCTCGGCACGCTGAGCGTCGATGCTGGTGGTTTCGGTATCGAAGGCAAAGCAGTTGGCCATTTGCAGGCGCGCCAGCCAGCGGTCGAAGTCGGCCTGTTCGAGCAGCGTCTCGTACTCGGCTTCAGCCTGGATCGAGCAGTTCTCCGGGGCCACCGCGCAGTTCTCGCCCGCGGCCTTGGCCTCGCGCAGCAGGTCATCGAGCCAGTTCTTGAACTCCAGTTCGCGATACAGCGCGATCAGCGCCTCGCGATGCGGTTCGCCGGGCATCAGGTCGCCGACCTCGACGTCCAGCGCGACGTCGAGCTTGATCGTCGCCAGTTCGTAGGACATGAACGCCGCATCACGGTGCTCGGCGAGCTTGGCGCCGAGCGTCTTGGCACCGCGGATCGGCAGCGCCGCGACCTGATCGAGGTTGTCGTAGAGCCCCTTCAACCCGCCCTCGATGCCGTTGAGCAGTCCGCAGGCGGTCTTCTCGCCCACACCCGGCACGCCTGGGATGTTGTCGACCTTGTCGCCCATCAGCGCGAGGAAATCGATGATCAGCTCCGGGCCGACGCCGAACTTGGTCTTCACGCCCTCGATGTCGTAGACGCTGCCGGTCATGGTGTTGACCAAGATGACGTGCGGGCAGACCAGCTGTGCCATGTCCTTGTCACCGGTGGAGATCACCACGTCGCGTCCCAGCGCCGCGCATTGGCGGGCCAGGGTGCCGATCACGTCGTCGGCCTCCACGCCGTCGACGTTCAGCAACGGCAGACCCAGGGCGCGCACCGCCGCATGCAGCGGTTCGATCTGCACCCGCAAGTCATCCGGCATCGGCGGACGGTGGGATTTGTAGTGCTCGAACAGTTCGTCGCGGAAGGTCGGCCCCTTGGCGTCGAAGACCACGGCGAACGGGCTGTCCGGGTACTGCTTGCGCAGCGCCAGCAGCATGTTCAGCACACCTTTCACCGCACCGGTCGGCTTGCCGGTGGAGGTGGTCAGCGGCGGCAGCGCATGGAAGGCGCGGTAGAGGTAGGACGAACCGTCCACCAGGACGAGGGGCGCTTGGCTCATGAGCGGAATAACCTTTTCGGCGGGCCCGGCGCTAGAATGCACAGGACCACTTATCGACAAAGGGACAAGGTTATCATGCGCGCTCTCAAACCCCTGATGCTGGCCGCCCTGCTGGCGTGCGTGCCCCTGGCCGGTGTCGCCCAGGAGTCGGTCGACGGCGAGCCGGACGTAACCATCCGCCAGGAAGGTGACCGCACCGTCGAGGAGTACCGCGTCAACGGCTTCCTCTATGCGGTCAAGGTGACGCCCAAGCATGGCAAGCCGTACTTCCTGGTGCGCGCCGACGGCAACGACGGCAATTTCGTGCGCGCCGACCAGCCGGACATGCTGATCCCCGCCTGGAAGATCTTCAGCTGGTAAGCCGTCGGGAGGCCTGTCATGTCGGTATTCACCCCCCTGCAGCGTGACGAGCTGGAAGCCTTTCTGGCGCCGTACCGGCTCGGCCGGCTGCGTGACTTCCAGGGGATCACCGCCGGCAGCGAGAACAGCAACTTCTTCGTCAGCCTCGAGCAGGGCGAATACGTGCTGACGCTGATCGAGCGCGGCCCGACGCAGGACCTGCCGTTTTTCATCGAGCTGCTCGAGCGCCTGCACCGCGCCGGCCTGCCGGTGCCCTACGCTCTGCACAGCGAAGACGGCAAAGCGCTGCGCGAACTGGCCGGCAAGCCCGCGCTGCTGCAGCCGCGCCTGGCCGGCAGGCATGTGATCGAGCCCAATCCGCATCACTGCGCCGAGGTCGGCCGCCTGCTGGCACGCCTGCATCTGGCGACCCGCGAGCAGATTCTCGAGCGCGCCAGCGACCGCGGGCTGGACTGGATGCAGGAGCAAGGCCCGAGCCTGGCGCTGAACCTGCCAGAGGACCAGCTGCCGCTGCTGCGCGACGGCCTGGCGGAAATCGCCGAGCTGCGCCCGAAGCTCGTCGCCCTGCCGCGCGCCAACCTGCATGCCGACCTGTTCCGCGACAACGTGCTGTTCGAAGGCACCCACCTGACCGGCGTGATCGACTTCTACAACGCCTGCTCCGGACCGATGCTCTACGACCTCGCCATCGCCGTGAACGACTGGTGTTCGCACCCCAATGGCGAGATCGATCCCGAGCGCAGCGAGCCGCTGCTGGCCGCCTATTCCGCGCTGCGCCGCTTCACCCCGGCCGAGGCCGAACTGTGGCAGCCGATGCTGCGTGTGGCCTGCGTGCGCTTCTGGCTGTCGCGCCTGATCGCCGCGCAACACTTCGAGGGCACGCCCGACGTGCAGGTGAAGGACCCGGGCGAATTTCATCGCCTGCTGGTCGCACGCCAGCAGCCGGCGAGTGTCCTACCTTTTGCCTTCTGACGACGCGACCGCACGGTCGAGTATCGGGCCACGCCCGGGTAAGATGGCGCACTTTTTCCAGCGGCAACGCTGATACCTGCGGTCCGGGCCGACGCTGAGCGTCACCGGCCGCCCGCTCTTTTGCGCCTAGCGGCGCCCCACTCTTGCGCTGCGGCCGAGCCTCGCCGTCCGGTGCAGCGCCTTCAGGGAACGACGAATGACCCAACGCCATGTAATCAATGCCTCGGTCAGCCCCAAGGGCAGCCTGGAAACCCTCTCGCAGCGCGAAGTCCAGCATCTGAGCGAAGTCGGCGCCGGGCGTGCGCACAAGCTGTTTCGCCAGTGCGCACTGGCCATCCTCAACACCGGCGCGCGCATCGACAACGCCAAGACCATCCTCGAGGCCTACGCCGACTTCGAGGTGGAAATCCGCCAGCAGGATCGCGGCGTGCGTCTGGAGCTGTTCAACGCCCCGGCCGATGCCTTCGTCGATGGCGAGATGATCGCCAGCACGCGTGAAATGCTGTTCAGCGCGCTGCGCGACATCGTCTACACCGAAAGCGAGCTGGGCAGCACCCGCATCGATCTGAGCAGCTCGCAAGGCATCACCGACTACGTGTTCCACCTGCTGCGCAACGCCCGCACGCTGCGCCCGGGCGTCGAGCCGAACATGGTGGTGTGCTGGGGCGGCCACTCGATCAGCCTGGAGGAATACAAGTACAGCAAGCGCGTCGGCCACGAGCTGGGCCTGCGCAGCCTGCACGTCTGCACCGGTTGCGGGCCGGGGGTGATGAAGGGCCCGATGAAGGGCGCGGCGATCGGCCATGCCAAGCAGCGCCTGACCGGCAGCCGCTTCGTCGGCCTCACCGAACCGGGCATCATCGCCGCCGAAGCGCCGAACCCGATCGTCAACGAGCTGGTGATCCTGCCGGACATCGAGAAGCGCCTGGAAGCCTTCGTGCGCGTCGGCCACGGCATCATCATCTTCCCCGGCGGCGTCGGCACCGCCGAGGAGTTTCTCTACCTGCTCGGCATCCTGCTGCATCCGGCCAACCACGAGCTGCCCTTCCCCGTCGTGCTCACCGGCCCGCGCGAGGCGGCGCCGTACCTGCAGCAGCTGCACGCATTTGTCGGCGCCACCCTCGGCGAGCAGGCGCAGAACCGCTACCAGGTGGTGATCGATGATCCGAGCGAAGTGGCACGGTTGATGGTCGCCGGCATGCATGAGGTGCGCCGCTTCCGCCGTGAGCGCAACGATGCCTTCCATTTCAACTGGCTGCTGAAGATCGACGAGAGCTTCCAGCACCCGTTCGACCCCACCCACGAAGCGATGGCCAGCCTGCAGCTGCGCCGCGCGCTGCCGCCCCACGAGCTGGCCGCCAACCTGCGCCGCGCGTTCTCCGGCATCGTCGCCGGCAACGTCAAGGACAAGGGTATTCGCCGCATCGAACAGCACGGCCGTTACCAGATTCACGGCGACGCCTGCATCATGCAGCCGCTGGACGAGTTGCTGCAGGCCTTTGTCGAGCAGCACCGCATGAAGCTGCCGGGCAGCGCGGCCTACGAGCCGTGCTACAACGTGGTGAGCTGAGCGCCACACCAACAAAAAGCCCGGGGCATCGACCCCGGGCTTTTTTTGTCAGGCGCAGCGTTCGACCGGCGAACTCAGCCGCACTTGGAATGGCCGCAGTTGAGGCAGGTGGCGCAACCGTCCATCTGCACCACCGCCTGGGTATTGCACTTGTTGCACAACTGCGCGCCCGCCGGGAAACCCTCGCCCGGCTCGACCGCCACCGCGCCCTGGCTGGCCTCGTAGGCGGCACGCTTCTCCGCCAGGTACTTGAGCTGGGTTTCGTCCAGCGCCTGGCCTTCCATCATGCCGATGGCGATCAGATGGCGCTCCAGCACCGCGCCGATCTCGGCGACGATGGACGGCATGTAGACGCCGCCCTTCTTCAGGTAGCCGCCGCGCGGATCGAAAACCGCTTTCAGCTCCTCGACGAGGAAGGTGCAGTCGCCGCCCTTGCGGAACACCGCTGACATGATCCGGGTGAGCGCGACGATCCACTGGAAGTGATCCATGTTCTTCGAATTGATGAAGATCTCGAACGGCCGGCGCTGCTCGTGCGGCGTACCGGCGTTGAGCACGATGTCGTTCACGGTGACGTACAACGCGTGCTCGAACAGCGGCGACTTGATCTTGTAGGTCATGCCGATCAGGGTTTCCGGACGCTGCAGGCTCTCGTCCATCTCCACAACCTTGACGGGCTTGGCCGCCTTGCTATCGGTGGCAGGCGCGGGCGTAGCGGGACGTTCGAGGGTCTCGTCGACGACCTTGAAGCCCTTGATGCGCTGGGTGATCTTTACAGTCATTGGTGCGGTTTCTCCTGCCGGGCGGCGCTGGCGGCCCGGCGACTATTCAGTTGGCGGCCCGGCTCAGTACTTGCCGTAATAGCCTTCCTTGAGGGCGTCGAACAGGTTGGCGGCGGTGTTCACCTCGCCGTCGTATTCCACTTCCTGGTTGCCTTTGAGTTCGACCACGCTGCCGTCCTCGAGGGTGAAGCGATACAGGGTCTTCTCCAGATCGGCGTCCTTGACCAGTACGCCCTGGAACGCCGCCGGGTTGAAGCGGAAGGTGGTGCAACCCTTCAGGCCCTGACGCCAGGCGTAGCGGTAGATGTCCTTGAACGACTCGAACGGATAGTCGGTCGGCACGTTGGCGGTCTTGGAGATCGACGAGTCGACCCACTTCTGCGCCGCAGCCTGGATGTCGACGTGCTGGGTCGGGGTAACGTCGTCGGCGGTGATGAAGTAGTCCGGCAGCTTCTCGCCCGGCTCGTCGGAGCCCGGCTTGGCGCGCTCGTTGATCAGCGTGCGATAGGCCAGCAGCTCGTAGCTGTAGACCTCGATCTTTTCCTTGGCCTTGCGCCCGGTGCGGATCAGGTTGCGCGAGTAGTGATGCGCGAAGCTCGGCTCGATGCCGTTGGAGGCATTGTTGGCCAGGCTCAGGCTGATGGTGCCGGTCGGCGCGATGGAGCTGTGGTGAGTGAAGCGCGCGCCTTCGGTGGCCAGCGCCTCGATCAGCTCGGGGGCGTACTCGGCAATCTTCTGCATGTAGCGCGAATACTTGGCGTGCAGCACGCGGCCGGCCACTTGATCGCCGACCTTGTAGCCATCACGGGCCATTTCCGGACGCTTGCGCAGCATCTCCGCGGTGACCGTGAAGGTTTCGCTCAGCAGCGGTGCCGGACCCTTCTCGCGGGACAGTTCGAGCGCCTGTTCCCAGCCGACCAGCGCCATCTCGCGCGCGACTTCTTCGGTGAACACGCAGGCTTCCGGGCTGCCATAGCGCAACTTGAGCAGCGTCAGCGTCGAACCGAGGCCGAGGAAGCCCATGCCGTGGCGGCGCTTGGTCTCGATCTCGTGGCGCTGCTGCTCCAGCGGCAGGCCGTTGATTTCCACGACGTTGTCCAGCATACGCGTGAAGATGCGCACCACTTCGCGGTACTTGTCCCAGTCGAAGCGTGCTTCGGCGCCGAACGGGTCGATGACGAAGCTGGTCAGGTTGACCGAACCCAGCAGGCAGGAGCCGTACGGCGGCAGCGGCTGTTCGCCACAGGGGTTGGTGGCGCGGATCGCCTCGCACCACCAGTTGTTGTTCAGCTGGTTGACGCGGTCGATAAGGATGAAGCCCGGCTCGGCGTAGTCATAGGTGGAGACCATGATCATGTCCCACAGATGCCGCGCCTTGACCCGCCCGTAGATCTTGCAGGCGACCAGGCCGTCGTCGCGCACGATGTAGTTGTCGTGCACCGGCCATTCGCGCCAGAGCACGTGCTCGGCGTCGCTCAGGTCCAGCTCGGCGGCTTCCTTGGCATGCACCGGGAACACCAGCGGCCACTCGCCGTCGGCTTCCACCGCCTGCATGAACTCGTCGGTGATCAGCAGGCTGAGGTTGAACTGGCGCAGCCGGCCGTCCTCGCGCTTGGCGCGGATGAACTCGCGCACGTCCGGATGACCGACCTCGAAGGTGCCCATCTGCGCACCGCGACGGCCACCGGCGGAGCTGACGGTGAAGCACATCTTGTCGAAGATATCCATGAACGACAGCGGGCCGCTGGTGTGTGCGCCCGCACCGGAGACGAACGAGCCGCGCGGGCGCAGCGTGCTGAACTCGTAGCCGATACCGCAGCCGGCCTTGAGCGTCAGCCCGGCCTCGTGGACCTTGCCGAGGATGTCGTCCATCGAGTCGGTGATGGTGCCCGAGACGGTGCAGTTGATGGTCGAAGTCGCCGGCTTGTAGTCCTGCGCGCCGGCGTTGGAAATGATCCGCCCGGCCGGTATGGCGCCGTTGCGCAGCGCCCAGAGGAAGCGCTCGTGCCAGTGCTCGCGCTGCTCGGCCGGCTCGACATCGGCCAGGGCACGGGCGACGCGCTGCCAGGTGGCGTCGACGTTGTCGTCGACCGGCGTGCCGTCCTTGTTGGTCAGGCGATATTTCTGCGCCCAGATATCTTCGGAGGCCACCTGCAGGGGGATGCTGGAGGTGATTTTGCTCTCTGCCGCGACCGGCCCACCCGTCTTCGCCATGCGCTGCACGTCCTTCGTCGATTGGATAAAAAAGATCGCGAAGCTTATGTCATGAGCGCGTCGGACGCACATGATGGATATCAATCGAGGGTGGGAGCCAACATGAAAACAGCGCAATTCCCGACGGGTGGGCGCGTGCTGCAGCAGCAGCGCACGCCGTCTGTCAGAGCGCTTGCAGGCCGTCGGCCAGGGTGTCGCCGAGGTCCTCGACGAGCTGTTCGTAGCCGCGTGCGCCGACCGTCAGGTTAACGCCGAGCACATCCAGCTCGGCCATCCGCACCGGCAGGCCGCGAGTCAGGGTTTCAGCCAGACGCGGGCGAGCCGGCGGCTCGCTGAACACGCAGCTCGGCCCGGCCTGCTGCAACCGCTCGCGCATCGCCGCGACATGCCGGGCTCCCGGCTGCGCCTCGCCGCCAGCACTGAACACGCCGGCATGACGCAGGCCGTAGGCGGCCTCGAAGTAGTCGTAGGCTTCGTGGAAGACGAAGAATGGCTTGCCCCGCAGGCCCCCGAATCGCTCGCCGAGGCGACCGTCGAGCGCCTCGAGGCGTTGCGCGAAGGCCGCGCTGTTGGCCTGATAGCGCGCCGCGTTGGTCGGGTCGGCAGCGGCGAGATCGCTGGCCATGCGCTCGGCGATTACCCGCGCATTGGCCGGCAGCAGCCACAGGTGGGCGTCGAGGCTGCCGGGACGGTGATCGTGGTCGTGCTCGTCTTCGTCGTGCGCAGCGGCGGTCTCATGCTCATGCGCGTCGTGCCCGTGTTCGTCGTGCTCGTCATGCTCCCCGGCCTCTTCGCTGGCCGGCGCGTCGCCGAAGTGCCGCAGCGTCAGGCCCGGCAGCTGCTGCACGGCGAGGGTCGCGCCGCTACGCCCTTTCAGCACCGGCGGCAGGAAGGTTTCCAGATCCGGGCCGATCCAATAGAACAGCTCGGCCTCGCGGATGCGCCGGACGTCGGACGGACGCAGCGCGTAGTGATGCGCCGAAGCGCTGGCCGGCAGCAGCACGTCGGGCGTGCCAACGCCGTCCTGTACCGCCGCGGCGATCAGCTGCAACGGCTTGATGCTGGTCAGCACGCGAATGTCGGCCTGGGCAACGGCGCTGCATGCAAGCAACGCGGCAAGCAGCGGGAGAGAGAAAAGACGCTTCACGGGTTATCACTCAGGAGGCTGGAAATGGTACATAATAACGTCTCTCCATCAGAACGTCGCCGCCCATGTCCAAGACTCCGCTGGCCTGCACGCCCCACGACCACGACCACTGCGTCAGCCATGCGCTGGCCGAAGCCGATGCGCTGTGCGCGCGCCAGGGCGTGCGCCTGACCGCGCTGCGCCGGCGTGTGCTTGAGCTGGTCTGGCAGAGCCACCGACCGCTCGGCGCCTACGACATTCTCGCCGTGCTGAGCGAGCAGGACGGCCGCCGCGCCGCCCCGCCGACCGTATACCGCGCGCTGGATTTTCTTCTGGAGAACGGTCTGGTGCACCGCATCGCCTCGCTCAACGCCTTCATCGGCTGCATCCATCCGGAACATCCGCACCAGGGCCAGTTCCTCATCTGCCGCAGCTGCCACACCGCCATCGAGCTGGAGCAACCGTCCATTGCCGAGGCCATCGAGACCGCCGCGCGCAACGTCGGTTTCGCCGTTGAAGGCCAGACCGTCGAAGTGGTCGGGCTGTGCACGCCGTGCCGGAGTGCGGCATGAGCGATACGCTGCTGCGGCTGGACGACATCCATGTGCGCTTCGCCGGCCAGGACGTGCTGCAAGGCGCGCATCTGCAGGTGCACCGCGGCGAGATCGTCACGCTGATCGGCCCCAACGGCGCCGGCAAGACCACCCTGGTGCGCGTGGTGCTCGGCCTGCTCACGCCGGAGCGCGGCGAGGTCTGGCGCAAGCCGAAGCTGCGGGTCGGCTACATGCCGCAGAAGCTGCATGTCGACGCCACGCTGCCGCTGTCGGTGCTGCGCTTCCTGCGTCTGGTGCCCGGCGTGGATCGTGCCCGCGCGCTGACGGCGCTGAGCGAGGTGGGCGCCGAACAGGTGATCGACAGCCCGCTGCAGAAGATTTCCGGCGGCGAGCTGCAGCGCGTGCTGCTGGCCCGCGCCCTGCTGCGCGAACCGGAGCTGCTGGTTCTCGACGAGCCGGTGCAGGGCGTCGACGTCGCCGGTCAGGCCGAGCTGTACCGGCTGATCGGTCGTCTGCGCGAGCGCTACGGCTGTGGCGTGCTGATGGTGTCGCACGACCTGCATCTGGTGATGAGCGCGACCGATCAGGTGGTCTGCCTGAATCGCCATGTCTGCTGTTCCGGCCATCCGGAGCAGGTCAGCACCGACCCGGCGTTCGTCGAGCTGTTCGGCCAGGACGCCCGCAGCCTAGCGGTCTATCACCACCAGCACGATCACCGCCACGACCTGCACGGCAGCGTGGTGATCGGCAAACCCCACGTCCACGGCCCGAACTGCAAGCACTAGACAGAGCCCCAGATGCCCGATTTCCTGCTCAACGCCCTGCTCGCCGGCCTCGCCCTGGCGCTGGTCGCCGGCCCGCTCGGCTCCTTCGTCGTCTGGCGGCGCATGGCCTATTTCGGCGACACCCTGTCCCACGCGGCGCTGTTCGGCGTCGCCCTCGGGCTGATGCTCGACGTCAACCTGACCCTGGCGGTGACCGTCGGCTGCGTGCTGCTCGCTCTCTTGCTGGTCACCCTGCAGCAGCGCCAGCCGCTCGCCTCCGACACCCTGCTCGGCATCCTCGCGCACAGCACGCTGTCGCTGGGGCTGGTATCGCTGAGCTTCATGGATGACGTGCGCATCGACCTGATGGGTTACCTGTTCGGCGACCTGCTCGCCGTGGGGCCGAGCGATCTGGCCTGGATCATCGGCGGCAGCGCGTTGGTGCTGCTGATCCTGATTCCGCTGTGGCGGCCGCTGCTGGCGATCACCGTGCACGAGGAACTGGCCCGCGTCGAAGGCCTGCCGGTGGCGGCGATCCGCCTGGCGCTGATGCTGCTGATCGCGGTGGTGATCGCTGTGGCGATGAAGATCGTCGGCGTACTGCTGATCACCTCACTGCTGATCATTCCCGCCGCCGCCGCGCAGCGCCATGCGCGCACCCCGGAGCAGATGGCGCTGGGCGCAAGTCTGCTGGGTATCGTAGCGGTATGCCTGGGCCTGACGCTGTCCTGGTACGAGGACACCCCGGCCGGGCCGTCCATCGTGGTCAGCGCCGCCGCGCTGTTCCTGCTCAGCTTCGCCTGGCCGAAGCGCGCCTGATGAGCGATCTGAAGTACCTGCGCGGCTACCCCGAGCCGCTGCTGGCGCAGGTGCGCCAACTGATCGCCGAGCAGCGCCTGGGCGACTACCTTGCGCGGCGCTACCCCGACCGCCATCAGGTGCAGAGCGACAAAGCGCTGTACGGCTACGTGCAGCAGCTCAAGCAGGACCATCTGAAAAGCGCGCCGCCGATCGACAAGGTGCTCTACGACAATCGCCTGGACCTGACCCACCGCGCGCTGGGCCTGCATACCGCGGTGTCGCGGGTGCAGGGCGGCAAACTCAAGGCGAAGAAGGAAATCCGCGTCGCCGCGCTGTTCCGCGAGGCGGCGCCGGAGTTTCTGCAGATGATCGTGGTGCACGAACTCGCCCACCTGCGTGAAAGCGAGCACAACCGCGCCTTCTACAAGCTCTGCGAACACATGCTGCCGGGCTACGGGCAGATCGAGTTCGACCTTCGGCTGTTCCTGCACTGGCGCGAGCTGCCGAGCAGCTGACGAGGCGCACCGCGTGGATGGCTACGGCCATCCACCTACGTCCCGCTGGCACCGAAGCCTGCGTAGGGTGGAAAACTCGCAACGCGATTTTCCACTCGTCAGCGCCTGGTTTCGCATCGTGCCAGATCAGGGGCCGCATCCGCGTGGATGGCTACGGCCATCCACCCTACGCCCACCCGTTACGCCGGGATCGCCGCCGCGGCGGCCTCACGCGCCCACACCCGGTGCTGGCCGAGCGCCTGGGCGAAGTTGCCGAATACCGCATCGACGTCATCGCCCTCCAGCAACCCAGCGTCGGGAGTGAGGTTCAGCGACGCCAGCAGCGGCCGCGCCGCACCGAGCACCACGATGGGTTTCAGGTGCTTGTAGGCCTCCAGCAGGTAATGCTTGGCCTCGCCGGACTTGGCCATGGCCGCCGCCGCATCGGCACCCCCGGGGACGAACACCGCGTCGAACATCACCGACGGCATGCCGTCCATTGCCGCGTCGACCGGCAACATCTGCCCATCGGCAGTCTTCACCGGTGCCGGTGACGGGCCGATGATCTTGGCCAGCGCGCCCTGTTCCGCCAGCTTGGCCTTGAACGCATCGATCGCCGCGCCATCGACGCCGTTGGCCACCAGAATGGCCACCTTGCGCGACTTGATATTGCCCGGCACGTGGTTCATCAGGCTCAGTGCCGGCGAACTCTGCGGCGTCGGCGCCTTCGGCGCTACGGTCGGCGCGCTCGGTGCCGGCAGGCCGAGGTTCTCGGCCACGCGACGGGCCAACTCCAGGTCGATATTGGCGAGAATCTCGTTGACCTGCCGTTCGCGGATGAACACCCGCTCCACCTTGCCCAGCTCGAAGGTATAGGCGCCGATGATGTGCTCCTTCTCCGGCGCGCTCATGCTGTTCCAGAACAGCGTGGCCTGGGAGAAGTGGTCGCCGAAGGATTCACTGCGGTTGCGGATCTTGTGCCCCTCGACGCGCTCCGGATAGCTCTCGAAACCGCCGCCCTGAGCCGCCGGCGGGGTTTCCTTGGGCCAGCCGCTGTCGATCGAGTTGGGCTCGTAATTGGCGCGGCCCTTGTGGATGGTCTGGCGATGGAAGGCGTCGCGCTGGTTGTTGTGGAACGGGCACAGCGGGCGGTTGATCGGGATCTCGTGGAAGTTCGGCCCACCAAGACGCAGCAGCTGGGTGTCGGTGTAGGAAAACAGCCGGCCCTGCAGCAGCGGGTCGTTGGTGAAGTCGATGCCCGGCACGATGTGGCCGATGTGGAAGGCAGCCTGCTCGGTCTCGGCGAAGAAGTTGTCCGGGTTGCGGTTGAGGGTCATCTTGCCGAGCTTCTGCACCGGCACCAGCTCCTCGGGGATGATCTTGGTCGGGTCGAGCAGGTCGAAGTCGAACTTGTGCTCGTCGGCTTCCTCGACCACCTGCACACCCAGCTCCCACTCGAAGTAGTCGCCCATCTCGATGGACTCCCACATGTCGCGGCGGTTGAAGTCCGGGTCCTTGCCGGCAATCTTCAGCGTCTCGTCCCAGACCAGCGAGAACGCCCCGGCGACCGGCTTCCAGTGGAACTTGACGAAGCGGCTGACGCCCTCGGCATTGATCATGCGGAAGGTATGCACGCCGAAACCCTCCATCGCCCGGAAGCTGCGAGGAATACCGCGGTCGGACATGGTCCAGAGCACCATGTGCGCCGATTCCGGGGTCAGCGAGACGAAGTCCCAGAAACTGTCATGCGCCGACTGCGCCTGAGGAATCTCATTGTGCGGCTCGGGTTTGACCGCATGCACGAAGTCCGGAAACTTGATGGCATCCTGAATGAAGAACACCGGCATGTTGTTGCCGACCAGGTCGAAGTTGCCCTCGTCGGTGTAGAACTTGGTGGCGAAGCCGCGGGCATCACGCACCGTATCGGCCGAGCCGCGCGAGCCCTGCACCGTGGAGAAACGCACGAATACCGGAGTTTCCTTGCCTTCGCCGGCGAGGAACGAGGCCTTGGTCAGCCAGCTGTGATCACCGTAACTCTTGAACACGCCATGAGCTGCCGAGCCGCGCGCGTGGACGATGCGCTCGGGAATGCGCTCGTGGTCGAAGTGGGTGAGCTTCTCGCGCATGATGAAGTCTTCGAGCAGCGAGGGCCCACGGCCGCCCGCCTTGAGCGTGTTCTGGTTGTCGGCGATCTTCACGCCCTGATTGGTGCGCAGCGCCTCGCCGGTGGCGTCGCTGCGGAACGCTTCCAGCTGGTCGAGCTTGGCGTTGTGATTGGCGCGGTCGACGGTGTCGGTGCCGGCCAGCTCGCTCTGTTTGGGGGTCTTGTCGGTCATGATGGGCCTCGGTTAGCGATGAGCTGAACCGCGAACGATCGGACCACAACCGCGGGCCGTCCGGATGATCGATTCACGGCGTACCGGTTAGTGACCGCACCAACCGCCGCAAGGTTGCCACGCGGCGACGACCTGCCGACGCGCCGCCGCATCCGGACGCACTCGGCACAGGCGAGCGACGTCGGCGCCGAACGGGTAGAATGCCCGCCTTTCGCCGCAAATCCCGGCCCCGAACGACCGCACCCACAAGGTTCGCCCGTGATCGAATTCCAGCAAGTCCACAAAACCTACCGGAGCACCGGCCGCCGAAGCGCCAGCCGCGATGTCGTCGCGCTGCGGCCGATCGATCTGCTGATCGAATCCGGCGAGGTATTCGGCCTGATCGGCCACTCCGGCGCCGGCAAGAGCACGCTGCTGCGCCTGATCAATCGCCTGGAAGAGCCTTCCGGCGGGCGCATTCTGGTCAACGGTGAAGATGTCACCGCGCTGGACGCCGACGGCCTGCGGCGTTTCCGCCAGCGCGTCGGCATGATCTTCCAGCACTTCAACCTGCTGATGTCCAAGACCGTGGCGGACAACGTCGCCATGCCGCTGCGCCTGGCCGGCATTCGCTCGCGCAGCGAGATCGACGCCCGCGTCGCCGCCCTGCTCGAGCGCGTCGGCCTCAAGGACCACGCACGCAAATATCCGGCGCAGCTCTCCGGTGGCCAGAAGCAGCGCGTCGGCATCGCCCGCGCGCTGGCCACCGAGCCGAGCATCCTGCTCTGCGACGAGGCCACCAGCGCGCTCGATCCACAGACCACCGCGCAGGTATTGCAGCTGCTGGCCGAGATCAACCGCGAGTTGAAGCTGACCATCGTGCTGATCACCCACGAGATGGACGTGATCCGCCGCGTCTGCGACCGCGTGGCGGTGATGGATGGCGGCGCCATCGTCGAGCAGGGTCCGGTCACCGAGGTGTTCCTGCATCCCAAGCACCCGACCACCCAACGCTTCGTGCTGGAAGACGAGGCGATGGACGAAGGCGAGCAGCACGACGACTTCGCCCATGTGCCAGGGCGCATCCTGCGCCTGACCTTCCAGGGCGATTCGACCTACAAGCCGCTGCTCGGCACGGTCGCCCGTGAAACCGGGGTCGACTACAGCATCCTTTCCGGGCGCATCGACCGCATCAAGGACACCCCCTACGGCCAGCTCACGCTGTCGCTGATCGGCGGAGACATGAACGCGGCGATGACCCGCCTGCAGGCCGCCGACGTGCATGTGGAGGTATTGCGCTGATGGATGCCCTGTTCACCAACGTAGATTGGTACGAAATCTGGCTGGCCACGCTGGACACCCTGCTGATGCTCGGTGGCTCGCTGCTGTTCACCATCCTGCTCGGCCTGCCGCTGGGCGTGCTGCTGTTCCTCAGCGGCCCGCGCCAGCTGTTCGAGAACGGCCCGCTGTACGCCGCGCTGTCGTTCGTGGTCAACGTGCTGCGCTCGCTGCCGTTCATCATCCTGCTGATCGTGATGATTCCGTTCACCGTGCTGCTCACCGGCACTTCGCTGGGTGTGGCCGGGGCGATTCCGCCGCTGGTGGTGGGCGCTGCGCCGTTCTTCGCGCGGCTGGTGGAGACCGCGCTGCGCGAGGTCGACCGCGGCATCATCGAGGCAACCCAGGCGATGGGCGCCACCACCCGGCAGATCATCTTCAGTGCATTGCTGCCGGAGGCGCGGCCGGGCATCATCGCGGCGATTACCGTCACCGCCATCACCCTGGTGTCCTACACCGCGATGGCCGGTGTGGTGGGCGCCGGCGGTCTCGGCGACCTGGCGATCCGCTTCGGCTACCAGCGCTTCCAGACCGACGTGATGGTGGTCACCGTGGTCCTGCTGCTGGTGCTGGTGCAGGTACTGCAAAGCGTCGGCGACCGGCTGGTCACGCATTTTTCGCGCAAATAACCGCAACCAGGGCGAGCGAACCATCGCACCCCGCTCAACTCCTGAAGGAACCGAACGATGAAGAAACTGATTGCCGCCCTGGCTACCGTTGCCGCCTTCTCCGCTCAGGCGGCCGAAGAACTGAAAGTCGCCGCCACCGCGGTGCCGCACGCCGAGATCCTCGAGTTCGTCAAACCCAAGCTGGCCGAGCAGGGCGTGGAACTGGAGATCAAGATCTTCACCGACTACGTGCAGCCGAACATCCAGGTCGCCGAGAAGCGCCTGGACGCCAACTTCTTCCAGCACCAGCCGTACCTGGACGAGTTCAACAAGGGCAAGGGCACCGATCTGGTCAGCGTCACCGGCGTGCACATCGAGCCGTTCGGCGCCTACTCCAGCAAGCACAAGTCGCTGGACGAGCTGCCCGACGGCGCCAACGTGGTGATTCCCAACGACGCCACCAACGGCGGCCGCGCGCTGCTGCTGCTGGCCAAGGCCGGACTGATCACGCTGAAGGAGGGCGCCGGCATCACCGCCACGCCGAAGGACATCGCCGACAACCCCAAGCACATCAAGGTGCGTGAGCTGGAAGCAGCGACCCTGCCGCGCGTGCTGACCCAGGTCGACCTGGCGCTGATCAACACCAACTACGCGCTGGAAGCCAAGCTGAACCCGATCCAGGACGCTCTGGTGATCGAAGGCAGCGACTCGCCGTACGTGAACATCCTGGTCGCCCGGCCGGACAACAAGGACAGCGCCGCCATGCAGAAGCTGGTCGAGGTGCTGCATAGCCATGACGTCCTGCAATTCATGGCCGAGAAGTACGCCGGTGCGGTGGTGCCGGTGTACTGAACGCTACCGCTGTGACTGAAAACCCCGCCACGGCGGGGTTTTTCATGTCCGCAGATCAGGGTTGCGCCTCGGCCTGACGCAACGCCTGCTCCACCTCGCGCTCCAGCGCGTAAGCGGGGCTTTCCACGGCGCGGTGATCCAGCGTGTAGCGCCGGGCGAACTCGGCGACGCCCCACTCCAGGTACTGTTCGACGTGCTTGAGCTCATGCGCCCACAGCGCGAGGTTGTCCTGCGCGTCCGCCGGCCGGCGGAACACGATGACGTCGATCAGGGTGACGGCGTTGATGTCCGGATTGCGCAGCAGCGCGTTGCCGGCATCCAGCGCGACCTGGTCGCCGACGCGAAAGCGCGCCGTCTCCAGCACCGCCAGGTCGAAGTAGGGCTCCAGCTGCAGGCGCAGGTGCAGCGGAATCGGCTCGGCGCCGGCGGCGATCAGCTGCTCGCGCGACTGCTGGATCCAGCTCTGCAGCGCCAACGCGCTCATCTGCTGCACGCGCTCGAGCACCACCTGGGCGTCGGTGGCCGCGCCGGGCACGCAGAAACAGTTGCCGCCCAGACAAAGCGGCTGCTCGCCGGACGGGCAGCTGGTCTGTGCCGGGACGGCGGCGCTGCCCAGCGCCAGCAGCGTGAGCAGGCCTCGGGTCAGGCGAAGGAACGGCTTGAGCGACACGGCGGTTCTCGCAGAGGGGAGGCGATCGGCGCCGCGCACTATAGCGGCGCGGCGCCGGCCCGCGAAGGGCCGCTCAGATCACCGGCGAGGCGGCGCTGACCACACGCAGGGCGAGGCCTTCGTAGGGATCGAGGTTGAGCGTCAGCTCGCAGTTCTCGGTCAGATCGCCCTCGACCCGCTCGTGGATGATGTCGACCACCGGCCCCGGCGCGACGCCGGGCAGGCAGATCGTCTCGCTGATCGGCGCGGCGCCGAAATTCAGCGCGGTGAGCTGCACACCCTTGCCGGCCGGCAGCTCGTGCACCATCACCAGCAGGCCCGGCGCCTGCACCTCGGGAATCAGGATCTGCCGGCTGGCCGCGATGTCGTAGGCGCGCCGCACGCTGAGGATGCGCTTGAGCTGGCAGGCGAAGGAGCCGGGGTTCTGCAGCTGCTCGACGAGGCTGCCGTACAGCGCGCGAGCACGCGGCAGGCCCTCGGCGGAGGCCTCGGCCTCGGGCGCAAGATCGGCCAGATCATAGGCGCCGCGGTTGATCCAGCGCGTGTCGCCGTCGCCCATCAGGTGCGCGACCTGCTCGGGCGCCAGCGGCAGGGCACCGACCAGGTCCCAGCCGGAGAGGGCAAACACGCCCGGCTGCATGGCGTTGAACATCACCAGCAGGAGGTGCAGGCGCTGGATCTGCTCGACCTCGGCCGGCCCGATGGCGTCCAGGTCGCGGATGCCCAGCGCGGCGGCGATCAGGCTGGCGCTGGTGCAGGCCACGCCATTGGTGACGAACTTGAGGTTGTAGGGCGCCTGCTCGCCGGTCAGGCGTTCGTACATCTCCTCGCGGATCAGTTCGCGCAGATGCCCGCCGGGCAGCGTCTGGCCGCGGAAGTGGTAGTGGTCGTAGGCGTGCAGCGTCCAGAAGTGCACCAGCTCCAGGGTCAGCTCGTCGTGGTTCTGCAGCGCATGGATCAGCGACGCCGGGTCGATGCCGATGGTGTGCATTTCCCGAAGCATCAGCCGCAGGAATTCGCTGTCGCCGGTGAGCAATGCGTGCTGGTAGGCGGGGCGGGTGATGAAGTCGTAGGACAGGTCGGCGCCGCCGTGGGACATGGCCGCGATGTCGTCCAGCGTCAGGTTGAGTTCCTGGAAGCTGAAGCCGCCGGCTTTGCGAATCATGCCGGCGATCAGCTGGTTGCCGGTGACCGACAGCGGGTGGCTTTCCGACCAGGCGGTGCCCTCGGCGCGCCGCTCGACACCGAGGAAGCCGTTGGCGTCCAGGCGCAGCACGCGCGCGCCGCCGACGTCGATGGCGTGCAAGGCATCGCCGATGATCAGCTGCTGCGCGGCGAAGGTCGGGTCGAGCCAGTTCAGCGACGGCTGGCCTTCCTTGAAGTAGTGCAGGTAGACCCAGCGGCGCACCTTGCCGTCGACCCCGGTGATCTCGCCGGTGGCGCTCCAGTCGGTGTCCTTGATGCCAGGCTCGAAGAAGATCACCCGCTGCAGCTGGCCGACGATGTAGTGCTTTTCCTTCAGACGGTCGACCACTGCCGGCAGCAGGTTCACCGCGTCGCGCTCCGGCGGCACCTCGGGCAGCAGCGACCAGTCTTCCTCGCGGATTTCCACCATGTGGTAGAGGCCGGGATAGTCCTCGTGGGCCATTTCGGCGAGACGGAAGTCGGCGCCTTTGCCGGTGTGCGCCGGAACGATGTCGTCGATCACCACAGCGTTGTGCGCGGCGGCGACGCGGCTGAGCTGGAGCATCTGCTCCTCGCTGCCCAGCGCCGGGTCGATGTCGAAGCCGATGCGGTCGAAGTTGCCATCCACGGTGGGCGTGTATTCGCGACCGCGCAGGCCGCCGGAGCGCTTCATCGGGCCGTTGTGGATGCCCTGTACGCCGAGTTCGGACAGCGCGCTCCACAGCCGCTCGTCACCCAGCGTCTGCAGCACCGAAGCGCCGTCGGCGGTGATGATTGCCGCCGGGTAGGCGGTGAACCATACCGAGGCAATCGCGCTGGCATCGCGCGGGCGCGCCTGTGCGTAGGGACGCTGCCAGAGGCGCGACTGGCCGGCGTAGAGGCGCGCACTCTGGCGCGCCGCGTGCAGCATGGACTGGTCGACCAGCCACTGGATATAGGCGTTGTCCGGGTTGCTCATGCGTCGATCCGTTGGGGCAAGGCAGGGCGATATAGCGATTGGAGTCGAGCGCCTCGCCATCGTTGCATCCGCCTGCCTAGCGTGACGGCGCAGCCGCCTTCGCCGCGACCTCCGTGCGCCGCCGCGGTTTGCGCCGCAGCCGCCGCCAGCCGAGCAGCACACCGCTGGCCGCGAGCAACAGCACGCCGGCGCTGCCCGCCAGCAGCAGGCCGTCGCGCAGCCACGGGCGCTGCAGCAGCGGCAGCCAGTCCCAGCTGTGCAGCAGCTTGAACACCCAGCGCACCGCGCGCCGACGCTCGTCGAGCTGCTCGATCACCGCGCCGCTGTAGGGGTCGATGTGCAGCCAGGTCGCCGCCGGATCGTCGAAGCGCACGCGCAGCACCGGCAGGCGGCGCGCCAGGTCGCTGTAGAGGCTGGGTTCGCTGCGCGCGTAGTAGTGTCGGTCCGCCTGTTCGAGCCAGTCGAAGGTTGGCGCCAACTCGGGCCAGGCCTGCTGCACCGCGCGCTCCAGCTCGGCGCGCGGCAGCCGCAGCCGCGCCGCGGCGTCGCCCAGTGCCAGCAGGCGCGTCTCGCCTCGGGCATCGCGACCCAGCAGGTAGGGCTCACCGGCGAGCATGTACCAGTCCAGCTCGACCGCCTCGATGCCGGCCTCGCGCAGGCGCTGCAGGCTGCTGTGCAGATCGTCGGACAAGGCGTCGAGCGGCAGCGGCGCGCCCGCCAGCGTCCCGGCGCTGATGCCCGAGCGGCTCTGGAACAGCCCCCAGGGTTCCATCGACAGCATCCCGCTGAGCAGCCAGATCAGCAGTACGCCGCCGCCGAGCAGGCCGCCGACATGGTGCACGCGCCCGACGCCGCCTGGGTAGGGCGAGCGCGAACCGTTGCGGTAGCGACCGGCGAAGCGCCATCGCAGCACGCCGATCAGCAGCCCGAGCAGCACCATCAGCCCCGCCAGCAGCGCACCGTAGACCAGCGCCACGGCCCAGGCCGCCTTGGGCAACACCTCGCGCAGCGGATACAGCCAGTGCAGCCAGGCGCCCAGGTAGTTCCAGGCACGTTCCCGCGCGGTCGCGTCGCGTACCACCAGCCCGGTATGGCTGGAGACGTAGAGCAGACGGCCTTCGGCGTCCGCGCTCTGCACCCGGTACAGCGGCCGTTCGCGCGCCAGCGCGTGGTTGCGCGTCCAGGCGTCCTCCTCGATCAGGTCGAGGAGCCGAACCGCGGCGCCCCCGGCGAACTGCCGCGCACTGGCCAGTGCCTCGTCCGGACCGATCCGCTCGATGCGCCGACCGCTCTGTGCATCGACCGCGATCAGCGGGCCGTCGCCGTGATCGAGCAGGTATCGCGGCGAGCCGCCGGCGCTGGTCAGGCGCAGACGGCTCGTCGGGCGCGCGCCGCCGGCGGCCGTCAGCGCTACACCGGGCGCGACGCAGCAATCGCCGGCCAGCGGTGCCAGACGCGACAGATGCTCGCCGCCGGTCAGCTTGGGATAGCCGACATAGAGCATCACCACGCCGCTGACGATCCACAGCAGCACGAACACGCCGAGGGCGATGCCGAGCCAGCGATGCGCCAGGAACAGGTAGCGCTTCATGCCGTTCAGAAGTCCAGGGTCACGGCGGCGTACAGCGCGCGGCCATCGCCCGGCGCATGCAGCGACTGCACGCCGTCGTACCAGACGTACTCGTAGTAGCGGTCGGTGAGGTTCTTCAGCTGCAGGTCGACCGCCAGCTGTTCGCTCAGCTGGTAGCTGGCACCGAGGTTGAACAGCACATAGCCGCCGTAGGTACCCTGGGTGTTCTCGCGTTCGAGGTAATAGTCTGTCTGGCCGTTGAGCCAGGCGCTGAGCTGCAGGTCCGGCGTCGCCTGGTAGGTGCTGCCGGCCGAGTACAGGCGCTGCGGCACGTGATCGATCTCCTGGCCCTGGCTGGCCGGCAGGCTCGGGTCGGCTTTCTCGATCTCGGAGAACTGCCAGGAGTGCGCCAGCCACAGGCTCAGCTCGGCGCTCGGGTAGAGGTTGAGCTGCGCGTCGTAGCCCCAGCGACGCGTCTGCCCGAGGTTTTCCGATTCGCCGCTGGGGTCGTTGAGCCGGCGCCGCACTTCGTCGGAGGCGACCTGCTCCCAGTAGGCGATGCGGCCGTCGAGCCAGGGCGTCGGGTTGAACTTGAGGCCGGTTTCCCAGCCGTCGTTGATCGACGGCGACAGGTCGGTGGTGCGCGGCGGCACCTTGTACGCCGCGGCGCCGGTGCCGATCTGGAAGGTGCGGCCCCAGTTGCCGTAGAGGCTGAGCGCCTTCACCGGGGTGTAGACCAGGCTGATCTTCGGCTGCTCGATGGTGCCGTAGTCGTTGATCGAATAGTCGTTGCCGGCCAGCTCGTCGGTGTAGTCACCCTCGATGCGATCGACGCGAAAGGCCGGGATGAGCTTCAGCGACTCCACCGGCTGAATCGCCGCCTGCAGGTATGCGCCGTAGCTGTCGTAGTCGAAGCGCTGGTCGCGGGTCTGCGCCACCGGCTCGCGTTCAACGCTGGTGTAACGCTCGCTGCGGTTGCGCTGTTGCTCGGTGTCGAGCCCGCCTTCGAGGGAGAAGTCATGCAGCCAGGCCACCTCCGGACGGTAGGTCAGCGAACTGCGCGCGCCGTAGTGGCGCTCCTCGGTGGTGCGCTGCTGCTGCGGCGCCGGTTGCGAGAAGCGCACCCAGCGGTCGTCATCCAGGGTGTTGAGCCAGACCTTGGTGGCCCACGACAGATCGGCGGCCAGCTCGCTGTCCAGGTGCAGGCTGAGCTGGTTCATCTCGCGCTCGCCCATGTCGGTTGCCGACAACGCGTAGGACTCGTGCGGTGAGTGGCGCGCATCCTCGCGTGACAGGTAACCCGGCTCGTTGGCGTCGGCCTCGTAGTGGCGGGCGATCAGGCCCAGGCGCCAGGTGCCGGAGTCCGGGTGGTAGAACCACTTGCCGGACAGGCTGGTGCGCTCGGCATCGGCGTGATCGCGATAGCCGCCGCTCTTCTGCTGACCGATGAAGTAGTTCTGCGTCCAGTTGCTGCCCTCGATGCCCTTGGCCACCTGCAGTTCCTGGGTGTCGTAGCTGCCGTAGCGCAGTCGCGCCTTGCCGTAATCGCCGCCGGTGCGCGAATGCACGGTGACATTGCCGGCGATGTTGTACAGGCCATAGCGCGGGTCGTTGGTGCCGCGCACCACCTCGATGCCGTCGATTTCCAGCGGGAACAGCATATCCAGGTAGGGCATGTTGCCGTCGTTGCTGTTGCTCGGAATGCCGTCGATCAGCAGCTTGACCGCGTTGACCTCGCCCTCGCCATTGAAGCCGCGGAACGACAGCTTGCCCGAGGTCGTGCCCTGGCCGAATTCGGTGAGCATCACCCCCGGCGCGCGGCGGAACAGCTCCCAGCTGTAGAGCACCGGCTGCTGTTCGAGGATGTCGCCGCCGAGCAGGTCGACGGAGCTGATGACGCTGCTGGTCTGCAGCGGGCCGCTGCTATCGGCGGTAACCGTGGTGGTGCCCAGGCTCAGGGCGGAATCGGCGCGGTTGTCGGCAATCGCCGTCGTACAGAGCGTCAGCAGGGCCGAGCCGGCCAGCATGCAGGGCAGGGTGGAGCGGCGCGGGACGCGCAGGGAAAATGGCATCGCTGTTTATCCTTGAAGCGGATTCGTTGCCCGACGGCACAGGCGCCGGGCGATCGGGCACCGGCGCGCGGTCGCTGCCGCGATGCCAGTACGGTTCGATATTCGAAAGAGCCGGTCGGCCCGCTTCAGGCGAGGGGGGAGGCGCGGGGATTGAGCGCCGGCCATTGCTGGCGCGGCGCTGGCAGCAATGCGGGCTCGGCGGGCAGGCGCACCCGCACCAGAGCACGCGGATCGGGCAGCGGCGGCGTGGCGCTGGGCAGCGCGGCAAGCCCGGCGAAACCGGCACCGCAACAGCACTGCGGCATGTTCGCATGGTGCGCAGCCGGCGCGGAATCATCTTGGTCGGCAGCCACCTGCGCATGGCCGGCATGTTCGAGCTGCTGCGCCAGCGGACAGTAGCCGCCCCAGCCGAGCAGACGCTTGGTCTCGGCCGACAGGCTGCCGGCAAGCGGCATCGCCAGCACATGCAGGAGCATGGCCGCGAGGGCAATCCAGGCTGTCGTACGGCTACGGCGCATGAGCGATCCGCGAATGGAGGAGGCGAGTGATCTTAAGAATTAATATCAACTAATGAAATTGCGCAAACGCAAGAAATTCGCCCAGAGGCTTCCCAGGGTGCGGCATTGCGTCGCAGACGGGACAGGGCTAGAGTGAAATCGAGCGCGGCATTTCGCGAGCCGCCTTGTCAACGCCACCCGCAGTGTCCTGCGGATGACGGCCGAGCCCTCTGGAATAAGGATCGCAGTCATGAAATCGTCATCCCCACTGGCTTCCCTGCTGATCAAACGCCCGCTGGGCGTGGTGTTCTGGCTCTATGGCGTGATCCCCAGCCAGATTCTCTGGGGCATGGCGCTGTTCGCCTACTTCAACGGCGCCTCGCTGGCGACCAACCTGCTGATGTTCGGGCTGATTCTCGGCTACACCGCCTGGATCATCATGGAAATCTGGCTGTGCGCGGACAATGTGCGCAACAAGCTGTACGGCGACATGGCACGACTGCTGACCGCCGCCTGGGCAATCAACAGCGTGCTGCTGGTGTTCTTCCTGGTGGTTCAGCGGCTCGGCTCACTCTGAGCCGGCAACCATAAAAAAACGCCGCAATGCGGCGTTTTTTCATTTCTTCGTTCTGCTACTGCGCGGCCTGCAGCAACTGTTGGCGCTGGGCCATCTTCTGCTGCTTGTAGGCCAGCGCCGCCGCCGGAACCGGCGTAACGGCACCGGTCTCGACCCACTTCTTCAGCCGGTTGGCGTCGGCCATGTGGGTGTACTTACCGAATGCATCCAGCACCACGAAGGCCACCGGACGCCGATTCATGGTGGTGCGCATCACCAGGCAATGACCGGCGGCGTTGGTGAAGCCGGTCTTGGTCAGCTGGATGTCCCAGTTGGGTTTGCGCACCAGCGCGTTGGTGTTGCGAAAACCCAGCGTGTAGCTCGGCTTGCGGAACGCCACGGTCTTCTCGGTGGTGGTGCTGAACTGCTCGATCAGCGGGTATTGCTGGCTGGCGCGGATCAGCTTGACCAGATCGTTGGCGCTGGAGACGTTGCGTTCGGACAGCCCGGTCGGCTCGACGTAACGCGTGCTGCTCATGCCCAGCGCCCGCGCCTTGGCGTTCATCGCCTGGATGAAGGCGCCGTAGCCGCCCGGGTAATGGTGCGCCAGGCTGGCCGCCGCGCGGTTCTCCGAGGACATCAGGGTCAGCAGCAGCATGTTGCGCCGGCTGATCTCGCTGCCCAGACGCACGCGCGAATAGACGCCACGCATCTCGACCGCTTCGCGAATGGTGACCGGCAGCACCTGATCCAGCGGCAGCTTGGCATCGAGCACCACCATCGCCGTCATTAGCTTGGTCACCGAGGCGATCGGCACGACCAGATCGGGATTGCTCGAATAGAGCACTTCGCTGGTCCGCAGGTCGACCAGCAGGGCGCTGCCGGATGCCAGTTCCTGCTGGCCCTTGGGCGCGGCGCAGGCCAGCGTGGCCAGCACGATACCGCCGCATCCCAGCAGCAGCCCCAGGAACGATTGACGTAGCTTCACGGATTTCACCCACAGGAAAGTTCGGAAACGGGACGCGCCGCAACGACAGACGCGGCGCGCAGTATATGCGCGCCCCAGGCGGACCGCAGCTTTCGCGTGCGATGCACCGAGGCGCCACGCCGAGGCCGCAAGCATCGACTACGCTGAGCGTAGCGCGGCCAGCTCAATCGCGCCGCCCCGTCCCCGGGCGGAGTGGCACCTTTGGTAGGGCGCAGAGTCCAAATTGGCTCACATCGATTGCAGGGGAGGCCTCACATGTCGCGATTCAGCCACACACCCACCACGCGTGCCGAAGTCCAGCACGAGATCGATACCCTCATGCGCGCCCTGGACGAACTCAGGCACGACGCCACGCGCGGTTCTCGCCACGGTCTGCAGGATCTGCGCTCGCGTGCCGAAGCGCTCTGGCACGACGCTCACTGGGACGAACACTGCGCCGACCTGTCGCGGCGGACCCGCGATGCCGGCCGCATGGCCAAGGACTGCGCCCGCGCGCATCCGTGGACCACGGTGGCGCTGGCCGCCGGTGCCTGCGCGTTGATCGGCTATCTGGTCACACGTCGCTAAAGGACGGCCGCCATGCTCAACGCCGAAACGCCGCGCCTGAAGTTCGCGCTCTACGGAGCGCATTCCAGCCTGGGCAGTGCCGTGCTCTGCGAACTGCTGAGCCGGCAGCATGAAGCCGTGGCCCTGCTCAACGACTGCAACTCGATCACCGCGCGTCCCGGGCTGCGCACCAAGCCCGGCGACCTGTTCGATGTCGCCAGTGTGGCGCGCAGCGTGGCCGGCATGGACGGCGTGATCTGCCTGTTCGACAGCCCGTCGGTGCCCAGCGCCCCGGACGCCGCCATCGTCGGCCAGCCGCAGGACCTCTACCAGGCGGTGTACACGCTGCTCAACGGCATGACCGAAGCCGGTGTCGAGCGCCTGATGCTGGTGGCCGACTTCGCGGCGCATGCCGAGGAATCGGAACTGGAAGCCGCGCTGAAACTGATCGCCTCACACCCGCTGAAATGGACGCTGGTGGATGCCGGCACGGCGGGCGAGGAGCTGTCCATTGATGATCTGAGCGACGTCGCCGGGCTGCCGCGCAACGATCCGCGCGTGCAGTTGCGCCGCATCGCCGCCGGCATGCTCGACGAGCTGGAGCGCCCACAACACCTGCACCAGCGGATTCAGTTCCGTCTCTGAACGCTGCTCAGCCGGCGAGTTGGCGGCGCAGTTCGGCGAGCACCGGCGCGGTTTCGGGACGCACGCCGCGCCACAGCTCGAACGCCGCCGCGGCCTGTTCCACCAGCATGCCGAGGCCGTCACGCGCCCGGGCGCCGCGCGCGGTCGCCCACTGGCAGAACGCCGTCGGCGCGGCCGCGTACATCATGTCGTAGCAGAAGGTCCGGTCGGGGACGATCAGCGCGTCGGCCAGTGGCGGTACGTCACCGCCCAGGCTGGCCGAAGTGCCGTTGATGATCAGGTCGACCGGGGCCGGCACGTCGGCGAAGCTGCAGGCGGAGATCGGCCCGAGTTCGGCGAATTCGGCCGCCAGCTGTTCGGCCTTGGCCGGCGTGCGGTTGGCGATCAGCAAGGCGGCGGGGCGCTGTGCCAGCAGCGGTTCGAGCACGCCACGCACGGCACCGCCGGCGCCAAGCAGCAGCACGCGCCGGCCGGCCAGCTCGACGCCGGCGTTGCGCAAATCGTTGACCAGGCCGACGCCATCGGTGTTGTCGCCGAGCAGGCGCCCGTCGGCGAGCTTCTTCAAGGTATTGACCGCACCGGCGCGGCGGGCGCGCTCGGTCAGCTGGTCGGCGAGGCGATAGGCCTGTTCCTTGAACGGCACGGTGACGTTGGCACCCTGACCGCTCTCGAAGAACGCCCGGGCGAACGCCGGGAATTCCTCCAGCGGCGCCAGCAGCGGGTCGTAGCGCAGCGCCTGGCCGGTCTGCGCGGCGAACAGCGCATGGATCTGCGGCGACTTGCTGTGGCCGATAGGATTGCCGAAGACGCCGTAGCGGTCCATCCAGAATTCCTTCTACATCAACGAGTTATTTTTACGGGCAGTAGGCGCAGGGTTGTACTCAGGAGCACTCTGCCAGCCAATCGCGGTCCGTGAGGAAGTATTCGGTCAGCCGCGCTTCGGCCGAGCCGGCTTGCGGCTGCTTGTCGTACCCCCAGCTCACCCGCGGCGGCAGTGACATCAGGATCGATTCGGTGCGCCCGCCCGATTGCAGGCCGAACAGCGTGCCGCGGTCATAGACCAGGTTGTACTCGACGTAGCGGCCGCGGCGCAGGGCCTGGAATTCGCGCTGGCGCTCGCCATAGGGCGTGTCCTTGCGCCTGCGGACAATCGGCAGGTAGGCCTCCAGATAGGCATCGCCGACCGCGCGCAGGAAGGCGAAACAGGTATCGAAGTCCCACTGGTTGAGATCGTCGAAGAACAGACCGCCGACCCCGCGCGGTTCGTTGCGGTGCTTGATGTGGAAATAGCGGTCGCACCATTCCTTGTAGCGCGGATAGACGTCGGCGCCGAACGGTGCACAGGCATCGCGCGCGACCCGGTGCCAGTGCACGCAGTCTTCCTCGACGCCGTAGTAGGGCGTGAGGTCGAACCCGCCGCCGAACCACCAGACTGGCTCCTCGCCTTCCTTCTCGGCGATGAAGAAGCGCACGTTGGCATGCGAGGTCGGCACGTGGGGGTTCTCCGGGTGGATCACCAGCGATACACCGAGCGCCTGGAAGCCGCGCCCGGCGAGTTCCGGCCGATGGGCGCTGGCCGAGGGCGGCAGGCCGGTGCCGAACACGTGAGAGAAGTTGACCCCACCCTTTTCGATCAGCGCGCCGTTCTCGATCACGCGGGTGCGACCGCCGCCACCGCCTGGCCGCGTCCAGGCATCCTCGATGAAGCGCGCACGGCCATCTTCGGCCTCCAGGGCGGCGCAGATGCGGTCCTGCAACGAGAGCAGATAGGCTTTGACGGCTTCGGTTCGGACGTTCACGAATCACCTTGCGATTGAGGGCACCGCGCGCGGGCGGAGCCGGGCGCAGGGGTGTCGGGGCGTGGGTCGGGCCGGCAAGCATAGCATCCGCTCGATTGACTAAAGCAGGCGCGGCAGGTTGGATAGGTCTCTTTGATCCCCAGCAGGAACCCTGAGATGTCGCAGCGCATTCAATTCCGCCAGCACGGTGGCCCCGAGGTGCTCGAACTGATCGACGTGCCGGTGGCCGAGCCGGGTCCGGGCGAAGTTCGCGTACGCAATCACGCCATTGGTCTGAACTTCATCGACACCTATTTCCGCAGCGGCCTCTACGCACCGCCAAGCCTGCCCTCGGGGCTGGGCAACGAAGGCGCCGGGGTGGTCGAAGCAGTGGGCGAGGGCGTCAGTACCTTTCAGCCCGGCGACCGTGTCGCCTATGGCACCGGTCCACTGGGCGCTTACGCCGAGCATCACGTGCTGCCGGCGGGGAATCTGGTGAAACTGCCGGATTCGATCAGCTTCGAAGAGGCCGCCGCGGCGATGCTCAAGGGCCTGACCTGCCAGTACCTGCTGCGTCAGACCCACCCGCTGCAGGCCGGCGATACCGTGCTGTTCCACGCCGCGGCCGGTGGCGTCGGCTCGATCGCCTGCCAGTGGGCCAAGGCACTGGGCGTACGGCTGATCGGCGTGGTCGGCTCCGCCGAGAAGGCCGAACGCGCGCGGGCGCTGGGCGCCTGGGCGACCATCGACCGCAGCCGGGAAGACGTCGTCCAGCGCGTGCTGGAGCTGACCGACGGGCGCAAGTGCCCGGTGGTCTACGACTCGGTGGGCAAGGACACCTGGGAAATCTCGCTGGACTGCGTCGCTCCGCGCGGGTTGCTGGTCAGTTTCGGCAATGCTTCCGGTGCCGTCACCGGGGTGAACCTCGGCGTGCTGGCGCAGAAGGGCTCGCTGTTCGTCACCCGGCCGACGGTCGCCGGATATGCCGACACGCCCGAACGCCTGCAGGCGATGGCCGATGAGCTGTTCGCGATGATCGACAGCGGCCGGATCCACATCGAGACCGGCCAGCGCTATCCGTTGCGCGACGCCGCCGAAGCGCAGCGCCGCCTGGCCGCGCGGGAAACCACCGGCTCGACGATCCTGCTGCCGTAACGGCACACCGCACGGTTGCTTCAGGTCTGCGGCGCAGGACCGGCCGCTAGCTCGCGCGGATCACCTCGCCGCTGCGCACGTCGCGGATCGTGCTCGGATTGCGTCGTCCGCCCAGCGGGCCGTTGAGCACGGCGTCCAGCTGGCCGGGGAAGTACTGCTCGACCCGCAGCCGCGAACGCGCGGCCGGGCGACCGGCAGGGTTGGCGGAGGTCGACACCAGCGGTCCGGTCAGCGCGCAGAGCCTGGCCACCAGCGGATGATCGCTGACCCGCAGCGCCACGCTGTCGTGCTGGCCGGTGATCCACTCCGGCAGCCGTTCACGGTGCGGCACCAGCCAGGTATTCGGCCCCGGCCAGGTGCCGGCGAGACGATCGAGCCAGCGCTCGGGCAGATCATCGAGGAGGAAGTCGAACTGGTCGATGTGCGCGGCGACCAAGATCAGGCCTTTCTCCATCGGGCGCATCTTCAGCTCCAGCAGCCGCTGGACGGCGGCCGCATCCCACGGATCGCAACCCAGCCCCCAGACTGCCTCGGTCGGATAGGCGATCACGCCACCGGCCCGCACTACCCGGGCGACCTGCTGTATACGCCAACTGCCGATCATGGCGACCTCCACGCAAAAGACCGCGGCAGTGTACCCAAGCTCACGGGAAAATCACCTGACGCTCAAGGTTGGCGCGCGCACCAGAGACCATTCTCGTTGGCGACCAGGCCGTCCAGCTCGAGGTCGGTGAGCTGGGCCAGCAGCTGCGCCAGCGGCAGCTGTGCCTCTGCCGCCAGGGCTTCGCTGGTCATCGGCGCGGCAAGCAGTGCGGCAAGCAGCGGATGCGAAGCCGGCGCGGCTGCTGGCAGGTCGGCCGGTGCCAGCTGCCGCCAGCCACGCAGGCCTTCGAGCACGTCCTCGACGCTTTCCACCAGCGTCGCACCCTGGCGGATCAGCTGGTGGCAACCGCGCGCGCCCGGATGATGGATCGAGCCCGGTATCGCGTAGACCTCGCGACCCTGCTCGGCCGCCAGGCGGGCGGTGATCAGCGAGCCGCTCGACGGGCTCGCCTCGACCACCAGCACGCCGAGCGCCAGGCCGCTGATGATCCTGTTGCGCCGCGGGAAGTTGCCGGCCTGCGGCGGGCAATCCAGCGGCAGCTCGGACACCAGCGCGCCACCGCCCTCGACGATGGCTTCGGCCAGGCGCAGATGGCGCTGCGGATAGAGCCGCTGCAGGCCGGTGCCGAGCACGGCGACGGTCCTGCCGCCCGCATCCAGCGCACCCTGATGCGCGGCACCGTCGATGCCTAGTGCCAGCCCGCTGGTGATCACGAAGCCGCCACCGGCGAGGCTGCGCGCGAACGCTCGGGCATTGTCCAGCCCCGGCCGCGACGCGCGGCGGCTGCCGACCATCGCCAGTTGCGGCTGCTCGAGCAGCGTGGGATCACCGGCGACGAACAGCAGCGGCGGCGCGTCGGCCAGTTCGCCGAGCAGCGCCGGGTAGTTCGGGTCGTCCCAGCACAGCAGATGATGGCCCGGCTGCTCGAGCCAAGCCAGCGCGGCACTGGCTCGCTCGCGAACGGCATCGCTACGCCGCGCTTCGGCACAGCCGGCCGGCAACCCCAGCGAACGCCAGGCACTGGCCGGCGCACTCAGCGCCGAAGCGGCATTGGCGAAGGCTCCAAGCAGGCGCTGCCAGCGGCGCGGCCCCAGCTCGGGCAGCAGATGCAGGCGTAGGCGGGCATCGAGTTCGGCAGGCGAGAGGGACGGCATGGGCGAGCACTCCTTGCTCAGCACACCGCATCCGTGCGGTGTTTTTTGACGGTGGATAGAACAAGCCCCGCATCGGCGGGGCTTGTGGTTCAGGGGTTGCGGATCTTGTCGCGCACCGCCAGCGAGCGGGTGGCCTGCAGCACCAGGCCGTAGCTGAGCTTCTCGTAGGTGCGAAAGACCATCAGCAGGCCGGAGCGCTCGTCGGGAATCTTCACGTTCTCGCCGGTCACCCGGTCGCGCACGGTTTCGCCAGTCTTGTACACGGCCAGCACGTTACCGTCCTGCAGGCCATCACGGCGACCCTTGTTCAGCGTCACCACGTCGAACTGGCCGATCTGGGTCACGCCGCGCGGCACGTCGATGATCAGTCCATCGATTTCGCTGGCCGGCGCACTGGGCATGAAGGTGGAATTCACCGAACGCTCTTCGCTGGCGAACAACCGGTCGCCGAGGCGTACTTCCTGGCTGGTGCGGCTGAGCTGCAGGGTGGCGATGTCGCCTTCGCGCTCGACGATTTCCGCCGTGCCGACGTCGTCGGCGTTGATGCCGAGGAACTCGCCGCTGTCCGGATCGACGTAGCTCTTGCCCTGACGGAAGATGCCGTATACCGGAATGTCCTCGGCGAACGCGCCACGCCCGTAGACGCGGTCACCGGCGCCGCTGACCACGCGCTCGGCATTGCCGGCGACGATGTACGGCGCGCCCTTGAACTGTTCTTCGCTGTCGACGATGCGGTTACTCAGCAGGAAGCTGTTGATCGCCTCCAGCGGAATGGTCGGGATGGCGTCGGCCATCGGTGTGGTGCGCACAGTTGGCGAAAGCTTGATGGTGCCGCGGGAGGCGCCGCGGTTGAGCACCAGCCGCGGCTGGCCGTCGATGTAGACCAGGCTCAGGCTGTCGCCGGGATAGATCAGATGCGGGTTCTCGATCTGCGGGTTGGCGTGCCAGAGTTCCGGCCATTTCCAGGGTTCCTTGAGGAAGCGCCCGGAGATGCCCCACAGGGTGTCGCCCTTCACCACGGTGTACCGCTGCGGATGGTCGTCCTTCAGCTGCACCGCGGCCTGGGCGATACCGCCCACCGCCACCAGCAGCAGGGCGAGTAGTGATTTCCTCATGTGGTGAATCCCTTTATGATGTGCCTTCGCCTGAAGCGCCCTAGCGCCGCGGAACCCTTGTGGAATGCGGCGTGAAGCCGGTTTCCGAGCTGCCGGGCATCTTAGCAGCGGCTTTTGACTTTATTCCATAAGTGCATCACAAACGCATATGGCCATTCTGAACATCCTTGAGTTTCCCGATCCGCGCCTGCGCACCATCGCTAAACCGGTGGATGTGGTCGATGACGGCATCCGTCAGTTGATCGACGACATGTTCGAAACCATGTACGAGGCACCGGGAATCGGCCTGGCCGCAACGCAGGTCAACGTGCACAAGCGCGTGGTGGTGATGGACCTGTCCGAGGACAAGAGCGAACCGCGGGTATTCATCAATCCCGAATTCGAAGCGCTGACCGAGCAGATGGACCAGTATCAGGAAGGCTGCCTGTCGGTGCCGGGCTTCTACGAGAACGTCGATCGCCCACAGAAGGTCAAGGTCAAGGCGCTGGACCGCGACGGCCAGCCCTACGAGCTCATCGCTGAGGGCCTGCTCGCGGTGTGCATCCAGCACGAATGCGATCACCTCAACGGCAAGCTGTTCGTCGATTACCTGTCCAGCCTCAAGCGCGACCGGATCAAGAAGAAGCTGGAAAAGCTGCACCGCCAGCAGGCTTGATCACCGTTCCCCCGAAAGGCTTGCTGCGGCAGGCCTTTTTTCTTAGCGAGCCCCCCATGACCCAGTCCATGCGCATCGTTTTTGCCGGTACCCCGGAGTTCGCCGCCCAGCATCTGCAGGCACTGCTCGATGCGGGCCGCACCATCGTCGCCGTCTACACCCAGCCGGACCGCCCCGCCGGGCGCGGGCAGAAGCTGGCGCCGAGCCCGGTCAAGCAGCTCGCCATGCAGCACGGCATCCCGGTGTATCAACCGCAGACCCTACGCGATCCGGCGGCGCAGGCCGAGCTGGCAGCGCTGCAGGCCGATCTGATGGTGGTGGTCGCCTACGGCCTGATCCTGCCGCAGGCGGTTCTCGATCTGCCGCGCCTGGGCTGCATCAACAGCCACGCCTCGCTGCTGCCCCGCTGGCGCGGCGCGGCGCCGATCCAGCGTGCGATCGAAGCCGGCGATGATGCATCCGGCGTGACGGTGATGCAGATGGAAGCGGGGCTAGATACCGGACCGATGTTGCTCAAGGTCAGCACGCCGATCACGGCCGAAGACACTGGCGGCACGCTGCACGACCGCCTCGCCGCACTCGGCTCGCAGGCCGTGGTGCGGGCAGTCGACGCACTGGCTGCCGGCACACTGCAACCCGAGTCCCAGGACGATGCCCTCGCCACCTATGCGCACAAGCTGAGCAAGGACGAGGCGCGCATCGACTGGCGCCGTCCGGCGGTCGAGCTGGAACGGCTGGTCCGCGCCTTTAATCCGTGGCCGATCTGCCACACCACGCTTGGCAGCGATGCGCTGAAAATCCACGCTGCGCGCGTCGGCGCCGGGCAGGGCGAGCCGGGACACATCCTCGAGGCGAGCAGGCACGGGCTGACCGTCGCCTGCGGCGTGGGCGCTCTGAGCCTGACCCGCCTGCAGCTACCCGGCGGCAAGCCGCTGGACTTCGCCGACCTGTACAACAGCCGCCGCGAGCAGTTCGCCGCCGGCCAGGTCCTCGGCCAATGAATCCGCGCCTGGCGGCGGCCCGTGCGCTGAGCGTCGTGCTGTCGGGCAAGGCCTCGCTGGGCAGCAGCCTGCCCGAGGTGCTCGGCAAGGTCGATGCGCGCGATCGCGGCCTGACCCAGGAGCTGGCCTTCGGCACTGCACGCTGGCAACCGCGGCTGGCCGGGCTGGCGGCCAAGCTGCTGCAGAAACCGTTCAAGGCCGCCGATCACGACGTCGAGGCGCTGCTGCTGGTGGGCCTCTACCAGTTGCTGCACACCCGCATCCCCGCGCACGCCGCCATCGGCGAGACGGTCGGCTGCGTCGACAAGCTGAAGAAGCCCTGGGCCAAGGGTCTGCTCAATGCCGTGCTGCGTCGCGCCCAGCGCGAGGGCGAGGCGCTGCTGGCCGAGCTCGAGCACGACCCGGTGATCCGCGTCGCCCATCCGCGCTGGTTGCAGAAGGCGCTCAAGGCGCATTGGCCGGATCAGTGGGAAGCGGTCTGCGCCGCCAATAATGCGCATCCGCCGATGATGCTGCGGGTCAACCGTCGCCAGGGCAGCCGCGAGCAGTATCTCGCCGAGCTGCAGGCCGCCGGCATCGAAGCCTTCGCCTGCGATTTCAGCGAAGACGGTATCCGCCTGGCCAGCCCCTGCGACGTGCAGCAGCTGCCCGGCTTCGCCGACGGCCGCGTCAGCGTACAGGACGAAGCCGCGCAGCTGGCCGCGGGGCTGCTCGATCTCGGCCCCGGCCAACGCGTGCTGGACGCCTGCTGCGCGCCGGGCGGCAAGACCTGCCACCTGCTCGAACGCGAGCCGCAACTGGCCGAGGTGGTCGCCCTAGATCTGGAACCCAAGCGGCTGGCCCGGGTACAGGAAAACCTCGACCGCTTGCAGCTCAGCGCCCACCTGCTGGCCGCCGACGCCCGCGCCACGGAACAATGGTGGGACGGCAAGCCGTTTCAGCGCATCCTGCTCGACGCACCCTGTTCGGCCACCGGGGTGATTCGCCGGCACCCGGACATCAAGCTGACCCGGCAGGCCGACGACATCCCGCCGCTCGCCGCGCTGCAGAGTGAACTGCTCGATGCCTTGTGGCCGACGCTGGAGGTCGGTGGCGTGCTGCTCTATGCGACCTGCTCGGTGCTGCCGACCGAGAACCGCGAAGTGATCGCCGCCTTCCTCGCCCGCACCCCGGGCGCACGCGAGCTGGACCTGCCCGCCGGCTTCGGCGTGACGCAGCCGCACGGGCGCCAGCTGCTGCCGCAGATCGACGGCCACGACGGTTTCTACTACGCAAAGCTGATCAAGATCGCCGCGCAGTCACGTGGCGTATCCGGCGCTAACGCCGTTTCGGGAGTTCAGTCTTGAAGATCATCATCCTCGGCGCCGGCCAGGTCGGCGGCACCCTCGCCGAACATCTCGCCGGCGAAGCGAACGACATCACTGTGGTCGACACCGACGGCGACCGCCTGCGCGACCTCGGCGACCGCCTGGACATCCGCACCGTGCAGGGGCGTGCCTCGTTCCCCACCGTGCTGCGCCAGGCCGGTGCCGACGATGCCGACATGCTGGTGGCGGTGACCAACAGCGACGAGACCAACATGGTGGCCTGCCAGGTTGCCTACACGCTGTTTCACACCCCGACCAAGATCGCCCGTGTGCGCGAGCCGGCCTATCTGGTACGTACCGGCCTGTTCAACAACGAGGCGATTCCCGTCGACGTGCTGATCAGTCCCGAGCAGGTAGTCACCAACTACATCAAGCGGCTGATCGAACACCCCGGCTCGCTGCAGGTGATCGACTTCGCCGGCGGCAAGGCGCAGCTGGTAGCGGTGCGCGCCTACTACGGCGGCCCGCTGGTGGGTCAAGAGCTGCGCCAGATCCGCCGTCACATGCCCAACGTCGATACGCGGGTGGCGGCGATCTTCCGCCGCAATCACGCGATCCTGCCGCAGGGCGACACGGTGATCGAAGCCGACGACGAAGTGTTCTTCATTGCTGCCAAGGGCCATATCCGCGCGGTGATGAGCGAAATGCGCCGGCTCGACGAGAACTACAAGCGCATCGTCATCGCCGGCGGCGGGCACATCGGCGAGCGGCTGGCCGAGGCCATCGAAAGCCGCTATCAGGTGAAGATCATCGAGATGAATCCGGCGCGCTGCCGTTACCTGTCGGACGCGCTCGACAGCACGGTGATCCTGCAAGGCAGCGCCTCGGATCGCGATCTGCTGGTGGAAGAGAACATCAACGATGCCGACGTGTTCCTCGCGCTGACCAACGACGACGAGGCCAACATCATGTCCTCGCTGCTGGCCAAGCGCCTCGGCGCGCGCAAGGTCATGTGCATCATCAACAACCCGGCCTACGTCGACCTGGTGCAGGGCGGCGATATCGACATCGCCATCAGTCCGCAGCTGGCGACCATCGGCACGCTACTCACCCACGTGCGGCGCGGCGACATCGTCAGCGCGCATTCGCTGCGCCGCGGTGCGGCCGAGGCCATCGAAGTGGTCGCCCACGGCGACGCACGCTCGAGCAAGGTGGTCGGCCGCATGATCAGCCAGATCGCCCTGCCGCCCGGCGCCACCATCGGCGCAGTGATCCGCGACGAAGAAGTGCTGATCGCCCACAGCGACACGGTGATCGCTTCCGGCGACCACGTGATCCTGTTCCTCGTCGACAAGAAACACATCCGCGACGTGGAGCGCCTGTTCCAGGCCGGTCTGACCTTCTTCTAGGCGCCTGAGACCCACGCCACTGCCCGCATGTTACGACCCGCCTCTGGCGGGTCGTTTCGTTTTATCAATCGACAAGCGCTGCTTTCCCGCGAGAACTCCTGAATTGCTGTAGCTATGCAGTTTGGCAGGATTCATCGCTATCGCATCCATTCACCTCAAATGACCACCGATTTCCCTTTTATGCCGAGCTTTTGTACCCTCCGTTTGGCATCGATAAGGATCAATCTCGCGTTGCACATCAATTACTAAAGACTATTGCCGCCGAACCTTTTGAACCTTGTCGTCGTCATAAAGCCCGTCAACCAACCAAGTGCGCGATATCCCTCCTAAAAAACACAACGATCCGATTCCTCGGTCTCTACAAGGAACAGGAGAATCTCCCATGAGGAACACCACCATCCCGACACTCACTCGCCGGCTGCTGATCGGTTGTACCGCTCTGGCCAGCATCAGCTTCGGCAGCCTGACCCAGGCCGATACCCTGGAAGAGATAAAGGACAGCAGCAGCATCCGCATTGGCTACGCCAACGAAACCCCCTTTGCCTACACCGCCCTCGACGGCAGCGTCACCGGCGAATCACCGGAGATCGTGCGCAAGGTCTTCGAGCGCATGCAGATCGACACCATCAAACCGGTGCTCACCGAGTGGGGCTCGCTGATCCCCGGCCTGCGCGCCGGGCGCTTCGACCTCATCGCCGCCGGCATGTACATCACCCCCGAGCGCTGCAAGCAGGTGCTGTTCACCGACCCGCACTACCGCCTGCTCGACACCCTGCTGGTGGCCGAAGGCAACCCGAAGAACCTGCGCAGCTACGAGGACATCGCCAACAACCCCGACGTGAAGATCGCGATCATGTCCGGCACGGTGAACCTCGGCTACGCACGCAAGGCCGGTATCAAGGATTCGCAGATCCTGCAGGTCCCGGATACCACCTCACAGCTGCAGGCCGTACGCAGCGGTCGCGCCGACGCCGCCATCGGCACCCAGCTGACCATGAAAGGGCTGGCCGACAAGGCCGGTGACGATGTCGAGGCCATCGCCGACTTCAAGGACGATCCGGCACGCGCAGGCTATGGCGCGCTGGCCTTCCGTCCGCAGGACAAGGCGCTGCGTGATGCGGTCAATGCCGAACTCAAGCAGTGGCTGGGCAGCGAGGAGCATCTGAAGACCATCGAACCGTTTGGCTTCGATCGCTCCAACGTCACCGACAAGACTGCCGCCGAACTCTGCGGCGCCTGAAGCCCGTCGGGACGGCTGGTTGGCGCCGCCGACCCGCGGTCCCGCCTGTGAACGCTGACCAAGGCTGCGCCGCTGCTTGCGCAGCCTCGCTCAGCGCTCCGGAAAACCGGATAGCGCCATCATGATCGAACTGCTTCCTCTGCTGCTGCAGGGTTCCTGGGTTACCGTGAAGGTGACCTTCTTCGGCTCCCTGCTGGCCATCGCCTGTGCGCTGATCGCCGCGCTGGCCCGGCTCTCGCCTGTGGCGCCATTGCGCTGGCTGGCCATCACCTATATCGAGGTCTTCCGCGGCTCGTCGCTGCTGGTGCAGCTGTTCTGGCTGTACTTCGTGCTGCCGCTGCCACCGTTCAATGTCGAAATGAGTGCCTTCACCGTGGCCGTGGTCGGGCTGGGCCTGAACATCGGTGCCTACGGCGCCGAGGTGCTGCGCGGCGCGATCCGCTCGGTGCATCGCGGCCAGCACGAAGCCTGTCAGGCGCTGAACATGACGCCGCTGGCACGCATGCGCCGCATCATCCTGCCGCAGGCGTTGCTCGCGGCGATTCCGCCCGGCACCAACCTGCTGATCGAGTTGCTGAAGAACACCTCGCTGGTGTCGCTGATCACGCTGTCGGATCTAGCCTTCCGAGCCCGCCAGCTGGATCAGGCGACGCTGATGACCATGGAGATCTTCGGCCTGGCGCTGGTGATCTACTTCGTTCTGGCCCAGGCGATCAACTTCGGCATGCGCCAGCTGGAACGCCGGCTGGCCCGCGGACGGATGCGCGGAGGCCTGTCATGAACTTCTTCGACTGGCAGTTCGCCCGCGAGATCCTGCCGCGCCTGCTGGATGCCTCGCTGACGACCATCGGCATCGCCCTGGCCGGTTTCGCCATTGCCGTTGTGCTTGGCCTGTTCCTCGCCATCGGCCGGCGCAGCCGCCTGCGCTGGCTATCCTGGCCGATCACCGGGCTGATCGAGTTCATCCGCAGCACGCCGCTGCTGATCCAGGTGTATTTCCTGTTCTACGTGTTCCCCAACTACGGCCTCAACCTCAGCGCGATGCAGGCGGGCATCATCGGCATCGCCCTGCATTACGCCTGCTACACCGCGGAGGTGTACCGCGCCGGCCTGGACGCAGTACCCCGTTCGCAATGGGAAGCCGTCACCGCGTTGAACATGAAGCCATGGACCGCCTACCGCGACGTGATCCTGCCGCAAGCGCTGCGTCCGGTGCTGCCGGCGCTGGGCAACTACCTGATCTCGATCCTCAAGGACACGCCGGTGCTGTCGGCGATCACCGTGGTGGAAATCATGCAGCGGGCCAAGAACATCGGCTCCGAGAGTTTCCGCTATCTTGAGCCGATCACCATGGTCGGCCTGTTCTTCCTCATTCTCAGCCTCGGCCTCGCCTGGTGCGTGCGCCGCCTGGAAAACCGCATGGAGCTGGCCCGATGAATACGCCGATGCAGTCCACGGACACCCTGAACCCGACAACACAGCAGCCGGAGCAGACGCAACCGCTGGTGCGCTTCGCCGGCGTGACCAAGCGCTACGGTGAACTGACCGTGCTCGACGGGCTCGACCTGCAGATCGAGGAAGGCGAGAAGGTCGCGATCATCGGCCCCAGCGGCTCCGGGAAATCCACCCTGCTGCGCGTACTGATGACTCTGGAAGGCATCGACGAGGGCGTGATCGAGGTCGACGGCGAGCCGCTGACACACATGCCCGACGCCAGCGGCCAGTTGGTCCCGGCCAACGCCCGTCACCTGCGCCGGGTGCGCGGCAAGGTTGGCATGGTGTTCCAGAGCTTCAACCTGTTTCCGCACATGAACGCGCTGCAGAACGTCATGGAAGCGCCGGTGCAGGTGCTCGGGCTGAGCAAGGCCGAAGCTCGCGAGCGCGCCGAAGAACTGCTGGCCATGGTCGGCCTGGAAGACAAGCTGGAACACTTCCCGGCGCAGCTGTCCGGCGGCCAGCAACAGCGCGTGGCGATTGCCCGCGCACTGGCGATGCGGCCGAAGGTGATGCTGTTCGACGAAGTGACCTCGGCGCTGGACCCGGAGCTGTGCGGCGAAGTGCTCAATGTGATCCGCCGCCTCGGCGAGGCGCACAACCTGACGATGCTGATGGTGACCCACCAGATGGGCTTCGCCCGCGAATTCGCCGACCGGGTGTGCTTCTTCCATGAGGGCCGGATCCACGAGCAGGGCAGCCCGGACGAGCTGTTCAACAACCCGCGCGAGGAACGCACCCGGGAGTTTCTCAGCGCGGTCAACGAGGCCCACTGAGTCCCGGTGAGCCCGCTCGCGTGTCGTCGCCCGCCCGCAAGTGCCACACGAGCGGTCCTTAAGACCAATGGCTTATGCTACCGGCCTTGCCCGGCGGACGCTTTGCACTACAGTGCAGGACACCCCGGAGCGCCTGCCGAAAAAGGTCCGAAGATGCTCGAATCGCTGGAAAAAATGCTCTCGCAAGGCATGGACAATCCGATGCTGCGCTTCGGCCTCGGCAAGGGCTATCTGGATGCGGGACAGCCGGGCCGGGCGGCCGAGCATCTGCGCCGCTGCGTGGAACTCGATCCTAAGTATTCGGCGGCCTGGAAGCTGCTCGGCAAGGCACTGCAGGCCGCCGACGACCTCGCCGGTGCGCGTCATGCCTGGCAGCAGGGGATTGCCGCGGCGGTCGCCCGCGGCGACAAGCAGGCGGAAAAGGAAATGACGCTGTTCCTGCGCCGTCTCGACAAGCTCACGCCTGACTGAGTACGCGCGTCAGTCGTCCTGCAGAAAGCGCAGGCCGGCGCCCTCGGCATCCACTCGCATCACTTCCAGCCGCAGCACCGGCGCCGGGATCGGCAGATCCTGCACCTGGCCGGTCACCACGCTGCCCGGCGCCAGCGCCGCCAACTCGGGATGCCTGATGTAGACGCCGCCATCCGACAGATCGCGGGTGTGCGCGAAGACATCGCCGAAGGCCAGATGGCTGATGCGAATCCGGCACTTCATGCTGGTGCGCGGGTACTGACGTTGGTTGTTCATGCTTGCTCGTCCTTGTTGTCGTTATCGTCTGGCCCGCTCAGTACCAGCGTTTCTCCCCCGGCGGGCGCTTCTTGAAGCGCTTCATCGTCCACATGTACTGGCTCGGATAGGCGCGCACGTATTTCTCGATCGTCGCGCTCATGGCCGCCACGGCGGTTTCCACATCCTCGCTGTACATGCCTTCGGGCGCCGCTTCAAGGATCACCTTGAAGCCGGAACCATCCTCCAGGCGCAGCGCGTGCAGGAACACGCCGACCGCCTTGCCGCCGGCGAGCATGCCGGGGACGAACTTGCTGGTCAGCGCCTGGATGGCGAAGAACGGCACGAACAGGCCGCTGCCTTCGCTCGGCTCGGGGTCGGCCGGAATGCCCACCGAACCGCCGCGACGAACTTCCTTGATCACGCTGAGAATGCCCTCGCGGGTCGACGGCGCGACGCGGTTGCCCAGCTGCACGCGCTGCTGCTGCAGCAGATCGTCCACCGCTTTGAGCTTCGGCGGGCGGTAGAAGATGATCGGTTTGCACTGCGCACAGTAGAAGTGATTCAGCACCTCCCAGTTGCCCAGGTGGCTGGTGATGCCGACCACACCCTTGCCGGACGCGAGCGCCTGTTCCAGCACCTCGAGGCCTTCGACCTGCTTGATCAGTCCGAGGGTCTTGTGCGCCGGCCAGATCCAGGCGCAGGCACTTTCGGTAAAGGTCTTGCCAATATCGCGCAGGGTGCGGCCGAGCAGGGCGTCCAGCTGCCCGGCGTCGAGGTCGGGAAAGCACTTGTGCAGGTTGGTCCGTGCCACTTCGCGCGAGCGGTTGGGCAGTTTCCACATCAGCCAGCCGATTGCCGAGCCAAGCCCCTGCACCGCCGGCCAGGGCAACGCGGCCACCAGGCGCAGCGCGCCGACCACCAGGGCACCTTTGAGTTTTTCCACGCCGCACTCCGGGTAGCAAAAACGCGAGTTTACCTGCTTGCGCCAGACAGGGTGGAGCGAGGGCGTCGCAGCGCCGTGCTGCGGCTAAACGGCATCCACGCGCCCCGCGCCGGACGGGATCGACCCCGCCAGTGCGGCGTGCCGCTCGCAGTCGATCAGGTGGTCCATGACCAGGCCGCAGGCCTGCATGTAGGCGTAGCAGATGGTCGGGCCGACGAAGCTGAAACCGGCCTTCTTCAGCGCCTTGCTCATGGCCTCGGCTTCGGCGGAAACCGCCGGCACCTGATCGATGCGCGCGAAGCGGTTGATCTTCGGCACATCGCCGACGAACGACCAGACGAAGCCGGCCGGATCGTCCAGCCGCAGCCAGGCGCGCGCATTGCCACGCGCGGCTTCGAGCTTGCGGCGGTTGCGGATGATGCCAGGGTCCTGCATGCGCTCGTCGATCTCGGCATCGCTCATGATCGCCAGACGCTCGGCGTCGAAGCCGAACAGCACCTGCCGATAACGCTCGCGCTTGCGCAGCACGGTGATCCACGAGAGCCCGGCCTGGAACGCCTCGAGCAGCAGGAATTCGAACAGCACCTGCGGGTCGCGCGTCGGCACGCCCCATTCGTGATCGTGGTAGGCGATGTACAGCGGGTCGCTGCCGCACCAGTTGCACCGTGGCATAGCCATCCTCGCGCCGGCGTGCCGTGCCCGGAAACCGTCGCAAGCGCAGGGGCGCGGGAGGTATACTCCGAGGCTTTCTGTCGAAGCCCAGCACAGGTGAAATTTTGAGCCAGACTACGCCTGCCGTGCGCACCTTCCAAGACCTGATCCTCGCCCTGCAGAGCTACTGGGCCGAGCAGGGTTGCGTGGTTCTGCAGCCCTACGACATGGAAATGGGCGCCGGTACTTTTCACACCGCCACCTTCCTGCGCGCCATCGGTCCGGAGACCTGGAACGCCGCCTACGTCCAGCCCTCGCGCCGCCCGGCCGATGGCCGCTATGGTGAGAACCCCAACCGCCTGCAGCACTACTACCAGTTCCAGGTGGTGTTGAAGCCCAACCCGGAAAACATCCAGGACCTGTACCTCGAGTCGCTGCGCCGCATCGGCGTCGACACCAGCGTGCACGACGTACGCTTCGTCGAGGACAACTGGGAATCGCCGACCCTCGGCGCCTGGGGCCTGGGCTGGGAAGTCTGGCTCAACGGCATGGAAGTCACCCAGTTCACCTACTTCCAGCAGGTCGGTGGCGTCGAGTGCTATCCGGTCACCGGCGAGATCACCTACGGTCTCGAGCGCCTGGCCATGTACCTGCAGGGTGTCGACTCGGTCTACGACCTGATCTGGGCCGACGGTCCGTTCGGCACCGTGACCTATGGCGATGTGTTCCACCAGAACGAGGTGGAGCAGTCGACCTACAACTTCGAGCACGCCAATGTGCCGAAGCTGTTCGAACTCTTCGATTTCTACGAGAGCGAAGCCAACCGGCTGATGGCCGCCGAGCTGCCGCTGCCGGCCTACGAGATGGTGGTCAAGGCCTCGCACACCTTCAACCTGCTCGATGCCCGTCGCGCCATTTCGGTCACCGCGCGCCAGCAGTACATCCTGCGCGTGCGCAGCCTGGCCCGTTCGATCGCCCAGAGCTACCTGCTGGCCCGCGCCAAACTCGGCTTCCCCATGGCCACCCCCGAACTGCGTGACGAAGTGCTGGCCAAGCTGGAGGCTGCAGAATGAGTGCACTGGATTTCCTCGTCGAACTGGGTACCGAAGAACTGCCACCGAAGGCGCTCGCCAAGCTGGCCGAAGCCTTCTGCGCTGGTATCGAGAAGGGCCTGAAGGACGCCGGCCTGGGCTTTGCCAAGGCCCAGGCCTACGCCGCACCGCGTCGCCTGGCTGTGCTGGTCGAGCAGCTGGCCACCCAGCAGCCGGACCGCAGCATCAACCTCGACGGCCCCCCGATGCAGGCCGCCTTCGACGCCCACGGTGAACCGACCCAGGCTGCCCTGGGTTTCGCCCGCAAGTGTGGCGTGGACCTGGCCGAAATCGACCGCAGCGGGCCGAAGCTCAAGTTCAGCCGCACCATCGAAGGCCAGCCCGCCACCCAGCTGCTGCCGGGTATCGTCGAGGCTTCGCTGAACGACCTGCCGATTCCCAAGCGCATGCGCTGGGCCGCACGCAAGGAAGAGTTCGTCCGTCCGACCCAGTGGCTGGTGATGCTGTTCGGCGAGCAGGTGATCGACTGCGAGATCCTCGCCCAGCGCGCCGGCCGCGAATCGCGCGGCCACCGCTTCCACAGTCCCGGTCAGGTGCGCATCTCCAGCCCGGCAGGCTACCTGGAGGACCTGCGCGGCGCCCACGTCATCGCCGACTTCGCCGAGCGCCGCGAGCTGATCGCCAAGGGCGTCGAGCAGCTGGCGTCCGAGCAGAACGGCAGTGCCATCGTGCCGCCGGCGCTGCTCGATGAGGTCACCGCGCTGGTGGAGTGGCCGGTGCCGCTGGTCTGCTCGTTCGAGGAACGCTTCCTCGACGTGCCGCAGGAGGCGCTGATCTCCACCATGCAGGACAACCAGAAGTACTTCTGCCTGCTGGATGCCGACGGCAAGCTGCTGCCGCGCTTCATCACCGTGGCCAACATCGAATCGAAAGACCCGGCGCAGATCGTTGCCGGTAACGAGAAGGTGGTGCGCCCGCGCCTGACCGACGCCGAGTTCTTCTTCAAACAGGACAAGAAGCAGCCGCTGGAGCGCTTCAACGAGCGCCTGAAGAACGTGGTATTCCAGGCCCAGCTCGGCAGCGTGTACGACAAGGCCGAGCGCGTCTCGCGCCTGGCCGGACTGATCGCCGAGCGCACCGGCGGCGACAAGGCACGTGCCATGCGTGCCGGCCTGCTGTGCAAGGCCGACCTGGCCACCGAGATGGTTGGCGAGTTCCCCGAGATGCAGGGCATCGCCGGCTACTACTACGCGCTGCACGAGGGCGAGCCGCAGGACGTGGCGCTGGCGCTCAACGAGCAGTACATGCCGCGCGGCGCCGGCGCCGAGCTGCCAGGCACCCTGACCGGTGCCGCGGTGGCGGTGGCCGACAAGCTCGACACCCTGGTCGGCATCTTCGGCATCGGCATGCTGCCGACCGGCTCCAAGGACCCCTACGCGCTGCGGCGCGCGGCGCTGGGCGTGCTGCGCATCCTCATCGAGAAGCAGCTGGACCTCGATCTGGTGGAAGCGGTGAACTTCGCCATCGGCCAGTTCGGCGACCGGGTCAAGCAGCAGGGCCTGGCCGATCAGGTGCTGGAATTCATCTTCGACCGCCTGCGTGCGCGCTACGAGGACGAGGGCGTCGACACTGCCGCCTACCTCTCGGTACGTGCCGTGCAGCCGGGTTCGGCGCTGGACTTCGACCAGCGCGTGCAGGCGGTGCAGGCCTTCCGTCGACTGCCGGAAGCCGAGGCGCTGGCTGCCGCCAACAAGCGCGTCTCCAACCTGCTGGCCAAGTTCGAGGCCAAGCTGCCGGAAGCGGTCGAACCTCGCTGGTTCGACAACGCCACCGAGTTCTCGCTGTATTCGGCGATCCAGCAGGCCGAACAGGCCGTGCAGCCGCTGGCCGCCGCGCGCCAGTATCGCGAGGCGCTGGAGCGCCTGGCGCACCTGCGCGGCCCGGTGGATGCCTTCTTCGAGGCGGTGCTGGTCAATGCCGAGGACGCCTCGGTGCGCGCCAACCGTTATGCCTTGCTGGCCCGGCTGAGAGGACTGTTCCTTGGTGTCGCCGATATTTCCGCACTTGGCTAAGCCCGTGAAGCTGATCGTGCTGGACCGCGACGGGGTGATCAACGAGGACTCCGACGAATACGTCAAGTCGGTGGCGGAATGGATTCCGATTCCCGGCTCGCTGCAAGCCATCGCCCGGCTGTGCAAGGCCGGTTGGACGGTGGCGGTGGCCACCAACCAGTCCGGCGTGGCGCGCGGCAAGTTCGATGCAAGCACCCTCAGCGACATGCATTTCAAGATGCAGCAGCTGGTGATGGAGCAGGGCGGTCGCATCGAGCTGATCGTGCATTGCCCACATGGCCCCGACGACGGCTGCGACTGCCGCAAACCGAAACCGGGAATGTATCGCAGCATTGCCGAGCATTTCGGTCTCGCGGACCTGAAAGGCGTGCCGGTGGTGGGCGACAGTCATCGCGATCTGCATGCCGGCATGCTGCTCGGCGGCGTGCCTTACCTGGTCAGGACCGGCAAGGGTCTGCGCACCCTGGAAGGCACGCTGCCGCCGGGTACCCAGGTCTTCGATGACCTGGCCGCCGTTGTCGATCATCTGCTCGAGAATCCTCGATGAGCCTGTTGCCCCTGCGCATCGCGCTGTTCTACTTCCTGCTGGCGTTCACCGCCTTCGCCTGGTGCCTGGTCAGTCTGGTCTGCGCGCCGTTCATGACGTTCCGCCCGCGCTACCGCTTCGTGGTACAGAACTGGTGCCGCTGCGCCGTCTGGCTGGCGAAAACGCTGGTCGGCCTGCGCTATGAGGTGCATGGCACGGAGAACATCCCGACGCGCCCCTGCGTGATCCTGGCCAAGCACCAGAGCACTTGGGAAACCTTCTTTCTTTCTGCCTATTTCGAGCCGCTGACCCAGGTGCTCAAGCGCGAGCTGCTGCGTGTGCCGTTCTTCGGCTGGGCGATCATGCTGCTCAAGCCCATCGCCATCGATCGCGACAACCCCAAGGCGGCGCTGCGCCAGGTCGCCAAGCAGGGTCACGAACGCCTGGAGCAGGGTGCCTGGGTGCTGATCTTCCCGGAGGGCACCCGCGTACCGGTCGGCCAGCCGGCCAAGTTCTCCCGCAGCGGCGCCTCGCTGGCAGTCAATGCCGGTCTGCCGGTCTTGCCGATCGCGCATAACGCCGGGATGTTCTGGCCCAAGGCCGGCTGGGGCAAGCGCCCCGGCACCATCCAGGTGGTCATCGGCCCGGCCATGTACGCCGAGAGCGAAGGGCCGCGTGCGGTCGCCGAACTCAACCAGCGTGCCGAAGACTGGGTCAACGCGCAGGTCAGCCAGCTCGAAACGCAGGGTCGTCCAACCCCCTGATCACGTCGGGGCCGGCAGGGACGCCCGCCCCTCCTAGCGAGTCCCTATGCAGCAAATATCCAACCATCAACTGGTCGCCGAGTGGCTGCGCCTGCTGGACGGCTATCCGGCCGAAGCCGCCGCCGCGTTGCAGGCGGTGGCGAACGAGAAAAGCCAGGAACTGGCCGAGCACTTCTATTCGCAGATGCTCGCCGAGCCCCATTCCGCCAGCTTTCTGTCCCACGAGCAGGTCAAGACCCGTCTCGGCAGATCCATGCAGAATTGGATCATCACGGTCTGTTCTTCGACGGCCCTTAGCGACCTCGATGCAGTGGTCGACCTGCAGCGCAAGGTCGGCGACATCCATGCACGCATCGAGATTCCGGTCAGCCTGGTGCTGCGCGGTTCCCGGCTGCTCAAGGGCCGCCTGCGCCAGTTGCTGGAACAGCGCGAGCTCGAAGAACCGGTACGGCGCAAGGCCGCACGGATGGGCGCCGATCTGATTGATCTGGCGGTGGAGATCATCTGCTTCGCCTACTCGCAGTCCCACGACCGCAACTCGCGGGCCGAGGAAGCCTATCGGCTGTTCTCCGTGTCACAGAACATCGGTGTCGAAAAGGAGCGCCAGCGTGCGGCGCTGCTGGACTGGGAGAACCAGCTGATGTTCGACCTGGCCATCGGCAACCTCGCCGGCGCGCTGCCGCAGCTGGCCGGCTCCGAGTTCGGTTTGTGGTTCCGCCACAAGGCTTCCCATGCCTTTCAGGGCTCGCCGGAGAGCGCGAGCATCCTCGACTACATCACACGGATCGATGACGAGCTGAAGGCCATCGCCACGCTGGGAGACCCCACCGGTCGCCTGGCCAAGCTGCACCATATCCGCGAGCAGACGCGCTCGATCAAGTTCCTGCTCGACAGCCTGTTCGAGCAGGCCAACGACCTGGAGGCCGGCCGTGACGTGCTGACGCGGCTGCTCAACCGCAAGTTCCTGCCGGTAGTGATGGCCAAGGAAGTGCTCTACGCGCGGCAGTCGAACAACACCTTCGGCGTGCTCGCCATCGATGTCGATCATTTCAAGCGCATCAACGACACCCATGGGCATGACGGCGGTGACCAGATCCTGCAGCAGGTCGGTGGCCTGCTGGCCAGCAACACCCGCGGTGGCGACTATGCGTTCCGCCTGGGTGGCGAGGAGTTCCTGCTGGTGCTGGTGGACATCGACCCCAACCAGGCGCTGGCGGCCGCCGAGAAACTGCGCGAACGCATCGCCCGCGAGCACTTTCGCCTGTCCAGCGGCGAGGTGCTGCAGGTGACTGTCAGCATCGGTATGGCGGTGCACGACGGTCACCCCGACTACGAGCGCCTGCTGCAACAGGCCGATCAGGCGCTCTATCAGGCCAAGCACGGCGGGCGCAATCGCTGCGTGCTATACGCCGGCTGACAGCAGGCTCAGCGTAAAAGAAAAAGGGGAGCAACCGCACGGCTGCTCCCCTTTGTTTTTCGCGCCTCGATCAGGCCGGCGCGGAGGTGCGGATCAGGTGATCGAAGGCGCTCAGCGAGGCCTTGGCGCCCTCGCCAACGGCGATCACGATCTGCTTGTACGGCACCGTGGTCACGTCGCCGGCGGCGAACACGCCGGGGATGCTGGTCTGGCCCTTGGCATCGACGATGATCTCGCCGAAGCGCGACAGCTCCAGGGTGCCCTTGAGCCATTCGCTGTTGGGCAGCAGGCCGATCTGCACGAAGATGCCTTCCAGTTCGACACTGTGCATTTCTTCGCTGGTGCGGTCCTTGTAGACCAGGCCGGTGACCTTCTGGCCGTCGCCTTTGACCTCGGTGGTCTGCGCCATCTTCAGCACGCGGACGTTGGGCAGGCTGTTGAGCTTGCGCTGCAGCACGGCGTCAGCACGCAGTTCCTCACCGAACTCGAGCAGGGTCACGTGGGCGACGATACCGGCCAGGTCGATGGCCGCTTCCACGCCCGAGTTGCCGCCGCCGATCACCGCCACGCGCTTGCCCTTGAACAGTGGGCCGTCGCAGTGCGGGCAGTAGGCGACGCCACGACCGCGGTATTCCTGCTCGCCGGGCACGTTCATTTCGCGCCAGCGCGCGCCGGTGGCGAGGATCAGGGTCTTGGCCTTGAGTTCGCCGCCGTTCTCGAACCGGACGCGGTGCAGGCCGTCGTCGCCGGCCGGGATCAGCTGGCTGGCGCGCTGCAGGTTCATGATGTCGACC
>NZ_JAMOHV010000014.1 GCF_024448505.1 Stutzerimonas degradans
GTCTTCTCTGAGCGATCTTTTAGGAGGCTGCTTTTATGCACTGCTGGAAATAGTGATTTTGTCCTGTGAAGGGCAGTGCTCATTTATGAATTCCCCCAGGCCCCACAATTGGGCGATGCCATTGCTTGGCCATCAGGCCAGCCCGGCTGACTATTCTGTTACGCCAGCTATCAGTAGCTTTCGAATGCGAAAGCGGTGAGGGTAGAACCGAAGTAGATCAGCTTTTGGCTAATGGTATACCCCATGGTACTGATCAAACGCTTTTCAGTAGGGCGCCAGCGCAGCTCGGATTGCGCGCTCAGTTGATGATAGAGTGGGAGTGAGTTCTTTTCATATGCCCCAAAGCCCGCCTAATCGCGGGCTTTTGTTTGTGCGGTGCTTAAGTTTCTGCTGCGTTAGCCGAAAAGAATACCACCCGCTTCTATGAATCCTGCTGTGTGTAGCAGTCAGTAGGTGCGTATTTTTTTCGCTGGTAGGGAGAGATTTTGTAGTGGAAATGTTTTTTGTGCTGTTGATGTTAGGTGTGCTGTTTTGGGAAAGGGGTGGCAGTGCAAAAAAGGAACTGCTCAAAGTAGTGGTCGAAAACAAGAGGGGCCTCACCAAGTATCTTGGCTCGGCTGCACTACTCGCCATTACGTTATCCGTGCTGCCTGGTTTGTTGCTGTCCATCTATATGCGGAAGCATGGTTTTTTTGCTTACGAGATCTTTGGCTCGCAGCAGGGTGGTATGCGGATTATTAGTTTGAACGTCCTATTTAATTTTATTGTACTGTCTGTGTCTTTGATGGGGGCCGCTATATTTTGGAAAGCGAAAGCTCCTTGGTTTCTGGTTGCTTTGTCGACTGTGGCAGCGCTATTGATTGCTGTGGGGCTGCTTGGCGTTGCGTATTACGCCAAGAGTTACGACCTATTGATCGCAACATTGTTCTTCGCATTTTTGATAGGCGGCTATGTACTCTTTTGGATTTCCAATGGCATTGATGGGAAAATCAATCTTTGGTGGGTGCCGTTGGTTTTTTCAGGGATAGCGCTGGTTACTCCTGTTATATTTCATTCTTATGCGGCTGCGCTTGCCGGTAACGCTCTGTTTCAGATGCGTGTTGGGGGAATGCCTGTTATGCTAACCGAACCGTTAGGGTTTGGTAAATCTACTCCTGAAAGTGCCATTGAAGCAAAGCTGCTTTTACGAACTCCGGAGCTTTATTATTTGGACGTGGCAGGTGAGAACAGCACTAGCGCGCATTCGGTTGTAATTGTCAGCTCAGAGAGTGTTTCGATTAGCTATAAGTTTAATGATAAATGATTTAATCGGCTGTTTATAGCTCGCTTGGAATAGTTGCGATATGTGAATTTCGTTGCATCCCTATGTGAACGCCTTGGTGGTGAGGTATATCGCTGCTTCCGAATCACCGTGATCAGCCGCATAGCGCGTGGATGATGTGGTTGATCGCGGCGCTGCGCGAGGTCAATACTGTGAACCGGGGAACTGGTGCTTTATCTGGTATCGAACAGAACTTTGATGTGTAGAGTTCATAGGGAGCAGTCTCTTGTCATCTTTTGGCTTTACGTTTCTTTCGCGAAAGGCACTTGGGCAGGCAGAGCAGATGATGTTCGGTGCCAGCTCCGGGGTCCGCGATGAGGTTGGCTTCCTAATTGTTCACCAACGTTACGCAGACCATTTCTTCCCGGGCACCTCGGTCCTGCACACCCGACTCCGATACGCGCTTCTCATCCCTTGGCTATATCAGAGCTTGCGGGCGAAGCGGCCGTCCCCCAAAGATTTCGCACATGCATTCATTGATCTCGAGCATAGGCTGACCGGCCGCCTTCAATTCAAGGGCGGTGAAGGGGAGCCTGACGGCGTGATCGGTGGTGAAGTTTTTCCTCGGCCCATCAGCCAGCCGCCTGCCTATGTCTACTGGACCGCGCTCACGAAATGGGGACTGATCGGCGCCCGCCCCGACGGACGTCCTTGGAGCCGCCCCGACATGGCGCGGCTGCTCGCGGCCGGAAGCAAGCGGTCGATGCACGATGACGACGGCAAGCCCATCGATGCGGTCGCATGGCCGATCACGGGTCTAATCGAAGCACCGGTGGGATGGGACGGCGACGGCAAGTTGACGCTCGAGCTCTCGGGACGTGAACAGGAATTCTTGGCGCGCAAGCTCCGCGCTGTCCGTTCACCGCGCGACCCGAGCGAGCCCTCCCTTCTTGCCAAGCTCGTGGGGCGCTCTTTGGGCGATGTCGTGCATTGCTGGGGCGACGAGATCCTTAGCCTTGCAGGTAGGGACGCCGCTCTCATGAAGCGCGCCGGACAGGCCGCTGCACTCTCGGCGATTGGCAGGGCTGTCTATGCTGCACTCGTCGAGTCCTTGAAGGAAACTCGTGACAAGCGCCCCCAGGAGAAGCTGCATCGTGCGAGTCTCGGGGACGTCGTTGATGAATGGGGGACGCAGGCGGGGGCCCTCGATTTCGCTCAGTTTCTCGACGATGTCGGCCACCTCCCCGCGCCCGTCGAAGCTGTGCTTCGCGAGACGCTCGCCTGGATCCGCTCGAGGACGAAGAATCCGGCTTCCCTGCTCGATGTCTATAGCAGGGCCGAGTACAGCCGAAAAGGTGATCGGTCGCGCCTCGCTAACAATCAGTTCGGTGTCGATCGGCGCATGGAGTGGCAGGCCGAGAATCATGGCTTTGCGCATCCGCTTCACTACCGCTGGGGCAATGTAAAACGCCTTCTCCGGGACTTGGAGGGCGTCGCGTAATGGAGCGCCCGCCTGCATGGGACGGACAGCCCTATCTTGACGAGCTTCGCCCAGAACGCGGTGAGACCGTCCGTCTGGCACTGTTCGCGACCTATTCGGTGGACCTTTCGGCCATCGCAGCGATGCTGCTGGCGCTGATCGGTCGTAATAACGAGAAGGGCTCGGGCGCGGCGATCGATTTCGCAGAAGCGGTTGATCAGTTGCGGAACCGTGTGCGGATCATAGTTCAGCGCGGGAGAATCGTGCGGCCGGTCGCGCTACCGAGGGTCGCGGGTATTCTCGACCAATTCGTGATTGAGCAGACGCATGACGAGCGAGTCCGCAGCTGGCATCCAAAGATCGCACTCGTGGCGTACGAAGGCCAGAAGGGGCCGACCCGCTGGAAGCTATGGATTGGGAGCCGGAACCTCACCCGGTCAGAGGACCTTGAGGTGGGGGTGCTTCTCGACGGGTATGGAAAGCGTGGAAAAGGTCGAATGCGCCTCGATGGCGTTGGTGATCTTGGCGCTAACCTTGCCAGAGCGGCCGGTCGGGCGGATGCCTCGGCCATAAGTGACGAACTGGACTCTGTCTGGTGGAAGGCACCGGAGGGCTTTCGACTGCGGGCTCTTCTCAACGGTCTCGAAGACGGTGTCGCTCTGGCCGTCGAGCCTCCCGCGGGCACTATCGATGGCATCACGATCGTTAGCCCGTTTCTCTCCCCGAATTTTCTGAAAGCAGCGGGGCGCTGGGGCCCGACCGACGCGCGAACCTTAGTCTCCTCGATGCCGGCGCTGGTCGACATTGCGAACCGGTCGGGGTCGTCGCTCGCGGCCTTCTCACGTGTCCTCGCCTATGCGGCACCAGATGAGACCATTGAGGAGAAGGCTCCGGAGGTACCCAAAACCTCGACGTCGGACGACGAAGCCGAGCCGCAGCCTCTTGCGCTTCATGCCAAGCTCGTCGCTTTTCATCAGGGTGACACCACAATCGTCCGTGTTGGCAGCGCCAACGCCACTGACCGCGCTTGGGCTGGCAGGAATTCCGAAGTAATGGTCGAGCTCGAAGCGGGCGACGCGTTCAATGCCGGCCTCGATTTCCTGATTGGCAAAGCCTCCCCGGTCACGATCGAGGCACTTGCGCTGACCAATCCCGTCGACACCAGCCAGGCGGATGCGCTAGAAGAATCACGCAAGGCGCTCATGGCATCGTGGGATCCGATCCTCCGCCGTGATGGCGATCGCTTCGTCCTCGATGCGAGGGCAGAGCCGCAACTCACGGATGCGAGCCACCGCCTGTCCGCCGGGCATGCCAATGGCGATCTTCTCGAGTGGCCCCAGGACGGTGTCCGGCTCGATCTCGGGGCTATTCCGCTGTCGATCCAATCAGCGTTCATCCAGGTCCGCATATCCTCAGCCGGGGAATCAGCGCGGTGGATGCAGCGCGTGACGGTCGATCCCCCGCTCGATGAAAAGCGCGACCTCGCTGCTCTCGCCAGTCACATGGGGCTGCGCGCTTTCCACGATTGGATGCGGGCGATGCTAGGCGGAGAAACCATTCCGATCGGCGACGTTGCCTGGGACGAAGAAATGGAAGGGCCGGCCAATGGGCGCAAGGCGCTGAGCTATAGCCGTTTGACGCTCGAAGACATCCTCACCGCTTGGGCTCGCGATGAGAAGGCGTTCACAAGGGTTGATAAACACTTCGGGCCCTATGTCGAAGCGCTACTTGCCCATGACGAGAACCTCACCACTGCGGAGAAGAAAGATTTGAACGAGCTCGCGCAGATTTGGGCGATCGCCCGCAAGCAACTCGCCTCATGAGTGCCCGGTCCAAGCCGTTTCAGCAAGCGACGGTCGCAGCGGCTACAAAAGCTCTTGCCGGCGGAAATCCGCTTCGCCGGTTCCTCGTTGCTGACGAGGTTGGCCTCGGCAAGACCGTCGTCGCTCGCGACACGCTCGCGGCGCTCGCCCACAAGGCCCGCAAGTTCACGGTCTATTACATCTCGAGCGGTCACAAGGTCGCTGATCAGAACAAGGTCGAATTGCTGCGCTTTCTGGACGAGGATGCCGCCGACGCGGCGCTCTCGAAGATTGATCGCGTCGGTCTGATCCCTATCGAGGAGAAACGTACCGGCAGCCTGCGGCTCTACGCGTTCACGCCCCACACTTCCTTCTCCAGCAAGAAGCGCCTCTACGGCGGCAAAGCGGTTGAACGTGCTTTTATCAAACTGTTGCTCGATGAGATCTATCCTGGGCTGACAAGCACGTTTCCGGACAAATTCATTGAGCACGGCGCGACGACAGGCTGGGGCTGGGCTCTCGCCGAAGCCCAACGAAAGTTCAATTACGCCTCAGTTGCCTTCAAGACCGCCTATGGCCGGGCTCTCAGAGGAGAATTTGGCAGGGCTGCGCGCAAGACCATCTCGCAAGCAGCCAATGACGAGATGATCTCGGACGGCCACACGATCGGTCTAATGCGCAAGGCTCTGGCGCAAGCGGCGCTCGACTCCGCGAGGCCGGATCTTGTGATCCTCGACGAGTTTCAGTGCTACCGCGAGCTGCTTGATGCGCGCGCGGACAATTCACTCGCGCGCCAGATGCTCGAAGGCAAGGACGGCTCCTCGCCACCGCCAATCCTGTTGATCTCGGCCACGCCTTACCGCTTCTATGCGGAGCGTTGGGAGATCGGCGCGGGCGGGGCGCCGCACGTTGAACTGTTCGATCTCATCGCGTTTCTGGGCGGTGCTGATGTTCGCTCCAAGGCTGAGACCCAATTCCGCCGATTCGGAGATCTGTTGCACGCGATCGGCCGCCTACCGGTCGAGAGCCGAGGAGCGGCTATCGGCGAGGCTGAGACGATCAAGCATCGGTTAGAGAGACTGCTGACGCCGCTCATGTCTCGGACGGAACGTCCCGCCGCTAGAGAAAGCAGCGAGCCACCGCCCAGGCCTGTGCGGATCGAACCGCACGACCTAGACGTCTATCGTCACTTCACTGCTGGGGTGCCCAAGAACCTGAAGACCGCCACTATCGCCTATTGGCTGTCAGTCCCTTTGCCTGCACAGGCCCTCGGCGACCGCTATCAAATCACACGTGGTGTGGAATTCCCGGCGACGCGCAGCGTCCCGCGTCTTGGAGTCACGACTTGGACCAAGCCACCGAAAGATACCTGGGGGAGTGCGAAGCTCCGGGCGCTCGGCGATATCTTGCCAACCGATGCGCTCGCTTTACCTTGGATGCTGCCGTCACTGAGTTGGTGGGATCCTGCAGGTCCTTGGGCTAAGGTGGTGCGGCCCCAGAAGATGATGATATTCAGCCGATTTAGGGCAACGCCGCAAAGCGTCGCGGCGCTGGTCAGCCTGGAGGTCGAGCGCAAGTTCGTAGGGAGAAGCTCTATGCCCTATGCGAACGCTTGGAAGAAGCGCCACCTCAATCCTAAGCCCAATCAGGGGCCGACCTTCGCGCTCTTCCACCCGAGCCCGTTCCTGATCCGCGCCGTCGATCCGCTCGACGTCCGCGACGGCGCCTCGATCAAGCAAGTTCGTGCTCGGGCAAGGCAGCAGATCATTCGGGCGTTGCCGGTATCCATTGCGCCCGAGGCGCCGAACAAGCGTGATGGTCGCCGTCGCAAGCCAGCTTGGGCGGTGCTCGCATCAATCGAAGCTGCACAGTTGCAGCCACACGTTCGCGAGTTTGCAGCGGTCCAAAAGGAGTGGGGAAGTGTGGCGTCAAAGGACGCGGTTCTCCAATCCCTCCTCGAACAGCGTCAGCAGGCGGAGTCTATTAGCTGGATTAGCAAGTGGGAGCTCGACGCGCTAGTCGACATGGCGCTCGGCGCACCGGGGATTGTCGCTGGCCGCGCGCTCTATCGCCACCTCCCGGAGCTCTTCGACTATAAGGGTCAGCATTATCGTAAGTTGGCGCGGTTCTGCTGGACCAAGCTACGCACCTATCTTGATCGTCCGGTCTTTTGGGCAGTGCTGCCGGGAGACGACGCGACGGCCAAATATCAGCGTGCCTGCGTCGAGGGTTGTCTCGAAGCGGTGCTCGACGAGCATTTCTGGCTGCGCAAATCCAAGGTGGGAGGCATCGGCCTCATCGACGACCTGTCTGGAGCGCTTTCTGCAAATGTCGGGACGTTCGGCTTCAAAGGGCTGGCGAAGAAAGAGAAGATCCGCATTCGCTGCCATGCCGCTGTGCCGTTCGGCGGCACTGAGAGCGAGACGCAGCGTCAGGAGCTGGACGACGACAACCAGACGCCCGCGCGCTCGGAGGAGATTCGCACCGCGTTCAATACGCCGTTCTGGCCCTATGTTCTCGCGACCACCTCAGTTGGCCAGGAAGGTCTCGATTTCCATAGCTGGTGCGACCGTCTCGGGCATTGGGACCTTTGCTCGAGCCCGGTTGATCTCGAACAGCGCGAGGGCCGCGTTCAGCGTTTTGGCGGCCTTCACGTCCGCCGCCCGCTCGCCGACAAGCTCGGAAAGGACGCCTTGACCACGGCCCGGCGCGACCTGACCTCTCCCTGGGACGCGATAGCAAAAGGTGCCGACGAGGCTTTCAAAGATGACGAAACCGGCCTCACACCTTGGTGGACGCTGCCCGGTGCTGACCTTAAACGCCACCTGTTCGCCCTGCCGCAGAGCCGCGACATCGATCGATTTGCCAAGCTGAAGACGCAACGCCTCCTATATCGCGTAGCGCTTGGGCAACCTGACCAAGAGGATCTGGTCGAGCTTCTCACGGACAACGATCCAGAGGTCCTGCGGTTGCTGCAGGGCTTGACGTTGAACCTGTCAGCCTTCGCACATCGACGACTTGGCTAGGTCTTGTAGGTGAGTCAGTAAGGGGAATTACTCCTGAGTGTTACGGTATAATCTGCGCCAGACAACGAATGATGCGCTGAGATCTAAATGGTATTTTTAATGGTCTTGTGCGATTCAACTCTCCAGAAGCGCTGTTTTTCCTGAAGTTTACTTGCTTGTTAATAATAGAGTGGGAATGATCGGGCGTCCGGCATCGACCGGGACCGACTGACAGCAAAGCCCGAAAGCCCGCGTAACTGCGGGCTTTCGGTTTTCTGACGCGGGCAAATCAATTCGACCGCTGGGGTTGGCTGTCCGGGGCCAGGGCGTCAGATGTCGTTGTGCTGCAGGAACCAGTCGCGGAAGCGGGGCCGGGCACGCTGGTGAGGGAAGTCGGCAAGCGGTGCGACATCCATAGCTGTCTCCGGGTATCAGCGGCGGTGACGAGTGCCTGCCGGTCGGCGCGGCGCGGCGACGGCGAAGACGCAGCTGCCGCGGTCGCACAACCACCGGTGTTAATGAGAAACTATGCCGTTTTCATCGCAAGGGAGTCCGGGCTCATGCTGTTCACCCGCAGACAGGTACTCACCGGCCTGGTCGGACTGGGCGTCGCCGGTGCCGGTATTGGCGGCGTGCGTTATTGGCTCGGACGGCCTGCCGATGTCACCACGCACGATTACGAGCTGATCGCCGCGCCGCTGGATGTCGAGCTGGTGCCTGGGCATGCCACGCCCGCCTGGGCCTATGGTGGCCAGGCGCCGGGCCTGGAGCTACGCGGGCGGCAGGGCGACTGGCTGCGGGTGCGCTTCATCAACCACCTGCCGCAGCCCACCACCATCCACTGGCACGGCATTCGCCTGCCGCTGGAGATGGACGGCGTGCCTTACGTCTCACAGTTGCCGGTGTTGCCCGGCGAGTTCTTCGACTACCGCTTCCCGCTGCACGATGCCGGCAGCTTCTGGTATCACCCGCACACCGCGAGCAGCGAGCAACTGGGACGTGGATTGGTCGGCCCGCTGATCGTCGATGAGCGTGAACCGAGCGGTTTCCGCCACGAGCGCACGCTGAGTCTGAAGAGCTGGCACGTCGACAAGCAGGGAGCATTCACCGCCTTCAGCGTGCCGCGCGAGGCGGCCCGCGGCGGTACGCCTGGCGTGCTGTCGACGGTGAACGGCCAGCACGCTCCGGTACTCGATCTGCCGGCCGGCCAGGTCGTGCGGCTGCGCGTGCTGAACCTCGACAATACGCTGACCTATCGGCTGAACCTGCCGGACGGCGAGGCGCGCATCTATGCGCTGGACGGCCATCCGATCGCGCCTCGACCGCTGGGCAAGGAATACTGGCTCGGCCCTGGCATGCGCATCGATCTGGCGCTGCGTGTACCAGCGGCGGGTACGCAGCTGTCGCTGCGCAACGGCCCCCTGCGTCTGGCGACGTTGCGCGCGGTCGCGCATGCCGGGGCGAGCGGCGACTGGCCACCGGCGCTGCCGGCCAATCCGGTGTTGGAGCCGGATCTGCAACGGGCTGAGACGCTGCGCTTCAACTTCGAGTGGGCTGGCAACCTGTCGGCCGATGTCGGGCAGGGTGGTGCCTATACGTTCTGGCAGATCAATGGCCAGGCATGGGACATCAATGACAAGAGCTGCGCCGAGCGCCCGATCGCGACGCTCAAGCGCAACGGTCACTACATCTTCGAGCTGCGCAACCTCAGCCAGTACCAGCATCCGATTCATCTGCACGGGATGGCCTTCAAGGTGCTCTCCTCGAATCGCCGGAAAATCGAGCCGTGGTTCACCGACACGTTCCTGCTGGGCCGCAACGAAACGGCGCGCATCGCGCTGGTGGCGGATAATCCGGGCGTGTGGATGTTCCACTGCCATGTCATCGACCACATGGAGACCGGGCTGATGGCGGCGATCGAAGTGGTCTAGTTCTGTGCACGGTTCCTATCTCATGAAGAAAACGCCAATCATCGATCGCAGCCAGGACGAGCATTTCATGCGCGAGGCGCTGGCGCTGGCAGAACAGGGCGCGGCGCTGGGCGAAGTGCCGGTGGGCGCCGTGCTGGTGCAGGATGGGCAGATCGTCGGGCGCGGCTTCAACTGCCCGATCTCCCGCCACGACCCCAGCGCCCACGCTGAGATGGTCGCCATCCGCGATGCCGCGCAGACCGTGGCGAACTACCGGCTGCCGGGCAGCACGCTGTACGTGACGCTGGAGCCGTGCAGCATGTGCGCCGGGTTGATCGTGCACTCGCGCATTCAGCGCGTGGTGTACGGCGCCACCGAGCCGAAGGCCGGCGTGGTGGTCAGCCGCGGGCAATTCTTCGCGCAGGAATTTCTCAACCACCGGGTGCTGGTCGAGGGCGGCGTGCTGGCGCAGGAATGCGGCGAGGTGCTGCGCGAGTTCTTTCGCCTGCGCCGGCAGAAGTGAGGCCCGGCGGTCGCGCGGAACCTCAACGCCGATTTCTCAGGTGTCGCGGGTTACTGTAGGTCCCGTCTAGAGCGGCGCTGCGGCGAACGGCAGAGTCTGGCGGGCGTCGATGCTGCCCTGGGCAGGAAACACCACCAGATGGTCGGCGGCGATGGCGATGCCGACTTCCTGGCCGGTGAGGTAGTCGTCGTGACTGGCGAAGATAGTCACCAGCTGGTTGCCGGTCGGCAGCTGCAGGCGATAGAGCGTCGAGGCACCGAGGAATGTCTTGCCGATGATCAGCGCGCGCAGCGGGCTTTCCGGGCTGTAGACGATGTCGTCCGGGCGCAGCAGTACGTCCACCGAGCTGCCGGCCGGCCAGGTATAAGCACGGTTGCCGTGAATCACGCCGAGTTCGGTCTGCACCGTTTCCGGGTCGATCAGCTGACCGCGAATGAAATACCCCTGGCCGATGAAACTGGCGACGAAAGGCGTCAGCGGCTCGTGATAGAGGTTGAACGGGGTGTCCCACTGCTCCAGGCGACCGTCATGGAAGACGCCGACCTGATCGCTGACGGCAAACGCCTCTTCCTGATCGTGGGTCACGAGAATCGCACTGGTGCCGCGTGCCTTGAGGATGTCGCGCACTTCATGACTGAGGCGGCGGCGCAGCTCGACATCGAGGTTGGAAAACGGCTCGTCGAGCAGCAGCAGTTCGGGCTCCGGCGCCAAGGCGCGGGCCAGGGCGACGCGTTGCTGCTGACCGCCGGAGAGTTCGTGCGGATAGCGCCGGCCAAGCGCGGCAAGATGCACCAGCTCGAGCATTTCCTCGACGATGCGCTGGCGCTCCGGGTGTTTGCGGATGCCAAAGGCGATGTTCTCGGCGACGGTCAGGTGCGGGAACAGCGCGTAGTCCTGGAAGACCATGCCGATCCGGCGCTTTTCCGGGGCGAGGGTGAAGTCGGCGCGGGAGATGACCGTCTCGCCCAGTCGGATCTCACCCTGATGGACCGGCTCGAAACCGGCGATGGCACGCAGCGTGGTGGTCTTGCCGCAGCCGGACGGGCCGAGCAGACAGCCGATGTCGCCGCGATTCAGGTGCAGGTTGAGGTTCTGCACGACGCGCTGCGCGCCGTAGCCGCAGGCCAGGTCGCGCAGGAGCAGCAGCGGCTCATGCCTCATGCGTGGCGATAGGCCGGTTCGACGAGGAATTCGAGCAGGGCCTTCTGCGCGTGCAGGCGGTTTTCTGCCTGATCCCAGGCGACCGAGCGCGGGTCGTCGAGCAGGTCCTGGCTGATTTCTTCGCCACGGTGTGCCGGCAGGCAGTGCATGAACAGCACATCCGCCGCCGCGCAGTCGAGCAACGCGCGATCGACCTGGTACGGACGGAAGGTGGCGAGGCGGGCTTCAGCCTCGTCTTCCTGGCCCATCGAAGCCCAGACGTCGGTGCTGACCAGGTGCGCACCGGCCGCCGCTTCGCGCGGGTCGCGGGTGATGCGTACGCGCTCGCCGGCCTGCGCAAGCAACGTCGCATCGGGCTCGTAACCCTGCGGGCAGGCGATGTTGAGCTGGAAGTCGAACTGGATCGCCGCTTCTATATAGGTGTTGCACATGTTGTTGCCGTCACCGATCCAGGCTGCCGTCTTGCCGGCAATGCTGCCGCGGTGCTCGTGGAAGGTCTGCATGTCCGCCAGCAGCTGGCACGGATGCAGATCGTCGGACAGGCCGTTGATGACCGGGACGCGCGAATGTGCGGCGAAATCGGTCAGGGTCGAGTGGGCGAAGGTGCGGATCATCACGGCGTCGAGCATGCGCGACATGACGATTGCCGAGTCGCCGATCGGCTCGCCGCGGCCAAGCTGGGTATCGCGCGGGGAGAGGAAAATCGCCTGACCGCCAAGCTGGATCATGCCCGCCTCGAACGACAACCGGGTGCGGGTGGAGGCCTTCTCGAAGATCATGCCCAGCACGCGGTTCTTCAATGGCTCGAACAGCACGCCGCGTTCGCGCAGTTCCTTCAGCTCGATGCCGCGGCGTACCAGGCTGTTCAGCTCCTGGGGCGTGCAGTCCATCAACGAGAGAAAGTGCCGTGCGCTCATATCAACTACCTTGCATGTCGCAGACCGTGAACCGTGGCTTTTTCCAAGGAAAACAGGGACCGGCGACAGGAGCCGCACGGTGACGCGACGAAACGGGGAAGGCGCGATCTTATCCACAAATCGCGGACTGGCGCAAATTCGCCGCCAGGCGGCTGGAGCGCCGCCCGGCCTGTTGGAGCGGCATGCTAAAAGCCGAGTCGGCCACTCGGCTTTCGCGATGCAGTTCCGGTACAATGCCCGGCAACCGTCTAGCCGAGGTACCCCATGGACATCATCGAAACCATCAAAGAGCAGATCGCCAACAACCCGGTGCTGCTGTACATGAAAGGCTCCCCCAATGCTCCGCAGTGCGGCTTCTCTGCCCGCGCGACCCAGGCGGTGATGGGCTGTGGCGAGAAGTTCGCCTACGTCGACATCCTGCAGAACCCGGAAATCCGCGCCAACCTGCCGAAATACGCCAACTGGCCGACCTTCCCGCAGCTGTGGGTCAACGGTGAACTGGTCGGTGGCAGCGACATCATTCTGGAGATGTTCGAGAAGGGCGAGCTGCAGACGCTGATCAAGTCGGCTGTCGGCAAGAGCGAAGCCTGAGCAATCGGCTGCGGGACGGGCAACTTCAGCAGATGTCCGCCTTCGGGAACCGATAAAGAAAAACGCCATGTCCCGGTCGGGCATGGCGTTTTTTTCATTGCGGCTGCCGCGCGGTCGGATCAGTCGTCCATCTGCGACTGCAGGTAGTTTTCCAGCCCGACCTTGTCGATCAGTCCCAGCTGGGTCTCCAGCCAGTCGATGTGCTCTTCCTCTGATTCGAGGATGTCTTCCAGCAGCTCGCGGCTTCCGTAATCGCCGACGCTCTCGCAGTAGGCGATGGCTTCCTTGAGGTCCTGCAGGCCACCCTGTTCCAGCTTGAGATCGCATTCGAGCATTTCACGGGTATTCTCGCCGATCAGGAGCTTGCCCAGATCCTGCAGGTTCGGCAGACCTTCGAGAAAGAGGATGCGCTTGATCAGCTTGTCGGCATGCTTCATCTCGTCGATGGATTCTTCGTACTCGTGTTTGCCGAGTTTCTCCAGCCCCCAATCCTCGTACATGCGCGCATGCAGGAAGTACTGGTTGATGGCGACCAGTTCGTTGCCGAGAAGCTTGTTGAGGTGCTGGATGACTAGCTTGTCGCCTTTCATGTTCTAGCCCTGCCTGAGAAGGTGAGTCGTTGCGGCAGTCTGGCCACGATGCCGGAGGCTGTCAAACCTAAGCCCTTGAATGCAAAAGGCTAAAGCTGAATGCGAATGTTTTAATTGCGCATCGGGCGAGTAATGTCTTGATTTAAGGGCGTAAAAAAGCCGGGCAATAGCCCGGCTTGGATGACTGGGGGCCGTTCAGGCGGGTGCGAAACTGGCTGGATAGGCGAGGGCAGCCTGGGCGGTCTGGAGTTCGCCGAGGGTTTCGCGCACGACCTGCTTGGCCACGCAGGCGCACTTGCCGCACTGACTAGCGACGCCAGTGGCCTCGCGTACTTCCCGGTAGCTGCAGCAGCCCTCGTAAATGGCTTCGCGAAGCTGACCGTCGGTGACACCCTGGCAAAGGCAAACGTACATGAGCAATACCCGTTGAGCCTGTTGATGGTGCGATGCTAAACAGAATGAGAATGATTGTCAAAGTCCATCTGTCCGATAGCTTTAACCTTCATCCACCAACGGGACCGGCGCGACCCATTCGAGCTTTGCGATAAACTGCGCGCCTTTTTTTCCAACCGGAGGCCGCTCATGGCCCTGCAAGCCACGCCGTACAAGGTGGAACTGAATCTCACCGATCTGGATCGCGGGGTGTACGAGAACCTGCGTTTCACCGTCGCCCGGCATCCCTCGGAAACCGAGGAACGCCTCGGCGTGCGCCTGATCGCCTACGCGCTCTGGTACAGCGAGCAGCTGGCGTTCGGTCGTGGCCTGTCCGATGTGGACGAGCCGGCGCTCTGGGAGAAGAGCCTCGATGGTCGCGTATTGCACTGGATCGAGGTCGGACAACCGGACGCCGAGCGCCTGACCTGGTGCTCGCGCCGTGCCGAACGCACCAGCCTGGTGGCCTACGGCAACCTGCGCGTGTGGCAGGGCAAGGTGGTGGACGCCGTGCGCAACCTGAAGAACCTGTCCATCGTCGCCGTGGATTCCGAATCGCTTGCCGCACTGGTCAAGGATCTGCCGCGCAGCCTGCAATGGGGTGTGATGATCAGCGACGGCACGCTGTTCATCACCGACGAGCGGGGACAGTTCGAGGTATCGCTGGAGTGGCTGCTGGGCGAGCGCTGAGCGGCGCCGGTCGGCTGAGCCGCGATTGGCGGCCTGCCGACGGTGCATTGCTGTATGCTTTTGCGCCGATTTTCTCCGGCGCCCGTGCCGAAGAGCCGTGACCGGAAAGCCAACCGATGCGCATCGAACCCCGCCCTCTACCTGAAACCCTGCCCGAACTCGGCGATCTGCCGCCGCTGCTGACTCGTCTGTATGCGGCGCGCGGCGTGCGCTCGGCCAGCGAGCTGGACAAGGCGCTGGCGCGGCTGATTCCCTACAACCAGCTCAAGGGCATCGACCGTGCGGTCGAGTTGCTGGTCGAGGCGCTGGATAAGCGCCAGCGCATCCTCTTCGTCGGTGATTTCGATGCCGATGGCGCCACCGCGAGCACCGTCGGCGTGCTCGGCCTGCGCCAGCTGGGCGCGGCGCATGTCGACTATCTGGTGCCCAATCGCTTCGAGTACGGCTACGGCCTTACCCCGGAAATCGTTGCGGTGGCGCTGCAGCGCGAGCCCGATCTGCTGGTGACCGTGGACAACGGCATCTCCAGCGTCGACGGCGTCGCGGCGGCCAAGGCAGCCGGGCTCCGGGTGCTGGTGACCGACCATCACCTGCCGGGTCACGAGCTGCCGGCGGCCGATGCGATCGTCAATCCGAACCAGCCCGAATGCGCGTTCCCGAGCAAATGCATGGCCGGTGTGGGGGTGATCTTCTATGTGCTGCTGGCACTGCGCGCGCGGCTTCGCGACCTGGACTGGTTCACGCGCAACGGCTGGAGCGAGCCGAATCTGGCCGAACTGCTCGATCTGGTGGCGCTGGGCAGCGTCGCCGACGTGGTGCCGCTGGACGCCAACAACCGCATCCTCGTGCATCAGGGACTGGCGCGGATTCGTGCCGGGCGGGCGCGGCCGGGGTTGCGGGCGATTCTCGAAGTCGCCGGGCGCGATCATCGGCGCATCACTTCTACCGATCTGGGCTTCATCCTCGGCCCGCGCTTGAACGCCGCGGGGCGGCTGGATGATATGAGCCTGGGCATCGAGTGCCTGCTCTGCGAGGACGAGGCGCTGGCGCGCGACATGGCGACCCAGCTCGATCAGCTCAATCAGGACCGCAAAAGCATCGAGCAGGGCATGCAGCGCGAGGCGTTGGCGCAGCTCAAGGAGCTGCCGCTGGAGGATCTGCCGTTCGGCCTGTGCCTGTTCGAGCCGGATTGGCATCAGGGTGTGATCGGCATTCTCGCGTCGCGGCTGAAGGAGCGTTATCACCGACCGACCATCGCTTTCGCCGATGCGGGCGACGGCCAGCTCAAGGGCTCGGCGCGCTCGGTGCCGGGCTTTCATATCCGCGACGCGCTGGATGCGGTAGCGGCGCGGCATCCGGGCTTGATCAGCAAGTTCGGCGGCCACGCGATGGCGGCTGGACTGTCGCTGCCGCAGGAAAATTTCGGCGCCTTCGCCGCCGCGTTCGACGCCGAAGTGCGCCGCCAGCTGAACGAGGACGATCTGACCGGTCGCCTGCTGACCGACGGCCAGCTCAGCATCGAGGAGTTCCATCTGGAGCTGGCGCGGGCGCTGCGCAACGCCGGGCCCTGGGGCCAGCATTTCCCCGAGCCGATGTTTCACGGCGTGTTCCAGCTGGTGCAGCAGCGCATCGTCGGCGAGCGTCACCTCAAGCTGGTGCTCAAGAGCGAGTGCGGTGCGCTGACCCTGGACGGCATCGCCTTCAACATCGACCGCGAACTCTGGCCGAACCCGACGGTGCGCTGGGCGGAGTTGGCCTACAAGCTGGACGTCAACGAGTACCGTGGCCAGGAAAGCGTGCAGCTGCTGGTCGCGCACATCGCCGCGCGCTGACCGTCCAGTCGTCGCCGATTGGCCGGCTGAATCCAGCGCCATTTCTCCGCAGACGTTCGATTGTTGCCCGTCCTGCCCGCGCCTACAGTGGCGGGACAACAACAGCGTCATGCGGGAAACCGAAATGAGCGAGACGACCGTCCATCACCGTGCCTGCCACCTGTGCGAAGCCATCTGCGGCCTGACCATCCAGACCGAGGGCGAGCGCATCCTCTCGATCAAGGGCGATCCGCTCGATCCGTTCAGCCGGGGCCATATCTGCCCCAAGGCCGTGGCGCTGCAGGATATCCAGAACGATCCCGACCGCCTGCGCCGGCCGATGCGCCGGCAGGGCACGCAGTGGCAGGCGATCGAATGGGACGAGGCGTTCGCCCTGGTCGCCGAACGGCTCGCCGAGATTCGCGAACGTCATGGCAGCAACGCGGTGGCCGTCTACCAGGGCAACCCGAGCGTGCACAACTACGGGCTGATGACCCACAGCAACTACTTCCTCGGTCTGCTGAAGACGCGCAACCGCTTCTCCGCGACCTCGGTCGATCAGCTGCCGCACCACCTGACCAGCTACCTGATGTACGGCCACGGCCTGCTGTTGCCGGTGCCGGATATCGATCACACCGACTTCATGCTGATCCTCGGCGGCAATCCGCTGGCCTCCAACGGCAGCATCATGACCGTGCCGGACGTGGAAAAGCGCCTCAAGGCGCTGCGCGCACGGGGCGGCACGCTGGTGGTGGTCGATCCGCGCCGCAGCGAGACCGCGGCGATCGCCGACCGCCATCTGTTCGTACGTCCGGGACAGGACGCGGCGCTGCTGTTCGGTCTGCTCAACACGCTGTTCGAGGAAGGGCTGACACGCGCCACACCGCTTCCGGTGGACGGCCTCGTCGAGGTGCGCGCGGCCATCGCACCGTTCAGCGCCGAGGCGATGAGCGCGCGCTGCGGTGTGCCTGCCGAGACGATCCGCCAACTGGCGCGGGATTTCGCCGCCGCGGACAAGGCGGTCTGCTACGGCCGCATGGGCGTCTCGACCCAGGCCTTCGGCAGCCTGTGCCAGTGGCTGGTGCAGCTGATCAATCTGGTCACCGGCAATCTCGATCGGGTCGGTGGCGCCTTGTGCACCGAGCCCGCGGTGGACCTGGTCGAAACCACCACCGGCGGACACTTCGCGGCCTGGCGCAGCCGGCTTTCGCAGCTGCCGGAGTACGGCGGCGAACTGCCGGTGGCGGCGCTGGCCGAGGAGATGCTCGAGCCGGGAGAAGGGCAGGTGCGTGCGCTGATCACAGTGGCAGGCAATCCGGTGCTCTCCACGCCCAACGGGCGCAAGCTGGAGCAGGCGCTCGACGGCCTGGAATTCATGCTCAGCGTCGACTTCTACATCAACGAAACCACGCGCTACGCCGATCTCATCCTGCCGCCGACCGCGCCGCTGGAACACGATCACTACGACAGCACCTTCAACTTGCTCGCGGTGCGCAATGTCACGCGCTTCAACCGGCCGGTGCTGGCCAAACCGGACGGCGCGCTGGACGACTGGGAAATCTTCGTCGGGCTGGCCAAGGCCTATGCGGCGCGTACCGGCGTCGAGCTGAAACCGACGCTGGCGCCGCAGCAGATGATCGATCTGGCGTTGCGTCACGGCCCCTACGGCGATCGCTCCGAGCGCAGGCTGAGCCTGGCGGCGCTCGAGGATTACCCGCATGGGCTTGATCTCGGGCCGCTGCGACCGAACCTCGCGCGTCGCCTGAAGACGGCGAACCAGCGCATCCAGGCGGCGCCGCTGCTGCTTGTGGAAGACCTGCAGCGCTTCGCCCGGCAGCCGCAGGCGCCCGCCGATGCGTTGCTGCTGATCGGCCGTCGCCATGTGCGCAGCAACAATTCCTGGATGCACAACTATCCGCGACTGGTGAAGGGCAAGCCGCGTCACCAGTTGCTGATGCATCCGGCCGACATGGCGGCACGCCAGCTGCGCGATGGCCAGCGCGTGCGGGTTCGCTCGCGGGTCGGCGCGATCGAAGTGGAGGTGCTCGGCAGCGACGAGATGATGCCCGGCGTGGTCAGCCTGCCGCACGGCTGGGGGCACGCCCGCGCGGGTGTGCAGCTAGCGGTCGCCGCACAGCAGCCGGGTGTTAGCAGCAACGACCTGACTGACGAACAGGCGCTGGATGTCTCCGGCAACGCGGCGCTCAATGGCGTGCCGGTGCAGGTGAGCGCGGTCTGATCGGCGGCGCATTCTTGCTGTTGGGCTGGGCAGGGGCGCGGAAACAGTCTCTACTGAACACTGTCCAAACCGAAATTTCGACAGTCGAGGCCGCCATGTCCCAGCTATTCCAGCCGCTTACCCTGCGCCAGCTGACGTTGCCCAACCGGATCGCCGTTTCGCCGATGTGCCAGTACTCGGCCGAGGGCGGCATGGCCAATGACTGGCACCTCGTGCATCTCGGCAGTCGCGCCGTCGGCGGCGCCGGACTGGTGATCATCGAGGCGACGGCGGTGACGCCCGACGGGCGCATCTCCCCCGAAGACCTGGGCATCTGGTCCGACGAGCACGTCGAGCCGCTGCGCCGTATCACCCGTTTCATCGAGGCGCAGGGCTCGGTCGCTGGCGTGCAGCTGGCGCACGCCGGGCGCAAGGCGAGTACCTGGCGGCCCTGGCTCGGCAAGCACGGCAGTGTGCCGGTCGCCGAGGGCGGCTGGATTCCGGTGGGGCCGTCGACCATCGCCTTCTCGCCGGAGCACGCGGCACCTACCGCACTGGACGAGGCCGCCATCGCCGCGGTGGTGCAGGCGTTCGTCGCTGGCGCCGAGCGCGCGCTGGCGGCCGGCTTCAAGATCGCCGAGGTCCATGCTGCGCACGGCTATCTGCTGCATCAGTTCCTCTCGCCGCTATCCAATCAGCGTCAGGACCGCTATGGCGGTTCGTTCGAGAATCGTATCCGCCTGTTGCTGGAGGTCACCGCTGCGGTGCGCGAGGTCTGGCCGCAGGAGTTGCCGCTGTTCGTACGACTTTCGGCGACCGACTGGGTGGAGGACGGCTGGAACCCGGATGAAACCGTGAAGCTGGCGCAGCGCCTGAAGGAAGTGGGCGTCGACCTGATTGATGTTTCGTCCGGCGGTACTGCGGCCAATGCGGAGATTCCGGTCGGCCCGGGCTATCAGACCCAGTTCGCCGAGCGCGTGCGCAAAGAGGCCGGTATCGCCACCGGTACCGTGGGCATGATCACCGAAGCGGTACAGGCCGAGCACATCCTGCGTACCGGTCAGGCCGATCTGATCCTGCTGGCCCGCGAGCTGCTGCGTGACCCGTACTGGCCACTGCACGCCGCCGAGTATCTGGGCGATCGCGCGGTGCCGTGGCCTGCGCAATACGTGCGCGCCGCCCACCGCGACACACCGATCCGCCAGTTGCCCGACACGCTCGATTGAGCGATCGTCCGCCGCATCCATCTTTTCTCATTCAAAGGTATGTCGATGAAAACCAGTGGCCTTCTCGATCAACTGCTCAAAGCAGGGCAGGACCTGCTGAACAAGCCGCAGACCCCGGCGGGCGGCGGCAAGCCCGCTGCCGGCGGGCTGGGCGATCTGCTGGGTGGCAGCGCGGGCGGTTCGCTCGGCAACGTGCTGTCCGGTGCCGGTGGTGGTGCCCTGGCGGCCGGCGCGATCGGCCTGCTGCTGGGTAACAAGAAGGCCCGCAAGTTCGGCGGCAAGGCCGTGACCTATGGCGGCCTGGCCGCGCTCGGCGTGTTGGCCTACAAGGCCTACAGCAACTGGCAGGCGCAACAGGCCGACGCGCCGCAACAGCCGCCGCAGACCGTCGACCGTCTGCCGCCAGCGCAGGTCGAAGAGCACAGCCAGGCGATTCTCAAGGCGCTGGTGGCGGCGGCGAAGTCCGACGGGCATATCGACGCCCGCGAGCGTCAGCTGATTGATGCCGAAGTGGCCAAGCTGACCGACGATGGCGAGCTGCAGCGCTGGCTGGATGCCGAGCTGAACAAGCCGCTCGACCCGGCCGAGGTCGCCGTCGCGGCGAAGACGCCGGAAATGGCAGCCGAGATGTATCTGGCCAGTGTGCTGATGGTCGACGAAGAACACTTCATGGAGCGTGCCTACCTCGAGGAGCTGGCGCGGCAGCTCAAGCTCGCGCCGCAGCTGAAGGCGGAGCTGGAGAGCCAGGTGCGCGCGGTCGCCGGTTGAGTCGGCGGCGCGCGCGGACCATCGACAAGTGTCTCGCATCCGGTTCGTCCCGGCGGGCTGTCAGCGCACGCCCGCTGGGTTTATAATCGCCGGCTTTTCGAAACGTCCGATTGCGAGTGCTGCCCACCATGGAAATCAACCCGATCCTCAACAGCATCAAGGACCTGTCCGACCGCACCCAGTCCATTCGGGGGTATCTTTGACTACGATCAGAAGCATGATCGTCTCGTCGAAGTAAACCGCGAACTCGAAGATCCGAACGTCTGGAACAACCCCGAATACGCGCAGAATCTGGGCCGTGAGCGCGCCACCCTGGCGCAGATCGTCGAGACCATCGACGACCTCACCGGCAGCCTGACCGACTCGCGCGACCTGCTCGACATGGCCGTCGAAGAAGACGACCAGGGCGCGGTGGATGACATCGCCGCCGAGCTGGAACGCCTGCGCGAAATTCTCGAGAAGCTCGAGTTCCGCCGCATGTTCAGCCACGAGATGGACCCGAACAACTGCTACCTCGATATCCAGGCTGGCTCCGGCGGTACCGAGGCGCAGGACTGGGCCAACATCCTGCTACGTATGTACCTGCGCTGGGCCGACAAGCGTGGCTTCAATGCCGAGATCGTCGAACTGTCCGAGGGCGAAGTCGCCGGCATCAAGGGTGCCACCGTGCATATCAAGGGCGAATACGCCTTCGGCTGGCTGCGCACCGAGATCGGTGTGCACCGCCTGGTGCGCAAGAGCCCGTTCGACTCCGGTGCCCGTCGCCACACCTCGTTCTCGGCGGTATTCGTATCGCCCGAGATCGACGACAGGGTGGAGATCGAGATCAACCCGTCCGACCTGCGCATCGACACCTACCGCTCTTCCGGCGCCGGTGGTCAGCACGTCAACACCACCGACTCGGCGGTGCGTATCACCCACGTGCCAACCAATACCGTGGTGGCCTGCCAGAACGAACGTTCCCAGCACGCCAACAAGGACACCGCCATGAAGATGCTGCGGGCCAAGTTGTACGAGCTGGAAATGCAGAAGCGCAACGCCGCCTCTCAGGCGCTGGAAGACAGCAAGTCGGACATTGGCTGGGGCCACCAGATCCGCTCCTACGTGCTCGACGACTCGCGCATCAAGGATCTGCGTACTGGCGTGGAGCGCAGCGATTGCCAGAAGGTGCTCGACGGCGACCTCGACGGGTACCTCGAAGCTAGCCTGAAACAGGGGCTCTGAGAGCAGCTGCAAGCCTCAAGCCGCAAGCACCCCATTGAAACGATTTGACCGGGACGACCCGCAATGAGCGAACAACCGCTGAACCAGCACGCCATCCAAGAGGAAGAAAACAAGCTGATTGCCCTGCGCAAGGAAAAGCTTGCTGCCGTGCGCGAGCAGGGCAATGCCTTCCCCAATGACTTCCGTCGCGACAGCTATGCAGGCGACCTGCAGAAACAGTACGCCGAGAAGACCAAGGAGGAGCTGGAAGCGGCCGCCATTCCGGTCAAGGTCGCCGGGCGCATCATGCTCAATCGTGGCGCGTTCATGGTCCTGCAGGACATGAGCGGGCGCATCCAGGTTTACGTCGACCGCAAGATTCTGCTGGCCGAGCAGCTGGAAGCGGTCAAGCATTTCGACCTCGGCGACATCATCGCCGCCGAAGGCACGCTGGCGCGTTCCGGCAAGGGCGACCTGTACGTCTACATGAACAGCGTGCGCCTGCTGACCAAGTCACTGCGCCCGCTGCCGGACAAGTTTCACGGCCTGACCGACACCGAGCAGCGCTACCGCCAGCGCTACGTCGACCTGATCATGAACGACGAGGTGCGCGAGACCTTCCGCGTGCGCTCGCAGGTGATTGCGCACATCCGCCAGTTCCTGCGCGAGCGCGACTTCCTCGAAGTGGAAACGCCGATGCTGCAGACCATTCCCGGCGGCGCCGCGGCCAAGCCGTTCGAGACGCACCACAACGCGCTGGACATGCCGATGTTCCTGCGCATCGCGCCGGAGCTGTACCTGAAGCGCCTGGTGGTCGGTGGCTTCGAGCGTGTGTTCGAGATCAACCGCAACTTCCGTAACGAAGGCGTTTCGACCCGGCACAACCCCGAGTTCACCATGCTCGAGTTCTACCAGGCCTACGCCGACTACGAAGACAACATGGACCTGACCGAGGAGCTGTTCCGCGAGCTGGCCCAGGCCGTACTCGGCACCACCGACGTGCCCTATGGCGACAAGGTGTTCCATTTCGGTGAGCCGTTCGCGCGGCTGTCGGTGTTCGATTCGATCCTCCAGTTCAACCCGGAAATCAGCGCCGACGACCTCAACGATCTGGAAAAGGCCCGCGCCATCGCCAAGAAGGCCGGTGCCAAGCTGCTCGGCCACGAGGGCCTGGGCAAGCTGCAGGTGATGATTTTCGAGGAGCTGGTCGAGCACAAGCTGGAGCAGCCGACCTTCATCACCGAATATCCGTTCGAGGTTTCGCCGCTGGCGCGCCGCAACGACCGCAATCCGAACGTTACCGACCGCTTCGAGCTGTTCATCGGTGGTCGCGAGATCGCCAACGCCTACTCCGAGCTGAATGATGCCGAGGACCAGGCCGAGCGTTTCCACGCCCAGGTAGCGGATAAAGACGCCGGTGACGACGAGGCCATGCACTTCGACGCCGACTTCGTCCGCGCGCTGGAATACGGCATGCCGCCGACCGCCGGCGAGGGCATCGGTATCGACCGTCTGGTGATGCTGCTGACCAATTCGCCGTCGATCCGCGACGTGATCCTCTTCCCGCACATGCGTCCGGAAGTCTGATCCGGACGGCACTCCCGCTGATGCCGGCGGGAGTGCTACGTCGTGCGGTGCGGTGCTGCGCCACCCGCAGCACCGGCGCGCGTCTAACCTGAACGCTACGATCCTTCGCTGGCGAGGTCTGGATGAATAACCGCAACAATCTCGATGAATATCAGACGATCGTGCGCGCGTTGTCCGATCGTATCGTCGATGCGCAGACTCCGGTGCGCGTGCTCGATGCGGTGAAGTGGGACGACAGTATTCGCCAGGCATTTTTCGCGACCGGAGGGCGCCAGCTGCCGCCGGTGGACCGCGGCTATTACGAGGCGCGGCCGCTGGCCTACGACTCCGGTGCGAAGAAGCAGGAATTCCAGGATATCGAGCGCGACATCACGCGCCAGCTCGGCCAGTTCAATCCGGTCGGGCAGATCATGCGGCGCATGTGCCGCGAATACCGCATGGTCATCCGCATGCTCGAGGCGCGAGGCACGCTGGACTTCGGCATGATCTCGCAGGAACTCTACGGGGCCGCATCCGATGCCTTCCACGCCGGTGACCCGACCCTCGCCGACCTCGGGTTGATGCTTTCCGATTACCTGAACAACATCGCCGATCGCAGCGACCTGAAGGACGAACCCAAGACGCTGGACGCCAAGCAGGCGGTCGCCCTGCTGCAGAAGCGCCTCGATGCGGTGTTCGGCGAGGGCGAGGGCGTGATCCGCGTGTTCGAGTCCGATGGCATCCTCGCCGATGCCGCGGCCGGCGCTGACTACATCAAGATCCGCAGCGATGCGCTGTTCAACGAGCGCGACGTGCGCGCGCTGGAAGTCCACGAGGGGCTGGTGCACGTCGGCACCACACTCAATGGACTGAATCAGCCGATCTGTACCTTTCTCGCCAAGGGGCCGCCGTCTTCCACCGTGACCCAGGAAGGCCTGGCGATCCTGATGGAGGTGATTGCCTTCGCCTCCTATCCGACCCGTCTGCGCAAACTCACCAATCGCACGCGCGCCATTCACATGGCCGAGGACGGTGCCGACTTCCTCGATGTGTTCGCCTTCTTCCGCGAGCAGGGTTATGCAGACGACGAGTGCTACAGCAATGCCAGTCGCGTGTTCCGCGGCTCGACGCCCGATGGCCTGCCTTTCACCAAGGACCTGTCCTACCTGAAGGGCTTCATCATGATCTACAACTACATCCAGCTCGCGGTGCGCAAAGGCCAGCTGGAGCAGATCCCGCTGCTGTTCTGCGGCAAGACCACGCTGGAGGACATGCGCACCCTGCGCCAGCTGGTGGACGAGGGCATGGTGGTGCCGCCGCGCTACCTGCCGCAGCAGTTCCAGGACCTCAACGCGCTGTCGGCGTGGATGTGCTTCTCCAACTTCCTCAACCACCTGAGCCTGGATCGCATCGAGGCGGACTACGCCAACATCCTCTGACGCAGCAAGCGCTTCCCTCCGCCAGCGCGGTGGGTCGGTGCAGTCCGATCCACCCGGCGCAACCCACCGAAGGTACTTCCATGCCCAGCCACCAGCTCGAATACGACATCCTCGGTCAGTCCGCACAGAGCGTGGAGATCATTCTCGACCCCGGTGAGACGGTGATCGCCGAGGCCGGCGCGATGAATTACATGACCGAGGGCGTGCGCTTCGAGACGCGCATGGGCGACGGCTCGGCCAGCGGTGTGCTCGGCAAGTTGTGGGGCATGGGCAAGCGCATGCTCACCGGCGAGTCGCTGTTCCTCACCCACTTCACCAATAGTGGCAAGGGCAAGGCGCGGGTGGCATTCGCAGCGCCCTATCCCGGCACGGTAGTGCCGGTGGACCTCGCCGCGCTCGGCGGCCGACTGACCTGCCAGAAGGACAGCTTTCTCTGCGCGGCCTACGGCACCCGGGTCGGCATCGCCCTAAGCAAGCGCATCGGCGCCGGTTTCTTCGGTGGTGAGGGCTTCATCCTCCAGCGCCTGGAAGGCGACGGACTGGCGTTCCTGCATGCCGGCGGCACGGTGATTCGCAAGGAGCTGAAAGACGAAACCCTGCGCCTGGACACCGGTTGCCTGGTCGCTTTCAGCGATGGCATCGATTACGACATCCAGCTTGCCGGTGGCCTGAAGAGCATGCTGTTCGGCGGCGAGGGGCTGCTGCTGACCACCCTCAAGGGCACCGGCAGCGTCTGGATCCAGAGCCTGCCGTTCTCGCGGCTGGCCGAGCGTGTCTACGCGGCGACCTGGCAGGCCCGCGGCGAGACACGGGCGGGCGGCGACTGATCCGCGCCGCCGTCCGGCGAATTTGCCACAATGCACTCCTTTTGTTTCGACGAGGCCGAGATGTCCGAACGCAATGTCATTCCGCTGATTCTCACTGCCATCGGTAGCGTGGCCGGCACCGTTGCGGTGCTGTCCTATTACGGCTACGTACACGTCGCCAAGCCGGAAGACGCGTTGCTTCTGGCCGACTACACCATGCTCAAGACCGTTCCCGGCGAGGACTACCGTGTATCGCTGAAACCCGCGACCCAGGTCGCGCAGTGCATCGACGGTGTGCTGGTGCTGTTCGATACCGAGCAGAAGGGCCTGACCGGTGTGCTGGTGGATAACAAGAAGCGTGCGGTGCGCTGCATGGACGCACCGCCGACGGCTGGCGCGGCGCAGTGACGCTCCGCGCCTGGCGCGGCGATATCACCGCACTGGCGGTGGACGCCGTCGTCAACGCCGCCAACAGCTCGCTGCTGGGTGGCGGCGGCGTGGATGGCGCGATCCATCGGGCTGCCGGCCCGCAGTTGCGCGAATACTGCAGCAAGCTGGGCGGCTGTGCGGTCGGTGAGGCGCGGCTGTCGCCGGGCTTTGGCCTGCCGGCGCGCTACATCATCCATACCGTGGGGCCGATCTGGCGGGGCGGTGCGCAGGGCGAACCCGAGCAGTTGGCCGCGTGCTACCGCAACAGCCTTGCGCTGGCCGAGCAGCATCAGCTGCAAAGCCTCGCCTTTCCGGCAATCAGCTGCGGGATCTACGGGTATCCGCTGGAGGCGGCGGCGCGAATCGCCGTAAGTGAGCTGCGCAGCGGGCTGGGTGCTGCGGCGCATGTGCGGGAGGTGTTGCTGGTGGGTTTTTCCGCCGAGCAGGACGAACTCTATCGGCGCTTGCTGGACGCCTGAAGACCGCAGCCATCGCGGCTGCGGTCGGGCTGGTTGCGGCGTTCAGCGCATCGAGGAACGCGGCGCGACCGGCCGGTCATCGTCGGAGATGGTCACCTCGACGCGACGGTTCATGGCGCGCCCGGACGAGGTGCTGTTGCTCGCCACCGGATAGTCCTCGCCATAGCCGTGGCTGACGACGCGCTGCGGATCGACGCCCATCTGCACCAGCGCCATGCGCACGGCGTTGGCGCGCCGCTCCGACAGGCTCAGGTTGTAGGCATCCGAGCCGTTGCTGTCGGTATAGCCCTCGACGATCACCTTGCGCTCGGGGTTTTCATTGAGGAAGTCGGCCAGCTTCTGCACGCTGCGCATGCCGCCGGGCTTGAGTTCGGCGCGGTCGTAGTCGAACAGCACATCGCCGAAGGTCACCAGGGTGCCGCGCTCGGTCTGCTTGGCCTGCAGGCTCTCCTGCAACTTGCGGATTTCCGCCTCGCGCGATTCCAGGCGGGCTTCGGCACGCCGAGCCGAGGCTTTTTCCAGATCCGCCTCGGCGGTGCGCAGGGCGATGGTCTGTTCGGCCACTTCGATGCGGCGCTGGGCGAGGTAGGCGAGCTGATCGACCTGCTTCTCATCGGCATCGTCGAGGTACGCCTTGTTGGCCTGATCGAGGGCCTTGCCGGCATCCTGAGTTTCCAGGGCGGCGAGCTTGGAGGCGCGGGCGTCGGCCTGCAGCGACGAGAAGCTGCTACGGGCTTTCTCCAGCTGCGGATTGGGTTGGTTGGCGCAGGCCACCAGGCCGATGCTCAGCGCCAGCAGGGTCGGAAGGGTAACGAGCTTGTGCATGATGGTTCATCCTTTTGCTGAGAATGGGGCGACGGTCATGACCGGAATCACTGGACGTTGCGCATACCTTCTTCGCGCAGCTCGTTGATTCCCTGCTCGGCGTCCTCGACGGCTTTCTGCGCCTTGGCTGCCTCGGCCTTGCGCTCGGCCACGCGGGCGTCCCACTCGGCCTGCTCGGCGAGGATGCGGGCGCGCTCGAAGTCCTCCTTCTGCATGGCCAGCTCAGCTTCCTTCCACTTCTCCTGCGCGGCGCGCATTTCCACCGCGGCATACTCCGGGCCACCAGCGCTGACGGCGCTGCGCACGGCCGATTCGGTCACCGCGAATTGTTCTTTCGGCGGATTGCCGGCACAGGCCGTGAGCAGCAGGCTGCCCAGCGCGACGGCGGCAAGCTTGGGCAGATGAATGCGCGAAGCGGGCATTGAGGTTTCTGTCTTCATGGGCTCTCTCCAATGGAATCGCCTGACACGTGCGAATGGTTCATCACCCGGCGGGCACGCCTCGTGGGGTCATGACTGCTGACTGCCGGGTATGTTTTTGTGAGCGCCGCTGGCGCTAATCGTTCCGTCGGAATGCGATGCCAGAGCGTGCGGCGGCCGCGACGGGCCGCCTGGGAGAGGGTTTTGGCAAGGCGAAATCAGTTCGCCGGCGACGACTGCTCGGCCTGCATCCGTTGCAGATGCTTGCGCGAAAGGGCGAGGAAGCGCGGCGTCGGTCCGACGTCCTCGTAGACCGGGTCGCCCTGCTCGTCGGTGGCGATCACCTGGTTGCCGCGCACATACGGCAGGCTGCTTTCCACCGCTTCCAGCGCGGCGCCGACCAGCTCGCCGAGCAGTGCCTCGGTGCTGCGCCTGGGATACATCTCCGCGAGCGCCGCCAGCCGCGCAGCGCTTTCGATATCCAGCGGAATGCTGTACTGCACCGAACTCAGTGCGCCCTTGGCGTCCTTCTCCCAGTGATTGACCAGTTCCGAGATCTTCATGGTGGTACCTCGCGCCGATGTGTCGAGCAGCCTGGCGCCGCGCGCCTTGTCAGCAGCGGGGGCGCTAGGCACTCTGGTTGCGGATATCTTGAGCGTAGCTGCTCGATCGTCGTTGCACAGGCTGGCGCACCGGTCGCCGTCGACCGCCGGTGCCAGCCCGGCCCCCAATCAGGAGAACCGCTCATGGCGAAAATCGATGCGCGTCTGCGCGAGAACGTCCACCTGCTCGGCGAGCTGCTTGGCGACACCGTGCGTGAGGAGTTGGGCACTGCGTTTTTCGACAAGATCGAACGCATCCGCAAGGGCGCCAAGGCGGCCCGGCGCGGCTCGGCCGAAGGCGCGCAGCAGCTCGCCGAGACGCTGGACAGCCTGGACGAGAGCGAACTGCTGCCGATGACCCGCGCGTTCAACCAGTTCCTCAACCTCGCCAATATCGCCGAGCAGTACCACGCCGTGCGGCGTCGGCAGGAAGGCGAGCCGGCGCCGTGCGAAAGCGGCGTGCTGCCCGAACTGCTCGAACGCCTGCAACACGCCGGGCACGCACCCGAGGCGTTGGCGCGGCAGGTCAGCGAACTGGAAATCGAGCTGGTGCTGACCGCCCACCCGACCGAAGTGTCGCGCCGCACGCTGATCCAGAAGTACGACGCCATCGCCGCGCAGCTGGCCGCCCGCGATCACACCGACCTGACCACCGCCGAGCAGGCCGGCATTCAGCTGCGCCTGCAGCGGCTGATCGCCGAGATCTGGTACACCGAGGAAATCCGTCGCAACCGCCCGACGCCGGTGGAGGAAGCCAAGTGGGGCTTCGCCGCCATCGAGCATTCGCTCTGGCAGGCGCTGCCCAACGTGCTGCGCCAGACTGACGCAGCGCTGCGCGCCAGCACCGGGCGGCCACTGCCGCTGGACGCCGCGCCGATTCGCTTCGCCTCCTGGATGGGTGGCGACCGCGATGGCAATCCGAACGTCACCGCACCGGTGAGCCGGGAAGTGCTGCTGCTGGCACGCGCGATGGCCGCCGACCTCTACCTGCGCGATGTCGAGGCGCTGATCACCGCGCTGTCGATGCAGACGGCCAGCGACGAGCTGCTGAGCCAGTCCGGCGATACCTCGGAACCCTATCGCGTGTTGCTCAAGCGCCTGCGCGAGCGTTTGCAGGCGACGCGTGACTGGGCAAGCACGGCGCTGGAACACGACCAAGCCGCGCCGCCAGCGGTGCTGCAGGACGTCGCCGAACTGCGCGCGCCGCTGGAGCTGTGCTACCGCTCGCTGCACGCCTGTGGCATGGGCGTGATCGCCGATGGCGCGCTGCTCGACTGCCTGCGCCGGGTGTCGGCGTTCGGCCTGCATCTGGTGCGCCTGGACATTCGCCAGGATGCCGCCCGGCATGCCGCGGCGCTCGCCGAGATCACCGAGTACCTCGGCCTGGGGCGCTACGACCAGTGGGATGAAACGCAGCGCCTGGACTTTCTGCAGCAGGAGCTGGACAACCGTCGGCCGCTGCTCTCGGTGCATTTCCGGCCGTCGCCGGACACTGCCGAGGTGCTGGCCACCTGCGCAGTAATCGCCGCGGCTCCGGCGGCGTCGCTCGGCTCCTACGTCATCTCCATGGCCCATGGCGCATCCGACGTGCTGGCGGTGCAACTGCTGCTCAAGGAGTCCGGCCTGCAGCGGGCCATGCGCGTGGTACCGCTGTTCGAGACGCTGGAGGATCTGGACAACGCGGCGCCGGCCATCGACCGCCTGCTGAGCCTGCCGGGCTATCGCAGCCGGTTGCAGGGGCCGCAGGAGGTAATGATCGGCTATTCCGATTCGGCCAAGGATGCCGGCACCACTGCCGCCGCGTGGGCTCAGTACCGCGCGCAGGAAAGTCTGGTGGAAGTTTGTCGTGCCCACGGCGTCGAGCTGCTGCTGTTCCACGGCCGCGGCGGTACGGTCGGCCGCGGGGGTGGCCCGGCGCATGCGGCGATCCTCTCGCAGCCGCCGGGTTCGGTTTCCGGGCGTTTCCGCACCACCGAGCAGGGCGAGATGATCCGCTTCAAGTTCGGGCTGCCGGATATCGCCGAGCAGAACCTCAACCTCTATCTGGCCGCCGTGCTCGAAGCGACGCTGCTGCCGCCGCCGATGCCCGAGCCGGGCTGGCGCGAGCTGATGGACCGGCTGGCCGCCGACGGCGTGGCGGCCTATCGCAGCGTGGTGCGCGACCACCCGCAGTTCGTTGCCTATTTCCGCCAGGCGACGCCCGAACTGGAGCTGGGTCGCCTGCCGCTGGGCAGCCGGCCGGCCAAGCGTCGCGAAGGCGGCGTCGAGAGCCTGCGGGCGATTCCGTGGATTTTCGCCTGGACCCAGACGCGGCTCATGCTGCCGGCCTGGCTCGGCTGGGAGGCGGCGCTCGATGGTGCGCTGGCGCGCGGCGAGGGCGAGCAGCTGGCGCAGATGCGCGCACGCTGGCCGTTCTTCAGCACCCGTATCGACATGCTGGAGATGGTGCTGGCGAAGACCGACGCCGACATCGCCGAACGTTACGACGAGCGTCTGGTCGAGCCGCAGTTGCTCGCCCTCGGCACAGATTTACGTGACCGATTGTCGCAGGTGGTGGCCGCCGTCAAGCGGCTGACCGGTCAGTCCGAGCTGCTGGCGCACAGCCCGCAGACCCAGGAGGCCTTCAGTCTGCGCAACACCTATCTGGACCCGCTGCACCTGATGCAGATCGAGCTGCTGGCGCGCTCACGACAGCAGCAGAATCCGCCGGAAAGCCCTCTGGAACAGGCTCTGCTGGTCAGTGTCGCGGGCATCGCCGCAGGCCTGCGCAATACCGGCTGAGCCTGGCTTAAGGGGCGTCACGTAGTTCGTCGAACGGCCTTTTCAGGCTGTTCGGCATGCCCGGTGCTGGCTCATTCGGCACGCGGGATGGCGCGCGGGGGGATATCTTGTGCCCTCCCGGTGTGCTGTGTATCGTGTTCCACCTTTTGTCGCATGGCGGCAAACCAGAATTTTTGATTCGTCGGCGAACAAGGTGCGAGCGACCGGTCGGCGAAGTCCCCTTCCAAGAAAGTCGAGGATTCATCCATGCGCGTGATTCTGCTGGGAGCACCCGGTGCCGGCAAAGGCACTCAGGCCGGTTTCATTACCAAAAAATTCGGTATTCCGCAGATCGCCACCGGCGACATGCTGCGCGCAGCGGTCAAGGCCGGCACCGAGCTGGGCCTGAAAGCCAAGAGCGTGATGGATGCGGGCGGTCTGGTCTCCGACGACCTGATCATCAACCTGGTCAAGGAGCGCATCGCCCAGCCGGATTGCGCCAACGGTTTCCTGTTCGACGGTTTCCCGCGCACCATTCCGCAGGCTGAAGCGCTGAAGGAAGCCGGCGTGCGCATCGACAACGTGGTCGAGATCGCCGTCGACGACGAAGAAATCGTCGGCCGCATCGCCGGTCGCCGCGTGCACCCGGCATCCGGTCGGGTCTACCACACCGAGCACAATCCGCCGAAGGTCGCCGGCAAGGACGACGAGACTGGCGAAGAACTGATCCAGCGCGAAGACGACAAGGAAGAGACCGTGCGTCATCGCCTGTCCGTCTACCATTCGCAGACCAAGCCGCTGGTGGACTTCTACCAGAGTCTGGCCGCTGCCGAAGGCACGCCGAAGTACAGCCGTATCGAGGGTGTCGGCTCGGTGGAAGAGATCACCGCCAAGGTGCTCGCCGCGCTGAGCTGAGCGCCGTATCACCACGCTGGCTGATGAAAGGCTCGTATCGCAGATACGGGCCTTTTTCATTTTCGAGGGCATGGCCGCGAGTCGGCGCGTCTGTCCGCGCCCGCAACCCGGCCCGCCGAATAGGCTAGAATCGGCGCCTTTTTGATCGACCGGAACCGCCACGATGACCACTCTGCTGGCCCTGGATACTGCCACCGAAGCCTGCTCTGTCGCCCTGCTGCATGATGGCCGGGTGCTGAGTCACTACGAGGTCATTCCGCGCCTGCACGCCCAGCGCATTCTGCCGATGATCCAGACCCTGCTCGCCGAGGCTGGCATCGCGTTGTCGGCGCTGGATGCCATCGCTTTCGGTCGCGGTCCGGGCGCCTTCACTGGGGTACGCATTGCGGTCGGCGTGGTGCAGGGCCTGGCATTCGCGCTGGAGCGACCGGTGCTGCCGGTTTCCACCCTGGCGACCATTGCCCAGCGCGCCTGGCGTGAACACGGCGCCACGCAGGTGGCGGCAGCCATCGACGCACGGATGGATGAGGTCTACTGGGGCTGCTACCGCGAGCATGCGGGCGAGATGCAGCTGTGCGGTAGCGAGGCCGTGCTGCCGCCGGAACAGGCCGGGTTGCCGCGCGATGCGGCCGGCCCGTGGTTTGGCGCGGGCACCGGCTGGGGCTACGCCGCGCGCATTCCCGTCGCGGTGGGCCACATGGATGCACAGCTGTTGCCGCATGCCGAAGATCTGCTGCGGTTGGCGACATTCGCCTGGCAGCGCGGCGAGGCGGTCGAGGCCGACCAGGCGCAACCGGTCTACCTGCGCGACAACGTGGCGACGCCCAAAGCTGGCGTCTGATGGCGGTCCGGCTGGCACGCGTGCCGGGCATTGCCAAAGCCCCGGCCGGTCGCTAGAGTCGGCCGGCTTTCTTTCAGGTTGAATCATGCGCGTCAACGGTCTCTCCCCGTCTCCATACCCTCTGGATCGTACTGTCCGTCCTGGCAGTGCGCCGGTGCCGTATCGCGACAGCCAGCGCGCCGCCGAGCGCCCGCGCGCGATCGACGTCAGCCCGGCCAGCGAGCATTTTCAGCAGCGCACCGGCCGCGCGCAGCAGAGCACCAGTGAGTCCGTCGCCCTCGAGAACTACCGGCCGATCCGCTACAGCGAGGCGCAGGCCGAACGTCCGCTGTCCAGTCGCGTCGCCCAGGCGCTGGCCAGCTACACCAGCACCGCGAGTTTTCGCAGCGATCCTGATGCCGCCGAAGTGCTCGGCCTCGATCTCTACGCCTGAGGCCGGCCGGCCCCGGTGAGCATTCCCTATTTCCTCGGTTGTCCGTCCTGGAGCGAAAGCGCCTGGCTGGGCTCGTTGTATCCGCCGGGAACACCTCCCGCGCAATTTCTTGCGCAGTACTGTTCGGTGTTCAACAGCGTCGAGGGTAATACCACGCTGTATGCCTGGCCGGCGGAGCAGACGATCCGCCGCTGGGCGCTGCAGATGCCCGAGGACTTTCGCTTCTGCGCCAAGCTGCCGCGGGAGATCAGCCAGGCCGACGATTTGCGCGCGGCGCTGGAGCTGGCGCAGTCGTTCAAAACGCTGCTGGCGCCGCTCGGGCGGCGGGTCACGCCGTTCTGGCTGCAGCTGCCGGCCAGTTTCGGGCCGGCACGGCTCGCCGAGCTGGCGACGCTGATCGAGGATTTCGCCGCGCCGTTGGCGGTGGAAGTGCGCCACCCGGCGTTCTTCGACAAGGGCGCGGGCGAGCGCGCGCTGAATCGCCTGCTGCGCGATCACGCCGTGGAACGCATCTGTCTGGATGCGCGGGCACTGTTCAGCTGCCGCTCGCGCGAGCCGGCGCTGCTGCACGCGCAGAGCAAGAAGCCGCGGGTGCCGGTGCGGCCGGCCGCGTTCAGCGCATCGCCGCAGCTGCGCTTCATCGGCCATCCGCAGCTGGAGGCCAACGACGTCTTCATGCAGCCGTGGCTGGAACGGGTCGCTGCCTGGATCGAGGCCGGCAAGACGCCACACGTCTACCTGCATACACCGGACAATCACCGCGCACCGGAGCTGGCGTTGCGCTTTCACGCGCAGCTGCGCGAGCGCCTGCCAGGGCTGCCGGCCTTGCGTCCGCTGTATCGCGCGCCACAGCTATCGCTGCTGGACGAATAGCGGCGTCGTACTTTCACTGAAAATTGCACTCAACTTCGGGTCGCGTCCGTTGCCTGATAGGCATGACCTTCGGCCGAATTCTGCTTCTCGTACTGGTGCTGCTGGCCGCTCTGGCATTCGCCGTTCGCCAGCAGTGGATAGAGGCTCCGCCGTCCTGGAATCCCTGGGCGCCGCTGGATGTGCGCGAACCGCCGAACCTGCTGACTCCGTTCAAGCTGCGTCGCTTGCAGGATGACCGTGCGCTGTGCGAACAGGCGCTGACGAGTGCGCCGCTGCGTTATGTCGCAGTGCCCGACACGACGCCGGAGCCGGGCTGTCCGGTGGCAAACAGCGTGCGCGTGCGGGGCTCTGCGGTGCGTTTCACTGGCCCGTTTCTGGCAACCTGCCCGTTGGCGGCGGCCTATGCACTGTTCGAGCTGCACGGCCTGCAGCCGGCGGCACAGCGCGTGTTCGGCCAGCCGGTGGTACGTGTCGAGCATTTCGGCAGCTTCGCCTGTCGCAACATTGCCCGCAGCAACCGACGCAGCCAGCATGCCAGCGCCAATGCGCTGGACCTCGCCGGCTTCGGCTTGCGGGACGGTACGCGCATCACCGTGGCGCGCGATTGGGCAGGCGAGGGCGACAAGGCGCGTTTCCTGCGCGAAGTGCGCGATGCGGCCTGTGAGGTGTTCAACGTCACACTGGGGCCGCAGTACAACGCGGCGCACCATGACCACTTCCACGTCGACATGGGTGGTTTCGGTATGTGTCGCTGAGCCGTCAGCATGGGCGCCTCGCCGACGCTCTGGCACAATGCGCCGCCTTTCCGTATCGCCCAGCGAGTCCGCCATGTCTGATCATCCCCGTGTTCGTGTCGAACCGCTCGTGCCCTCGTTTGCGGCGGCGGCGCATGACTGGGCCCTCCGTCTGGGCCTGCCGGAGCACGACGAGGCTGCCGGGTTCGCCCTGCAGCTCGGTGAGACGGGATTGCAATTGCAGGTGCTCGAAGCCCAGGCGCCCGGCCCGGTGCGGGTGGATTTCGTCGAGGGCGCGGCGGCGCATCGCCGGCAGTTCGGCGGCGGCAGTGGGCAGATGATCGCTAAGGCGGTCGGCGTGCAGCCGGGCGTGCGACCGCGCGTGCTGGATGCGACCGCGGGCCTTGGGCGCGATGCCTTCGTGCTGGCGACACTGGGTTGCACGGTGGAACTGATCGAACGCCAGCCGCTGATTGCCGCGCTGCTTGAGGATGGCCTCGCGCGCGCCGCGCAGGACGGCGAAGTCGCGCCGATCGCTGCGCGGATGACCCTGCGCCAGGGCAATGCCATCGAGCTGATGCAGCAGTGGGCGGGCGAGCCGCCGCAGGTCATCTATCTCGATCCGATGTTCCCGCATCGCGACAAGAGTGCGCTGGTGAAGAAAGAGATGCGCCTGTTCCGCCCCTTCGTCGGCGACGATCTCGATGCTCCGGCGCTGTTGGCGGCCGCGCTGGAACTGGCCAGCCACCGGGTGGTGGTCAAGCGCCCGCGCAAGGCGCCGATCATTGACGGCGCCAAGCCGGGCTACAGCCTGGAAGGCAAGTCCAGCCGCTACGACATCTACCCGAAGAAGAAACTGCAGGGCTGAGCGTCAGCGGCCGTACGCACGCAGGAACGTCGCGACCACGTCGCGCACATGCGCCTCGTCCGACCCCGCGTCGGCATCGGCGGCTTCGACGTAGCCGATCAGCAGGCGGAAGTGCCGGGCGCCCTTGATCAGCGAGCAAAAGTGTTCGGCCGCGCGCAGCGGTTCGGCGATCGTCAGCAGACCGCGCGCGTCGACCTCGGCGAACATCCGTTGCAGATCGCTCAACAGCTGCTGCGGACCGGCGTCGAAGAACATCCGCACCAGCGCCGGATTCTGCGTGGCCATTCCCACCATCACCCGATGCAGGCCGATCGACTCCGGGCTGTTGACCAGCGCGTTGAAGGCCAGGCCGATGGCCAGCAGCACTGCCTCGATCCGGCAGTCGTCCGCTAGTTGGAACAGGCGGCGCGGCAGCCGGGTTTCGCAGGTTGCCTTCACGGCCGCGCAGAACAGCGCCTCCTTGTCCTTGAAGTGGCTGTACAGCGTCAGCTTGGAAACGCCGGCCTCGCTGGCGATGGCGTCCATGCTGCTGCCCTCGTAACCCTTGGCGAGAAACAGCACCTGCGCCGCGGCGAGAATCGCCTCGCGCTTGGCCGGGTCCTTTGGTCGGCCGGGGCCGGGAGCGGGGGAATGGCTGTCTATCATGATCGCTTTTAATAGTGGACTGGCTGGTTCGCTATTTTTACTATACCCGGCAGTTTAGTATTCCTGCCCGCCTCGTGACAGAGGGAGTCTGCATCGTGTTCCGACAAGCCATCTCCATCGCCTCCCTGGGGAGCGTTCTGCTGCTGGCCGCCTGCGGCAACGGTGAGCCCGAGCCGCCACCGCCGCGCCCGGTGCTGGTGGTGCAGCCGCAGCCGGCCAGCGCGATGCGCGAAAGCTACCCCGGCGAGGTGCATGCGCGCTATGAGCCGGAGCTGGCGTTCCGCATCGATGGCAAGGTCAGCGAGCGTCTGGTCGAGGCGGGCGACCGTGTGCGCAAGGACCAGCCGCTGGCGCGGCTCGATCCGCAGGACGTGCGCCTGCAGCTGGACGGCATGCGCGCCCAGGTCACGGCCGCCGAGGCCAACCTGCGGGTCGCCAAGGCGGAGTATGACCGCTACCGGGCGCTGCTCGGTCGTCAGCTGGTCAGCCAGTCGCAATTCGACAGCGCCGACAATGCCTACCGTTCCGCCGCGGCGCGTCTGCAGCAGGCGCAGGCGCAGTTCGACGTGGCCAGCAACCAGGTTGATTACGCGGTGCTGCGCGCCTCGCGCGATGGCGTCATCGCGCGCCGCAGCATCGAGGTCGGCCAGGTGGTGGCCGCCGGTCAGACGGCATTCGTCCTTGCCGCGGACGGTGAGCGCGAGGTGGCGATCAACCTGCCCGAGCAAGCGCTCGAGCGTTACCGCATCGGCCAGGAAGTCGAGGTCGAACTCTGGTCGCAACCGGGGCGGCGCTACGCCGGTCAGATTCGCGAGCTGTCGCCGGCGGCCGATCCGAACACCCGGACCTATTCGGCGCGGGTCGCCTTCAGCGATCAGGATGTCCCGGCGGACCTCGGCCAGAGCGCACTGGTGACCGTGCGCCGCGCAGCGAAGGTGCCGCTGGCCGTGCCGCTGTCGGCGATCAGCGCCGAACGCGAGCAAGCCTTCGTCTGGCGTGTGCGCAACGACTCGACGCTGCAGCGGGTGGCGGTGCGCACCGGTCCCTATGGCGAGCGGCTGGTGCCGGTGCTGGAAGGGCTGCAGGCCGATGACTGGATCGTCATGGCCGGGGTGCAGCTGCTCAGCGAAGGGCAGCCGGTACGTCCGGTCGATCGCGACAACCGCCCGGTCGAGCTGGCCCCGCAGGAGTAGCCACGATGCGCTTCAACCTTTCCGCCTGGGCGCTGCACAACCGCCAGGTCGTGGTCTACCTGATGCTGCTGGTCGCCGTCGTCGGCGTGCTGTCCTACGGCAAGCTGGGGCAGAGCGAAGACCCGCCATTCACTTTCAAGGCGATGGTGATCCAGACGCAGTGGCCGGGCGCCACCGCCGAGGAAGTGTCGCGCCAGGTTACCGAGCGCATCGAGAAAAAGCTGATGGAGACCGGTGAGTACGAGCGCATCGTGTCGTTCTCGCGCCCCGGCGAATCCAACGTCACCTTCATGGCGCGCGACTCGCTGCGCTCCAAGGACATTCCCGAGCTCTGGTACCAGATTCGCAAGAAGATCGGCGATATCCGCCACACCTTGCCGCCGGGCATTCAGGGTCCGTTCTTCAACGACGAGTTCGGCACCACCTTTGGCAATATCTACGCGCTGACCGGAGAGGGCTTCGACTACGCCGTGCTCAAGGATTACGCCGACCGCATCCAGCTGCAGCTGCAGCGGGTCAAGAGCGTCGGCAAGGTCGAGCTGATCGGCCTGCAGGACGAGAAGATCTGGATCGAGCTGTCCAACGTCAAGCTGGCCACCCTCGGCGTCCCGCTGGAAGCGGTGCATCAGGCGCTGCAGGCGCAGAATGCGGTGAGCGCGGCGGGCTTCGTTGAAACGCCCAGCGAGCGCGTGCAGCTGCGGGTCAGCGGCAATTTCACCACCGCCGAACAGATTCGCGATTTCCCCATCCGTTTCGAGGGTCGCACCTTCCGTCTTGGCGACGTGGCTGAGGTTCGCCGCGGTTTCAACGAGCCGCCGGCGCCGCGCATGCGGTTCATGGGCGAGCCGGCGCTGGGGCTGGCGGTGTCGATGAAGGCCGGGGGCGACATTCTCATGCTCGGCGAGGCGCTGGAGCAGGAGTTTGCCCGTCTGCAGCAGGAGCTGCCGGTCGGCATGCAGCTACGCAAGGTTTCCGACCAGCCGGCAGCGGTGAAGGCCGGTGTTGGCGAATTCGTCCGGGTACTGATCGAGGCGCTGGCGATCGTTCTGCTGGTGAGCTTCTTCTCGCTCGGCATGCGCACCGGGCTGGTGGTGGCGCTGTCGATTCCGCTGGTGCTGGCGATGACCTTCGCCACCATGCATTACCTGGACATCGGCCTGCACAAGATTTCCCTCGGCGCGCTGGTGTTGGCGCTGGGCCTGCTGGTGGACGACGCGATCATTGCGGTGGAGATGATGGCGATCAAGATGGAGCAGGGCTACGACCGGCTCAAGGCCGCGAGCTTCGCCTGGACCAGTACGGCGTTCCCGATGCTGACCGGCACGCTGATCACCGCCGCCGGCTTCCTGCCGATCGCCACTGCCAACTCCAGCACCGGCGAATACACCCGCTCGATCTTCCAAGTGGTGACCATCGCGCTGATCGCCTCCTGGATCGCCGCAGTGACCTTCGTGCCGCTGCTTGGCGACAAGCTGTTGCCGGATCTCGCGGCGCGTGCCGCGCGCAAGCACGGCGGTAGCAGCGGCGGCCACGACCCGTACTCGACGGCCTTTTACCAGCGTGTACGACGCGTGGTGGCGCTGTGCGTGCGCCGGCGCAAGACGGTGATCGTGCTGACGCTGGCGGCGTTCGTCGCGGCGGTGGCGCTGTTCCGGCTGGTGCCGCAGCAGTTCTTCCCGGCGTCCGGGCGGCTGGAGCTGATGGTCGACCTCAAGCTGGCTGAGGGCGCGTCGCTGAAGGCCACCGAGGCGGAGGTCCGGCGGCTGGAGGCGATGCTCAAGGATCGTGCGGGAATCGACAACTACGTGGCCTACGTCGGCACCGGCTCGCCGCGCTTCTACCTGCCGCTCGACCAGCAACTGCCGGCGACCAGTTTTGCCCAGTTCGTCGTGCTGGCGCAGAGCATCGAGGCGCGCGAGGAGCTGCGCGGCTGGCTGATCGAGCGCCTGCGCGAGGATTTCAGCGCGCTGCGCGGACGGGTGACGCGGCTGGAGAACGGCCCGCCGGTGGGCTATCCGGTGCAGTTCCGCGTCACCGGCGAACACATCGATGTGGTGCGTGCCCACGCCCGGCAGGTCGCGGCGAAGGTCGCGGAGAATCCGCACGTCGCCAACGTGCATCTGGACTGGCAGGAGCCGAGCAAGAAGGTGCTGCTCGACGTCGATCAGGACCGCGCCCGCGCGCTGGGTGTCAGCACCGCCGAGCTGTCGGAATTCCTGCGGCGCACCTTCATCGGCAGCAGCGTCAGCCAGTTCCGCGAGGACAACGAGCTGATCGAGATCCTGCTGCGTGGCACCGAGCGCGAGCGCCTCGAGCTGTCGATGCTGCCCAGCCTGGCCATTCCCACCGCCAGCGGCCGCAGCGTACCGCTGGCGCAGGTGGCGACGCTGGAGTACGGCTTCGAGGAAGGCGTGATCTGGCACCGCAACCGCCTGCCGACGGTCACGGTGCGTGCCGACGTGTATGGCGATCAGCAGCCGGCCTCGCTGGTGCGGCAGATCGAGCCGACGCTGGCGGACATCCGCGCGCAGTTGCCCAGCGGCTATCTGCTGGAGGTCGGTGGTACCGTCGAGGATTCCGAGCGCGGGCAGCGTTCGGTGAATGCCGGTCTGCCGCTGTTCGTGCTGGTGGTGGTGACGCTGCTGATGGTGCAGCTCAGGAGCTTCTCGCGCTCGGCGATGGTATTCCTCACCGCGCCGCTGGGCATCATCGGCGTCACGCTGTTCCTGTTGCTGTTCCGTCAGCCGTTCGGCTTCGTCGCGATGCTCGGCACCATCGCGCTGTCGGGGATGATCATGCGCAACTCGGTGATCCTGGTGGATCAGATCGAGCAGGACATCGGTGCCGGCCACGACCGCTTCAACGCAATCATCGACGCCACCGTGCGGCGCTTCCGGCCGATCGTGCTGACCGCGCTGGCCTCCGTGCTGGCGATGATTCCGCTGTCGCGCAGCATCTTCTTCGGGCCGATGGCGGTGGCGATCATGGGCGGGCTGATCGTCGCCACAGCACTGACGCTGCTGTTCCTGCCGGCGCTCTACGCGGCGTGGTTCCGCGTGCGCGAGTCGGAAGCCAAGCCCGCCTGATTCAGTCGGATGCGCGGATGCCGGCGGCCGCGAGCAGTTGCTCGGCCGCCGCCCGGGCGTCCCGTGCCTGGTCGCCAGGGCCTTCGATGTGCGCCATGCTCAGCGCCCCTTCGAGCAGGTACTGCAGCTGGCGCGCAAGCTGCGCGGGCGCCGGTGCATCAAGGCGCTCCAGCAGCTCGCGCAGGTAGGTCTGCAGCTCGGCCTTGTAGGCGGCCGAGCGCCGATGAATGGGGTGATCGCGGTCGTGATACTCCGCGGCGGCGTTAACGAACAGGCAGCCGCAGAAGCGCCCGTCGCCGTGGATCATGCCGTGCAGGCCGTCGAATATTCCCAGCAGCGCCGCGCGCGGCGGCAGCTTCGCGGCGCGTTCGCGCAGCCGCGCGAGCATCGCCTCGTGGCGCGCGTCGAGCACGGCGACGATCAGCTCATCCTTGGATTTGAAGTGCTTGTACAGGGTCATCTTGGCCACGCCGGATTCGGCCAGAATCCGGTCGATGCCCGTGGCGTGATAGCCGTCGCGATAGAACAGGTCTTCGGCGGTGCTGAGCAGCTGGTCGCGCTTGTTCGATGCCATGAGTGCCTCCTTCGGAACGGCCATTATGCGCGAGCGTTCGCTGCGCGCTCCAGTTGCCGTCCGTTGGTCATCTTTGCGCTTGAAGTGTACAGACAGGTCTGTCTATTATCCAGTGCACAACAACCACGAGGGTGTGACCATGAAACTCCACGACATGACGCTGTCCGGCAATTGCCACAAGGTGCGTCTGTTTCTCAGCCTGATCGGCCAGCCTGTCGAGCTGCTCCCGGTCGACCTGCTGAAGGGCGAGCAGAAGCAGCCGGCGTTTCGCGCCATCAATCCGCGCGGGCAGGTGCCTGCGCTGGAAGATGGCGAGTTCCGCCTGGGCGATTCGCAGGCGATCCTGGTCTACCTGGCGCGGCGTTATGCCGATGAGTGCTGGTACCCGCTGGAGGCCGAAACGCAGGGTCGGATCGCCGGCTGGCTGAGCTTCGCCGCCAATGAAACGCAGCACGGCCCGGCCACGGTGCGGGTGGGCAAGCTGTTCGGCATGCCGATCGATGCGGAGTTGGCGCAGGCCCGCGCGCTGAGCGCGTTGCGCGTCCTCGAACGGCATCTGGCCGTGCACGACTGGCTCGCGGAAACGGCGCAGCCGACCATTGCCGACATCGCCGTGTATCCCAATGTCGCGCTGGGCGGCGACGGCGGTCTGGACCTCAGCCAATATCCGGCGCTGCAAGCCTGGTTCGCCCGCATCCGCGCGCTGCCCGGCTATGTCGGCATGCCTGGGTTGTAAGGCCATGTTCGCGCGAAACGGCCGGGCGCCCGCCAAGCGTTTCCGGTCGTCAACCGGGGCGGCACGACTGCTGGGGCTGCTCGCGATGCTCATGCTCGGTGTGGTAGGCAGCGCGGCGGCTGCCGACGGGTTGCGCTTCAGCCTGGTCAAGACGGCGCAGAGCGACAGCCGAAGCGAATATTCCTGGCGCCGCGGCGGCTGGCAGCAATCGCCGCCGGTGAACCACTTGGCGATCCTCATTGAGCATGGCCAGACCCGCTTGCTGTTCGGCACCGGGCTGGGGCGCCAGATCGATGCCCAGGTGGATGCCGAGGTGCCGTGGCGCATCAAGCATTACGGCGAGGTACATGCGGTACGCGACCAGCTCGAGCGCGACGGTCTGACGGTCGATCGCATTCTGCTCGGCTGCGTGCGCTGGGAGCACGCGTCGGGGCTAGCCGATTATCCGGAGGTGCCCGTCGCGGCCAGTGCGGACAGTCTGCGCTACCTGCGGGCCGCGACACCGCCTGCGGTGTTGCCGAGCCAGTTCCGCCATGCGGTCCGCTGGCAGACGCTGCAGTTCGAGTCCGGACCGTATCTTGACTATGCGCGGAGTCTGGACCTGTTCGGTGACGGTGCGCTGGTGCTGGTGCCGCTGGAAGGGCATGGCGCGCTTGGAGTTTTCCTGACGCTGGCCGACGGACGCCGCTTCTTCTTCCGTGGCGACGGTCAATCTGCGCAGCGACCTGAGGCGGCAGCGGCCGTTGCGCCGCTGACGGAGGCCGCTGCGCAAGCCGCGCTGGGCTTTTATCCACGCTGGATTCAGTGAAGGCGAGACGCGGTAAAAAAACCTCACGAACAACCTTCATTTAGGCAATGCGTTGCCAGGCGGATTAAGCCATGATGTGCCAAACGTGAAGACTGCGTCACAGTCTGATTGGCTAATCGTGCCGAAGAGCCGAAGCAGGTCTGCCGCGATGAAAACGGAAAACTACGCGCCGCTGGCGAGTGTCATTGATCTGTTGCTCGACGCCATCTGCGTCGTCGATGCGCAGGGCAATTTCGTTTTCGTCAGCGCGGCCTGCGAGCGCATCTTCGGCTATACGCCGGAGGAGATGCTCGGCAAGCGGATGATCGAGATGGTCTATCCCGAGGATCGGGCGCGTACTCTGGCCGCGGCGGAGGAGGTGATGGTCGGTCAGCCGCTGCTGCATTTCGAGAACCGCTACGTGCGCAAGGACGGCACGGTCGTGCACATCATGTGGTCGGCCTGCTGGTCGACCGACAACAAGCTGCGCATCGGCGTGGCGCGGGACATCACCCGGCGCAAACAGTCCGAAGCGATGCAGGCGGCACTCTATTCGATCTCCGAAGCGGCGCACGCGGCCAAGGACCTTGCCGCGCTGTATCAGCAGATCCACCTGACCGTGGCCCAGCTACTGCCGGTCGACGATTTCATCGTTGCCATTCGTGATTCCGCCAGCGGCGAATTGGGCTACCCCTACCAGGCGCTCGCGCCCGATTCGCTAGCCCCACCGCCGGAGCCGGTGGCTTCCCTGTGTTTTTCCGTGCTGCATGGCGGCCAGCCGCTGCGCTTCAATGCGCAATCGGTGCCGATGCTGGTGCTGCCGTTGAACAGCGCCGATGCGGCGTGCTGGCTGGGCGTGCCGCTCAACTCGCGCGAAGGCGTGATCGGCGCGCTGCTGCTGAAGAGCAAAGGCGTGCCGTACACCGAGAAAGACCAGGAGCTGTTGCAGTTCGTGTCCACCCAGGTGGTCACCGCCATCGAGCGCAAACAGCTGTACGCACGCCTGCAGCGCATGGCCCAGTACGATGAACTGACCGGCGTGCCGAATCGTGCCTGTTTCGCCGACCGCCTGGGCACAGCGCTGGCACGGGTGCGGCGCAACGGTGGACGGTTCGCCTTGCTCTACATCGATCTGGATCGTTTCAAGCAGGTCAACGACAGCTTCGGCCACAGTGCCGGCGATCATCTGCTGCGGGCGGTCGCCGAGCGGCTGGTGCACTGTGTGCGCGACAGCGATACGGTCGCCCGGCTGGGCGGCGACGAGTTCGTGGTGTTGCTGGAAAGCATCGCGCATCCGGCGGACGCCGAGCGGGTCGTCGACAAGATTCGCGCGGTGTTCGAGCAGCCGGTGGATCTGGTCGGCCACCAGCTGGTTGCTGGCCTGAGCATCGGCATCGCGCATTACCCCGAGGACGGCGAGGCCGAGGCGCAACTGCTCAAGCAGGCCGACGACCGCATGTACCTGATCAAGGCGCGCCGCCGCCAGCAGCCGCTGGATTGCGCCTGACTCAATCGTCGCGGGTCAGCACTTCCAGCAGTTCGATCTCGAAGTGCAGATTCGAATTCGGCTTGATGTGCGCGCCGACCTGGCGCTCGCCATAGGCCAGATGCGCTGGCACGAACAGCTTGCGCTTGCCGCCGACCTTCATGCCCATCAGACCGATATCCCAACCCTTGATCACCCGTCCGCTGCCGATCACGCATTGAAAGGGCTTGCCGCGTTCGTAGGAGGAATCGAACACGGTGCCGTCTTCCAGCGTGCCGCGGTATTGGGTGGTGATCAGCGCGCCCTTGACCACGGCCTTGCCGTCGCCGGTCTGGATATCCTCGATCAGCAGCTCGTCGCTCATCGTCGTCTCGCACACGTTGGGAAAGGGGCGGCTTTTTCGCAGGAATCGCGCGCCCTGGCAAGTCTGCACAGGCGCTCAGAACGACTTGATCATCCGCCCCAGCAGCGCCATCGCGTCGTCGCTGCGGGCGTCCCAGGGGTGCCCGTGGTTCAGCCGCGCGCAGTTGCGAAAGCGCCGGGTCGCCGAGAAGATCGGCCCCGGGGCCAGGCTGATGCCCTGCGCCAGCGCCAGTTGCAGCAGCTGCAGCGAATCGACCTGTTCGGGGAATTCGAACCAGAGAAAATAACCGCCGCTGGGTCGCGTGACCCGCGTGCTGGCCGGGAAATGCCGGGCGGCGGAGGCGAGCATCGCGCCCTGCTGCATTTCCAGCGCATGGCGCAGCTTGCGCAGGTGACGGTCGTAGCCGCCATGCTGCAGGTAGTCGGCGATGGCGGCCTGCGCTGGCACCGAGGGCGAGATGGTGGTCATCAGCTTGAGCCGGGCGATCTGTTCGGCAAAGCGCCCGCCGGCGACCCAGCCGACGCGGTAGCCGGGCGCCAGGCTCTTGGAAAAGGAGCCGCAGTGCATCACCAGGCCGTCGCGGTCGTGGCTCTTTACCGGGCGCGGCGGCTCGCGGGTGAAGTACAGCTCGGCGTAAACGTCGTCCTCGATCAGCGGCACCTGATGGTGCTGCAGCAGATCGTAGAGCTGCTGCTTCTTCGCCTCGCCCATGCTCGCGCCCAGCGGGTTCTGCAGGCTGCTCATGAACCAGCAGGCCTTGATCGGCAGGTGCGCCAGGCGGTCGGCGAGGATGTCGAGGTCGATGCCTTCGCGCGGGTGGACGGGAATCTCCACCGCCTTGAGCTTGAGCCGTTCCAGCACCTGCAGCGTGGCGTAGAAGGCCGGCGCCTCGATCGCCACCAGATCGCCCGGCTCGGTCACCACCTGCAGGCAGAGGTTCAGCGCTTCCATGGCGCCGGTGGTGATCACCAGCTCGTCCATCGGCAGCATCACGCCGCTGACCATGTAGCGCAGGGCGATCTGCCGGCGCAGGTCGGGATTGCCGGCGGTCATCTCGGCGATCACCTCGCGCGCCGGCATGTCGCGCACGCTCTGCGCCATTGAGCGCGCCAGGCGCGGCAGCGGAAACAGCTCGGGGCTGGGAAAGGCCGAACCGAACGGCACCGTGGCCGGATCGCGTAGCGAGGCGAGCACCGAGAACACCAGTTCGCTGACGTCCACATCGGTGGTTTCCGCGGGGCGCGCGCCGATCTCCGGCTCGTGCAGCGGACGTTTGGCGTGTTCGCGGACGAAATAGCCCGAGCGGGCCCGCGCCTGGATCAGCCCGCGATCCTCCAGCAGGTAGTAGGCTTGGAACACCGTGGACGGGCTGACGCCGTAGGTGCGGCTGGCGTGGCGCACCGAGGGCACCTTCTGTCCGGGGGCGAGCACGCCGCTGCGGATCAGCTCGGCAATCTCGTCGGCGAACTTTTCGTAGCGCTTCATCGGGACCCTGATGGTGGCGGGTAGAGCGGCCAGTCTACTGGTGCAGCGCGGCGAGGGGAGCGACGAAGGTGCTCGGCGTGCGCACCCGGCTGGCCGGTTGGGCCAGGTCGCGGGCCTCGAAATGCACTTCCTGGCTGAATTCGTGCGTGTCGTCGAGCAGCGCGACGCTGACCGGCAGATCGGCGATCTCGCCCGGCGCCAGGCTGACCTCGGCCGGACCGTGCAGCGCGAACGGACCGTCCGTCAGCGTCAGTGCGTAGCGGCGCGGCTGCTGCGTTTTGTTGATCAGCTTGAGGCGATACATGTTCTCGATCTGCCCCTGCATGTTCTCGCGGTACAGCGTGCGGTCGCGGGTGACGTCCAACTGCAGTTGCGGCCGCGCCTCCAGCGCCCAGATGAAGGCACCGATCATCGCCATCAGCGCCACGGCATAAGCGACCAGGCGTGGCCGGAAGAAGCGTGTCGCGCCACGGTTGAGTGCGCGTTCGGAGGTGTAGCGCAGCAGGCCACGGGCATAGCCCATCCGGTCCATGACGCCGTCGCAGACGTCGATGCAGGCACCGCAGCTGATGCAGTCCAGCTGCAGCCCATCGCGGATGTCGATGCCGGTGGGGCAAACCTGTACGCACAGCGTGCAGTCGATGCAGTCGCCCAGATTCTGCGCGCGTGGGTCGCTGTCCTTGCGCCGCGCGCCGCGGGCTTCGCCACGCGCGGCATCATAGGAGACCAGCAGGGTATCGGCGTCGAACATCACGCTCTGGAAGCGCGAGTACGGACACATGTGCAGGCACACCTGTTCGCGCAGCCAGCCGGCGTTGAGGTAGGTGGCGGCGGTGAAGAACAGCAGCCAGAAGGCGCTGGTGAGGCCGATGTCCAGGCGCGTGAGGTCGCCCACCAGTTCGCGCACTGGTGTGAAGTAGCCGACGAAGGTCAGCGCGGTGGCCAGGCTGATCGCCAGCCACAGCGCGTGCTTGGCGCTGCGGCGCAGCAGCTTGCCGGGCGACCAGGGCGCGGCGTCGAGCTTGATGCGCTGCAGGCGGTCGCCTTCGGTGACTTTCTCCGCCCACATGAACATCCAGGTCCAGCTGCTCTGCGGGCAGGCGTAGCCGCACCAGACGCGGCCGGCCAGTACGGTGATGAAAAACAGGCCGAACGCCGCGATGATCAGGAGCGCTGAGAGCAGGATGAAATCCTGCGGCCAGAAGGTCGCGCCGAAGATATGGAACTGCTGCTGACCGAGATCCCACAGCACCGCCTGGCGACCGTTCCAGTTCAGCCAGACGGTGCCGAAGTAGAGCAGCATGAGCAGGCCGCCGCCCAACAGGCGCAGGTTACGGAAATAGCCGCTGAAGCTGCGGGTGTGAATCGGCCCGCCGCTTTGCGCGGGCGTGAGGCGAATAGGCGTGCTCGCGTCGACGGTTTCGATGAGTTGTGCGGGGATGCGGTCGTTCATTTGGCGCTCGCCTCATGGGCAGTTCGGGCGAGCGGATGATCGGTGGCGCAGCAACTGCATAACAGACTCAGATGAAACGCATAAATACGGATCAGATGGCGTTCAGTGCCGCGGCAAAACCGTGCTGACGCGCGCAGTTGACCTGTATCAGCACCTTGCTTTGTATACAGCTGATCCGCTTTTTTTGCGTGCATCTGATCCTGTTGCGCAACGGCCGCTGCGTCCATAGTCGGAGCCTTTTGCATTGAGGGGGACGCCGGCAATGAACCAGCAACCGCGGCACGGGGAGGGCGCACGATGATTCTTCAAGGGTTGACCTGGCTGGTGCTGCTGCAGCTGCTTGGCCATGTGCTGAATCTCGTACTGCTGCCGGCGTTGCCGGGGCCGATTCTCGGCATGCTGCTGCTGTTCGTCCTGCTGCTGGCGCGTCGCGGAATTCCCGAGTCGCTGGAAAAGACCGCCGCGCTGCTGCTGCAGTACCTGCCGCTGCTATTGATCGTCCCGGCCGCCGGGATCATGACCAGCGGCTCGGCACTGCTCGATGACCTGCCGGCCATCGCCGCGGGGCTGGTGCTGTCGCTGCTGATTACCGTGCCGTTCTGTGGCTGGCTGATGCAGCGGCTGATCCGCCGTCAGGAGCAACGTGCGGAGGATCAGACATGAGCGTGCTCGACTGGCGCTTGGCCTGGAATGACGTGCTGGCGCATTCACTGTTTGCCGTGGTGCTTACGCTGATTGCCTTCCAGCTGGCGCTGATGCTGTACCGGCGCAGCGGCTGGTTGGTGTTGCAGCCGGTGATGATCGGCATGCTGCTGGTGGTCGCCACGCTGACGCTGGTCGGCGTGGAGTACCCGCGCTACCGCGAGGGCGCCGCACCGATCGCCATGCTGTTGGGGCCGGCGACCGTGGCGCTGGCGGTGCCGCTGTACCGTCACCTGCGGCGCATTCGCCAGTTGTTCTGGCCGATCGTCATCACGCTGGTGGTCGGCGGGCTGCTCTGTGTGGCGCTCACCCTGGCCATCGCCTGGCTGCTGGGCGCCGAACTGCCGGTGCTGATGAGCCTGGCGCCGAAGTCCGCGACCATGCCGATCGCCATGCTGGTGGCCGAGGAGCTGGGCGGCCTGGCTTCGCTGGCGGCGGTGTTCGTCATGCTCACCGGTGTCATCGGTACCGCGCTGGGACCGCTGCTGCTGCGCTGGGCCGGCGTCGAGCATCCGGCGGCGCGTGGCCTGAGCTACGGTATCAACGCCCACGCCATCGGCACCGCCAGGGCGCTGGAGGAGGGCGACGAGTGCGGCGCCTTCGCGGCGCTGGGCATGAGTCTGCTGGGCATTCTGATCGCGCTGCTGCTGCCGTTCGCGCTGGGGTGAGGAATGCCGAGCGGGGTGGGCGCATTTGTGGCGATAATCCACGCCCCGTTCGACCCCGCAAAGGAATCCGTCATGGTGGTTTTCGAGATCCAACCGATGAGCGCCGAGCGTTATCGGCAGCAGACGCGACGCAGCACGATGGTGGTCATCGCGATCTTCGCCGTGCTGGCCATGGGGTTTGCCGCGGTGGCGGTGGCGTTGTTCGGCGAGCCGGGCGGCGACAACCTGCGCTGGAACATCGGCGGCGTGCTGGCTGGCTTGCTGCTCACCGTGGTGCTGGTGCGTGCGCTGTTCTGGCAACAACCCTGGATGGCGGCTGCCGCCTATGGCTGGCGGCTCAAGCGCAGCCTGATGAGCGTCACCAACCTCATGCATCAGGTGCAGGCCGGCGTCGCCGCACGTGATCCGCAGGCCATACAGCTGCTGCGTTTCTACCATCTGGGGCTCTCCCAGATGCACCAGTTGGACGGTAACAGCGTCGCGCTCAGCGATGCGACGCGCGAGATCGACCAGCACCGCGAACTGATGGAGTCGCTGGGCATGGATATTGAGCAGCGGCAGCTCGATAGTGCCTGGCTGGAAACGGTCAAGCGCTTCCCGGCGGCAAAGAAGTAACGTCTGCGGAGCGGTATCGGACGTAAATAATCGAATTGTTCGATGTTTAGTGCGCGAAAATTGCACTCATTTCGTCATTGGATCAATACATCATGGCTCCACGTTCGCTGCGCCGGCCCCGGCCGGACAGCCTCAGAGGAGATTGCCATGATCGAACTGCGTCCCCATGACAGCCTTGGCCATGCCCATCACGGCTGGCTGAATGCCCGTCACCATTTTTCCTTCGCCGACTATCACGACCCGGCACGCATGCACTGGGGCCGGCTGCGCGTCTGGAACGACGACACGATCGCACCGCAGTCAGGTTTCCCCGCGCATCCGCACCGCGACATGGAAATCATCACCTACGTGCGCCAGGGCGCCATCACCCACGAGGACAGCCTGGGCAATCGCGGCCGCACGGTTGCCGGTGATGTGCAGGTCATGAGCGCCGGCACCGGCATCGTCCACAGCGAGTACAACCTGGAGGACGAGGAGACCCGCATCTTCCAGATCTGGATCTTCCCCGAGCGCTCCGGCCTGGCGCCGTCCTGGGGTACCCGGCCGTTTCCCCGCGGCGAGCGCGCCGGCGCGTTCGTCACGCTGGCCAGCGGTATGCCGGACGACAGCGAGGCGCTGCCGATCCGTGCCAATGCACGTTTGGTGGCGGCGACCCTGGCGGCCGGGCAAAGCGCGGACTATTCCATAGGGAACGGCCGCAAGGTCTATTTGGTGCCCGCCAGTGGGCGCATCGAAGTCAACGGCGTGCAGGCCGCGACCGGTGACGGCGTGGCGGTGCGCGATGAAGCGCAGCTGACCGTTACGGCGTTGGAAGACAGCGAGATCGTGCTGGTTGACGTGACCTGAGCCGGATTGGCGGCTCGTTGCACCTGTTTCACCGGGTTGCCGGAACGATGGTCAACCCACGCTTTCAGAAACCCCGAACCCTCCCAGGAGATAGCAAGATGGCGAAGATTCTCGTGCTGTATCACTCGATGTACGGCCATATCGAAACGATGGCCAATGCCGTGGCCGAGGGCGCGCGCTGCGTCGCCGGTGCCGAGGTGACCATCAAGCGCGTGCCGGAAACCATGCCGGCCGAGGTATTCAAGAATGCCGGCGGCAAGAGCGATCAGGCCGCGCCCGTGGCGAGCCCGGCCGAACTGCCCGACTACGACGCGATCATCTTCGGTACGCCGACCCGCTTCGGCAACATGTCCGGGCAGATGCGCAATTTCCTCGACCAGACCGGCGGCCTGTGGGCCAAGGGCGCGCTGCACGGCAAGGTCGCCAGCGTGTTCAGCTCGACCGGCACCGGCGGCGGCCAGGAGATGACCATCACCTCGACCTGGACCACCCTGGCGCACCACGGAATGATCATCGTGCCGATCGGTTATGGCACCAGCGAGCTGTTCGACATCTCCGAAACCAATGGCGGCACACCCTATGGTGCCACCACCATCGCCGGTGGCGACGGCTCTCGCCAGCCTTCGCAGAAGGAGCTGAACATTGCGCGCTTCCAGGGCGAGCACGTCGCCAAGCTGACGGTGAAGCTCAAGGGCTGAGGCTGCGCCGCCGTTCCCGTGCCGCGCGCCTGCGCGGCATTGCTGTACCCGCCGCGCCGGCTGTCCGCTGGTGCGGCGTTCCCCCCTGTTGAAAGCCGGGCGGCCGCCTGGCCGTTCGGCCCTTCTCCTGTTTGGCGACGCCCCTCTGGTTTGTCCGGGGTCCGGCGCGTCATACTTCTGCGCCGAGCGCTCGGTGTGGTCGCATGCATCCTGCGGCGCCGAGGTCTCATTTAGCGGTCGTAGCGACCGTACCTTCCCGCAGCAACGAGATTCCCGATGAAACCCCAACTGCCGTTGGTGAAAAGACTCCCCGTGTTCGGTCTGCTCGCCGGATTTTTCATGCACGCCGCCATCGCCGCCGAGTCTCCTGCGCTGGACGACAAGCAGGCGTTCATCGACAGCCTGATCGAGCGCATGACCCTCGAGGAGAAGATTGGCCAGTTGCGGCTGATCAGCATCGGCGCAGACATGCCGCAGCCGAAGATTCTCGAGGAACTGCAGGCGGGCCACATCGGCGGCACCTTCAATAGCGTCACCCGCCACGACAACCGCCCCATGCAGGAAGCCGCGCGGCGCAGCCGCCTGGGAATTCCGATCTTCTTCGCTTACGACGTGGTGCATGGTCACCGCACGATCTTCCCGATCGGCCTCGGCCTGGCGTCGAGCTGGAATCTGCCGACCATCGCCCGCAGCGGTCGCGTGGCGGCCATCGAGGCCAGCGCCGACGGCCTGGACATGACCTTCGCGCCAACCGTGGACATTTCCCGCGACCCGCGCTGGGGGCGCACCTCCGAAGGCTTCGGCGAAGATCCGTATCTGGTTTCGGAAATCGCCCGCACGATGGTCAAGGCTTATCAGGGCGAATCCGTCGCGGCGCCGGACAGCATCATGGCAAGCGTCAAGCATTTCGCGCTGTACGGCGCGGTGGAGGGCGGGCGCGACTACAACGTGGTCGATATGAGCCCGATGCGCATGCACCAGGACTTCCTCCCGCCGTACCGCGCGGCCGTGGAGGCAGGCGCCGGTGGCGTGATGGTCGCGCTGAACGCCATCAACGGCGTGCCGGCGAGCGCCAACAGCTGGCTGCTGCGTGACCTGTTGCGCCGCGACTGGGGCTTTCGCGGGATGACCGTCAGCGACCACGGCGCGATCAGCGAGCTGCTGCGCCACGGCGTCGCGCAGGACGGGCGCGAGGCGGCGCGGCTTGCGCTCAAGGCGGGTATCGACATGAGCATGGCCGACTCGCTGTACCGCGACGAACTGCCCGGGCTGGTACGTGATGGCGAAGTCGAGATCGGCGAGATCGACGCTGCGGTGCGCGAGGTGCTGGGCGCCAAGTACGACATGGGCCTGTTCCACGATCCGCTGCGGCGCATCGGTGCAGCCGCCGACGATCCGCAGGACGTCGATGCCGAGAGCCGTTTGCACCGGGCGGAGGCGCGTGCGGTGGCGCGCGAATCGCTGGTGCTGCTGGAGAACCGCGCGCAGACGCTGCCGCTGAAGAAAAGCGGCACCATTGCACTGGTCGGCCCGCTGGCCGATTCGCCGCTCGACATGCTCGGCAGCTGGTCGGCCGCCGGTGTTGCCGCGCAGGCGGTGACGCTGCGTCAGGGGCTGACCGCGGCACTGGCCGGCAAGGCGACGCTGCTCCATGCCCGCGGCGCCAACATTACCGACGATCCGCACCTCGTCGAATACCTGAACTTCCTCAACTGGGACACGCCCGAAGTGGTGCAGGACCCGCGCCCGGCCGCGCAGATGATCGCCGAAGCGGTCGCTGCCGCCGAACGTGCCGATGTGGTGATTGCCGCCGTCGGTGAATCGCGCGGCATGTCCCACGAGAGTTCGAGCCGCACCAGTCTGCAGATTCCACCCAGCCAGCAGGCGCTGCTACGCGCGCTCAAGGCAACCGGCAAGCCGCTGGTGCTGGTGCTGATGAACGGCCGGCCGTTGGAGCTTGGCTGGGCCAAGGCCAACGCTGATGCGATCCTGGAAACCTGGTTCAGCGGCACCGAAGGCGGTCATGCGATCGCCGACGTGCTGTTCGGCGACTACAACCCTTCCGGCAAGCTGCCGATCTCCTTTCCGCGTTCGGTGGGACAGATTCCCACCTACTACAATCACCTGCGCGTCGGGCGTCCCTATGTCGAGGGCAAGCCGGGCAACTACACCTCGCAGTACTTCGAGGAACCCACCGGCCCGCTGTACCCGTTCGGCTACGGCCTGAGCTATACCGATTTCGAGCTGTCGCACGTGTCCCTGTCGAGTGCCGAGCTGCGCCTGCCGGGCACCTTGCAGGCGAGCGTGAAGGTGAAGAACAGCGGTTCGCGTGACGGTGCTGCGGTGGTCCAGCTGTACATCCGCGATCAGGTGGCGTCGGTGATTCGCCCGGTCAAAGAACTCAAGGCGTTTCGCAAGGTCATGCTCAAGGCCGGCGAGGAGCGTGAGGTCCGCTTCGACATCGGCGAGAAAGATCTGCGGTTCTTCAATGCCCAGCTGCGGCAGGTGGCCGAGCCTGGCGAATTCGAGGTGCAGATCGGGCTCGATTCGCAGCAGGTACGCAGCGCCGCATTCATCTTGCGCTGAGTGACTGTGACGCCCGCGTGCCGCCGGCTTGCCGATGCGGCAGCTGGCCGCAGGTAAGGTGCGCGACCATCTATCCGGCCTGTGTCCGGCGTGGGATGATGCGCCGCCTCGATTGACCCGGCGCGGGAATCATTTAACCCGACGGCAGACCAACAGACAGACCGGCGCCGATCGATGGCCGGCATCATCGTGAAAATCAGGAGGGGATGTGTCACGAAACATTGGTTTCCGGGCAGGCACGCGTAGCGGGCGCCTGCTGGGCATGGCGCTGGGCCTGTCCATGAGTCTGTTTGCCGGCAACGGCTGGGCATTCGGCCTTGACGACGTGGCGAAGAAGGCCGAGGAGCTGGCGGCTGCCAACTACGCCGCGCCGCAAAGCAACCTGCCGGAAGTGTTCCGCAGCATGGCGTTCGCCGACTACCAGCAACTGCGTTTCCGTCCCGACAAGGCGCTCTGGCACGACGCGAAGACCCCGTTCGAGGTGCAGTTCTATCACCAGGGCATGCATTTCAACGTCCCGGTGAAGATCAACGAGATCACCAGCAAGGGCGTCAAGGAAGTCCGCTACGACCCGCAGATGTTCGATTTCGGCCAGGTACAGATCGAACCTGCCGCCCTGGAGAACCTCGGTTTCGCCGGCTTCAAGGTGCTCTATCCGCTGAACGAGCCAAAAAAGGCCGATGAGCTGATCACCCTGCTCGGCGCCAGCTATTTTCGCGTGATCGGCAAGGGTCAGGTCTACGGCCTCTCGGCGCGTGGATTGGCCATCGACACCGCCTTGCCGAGCGGCGAGGAGTTTCCGAGCTTCCGTGAATTCTGGATCGAGCGGCCGCAGGCCGACCGGCGCAACCTGGTGATCTACGCACTGCTGGATTCGCCGCGCGCCACCGGTGCCTATCGCATGGTGGTGACGCCAGGCAAGGACAGCACCGTCGACGTGCAGGCGCGGGTTTACCTGCGCGAGCCCGTGGAAAAGCTCGGCCTCGGCGCGCTTACCAGCATGTACCTGTTCGGCGCCAACCAGCCGAGCGTGCAGCGCAACTACCGTCCGCAGCTGCATGATTCCGAAGGCCTGGCGATTCATGCTGGCAACGGCGAGTGGATCTGGCGACCGCTGAACAACCCCAAGCGCCTGAACATCAGCAGCTACAGCGTGGAGAATCCGCGTGGTTTCGGTCTGTTGCAGCGCACCCGCGATTTCGGCCGCTACGAGGATCTGGACGACCGCTACGAGCTGCGCCCCAGCGGTTGGGTCGAGCCGACCGGCGATTGGGGCAAGGGGCACGTCGAGCTGATCGAAATCCCCACGCCGGATGAGACCAACGACAACATCGTCGCCTTCTGGGTACCCGAGCAGCGCCCGGAGCCCGGCAAGCCGCTGGACTTCGCCTACCGCCTGCATTTCACGATGGATGAACCCGCGCTGCACGATCCGGCACTTGCCTGGGTCAGCCAGACGCGTCTGTCCACCGGCGACGTCAAGCAGTCGAACCTGATCCGCCAGCCTGACGGCAGCATCGCGCTGATCGTCGATTTCGTCGGCCCCAACCTTGCGGCGCTGCCGGCCGATGCGCCGGTGAGCACGCGGGTGAGTACCGACGACAACGCCGAACTGGTGGAGAACAGCCTGCGCTACAATCCGGTGAGCAAGGGCTGGCGCCTGACGCTGCGGCTGAAAGTGCGCGACGCAGCGCGCCCGGTCGAGCTGCGCGCCGCACTGGTGGAAGGCGAGAAGACGCTTTCCGAAACCTGGAGCTACCAGATTCCAATCCATGAATAACCTGGCGTCAGCGTCCCTCGGCGGACACTATCTCGATCAATTGCCGCTGGCCGACGCCGAACGCCAGGCGCTGGCCGATGAGGTCGCGCGCGAGGGCGGCACGCTCGACGACCTGCATCGCGTCCTCGCCCAGCAGACCCCGGATACTGCGCCCGGCGTGCCGCCTTCGGCCGGTGCGCTGGGCTCGGTCGCCGCGCGGCTGAAGCTTGGCTGGGGCGATACCTTCGAGCGTGGGCGTGCGCTGATGCGCGATCACCAGGCGCGCGTCTGCATCCGCTCGACGCCGCCGATCGTGCGTACCCGCATGGTGCCCGAGCCGTGGCACACCAACGTGCTGCGCCTGAGTTGGTGGCGCCTGCTGCGCAAGAAGAACCGCGCCGTGGAGGTGCCGCCGCCGGTCGAGCGCGACTCGCGCTGGCGCCAGGTGGTTGCCCTGCGCCGCACGTTGCTGCTGACGCTGATGCTGGTGCAGACCGTGATCGCCACCTGGCACATGAAATCCGTGCTGCCCTATCAGGGCTGGGCATTGGTCGATCTGCAGGAAGTCTTCCAGCAGCCGTGGCAGGAATCCGCGCGGCAGATCCTGCCTTACGTGGTGCAGACCAGCATCCTGCTGCTGTTCGCCTTGCTGTTCTGCTGGGTGTCGGTGGGCTTCTGGACGGCACTGATGGGCTTCTTCCAGCTGCTCAAGGGTCGCGACCGCTACAACATTTCCGCCAGCACGCTCGGCAACGAGCCGATCCCGCGCGAAGCGCGCACCGCGCTGGTGATGCCCATCGCCAACGAAGACGTGCCGCGGGTGTTCGCCGGTCTGCGCGCGACCTACGAGTCGCTGCTGGCCACGGGGCAGATCGAGCACTTCGATATCTTCGTGCTCAGCGACAGCAACGATCCCGACATCTGCGTAGCCGAGCAGAAAGCCTGGCTGGAGCTGTGCCGCGAGGTCGACGGTTTCGGCCATATCTTCTACCGCCGGCGCCGGCGCCGGGTGAAGCGCAAGAGCGGCAACATCGACGACTTCTGCCGTCGCTGGGGCAGCAGCTACCGCTACATGGTGGTGCTCGATGCCGACAGCGTGATGAGCGGCGATTGCCTGACCAGCCTGGTGCGGCTGATGGAGGCCAATCCCTCCGCCGGCATCATTCAGACGGCGCCCACCGCATCGGGCATGGACACCCTCTATGCGCGCATGCAGCAGTTCGCCACGCGCGTCTACGGCCCGCTGTTCACCGCCGGACTCAACTTCTGGCAGCTGGGCGAATCGCATTACTGGGGGCATAACGCGATCATCCGGGTCAAGCCGTTCATCGAGCACTGCGCGCTGGCGCCGTTGCCGGGCAAGGGTTCGTTCGCCGGTGCCATCCTCTCCCACGACTTCGTCGAGGCCGCGTTGATGCGCCGCGCCGGCTGGGGTGTGTGGATCGCCTATGACCTGCCGGGTAGCTACGAGGAACTGCCGCCCAACCTGCTCGACGAACTCAAGCGCGACCGTCGCTGGTGCCACGGCAACCTGATGAACTTCCGCCTGTTCCTGGTCAAGGGCATGCACACCGTGCACCGCTTCGTGTTCCTCACCGGCGTGATGTCCTACCTGTCGGCGCCGCTGTGGTTCATCTTCCTGGTGCTGTCCACCGGCCTGCTGGCGATTCACACCCTGATGGTGCCGGAGTACTTCCTGCAGCCGAACCAGCTCTATCCGCTGTGGCCGCAGTGGCATCCGGAAGAGGCCATCATGCTGTTCTCGGCCACGCTGACGCTGCTGTTCCTGCCCAAGCTGTTGAGCGTGCTGCTCATCTGGATCAAGGGCGCGAACGAGTACGGTGGGCGGCTGCGGCTGCTGCTGTCGATGCTGCTGGAGTCGCTGTTCTCGATGCTGGCGGCGCCGGTGCGCATGCTGTTCCACACGGTGTTCGTCACCGCCGCGTTCCTCGGCTGGTCGGTGCAGTGGCAGTCGCCGCAACGTGCCGACAACGCCACCCCGTGGAGCGAGGCCCTACGGCGGCATGGTCCGCAGATGCTGCTGGGCGTGCTCTGGACAGCGCTGGTGGCCTGGCTCGACCCGGCGTTCCTGTGGTGGCTGGCGCCGATCGTCGGCTCGCTGATCCTCTCGGCGCCGGTGTCGGTGATTACCAGCCGTACCGGGTTGGGGCTGGCGGCGCTGCGGCGCAAGCTGTTCCTGATTCCCGAGGAGTTCAATCCGCCGCAGGAGCTGGCGGCGACCGATCGCTACGCCCGCGAGAACCACGACAACGCCCTGCACGACGGCTTCATCGCCGCGACGGTGGACCCGCTGTACAACGCGCTGGTCTGTGGAATGGCGCGTGCGCGCCACGCCAAGGTGGTGCCGGCGGCCGAGCAGTTGCGCGAGCAGCGCATGCAGCAGATTCTCGAAGCCGGCCCCGATGGTGCTGCCGAAGCGGCGCGCTGGCGTCTGCTCAACGACCCCAACGGCATGGCGCGCCTTCATCAGCGCATCTGGCAGGATCCGCGCTATCAGGCCTGGCACGACGCCTACCAGCGCTCCAGGGCATCGTCCGCCGGCTCCTGAAACCGCAACTGGCCACGTTGCCCGGCAACGTGGCCAGTGCGTCCCCTCGAACCCGCGCGCAGCGGGTTCGCTTCGAAGAGCCGGGCTCAGCTGGCTCGTCTTCTCTGCGTTTCCCGAGTGCCCTGTGTTCAGTGCAGGTGCTGGCTGCCGTCGGCGTGCCGGTGCACGTTGCGCTGGACGGTGGTATCGGGTGCATCGGCGGGAGGGTGATGGGTGCCTTCGGTCGGTGCGTCGTGGCTGGAATGCTGGCCGCTGTGGTCGTGCATGTCGGCTTCCCCGCCGCCATGCTGGTGGCCTTCACTCTGCGCGACCAGTGCGCGGTATTGCGCCACGTCGAGCTGTGGCAGACGTTCGAGAAACGCCACCATACCCCAGATGTACGGGTCGCTCATGCTCTTGCCCCAGGCCGGCATGCCACTGGCCTTGATGCCGTGCTTGATGATCCAGAAGGCGCGCGCGGGATCGCCGCCGGTGCCGAATTGGTGAAGCTGGCGTGGCGCGGGGTAGAGGCTCGCGCTCAGTTCCGTGTCGCTCATGCCCGGCGCCAGATGGCAGCCGATGCACATGGCGCGGTAGTTGCCCGCACCCGAACGGATCAGCGCCGCATCGTTTAGATCAGGCACGTCGATGCTCCGACTGCGCACGGCGATCGAGCGCTCACGGGCGATTTCCAGCAGGCGCTCGACTACTTGCGAGTGCGGCGCATCGGCGGCGACGTTGAAGACACCGGAGTAGATGGCGCCGCCACCGACGACGGCCAGCACGGCGCCGGCCAGCGCCAAAGTCTTGATTGTTGTTTTCATGCGTGCGGCTTTGCTCAAAACCAGAATCGTATGCCGGCGACCAGGCGGGTGTCGCTGACATCTTCGTCTTCGTCACGCAGCAGGTCGGCGGTGTTGCCATAGGCGCGATTCCAGGTAACGCCGATGTAGGGCGCGAACTGGCGATTGATCTCGTAGCGCAGGCGCACTCCGAAGCCCGCATCGCTGAGCCCCGAACCGACACCACGGGCCTCGTCGTTGCGCGCGTGCAGGTTGAGTTCGGCGGTGGGTTGCAGCACCCAGCGCTGGGTCAGCAGGATGTCGTACTCGGCCTCCAGGCGCAGCGCGCTCTGGCCGCCTTCGCCGAGAAAGGCGGTGACTTCGGTTTCCAGGCCGAACAGCGGCATGCCCTGCACGCCGAAGGCCGCCCAGGTCTGCGGCGAGCCGGGCTTGAAGTCCTGGCGCACGCCGGCAACGGTTTCCCACCAGGGGCCGACGGCATGGCTCCAGAGCAGCTGCAGCTCGGCTTCTTCGGTATGACCGTCGGTGCGCTCGCCCTCGGAACGGAAGGCCAGGCGGTCGATGTCACCGCCATACCAGCCGGAGATATCCCAGGCCAGCGCGCTGCCTGCATCGGCGTCCTGCCATTCCAGTTGATCGGCCAGGAACAGGAAGTGGCTCCCTCCCTGGTGCATCGCGTGTGGCGGCAGGTCTGGGAAGGCGGCGGCGCGATCCGCATCGCTGAGCGGCGGCACTGATGCGGCCGGCGACGGGGCGGAGACGGGCGGATGCGCCATCGAGCCGTGATCCATGCCGTCATGTTGCATCGGGCTGTGTTGTGCCGCTCCGGCGTGGCTGTCATGCGCGGAATGATCCATGCCCTGCTGCGCCTGTGCCGTCGCCGCCACCATGCCGGCGGCCAGGGCGAGAACCAGCTTCGCCCCGGCAGCGCCGGCAATGCCGATCAGTTGCCGCTCAGCGGTCACGTGGTTTGTCCTTGGCGTTCCCCTTGGACGGGTTCTTGTCCCGTTGGCTGTTCTCCATGTTGCGATGCTCCAAGCCCTGACCCTGATTCACTTCACGGTGCTGCATGCTCTGGCCCATGTTGTCGTGGTCCATCATCTGGCCCTTGCCCATGTGCTCGTCGTGCATCTGCATCATGTTGCCCTGATCCATGCCTTGCTTGGCAGCGCCTCGCTGCTGCTGGGCCGGGTCGGCTTGCGAGGTGGCCGGCGTTTTCTCGGGATGGTGGCCGTCGTGCTGGTTCTGCTGTGCCTGCGCGGTGGTCAGCTGCAAGGCGGCAGCCAGGCCGCAGGCGATCAGGATGTTTTGCTTGAGCGTGTTCATAGATTTCTCCTTCACTCTTCTACGCGGACTTCGCGGAACATCCCGAGGTCCATGTGCATCAGCATATGGCAGTGGTAGGCCCAGCGCCCGAGGGCGTCGGCGGTGACACGGTAACTGCGTCTCGCGCCCGGCGGCATATCGATGGTGTGCTTGCGTACGAGGAAATTGCCGTGCTCGTCCTCCAGGTCGCTCCATAGCCCGTGCAGGTGGATGGGGTGGTGCATCATGGTGTCGTTGACCAGCACGATGCGCAGGCGCTCGCCGTACTGCAGACGGATCGGCTCGGCATCGGCGAAAGGGATGCCGTCGAACGACCAGGAGAAACGCTCCATGTGGCCGGTCAGGTGCAGCTCGAGGGTACGGCTCGGCTGACGGCCATCCGGATCGGCGAAGCTGCTGCGCAGGTCGGCGTAGGTCAGCACGCGGCGGCCGTTGTCGCGCAGGCCAATGCCCGGATCGTCCAGCTTGGGCACCGGCATCATGGTTTGCATGTCCACCAGCGGGTTGTTCGTCTCGCTGGCCGGGTGCGTCTGCATCGCGGTTTCGGCGTTCGCACCGTGCCCCATGTCGGCGTGTTTCATCTGGCCGTGATCCATGCCGCCATGGTCCATGTCGCTGCCCGTGGAGGCGGCGCCATGCGCGGCGTGATCGCCGTGGCCCATGTCGTCCATGCTCAGTTCGGGGCGCGGATCGGGCTCGGGCACCGGTGCCTGCAGGCCCTGGCGCACCGCCAGGGTGCCGCGAGAAAAGCCCGAGCGGTCCATCGCCTGGGCGAACAGCGTGTAGGCGTCCTGGCTGCCGTCCGGCTCGACGATCACGTCGAGCGTTTCGGCCACCGCCAGGCGCACTTCGTCGACGGTCACCGGTTCGACGTACTGGCCGTCGGCGGCGACCACGGTGAGCTTGAGGCCGGGGATGCGGAAGTCGAAATAGGTCATCGCCGAACCGTTGATGAGCCGCAGGCGAATGCGCTCGCCCGGCTGAAACAGCCCGGTCCAGTTGCCGTCCGGCGCCAGGCCGTTGAGCAGGTAGGTGTAGGTGGCGCCGCTGATGTCGGCGAGATCGGTGGGTGACATGTTCATCCTGGCCCACGCCCAGCGCTCGCTGAAGCTCTCGCGCCAGCCCTTGTCGGCCACGTCTTCGATGAAATCGCCAAGGGTGCGGCGTCCCAGGTTGTAGTAGTCGGCCTGCTTCTTCAGCTTGGCCAGTACCCGCGCCGGGCTCTCGTCGGTCCAGTCGGAGAGGAACACCACGTAGTCGCGCTCGTAGCTGAACGGCTCCGGCTCGATGGGATCGATCACCAGCGGGCCATAGACGCCGAGCTGCTCCTGGAAGGCGGAATGGCTGTGGTACCAGTAGGTGCCGCTCTGCTTCACCTTGAAGCGGTACTCGTACATACCGTCCGGCGCGATACCGGCAAAGCTGAAACCGGGTACGCCGTCCATGTTGGCCGGCAGCAGGATGCCGTGCCAGTGGATGGAGGTGTCGTGGGGCAGGCGGTTGCGCACGCGCAGGGTCACGCTGTCGCCTTCGCGCCAGCGCAGCAGCGGGCCGGGGATGCTGCCGTTGATGGCCATGGCGGTGCGGCGGTTGCCGGTGAAGTCCACCGTCATGGCGTCGATGGTCAGATCGAACTCGGTGCCGCTGAGTGTCGTCGGCTGGCCGGGGCTGGTCAGCGCCCAGACGGGCTGGCGCCATAGCCCGAGCCCGGCGAAAGCGCCACCGGCGGCGAGGCTTTTGACGAAGGTGCGCCGAGAGCTATTCGAGTGCATGCAGGTCCTGTTCGATAGTGGCTGTTCGCGCTGCTCCAGCGGACGCGCGCGGCAAACATGTCTGGTCATCATAAGGGCGCTCAGCTGACTCGCAGCTGAGCCGAAGATTACCGTTCTGTCAGCTTGATGTGGCCCGCCCTAGGCGTTACAGCAGCTCGATGCCGAAGCGTCGCAGCACGAGTGCCAGCGCACCGAAGCAGATGACGGTCAGCACCGCGCACGCCAGCAGCGTCGGCCAGAAGCCCAGGCGTGTCAGCAGGCGGGGGAATACGAGAAACATCGGCAGCGTCGGCAGCACGTACCAGAAGGTGTACCAGGCGTGGTTGGCGATCTTCTCGGTCGGCTGGCGCTCGATGTACAGCCAGATCAGGCTGAGCAGGGTGATCAATGGCAGCGCGGCCAGAAAGCCGCCCAGCTTGTCGCTGCGCTTGGCGGCTTCCGAGACCAGCACCACCACGGCGGCGGTCAGCAGGAACTTGGTGACGATCCAGGCCATAGGCCTCCCGACGACGCGCTGCCGCGAAACTCAGCGTACCGGCTGGCTGCCGAGATAATCGCCCATCACCACGTCACGGCCTTGTTCGGTCAGGCCAATCACCTGGTAGCGCTCATGCGGCTGGCCGTAATCCATGCCCGGCGAGCCGGCCGGCATGCCCGGTACCGCGACGCCGGCGAGATCGTCGCGCTGCTGCAGCTCACGGATCGCCGCGACCGGCACATGGCCTTCGACGAACTTGCCGTCGATCACCCCAGTGTGGCACGAGCCCAGGCGCGGCGCCACGCCCGCGCGCTGCTTGACTGCCGACATGTTGGCCTCGACGTGGTCGCGCACCTCGAAACCGTTGGCTTCCAGATACTTGATCCAGTCCTTGCAGCAGCCGCAGTTGGCGTCGCGATGCACGTCGATCACATCGGCGGCGTGTGCCACACCGGAGATCAGCAGGGCGGCGAGGGCGGTGAGATAAGGCTTCATGTACGTCTCCAGATCAGGGTTTCAGCGACAGCCGCAGCCACCGTTGCCGCCGCAGCCAGTCTGCGCGGCGGGGGTGGGTGCGGCGGTGTTGATGGCGGCAGGATAGCCGGCTTCGTCGAGCGCGGCGATCAGCGCCGGACTGTCGGCCTGGCCGGCGACACGGGCGAGCCCGGCGGCCAGGTCGACCTCGACGGCGGTGACTCCGGACACGGCCTGCAGCGCTTCGCTGACATGCTTGACGCAATGGCCGCAGGTCATGCCGGTTACCTTGAGTTCGATGCTGTTCATGTGCGTCTCCCAGGATGGTTGCGTGAACGTGGTTGGATGTTCATCCCTGACATCGTGTCAAGGTCAAGCGCTGCCACCGTCGATGGCGGCGTTGCGCAGGCGCAGCGCGTTGAAGACCACCGAGGCGGAACTGACGCTCATCGCCAGCGCGGCGATCATCGGCGACAGCAGGTGACCGGTCAGCGGGTAGAACAGGCCGGCGGCCAGAGGTATGCCCAGGCTGTTGTAGAGGAAGGCGAAGGTCAGGTTCTGGTGCATGTTGCGCACCGTCGCCACCGACAGGCTGCGCGCGCGCAGGATGCCCAGCAGATCGCCCTTGACCAGCGTGACCTGGGCGCTGTTCATCGCCACGTCGGTGCCGGTGCCCATGGCGATGCCGACGTCGGCGCGCGCCAGCGCCGGGGCGTCGTTGATGCCGTCGCCGGCCATCGCCACGCGGTGCCCGGCCTGCTGCAGGGTGGCGGCCAGGCGCTCCTTGTCCTGCGGCTTGACCTCGCCGTGCACCTCCTCGATGCCCAGCTCGTGGGCCACCGCGCGCGCGGTGGTCAGCCCGTCGCCGGTGGCCATGACCACCCGGACGCCATCGGCCTGCAGCCGCTCGACGGCCAGGCGCGAGGTCGGCTTGATCGGGTCGGCCACCGCCAGCAGCCCGGCCAGCGCGCCGTCGACCGCGAGATACATGATGCTCACGCCGTCGGCGCGCAGCGCTTCGGAACTCTGGCGCAGCGCGCCGCTGTCGACGCCGCCTTCGTCCAGCAGCGCGGTGTTGCCGAGCAGCAGCTGGCGGCCGGCGACACGCCCGCGCACGCCGATGCCCGAGGCCGACTCGAAGTGCTCGACCGGGCTCAACTGCACGCCGGTCCCGCGGGCCCGCTCGACGATGGCGTGGGCCAGCGGATGTTCGCTGCCCTGGTCGAGGCTGGCGGCCAGCTGCAGCACCTCGTCCTCGCCGAAGCCGGGTGCGGCGACCACGCTGTGGAAGGCCGGGCGGCCCTCGGTGAGGGTGCCGGTCTTGTCGACGATCAGCGTGTCGATCTTGCGCAGGTTCTCGATGGCGCTGGCGTCGCGGAACAGCACGCCGCTGCCGGCGGCCTTGCCGGTGGCGACCATCACCGACATCGGCGTGGCCAAGCCCAGCGCGCAGGGGCAGGCGATGATCAGCACCGCCACCGCGTTGATCAGGCCGAACACCCAGCTCGGCTCCGGGCCCCACAGGCCCCAGCCGAAGAAGGTCAGCACGGCGATGGCGATCACCACCAGCACGAACCAGCCGGCGATCAGGTCGGCCAGGCGCTGCATCGGCGCGCGGCTGCGCTGGGCCTGGGCGACCATCTGCACGATCTGCGCGAGCATGGTCGCCGAGCCGACCTTCTGCGCTTCCATCACCAGGCTGCCGTGGGTGTTGAGCGTGGCGCCGATCAACGCGTCGCCGCTGCGCTTGGTCACCGGCAGCGGCTCGCCGGTGAGCATCGACTCGTCCACCGCGCTTTCGCCCTCGAGCACGCGGCCGTCCACCGGCACCTTCTCGCCGGGGCGCACGCGCAGGCGGTCGCCGAGGTGCACGTGGGTCAAGGCGATGTCCTCCTCGCTGCCGTCTGCGTTGATCCGCCGCGCGGTCTTCGGCGCCAGGCCGAGCAGCGATTTGATCGCCGCCGAGGTCTGCGAGCGCGCGCGCAGCTCGAGCATCTGGCCGAGCAGGGTCAGCGAGATGATCACCGCCGCCGCCTCGTAGTAGACGCCGATGCGCCCATCCTCCAGGAAAGTCGCCGGGAACAGCTGTGGCGCCAGTGTCGCTGCCACGCTGTAGACATAGGCCGCGGCGGTACCCAGGCCGATCAGCGTCCACATGTTCGGGCTGCGCTGGCGGATCGACTGCACCCCGCGCACGAAAAACGGCCAGCCAGCCCAGAGCACCACCGGCGTCGCCAGCAGCAGTTCCACCCAGTTCTGCGTGGCGCCGTGGAACAGCGCCAGCGAATGTCCGGCCATCGCCAGCAGGGTGACGATCACCGTCAGCGGCAGGCTCCACCAGAAGCGCCGGGAGAAATCGCGCAGCTCGGGGTTTTCCTGCTCCTCCAGCTCGGGGATCACCGGCTCCAGCGCCATGCCGCACTTGGGGCAGGTGCCGGGGCCGATCTGGCGGATCTCCGGGTGCATCGGGCAGGTGTACTCGGCAGCCGGGTCGGCCGCGACCGGCGCCGCCGCGGGCTCGGCGCCGGCATAGCGCTGCGGCTCGGCGACGAAGCGGTCCAGGCAGCGCTGGCTGCAGAAGTGGTAGTCACGCCCGCCATGGCTGGCATGCAGCGGGCTGTCGCTGGCCACCGGCATGCCGCACACCGGGTCGTGCTCGGTCGCGGCTTCGGCGGCGTGCGCTGGGTGCGGGTGATTGTGGGCGGGGTGGTGATGCGCGTGGGAGTGGTTGCCGGGCTGGTCAGCGGTCGCCATCGTGGCCTCCGTGTCTGTGGCCGAACAGGTGCAGTAGCGGGCAGAGCAGCAGGATCAGGTAAGGCAGTGCTTCGGCGGTATGCGTCAGATGTTCGCGCACCAGGTAGAACAGCGCGATCGACGCCAGCATCAGCAGGGCGATGCCGGCGGGGCTGCGCCAGAAAGGCTGGGGAGTTCCGCTGCGTTGCATGGCCGGCCTCCGGAATGGGATGGTTTCACCATAGTCCTCGCCGCCTTACGCCGCGCTGATAGAAAGATTACGTTTCTGTCAGCTGATGGCGCGGCGGCCGTTGCGGCTGCCACACTTCGCCCATCGCCGAGCCGAGGAACGGGACATGAAACTGCTGGTCGCCGAAGACGAACCGAAAACCGGCACCTACCTGCAGCAGGGGCTGAGCGAGGCGGGTTTCACCGTCGACCGCGTCACCACCGGCACCGATGCTCTGCAGCACGCGCTGAGCTCGCCCTACGATCTGCTGATCCTTGATGTGATGATGCCGGGCCTGGACGGCTGGGACGTGCTGCGCCTGGTGCGCGCCTCGGGCAACGAGGTACCGGTGCTGTTCCTCACCGCGCGCGACCGCGTCGAGGACCGAGTCAAGGGGCTGGAACTGGGCGCCGACGACTACCTGGTCAAACCGTTCGCCTTTTCCGAGTTGCTGGCGCGGGTGCGCACGCTGCTGCGCCGCGGCAATGCGGCGACGCTGCAAACCCAACTCAGGATCGCCGATCTCGAGGTCGACTTGCTCAAGCGCCGCGCCACGCGCGCCGGCCAGCGTATTGACCTGACCGCCAAGGAATTCGCCCTGCTGGAGCTCTTGCTGCGCCGGCGTGGCGAAGTGCTGCCCAAGTCGCTGATCGCCTCGCAGGTGTGGGATATGAACTTCGACAGCGACACCAACGTCATCGAGGTGGCGATCCGCCGGCTGCGGGCGAAAATCGACGACGGCTTCGAACCCAAGCTGATCCACACCGCGCGCGGCATGGGCTACATGCTCGACGAGCCGGACGCACCATGACGCGGCTGTCGCTGACCGCGCGGCTGAGCCTGATGTTCATGCTCGCCGTCACCGGCGTACTGGCGGCGGCCGGCTACTTCTTCGGCCAGCTAAGCCAGCACCATTTCGACGAACTCGACCGCCACTCCCTGCACGAGAAGCTTGAGGCCGGGCGCCGCCTGCTCAGCGGGCTGGACGATCTGCAGGATTTCGGGCGGGTTCGCCCGCAGCTGCAGGCGCTGCTCGGCGGGCACAGCGAAATGCGTGGCTTCGTCTTCGATGAGACGGGTGCGCAGCTGTATCCCGAAGCGCCGCGCGCGATGGCCGAGCCGCAGCTGCTGGAACTGGTCGGGCGGAGGGCCGGCGAGCTGCAGCTGGACGGGCGCGTCTGGCGCGGCGAGGCGGGGCATGTGCGGGTCGGCTCGCAGCGCCTGACCTTGCTCGTGTTGCTGGATGTCACCGTGCACAAGGCGTTCTTCCATACCTTCAGCGGCTGGTTGTGGGGCGCGCTGGTGCTCTGCGCGGCGCTCAGCGGCCTGCTCGGCTGGCTGCTGGTGCGTCGCGGCCTGCAACCGCTGCGCGAGGTGACCCAGGTGGCCGCCTCGGTGTCGGCCCGCTCGCTGCGCGAGCGCATCCCCGACGAGTCGACCCCGGCCGAGCTGCAGCAGCTGGTGCAGGCCTTCAACGCCATGCTGGCGCGGCTGGAAGACGCCTTCGTGCGGTTGTCGAACTTCTCCGCCGACATCGCCCACGAGCTGCGCACGCCGCTGAGCAACCTGATGACCCACACCGAGGTGGCGCTGACCCGCGCGCGCACGCTGGATCAGTACCAGGACAACCTGCATTCGAATCTGGAGGAGTTGCAGCGCATGTCGCGGATGATCGACGACATGCTGTTTCTGGCCAAGGCGGATAACGGGCTGATCGTGCCGGACGCCAAGCCTGTCGCGCTGGAGGCGTTGTGCGCGCAGCTGCTGGACTATTACCAGCTCTCGGCCGACGAGCGCGGGGTGCGCTTCGAGCTGTCCGGTGCCGGTACGATTCAGGGCGACTTGTCGATGCTGCGCCGGGCGCTGTCGAACCTGCTGTCCAATGCGCTGCGCTACACCCCCGACGGCGAGCGCATTCGCGTGGCCATCGAGCGCGGCGCTGATCAGGTGACGCTTGAGGTGAGCAATCCCGGCGCGACCATCGCGCCCGAGCATCTGGAGCGACTGTTCGACCGCTTCTACCGGGTCGACCCGGCGCGCCGCGAAGGCAGCCCGAGCAATGCCGGCCTGGGGCTGGCGATCACCCGTTCGATCGTTCAGGCCCATCAGGGCCGTATTCATTGCACCTCCGCGCAGGGCTGGACGTCCTTCCGCCTGGAATTCCCCGGCTAAGCGCATGCTCAGCGCTGCAACGGCACCGTCAGCGATACGCGCAGGCCGTCGGCCTGGCTGTCGAAGATGAGGGTGCAGTCGCAGCGTTGCGCGATCGCCTGGACGATGGCCAGGCCCAGGCCGCTGCCGCTGCTGGCGGCGTGTCGCCAGAAGCGCCGGGTCAGGTGCTCGAGATGTTCGGCAGCGATGCCTGGGCCCTGGTCGCGTACTTCGAAGCGTACTCGCTCCGCTTCAGGCAGCAGGGTCAGCGTGACGGCACTGCCCGGCGCGGTGTGGCGCTGGGCATTCTCCAGCAGGTTGCGCAGCGCGGCGATGGCCAGCACCGGCGGCATGGCCAGCGGCGTGCCGGGCAATTCCGCCGGGACCTGCAACAGGATTGGCGCGCCATCGCCGCCACTGGCGTCCTGAATCGCCAGCCGCGCGACCTCGGCGGCGGTGCACTGCAGGCCATCGTCGAAATCCAGACTGCCTTCCACCCGGGCTAGCAACAGCAGCTGTTCCAGCGTGCGCTGCAGCCGATCGGCGCCGGCCTCGGCGTTGGCCAGCGCCTGTTCGGCGGCGGTACCTTCGGTCATGCGTGCCACCTGCAGGTGGGTCTTGATCGCCGTCAGCGGGCTGCGCAGTTCGTGGGCGGCGTCGCCGGTCAGCCGGCGTTCGCGTTCGATGGCCTGGGCGATGCGCTGGAACAGCTGATTCTGCGTCTGCACCAGCGGCAGCAGCTCCGCCGGCAGGCCTTCGACCGGCAAGGGTTCGAGGGAGTCGGCGCTGCGTCGGGTCAGTGCCTCGCGAATCCTGCGCAGGGGCGCCAGCCCACGGCCCAGGCCGAGCCAGAGCAGACCCAGGCTGCCGAGCAGGGCGACCGCCACGGGCAGCGCTGCCGCCAGCAACACCGAGCGCTTCAGCGCGGCACGTTCATCCAGGCGGTCGGCCGTGGTGATGCGCAGCTCGCCTTGCACCAGCGTGAAGCTGCGCCAGGGCACGCCGTCGATCAGTTGGTCGCGAAAGCCGTTCTGCTCGGCGTCGAGCTGCTGGTCGGGCGCACTGTGGCTGCGCGCCAGCACCTCGCCACGCAGCGAGCTGACCTGGCAGGCCAGGCCGTTGGGGATGCCCAGCTGCTCGGCGCTCAGACGCTGCGGCGGGCCGTCGCCGGGCACCGGCTGCGGCAACTGCACCAGCAGGCCGGCGACCATGCGCGCCGAGGCCGCCAGGCGCTGGTCGAGCGAGAGCATCATCTGGCTGCGCAGATCGACCAGCATCCAGGTCGCGGCCAGCGCCCAGAGCAGCACGAAGGCCGAGCCGAGCATCAGGGTCAGGCGCAGGCGCAGGCTCATGACGCGTCCTCGTCACCTGCCGGACCGAGGCGGTAGCCGAGGCCGCGCACGGTTTCGACGATGCCGCTGCCGAGTTTGCGCCGCAGGTGGTGGATATGCACGTTGAGGGCATTGCTCTCGACATCATCGGCAAAGCCGTAGACCGCGTCCTTGAGCTGCTCGCTGCTGAGCACCCGGCCCTGATTGTTGAGCAGCGCCTGCAGCAAAGCCTGTTCACGGCGCGACAGGTCGACCGGCTGGCCGTCCAGGCGCGCTTCGCAGCGGCTCGGGTCGTAGCTCAGTCGGCCATGCTCGATGAGGTTGACGCTGCGTCCGGACATGCGGCGCATCAGCGTGTGCAGGCGCGCGGCCAGCTCGCGCAGATCGAAGGGCTTGAGCAGGTAGTCGTCGGCCCCCGCCTGCAGGCCGGTGACCCGGTCGCTGACCGCATCGCGCGCGGTGAGCACCAGCACCGGCAGCTCCAGGCCCTGTTGGCGCAGGCGTCGCAGCAGGGCGAGGCCGTCTTCGTCGGGCAGGCCGAGGTCGAGGATCAGCACGTCGAAATGCGCCGCGCGCAGTAGGGCTTCGGCAGTCGCCGCAGTCGCGGCATGGTCGACGATCAGGCCCTGGGCGTTGAGCCCGGCGACGATACCGCTGGCGATCAGCGCGTCGTCTTCGGCAAGCAGCACGTGCATGGGGAGGGTCCGCAGAAAAAGCTCTAGGGTGGACCTTAGCGATTAAGGCAGCGTTACGCAGCCCGTGCCATGGCGTTAATGGCGCGTTAATCCCGCCCCGGCATGCTGCGCGGCAGTCATTTCTCGGCCAGGACTCTCATGCGCACATTGGTTCTTCTGCTGTTTCTGTTGGCGCCCGGATTGGCGCTGCCGGCCGGCGGGCTGTTTGGCGGCGGCTCGCAGGGTGATTTTCTGCCGGCGGACGAGGCATTCGCGCTGACGGTCAGCCCGCAGGAGAACGGCGCGACGCGGCTGCACTGGCGGATCGCACCGGGCTATTACCTCTATCAGCAGCGCCTGCAGTTCGACGGCCTGCCGCCGGAGCGCCAGCCGCAGCTGCCCGAGGGCGAGCCCTATAGCGACGAGTTCTTCGGCGATTCGCAGATCTACCGCGACAGTCTCGAACTGCTGATCCCGCCAGGCGCGCAGGACAGTGTGCGCCTCGGCTGGCAGGGCTGCGCCGATGCCGGGCTCTGCTATCCACCGCAGACCCGTGAGGTATCGCTGAGCGGTGACGGCATCGCCTCGGCAGCCTCCGGGCAGGCCGAAGATCAGGCGCTGGCCAGCGGCCTCGAAAATCAGGCACTGGCCTGGAGCCTGCTGGTGTTCTTCGGCCTCGGCTTGCTGCTGGCCTTCACCCCCTGTTCGCTGCCGATGCTGCCGATTCTGGCGGGCATCGTGGTCGGCAGCGGCACCACCTCGCGCCGTGGTGTTGCCCTGGCGGCGACCTACGTGGTCAGCATGGCGCTGGTCTACGCCGGGCTCGGTGTGCTGGCGGCGCTGCTCGGCGCCAACCTGCAGGCGGCGCTGCAGCAACCCTGGTTGCTGACCAGTTTCGCCGTGTTGTTCGTGCTGCTGGCGCTGCCAATGTTCGGTTTGTTCGAGCTGCAATTGCCGGTGGCGCTGCGTGATCGTCTGCAGCGTGTCGGTGATCGCCAGCGCGGGGGCAGCCTCGCCGGGGCTGGCGCGCTGGGCGTGCTCTCCGGCTTGCTGGTCGGCCCCTGCATGACCGCGCCACTGGCCGCCGCGCTGCTGTTCATCGCACAAAGCGGCAGTGCGCTGCAGGGTGGCCTGGTGCTGTTCGCGCTGGGCCTGGGCATCGGCACGCCGCTGCTGTTGCTGGTGACGGTCGGCCAGCGCTTTCTGCCCAAGCCGGGCGCCTGGATGGATCGCGTGAAAGTGGTGTTCGGCTTTCTCTTCCTCGCGGCCGCGCTGTTCGTCGCGCGTCCGTTGCTGGCCGACTGGCTGTGGCTGGGCCTGTGGGGCGCGCTGCTGGTGGTGCTCGCCACCGCCTTGCTGCATGTGGCGCAGGCAGTGCAACGCCAGCGCGTGCTCTGTCAGGCCGGCGGCGTTCTGCTGGGGCTGTGGGGCGCGGCGATGCTGCTGGGTGCCGCCGGCGGTGCGGATGATCCGCGTCGGCCGCTGGCGATCTATGCCGGCGGCGTGGCGACGGCCGCGGCGGTCGAGTCCCACGCGCTCGGTTTCAGCGATCCGGCGGTGCTCGATCGTGAGCTGGCGGCAGCCAAGGCGCAGGGCCAGTGGGTGCTGATCGATTACTACGCCGACTGGTGCGTCTCCTGTAAGGTCATGGAGAAGGAGGTCTTCGGCAACGCCGAGGTGCAGGCGAGCCTGGACGGTGTGCGCGTACTGCGCCCCGACGTGACCCGCAGCGACGCCGCCAGCCGCGAGCTGCTGGCGCGCTATCAGGTGCTCGGCCCGCCGACATTGCTGTGGATCGGCCCGGATGGCGAGGAGCGCCGTGAACGACGCATCACCGGTGAGGTCGGTGCCAGGGACTTTCTGCAGAACTGGAACCAGACCCGGGAGCGAGGTTGATGCTGACTGTGAATATCGGGCCGCTGGCCCTGGCGATGCCCCATGTGATTCTGCTGGGCAGCCTGCTGCTGGCGACCCTGACCGGCTGGTGGATCGGCCGCCGCAGCGAGCGCAACCCGGAGCGGCAGCTGTTTCGCCTGCTGCTGGTGGCGCTGCTGGTGGCTCGCCTGGCCTTCGTGGCGCTGTACTGGGCGTACTACCGGGATGACTGGCTGAGCGTTATCGATATCCGTGACGGTGGCTTCATCGCCTGGCCGGGGCTGTTCGCCGCGCTGGCGCTGGGCGTCTGGTGGAGCTGGCGCGACCGCGAGCTGCGCAAGCCGCTGGGCATCGCGCTCACGGTGGGCGTCCTCAGTTGGGGCTTCAGTAATCTGGCCTGGCATTCCCTCGAGCAAGGCACGCGCCTGCCGGAAATGGCCCTGCGTGACAGCCAGGGCCGCTCGGTGGCGCTGGAGGATTACGCGGGGCAGCCGCTGGTGGTCAATCTCTGGGCGACCTGGTGTCCGCCATGCCGACGCGAGATGCCGGTGCTCGCCGAGGCGCAGGCGCGCGAAAGCGACACCCTGTTCCTTTTCGTCAATCAGGGCGAAGGCGAGGGCGAGATCGGTCGCTTCCTGGAAACCGCAGGGCTGACGCTGGACAACGTACTGCTCGACAGCGGCGGGCGTCTCGGTCAGCACGTCGGCTCCACGGCACTGCCCACCACGCTGTTCTACAACGCCGAGGGCCGTCAGATCGGCAGCCATCTCGGCGAACTCTCGCACGCCAGCCTGGCGCGCGCGCTGGAAAAACTGAAAGAGGATGCTGCGCAGTGATTCGATTCAAGCCGTTACCCTACCTGCTGGCCGGTGTGACCCTGCTGACGTTGTCTGTGGCTCAGGCCGAGGCACTGCCGGAGGCGATCCAAGCCGTCGAGGCGCGCGGTGCCGAGGTCGTCGGCACCTTCGATGCGCCCGGTGGCATGAAAGGCTATGCCGCACGCTACAACGGCCAGGGCATGGCGCTCTATCTGACCGCCGATGGCGAGCACGTGCTGATCGGCAGCCTGCTCGATGCCAAGGGCGAGGACCTGACCCGCGCGCACCTGGAGAAGCTGGTCTACGAACCGCTCGCCAAGGAGATGTGGACGCGCATGGAGAACAGCACCTGGATCGCCGACGGCAAGGCGGACGCGCCGCGCATCATCTACATGTTCAGCGATCCGAACTGCCCGTACTGCAACATGTTCTGGAAGCAGGCGCGGCCCTGGGTCGAGTCGGGCAAGGTGCAGCTGCGGCACATCATGGTCGGCATGTTGCGCGCCGATAGCGCCGGTAAGTCCGCCGCGCTGCTCAGCGCCAGCAAGCCCGAAGCCGCGCTCAACGAACACGAAGCGGCCGGCAAGGCGAGCAAGCTGAAGCCGTTGGAGAAGATTCCCGCCGCGCTGGAGAAACAGCTCACCGACAACCTGATGCTGATGAGCGAGCTAGGCGCCCAGGCCACGCCGGCGATCTTCTACCTCGACGCCAACGGACGGCTCCAACAGCACCAGGGTGCGCCGCGGCCGGATGTGCTGGAAACGATCATGGGGCCGCGCTGAGGCAGCGCTAGGGGAGGCGTGGAACAGCGCTGCGCGCGTTTTCCTGATGAAGGTAGGGTGGATGGCCGAAGCCATCCACGCGCAAGGCGACGCGGTAGTACGAATCAAAGAACGCCGAATACCTTCTTCGCCAGGCTGGTGGCGGCGGCGGCCGGGTCCTTGCGGATGTTCGCTTCCTGCTCGGCGATCACCGTGAACAGGCCGTCCAGCGCCTGCTCGGTGACGTAGCTTTCGATGTTGGCGTAGCCGCCGGACAGGCCGGTCGGTACTTTCGCCGCCACCGCGTTGTATTGCTGCGCGAGACCGACCTGGTCGGTGGCCTGCTTGACGATGGGTAGGAACTTGGCGCGAATCTGCTCGCGGCTGGATTTGTTCAGGTACTGGGTCGCCGAGTCGTCACCGCCGGCGAGAATCGCCTTGGCGTCCTGCACGGTCATCTTGCGCACGGCATCCAGCAGCAGTTGCTGGGCTTGCGGCACGGCCTTCTCGGCGGCGAGGTTCATGCTGTTTTCCAGCTGTTCGACCTGCGCGCCCATGCCGAGCATCTTCAGCATGCGCGAGGCCTTGCCGATGTTGCCCGGCAGTTCGATGCGCACATTCGGGTCGCTGCTGAAGCCGCCCGGGCGGCCGAGCTGCTGCACCGCGACCTTGGCACCCTGGCTGAGGGCATCCTTGAGGCCGGCGCTGGCATCGCTCTGGGTCAGGTCCGAGAGCGACAGGGCGAACGCGCCGGCAGACAGCAGCAGGCCGGCGGCAAAGGTGGCGATGCGAAGCATGGGGTGGTTCCTCCGAATGGGTGGCGGCGAGCTTAACAGCTGCCGTGGCGCTTCGAGTGCGTTCAGCTGACGTCGAAGTTGCCCTTGCGCCACAGCTGCGGTGCCATCCCGCTCCAGCGCTTGAATGCGCGGGAAAACGCCGTTTCGTCAGCGTAGCCCAGGTGCAGCGCGAGATCGGTGATCGACTGGGTGGACAGCCGCAGCTGGTGGCGCGCCTCGGCATAGCGCACCTGGTCGAGCAGCCCGCGAAAACTGTGCCCGTCGCGCTGCAAGGCGATCTGCAGGCTGCGCGGATGCTGGCCGAGCAGGCGCGCGACCACGTCCAGCCGCGCCTCGCCGGTGGAGAGGATCGACTGCAACACGTAGCGGATTTGCTCGGCGAGGTCGGTCGGCAAGTGCCGGTTGTGATGGTACTGCTCGATCAAATGCGACTTGAGCTGATGCCGCTGCTCCAGCGGGCGCAGGTCGAAGATGCTGCTGTCGGTGACGAAGCCGCTGCTGCGCTGCTCGAACCGCACCGGGCAGGGAAATACCCGAGCGTAGTCGGCAGGCTCGCCCACCGCCGCGTGGCCGACCAGCAGCTCGCGAGGTTGCCAGCCGGCGCCGAACAGGCCGGTCATGGTTCGTTGCATCACCCCCAGGCCCAGCTCGCGCAGCTGGCGCAGGTCCACGGCATCCTGCAGTTGCAGGCGGTATTCCACATGCAGGCGCTCGCCTTCGCTGTGCAGATGCAGGGCGATGCCCTGCGCATGCAAATGCACGTACTGCTGGGTGAGCTTGAGCACCTCGGCGAAGCTCTCGGCCTGCGCCAGCAGCAGGCCGAACGGGCCAAACACCAGGTAGTCGTGATACTCGCTCAACTGCAGGCCGAAGCTGGGCGCCGGTCCCTCGGCGGCGGCGAGATTGAGCGCGCGGGCGAAGCTGGCGTAGGGCACGTACAGATCCGGCCGGCGCAGCACCAGCGGGTCGAGATCGCAGCGGCGCAGCAGCTCGTGCGGATTCAGGTCGTAGCGCCGGCACAGGCTGTCGAAGCCGATGAACACGGCGCTGCGGGCGATCTGGGTCATGTTCGGCATCCGTAGGGCGACGGGTGCATTGCGGGTGCGGATTCGCAATATGTCAACCAGGCATTCGTGAAAAGTCAGGCTGCCGACGCGGCGCTTGCCTAGGCTGGGGGCATCGAATCGCACTTCTGCCAGGAGGCCGGACATGCAGCCTACGCATCATCGTTGTGAAACCTTGGTGATCGGCGCGGGGCTGGCCGGCATCAGCACGGCGCTGGAGCTGCTCGAACGTGGCTGCCAGGTGCTGCTGCTGGACGCCGCGCCGCGCAGCCAGTGCGGCGGTCAGGCCAACGATGCGTTCGGTGGCATGTTGCTCTGCGGCACGCCGGAACAACGACGCAACAAGGTGCAGGATTCGCCCGAGCTGCTGCTGGAGGACTGGCTGCGGGTAGCCGCCTTCGACGCCGACGACCACTGGGGGCGGCGCTGGGCCGAGCACTATGCCGAGCGCAACAAGGCGGACATCTACGACTGGCTGCGCCAGCGCGGCGTGAGCTTCTTCCCGGCGGTGCAGTGGGTCGAGCGCGGCAACTTCGGCGACGGCAACGCACTGCCGCGCTATCACGTGGCCTGGGGCTGCGGCCGCGGCGTGGCGCAGACGCTGGCGCGGCGGATGTTCGAGCATGCCGGCCTGAGCTGCCTGTTCGAGCATCGCGTGCTGGGTCTGGAGACGCGCAACGGCGCCGTGGTGGGCTGCCACGGCCGCAGCGGCTCGGGCGACTTTCGCATCGAGGCCGAGCACGTGGTGCTCTGCAGCGGCGGCATCAATGGCGATCTGGCCAGGGTGCGCGCGCACTGGGACCCGCTGTACGGCCCGTACCCGGAGAACATCCTCAACGGCACCGACCCGCGCGCCGACGGCGAACTGCATGGGCAGGTGCAGGCGGCCGGTGGCCAGGTGGTCAAGCTCGGACGCATGTGGAACTACGCCGCCGGCATCGCCCATCCCGAGCCGCAGTATCCGCAGCATGGCCTGAGCCTGATTCCCTCGCGCTCGGCGCTCTGGCTCGACGCCCGCGGGCAGCGCATCGGCCCGCAGCCGCTGGTAGGCGGTTTCGATACCCATGACCAGTGCAAACGCATCGGCCACTTGCCCGGTCAGTACGGCTGGCAGTTGCTCAACTGGCGCATCGCGATCAAGGAGCTGGCGATTTCCGGCACCGACAGCAACCCGCATTTTCGCGACCGCAAGCTGTTGCCGCTGCTCTGGCAGCTCGCCACCGGCAACCGCCAGCTGGTGCGCTGGATGGTTGAGCGCTGCCCGGATGTGCTGGCCGCCGACACGCTGGCGCAACTGGCCGCGAAGATGGCTGCGCTGGCTGGTGACGGCCGACTCGACCAGGACCTGCTGGCGGCCACGCTGGCGCGCTACGACGCCGGCATCCGTCGTGGTCCGGCGCTGTACAACGATGAACAGCTGCGCCGCCTGCAGCAGTTGCGCCAGTGGCGCGGCGACCGGGTCCGCACCTGCGCGCCACGACCGATCCACGATGCCGGCAGCGGCCCGCTGATCGCCATCCGCACCCGGCTGATCAGCCGCAAGAGCATGGGCGGGATGCTCACCGACCTGCATTCACGGGTGCTCGATGGCCACGGCGAGCCCGTGCCCGGCCTGTATGCGGCCGGCGAGGCAGCCGGCTTCGGCGGCGGTGGCATCAGCGGCATCCGTTCGCTGGAAGGCACCTTTCTCTCCAACTGCATCCTCAACGGTCGTCGCGCCGCGCAGACCATCGCCGGCGACGCCTGACATATAAGAACAAGCATAAGAACAAGGAGAACCACCATGAAGAAGACCGGCGCCGCACTCGCACGCTTTGCCCTGGAACAGCTGGGCGTCAGCCACACCTTCGGCATTCCGGGCGTGCACAACACCGAGCTGTACGACGAGCTGAACGCCTCGCCAAGCATCCAGCCGGTGCTGGTGACGCACGAATGCGGCGCGGCCTTCATGGCCGATGCCTTCAGCCGCACCGGCTCGAGCATCGGCACGCTGGTGATCGTGCCCGCCGCCGGCGTCACCCATGCGGCCAGCGGCATCGGCGAGGCGGGGCTGGACGGCATTCCCATGCTGATCCTCTCCGGCGGCATCCACAGCGAAAGCGGCCGCCACTACCAGCTGCACGACATCGACCAGCACGCGCTGCTGGCGCCGATCACCAAGGCGAGCTTTCGCATCCTCAGCCACGCCGAGGTGATTCCCACGCTGTATCAGGCGTACCGCATCGCCACCGGCGGCGAGCCGGGTCCGGTGTTCGTCGAGCTGCCGTACAACATCGGCAACTTCCTCGGCGAGGTGGAGGAGATGCCGGCCTTCGTCGCCGAACCGCCGGTGCCGCCGCTCGATCCGGCGCTGTTGCGCCAGGCCGCGCGGTTGCTGGTCGACGCGCGCCAGCCCGGGTTGTTTCTCGGCTGGGGCGCGATGGGGGCGCAGGCCGAGCTGATCCAGCTGGCCGAACTGCTCGCCGCGCCGGTGTGCACCACGCTGCAGGGGCTCAGCGCCTTCCCGGCCACGCATCCGCTGCATGTCGGCATGGGCTTCGGCGATTACGCGGTGCCGGCCGCTGCGAATGCCTTCGCCGATTGCGACTGCCTGCTGGCGGTGGGCACGCGCTTCGCGGAGATCCCCACCGGCAGCTACAGCATGCCGGTGCCGGCGAAGCTGATTCACCTGGACATCAACCCGCAGGTGTTCGGCGCCAACTACCCGGCGCGAGTCGCCCTGGCCGGCGCGGCCGAGCAACTGATCCCGGCGCTGCTCGCCGAGGTCCGCGCCATACGCAGCGCGCCGCCGCGCAACGAGCTGGCGCAGCGGATCGCCGCCGACAAGGCCGCGTACGTGAAGGAGTGGCTGCAGCACGACAGCCGCGGGCGGGTGAATCCGGCCGTGTTCTGCCAGGCGCTGCGTGCGCAGCTCGGCGACCAGGCGATCGTGGTGGCCGACGATGGCAACCACACCTTCCTGTTGGCCGAGCTGATGCCGATCCACGCCGCGCGCGGCTTCATCTCGCCCAGCGACTTCAATGCGATGGGCTACTGCGTGCCGGGCATGATCGGTGCCAAGCTGGCCAATCCGCAGCGCCAGGTGGTGGGCGTGGTCGGCGACGGTGCATTGCGCATGACCGGCCTGGAGCTGGTCACCGCCAGCAGCCTGGGACTCGATCTGGTGCTGTTCGTGTTCAACGACGGCGAGCTGTCGCAGATCGCCCAGGCGCAGGAGATACCCTACAACCGCAAGACCTGCACCGTGCTGCGGCCGCTCAATCTCGCCGCGCTGGCCGAAACCACCGGCGCGGCGTTCGTCACCATCGAGAGCAACGCGCAGTGTGCCGACGGCATCACCCGGGCGCTGACGCTGGCCGGCGAGGGCAGGCCGGTGCTGGTGGATGTGCGCATCGACTACAGCAAGCGCACGCGCTTCACCGAGGGCGTGGTCAAGGCCACGCTCAAGCGCTTCACCCCGCGCGACAAGCTGCGCGTGGTGAGCCGGGCGCTGTGGCGGCGGGTGACCGGTTGAGGAGCGCACCATGAACCCTGCGTCCTATCGTCTGGCCGCCAGCTGCGCCGACTACCGGCGCCTGGCCCGGCAGCGCCTGCCGCGCTTTCTGTTCGATTACATCGACGGCGGCGCGAACGACGAGCAGACCCTGCGCGCCAACTGCGAGGATTTGCAGCGCCTCAACCTGCGCCAGCGCGTGCTGCGCGACGTGGACAACCTCGACACCCGCTGCGAGCTGCTCGGTCAGGCCGCCAGCATGCCGCTGGCGCTGGCCCCGCTGGGCATGGCCGGCCTCTATGCGCGCCGCGGCGAAGTGCAGGCGGCGCGGGCAGCGGCGGCGGTCGGCGTGCCGTTCAGTCTGTCCACCGTTGGCATCTGCTCGCTGGCCGAGGTGCACGCGGCAAGTGCGCAGAAGTGCTGGTTCCAGCTCTACATGCTGCGCGACCGCGACGCGGTGCAGGGGTTGTTGCAGCAGGCGCGCCGCAACGGCTGCGACACGCTGCTGTTCACCGTCGACCTGCCGGTCGCGGGGATTCGTCGGCGCGACATTCGCAACGGCATGCTCGACGCCAGCTGGCGCGGTCGGCTCGCCAAAGCCACGCAGCTGGCGCAGCGTCCCGGTTGGCTGCTGAACGTGGCGATTCGCGGCAAGCCGCATCACTTCGGCAACCTCAGCGACCGTGTGGCCGATCCCAGCGACCTGCGCGCCTTCAAGGCCTGGCTGGACGCGCAGTTCGACCCGCGTGTGAGCTGGGACGACATTCGCTGGCTGCGCGCGCAATGGTCGGGGCGGCTGGTGCTCAAGGGCATCATGGAACCGGACGACGCCTTGCGCGCGCTCGATTGCGGCGTCGATGCCATCGTCGTGTCCAATCACGGCGGCCGTCAGCTGGACGGCGTGGCCTCGACCATCCGGCAGCTGCCGGCGGTCGCCGCGGCGCTCGGCGGGCAGTTGCCGATCCTGCTCGATGGCGGCATTCGCAGCGGCGTGGATGTGCTCCGGGCGCGCGCCCTGGGTGCGCAGGGCGTGCTGATCGGCCGCCCCTGGGCTTGGGCGCTGGCGGCCGGCGGCGAGGCGGCGGTGGTGCGGCTGCTGACCAGCCTGCAGGCCGAACTGGCCACGGCGATGGCGCTGTGCGGCGTCAATCGCCTGGAGCAGATCGACGCCGGTCTGCTGGAGCGCCGCGACTGAGCTAGTCGCGCTGATCGGCATCCGGCTGCGGCGTCACCTCGTCCTCGTGGCGCTCCAGTGCGACCTGACGAATCGACAGACGCAGCTCCGCCGGCAGCACGCGCTTGGCCACGCCTTCGGCCACCCCGCCGAGGTCGTCGTGGTAGCCGAGCTTGCCGTTGGCATCGGCGCTCAGCACATTCTGCTCCAGCAGCCCCTGGATGAAATGGCGGAACAGGCTCTTGTCGAAGAACTCCGGCGCGTTCAGCCCGTGCAGGATCGACAGGCGCTGGGCCATGACCGTGCAGAGGTTTTCCAGCTCCTCGGCAGTCAGGCTGTGCTGGCCGCTGTTGAGCAGCAGCGAGGTGGCCATGTAGAAGCGCTGCAACGTCTGCACGATCACCCGCGAGAGCAGCGTGAGCAGGACGAACTGCCGCGAACTCGGCGCCGGGCGCACGTAATTCTCGCCGTCCACCTTGAGCAGCCCCTGCTCGACGAACGCCGCCAGCCACTGGTCGATCACCGCCGCGAGTTCTTCCACTTCCCAGCGCATGAACAACTCGGCGCGCAGATACGGATAGAGCGCCTCGCTGTAGCTCAGGATCTGCGCGCGACTGATGCGCGAACTGCTCTGGAAGAAGCTCGCCAGCAGTGCCGGCAGGGCGAAGATGTGCATTACGTTGTTGCGGTAGTAGGTCATCAGTACCGCGTTCTGCTCGTCCAGATAGAGGATGTCGCCCAGCGCATCCTTCTGTTCGGCGATCAGCTCGAGGCTCTGCACGTAGGCGATCAGCGCTTCGCCATCGCCCTCCGGCAGCGTCGTGTGCGGCGAGTAGGGCACCGCGCGCAGTAGCCGCTGGTAGAGATCGAGAATCCGCGCCAGCGAACGGCGATCCAGCGCCTGACGGCTGGTGGAAAGCATCGCCAGCGCCACCAGATTCACCGGATTGACCGCCGCCGCCTCGTTCAGGCGCTGGGCGATACGCTCGGCCAGACGGTTGGTCGTCGCGTTGAGCCAGTCGGGGCGAAACTCCGGCGCATGGTTCTGCTGGCGCCAGCCCGGCTGTTCCTGATCGAGAAACTCGTTGAGCTTGAGCGGTTCACCAAAATTGACCCAGACCTGGCCGAAGCGCTGCCGGAGCGCACCGATGACCTTGAAGATGTCGAAGATCGATTCCTTCTTCTTCGCCGCGCCGCGCAGCTCGCCCAGGTAGGTGCGGCCCTCCAGCACGCGCTCGTAGCCGACATACACCGGCACGAAGAGAATCGGCAGGCGCGAGGAGCGCAGGTAGCTGCGCAGGGTCAGCGCCAGCATGCCGGTCTTCGGTCGCAGCATGCGCCCGGTGCGCGAGCGCCCGCCCTCGACGAAGTACTCCACCGGAAAGCCGCGGCTGAACAGCGTGTGCAGGTATTCGTTGAACACCGCGGTGTACAGCGGGTTGCCCTTGAACGAACGGCGCATGAAGAAGGCGCCGCCGCGGCGCAGCAGGCCGCCGATCACCGGCATGTTGAGGTTGATGCCGGCGGCGATGTGCGGCGGCGTCAGGCCGTTGCGAAACAGCAGGTAGGACAGCAGCAGGTAGTCGATGTGGCTGCGATGGCAGGGCACATAGATCACCTCGTAGCCGCGCACGGCGTCTTGCAGCGGCTCGATATGGCTGACGCGGATGCCGTCGTAGATCTTGTTCCAGAACCAGGACAGCACCACCTCAAGAAAGCGCACGGCGGTGTAGGCGTAGTCCGAGGCGATCTCGTTGGCGTAGCGCAGTGCGCGGGCTTCGGCCTTGTCGAGGGCGATGTTCTCGCGCGCGGCTTCCTCGCGGATCGCCTCGCGCACCTGCGGGCCATGCACCAGCCCCTTGACCAGGTTGCGCCGGTGCGACAGGTCCGGGCCGATTACCGCGGTCTTCTGATTGCGAAAGTGCACGCGCAGCATGCGGTGCACCATGCGCAGGGTACGCTCGTGGCCCTTGTTCTGCGCCACCAGCTCGTTGAGCTGGATCGGCGCGGAGAACTGCACGCGCGTCTTGCGCCCCAGCACCAGGATGCTGAGCAGCTTGCGCAGGCGCCCGGTGACCGCCCAGCTGTCGGCGAACAGTAGCTTCCAGGCGCTGGTCTCGCGGTTTGGCGACTGCCCCCAGAACACGCTGACCGGGATGATCTGCGCGTTCTCCACCGCGTTGTGCTCCAGCGCGCCGACCAGCCGCACCAGGGCCGGCGGGGCGGCCAGCCGGGAACGCCGGCCGAACCAGCTCGCCGCCGGGTTGAGAAAGAAGAACGCCGCCGGCTCGACATGCTCGCCCACCGCCACATCGGCCACCGGGCGCGGCAGCCCGGCCTTGGCGCACTCGACGTCGAGCACCGCCAGATCGCTCAGCGACGCCTGTTGCAGCACGTAGAACACCGGCTTGCTGCGATCGAGCTTGAGGGTGAAGGCGGACTGGTTGATGGTTTCCGAACGCACCCAGAGGTACAGCAGGCGGCGCAGCGCGGAGAAGATCAGACGGCGAACGGGGGAGCGGGTCATGCGTTGGATTCGACTGTGGAAAGGGGCCAGGCCCTCGAAGGGCGCAAGTGTGACGCATGCGGCGATGGCGGGCAAAACGTCGTCGAATCCGCGCGACCCGGAAGCGAACCGGCGGGATCGCTCCGGCGTCGGTCGTGGGCGCTTGCGTTCGGCGTCGGCCCTAAGACAACCAAGTGCGAAGAACCCGTTCTTCCGTGCCTAAGCACTCACCTTCCCATCGCCTCGGAACTTCAACCCGCCTCGGATGGTTTATGGTTGTCGGAATCCTCAATTCGCAACGGGAGTAAGACATGCATCCACGAGTTCAACAGGTCACCGAGCGCCTGGTGGAGCGCAGTCGCAAGACCCGCGAACGCTATCTGGCGATGATGGCCGCGGCGGCCAGCGAAGGTCCGCAGCGCGGCAAGCTGCAGTGCGCCAACTTCGCCCACGGCGTCGCCGGTTGTGCTTCGAGCGAAGACAAGCAGCGCCTGCGCCTGATGAACGAGGCCAACGTGGCCATCGTCTCGGCCTATAACGACATGCTCTCCGCGCATCAGCCCTACGAGCACTTTCCCGAGCTGATCAAGCAGGCACTGCGTGAGGTCGGTTCGGTCGGCCAGTTTGCCGGTGGCGTGCCGGCGATGTGCGATGGCGTGACCCAGGGCGAGGCGGGCATGGAGATGAGCCTGGCCAGCCGCGAGGTGATCGCCATGAGCACCGCGGTGGCGCTGTCGCACAACATGTTCGATGCCGCGCTGCTGCTCGGCATCTGCGACAAGATCGTCCCCGGGCTGATGATCGGCGCGCTGCGCTTCGGCCATCTGCCGACGATTTTCGTGCCCGGTGGGCCGATGCCGTCGGGCATTCCCAACAAGGAAAAGGCCGAGGTGCGCCAGCGCTACGCCGAGGGCAAGGCCAGTCGCGAGGAGCTGCTGGAGTCGGAGATGAAGTCCTACCACAGCCCCGGCACCTGCACCTTCTACGGCACCGCCAACACCAATCAGGTGGTCATGGAGATCATGGGTCTGCACCTGCCGGGCTCGTCGTTCGTCAATCCGTACACGCCGCTGCGTGATGCGTTGACCCGCGAGGCAGCGCGGCAGGTCGTCCGCCTGACGCATCAGGGCGGCAGCTATACGCCGCTGTGCCGGATCGTCGACGAGAAGGCCATCGTCAACTCGGTGGTCGCGCTCAACGCCACCGGCGGCTCGACCAATCACACCCTGCACATCCCGGCATTCGCCCGCGCCGCCGGCATCCAGCTGACCTGGCAGGACATGGCCGACCTGTCCGAGGTGGTGCCGACGCTGGCCAAGGTCTACCCCAACGGCCAGGCCGACGTGAACCATTTCCACGCCTGTGGCGGGGTGCCGTTCATGGTGCGCACGCTGCTCGACGCCGGGCTGTTGCACGAGGACGTGCATACCGTCGTCGGCAAGGGCCTGCGACGCTACATTCAGGAGCCGTTCCTCGACGGTGACAAGCTGGTCTGGCGCGACGGCCCGGAGCAGAGTCTGGACGAGAACATCCTGCGTCCGGCCATGCGGCCGTTCTCGCCCGAAGGCGGGCTGCGGGTGCTGGAGGGCAACCTCGGACGCGGCGTGACCAAGATTTCCGCCGTGGCGCCGGAACATCGTGTGGTCGAGGCGCCGGCGCGGGTGTTCATCGATCAGAGCGAGCTGGCCGCGGCATTCAAGGCAGGCGAGCTGGAGCGTGATTTCGTCGCCGTGGTGCGCTTCCAGGGGCCGAAGGCCAACGGCATGCCGGAACTGCACAAGCTGACGCCGTTCCTCGGCGTGCTGCAGGACCGTGGCTACAAGGTGGCGCTGGTCACCGACGGGCGCATGTCCGGCGCATCCGGCAAGGTGCCGGCGGCCATTCATGTCTGCCCGGAGGCGCTGGATGGCGGGCCGCTGGCGCGGGTGCGCGATGGCGACATCATCCGCGTCGATGGCGAAACCGGCGTGCTGCGCGTGCTGGTCGAACCGCTCGAATGGGCGGCGCGCAAGCCGGCCACGCGCCCGGAAGACCTGGGCATCGGCTGCGGCCGTGAGCTGTTCGGCTTCATGCGCGCGGCGTTCAGCAGCGCGGAGCAGGGCGCCAGCGCGTTCACCACCGGGCTGGAGGCGTTGCAGTGAAGACGGCACTGGTCGGCGATATCGGCGGTACCAATGCGCGCTTCGCCCTCTGGCGCGATCAGCGCGTCGAACAGGTTCGTGTGCTGCCCACGGCGGATTACGCCTGTCCCGAGCTGGCGATCCGCGCCTATCTGGCGGCGGTCGGTCAGCCGCTGGAAACGCTCGAGGCGGTCTGCCTGGCATGCGCCGGGCCGGTGGGCGGCGACGTGTTCCGTTTCACCAACAACCATTGGCAACTCAGCCGCGCGGCGTTCTGTGCGGACCTCGGGCTTGCGCAGCTGCTGCTGATCAACGACTTCACCGCCATGGCGCTGGGCATGACCCGCCTGCACGAGGGCGAACGCATCACGGTTTGCCCAGGCGAGCCCGAACCCGGCCGGCCGCGTCTGGTCATAGGGCCTGGCACGGGCCTGGGCGTCGCCACGCTGTTGCCATTGCAGGGCGGCGGCTGGCGGGCGCTGCCGGGCGAGGGCGGGCACATCTGCCTGCCGGTTGGCAGCGAGCGTGAGGCCGCGATCTGGGCTCATCTGCATCGCCAGCTCGGCCACGTGAATGCCGAAGCGGTGCTCAGCGGGCCGGGGCTGCTGGCGTTGTACCGCGCCAGCTGCGGACTGGATGGCCGCGCGGTGACGGTCGATTCGCCGGCGGCGGTCACCGCCGCTGCACTGGCGGGCGAGCCCTATGCGGTAGAGGTGCTGCAGCAGTTCTGCCGCTGGCTCGGGCGCGTGGCCGGCGACAACGTGCTGACCCTCGGCGCGCGGGGCGGGGTGTACATCGTCGGTGGGGTGGTGCCACGCTTCGCCGAGTTCTTCCTCGCCAGCGATTTCCAGCAGAGCCTGCGGGACAAGGGGCGCATGAGCGGCTATTTCGATCAGCTGCCGGTATGGCTGGTGACCGCGCCGTATCCGGGGCTGGAAGGTGCCGGCGTCGCCCTGCAACCGCTGTTGGAGGGCGCCTGAGGCGCGGCACCAGGGACGCAGCCGGGTGACCGGATAACGACAAGAAAAGGGATGCGATGTGAGCCAGACGGGAAAACAGCTGCTGCTGGTCGATGACGATCAGGAAATTCGCGAGCTTCTACAGGCCTACCTCAGCCGCTCCGGCTTCCAGGTGCGTACCGTGGCCGATGGCGCCGCGTTCCGCCAGGCGCTGTGTGAGCAGCCGGCGGATCTGGTGATCCTCGACGTGATGCTGCCCGACGAGGATGGCTTCAGCCTCTGTCGCTGGGTGCGCGAACACGAACGCCTGGCGTCGATGCCGATCATCATGCTCACCGCCAGCTCCGACGAAGCTGACCGGGTGATCGGCCTTGAACTCGGCGCCGACGATTATCTCGGCAAGCCATTCAGCCCCCGAGAATTGCTGGCGCGGATCAAGGCGCTGCTGCGCCGGGTGAGCTTCGCTCAGGAGCGCGGCAGCGATGTGCTGGCCTTCGATGACTGGCGGCTCGACATGGTCAGCCATCGCCTGTTCCACGCCGATGGCGAGGAGGTGTTCCTCTCCGGCGCCGACTTCGCCCTGCTCAAACTGTTTCTCGACCACCCGCAGCAGATTCTCGACCGCGACACCATCGCCAACGCCACCCGCGGCCGCGAGGTGATGCCACTGGAGCGCATCGTCGACATGGCGGTCAGTCGCCTGCGCCAGCGCCTGCGCGATACCGGCAAGTCGCCGCGGCTGATCCGTACCGTGCGCGGCTGCGGCTATCTGCTGGCGGCCCAGGTGACGTCGCAATCATGAACCTGCGTACCGGGCGGCGCCGGTTGTTGCCGGTGCCGCGCTCGCTGCTGGGGCGCATGCTGGCGCTGACGCTGCTGGCGGTATTGCTCGCTCAGGGGCTGTCGAGCCTGATCTGGCTGTCGCAGCTGCGCGCCAGTCAGACCGAAGGGCTGATCACCACGGCGCGCAGCCTGGCGCAGTCGATGGCCGCCAGCGTCGGCTACTTCCGTTCGCTGCCGCTGGGGTATCGGCCGCTGGTGCTCGATCAGCTGCGCAGCATGGGCGGCACGCGTTTCTTCGTCTCGCTCAACGATCGGCCGTTACAGATGCAGATCCTGCCTGAAACGCCACGCAAGCGGCTGGTGCTCGGCGAAGTCGACCAGGTATTGCGCCAGCGCCTCGGCAGCGCGGTGGACCTGACGGTGGAGTTCGTCAGCCCGGAAGACCTGCGCATCTTCAACAGCGGCATCGCGCTCGACGAGCTGCCGCGCTCCTGGGCGCACTATGCGCTGAGTTTCGAGCCCCTGGCGCCTCCGGTGCTGGTGACGCAGATCCAGATCGCGCCCGGCGAGTGGCTGTACCTCGCCACGCTGATGCCGGCGCCGTACGTCAGCCTGGAAGACGAGGGGCTGCCGGCGCAGCAGCTGTGGTTCATCGTGCTCACCACCGTCTTTCTGCTGCTGTTTATCGGCCTGCTGGTGCGCTGGCAGAGCCGTCCGCTCAAGCGCCTGGCCAAGGCCGCGCGGGACATGGCGGTGGGCGGGGAGATGCGCCCGCTCGCCGAGGTGGGGGCCAGCGAGGTGGTGGAGGTCAGCCGCGCCTTCAACAGCATGCGCGAACGCATCAACCGTTACCTGAGCGAACGGGGCCAGCTGTTCAGCGCGATTTCCCATGACCTGCGCACGCCCATCACGCGCCTGCGCCTGCGCGTCGAGCTGCTCGACGACGAAGCCGTGCAGGCCAAGTTCAGTCGCGATCTCGACGAGCTGGAGCTGCTGGTCAAGGGCGCCTTGCAGTGCGTGAAGGACACCGACATCCACGAGAACATCGAGGCGGTCGACCTGAACGTGCTGCTCGAACATATCGTCGAGCCTTATCAGGCCACTGACCGTGACTGCGTGACGCTCGCCGGCCGCGCGCTACGGCCGTATCCGGGCAAGCCGCTGGCGCTCAAGCGCTGCATCGGCAACCTGCTGGACAACGCGCTGAAGTACGGTGGGCGTGCCCATCTGCGTCTCGAGGACAGCGCCGAGCTGCTGGTGCTGCATGTCGACGATGAGGGGCCGGGTGTGCCGGAGCAGCGCCTGGAGCAGGTGTTCGAACCGCACGTGCGGCTGTCCGGCCAGCAGCAGGGCTACGGCCTGGGGCTGGGCATTGCCCGCAACATCGCCCACGCCCACGGTGGCGAGCTGAGCATGCGCAACCTGCCGGAGGGCGGCCTGCGGGTCACCCTGACGCTGCCGCGCCAGGCGTCGAGCGATGACTGAAACCCGCCGTTCTCGTGGCGCGTGACATTTCACCGCGGTTTGTAACCAGACGGTGACCATTGCCTATCCCTTCGTTACCCAGCGCCCCTTGCGGCGCGCATAGACTCGGATCAACGCAAGCGACCACGCCTTGCCCGATAAAAACAAGAAGGTGCTCAGACATGAAAGCGTTCCATCACCTCGCTCTTTCCATTTCCCTCGCCCTGCCGCTCGCCGCCCATGCCGGCGAGGTCGAGGTGCTGCACTGGTGGACATCCGGTGGCGAAAAGCGCGCCGCCGACACGCTGCAGAAACTGGTCGAGAAGAAAGGCCATAGCTGGCGTGATTTCGCCGTGGCCGGTGGCGGCGGCGAGGCGGCCATGACGGTGCTGAAGACCCGTGCCGTGTCCGGCAATCCGCCGGCCGCCGCGCAGATCAAGGGGCCGGACATTCAGGAGTGGGGTGAGCTGGGCCTGTTGGCCAACCTCGACGAAACCGCCAAGGCGGACAAGTGGGAAGAGCTGCTGCCCAAGCAAGTGACCAAGATCATGCAGTACGACGGCTCCTACGTGGCGGTGCCGGTCAACGTGCATCGGGTCAACTGGCTGTGGATCAACCCAGAGGTGTTCGAGAAGGCCGGCGCCACGCCGCCGAAAACCCTCGACGAGTTCTTCGTCGCGGCCGACAAGCTCAAGGCCGCCGGCTTCATCGCGGTCGCCCACGGCGGCCAGCCCTGGCAGGACGGCACCGTGTTCGAGGACTTCGTGCTGAGCATTCTCGGCCCGGAGGATTACCACAAGGCCTTCGTCGAACTGGATGAGGACACCCTCACCGGCGAGAAGATGGTCCAGGCGTTCGCCGCCCTGAAGAAGCTGCGCGGTTACATCGATGCCGATGCCGCGGGCCGCGAATGGAACCGCGCCACCGGCATGGTCATCGACGGCAAGGCCGGCATGCAGATCATGGGCGACTGGGCCAAGAGCGAGTTCACCGCCGCCAATCAGGTGGCCGGCAAGGACTATCAGTGCCTGCCGTTCCCCGGCACCCAGGGCAGCTTCGCCTACAACATCGACTCGCTGGCGATGTTCAAGCTCAGCGACGAGGAAAACCGCAAGGCCCAGGTCGATCTGGCGCGCACGGTGCTGGAGCCGGAGTTCCAGACCTTCTTCAATCAGAACAAGGGTTCGATCCCGGTTCGCCAGGACATGGACATGAGCGCGTTCGACGCCTGTGCGCAGCAATCGATGAAGGACTTCAAGGCAGCCGCGCAGGACAGCGGCCTGCAGCCCAGCCTGGCCCACGGCATGGCGGCGTCGAGCTACGTGCAGGGCGCGGTGTTCGACGTCGTCACCAACTTCTTCAACGACCCCCAGGCCGACCCGCAAAAGGCGGCCAAGCAACTGGCGGCGGCGATCCAGGCCGTGCAGTAACGCTGCGGGCGGATAACGCCGCCCGATTCCCGAAACGTGCGTCCCCGGTACAGGCCTTGGTCTGCGCCGCGGACGACGACATCCCGGATTTCCATGAGGGATCACATCCATGAGCTCCATCGCGCTTCAAGCCAGGCCCGCCAAGGCCTCGCCGCTCGACGCCCTGCAGCGCTGGCTGCCGAAACTGGTGCTGGCGCCGAGCATGCTGATCGTGCTGGTCGGCTTCTACGCCTACATCGGCTGGACCTTCCTGCTGTCGTTCACCAACTCGCGCTTCATGCCCAGCTACAAGTGGGCCGGCCTGCAACAGTACGAGCGCCTGTGGGACAACGACCGCTGGTGGGTCGCCAGCCAGAACCTGCTGGTCTTCGGCGGCCTGTTCATCGCCATCAGCCTGGTGATCGGCGTCGTACTTGCCGTACTGCTGGACCAGCGCATCCGCCGCGAAGGGCTGATCCGCACCATCTACCTGTACCCGATGGCGCTGTCGATGATCGTCACCGGCACCGCCTGGCAGTGGCTGCTCAACCCCGGCCTGGGCCTGGACAAGCTGCTGCGCGACTGGGGCTGGGAGGGTTTTCGCTTCGACTGGCTGGTGGACCCGGACCGGGTCATCTACTGCCTGGTGATCGCCGCGGTGTGGCAGGCCTCGGGTTTCGTCATGGCGCTGTTCCTCGCCGGCCTGCGCAGCGTCGATCAGTCGATCATCCGCGCCGCCCAGGTGGACGGCGCCAGCCTGCCCACCATCTACCTGCGCATCGTGCTGCCAAGCCTGCGCCCGGTGTTCTTCAGCGCACTGATGATTCTTGCTCACATCGCGATCAAGAGCTTCGACCTGGTGGCGGCGATGACCGCTGGCGGGCCGGGCTACTCCAGCGATCTGCCGGCGATGTTCATGTACGCCCACACCTTCACCCGCGGCCAGATGGGCCTGGGTGCGGCGAGCGCCATGCTGATGCTCGGCGCGGTGATGGCGATCATCGTGCCGTACCTGTATTCCGAGCTGAGGACCAAGCGCCATGTCTGACTTCGCGCAACCGCGCCTGACCCTCGGGCGCCTGACCATCCACGCCACGCTGCTGCTGGCCTGCGCGGCCTACCTGATACCGCTGATCGTGATGCTGCTGACCAGCTTCAAGACGCCGGAAGACATCCGCACCGGCAACCTGCTGAGCTGGCCGGAAGCGTTCAGCGCCATGGGCTGGCTGACGGCCTGGGACAGCATCGGCGGCTACTTCTGGAACTCGGTGAAGATCGTCATCCCGGCGGTGCTGATTTCCACCGCGCTGGGCGCCATCAACGGCTACGTGCTGTCGATGTGGCGCTTCCGCGGCTCGCAGCTGTTCTTCGGCCTGTTGCTGTTCGGCTGCTTCCTGCCGTTCCAGGTGATCCTGCTGCCGGCGTCCTTCACCCTCGGCAAGCTCGGCCTGGCCAATACCACCGCCGGCCTGGTGCTGGTGCACGTGGTCTACGGGCTGGCGTTCACCACGCTGTTCTTCCGCAACTTCTACGTCAGCGTGCCGGATGCGCTGGTGCGGGCGGCGCGGCTGGATGGCGCCGGCTTCTTCACCATCTTCGGCCGCATCCTGCTGCCGATGTCGGTGCCGATCATCATGGTCTGCCTGATCTGGCAGTTCACTCAGATCTGGAACGACTTCCTCTTCGGTGTGGTGTTCGCCAGTGGCGATACCCAGCCGGTCACCGTGGCACTGAACAACCTGGTGAACACCAGCACCGGCGCCAAGCAATACAACGTCGACATGGCCGCCGCGATGATCGCCGGCCTGCCCACGCTGGTGGTCTACGTGATCGCCGGCAAGTACTTCCTGCGCGGGCTCACTGCCGGCGCCGTCAAGGGTTGAGGAGAACAACAACATGGCATCCCTGGAACTGCGCAACGTCCAGAAAACCTACGGCAACGCCAAGGTCGAAACACTGAAGAACATCGCCCTGAAGATCGACGCGGGAGAGTTCCTGATCCTCGTCGGGCCGTCGGGCTGCGGCAAATCCACCCTGATGAATTGCATCGCCGGGCTGGAGAACATCACTGGCGGCGAGATCCTGGTCGACGGCGAGGACATCAGCCAGGCCAGCCCGAAGGATCGCGACATCGCCATGGTGTTCCAGTCCTACGCGCTGTACCCGACCATGAGCGTGCGCGACAACATCGCCTTCGGCCTGAAGATGCGCAAGGTGCCCGCGGCGCAGATCGAGGAGGAGGTGGCGCGGGTCGCCAAGCTGCTGCAGATCGAGGCGCTGCTCGAGCGCAAGCCGTCGCAGCTCTCCGGCGGCCAGCAGCAGCGCGTGGCCATGGGGCGGGCGCTGGCGCGGCGGCCGAAGATCTACCTGTTCGACGAACCGCTATCGAACCTCGACGCCAAGCTGCGCGTGGAGATGCGCACCGAAATCAAGCTGATGCATCAGCGCTTGAAGACCACCACCGTGTATGTCACCCACGATCAGATCGAGGCGATGACGCTCGGCGACAAAGTCGCGGTGATGAAGGACGGCATCGTCCAGCAGTTCGGCACGCCGCACGAGATCTACAACGACCCGGCCAACCAGTTCGTGGCAAGCTTCATCGGCTCGCCGCCGATGAACTTCGTCCCCGTGCGGCTGCGCCAGCAGAGTGGGCGTTGGGTCGCCGTGCTCAACAGCGATCAGGCGAGCTGTGAAATTCCGCTGGCGCTGCCGGCCGATGAGCAGTGGCACGCGCGTGACGTGATTCTCGGCATCCGCCCGGAGCAGATCGGCCTGGCCGACGGTACGGGCAACGGCTGCTCGCTGCGCTGCCAGATCGAGGTGGTCGAGCCCACCGGGCCGGACACCCTGGTGTTCTTCAGCCTGAACGAGGTCAAGGCGTCGTGCCGACTGGCCCCGGACCAGGCTCCGCGCGCCGGCGAAACCCTCGAGTTGCAGTTCGATCCGCACAAGGTGCTGCTGTTCGATGCGCACACCGGCGAGCGACTGGACCAGCGAGCTGCCCGCGCGGCGGGCAGCGGGCGGCTCGGTGTCATCGAGGCCTTGCCGAACGGCCGCACGCCTGGCGAAAGAGGCGTGCCGTACAGCGGGCGCGAGCGCAGCGGTATTGCCCGCTAACGCGCGCGCAGCGGCTCGACCCAGGCAGCGCTTGTCGCCGTGCTGACCTGCAGATAACGAATAACAACAACAGCGAACGGAGTGGACATGAAAATAACAATATCCGCAGGAATGAGTCTGGCTGCCGCCGTGGCGTGCGCCGTGCTGCCGCTGAGCGGTCAGGCGCTGGAGTTTTCCGGCTACCTGCGCAGCGGCGTCGGCGATTCGGTGGAGGGCGGGACGCAATCCTGTTTCCAGCTGCCCGGCGCGCCGAGCAAGTACCGCCTCGGCAACGAGTGCGAGCAGTACGCCGAGCTCGATCTGCGTCAGGACCTCTACACCTTTGCCGACGGCTCGGTGCTCAGCCTGGAAGGCATGGCCGCGCTGTACAACCAGTACGGCCACACCCCGGAGTTCACCGGCGATCACGGCTGGGCGCGGATGGTGCAGGCCTATGCCGAGTGGAGCAAGGTGCCGGCGCTGTACAACGGCTCGCTGTGGGCCGGGCGGCGCTTCTACAAGCGTAACGACATCCATATCTCCGACTTCTACTACTGGAACCAGAGCGCCACCGGTGCCGGCGTGGAAGATATGGAGATCGGCGGCCTGAAGTACAGCTACGCCTTTTCACGCAAGGACGGCGTGTTCCAGAAGGACTACATCAATCGCCATGACTTCAACGTCGGCGGCTTCGACAGCAATCCTGGCGGCGAGCTGGAGTTCGGCGTGAGCTACATCGACAAGCCCGACAGCGAGGACGCCCACAGTGGCTGGGCGGTGACCGCGCAGCACAAGCAGGACGGCTTTCTCGGCGGCAGCAACACCCTCGCGCTCCAGTACGGCGAAGGCCCGGGGACCGGCCTGGGCTACACCGGCGATGTCACGCTGGACGACAGTGCCAAGAGCTGGCGCGTGGTCGAGTATTTCGACTGGCAGCTGACGCCCCGTTTCGGTGGGCAATTCCAGGTGGTCTACCAGAAGGACAAACGTGTCGACGGTGGCGATCAGGATTGGTGGTCGGTGGGGGTGCGTCCGACCTATGCCTTCACCGAGCAGTTCAAGCTGGTGACCGAGCTCGGTCACGATCAGATCGACGCCGCCGACGGCACGCGCAAGCTGAGCAAATTCACCGTTGCGCCGACCTGGTCGCCGGCCGGTCCGGCATTCTGGGCGCGGCCGGAGGTACGCCTGTATTACACCTATGCGCAGTGGAACGACGCCGCCCAGCGTGCGGCGAACCTGATGGCTGCCGGCTCGGCGCTCTCGGACAGCGGGGCCTTCGGTGATGCCCAGCACGGCTCCAACTTCGGCGTGCAGGTGGAGTACTGGTGGAAATGATCGGTTGAGCACGCAACACTGACGCCGGTCGGCCTTGCGCAACGCGAGGCCGCCCTGCGTTGGAGGTGCCGTGGGCAACAAGGTGGACAATCCCTGCGTGGATCTGTGCAAGCTCAAGGATGACATCTGTGTCGGCTGCGGTCGTAGCCGCGACGAGATCAAACGCTGGAAGAAGCTCAAGAACAAAGAGCGCAAGGCCGTCAGGCAACAGGCGGCCGAGCGCCTCGCAATCCTCGGCAAGGCGAAGAAGCGCAAGCCATGACGGCGCGGCCGTCCAGCACCGTGCATCGTCGGAACAGAATTTTTTCCGATTCTCGCGAGTCTTTTGCAACGATCTCTGTCTGTTGCTGAAGGGGTGCCTTGCCGCGCGGCACGTATGACCGCGAGCCGGTGCCCGGCCATTCGAGCGGCGCTGAAGCCCACACTGCACTGACCACGAGCGTTTATGCCTGCGATCAACGTTGAACCCATTACTTTTGCCCTGTTCGGCGCGCTGGGCGATCTGGCGCTGCGCAAGCTGTTTCCCGCGCTTTATCAGCTCGACCGCGCCGCCCTGTTGCACGCCGATACGCGGCTGCTGGCACTGTCACGCGAGGGCGGCGAACCGGATGAGCAGATGGCGCGGATCGAACAGGCCCTGCGCCGTTACATCCCGCCGCACGAGCTGGACGATGCCGTGCTGCAGCGCTTTCTGGCGCGCCTGTGCTGTCTGCGCATGGATTTTCGCCGCGGCGAGGATTACGCCGTGCTGGCCCAGAACGTCAGCGCCGGGCTGCCGCTGATCGCCTATTTCGCCACGCCCGCCGCGGTGTACGGCGCGATCTGTGAACACCTGGCCGGCGCCGGGCTGGCCGCGCAGGCGCGGGTGGTGCTGGAGAAACCCATCGGCCATGACCTGGCGTCGTCGCGGGTGATCAACGATGCGGTCGCGCAGTACTTTGCCGAGAGCCAGATCTATCGGATCGATCATTACCTGGGCAAGGAAACCGTCCAGAACCTGATTGCCCTGCGTTTCGCCAACAGCCTGTTCGAGACGCAGTGGAACCAGCACCACATCTCGCATGTGGAGATCACCGTGGCCGAAACCGTCGGCATCGAAGGGCGCTGGGGCTACTTCGACCAGGCTGGCCAGTTGCGCGACATGATCCAGAATCACCTGCTGCAGCTGCTCTGCCTGATCGCCATGGACCCGCCGAGCAACCTCACCGCCGACAGCATCCGCGACGAGAAGGTAAAAGTGCTCAAAGCGCTGGCGCCGATCACGCCGGACATCCTCAGCCAGCGCGTGGTGCGCGGCCAGTATTCGGCCGGGATCGCCGGCGGCAAGCCGGTGCCGGGCTATCTGGAGGAAGAGAATTCCAATGCCACCAGCAGCACGGAAACCTTCGTCGCCCTGCGCGCCGACATTTGTAACTGGCGATGGTCCGGCGTGCCGTTCTACCTGCGTACCGGCAAGCGCATGGCGCAGAAGCTGTCGCAGATCGTCATCCATTTCAAGGAGCCGCCGTTCTACATCTTCGCGCCCGAGCAGCGCTCGCTGATCAGCAACCGGCTGATCATCCGCCTGCAGCCGGACGAGGGCATTTCCCTGCAGGTGATGACCAAGGAGCAGGGCCTGGACAAGGGCATGCACCTGCGCAGCGGGCCGCTGCAGCTGAATTTTTCCGAGACCTACAAGAGCGCGCGCATCCCGGACGCCTACGAGCGGTTGCTGCTGGAGGTGATGCAGGGCAATCAGAATCTGTTCGTGCGCCGCGACGAAGTCGAGTACGCCTGGCAATGGTGCGATCAGCTGGTCGATGGCTGGACCCGTATTGGCGACAGTCTCAAACTCTATCCTGCCGGCTCCTGGGGGCCGGTGGCTTCGATTGCCTTGATTACTCGTGACGGGAGGTCCTGGTATGGCGATTTCTGAACTCGACCTGCCCACCGGCGTGGTTGCCCACAGTCTGGCCGACGCCGCTGGGCAGGCGCGGCTGATGGCTGACGACGCGGCCAAGGTGCTGAACTACGCGGTGCGCACCCACGGCGTGGCCAGCCTAGTGGTATCCGGCGGGCGCAGCCCGGTGCCGTTCTTCGAGGAACTGTCGCGCCGTGAGTTGGACTGGTCCAGGGTGCAGATCAGCCTGGCGGACGAGCGCTGGGTGCCGCCGAGCGATGCGGCTAGCAACGAGGGGCTGGTGCGTCGTCATCTGTTGCAGAACGCCGCGGCCGTGGCGCAGTTCATCGGTTTGTATCATCCGGCGGCCACCCTGGAGGAAGCCGCGCAACTGGCGGACCGACGTCTGGCCGAACTCGGTCAGCCGATCGACGTGCTGGTGCTGGGCATGGGCGACGATGGCCACACCGCGTCGTTGTTCCCCGACAGTGCGCGTCTGGACCATGCACTGCGGGCCGATTGCCCGGATCGCTGCGTGGCGATGTGTGCGCCGACCGAGCCGCGCGAGCGCCTGAGCATGACCTATCCGCTACTGGCCTCGGCGCGCATGCAGTGTCTGGCGATCCAGGGCATGACCAAACTGGAGACCCTGCGTCAGGCCTTGAACGCCGATGCGTTGCGGATGCCGATTCGCGCGTTCATCCACTCTCCGCTGGAAATCTACTGGTGTCCCTGACGCCCTGAGGATTGCCCATGACCATGCAACTGAAGAACGACCTGATCGAGCAGCTGTGCGTGAATGCGCGCATCCTGCCGGTGATCACCATCGGTAGCGAGGAGCAGATCCTGCCGCTCGCCGACGCCCTGGCGGCGGGCGGCCTGCGCACGCTGGAAATCACCCTGCGTTCGGCGCATGGGCTGACGGCGATCCGCCGGCTGCGCGAGGAGCGTCCCGAGCTGTGCATCGGCGCCGGCACCGTGCTCGACCACCGCATGATGGATCAGGTGGAAGCGGCCGGGGCGCAGTTCGTGGTCACCCCCGGCGCCAGTCGGGAAGTGCTGGAAGCCGGCGTGCAATGTGCGGTGCCGGTGCTGCCGGGCATCGCCACGGCAACGGAAATCATGGAGGGCTATGCGCTGGGCTATCGCCGCTTCAAGTTGTTCCCGGCCGAAGTCTGCGGGGGCATCGCCGCGCTCAAGGCGTTCGGCGGACCGTTCGCGGACGTGCGCTTCTGCCCGACCGGCGGCGTCAATGCGGGCAACGCTGCGCAGTACCTGGCGCTCGGCAATGTGATGTGCGTCGGCGGCACCTGGATGATCGACGCGGCCAGCCTCGCCGGTGGCGACTGGGCGCGTATCCGGCAAGCCACCGCCGATGCGCTCGCCGCTCTCGGCTGAGCGGTCGGTGCATCCGTGCGCAAACGGTGCGTGCGGACGTCGATGCGCGTATGATTCGCGCCCTTTCAATCGGAACTGACACACCGGGAGGTGCCCAGAATGACCGAGCATGACGATTCCACCCCTCACGTCGCCCACGGCGAAAAACTGCAGAAGGTCCTGGCCCGCATGGGGCTGGCCTCGCGACGTGATATCGAACAATGGATCAGCGAAGGCCGGGTCAAGGTCAACGGCGCGGTGGCCAGCCTCGGCCAGCGCGTGGACCGGCTCGACGCCATCGCCGTCGATGGCCGCCTGATCAAGCGCGAAGAAGCCGCCGTGGTGCGGCGCGTGCTGATCTACAACAAGCCCGACGGCGAAATCTGCACCCGCAACGATCCGGAAGGTCGTCCGACCGTATTCGACCGCCTGCCACGGCCGAAGGAAGGCCGCTGGATCAACATCGGCCGGCTGGATATCAACACCACCGGGCTGCTGCTGTTCACCACCGATGGCGAACTGGCCAACCGGCTGATGCATCCGTCCTACGAGATGGATCGCGAATACGCGGTGCGCGTGCGCGGCGAAGTCGACGACGAGATGATCGAGCGGCTGAAGACCGGCGTCATGCTGGAAGACGGCCCGGCGCGCTTCACCGACATTCAGGAAGCACCCGGCGGCGAAGGTTTCAACCACTGGTATCACTGCGTGGTGATGGAAGGCCGCAACCGTGAGGTGCGCCGCCTGTGGGAATCCCAGGGGCTGGTGGTCAGCCGGCTGAAGCGGGTGCGCTTCGGTCCGGTGTTCATGACCTCCGACCTGCCGATGGGTCGCTGGCGCGAGATGTCGCAGGCCGAGGTGGACATCCTCAGCCAGGAGGTCGGCCTGACGCCGGTCGCGCTGCCGGAGATGAAGGCGCGCGCCAAGGAGAAGATCGACCGTCTGCAGCGCAAGGTGGCCAAGCCGCTGGCGCGTGGCGAGCGCCGCCCGCGTGTGCTGCGTCCGGCCGGCGAAGCCGACCTGCCGCGCATCGGCGACAAGCCGCGTGGCGAGCAGCCGGCACGCAAGCCGCGTCCGGCCGAGCAGAGCCGGGGTACGCCGGTTGCCGAGCGTCCGAGCGATGTGAATCGCAAGCGTGGCAAGCGCCCCGAAGGCGCCGGTGGCGACAAGCCGGCACCGGCCAAGCGGCGCGGTCCGCCGGCGGGTGAAGGGCAACGCCCCGGCTTCGGCCGTGGTGATCGCTCCAAGCGGCCCTGACCGCATCGAGCGGTAACGAAAAAGGCTGCCACCGTCATGCGGGGCAGCCTTTTTTATCGGCCGGCAGTCGCTGACGTCAGTGCAGCAGCTCCGGCGGCACATTGCCGCCGTGAGTGGCGAGCTTTTGCATGATGGTCTTGTGCAGCCAGATGTTCATGGTGCCGGAGTCGGTCATCTTGTCCTGCGGGCAGTGCAGTTCGTTGGCCAGCTCCTTGCGCGCTTCCAGGCTGCTATCGAGGCCGAGCAACTTGAGCAGGTCGACGATGGACGTGCGCCAGTTGAGCTGCTCGTGGTGACTGGCGGCCATGGCGTCGAGCTTCGCCGCGACGTCGACCTGCGACATCGCCGGGGCGTCGGTGTGGGTGGTGGCATTGGCGGTAGCGGTGGGGCGGCCGGAGTCCAGCGTGACGCCTTCGGCGCTGGTGCTGGCGGCATCCGCCGGTGGGGTGGAAACCGGTTTCTGCGCCTCATTGGAGGCATCGCCGAAGCCGAGTTTTTCCTTGATTCTGTCGAACAGTCCCATGGCACATACCTCTTGATTTGGTCGTGCCGTATTGGACCACCGCTTGGCGGAAACCATCCGCGATGGTGGAAAAAATACTGCGTCCCCACGCCGAAGCGTGGGGCGGGCAGGATCAGTCTTCGCGGCTGGTGACTTCCAGCAGGTGATAGCCGAACTGGGTCTTTACCGGACCCTGCACGACGTTGAGCGGCGCGCTGAAAACGACGGTGTCGAATTCACGCACCATCTGTCCCGGGCCGAAGGAGCCGAGGTTGCCGCCGTCGCGGCTGGACGGGCAGCTCGAATTCTCGCGGGCGACCTGGGCGAAATCGGCGCCGCCTTCGATGGCAGCCTTCAGTTCGTTGCACTTGGCTTCGCTGGAAACCAGGATGTGGCGGGCGGTGGCGCGGGCCATGGGTGACTCCTGTGATGCGTTTGAATGGGCTGCCGAGGCTACCGCAATCGTCTTGGCTTTGGCGACCGCCAGCCGCTGCAATGCGCTTGCGAATGCAGGCCCCCCGCCAGCAGTGCTTTTGCTATCCTCGCGCGCCTTTTCACCGGCCCCGGATACCTCTCATGCTTGAAACCGCTCTAGTCCAGCTCGAACGCGTCATCGCCGACCTGCTGCAGCAGAATCAGTCCCTGCGCGAAACCGCCGCGCTGCTCGAACAGCAGCTGCAGCAAGCCCGCGAGGAGAACGACAACCTGCAGCTGGCCGCGCTGGAGCAGGAGGAAAAGCAGGGCGCGACGCTGGCCCGGTTGCAAGCGCTGATCGAGCGCGCCGCTGCCGGCAGTGCCGCATGAGTGCCGCCGGCATTCAGGTGCTGAACATTCTCGGGCGCGAGTATTCGATTCGTGCCGGCGAAGGACAGGCGGCACTGTTGTCCGATGCGGCGGCGCTGCTGCAGGAGCATCTGGCGACCAGCCGCCGTCAGTTCCCCGATGCCAGCGCCGACAAGCTGCTGGTACTGACCGCGCTCAACCTCTGCGCGCCGTTGCTGCAGCAGGGAGAGCAGCTGCGCGCGGCCGAGCAGCGCCTCAATTCCAGCCTGGAGCGCATCACTAGCCAGTTGCGCGGCTAGCCAGCGGCGGCACGGCGGCCTCGTCGAGTTCCGTGTCGCTGTCCAGATAGCGCTGCAGGCGCGCCTGGTCCTGCGCGGTGAAGCTCAATCCGAGCTTGGTGCGACGCCAGAGAATGTCGTCCGCCTCGCATGCCCATTCGTGGTCGCGCAGATAGTCCACCTCACGGCTGTAGAGCTGCGCGGCGAGTGGCTGGCCAAGCTGCTGCAGCGTGTGGGCATCGCCGAGCATCTGCCACACACGGCTGCCGTAGGTGCTGGCCCAGCGTTGCGCCAGCGCCGGTTCGATGCCGCTGATGCGCGCCTCGATGTCCCGGGCCAGCTGCTGCGGCGAATCCATCTCCTCGCCGCCGGGGAGCGCGGCGCTGGCCGTCCAGCTCGGCCCCAGTGCGGGAAAGAACGGCGCCAGCAGCGTCATCGCCGACTCGGCGAGCTTGCGGTAGGTGGTCAGCTTGCCGCCGAAGACCGAGAGCAGCGGCGCCTGTTCTGGGGCTGCCGCCAGCGCCAGGGTGTAATCGCGGGTGACGGCGGCCGGGTTGTCCGATTCGTCATCGCACAGCGGCCGCACGCCGGCGAAGCTGTGCAGGATGTCGGTTGGCGCCAGCTGCTGGCGGAAGTGCGCATTGGCCACGCCCAGCAGGTAGCCGATCTCCTCCTCGCTGATGCGCACCTGCGCCGGGTCGCCCTGATACTCGCGGTCGGTGGTGCCGATCATCGTGTAGCGCCCGAGGTAGGGAATGGCGAACACGATGCGGCGGTCCTCGTTCTGCAGGATGAATGCCTGCTCGCCGTCGTACAGCCTGGGCACGATGATGTGACTGCCCTGGATCAGGCGGATGCCGTAGGGCGAGCGTTGCTGCAGGCCCTCGCCGATGAACTGCGCCACCCACGGCCCGGCGGCATTGACCAGCGCCTTGGCGCGCAAGGAAAAGCGGCTGCCGTCCTGGCGCTGTAGCTCGACATGCCAGATGCTGCCGGCGCGCTTGGCGCTCAGGCATTGGGTGCGGGTGTGGATATGTGCGCCTTTCTCGCGTGCCGCCATGGCGTTGAGCACCACCAGCCGCGCGTCGTCTACCCAGCAATCGGAGTACTCGAAACCACGGCGGATATGCGCCTTGAGCGGACTCTCGGCCGAAAAGCGCAAGCCGCGCGAACCCGGCAGCTTCTCGCGCTTGCCGAGGTGGTCGTAGAGGAACAGCCCGGCGCGGATCATCCACGCCGGACGCAGATGGGGGCGGTGAGGCAGCACGAAGCGCATCGGTTTGACGATGTGCGGTGCCTTCGCCAGCAGCACTTCGCGCTCGGCCAGCGCCTCGCGAACCAGGCGGAATTCGTAGTGTTCCAGATAGCGCAGCCCGCCATGGATCAGCTTGCTGCTGGCCGACGAGGTGTGGCTGGCGAGGTCGTCGCGTTCGCAAAGGAACACCGACAGGCCGCGACCGGCGGCATCGGCCGCGATGCCGACGCCGTTGATACCGCCGCCGATCACGGCAACGTCATAGAGCTCGGAGACGGGCTGGACGGAATGGGGCACGGGCTTCTCCTCGAAAACGAAAGATCATGTTCGGTTTTGAACATGCTATGCGCAGAAGAATCCATGCGAAAGCAAAAATGTTCGAAATCAGATAAAAGGGAACATTTCCGAAAAAAAGACGCTGCTAAAACCGCATCCGCAGTTGACTGGCGGCGCGCGCGAGCCTGCTATCCGGCGATTTCCACCTGCACCTTGTGGCGCGCAAGCAGTTCGGCGAAGACCTCGGACGGCGGCGCATCGGTGAACAGGCAGTCGATCTGCTCCAGCGAGCCCAGGCGCGTCATGGCGCTGCGGCCGAACTTGCTCGAATCGGCTGCCATGAAAACCTTGCGGGCGTTATGGATGATCGCCTGCGAGACGCGCACTTCCTGATAGTCGAAGTCGAGCAGGGTGCCGTCCTCGTCGACGCCGCTGATGCCGATCAGCGCGAAGTCCACCTTGAACTGGCTGATGAAATCGGCGGTGGCCTGGCCGACGATGCCACCGTCGCTGCGCACGCTGCCGCCGGCGATCAGCACCTCGAAATCCTCCTTGGTGCTGAGAATGCTCGCCACGTGCAGATCGTTGGTGATGATCTTCAGGTCGCGGTGGTTCAGCAGCGCCTGTGCGATGGCTTCGGTAGTGGTGCCGATGTTGATGAACAGCGAGGCCTGATCGGGAATCCGCGCGGCCACGGCGGCGGCGATGCGCAGCTTCTCGTCGCGCATTTGCCGCGCGCGCTGGCTGTAGGCGGTGTTCTGCACGCTGGAATCATAGGCGGCGCCGCCGTGATAGCGGCGCAGCAGCCCGGCTTCGCCCAGCTGATTGATATCCCGGCGGATGGTCTGCGGCGTGACCGCGAAATGCCGGGCCAGCTCGTCGATGCTGACGTAGCCGCGCTCGCGCACGAGATCCAGGATGTTCTGCTGTCGGGGCGCCAGGCTCATGGGGCTTCCTTATGGGCTGTTTGCCCCGAAGCATGCCGCAGTCTGGCGTTCGATTAAAGCGTGGAGCGTTCGGATTCGCACATGCCGCGCCTGCTTGCGAACGCTCGCAGGGCAGGCGCGGCAGCGTTCGATTAGTCCTCGGCCCAGTTGCGCGTGCGGTCGACCGCCTTCTGCCAGCCGCGATAGAGCGCTTCGCGCTGTTCGCTTCCGCACGCCGGTTCGAACACCCGCTCGATACTGCTCTTGCTGCGCAGTTCGTCGAGATCGCTCCAGAAACCGGTCGCCAGTCCGGCCAGGTAGGCCGCGCCGAGGGCAGTGGTTTCCTTCATCTGCGGCCGTTCGACCTGGGTGCCGAGCAGGTCGGCCTGGAACTGCATGAGGAAGTTGTTGGCCACCGCGCCGCCGTCCACCCGCAGGGCACGCAGACGCTCGCCGGCGTCCTGCTGCATGGCGTCGAGCACGTCGCGGGTCTGGTAGGCGATGGATTCCAGCGCGGCGCGGATCAGGTGGTCGACCTTCACGCCGCGGGTCAGGCCGAACAACGCGCCGCGGGCGCGCGGGTCCCAGTAAGGCGCGCCGAGGCCGGTGAAGGCCGGCACCAGATAAATGCCGTTGCTGTCCGGCACCTTGGTGGCGAAGTACTCTGAATCCAGCGACTCGTTGAGCACCTTCAGCTCGTCGCGCAGCCATTGCACGGTGGAACCGCCATTGAAGATGGCGCCTTCCAGCGCATAGTTCACCTCGCCGCGCGGGCCGCAGGCGATGGTGGTCAGCAGGCCATGTTCGGACTGCACCGCCTTGGTGCCGGTGTTCATCAGCAGGAAGCAGCCGGTGCCGTAGGTGTTCTTCGCCTGCCCCGGCTCGACGCACATCTGGCCGAACAGCGCCGCCTGCTGGTCGCCGGCGATGCCCGCGATGGGAATGCCGGTGCTCTGGCCGGAACCGATATAGGCGTGGCCGTACACCTCCGACGAGGAGCGCACTTCCGGCAGCATCTCGCGTGGGATATCCAGCGCCTCGAGCATCACCGGGTCCCAGTCCAGCTTGTGAATGTCGTAGAGCATGGTGCGCGAGGCGTTGGTGTAGTCGGTGACGTGGGCCTTGCCCTGGGTCATCTTCCAGATCAGCCAGCAGTCGACGGTGCCGAACAGCAGCTCGCCACGGCGGGCGCGCTCGCGGCTGCCTTCGACGTGATCGAGAATCCACTTGATCTTGGTGCCGGAGAAGTAGGGGTCGATCACCAGACCGGTGGTCTTGCGGATGTGATCGTTCATACCGTCACGCTTGAGCTGATCGCAGATCGGCGTGCTCTGGCGGCTCTGCCAGACGATGGCGTTGTAGATCGGCCGGCCGGTGACCTTGTCCCAGACGATGGCCGTTTCACGCTGGTTGGTGATGCCGATCGCCGCCACCTGCTCGTTGGTGATGCCGGCCTGGGCCAGGGCTTCGACGAACACGCCGCTCTGGGTCGCCCAGATTTCCATGGGGTCGTGCTCGACCCAGCTCGGCTGCGGGTAGATCTGCGCGAACTCGCGCTGGGCGATGGTCACCACGTTGGCGTTGCGGTCCAGCACGATGGCGCGCGAGCTGGTGGTGCCCTGGTCGAGGGCGACGATGAATTGCTTGTTCTGATTGCTCATGTCGACGTTTCCTTAGCGAACTTTGCTGATATCGGGCTGCGCGGAGCCCATTTCGGCAGTGGCCTTTTCCTTGGGTTTCGGTGCATCGCAGGCGGCCGAGCCTACCCCCGGCAAGTGCCGGCAGATCAGTGCCTTGTAACCCGCGGCGCCCAGGCAGGCGCCGAGGATCGGCGCGAAGATCGGTACCAGGAAATACGGAATGTCCCGCCCGCCGGTGAAGGCCACATCGCCCCAGCCGGCGAAGAAGGTCATCAGTTTGGGTCCGAAGTCGCGTGCCGGGTTCATCGCGAAGCCGGTCAGCGGTCCCATCGCACCGCCGATCACGGCGATCAGCAGGCCGATCAGCAACGGCGCCAGCGGGCCGCTGGGCAGGCCGTTGCCGTCATCGGTGATGGCCATGATCATCGCCAGCAGGATCGCGGTGATCACCACCTCCACCAGGAACGCCTGGCCGAACGACAGCGACGCGTGCGGATAGGTGGAGAACACCGAGGCCAGCTGCAGGCTTTCGAGGCTGCCGCGAACCATGTGGTTCGCCTGCTCGAAATTGATGAACAGGCTGCTGTACAGCCCGTACACCAGCGCGGCGGCACTGAAGGCGCCGGCGACCTGCGCAAGAATGTACGCCGGTACGCGATGCCGCTCGAAGGTGCCGAACAGCCACAGCGCGATGGTGACGGCCGGGTTCAGGTGCGCACCGGATACGCCGGCGGCCAGATACACCGCCATCGACACGCCGATGCCCCAGATGATGCTGATTTCCCATAACCCGAGATTGGCGCCGCCCAGCTTGAGCGCGGCGACGCAGCCGGTGCCGAAGAAGATCAGAAGGGCGGTGCCGAGAAACTCGGCGATGCATTGTCCCTTGAGGGTCGGGACGGTTGGAGTACTCATGCGCGGGAGCCTCATGCGGATTGTTATTGTTCGAGCCGACTGCGGAATGGTTCGTAAATGTTCGGAATCGAAAGCTATGAGCAAAAAGTCACGCTGTCAAAGTAAATAATTGAACATTCGGACGAAGGGTAGGCGAACGTTTTTAACCCCGAATTGTCGGGCGGCAGCGGCGCATGAACCTGCGTGGCATGTAAGGGCGAGGGTATAAATGCAGGACGCGCGAGGACGCGCGCAAGAAAGGCGGGGGTGACGGACGCGCGCTCAGCGTTTGCGCCGCCAGAGCGTCCAGCTCAGGTGCAGGTCGTCCCACATCGGCACCAGCGCGAAGAACAGCAGCGCGCCGGCCAGCGGTACGGTGGCGAGAAAGCCGAAATACTTGAAGCCGAAGGCGCCACTCACGCCGCCGATGAAGAAGCAGCAGACCAGCAGGCTGTTGATCAGCAGACGCTCGCGATTGGCGCGCACCGGCTCCTCTCCGGGCCGTTGCAGGCGGTTGATGTAGATCAGCTTGCCCAGCTCGATACCGATATCGGTCACCGTTCCGGTGACGTGCGTGGTGCGCACCTCGGAGTTCGAGAGCTTGGTCACCATGGCGTTCTGCAGGCCCATGATGAAGCACAGCAGCATCACCGTGAGCGGCACGAAAAGCCCGGGCACGGCCATCATCTGCGCGCCCAGCACGCCGAAGCCCAGCAACAGCACAGCCTCCAGCGCCAGCGGCAGCGCGTACTGGCTGTGCATGTGCCGGCGCCGCGAGATGTTGATCATGATGGTCGAGCACATCGCCCCGAAGAGGAACGACAGCAGCGCGCCGAGCCCGCCGAGGGCGAGGTCGGTGGCGCCCAGTACCAGGTTGTCGGCCATCGAGGAGACGATGCCGGTCATGTGCGAGGTGTATTGCTGCACCGCGAGGAAGCCGCCGGCATTCGCCGCGCCGGCATTGAATGCCAGCCACAGGCCCAGTTGGCGATTGCCATGGCGGGTACGCCGGCGACCGGTCAGATTGCGTGCATATTCGAAAGGCATGACGCCGGCAAACTCCCGTGCGGGGCGCGTGACAGGGGGCGATTATAGGGCGCGGCGGGCAGCCTGCGGGCGATCACCACGCAATCGTGACGACAGATTGCCGTCACGCCCTGCGCGTCGGCTCCGGCGCGTCGGTCATCGACGTATCGGCACCAGCTTCGCCTGCGTGCTCGTCGAGCCGGCCTCGTTGCAGTTCGGCGCGCAGGCTCTGCACCTCCTGGCTGAGGCTGTCCACCTGCGCCAGCAGCCGGTGCATCAGCTCGCGGTCGTCGGCGTCGCGCTTTTCTTCTTCCTCGTTCTGGTCGGCGACGAACAGCGAGCCGATATAGGCCGCGAAGCTACCGAACAGCCCCACGCCCGACACCATCAGCAACACCGCGACGACGCGCCCGGCGGTGGTCACCGGATAGAAATCGCCATAACCGACCGTCGTCACCGTGACGAAGGCCCACCACAGCGCCTCTTCCGGCGTGTTGATCGAACTCTGCGGATTCGGCGCCTCCACCAGCAACATGGTGATCGCGCCGAAGGCCACCAGCAGCAGGGTCGCCGTTGCTGCCGAGACGACGATGCCTTCCGCGCGGTTGCGAAACAGCACGCGCCAGATCAATTGCAGCGATTTCAGCGCGCGCAGGATGCGCAGGATCTGGAACGCACGCACCAGCTTGGCTGCCTGCAGGCCGCTGGCCGGCACGCTGGCGAGCAGATCGATCCAGCCCCAGCGCATGAAGCGCCACTTGTTCTCGGCCTGCTGCAGGCGCACGCAGAAGTCGAGGAAGAAAAAGAAGCAGACGAGGGTGTCCAGATAGCCGAGCAGGGTCGAGATATCGGGCGGCAGCTTGAAGAACAGGTCGGCTACCAGCGCACCCAGCACGTAGAACGACAGCACGAGGATGAAGATCTGAAAGGGCGTTACGGTGCGTTGCTTCATGGGAAGTCCGGGCAGCGAGGGGATTCGCCGGGTAGTGCAGAAGAAGGGCGCAAGTTTAAAGCATGGGACGGCTCAGGCGTTCGCCAATCCGCTTATCGCACTGAGCCTGATCCGGCAGAGCATCGGCGCCGGATAGCCTAAGCTCAGCGTCCGCGCTTGACCGGTGTGTTTGTCGAAAGGAGGAACAAGGTGAAGGTACTGACACGGCGACAGTTTTCCTTGCTGGGTAGTGCGCTGCTGCTCGGTGGCGCGCTGGTGCGTGGCGACCGGGCGTGGGCCGTCGAGCGGCGCGGCGAAGGCCTCACGCAGCGATTCGCCGAGCTGGAAAAACAGCTGGATGCGCGTCTGGGCGTGGCGATCATCGACAGCCAGTCCGGCCGGCAATGGCTGCACCGTGCCGATGAGCGCTTTCCGTTGTGCAGCACCTTCAAGCTGCTGGCGGGCGCGGCGGTATTGCGGCGGGTCGATGCCGGCGCGGATTCGCTGCAGACACGCATCCGCTATACCGCGGACGATCTGGTGACCTACTCGCCCGTCACCGAGCGGCATGTCGACGATGGCATGACGCTCGCCGCGCTCTGCGAAGCGGCCATCACCCTCAGCGACAACACGGCGGGCAACCTGCTGCTGCGTCACCTCGGCGGCCCTGGCGCGATCGGCGATTTCGCACGCACGCTCGGCGACCACCACACTCGCCTGGATCGCTGGGAAACCGAGCTGAACGAGGCAAGTCCCGGCGATCCGCGCGATACCACCACACCGGCGGCGATGGCGGCGAATCTGCAGCGTCTGGTTCTGGGGGACAGCCTGTCGGCGGCCTCGCGCGAGCAGCTTGTCGCCTGGATGCTCGCCAGCCAGACCGGTGCGGCCAAGCTGCGTGCCGGTCTGCCACCAGGCTGGCGCATCGGCGACAAGACGGGTTCGGGCGAGCGCGGCACCACCAACGAGGTTGCGGTGATCTGGCCGCCGCAGCGCAAACCGGTGATTGCCTGCGTCTACCTCACGCAGACGCAGGCCAGCGCCGACGCGCGCAACGCCGCGCTGGCGGCGATCGGCCGGGCGCTGGCCGAGGCGCTCGTGGCCTGAGTGCGCGTCAGACCTGCGGCTTGGCCTTGATGGTCTTGAGCAGGTCTTCGGGGCTTATCTGCCCAACGATGCTCGCCGCGCTGCCCGGCAACGGCAGGTCGAGGATGTGGCCCTTCATCTTGCCGATCACGTGCATCTCGCAGGGCTTGCAGTCGAACTTCAGCGTCAGCACCTCGTCGCCGTGCACCAGTTGCATCGGCGCCACCTTGGTGCGCACCCCGGTGACGCCCTTGGCCTGCTTCGGGCAAAGGTTGAAGGAGAAGCGCAGGCAGTGCTTGGTGATCATCACCGGCACCTCCCCGGTCTCCTCGTGGGCCTCGTAGGCCGCGTCGATCAGCTGTACGCCGTAGCGGTGATAGAAGGCGCGGGCCTTCTCGTTGTAGACGTTGTAGAGAAACGACAGGTGCGACTCGGGATAGACCGGCGGCGGCACGCTGACCGGCTTGCGCCCGCCGCGCGGGCGGATGGTTTCGCGCGCTGCGGTCAGTGCCTCGATGGCTTCGCGGCGCAGCGCCTTGAGTTGCGAGTTGGGGATGAAGAACGCCTGCGGCGCATCCACCTCGACCTCTTCGGCGTGGTAGATGGTGGTGCCCAGCTGGCTCAGCAGGTCGGCGATCTGGCCGGGCACCTGCTCGGGCTTCTTCGCTTCGCCGAAGGGGCCGGGCAGGGTGGCCGTGGCATAGGCGCCTTCCTCGCTGGTGACGTGCAGCTCCAGCGCATCGGCGCGCAATTTTGCCAGCCAGCGTACGCCGATGCGGCGCTCGGCGGAGGTCTTGAGCAGCGCGTTCTGCCAGTTGTGGTCCAGGTTGCGGTTGAGCGGATGGTTCGGGCGCACCTGGCGCAGCGCGGCGGGCATTTCGTTGGGTTCGACGCGGTACTCGTAGCGCGACTGACCGTCCTCCTCGAACTGCTTCAGCGGCTCGACCACGCTGGCACGGAAGCCCACCACCTCGCGTTTGATCAGCACATTGAGGCCGTCGCCGTTGGACAGCGGCTCGCGAGTCTGCACGGTCAGGTCATGCTTGCCGACCTTGAGCACTTCACCCACGGCGAGGCCGGTGAAGGTCGGCGAGTCGAAGGCGCCGATGTCGATCTTGCGGTCGGTGACGAAGTAGTCGGTGCTGCCGCGGTGGAAGGTCTTGTCCGGGTCCGGTACGAAGAAATGATCGGTGCGGCCACTGGAGGCGCGGGCCAGGTCCGGGCGCTCGGCAAGAATGCCATCCAGGCGTTGGCGGTAGTAAGCGGTGATGTTCTTCACGTAGCTCACATCCTTGTAGCGCCCCTCGATCTTGAACGAACGCACGCCGACATCCACCAGCGCGCTCAGGTTGGCGCTCTGGTTGTTGTCCTTCATCGACAGCAGGTGCTTCTCGAAGGCCACCACGCGGCCCTGATCGTCCTTCAGCGTGTAGGGCAGGCGGCAGGCCTGCGAGCAGTCGCCGCGGTTGGCGCTGCGTCCGGTTTGCGCATGGCTGATGTTGCACTGGCCGGAAAATGCCACGCACAGCGCGCCGTGGATGAAGAACTCCAGGGTCGAATCCACTTCATCGTAAATCGCACGGATTTCCTGCAGGTTCAGCTCGCGCGCGAGGACCAGCTGCGAGAAGCCAGCCTTGTCGAGGAACTTGGCCCGCTCCAGTGTGCGGATATCGGTCTGGGTGCTGGCGTGGATCTCGATGGGCGGGATATCCAGCTCCATGATGCCCATGTCCTGCACGATCAACGCATCGACGCCGATCTCGTAGAGCTGATGGATCAGCGTGCGCGCGGCTTCCAGCTCGTCGTCATGCAGAATGGTGTTGAGGGTGACGAACACCCGAGCATGGAACAGGTGGGCGAATTTCACCAGCTCGGCAATGTCCGCCACGCTGTTCTCGGCATTGTGCCGTGCACCGAAACTGGGGCCGCCGATGTACACGGCGTCGGCGCCATGCAGGATGGCCTCGCGGGCGATGGTAACGTCGCGCGCGGGGGCGAGCAGTTCGAGGTGGTGTTTGGGAAGCGACATGAGCACAGACCGGCAATGAAACGAAGGCGCGCATTGTAATGGCTTGGCGCTGGTTTGGGTTTGGTCGCTGGGCGAGTGGGAGGAAGGTATGCCGGGCATGCCGTAAATGGATGCTGGAGCGTCCGGCGGACGTTTCTAAGCGGGAACGTTTGATGGCTAGGTATCTAGAGGCCACCCAGTAGGTCATGGGCATCGAGCAGGCGCCAGGCGATTTCCGGGCGCTGTTGCAAGGCGCGGCGAATGGCAGCGGCGATGGCCGGGCGGGTCTTGCGGCATAGGCCGGGTTGGTCGGCGAAGTCGATGGCGATGCCGCGCATGCTGCGCACCTCGTTGTGCCCGGGGGCGATATCCATGCGTATACCCAGCTGCTCGAACATGCGTTGCTGCAGATGCTCGAGGTCGTCCAGGCGCTGCACCTTCTCCAAGCGCTCGAGCAGGCGACGCTCCTCATGCAGGGTCAGCCGCAGAATGCGCGTATCGGCGTCCGGCGTATGCAGCAACGCATCGCGCTGGCAGGTGCAAGTGCCAGGCGGGCAAGGCTGGCGGAGTGGCGGCGGGCTGTTCATGGCTTTCGATCATAGCCAAGCCGGCGTAACCCGCACAGCCGGCGCGCTGCGGGATGACAAGCGCGGCGACGTCGCGCACCATGACGTTCGCTTGCGCCGTGGGCGTACCGTTTTGTCAGGGTTTTGCCGGAGAGCTGCCATGCGTGTCCTTTCAACCGTTCTGCTGTTCGCCACGCTGCTGTTCACCGGCTGGGCGGCTGCCGAGGAAGCGCAGCTGGTCGAGGCGATCAATGCCTACCGCAGCGAGGTGCAGCGCTGCGGCAGCAAGGCCAGCGAGGAACTGCCGCCACTCACCGCCGACGCGCGCCTGAATCTGCCAGCCATCGGCGCGGGCGATCTGCAGCAGGAACTGGCGCGTGCGGCCTATCCGATGATGACGGTGCAAGCCATCAGCCTGTCCGGACCGCGTGATGCGCCGGCGGCGATGCAGGCGCTGCACGAGAGCTTCTGCCAGGTGCTGCTCGATCCGCAGTTCGTCGATATCGGCGTCAGCCGCGAGGGCCGCGACTGGCGCATCGTGCTGGCGAGGCCGCTGCTCGACGGGCGTCTGGGCGACTGGCAGGCCGAAGGCCAGAAGCTGCTGGAACTGATCAATACCGCGCGTGCGCAGCCACGCCAGTGCGGCTCGCAGTCCTTTGCCGCCGCAGCGCCACTTGGCTGGAATGCGACCCTCGGCGGCACGGCCGAAACTCATAGCCGGGCGATGGCCAATCGCAATTTCTTCAGCCACCTGAGCGACGATGGCCGCACGCCGGGCGACCGTGCTGAACTGGCCGGTTATACCGGCGGCGTAGTGGGCGAAAACATCGCCGCCGCGCTGCCGACTCCGCGCCGAGTGCTCGACGGCTGGCTGGCCAGTCCGGGCCACTGCGCGAATCTGATGAACCCGCAGTACAGCGAATTCGGCGCGGCCTATGCGGTCGATCCGCAGAGCGACGCGACGATCTACTGGACGGCGCTGTTCGGCACGCCGTAAGCCCCGACACCTAGCTGCTTGGTGCGTACTTCGGCGCGGGCGCGGCGTGGCGTGTGATCTGCACTGCCGCGCAGATGGCCGGTATCGTCGCGACCGCCGCAGCGAATCCCCCAGTCGAGAGGTGCCGCATCATCGAAACTCCGACGGCACCGGGCGAATCGGGTGGCTGACATGACGCTGGCGCAACCTTCGCGCCGCTCGCTGGACAATTCGCGCCGTGCGGCTTAAAAGGGCGCGCGGCGGCGTTTCGCGTCAGCCGTATCTTTATTCAGAGTCAGGTGAACCGTGAGAAAGAAAAAGCCCGTGGACCCCGTGCGACAAGCCGAAAAGAACCGCGCACACCGGATTGGCTGGCTGATCGCCCTGGCCGGCATTGTGGTGGGCTTCGTGCTGGTAGCGATCAAGCAGGTTTGATCGCGCGTAGCCATGGATTCTCGTCTGTACGTTCAACAGGCAGACAGTCCCGGCCCCGGCCATAGCGCAACCCAGGGAGGAATAACCATGCCGACTTATGACTATCGCTGCGAAGCCAATGGCCAGGTTTACGAGGTTCGCCATGCGATGGCGCTGCGCCCCGAGACCTGGGGTGAATTGCGAGAGGCCTGTGCGCTGGCCGAAGATGCGTCGATTCCGGACGATGCGCCGGTGACCAAGCTGATGAGTGCCGCCGGGGTGGTGAATAGCCGGGTGTTGAAGAACCCCGAGGCGCCGGCCTGCGCACGCGGCGGCTGCGCCGGCAACTGCCGCTGAGGTCGGCGTTCAGGGCACGGCGTGCGTCGAGCGCGCTGTCGCGTGGAAAGCGGCGAGGCCTTTACAGCTGCCGTTCGGCTGGCCCGCCGCGAATCACCACCTCGTGAATCAGAACTGCGGTCCCGAGCGGGTATTGTTGCCTTTGGCCAGACGGTCGTAGAGCACCACATTGACCGTGGCCGCGAGATTCATGCAGCCGTTGGTGGGGATGTAGACCACGTCTTCGCACCAGTCGCGGATCTCCTTGCTCAGTGAACCGTCCTCGGCGCCGAAGATGTACAGCGCGCGATCCGGATGGGTGTATTGGGGGAGGGCACGGGCGCCGTCGACCAGCTCCACGGCCACTGGCACGCAGCCGAGCGGGAGGATCTTGCGCAGGTCGTCGATGTTGATCAGCGGAATGTCCTGATGGACTTTCTTGGTGTCGGTGACGAAGTCCTTGGCCCGGTCGTAACGGGTGCCGGTGTAGAACACCGAGGCCGCGCCATAGCAGCCCGCCGCACGCATGATTGCGCCCACGTTGGACGGTGATTTCGGGTTGCTCAGGCCGATGCAGGCATAGCGTTTGTTGCTCACAGAAGGGACTCGCGCGAAAAACCGCGAGTATACGGGGCGTCTGGCGTAGGCCGGTTGAAAAACGCCAGCTCGTTAGCGCGTGATTGCCGGGTGATTTCCCTGTCGCCGGGATATGATGCGCGCCCCTCACGCTCCCGCAAAACTCATCAGGTCACCATGCCCGGCGATGCTCTCTATACCGACTTGTCGGGTTACTACGATCTCATGTGCGCGGATATCGACTACGGCGCACAAAGCCACTGCGTCCATCGTCTGCAGCAGCTGTTCGGCAATGCCGGCAACCGGCATCTGGATCTGGCCTGCGGAACCGGGCCGCACGTGCGCCATTTCATCGATGCGGGCTATGAAAGCAGCGGCCTCGACATCAACCAGCCCATGCTCGACAGAGCGGCCATTCGCTGCCCGGAAGCCCGGTTTTCGTTGCAGGACATGTGCGGCTTTGCAGTCGAGAAGCCTGCCGACCTGATCACCTGCTTCCTGTATTCCATCCACTACAGCGGCACAATCGAGCGGCTGAAGAGCTGTATCGCCAGCGCGCATGGCGCCCTTGCGGCAGGCGGGCTGTTCTGCTTCAACGCTGTGGACAAGCGTCGGATCGACAACGCTTCGTTCGTCTCCCACAGCACGCGGCACGCGGAAGGCCTGTTCAGCTTCAGCTCTGGCTGGCATTACCCCGGCGACGGCGAGCGGCAGGCGTTGAAGCTGCGCATCGAGAGAACCGTCGAAGGAAAGAGTCAGGTCTGGCATGACGAGCACGCGATGGTGGCGCTGAGCTTCGCCGAGCTGATCGAACTGCTGCAGCCGTACTTCGAAGTGCATGTGCTCGAGCATGACTACGAGAAGCTCATCCCCTGGAACGAGGCTTCAGGGAACGCGATTTTTGCCTGCGTGAAGATCTGAACCAAGCTTGCGCCGCCGTCGATGTGCCGTGTTGCCGGGCAGCGATGGCGATCAGTGCAAACGCCGGGCTGAGGTGAACGTCTCGATCAGGTGGTTGGCCTGCTCGGCCAGCTGATCCAGCAGCCGATCCCGCTGCTTCTCCGCGTCACTCATGGCTTTTTCGCCGTGCTGTTTCATCAGGTAGCTGTGAATCTGCCGTACCTCCTTCGACTGGAAGATCGGTGCCAGATCCTGCACGGCCACCACGCCGGGGGATGCCTGGTTGCGGGTGTTCAGCACCACCTGCGGGCCACGCGCCGCCAAAGGCATGAAGCCCAGCGCCTCGAAGTACGGCACCTTGCCGGCCACGCAGGCCACCTCGGCGTGGGGATAGCGCGTCACCATCGTGTCGACCATGGCCCGGCCGATGCCCTGTCGACGATGCTCGGCCAGCACGGCCAGATAAACCAGCGCACAGGCTTCGGGATCGTCCATATACGGCAGGTACAGCGCGAAACCGAGCAGGGTTGCCGGGTCGTCGGCATCCAGCGCCATGATCAGCTCGGGCTTGCCCGCCTGCGCACCGTCCATGCTGTCCAGGTAGCGATGCACCTCGAAGCCCACCACGTACTGGTACAGCTGATACAGCGGGTTGCTCGGCGTGAGCGAGACGGGGCTGATGTCGCCGAGGTAGTCCACCACCATCTGCAGCAGCTGGCTTTTCAGCGCTTCCGGCGGCGGGGTGTCGAGGTGGGTGAGGGTGAACATGGCGGGGCTCCGGGCGACGCAGAAAGTGCGGCATTGTACCGGGCGGGGGCTGCGGGCGAGGACCGGGAGATGAAGAGCCAACCCGGTTGAAAGCTCATGTCGCTGCGTCTGGCTTCTTCTTCCTCGGTTTGCGTGGCGCTGGCACCGGCATGAGCCGCGCCGTTTCAATCACGAGACGGCGGAGTTCGTCGGCATCGTCCAGCAGTTCGTCGGCCACCGGATAGTCCTTGGCGCCGGGATAGGGCGGGGCTTGCGGCAAATCCGGGGCGAGCGTTGCAGCCGCCGGCGAAGGCTTGATGAACAGGCTGTTGTCGCAGACGAAGGCGACAACCTTTTCATCCAGATAAAGCGCGTACTCGCCGAACATCTTCCGGTACGTCAGCCTGCTGCCCAGGTCGATTTGCTCGGCCACGTACAGCATGAAAGCTCTATCGGTCGCCATGCGCGCTCCGCTGCCTCGCCCGGTATCGGGTTGATGGAAGGTAGCGTGGAAAAACCAGCGTTTTCCACGCCCGGCTTGCATCACACCGGATCGGGTTCGGCCTGCCTCTGCTGCGTGCGGGGAGTGGGTGCCGCCACAGTCGCCTGCAGCCGCGCCACCAGCGCATCCACCTGACGCAGCGCTTCGGCCACCGAATTGGCCAGCAGCTCGCCACCGATTTCCTGGCCTTCGATGGCGATCTGATGGAGGCGGGTGATCCCAATAAAACCGAGCGCCGTGGCCAGGTTCGGCTCCAGGTGGTTCATGTGCGCCATCGCCTCGCCCGGGTTGAAACCGATGCCGCCACGGGCGGTAAGGATGACCGCGTGCCGCTCCCGATCCGCCAGCATGGGCACGTAGGGATCGAGCGGATTGCCCTCGTCCATGCCGACCGTGCGGTTCAGGCGCACCACCTGATCGACCCAGGCCTTGAGCGCCGCCGGCATGCCGAAGTTGTACAGCGGCGTGCCGATGACCAGCACATCGGCGGCCAGCAGTTCGTCCACCAGCCTGTCGCTTTCGGCCAGCGCGTCATTCATCCACGGCTCCCTGCTCTCCTCTGGCGTGAAGGCCGAGGCGATCCAGTCATGGCTGACGAAGGAAGGCGGGTTCTGGCCGATGTCCCGGTAGGTCACGCCATCCTGCGGGCGACGGGCCAGCCATTGGCTGACGAAGCGCTGGCTGAGGTTGCGGCTGTGCGAGCCGTGTTCATCCTTGCCGGCAAGCCCGGGGCGGGCGCTGGCATCGAGGTGCAGAAGGTGCGTCATGGCGAATCTCCTCTGTGAAAGAATTCATCTGTCATTCGCGGCAGAGTCAGCCTAGGGTTAGGCTCTACAGGCGACAAACGACGATTTCTTTCGGATACAGATGAGGAAAACTCAGCCATGGCGCACCGTTGGTTACCCTCGCTTTCCGCCTTGCGCGCCTTCGAAGCGGCTGCCCGCCACGAGAGCGCCAAGCAGGCCGCCGAGGAGCTGTCCGTCACGGCCACGGCGATCAGCCACCAGATTCGTTCGCTGGAGGAATCCCTCGGCGTGGCGCTGTTCCTGCGCAAACCGCGAAAGCTGGAGCTGACCGAGCCGGGACGGGAGCTGCAACAGACGCTGGAAGCTGCGTTCGACAGCATCAGCGCCACGGTCGAACGCCTCAATGCGAAGCCCTGCCGCCAGGCGATCACCCTCAGCACCACACCGGCCATCGCGGTGCGCTGGCTGGTGCCCTGGGTCTGCCTGCTACGTGATTCCCATCCGGATATCGATCTGCGCTTTCACACCTCCCATGAACCGGTGGCGCTGGATGGCGTCACGGCGGACATCGCCATCCGCTACGGCGACGGCCGCTGGCCGGGGCTGGTGGCGGAGAAGCTGTTCGACAATACCTTCGTCCCGGTCTGCAGCCCGCACCTTGGTTTGCGTGATGTAGCCGAGTTGCCCAAACACCCGTTGATCCACTTCCGCGCGCAAGCCGCCGTTTCGTCTCCGCGCGATTGGGCGGCGTGGCAGAAGCTCGCCAACGTGCCGGGGCTGGACGTCAGCGCCGGGCTGGTCTTCTCCGACGAAACCCACGCCATCTCCGCGGCCATCGGCGCGCAGGGTGTGGCGTTGATGAGCCGGCAGTTGATAGAGGACGAACTGAGGGAAGGGCGGCTGGTGCAGCCGTTCGGGCCGGAAATGGAGGGCAAGCCGTTTCACCTCGTGTATCCCGAGAGCCGTCGGGATGACCCGACGGTTCGGGCGGTGAGGGAGTGGGTGATAGCTGTGCCGGGTGGGTTGTGTGAGTTGTAGCTTCGCGGATGCTTTTTGCGTCCCGTCCGTGCCGCTGCTGTCTATCACGGGGGTTGAACCATTGGTTCCGCCCTGCTGGGCGGGTCCCTTTTGGCAGTCGCCCGGATGGCCGGCCCCGCCAAAAGGAACCAAAAGGGCTTGCCCCAGCATTCGGCCCTGCGCTTCGCTCCGGGTTCGTTTGCTCCATCGCCATTCCAGGGGCACGCCGCGAAGGGCCATCCCTGGCCCATCGCGGCTCTCGCGGCATCCATGCCGCTCAACCCCTTCCACGGCGATTCCACTCACCCTCCTGAAGGGGCGGTTGGTGTCGCCTGCCGGTCTGTACAGAAGAAATAGATAATCCAAAGGACTCTCGGGCGACTCGGACTCCGATCCCTGTCAGGAGGCCGAGTAGAGGTGTTGCGTAGCAGCGTAGGGTGGAAAACGGCGAAGCCTTTTCCACGCGTCAGTCCGCATTCCTTGCGAATCCCTCTGCCTCATCACCGCACCAATCAACTGGGTAGACCCCAGCCCCGACCGCCCGATGAAAACTCGAATAGGGCCAGTCGACGACACGCTCCACCAAACCGTGCTTTAACGGATTTCGATGCACATAGTCGATGTGATGTCGGTAATCGCGTTCATCCTGAATCACGTGTTCCCAATAGCGCCGTTGCCAGATCCCGCGCTCGCCGCGGGAGCGCTGAGTTGCCGTCGTTATCTCGGTCTTTGGCAGGCGTCGGGCGAAAGCGAACTTGATGACCTTCCAGCGCAGGGCGAAGTCAGCGTCGCCAGCCGGTAGTGTCCAGACGCAATGCATGTGGTCGGGCAGAACGACCCAGGCGTCGATGTGGAAGGGATGGCGTGAGTGTGTGGCTCGCACCGTCTCGCGGAGCAGGTCGATATGGCGGACCAGCAGGTCGCTGCGACGGTTGAGCAGATTGACCGTGAAGAAATACGTGGCGCCCGGCACATGGGCGCGGCGGTAGCGGGACATGGCGGCTCATCCTTGAGCGTTGTGTTGGCGGGAGATCCGTATCGGTGGATAAGCAAAGCGTTATCCACCCTACGCCATCTCAACCGCCCACACCGCCGACGCCTCGACGTTGCCGCATGTAGGGTGGAAAACGGCGAAGCCTTTTCCATGCGTCACTTCCAGGCTACTCGCTTTTAGCTTTGCGGCGCTTCTGTTTGAAGCGTGGAAAGTAGGATGTTGCAAAGCAGTGAGTAGCCGGGCATATCATCGAAATCTGTAATTAAAGGAGTCATATTGGTGTCAAAAATCCTTCCATCTTTGTCAATCCAAATGCGGCCTGACTCAATGGTTTGCTCTTGGCTTGAGAAAAATACTTCAATAATCGTCTCTGCGTAAATCGATCCATTTTTCAGTAGGGGTGTAAAGTGGATGCGAAATCTTTTATTTAAAATTGACCCGGTTAGTGTTTCTTTGGATTCTCTTGGATTGAACTGAACTAAGTCATTGAGTGTTTGTTTGGATAGTGATTCCCAGTGCTCAAAGTAGTTGACTACCTGCTCTGATGTTCTGTTCCAGTGGCGTTTGGCTCTTTGCAGCTCGTTCTGGATTTGGTCTATGTCTTTTTGTATTTTCATTTTGGGTGCTCAGTTTCGGTTTGATTTTCTTAAGTGGCTGCTATTGGAAGGCTATGCTTTTGGCGGCGTAGGTAATGATTGCTATGTTTCCACAGGA
>NZ_JAMOHV010000015.1 GCF_024448505.1 Stutzerimonas degradans
TGGGCGTCAACCGTTAATTTGCATGTTACACAAATGAGCGCCGCCAGAGACTGCGGCGCTGCACAATAGCAATCAATCCTCGATGCGCTTGCGACGCCGCATCTGCATCAAATGCTGAACGGGACCGGAGGCGGCATACGCAAGAAAAATAAGCAGCAGAACTCGCGGCGGATCGCTGAAGACCACAGCAAACACCAGCACCACGATCAGGATCGCTACGAACGGCACACGCCCTTTTAGATCAAGGTCCTTGAAGCTGTAGTACTTGATATTGCTGACCATTAGCAGACCAGCGGCAGCGACCATCAGCGCGAACAGCATGACCAGCACAAGCGGTAGGTCCATACCACGAATGCCTTGCTCGTCCAACGCCCAGACGGCCCAGACCCAACCTGCAACCACCCCGGCCGCTGCAGGACTTGCCAAGCCGATGAACCAGCGCTTATCGACCTTGCCAATCTGGGTATTGAATCGCGCCAACCTCAAGGCCGCGCAAGCTACATAAATGAAGGCAACCGTGAGTCCGACGTTACCCAGCTCAGACAATGCCCATTCGTACGCCAAAACCGCTGGTGCCAGACCGAAAGCCACCATATCCGAGAGAGAGTCGTACTCAGCACCGAACGCACTTTGCGTGTTGGTCAGACGAGCTACGCGCCCATCCAGGCTGTCGAGCACCATCGCCACGAACACGGTCGCCGCAGCCACGTAAAAATTGCCGTTGATGGCCGTGATGATGGAAAAGAATCCGGCAAACAGGTTGGCCGTGGTAAACAGATTAGGCAGCAGATAGATTCCACGATGACGGACCTTTCGGCCATCGGGACCTTGAGTTTCCTCGACGTGCTCATCAATCGGCAGAATGCTTTCCGCCTCAACCGCCTTGTTCGGCTCTTCAGGTTGCTCATTCATGCACTATCACCTTCACAACAGGTACGGATAAATTCGACCAAACCTGAAGACATGCGGTTCAGGTCCGGCCAAACACTCGTTTTATACCAGATGGCTGAACGCCAAAACGAAAAAACGCGGCCGAGGCCGCGTTTTTCCAGCAGAACAGAAATCAGTTCTTGCTCTTGTCGACAATCTTGTTAGCGGCGATCCAAGGCATCATCGCACGCAGCTTCTCGCCGACGACTTCGATGCCGTGTGCGGCATTGTTGCGACGATAGGCCGTCATGGACGGGTAGTTAGCGGCGCCTTCGGTAATGAACATCTTGGCGTATTCACCATTCTGGATGCGCTTGAGAGCATTGCGCATAGCAGCACGGGATTCGGCGTTGATGACTTCCGGACCGGTGACGTATTCGCCGTACTCGGCGTTGTTGGAGATCGAGTAGTTCATGTTGGCGATACCGCCTTCGAACATCAGGTCGACGATCAGCTTCAGCTCGTGCAGGCACTCGAAATAGGCCATTTCCGGCGCGTAACCTGCTTCAACGAGGGTTTCAAAACCAGCCTTGACCAGCTCGACGCAACCGCCACAAAGCACGGCCTGCTCACCGAACAGGTCGGTTTCGGTCTCGTCCTTGAAGGTGGTTTCGATGATGCCGGTACGACCTCCGCCCACGCCGCAGGCGTAGGACAGCGCGACGTTACGCGCATTGCCGGAAGCATCCTGATAGATGGCGATCAGGTCGGGGATGCCGCCGCCACGCACGAACTCGGAGCGCACGGTGTGGCCCGGCGCTTTCGGCGCGATCATGATTACGTCCAGATCGGCGCGCGGCACCACCTGGTTGTAGTGGATCGAGAAGCCGTGCGCGAAGGCCAGGGTTGCGCCCGTCTTCAGGTTCGGCTCGATCTCGTCTTTGTACAGACGCCCCTGGAACTCGTCAGGAGTCAGGATCATCACCAGGTCGGCGGCCGCGACAGCTGCCGGCACGTCACTGACCTTGAGGCCATGGGCCTCAGCCTTGGCGATCGACGACGAGCCCGGACGCAGGCCAACGGTGACGTCAACGCCGGAATCCTTCAGGTTGCACGCGTGTGCGTGGCCCTGGGAGCCGTAACCGATGATGGCGACTTTCTTGCCCTGGATGATCGAAAGATCGCAATCTTTATCGTATGAAACCTTCATGAAACTACCCCTGTTGCCGGCCTCGTGGGCCATTCGATAAAACGTTGCCAACTGGCTCAGCGAGCGTGGCCAGTCAGATACTCAGTACCTTGTCGCCCCGGGAGATCCCGGTGACGCCACTGCGTACAACCTCAAGAATCGCTGCGGTTCCGATGGCCTGGATGAAGCTGTCCAGCTTGTCGCTGGTTCCGGCCAACTGGATGGTATAGACGCTGGTAGTCACATCGACGATCTGTCCGCGGAAGATGTCGGTGGTGCGCTTGACCTCGGCACGCTGAGCGCCGGTGGCCTTGACCTTGATGAGCATCAGCTCGCGCTCGATATGGGCGCTCTCCGACAGGTCCACCAGTTTGACTACCTCCACCAGCTTGTTGAGGTTCTTGGTGATCTGCTCGATCACCTCCTCGTGGCCAATGGTGGTCAGGGTCAGGCGCGACAGCGTAGGATCCTCAGTCGGCGCCACGGTCAGGCTCTCGATGTTGTAGTTGCGCTGCGAGAACAGCCCGACCACGCGAGACAGTGCGCCTGGTTCGTTTTCCATCAAAAGGGAAATGATGTGTCTCATGATCAGGTCCGCTCCGTCTTGCTCAGCCACATATCGCGCATCGCGCCGTCTTTGATCTGCATCGGGTAGACGTGCTCGCTGGTGTCAACGGCGATATCGAGGAATACCAGACGATCCTTCATGGCAAAGGCCTCTTCCATTTTCGGCTTGAGGTCCTTCAGGTCGGTGATGCGCATGCCAACGTGCCCGTAGGCTTCAGCCAGCTTGACGAAGTCCGGCAGCGACTCCATGTAGGAGTGCGAGTAACGGCTGTTGTAGACCATGTCCTGCCACTGGCGGACCATGCCCAGAGCACCGTTGTTGAGGTTGATGATCTTCACCGGCAGGTCGTACTGCAGGCAGGTCGACAGCTCCTGGATATTCATCTGGATACTGCCCTCGCCGGTCACACAGGCGACATCGGCGTCAGGGAAGTTCAGCTTCACGCCCATGGCTGCCGGCAGACCGAAGCCCATAGTGCCGAGGCCGCCCGAGTTGAGCCAGCGGTTGGGCTTATCGAACTTGTAGTACTGGCAGGCGAACATCTGGTGCTGACCGACGTCCGAGGCAACATAGGCCTCGCCCTTGGTCACTTCGCAGAGCACTTCGATGGCAGTCTGCGGCTTGATGATCGAACCATCGCCCTTGTCATAAGGGAACAGCCCACGATTGCCGCGCCACTCGTCGATCTGCTTCCACCAGCTGGCGACCGTCTCGGCGTTCGGCGCCTGGCCGATTTCCTTGACGATGGCGACCATCTCGGTCAGCACACTATCGACCGGACCGACGATCGGGATGTCGGCCTTGATGGTCTTGGAAATAGACGCCGGATCGATATCGATATGGATGATCTTGGCGTTCGGGCAGAACTTCGCCGCACCATTGATCACGCGGTCATCGAAGCGCGCACCCACCGCCAGGATCACGTCGGAATGGTGCATGGCCAGGTTGGCGGTGTAGCTGCCGTGCATGCCGAGCATACCGACGAACTGGCGATCGCTGCCCGGATAGCAACCCAGGCCCATCAGGGTGTTGGTCACCGGCAGGTTGAGCATCTTCGCCAGCTCGGTCAGCTGCGCCGAAGCGCCGCCCAGAACCACGCCGCCACCGGCGTAGATGATGGGCCGCTTGGCTCCCAGCAGGAGTTCCGCCGCTTTGCGAATCTGGCCCGAATGCCCACGCACGGCCGGGCTGTACGAACGTAGCTTGGCCTTCTTCGGATAGACGTATTCGAATTTTTCGGCCGGGTTGGTCATATCCTTCGGGATATCGATGACCACCGGACCAGGACGCCCGGACTCGGCAAGATAGAACGCCTTCTTCATCACCTCGGGAATTTCCGAAGGATGCTTGATCATGAAGCTGTGCTTTACGATGGGCCGGGAGATACCGATCATGTCGGTTTCCTGGAAGGCGTCGGTGCCAACCATGGTGCTGGGCACCTGACCGGAGATGACCACCATCGGGATCGAATCCATGAAAGCGGTGGCGATACCGGTGATGGCATTGGTCGCCCCAGGACCGGAGGTCACCAGCACCACGCCGGCCTTGCCGGTCGCACGCGCATAGCCGTCGGCCATATGGGTGGCAGCCTGCTCGTGACGAACCAGGATGTGCTCGATGGACTTTTCCTTGAAAAGCGCATCGTAGATATGCAGAACGGCACCGCCCGGGTACCCGTAGATGTACTTAACGCCTTCGTCACGCAGGAAGCGGACGACCATTTCAGCGCCGGATAAGAGTTCCACGTTGTTCACCTCTGAAACGCCAGATAGCGACTCCAAGGAGCGGAGCCACCTGAAATAGGTTTACTGCCGGCAGGGCATGAGCGACGGTGGTCGCCGACTACGTCAGCCACTGACTGAGCCAGTATTGGAAGAAACCCTGTTGTCGCGGGCTCTCCACCCAGCGCGAGGTAACGCGTTGCGGGTGATGCAGGTCGGCGCGGGTAGCACCTCATGTCTGTCTAGGCTGAGCCGGTATCACTTGCGGCGAAGCGGCTCAGGACAGCAAGTTTCGGATTGTTCGGATTCGACGCCGGCAAGTCAAGCTTGCCGTTGCGTTGAGGTGCATTCAGGCTGTGATCTGGTGCAGCAGCGGCACCCGGGCTTTTGGGTATAGTGCTGCTGTTCCGCTCACACGAAGGAAAACACATGCGATCGATGGTTATTGTCGGCAGCCTCCTGCTCGCCCTGAGTAGCAGCACAATGGCCGCGCAGGTATACAAATGGGTCGACGCGCAGGGCATCACCCACTTCAGTGCGCAACCGCCGCAAGGTCAGGCCGCCCAGACTCTGAATACGGTCACACCGCCACCGAAGCCCGCCGCCGCCGAGCCAGACGCCAGTGAAAGCAGCGCGTCACTGGTGGATCAGGAGAAAATCGACCGCAAGGTCAAGCAGCAGGTTGCCGAACAGGAAGCCGAGCGCAAGCGCTATTGCGAGACATTGCAGACTAACCTGGCGCAACTGCAAAACAATCCGCGCGTACGCGTCGAGGAAAACGGCGAAGTACGCCGTCTGAAGGAAGAGGAACGCCAATCGCGCATTGCCGAAACGAAGCAAAAGATCGAGGAGAACTGCAAGCAGTAAAACCTCCTCGCCCCCTAGTCCGACGCGCAGCGCCGCCTCGCGGCGTTATTCGTTGGCAATCAGACGATCGAATTCGAGCAGAGCAGCAAGCAAGCCCCCCACGGGGCGCTCCCGATACACCACCTCTGCCATCGGATGGATACCGGACACCGCCGGCAAAGGCTGACCCTCCTCAAGAATCACCTTCATCCGCGGCAGGAAAATCCACTGCAGCCATTCCTCGAACTCCAGCGTGTCGACACAGAAGGGCTCAGCGCTGGCCAGCGCCACGGGCGACGGCGGCACTGGCGTCCACAGCCCGAGCACACGCAATTCCCGCTCGATCAGCAGCAGCTGCTGCGCCACGTCCGCTAGCCGCTCGTCCATCACAGAGCGACCTTCGCGCGCTCGCGCGCCTGGGCCGCACCCGCGGCATCACCCTGGCGTTCCCGCGCCTGGGCGATCAGCTCCCACAGGCTGGCTTGCAGAGCAGGTCGTCCGCTGGCGTAGCTCAGACCGCGACGAGAAAGCTGCTCGGCCTGTACCGCATCGCCCTGCGCCAGCCGCACCTGTGCCAGGCGGTAGAGCACCTGCGGCTCACGCGGAGCGATCCGTTGCGCGCGCTCCAGGCTGGAGGCGGCGCCGTTGAGATCACCACTGCCCTGCAACTGCTGTGCGGTGGTCAACAGCGCCAGCACCGGGCCGTCAAGCTGTTCGTCCGCCGAAAGGCCGCGCGAAGAGGGAATGCCGCTCGGCTGCGGCGCGGGCGCAGGAGCGGCCATGGAGGGTGCCGACGGCGGTGCAGCATTCCACGCACCCTGAGTCATCGGCGCAGGATCGATCGAGCCGACGATGCCACCATCCGGTGCTGCGTAAGTCTGCAGCGGAGCCGAAGTGCCCTGCGGCACCATTACCGTCACACCGGAATCCTCCGGCAGCGCCCGGGGCGCAGGAGCGCCGCCCGGCGCCCGGTACGCCTGGCGCGCAGCCATTTCTTCGGAAACCGGCGCACCCGCATCAACCACCGGGATCGCCCGTCGGTCAACCGTGGCGCAGCCGGGAAGCAGGGCCGCGGCGGCCAGTAAGATCATCCATTGCCTGTTCAATCTGCAAACCTCTTAAAAAACGCGAATAGCCAAATCCGGCAAATCACTGCAGCCAGCCTCGTACCCAGTCCATGACTGATTCGGCCGGTGCCTGGAGCCCGCAGCCGGGCCCGGCGGCCGGCTCACTGCCGCGAATATAGGGCATCTGCACCGCGCCCGGGCAGCGCTGGTCGGTCGCCTGGCCGCTACTGGAATCGACCCAGACCTGCACGACATTGTCCGGCAGCGGCATGTTCAGCGGCAGCGGATCGGCGCGGCGCATGAAATCGGTCCAGACCTGCAGCGCCCCGGTGGCGCCGGTCAGGGAGGTCTTGCCGTTGTCGTCGCGACCAAGCCAAACCACCGCCAGCAGATCCTGGCTGAAGCCGGCAAACCAGCTGTCGCGCGAATCGTTGGTGGTTCCGGTCTTGCCGGCCAGATTCAGCGAACGCGACAGGCGGTTGTAGGCCGAGCGTCCGGTGCCCTCGTGCATCGCCCGCTGCATCGCGTACTGCGTGAGGTAGATGGCACCGGCATCGAAACGCTGCTCGATCTGGAACGGGTAACGCTTGAGCGGCTCGCCGGTGGCGGTCAGCACGCTGCGAATGCCGCGCAACGGCGTGTTGAAACCACCGTTGGCGAGGGTCTGGTACATGTCCGCGACCTCGATCGGCCGCAAGCCGCCGGCTCCTAGCAGCATCGACGGATAGGCCGGCCAGTCCGGCGTGGCGCCAAGGCGTGCCAGCGTCTTGAGCACAGTCGGCACGCCGAGATCGAGCCCCAGACGCGCTGTCGACAGGTTGTAGGAGTTCGCCAGCGCTTGATACAGGTACACCGTGCCATAGGCCTGGCGACCATAGTTCTGCGGCTTCCAGACCTTGCCGTCGCCACCCTTGACCGAAAACGGCTCGTCCTCCAGCAGGCTGGTCAGCGTGTACTGACTGGGCCGCTCCAGCGCGGCGAGATAGATCGCCGGCTTGATCAACGAGCCGATTGGCCGCACCGCATCCAACGCCCGGTTGAAGCCCGCATAGCCCGGTTGCCGACTGCCGAGCATGGCCTGGATCTCGCCGGTTTCCGGGTTGGTCACCAGCATCGCGCCCTCGACGGCTTCCGCACCCTTGCCGAGGCGCTTGAGCGTCTCGCTCATCGCCGACTCAGCCTTGAGCTGCAGAATCGGATCGAAGCTGGTGAAGACGCGCAGCCCCTCCTCGGTGAGGTCCTCTTCGCGGTAGTCCTCGCGCAGCTGGCGCTTGACCAGGTCGAGAAACGCCGGATAGGAACTGTCCGCCATGCTGCCGCGCTGCGTAACCCCGAGCGGCAACTGCTTGGCCACCGCGGCCTCCTCCGCAGTCACCACCTGCTGCTCGGCCAGCATGTCGAGAATAAGGTTGCGACGCTCCAGCGCGCGCTCCGGATTGCGCCGCGGGTTGTAATAGGTCGGCCCCTTGACCATCCCCACCAGCAGCGCCACCTGATGCAGCTTGAGCTCGGCCAGCGGCCGGCCGAAGAAGTACTGGCTGGCCAAACCGAAGCCATGAATCGCGCGTCGACCGTCCTGTCCGAGGAACACCTCGTTGAGGTAGGCCTCGAGAATCTCCTGCTTGTCGTAATGCAGTTCCAGCAGCACCGCCATCATCGCCTCGGTGGCCTTGCGGCTGAGGCTGCGCTCGTTGGTCAGGTAGAAGTTCTTGACCAGCTGCTGGGTCAGCGTACTGCCGCCCTGACGCACCTGGCCGGCCGTCAGGTTGACCCACACGGCGCGAGCGATCGACTTGGGCGATACGCCGAAATGTTCGAAGAATTCGCGGTCTTCGACCGCCACAAGCGTCTCCACCAGATACGGCGGCACCTGATCGAGCTTGATCAGGATGCGATCCTCGTTATGCGCCGGATACAGCCCGCCGATCAGCAGCGGCTCGAGCCGCGCGACTGCCAGCTGGCCGCCGTTGGCACGATTGAGCCCCGCGACGAAGTCACCGGAAAAGCGCACGCGCACTCGCTGCGACTCCTCCGCGCCCTCGTAGAACTGGAAGCCGCGGGTATGCAGCTCGACGTTGTTGCCGGCGACCGAAGCGCTACCCGGACCACTGACAGCCTTCTCGCGGCGATAGCCCAGCGCGTCGAGTTCGGTGAGGAAGTCGTCCTTGGCCAGCTTCTGCCCGACGAACAGTTCGAGCGGCCGAGCGTAGACCTTGGCGGGGATGGTCCAGCGCTTGCCGGAGAATTTCTCCTGCACCACGGCATCCAGGTATATGGCGAATCCGGCGAGGATCACCACGCCGACGATAGAGAGTTTCAGCACCCACCCCAACCAGGGGCGAGCACCACCGGCACGGCGTTTCGAGCGGGTACGGGAAGAGCGGGATCTAGTCATGGCGGCGCATTATACGCAGCTTTGCCGTGACGGTCAGACGCCCTCTCGGCGGTTTGCAGCCTGGGCCTCAGTCGCCATAATGCCGGGGTTTTCGACCGCGTGACGGGCTTCTCAGCGAAGCGCCACGCTGCTTCCAACAACTTCAACAAGGAAAGACCGTGAGCCAAGCACTGATCGCCGCCCTGCAGAATCCGGCCCTCTATCCGCATCCGGTCAACGACTTGCGGGTCATCGAAACACACATCTCCTGGGTCATTCTCACCGGCCAATTCGCCTACAAGATCAAGAAGCCGGTGGACTTCGGCTTTCTCGACTTCACTGCGCTGGCGGCACGCAAGCACTTCTGCGAAGAAGAACTGCGCCTGAACCAGCGCATGGCTGCCGGCCTGTACCTGGAGGTGCTGCCGATCACCGGTAGCGAACAGGCGCCGCAGCTGGATGGCGCGGGTGCCCCCATCGAATATGCGCTGAAAATGCGCGAATTTCCGCAATCGCAATTGCTGGCGGAAGTCCAGGCGCGCGGCGAGCTGACCGACGCTCACATCGATGCGCTGGCGCGGCAGATCGCCTCCTTCCACCTGCAGACCCCGCAGGTGGCCGCTAATCACCCGCTCAACACACCCGAGGCGATCGTCGCGCCGATGCGACAGAACTTCGAGCAGATTCGCCCATTGCTCAGCGAAGACGCCGATCTGCGTCAGCTCGACGCCCTGCAGGAATGGACCGAAACCAGCATCAGCCGCCTGTGGCCGCTGCTCCAGCGGCGCTGCCAGGAAGGCTTCGTCCGCGAATGTCACGGCGATCTGCACCTGGGCAACGCCACACTGATCGACGGCGAGGTGGTGCTGTTCGACTGCATCGAATTCAACGAGCCGTTCCGCCTGATCGACATCGCTTCGGATGCCGCCTTCCTCGCGATGGACCTCGAGGACCGCGGCCTGAAATGCCAGGCACGACGCTTCCTCAATGGCTGGCTGGAGCACACTGGCGACTACGCCGCGCTCGAGCTGCTCAACCTGTACAAGGCCTATCGTGCCCTGGTGCGCGCCAAAGTCAGCCTGTTCCGTCTGTATCAGGAGCAGGACGCGGTGGAGCGCAAGGTGATCCTGCGCCAGTACCGCAGCTACGCCAACCTGGCGGAGAGCTACAGCGCCATCCCGTCGCGCTTTCTGGCGATCACCCACGGCGTGTCGGCCGTCGGCAAGAGCCACGTGGCGCTGCGTCTGGTCGAAGCCCTGGGCACCGTGCGCCTGCGCTCGGATGTCGAGCGCAAGCGACTGCACGGACTGCAGACGGCCGACCAGCAAGGTCAGCTCAACGCCGGCATCTACAGCCAGGATGCCAGCGACGCGACCTACCAGCGACTGCACCAGCTTGCCGAGCACGCCTTGCTCGCTGGCTTTCCGGTCGTCATCGATGCGACCTATCTCAAGCAGGCACAGCGCGAAGCGGCCTGGCAGATTGCCGAAGCTACCGGCGTACCCTTCCTGATCCTCGACTGTCATGCGCCGGATGCGGTGCTGGACCAGTGGCTGGCGCAGCGCCAGGCGGAGGGTAGTGACCCTTCGGATGCCACGCAGGAGGTGATTCGCGCGCAGCAGGCCAGTCGCGATCCGCTCAGCGAACAGGAACAAGCGCGCAGCCGGCGCATCGACACCCACGATGCCGGCAGTCTCGACAGACTGGTCGAAGCCATTCGCCAGCATCTGCCGGGCGTCTGAGCCGTGGGCGCCGCGAGCAGATCGTGGCGCCCCTTCTATACTCACACGCACCCCCGCGCGGAAATCGAACATGTCCGTCTGCCCCACGCCCACCCTGCCCGCACCACAGGCCGCACGTGACAGCGTCGAACTGTTCTCGGCACGCGCCAGCGGCTATGCGCAGTTTCGCCCGCACTACCCGGCCAGCCTGTTCGCCTGGTTGGCCGGTCAATGCCGGCAAACCGACACAGCGCTGGACATCGCCGCCGGCAACGGCCAGGCCAGCCTGCCGCTGCAGCGGCACTTCCACCGGGTGCTCGCCTGTGACGCCAGCGCGGCGCAACTGAATGCAGGCGCGCACTGGGAATCAGTCGAGCGATTCGTCGCGGATGCCGAACAACTGCCGCTCAAGGACAACCGGCTGGATCTGATCGTGGTGGCCCAAGCGCTGCACTGGTTCGCCTCGCCGGCCTTCTTTGCGCAGGCGCGCCGGGCGCTGAAACCGGGCGGACTGTTCTGCGCCTGGTGCTACAGCCTGCTGGAGATCGATTCAGCACTGGACGAAATCATCAACCGCCTGCACGGCAAGACGCTCGCCGGATACTGGCCGGCAGGCCGCGCAAGCGTCGACGCCGGCTATCGGGACATTCATCTGCCCTTCGCTCGACTCGCCGTTCCAGCCTTCGCGCTCGAGGCGACCTGGAGCTTCGAACAGCTGATTGGCTACCTGCGTACCTGGTCGGCCGTGACGAAGTGGCAGCAAACGCATGGCAGCGACCCGGTTGCCGCCGTACAGGCTTCGCTGCGCGAGGCGTGGGGTGATGTGCAAGCATCACGGCGCATTCGCTGGCCACTCCATTTTCTTGCAGGTTATCCCACCCAGTAGCTACGCAAGGAAGCTGCCATGCACGATGAACTGCTCACCCTGCGCAACCTCGGCAAGACTTCCTCACAGTGGCTGCACGCCTCCGGCATTCATACCGCTGCCGACCTGCGCCGACTCGGCGCGGTAGGTTCCTACCGGGCGGTCAAGGCCCGCGGTTTCGGCGCCTCACGCGTGCTCCTGTATGCCATCGAAGGTGCCCTGCGCGATCTCCCCTGGCAGGAGCTGCCGGCGTCGCTGAAGGACGAACTGAACCGGCTTCTCGACGAAAGTCACAATAAGAGCTAGCTCACAACCTCCACCGGCCAGGATTTACTCCCCCAAAGGCCGTGCCTATTGTGCGCGAATCGCGTCAGCCATCGATTTCGCCTGTTCGTTCAAGGATTACCGACATGTATCTACTCGGAGAGCAACCGGCCTATGCCGATCGTCTGATCAGCCATCTGCAGGGCATTCCGGGCCAACTGCTCGACGGGCTGGCACCCTGCGGCGCGCCCATTGAGTACGGGCACACCGATGACCTCGACAGCGAACTGGCCGCCGAACGGCTGTACCTGGTCGACAGCGGCCTGCTGCATGCGCGAATCGACGACAAACCACTGTTCTATCTGCAGGAAGGTGATCTGCTCGGCCTGTATCAGAGCAGCGTACTGCCGCCCTGCCGGTACTGCAGCGACGAGCCTGTCCGCCTGGTTCCCTACACCCGCAGCGACGTGCTCGCGCACATCCAGGCCGACGCGCACCGCCAGGAGCTGCTCATCCAGTACCTCAGCGGGCACACCGCGCTGCTCGGCGATGCCCTGGCACGCCTGCGTCAGCCGGACGTCCGGCCGGCCACCGGGTTCCGCCATTTCGCCGCTGGCGATGAACTGATCCATCAGGGCGATGAGGCCGACAACGTGTTCATCATCGTTGACGGCCGTGCGGAGGCGCTCGTCGATGGGCAGAAGGTCGGCGATGTGCAGAAGGACGAGATTTTCGGGGCGATGGCCGTCTTCACGCGCGAGAAGCGCAACGCCACCGTGATCGCCAGCGAACCCTGCACCGTCATGGTGATTCCCAAGGAGCAATTCCTCAGCCTCACACAAAACAATCCCCGCATCGCCCACAGCCTCATCGAAAGCATGGCGCGACGCATTGATCTGCTGAACAAGGAAGTCACTCAGTTACGCCTGGCCGTTCCCGCATGAGGCGTTGAAAATTCTTTTATTCCAAGCGTTGACTTGCTAATGAGAATTGTTATTATTATCTCAACTGGTCGCGAGATCAGCCGGTAACTGAAGGCCCAGGCAGTCGGACTTTCAGGTTATCTCCTCATCAGGCTAATCACGGTTTTTAGACCCGACTCTGTCGGGTCTTTTTTTGTCCGGCAAAAATGTCTCGGTGACTCAGCGCTTGCGCATCTCTTCGCAGTAGTCCTTGGCCGGCTGTGCCGGCGTGTACCAGACGAAATCCGCCTGCTGCGCCGCAACGCGTTCCCCAACCTCGGCGAGCATCAGCACCTGAGCGTTGCCCGCGGCGCCCAGATCAAGCAGGTGCAAGGGCGCACCGAGATCGCGGCGCACGTGAAAGCCCCCGGCGATCAACAGCGTCGGCTTCGGCGCCGCCAGCAGGCGTGCGGCCATGCGCCGGTCGCGCTGCTGCTGGACCGCCAGCATGGCCGGCACCTGGCTGTCCGGCAGCATGCCGCAGTGAGACTCGATGATCTGCGCGCGCAACGCGTCAGCAACCTCGGCACGCGTGGACTCGCCATCGGGCAGGCGCGGCACCTCACGGTAGATCTGGCCGATCTCGGCGCGCGTCAGGTTCGCCGGCATCAGCGGGAAAGGCTGCGCCAGCGCATGGCTGACCAGCGGACCATAGAGCGTCCACGGCCACCCCGGCGACCAGGCCAAGCTGACCGGCAGATCCCCCACCGGCTCGCCGCGACGCAGCTGCGTTTGCGCCCGAGCCACCGCGGGCTGCTGCTCCGGCGTCAGCATCTCCAGTAGCAGGCTGCCCTGACTGCGCTGTTCGGCCAGCGCCTGCAGCAGCCAGAGCTGCAGCGCATGATGATCGGGATTGTCGTGACGCTCGCCGACGAGCACGTAATCCGCCTTCGCCAGCCGCCGAACTAGCTGCGCGGCGCTCAGCCGCTCGCCACTGCGCAGATCGACGATCGCCCCAAGGTCTACGTGATCGCGCCCCCCCGAACTCTGCCATTCGGGCAGCGGCGGCAGCGTCTGGCAAGCCGACAACAACAGCAGCAACGGCAAGAAGAAAATACGCAAGGCTGCCTCCTCAACGGGCAATGATGAGTGGATGATCATGCTCGGGGTGACGCTGCACCAGCACCTCCAGGTCGAACACGCTGCGCAGCAGGTCGGCCCGCAGAACCTCACGCGGCGTGCCGCTCGCGCGGTTACAGCCTTCGGCAAGCAGCAGCAGTCGGTCGCAATAGCGCGCGGCCAGGTTCAGATCATGCAGGATCACCAGCACGGCCGCGCCGCGGCCCGCAACCTCCCGCAACACCTGCAGGACCCTGTGCTGGTGCGCCGGATCGAGCATGGAGGTCGGCTCGTCGAGCAGTAGCACCTGCCCCTCGCCTCCCGGCCAGAGCTGCGCCAGCACCCGTGCCAGATGCACGCGCTGACGCTCGCCGCCGGACAACTCCAGATAGTTGCGCGCGCGCAAATGCGCGGCATCGGCCGCCTCCAGCGCTTCGGTGACGATGCGCGCATCCGCCTCGCGCCCGCTGTCGTGCGGCAAACGCCCGAGCGCCACCACCTCGTCCACCCGGAAGGCGAAGTTCAGCGTCGAGCTCTGTGGCAGCACCGCGAGATGACGTGCCCGCTCGCGCGCCGGCCAGTCGACCAAGGCGCGTCCATGCAGCGACACCACCCCCGCAGCGGTCGGCAGCTCAGCGCTCAGCGCCCCGAGCAGGCTGCTCTTGCCAGCGCCGTTGGGGCCGAGCACACCGAACAGCTCTCCGGCGTGCAACCGCAGATCGATATCCTGCACGGCCAGCCGCGCGCCGCGCCGCACCGCAACTCTGGTCGCAGTCAGCATCAGGCACGCCTTCGCAGCAGCAGATAAAGAAAGAACGGTGCGCCGAGCAGCGCCGTGACGATGCCGATCGGCAACTCGGCCGGCTGCAATGCCAGCCGTGCGACGAGATCGGCCAGCAACAGCAGACTCGCGCCGGCCAGGGCAGACGCCGGCAGCACCACTCGATGGTCCGGACCGGCCAGCAGGCGCACCAGATGCGGCACCACCAGCCCGATGAAGCCTATCATCCCGGCGGCGGCCACAGCGGCGCCGACGCCCAGCGCGGTACAGAGCACCAGCTCACGCTTGAGCCGCTCGACCTCGAAACCCAGATGTCGCGCCTCGGACTCGCCCAGCAGCAGCGCATTCAGCGCGTTGGCACGGGTTGGCAGCCATAGCGCGACGATGCCGGTGACCAGCAGCAGCGGCCACAGCCGGCCGTAGCTAGCGCTGCCGAGGCTGCCGAGGTTCCAGAAGGTCAGCATGCGCAGCGTGGCATCGTCAGCCAGGTAGGTGAACAGCCCGATCAGCGCGCCAGCCAGCGCAGTCAACGCGATGCCGGCGAGCAGCATGGTCGAGACCTCCGCCTGGCCGCTGCGGTGTGCCAGCCGATAGACCAGCGCAGTAACGCCCAGTCCTCCGCCGAACGCGCACAGCGACAACAGGTACGGCTCGAGCGCCACCGGCAGTCCGCCGAGCAACGCGCCGCCGACAATTGCGAACGCCGCCCCCAGCGCCGCGCCGCTGGATACGCCGATCAATCCCGGATCGGCCAGGGGATTGCGAAACAGCCCCTGCATGGCCACTCCGGAAAGCGCCAGCACGGCGCCCACCGCCAGCCCCAGCAAGGCACGCGGCAGCCGGAGCTGGCCGACGATCAACGCGGCCTGAGCGAGTTGCGGATCGTCCGGCACCAGGCCGAGCAGGCCGGGAATCACGCGCAGCGTGTCGCCCAGCGGCAGCGATACCGGCCCCAGTGCCAGCGACAGCCACAGCACCAGCGGCAGCAACAGGCCGAGCGACAGGAGCAGCGTGCGTGCGCGAAGGACAGGCCCCATCCGGTTGGTCCGCCAGAGAATGAACGGGCAAGCATATAGAGAGCGCTGCCGCCGCCGCCAGCCCCGCTGTGCCGCCGCCCGCCAATGCGCAATAATCGCCGGCCGAGCGAGGAGCCCCGATGATCCGTCTATGCGCGTCGAACGAACTGGTCGAAGGCCAGAGCCGCGGTTTTGCCCTGTCGCAGGTCCGCGTGGTGGCCGTGCGTCGTGATGGCGTGCCCTACCTGTACGAAAATCGCTGCCCGCACCGCGGAATCGCCCTGGAGTGGCTGCCTGACCAGTTCCTCGACAGCAGCGGCAGCCTCCTGCAATGCGCGACCCACGGCGCGCTGTTTCTGATCGAGTCGGGCGAATGTGTCGCCGGCCCCTGCGCCGGCCTAGGGCTACGGCCGCTGATCGGCAGTGAACGTGACGGTGTGATCTGGTTGCACGACGAGACAATACAACGCGAGTCGTGAACGCCCAGCTTGGTTATCATGCGTCAACGTTTTCTGTGAGATCGCCATGCGTCGTCTGCTGACCCTGCTGCTGCTCCTCGTCGTGCTGCCCGCCAGCGCCGGTCTGTTCGACAGCAAGCCAAGCCCCACACTCGGCGCCCCGCTCGGCGCCCCGCTCAACAACAGCGCGGACTTCCTGCCGGTGCGCGAGGCCTTTCGCCTAAGCCTGGTAGAGAGCTCGCCAACACAGGTGAAGCTGCGTTTCGTCGCCGCCGAGGGTTACTACCTTTATCGCCACCGCTTCGCATTCAAGACCCAGGAACCGGGCGTCACCATCGGCGAGGCGCAACTGCCGGCCGGTGAGCAGAAGACCGACGACTACTTCGGCGAGGTGGAGGTCTACTACGGCGTACTGGATATCGAGGTGCCGGTCGACAATCCAGAGCAGCGCCCCTTCACGCTGCAGGTAAGCTACCAGGGCTGCGCGGACAAGGGACTGTGCTATCCGCCGGAAACCGAGAATCTGACCATCGGCGGTATCGGCGCCGCATCTACCGCCGCGCCGAATGCGCCAGAGGCAAAGGGCGAGCTTTCCTGGCGGGCGATCGGGCTGTTCTTCCTCGCCGGTCTGGGGTTGACGTTCACCCCCTGTGTGCTGCCGATGCTGCCCATCCTCAGCGGCGTGGTGCTGCGCGGCCAAACGGGCGGCATGCGCAGCTTCCTGCTGTCGCTGGCCTATGTTCTGCCGATGGCGGGCGGCTTCGCTCTGCTCGGGGCTTTGATGGGCGTATTCGGCGCCGAACTGAATCTGCAGGCGCGCCTGCAGTCGCCGTGGATTCTGGTGCCCTTCGCGCTGTTCTTCGTCGCCTTCGCGCTGGCCATGTTCGGCCTGTTCGAACTGCGCCTGCCGCAGGCGCTGTCGGCGCGTCTCGATCGCGTCGCCGGCAATGCCCGCGGCGGCTCGTTCACCGGCGCGGCGCTGCTCGGGGCGATTTCCAGCCTGCTGGTATCGCCCTGTGTTTCCGCGCCGCTGGCCGGTGCCCTGCTGTACATCAGCGCCAGCGGCGATGCCCTGGGCGGCGGCCTGAAGCTGTTCGCCCTGGGCCTGGGCATGGGCGCACCGCTGGTGCTGTTCGCCACCGGCGGCGGCGCGCTGCTGCCCCGAAGTGGTCCGTGGATGGTCAGTGTGCGCAATACCTTCGGCGTCCTGCTGCTGGCAGTCGCGGTATGGATGCTCGAACGCGTGTTGCCCGGTCCGCTGGCGCTGGCATTGTGGGGTCTGCTCGCCGCCGGTTCGGCGCTGTTCCTCGGCACCCTGGAGTTCACCCAGAAAACCGCGCGGCAGAAGCTTGCGCAGCTGCTGGGACTGGTCCTGCTGGTCTACGCGCTGGCGGCCTGGGTCGGTGCGCTGCAGGGCAACTCCGATCCGCTGCGGCCGTTACCCCAGTCCAGCGCAGTGCGGGCCGACAGCGCGACCGGCGATGGCTGGCTGACCCTTGCCACCACGGCCGAACTCGATGCACAACTGGCCGCCGCACGCGCCGCTGGCCAGCCGCTGATGCTGGACTGGTACGCCGACTGGTGCGTCAGCTGCAAGGTTTTCGAACGCGAGGTCTTTGCCCATCCACAGGTGGCGCCGCGGCTGGCTGGTTATCGGCTGATCCGTTTCGACATCACCGACAGCAACGCCGAGCAGCGCGCCCTGCTCGACCGCTACCAGCTGTTCGGTCCACCGGCGATCCTGTTCTTTGATCGCGCCGGCAACGAACTGAAGGACGTCCGCGTCGTCGGCGAACTGGACGCCCGGGAATTCGGCGAGCGGCTGGATCGCGCCGAGCGCTCGCTCTAGGGACTGTTGCAGCAATCTCCAGTCATAATGCGGGCATTTCCGGCGATCGCTGCATGACTGGACAGTCAGCCCTTGCTTCGGGCATAGTTTTTCCCCTTTCCGGTGGGCGCATCGCGCGCCGCCGTTTGCCCAGAACAACAAGGACCGCCAATGGCCACGCTGCTCGTGCTCCACGGCCCCAACCTCAACCTGCTCGGCACCCGTGAACCCGGTGTGTACGGCGCCGTGACGCTGGCGCAGATCAATCAGGATCTGGAACAGCGCGCGCGCGACGGCGGCCATCACCTCCTGCATCTGCAATCGAACGCCGAATACGAGTTGATCGAGCGCATTCACGCCGCTCGCGACGAAGACGTCGACTTCATCCTGATCAATCCGGCTGCCTTCACCCACACCAGCGTCGCATTACGTGACGCGCTGCTGGCCGTGAGCATCCCATTCATCGAAGTGCACCTGTCCAACGTGCACAAGCGTGAACCTTTCCGCCATCACTCCTATTTCTCCGACGTAGCGGTAGGAGTGATCTGCGGCCTTGGCGCCAGCGGCTACCGACTGGCATTGGAGGCCGCCCTGGAACAACTCGCCGCTTCCTGACAGGCCTGTGCTCATGCCGGACCTCGAAGACGCGCGCAGCAATGCCCTTTGAACTTACCTGGGAGTCACTGCTTCATGGATATTCGCAAAGTCAAGAAACTGATCGAACTGCTGGAAGAGTCCGGTATCGACGAGCTCGAGATTCACGAGGGTGAAGAGTCCGTACGTATCAGCCGCCACAGCAAGCAAGTCGCGATGCAGCAACCGGTCTACGCGCATGCCCCTGCCGCTCCGGCCCCTGCTCCAGTCGCCGCCGCGCCGGCTGCCGACGCCGCTCCGGCAGCACCGAAGCTGAACGGGAACGTGGTTCGCTCGCCGATGGTCGGCACCTTCTACCGTGCATCCTCGCCGGAGGCCAAGGCGTTCGTCGAAGCCGGCCAGACCGTCAAGAAAGGCGACATCCTCTGCATCGTCGAAGCCATGAAGATGATGAACCACATCGAGGCCGAAATCGGCGGCACCATCGAATCCATCCTGGTGGAGAATGGTCAGCCGGTCGAATACGACCAGCCGCTGTTCACCATCGTTTGAACCGCGGAGAGCCTGCGATGTTGGAAAAAGTACTGATCGCCAACCGCGGCGAAATCGCCCTGCGAGTGCTGCGTGCCTGCAAGGAACTGGGCATCAAGACCGTAGCGGTCCATTCGACTGCCGACCGCGATCTGATGCACGTGTCGCTCGCCGATGAGTCGGTGTGCATCGGCCCGGCCTCCTCCGCTCAGTCCTACCTGAGCATCCCGGCGATCATCGCCGCGGCAGAGGTCACCGGCGCGGACGGCATCCATCCCGGCTACGGCTTCCTGGCCGAGAACGCCGACTTCGCCGAGCAGGTGGAGAAATCCGGCTTCACCTTTATCGGCCCGACCGCCGACGTCATCCGTCTGATGGGTGACAAGGTGTCGGCCAAGCACGCCATGAAGAAAGCCGGTGTACCGACCGTGCCGGGCTCCGATGGCCCGCTGCCGGAAGACGAACAGCTGGCGCTGAAGATCGCCCGTGAAGTCGGCTACCCGGTGATCATCAAGGCCGCCGGCGGCGGCGGTGGTCGCGGCATGCGCGTGGTGCACAAGGAAGAGGATCTGATCGCCTCGGCCAAGCTGACCCGCAACGAAGCCGGTGCAGCCTTCGGCAACTCGATGGTCTACCTCGAAAAATTCCTGACCAACCCGCGCCACGTGGAGATCCAGGTGCTCGCCGACGGCCAGGGCAATGCCATCCACCTGGGTGACCGCGACTGCTCGCTGCAGCGCCGCCACCAGAAGGTGATCGAGGAAGCCCCTGCTCCGCTGATCGACGAAGAAGCCCGCCGCAAGGTCCAGGCCCGCTGCGTCCAGGCCTGCATCGACATTGGCTACCGCGGCGCCGGCACGTTCGAGTTTCTCTATGAAGACGGCAACTTCTACTTCATCGAGATGAACACCCGCGTGCAGGTCGAGCACCCGGTCACCGAGATGGTCACCGGCGTCGATATCGTCAAGGAGATGCTGCTGATCGGTGGCGGCCAGAAGCTGTCGATCAAACAGGAAGATGTAGTCATTCGCGGCCACGCCGTGGAATGCCGCATCAACGCCGAAGACCCGCGCACCTTCATGCCCAGCCCGGGCAAGGTGAAGCACTTCCACGCGCCGGGCGGCAATGGCGTGCGCGTCGATTCGCACCTTTACGACGGTTATGCGGTACCGCCGCACTACGATTCGCTGATCGGCAAGCTGATCACCTTCGGCGCCAACCGCGACGAGGCGATGGGCCGCATGCGCAATGCCCTGGACGAGCTGATCGTCGACGGCATCAAGACCAACGCCCCGCTGCACCGCGACCTGGTGCGCGATGCAGGCTTCTGTAAGGGCGGCGTGAACATCCACTACCTGGAAAAGAAATTGGGTATGGACAAGCACTGAGCCACGGCTCTGCGCTGACACAGGGGCTGCCTTCGGGCAGCCCCTGTCGTTTGTGGCGCCGAATGACAAGGTCGCGCGGAGGTTTTTCACCTATCCCCAAGCACCTGCGGTGGAAAGAACCTTCGCCCCACCTTCTCCCATCCCCTGCACTGGCCGCGACCCACGCCCTCCAGTAAGCTTGCGCGCCTTGCCCCGCCCGTTTCCCAAGAGGCCCCCATGTCCTGGTTGCAGATCCGCCTTGCCATAACCCCCGATCAGGCCGCAGCGCTGGAGGACCAGCTGTTGGCGCTGGGTGCCGTCTCGGTGACGTTCATGGATGGCGAGGACCAGCCGATCTTCGAGCCGGACCTGGGCACCACGCCGTTGTGGAGTCACACCCACCTGCTTGCGCTATTCGAGGCCGATACCGATGCGGACGCGGTACTCGCCCACCTGCGCCTGCTGCGCGGTGGCGAGCTGCCCGAGCACCATATCGAACGCATCGAAGATCAGGATTGGGAGCGCAGCTGGATGGACAACTTCCAGCCGATGCGTTTCGGCCGCCGCCTGTGGATCGTGCCGAGCTGGCATACCGCGCCGGAGCCGGACGCAGTCAACCTGCTGCTCGACCCCGGCCTGGCCTTCGGCACCGGCACCCACCCGACCACTGCGCTGTGCCTGGAGTGGCTGGACGGCCAGGAACTGGCCGGCTGCCGCGTACTCGACTTCGGCTGCGGTTCGGGCATTCTCGGCATCGCCGCACTGCTGCTCGGCGCCGAATCGGCGCTGGGCACCGACATCGATCCACAGGCGTTGGAAGCCTCGCGCGACAACGCCGGCCGCAACGGCCTGCCGGCCGAAGCTTTCCCGGTCTACCTGCCCGAACACCTACCAGCGCAGGCGGTCGACGTGGTGGTCGCCAACATCCTCGCCGGTCCGCTGGTGCAACTGGCAACGCAGATCACCACGCTGGTCAAGCCCGGCGGCCGACTGGCGCTGTCCGGCATTCTTGCCGAACAGGCCGAGCAGGTTCGCCGCGCCTACGAAGGCGCCTTCGATCTCGACCCGACCGCCGACAAGGACGGCTGGGTGCGCATCAGCGGAACCCGCCGCTGAACCGCATCCGCTGTCGCCACGCGACGGGCATGAACTAGACTTGCGAGCAATTTTTGCCGGAACCCCGCATGAGCAGCTTCATCACTCAATGTCCCCACTGCCGCACCAGCTTTCGTGTCAGTCACAGCCAACTCGGCGCGGCGCGTGGCGCGGTGCGTTGCGGGGCCTGCCTTGAAGTGTTCAATGCCGCGCGTCAGCTGCTGGCCGACGAGCATCCGACGCCACCACTTGTCGTCGCCGGCCCGGCGGCTCAGCCGCCTGCGCCGTCTACCGCGCAGAGCGCAGACGAGAGTCGTTGGATCCACGACGATCTGGATCTCGACAGCCTCAACCTCGACGAGGAACTGGCCAAGCTGGAAGCGCAGGAGCGCGAGCTTGCCCAGCGCTTCAGCGAGCCCGCCGGTACGCCGCCGGCAGTCGTTGCTCCGCCGCGCGCCGAGCCGGATGAGCCGGCCGTAGCGGATACACCGCGCGCCACGCCTGAGAGTGACTCACCCGCGCCCATCGAGGCGCCGGAATCGATCGCACCGACCGAAACCACGCCATCCTTCCCGCCGAGCCCCGCTTCGGCAGCGCCCTTGCCGCCCAGCCAGACGGCAACCGCCAGCGAGCGGATCACGGCGATCCACGCCGACGAGACGCCCGCACGTGTGGAGCCCGATATCGGCGGCGCGGACGAAGCCCCGGCCGCGCCAGCACCGGAAGTATCGTCTGCCAACCACACGGCCAATCAGCGCCACGAGCCGGAGCTGGCGAACACACCACTGTTCGAACTCGACGACGAGCCGCTGCAACTCGCCTGGCAGCCACCGCGCAAACGCTGGGGCCGTGGGCTGGCGTGGGGCACGCTGAATCTTCTCGCCCTGCTCGGCCTCGCCGGCCAGTACGTGGCGTACAACTTCGACGAACTGGCGCGCCAGGACCGCTATCGCCCCTGGTTCGAGCGTCTCTGTCCGACGCTGGGTTGCACCCTGCCGAGCAAGGTTGACGTCAGCCAGATTCGCAGTAGCAACCTAGTGGTGCGCAGCCATCCGGACTTTCGCGGCGCACTGGTGGTGGACGCCATCATCTACAACCGTGCGCCCTTCGCCCAACCGTTTCCGTTGCTGGAAATCCGCTTCGCCGATCTCACCGGCAAACTGATTGCAAGCCGCAGCTTCAAGCCCAGCGAATACCTGTCGGGCGAGCTCGCCGGACAGACGGAAATGCCCCCGCAGGTCCCCATCCATATCGCCTTGGATATCCTCGACCCGGGCTCGAAGGCGGTGAACTACAGTCTGAACTTCCGCTCTCCGGAATAGCGCGGCGAGCAGCGTATTCCGCGTCCCGCGCCGGCTTCTAACCATTGGCGATAAGCCGAAGACTGTTCAGAATTTGTTCAAAACCACCTTTAACCCGTCATCCGGAGCGGGTATTATGCCCACCCTTTTTTGCAGTCCCGATCGACCTAACAAGCAGGCTCCAGGCAGGGAATCTTCATGTCAGCGGTACGCATCGGCCCCTACACCTTATCGAATCGTCTGATTCTCGCGCCCATGGCCGGCGTGACCGATCAGCCGTTCCGCCAGCTCTGCCGGCGCTTCGGCGCGGGCATGGTGGTCTCGGAAATGCTCACCAGCGACGTGCGCCTGTGGAACAGCCGCAAGTCGCGCCTGCGCATGCCGCATGCCGATGAGCCGGAGCCGCGCTCGGTGCAGATCGCTGGCGGTGATCCGCAGATGCTTGCCGAGGCAGCACGGCGCAACGTCGAGCTGGGCGCACAGATCATCGATATCAACATGGGCTGCCCGGCCAAGAAGGTTTGCAACAAGGCCGCCGGCTCCGCGCTGATGCGCGACGAGCGGCTGGTCGGGCAGATCCTCGACGCCGTGGTCGCCGCCGTCGACGTGCCCGTGACCCTGAAGATCCGCACCGGCTGGGACCGCCAGAACCGCAACGGTTCGACGATCGCGCGGATCGCCGAGCAGAGTGGAATCGCCGCGCTGGCCGTGCATGGCCGTACGCGCGCCGATCTCTATACCGGCGAGGCCGAATACGACACCATCGCGACGATCAAGCAGCAGGTGACCATTCCGGTTTTCGCCAATGGCGACATCGACTCGCCACACAAGGCACGCCAAGTGCTGCAGGCGACCGGCGCCGATGCCCTGCTGATCGGCCGGGCGGCGCAGGGCCGGCCGTGGATCTTCCGCGAGATCGAGCATTTCCTCGACACCGGAGACCTGCTGGCCCAACCATCGCCCGACGCCATCGAAGCCACCGTGCTGCAGCATCTGGACGCTCTGCACGCCTTCTACGGCGATGTCATGGGTGCGCGCATCGCCCGCAAGCACGTCGGCTGGTATCTGCAAACACTGCCGGGCGCCCGGGAATTCCGCGCCCGGTTCAATCACCTGGAAGACAGGGCGGCACAGGCTGCCAGCGTTCGGGCGTTCTTCGCCGAGCAACGATCAAGGCCCGATTCGGGGGATGGACAGGGGGTGGCCGCATGACGCTGTTGAACGAAACCTTGCTAACTGGAACCGCATCCGTGAGCGACAACGTGAACCTGAAGCAGCACCTCAACACGCCGAGCGAAGCGGGACATACCCTTCGCGGCAGCGTGGAGAAGGCGCTGCACAACTATTTTGCCCGTCTCGAGGGTGCCGACGTCACGGACGTCTACAATCTGGTGCTCTCGGAAGTCGAGGCGCCGCTGCTGGAAACCGTGATGAATTACGTCAAGGGCAACCAGACCAAGGCCTCCGAGCTGCTGGGTCTGAACCGCGGCACCCTGCGCAAGAAACTCAAGCAGTACGACTTGCTGTAACCCGATTCGCTGGATGAAGGGCGCCGCGCCGGCGCCCTTTTTCTTTCAATTCTGTCCTGATGGAATCCGAGATGACCGACCAGACCACCCGCCTTCCCGTCCGCCGCGCGCTGATCAGCGTGTCCGACAAGACCGGCGTCGTCGACTTCGCCCGTGAACTCGCCGCCCTCGGTGTCGAGATCCTCTCCACCGGCGGCACGTTCAAGCTGCTGCGCGAAAACGGCGTCAACGCCGTGGAAGTCGCAGACTACACCGGCTTCCCGGAAATGATGGACGGTCGGGTGAAGACCCTGCACCCGAAGATTCACGGCGGCATCCTCGGCCGGCGCGACCTCGACGGCGCGGTGATGGCCGAGCACGGCATCGCGCCGATCGACTTGGTGGCAGTCAATCTCTACCCGTTCGCCGCCACCGTGGCCAAGCCCGGCTGCACCCTGCCGGATGCCATCGAGAACATCGACATCGGCGGCCCGACGATGGTCCGCAGCGCGGCGAAGAACCATAAGGACGTTGCCATCGTGGTCAACGCCGACGACTACGCCGCGGTGATCGACAACCTGAAGAACGGCGGCCTGACCTACGCCCAGCGCTTCGACCTGGCGCTCAAGGCCTTCGAGCACACCGCGGCCTATGACGGCATGATCGCCAACTACCTCGGCGGCATCGACCAGAACGCGCAAACCCTCAGCACCGAGGGCCGCAGCCTGTTCCCGCGCACCTACAGCATGCAGTTCATCAAGGCGCAGGACATGCGCTATGGCGAGAATCCGCACCAGCAGGCCGCCTTCTACGTCGAGAAGCCGGACGAAGCCTGTGTGGCCACCGCCACCCAGCTGCAGGGCAAGGAACTGTCGTTCAACAACGTGGCCGACACCGATGCCGCGCTGGAATGCGTGAAGAGCTTCGTCAAACCGGCCTGCGTGATCGTCAAGCATGCCAACCCGTGCGGCGTCGCCGTGGTACCGGAAGACGAGGGCGGCATCCGCAAGGCCTACGATCTGGCCTATGCCACCGACAGCGAATCGGCGTTCGGCGGCATCATCGCCTTCAACCGCGAGCTGGACGGCGAAACCGCCCGCGCCATCGTCGAACGCCAGTTTGTCGAGGTGATCATCGCCCCCCGCATCTCCGCCGAAGCGCGCGCCGTAGTCGCTGCCAAGGCCAACATCCGCCTGCTCGAATGCGGCCAGTGGCCAGCCGAGCGGACCCCGGGATGGGACTACAAGCGCGTCAATGGCGGCCTGCTGATCCAGAGCCGCGACATCGGCATGATCACCACCGATGACCTGAAAGTCGTCACCAAACGCGCGCCCACGGAGCAGGAAATCCACGACTTGGTGTTCGCCTGGAAGGTGGCCAAGTTCGTCAAGTCCAACGCCATCGTTTACGCCAAGAACCGCCAGACCGTCGGCGTCGGCGCCGGTCAGATGAGCCGCGTCAACTCCGCGCGCATCGCCGCGATCAAGGCCGAGCACGCCGGCCTGCAGGTGCAGGGTGCGGTCATGGCCTCCGATGCGTTCTTCCCCTTCCGCGACGGCATCGACAACGCCGCCAAGGCCGGCATCAGCGCCGTCATCCAGCCCGGCGGCTCGATGCGTGACGAAGAGGTCATCGCCGCGGCCGACGAAGCCGGTATCGCGATGGTCTTCACTGGCATGCGCCACTTCCGCCATTGATCCGCTGGTGGATGGCTTGGGCCATCCACCCTACCCGGAACGCCAGACATCGTAGGGTGGATAACGCTTTGTTTATCCACCAAGCGGGCCGCAGGCCCGCTCCCAACGGGAGAGAGAAATGAACGTTTTGATCATCGGCAGCGGCGGTCGTGAACACGCCCTGGCCTGGAAGGTCGCGCAGGACACACGCGTCGCGAAAGTCTTCGTCGCCCCCGGCAACGCCGGCACCGCCACCGAAGCCAAGTGCGAGAACGTCGCCATCGACGTGCTGGATATCGAGGCGCTGGCCGACTTCGCCGCGAAGAATGTGCAGCTGACCATCGTCGGCCCGGAAGCGCCGCTGGTGAAGGGCGTGGTCGACCTGTTCCGCGTGCGCGGCCTGGACATCTTCGGCCCGACCGCCGCCGCCGCGCAGCTGGAAGGCTCCAAGGCGTTCACCAAGGACTTCCTCGCCCGTCACAAGATTCCCACCGCCGACTACCAGAACTTCACCGAAGTGGAACCGGCGCTGGCCTACCTGCGGAAAAAGGGCGCGCCGATCGTCATCAAGGCCGACGGCCTGGCCGCCGGCAAGGGCGTGATCGTCGCCATGACCCTCGAAGAAGCCGAGGACGCCGTGCGCGACATGCTCTCCGGCAATGCCTTCGGTGACGCCGGCTCGCGGGTGGTCATCGAGGAGTTTCTCGACGGCGAGGAGGCCAGCTTCATCGTCATGGTCGACGGCGAAAACGTGCTGCCGATGGCCACCAGCCAGGACCACAAGCGCGTCGGCGACGGCGACAGCGGCCCCAACACCGGCGGCATGGGCGCCTACTCGCCGGCCCCGGTGGTCACCGCCGAAGTGCACCAGCGGGTGATGGACGAAGTCATCTACCCGACCGTGCGCGGCATGGCCAGTGAAGGCAACGTCTACACCGGCTTCCTCTACGCCGGTCTGATGATCGACAAATCGGGTGCGCCCAAGGTCATCGAATTCAACTGCCGCTTCGGCGACCCGGAAACCCAGCCGATCATGGTCCGTCTGGAGTCCTCGCTGGTGCTGCTGGTCGAGGCCGCACTGGCCAAGGCGCTGAACAAGGTCGAAGCCACCTGGGATCCGCGTCCCACGGTGGGCGTGGTACTGGCCGCTGGCGGCTACCCGGGCGACTACGCCAAGGGCGACGTCATCGAAGGTCTGGCCGATGCCGCACAACTGGACGGCAAGGTGTTCCACGCCGGCACTGCGCTGAACGCCCAGGGCCAGGTGGTCACCGCCGGTGGTCGCGTGCTGTGCGCCACGGCCATCGGCCGCACGGTATCCGACGCCCAGCAGCAGGCCTACCGCCTGGCGGAGAAGATCCGCTGGAACGGCATGTTCCACCGGCATGACATCGGCTACCGCGCCATCGCGCGTGAACGGGGCGAAGGCTGAGCAACCGCTTACCGGAAAACACGCACGGGGCCCGGATTTCGGCGCTCCGTGCGATTACAGCCGATCGGCGGCATGGCTATAATCCGCCGTCACACACATGAAGGGACTTCACCCGTGGGTCGGCTTCGGATCGTCTTCGCATTCATCTTTAGCCTGCTCCTGACTGCGCTGACCCCGCTCTCGGCACACGCGCTCCCATCTCCTTCCACGGCAGTCGATTCTGCCGCGCAACCCTCCAACTGGCGCCTGCTGGTTGACCAGTCGGGCCGCCTGACGCTCAACGAAGTGCTCGCGCAGCGCCCACTGTTCCAACGCCTGGAGAAACTTGCCTACGCTGGCCCGGCCAGTGACGACGCCATCTGGCTGCAGGTCAGTCTGTCTCCCTACACGCAGCCGCACTGGCTGTGGCTGTTTGCGCCACGGGTGCAATATCTCGACTACTACCTCCTGCGCGATGGCGTGCTGGAGCAACACGTGGCCACCGGCGAATTGCGGCCGATGACCTCGCGCCCGCTGCCCGAGCGTGCCTACGTCTTCTCGTTACCCAATGACGATCACCCGCGCGAAGCGTATATCCGCCTGCAGTCCAGCCATCCGGTCATGTCCTGGTTCAGGATTCTCGACGAGGCCGGTCTGGTGGCGCAGGCGCAGCCGGCCTATCTGTTCGGCGCACTGTTCGGCGCCCTGGCGCTGCTCACGGTGTACAACCTGCTGCGTTTCGCCTACACCCGCAGTTACAGCCACATCTGGCTGAGTCTGCTGCACGCCGCCCTGCTCGGCTGCGCCGTGGCCAACCTGGGGCTGCTGGCGGTGTGGCTGCCGCAACTGATCTACAGCCAGCCGCTGATCGCCGACGTGTGCGCGCTGATCGCTTGCCTGGCACTGCTGGGGTTCACCCTGGGCTTCTTCGGTCGCCAGCGGCGCAACTGGATCAACTGGCTGCTCGGCATGCAGATCAACCTGGTGCTCATCCTCGCTGGCGCCGTGACGCTGACGCAGTGGCTGTGGCACAGCGGCATCATCTACGCCTGCGTCCTGCTGGCGGCACTCAGCACCCTGGCGGTGGCAACCTACCATTGGCGGCAGGGTTACCAGCCGGCCCGGCTGGTGGTTGGCGGTCTGCTGCTGTTCAACGCCGGCTTCATCTTCTTCATTCCGGCCTTGCTGGGCTTCGATCAGCTCGACCCGGGCTGGCTTACCGGCGGGCTGTTCAGCCTGACCACGCTCAGCGGCCTGATGCTCAGCTTCGCGCTGCTCGAACGACAGCGGCAGGTGCAGGCCGACAGCCGTACCGAACACACCGCCGCGGCGGTGATCAGCGCCGAGCTCAAGACCAAGGCCGACTTCCTCGCCAAGGTCAGCCACGAGATTCGCACGCCGATGAATGGCGTGCTCGGCATGAGCGAACTGCTGCTGGGCACCTCACTGTCGGCCAAGCAGCGCGACTACGTGCAGACGATTCACAGCTCGGGCAACGAGCTGCTTAACCTGATCAACGAAATACTCGACATTTCCAAGCTGGAATCGGGACAGATCGAACTGGACGATGTGCAGTTCGATCTCCATGCGCTGCTTGAGGACTGCCTGAACATCTATCGTGCGAAGGCCGAACAGCAGAAGGTCGAGCTGATCAGCCTGGTCCAGCCACAACTGCCGCCGGTGCTGGCCGGCGACCCCACGCGCCTGCGCCAGGCTCTGCTCAACCTGCTGGAAAACGCCTTCAAACAGACCGACGAAGGCGAGGTGCTGCTGATCGCCGCCATCGAGGAAACCGCCGAGCGACCACGCCTGCGCATTACCGTGCAGGACAGCGGCCGGCCGCTGGAAGCCTACGAGCGCGATGCCCTGCTCAACGCCGCGCTGGACAGCCAGGACTTTCTGGCAGCGACGCGTCACGGCGGGCGCCTGGGCCTGATCATCGCGCGCCAGCTGGTGCAGCTGATGGATGGTGAGCTGGGCGTACAGACCGGCACCGACCGCGGCAACATCCTGTGGATCAGCCTGCCGCTGGCCAACGAAGGGCTCGCGCCGGCCGATTCGGTCCTCGACAGCGCGCTGCAGGGGACGCGCCTGCTGGTGGTCGACGACAACGATACCTGCCGCAAGGTGCTGGTCCAGCAATGCAGCAGCTGGGGGCTGGAAGTCAGCGCCGTGGCCTCGGGCAAGGAGGCGCTCGCGCTGCTGCGCACCAAGACGCACCTGAAGGAATACTTCGACGTCGTGCTGCTCGACCAGGACATGCCGGGCATGACCGGGATGCAGCTCGCGACCCGGATCAAGGAAGACTTCAGCCTCAACCATGACATTCTGCTGATCATGCTGACCGGCATGAGCAGCGCGCCGAGCAAGGTCATCGCGCGCAATGCCGGAATCAAGCGCATCCTCGCCAAACCGGTGGCCGGCTACACGCTCAAGACCACCCTGGCCGACGAACTGGCCCAGCGCGACCAGCGCCGCGAGCGACATACCGTCGTCACCCCGCCGCCAGGTATCGCACCGCTGCAGGTGCCGGATGACTTCCGCATTCTCGTCGCCGAGGACAACAGCATCTCCACCAAGGTGATCCGCGGCATGCTCAACAAGCTGCATTTGCAGCCGGACACCGCCAGCAATGGCGAAGAGGCGTTGCGCGCGATCCAGTCCCAGCCCTACGACCTGGTACTGATGGACTGCGAGATGCCGGTGCTCGACGGCTTCGAAGCCACTCGTCAGTTGCGCCTGTGGGAAGCTGCTCACGACCGCCCGCGCACGCCAGTGGTCGCGCTCACCGCGCATATCCTCAGCGAGCACCGCGAGCGCGCCCGCGAGGCCGGCATGGACGGACACATGGCCAAGCCGGTGGAGCTGTCGCAACTGCGCGAGTTGATCGAACACTGGATACATATCAAGGCGGCGGGCTCGCTGGCCGAGTAATCTCGCCGCCCGGAGCATTCGCTCATCGCTGTACCCCCTGTCGGCGCCCGTACGTCATCGATCCGGGACGAGGCACTGAACAAAAGCGTCTGCCCGCTGCCGATTAAGCAGTACTGGTGAAAGTCGGCGAAGACATGTAATGCTCTGCGCCCCCCGCCGGGGGTACTCACCACCTGGGCTCGACCCGTCCTGACCGCACCGGCGAAGTAAGGAGCCGAGCGATGATGAAAAAAAGCGATGCCGCCTGGACCCTGTTCGGGCTCGTGGCGGTACTGCTATCGGGCTACCTGCTGTATCACGAAGTCCGCACCATTTCCTTGGACGAGCTCGGCAACAGCCTGCTGGCCATCGGCAAGATGCACTGGCTGCTGGCCGGCGCCGCAACCCTGGGCGCATATGTGGCGCTGGCCTGGTACGACCGCATCGCGATGGCGCATCTGGGCAAACGCATTTCCTGGTGGTTCATCACCCTCTGTTCCTTCACCACCTACGCGCTGGCTCACAACATCGGCGCCTCGGTATTTTCCGGCGCGGTGGTGCGCTACCGCGCGTATCGCAGCAAGGGCCTGACGCCACAGGAGATCGGTATTCTCATCGTCTTCTGCTCGCTGACCTTCGCGCTCGGCACCCTGCTGGCCTGCGGCAGCGTGCTGCTCGTGCGGCCGGGCGTGCTGGACCGCATCGTCGAGGTTTCGCCGTGGGTCGCGCGCGGACTCGGCGCCCTGCTGCTGGCCCTGGTGGGCCTCTACGTGTTCGGCTCTTGGCGCCAGCTGCCGCCGTGGCGACTGGGCAAATGGCACATCGAATACCCGCGGCTGAAGGTAGTGGCGCGGCAGCTGATGGCCGGGCCGATGGAACTGCTGTGCGCGGCGGCCATCATCTATTTCGCTCTGCCGGCGGCCAACAATCCCGGCTATCTGACGATTCTGGGCGTGTTCCTGGCGTCCTTCTCGCTGGCCCTGTTGTCCCACGCGCCCGGCGGGCTTGGTGTGCTCGAAGTGACCTTCCTCGCGGCGCTGCCCGAGCTGCCCACCGCCGACGTACTCGCCGCGCTGATCGTCTTTCGCGGCTTCTACCTGCTGCTGCCGTTTGCGCTGGCGATCCTCGTGGTGCTGGGATTCGAGGCTGGCCAGTGGTCGGCCCGCCGCCGCAGCACCTAGCCGCCGGCGCAACATTCACTGGCGAAGCCGCGCGCCTCGGGCGATCATGCGGCCCTTTCAGCAAGACGCGTCGAAGACATGACCGATACCCCCCACCACGCCGAACACAAGCCGCGCCCGCTGGTCGACCTGGCAATCAGCATCGTGATTCCCTCGCTGATCCTGATGAAGCTCAGCGGCGAGCAGCGCCTGGGCGCCGATGGCGCGCTGCTGCTGGCGCTGGCCTTTCCGCTCGGCTGGGGGCTGTGGGAGCTGGCGCGCTATCGCAAGTTCAACTGGATCGCACTGCTCGGTTTGGTCAGCGTGCTGCTTACCGGAGGCATCGGCCTGCTGCAGCTGGACACGCAATGGCTGGCGATCAAGGAAGCGGCGGTGCCGGGCATCATCGGCCTCGTCGTACTGGCCTCGACCCGCACCTCCTACCCGCTGATCCGCACGATGCTCTACAACCCCAAGGTGCTCAATGTCGAGAAAATCCACGAGCAGCTGGAGCGCAACGGCCAGACCGCGCATTTCGAGGCACGACTGCTGCGGGCGACCTACCTGCTCAGTGGCACCTTCTTTTTCTCGTCATTCATGAATTACGTGCTGGCCAAATGGATCGTCAACAGCCCGGCCGGGAGCGAGGCCTTCAATGCCGAACTGGGGCGCATGACGCTGCTGAGCTATCCGATGATCGCCATCCCTAGCATGGTGATGATGATGGCGATCTTCTTCTACCTGTGGCGCACCATCCACGGCCTGACCGGGCTGCGTCTGGAGGACATCATCGCGACGCCCCACGAGCGCCGCCCGGAAAAGTGAGGCTGATGGCGTGACGCTGTCAGAACACCAGCTTGAACAGGCCGATCACCACGATCAGGCCGATGATGAAAATGATTCCCGCCGTACCACCGATGAATTTCAACATGCCGTACCTCCGCTTATCGGGTGTCTGTAATTTTGTGACACCCGTGTGTCTGGCATGTTCGCAGCACTCCGCTCGCTGGTAGCGCGGCCCTCTGTCAGACAGCTGCCGGGCGCCGCTCCTGCCGCGCCAGCTCGGCCAGCACCTCGGCGAGGTCGGCATGCCAGTCGTGTGCGGTCAGGCCGAACGTCGCCTCGAAGCGGCTGCAATCGAGCACGGACCAGGCCGGGCGCCGTGCCGGCGTCGGGTATTGCGCCGTGGAGATCGGCGAAAGCCGCGGCACGCGCGCGAGCAGCCCGAGATCGTGCGCCTGGCGGAAGATTTCGCCGGCAAATTCGTACCAGGAGCAGCGCGGCTGCCCGCTGTAGTGATAGAGCCCCCACGCCAGCGTTCCCTGACGCGCGTAACGGCTGGCCAGCTCCAGCAGCACATCGGCAATACGACCGGCCTGTGTCGGACAGCCGACCTGATCGCTGACCACTCCGAGGGCATCACGCTGGCGCGCCAGACGCAGCATGGTCTTGACGAAATTGTTCCCGTGCACGCCGTAGACCCAGCTGGTGCGCAGGATGAGATGCGCCGGCAGACGTTGGGCGATGGCCTGCTCGCCGGCCAGCTTGCTCGCGCCATACACACCGCCGGGGGCGGTGCGATCGGCTTCGCGATAAGGCACGTGCGCATCGCCGGCGAACACGTAGTCGGTCGACAGGTGCAACAGCGGGATGCCCGCCTGCGCCGCCGCCGCCGCCAGATTGGCACAGCCGTCCCGGTTGACCGCGTAGGCCTGCTCGGCGTGGCTCTCGGCGTTGTCGACATGGGTATAGGCAGCGGTATTGATGATCAGCCCCGGCCGTTGCAGCCCTATCTCGCGCGCAATCTGGTCGGCACAGGAGATATCCAGCTGGCGACGCGTACGGCCCAGAGCCACCAGACCGAAGCCGCTGGCGCGATCGACCACTTCATGGCCAACCTGACCGCCAGCACCGCATACAAGGATTCGCATTGTTTCTTCGCCTCATGGGGACGGCCGCAACGAGCAGGTCATCCGTACCGAATTCAAAAGGGCGGGCATCGCCCACGCGACGCTCATGTTCGCGCCATCAGAGAAGAAGGGACGCGCACGAGCTCGCCGCCAACCTGGCTCAACACACCGAACCAGAGCATTCACCGGCTCTTGTGCCGGGCCACGTTGAGGCCAATCGAATCGACCTTTGTTCCGTGGCTGACGCATCCTGCTACAAGTTTTCGCCCAACAGCCGACGAACGCGCGCCGAACCGCCGTTCATGCCAGTACCGCGCCAGCATCGAGCAACACCGGCAGCGGCCGCTCCAGCCGCAACTCCTCGGGCGACAGCCGCGCCGCGTAGGCCAGCACCTGCACCCCGGCGTCTTGCGCCGCGCGCAGAGCGTCCGCGTACAGCGGATCGATCTCGCGAGCCGGCCGCACCGCCTCGATATCGGACAGGTTCACGCAGTACAGCTGCACCGCACGCACACCGGCGCGCGCCAGTGCCGTCAGTTCGCGCAGATGCCGCGTACCGCGTGAGGTGACGGCATCGGGGAACGCCGCCACCGCACTGTCGGCGAACCCCAGGGTGACGCTCTTGACCTCGACATACGCCGGCCCGTCGGCGTAGTCGAGGCGAAAGTCCACGCGACTGCCCTCCACGCCGTAGGCCACCTCGCGCCTGAGTCCGCTGAAGCCGGCCAGCTCGCTGATCACCCCGCCCAGCAGCGCCTCCTCCACCAGCGCGTTGGCGCGCGCAGTGTTCACGCAGGCCAACCGTCCCTGTGGGGTCTCCACCAGTTCCCATGTGCCGGGCAGCTTGCGACGGGGATCCCCACTGCGCTGGAACCACACCCGCGCGCCCTCGCCCATGCAGTTGAGCATCGAGCCGGTATTGGGGCAGTGGATACACAGCTCCTCGCCGGTATCAGTGACGATATCGGCGAGAAAACGCTTGTAGCGGCGTACCAGCCGGCCCGTCTCCAGCTCGCTGGAAAAGCGCATCAGCCCTGCCAGCTCTGCAGTCCGCGAGCGATTCGCGCCACCGCCTGTTCCAGCCGGGGCAGGTCCTGGGTATAGGCGAAGCGCACATGATGGCCGGCCTGATGACGACCGAAATCCAGCCCCGGGGTGATCGCGACGAACTCGCGCTCCAGCATGTGCTGGCAGAACGCATAGGCATCGCCGCCGAACGCGCTGATATCGACATACAGATAGAAAGCGCCCTGCGGTTCCACGGCAATGCGGAAGCCAAGGTCGCGCAGCGCCGGCAGGAGGAAGTCGCGCCGGCGGGCGAATTCCGCCCGGCGCGCTTCGAGGATTTCCAGCGTCGCCGGCTCGAAACAGGCCAGCGCGGCATGCTGGGCCATACTCGGCGCGCTGATGTAGAGGTTCTGCGCCAGCTTTTCCAGCTCCGCCACCGCGCCCGGTGGCGCCACCAGCCAGCCGAGACGCCAGCCGGTCATGCCGAAATACTTGGAGAAGCTGTTGAGCACGAAGGCCTCGTCGTCGACCTCCAGCACGCTGGCGGCATCCACCCCATAGGTCAGGCCATGGTAGATCTCGTCGACTACCAGATGTCCGCCATGCGCCCTCAGTGCGGCCGACAGCGCGGCCAGCTCGTCGCGGCCCAGCAGCGTGCCGGTCGGGTTGGCCGGCGAGGCGACCAGCGCGCCGACGCTCTGCTTGTCCCAGTAGCGCTCAACCAGCTCCGGCGTCAGCTGGTAACGCACCTCGGGACCGACCGGCACCAGCTGCGCCGCGCCTTCGACCAGCCGCAGGAAATGCCGGTTGCACGGATAGCCGGGGTCGGCCAGCAGCCAGTGCTTGCCGGGATCGACCAGCAGGCTGGCAGCCAGCAGCAGCGCACCGGAGCCGCCGGGAGTAATCAGGATGCGCTCGGGGTCAATAGACAGTCCGTAGCGGCTGGCGTAAAAACCGGCTATCGCCTCACGCAAGACCGGCAACCCGCGCGCCGCGGTATAGCGCGTGTGTCCGGCAGCCAGCGCCGCCTGACCGGCGGCGACGATAGGGGCGGCAGTGGTGAAGTCCGGCTCACCGATTTCCAGGTGAATGACGTCATGGCCCAGAGCCTGCAGCTGATTGGCTCGCTCCAGCAGCGCCATGACGTGAAAGGGTTCGATTGCGCGGCTGCGCGCACTGTAAGAAGCGGTCATCTGACCTACCTGTCGAGGACGAAACGTGGATTCTACCCAAGGTCCCGGGAACGCTGCAGCCACCGGCGGGTACGGGAGTAGCGCACCCCGATCCGATCTGGTAAGTTCGCCCGCTTGCAGCCGCAGGGCCGGCACGGGCCGGCAGGGACATATCATCCTGCGCAAATGGACATAGCGAGAGGCGTTCATCCATGCCCATTACCAAAGCAACACCGTCGAGCAAGCAACTGATTCGCGCCTTCGAGCCCTACAAGGAAACCAAGGGCGAGGAATACATGAGCGACAAGATGCGCGCTCACTTCACCGGCATCCTCAACAAGTGGAAGCAGGAGTTGATGGAGGAAGTCGATCGCACCGTGCATCACATGCAGGACGAAGCGGCCAACTTCCCCGATCCGGCCGACCGCGCCAGCCAGGAAGAAGAATTCAGCCTGGAACTGCGTGCTCGCGATCGCGAGCGCAAGCTGATCAAGAAGATCGACGAGACGCTGCAGCTGATCGAAGACAACGAGTACGGCTGGTGCGACTCCTGCGGTGTCGAGATCGGCATCCGCCGGCTGGAAGCCCGCCCCACCGCCACGCTGTGCATCGACTGCAAGACGCTGGCGGAGATCAAGGAAAAGCAGATCGGTTCCTGATCCCGAACGGGGCGCTACGGCGCCCCGCTTCATTTCCAGCCCGCCACCATGACCTCGCCCCGTCCCGCTGATCGCTACGTCGGCCGCTTCGCCCCGACACCCAGCGGCTATCTGCACTTCGGCTCGCTCTTCGCCGCTCTCGCCTCCTATCTCGACGCCCGCGCCGTGGGCGGTGGCTGGCTGCTGCGCATGGAAGACATCGACCCGCCACGGGAAATGCCCGGCGCACAGGCCGCGATCGTCGAAACCCTGCGCCGCTACGGCTTCGTCTGGGACGGCGCCATGCTGCGCCAGAGCCAGCGCCAGGCAGCCTACGAGGCGGCCATCGAGCATTTGCTGGACGCCGACCTGGCCTACGCCTGCACCTGCTCACGCAAGCAGCTGCAGGCGCACCCCGGTGCCTATCCCGGTTTCTGCCGCGATGCCGGCCACGCCCCGCGTGACGCTGCGATCCGCCTGCGCGTACCGGATCGCGAGTACCACTTCTGCGACCGCGTACAGGGTGAATACCGCCAGCACCTGGGTCGTGAGGTCGGCGACTTCGTCATCCGTCGGCGCGACGGTCTGGTCGCCTATCAACTTGCCGTGGTGCTCGACGATGCCTGGCAGGGCGTCACCGACGTGGTGCGCGGGGCCGATCTGCTCGACTCCACGCCGCGCCAGCTGTACCTGCAGGAACTGCTCGGCCTGCCGCAGCCGCGCTACCTGCACCTGCCACTGATCATCCAGCCGGACGGCCACAAGCTGGGCAAGAGTTACCGCTCGCCACCGCTGCCTCCCGACGAGGCCAGCCCATTGCTGTTGCGTGCGCTGCGCGCGCTTGGCCAGCAGCCAGCGGCCGAACTCGCCGGTGCCCCTGCGGCAGAGATTCTCGCCTGGGCGGTCGCGCACTGGGACGCCGGGCGTATCCCGCGCACCCGTGCACTGGCCGAAGCGCAGCTGCGCTAGACGCGAGGCGCCACCAACCCGCAGGTTTTGCCTCCAGCCGGTGGCTTGCCGCTTGCCGCTGCTCTACCATCGACGCACTTCCGACACGAGACCCGGCATGTACATCTACCGACTGGTGCTGCTCCTGGTGGTGGGGATCTACCTGTTTTCCCCGGCCATCATGGACTGGTGGATCGACCCCAACGGCGCCTGGTACCGGCCCTACCTGCTGTGGCTGATCCTCATCGTGGTGACTTTCATTCTCCAGAGCCAACGCGATGCAGACGAGCTTTAGCCTCAGCCACCTGGTGTTGATCAGCGCCGCCTACCTGCTGGCGCTGTTCGGCGTCGCCTGGGTCAGCGAGCGCGGCATCATCCCGCGCTGGATCATCCGCCATCCGCTTACCTACACCCTTTCGCTAGGCGTCTATGCCAGCGCCTGGGCGCTCTACGGCACGGTCGGGCTGGCCTATCAGTACGGCTACGGCTTTCTCGCCACCTACCTGGGGGTGTGCGGCGCGTTCCTGCTGGCCCCGGTGCTGCTCTATCCAATCCTGCGCATCACCCGCACCTATCAGTTGGCGTCGCTGGCCGACCTGTTCGCCTTCCGCTTCCGCAGCACCTGGGCCGGTGCGCTGACCACGGTGGTGATGCTGATCGGCATGCTGCCGCTGCTGGCGCTGCAGATTCAGGCGGTGGCCGATGCCATCGGCATTCTCACGCTGGAGCCGATGCAGGAGCGTGTCGCGCTCGGCTACTGCGTCCTGATCATGCTGTTCACCATCCTGTTCGGTGCACGCCACATCGCCGCCCGCGAAAAGCACGAAGGGCTGGTGTTCGCCATCGCCTTCGAATCGGTGGTCAAGCTGCTGACCTTCGGCACGATCGGGCTGTACGCGCTCTATGTGGTCTTCGGTGGGCCGCACCAGCTGGAAATCTGGCTGCTGCAGAATCAGTCGGCGCTGCAGGCCCTGCACACGCCGCTGCAGGAAGGCCCGTGGCGCACGCTGCTGCTGGTGTTCTTCGCCTCGGCCATCGTGATGCCGCACATGTATCACATGACCTTCGCCGAGAACCTCAATCCGCGCGCGCTGGTCAGCGCCAGCTGGGGCCTGCCGCTATACCTGCTGCTGATGAGCCTGGCGGTGCCGCTGATCCTCTGGGCCGGCCTCAAGCTCGGCGTGCGGACCAACCCGGAGTACTTCACCCTCGGCCTCGGCCTCACCGCGCAGAACGATGCTCTCGCGTTGATCGCCTTCATCGGCGGGCTGTCGGCTTCCAGCGGGCTGATCATCGTCAGCACCCTGGCGCTGTCGGGCATGGCACTCAACCATCTGGTGCTGCCGCTATATCAGCCGCCCAGCGAAGGCAATATCTACCGCTGGCTGAAATGGACGCGGCGCAGTCTGATCTTCGCCATCATCATTGCCGGCTACGGCTTCTACCTGCTGCTGGGCGCGGAACAGGATCTGTCCAACCTCGGCATCGTCGCCTTCGTCGCCACCCTGCAGTTCCTCCCCGGCGTGCTGTCGGTGCTCTACTGGCAGACGGCGAATCGGCGCGGCTACATCACCGGCCTGCTGGCAGGGATCGCCGTCTGGGTGGTGACCATGCTGCTGCCGCTGGTAGGCAATCTGGATGGCTTCTACATCCCGCTGTTCAACGTGGTCTACGTGCTCGACGACACCAGCTGGCATCTGGCGGCGATCGCCTCGCTGGCGGTCAACGTGCTGGCCTTCACCCTGGTGTCGCTGTTCACCGACACCAGCACCGAGGAGCAGAGCGCGGCCGAGGCCTGCGCCGTGGAGAACGTGCGCCGGCCGCAGCGGCGCGAGCTGATGGCCGCCTCGCCACAGGAATTCGCCACCCAACTGGCCAAGCCACTCGGCGCCAAGACCGCGCAGCGCGAAGTCGAACAGGCGCTGCGCGATCTGCAACTGCCATTCGACGAGCACCGCCCGTACGCCCTGCGGCGCCTGCGCGATCGTCTCGAAGCCAACCTATCGGGCCTGATGGGACCGAGCATCGCCCAGGACATCGTCGAAAACTTCCTGCCCTACAAGAACGCCGCTGAAGGCTACGTCACCGAGGACATCCACTTCATCGAGAACCGCCTGGAGGAGTACCACTCGCGCCTGACCGGGCTCGCCGCCGAACTCGATGCGCTGCGCCGCTACCACCGGCGAACGCTGCAGGAGCTGCCGATGGGCGTCTGCTCGCTGGCCAAGGATCAGGAAATCCTCATGTGGAACAAGGCGCTGGAAGAACTCACCGACATCCCGGCGCTCCAGGTGGTCGGCTCGCGCCTGCCGTCGATCGCCGAGCCGTGGAAGAGCCTGCTGGAAGGCTTCATCCGCCAGCCGGACGAGCACCTGCACAAGCAGCGCCTGTCGTTCAACGGCCATCGTCGCTGCCTCAACCTGCACAAGGCGGCGATCGCCGAGCCGCTGGCGCCGGGCAACAGTGGCCTGGTGCTGCTGATCGAAGACCTGACCGAAACCCAGGAGCTGGAAGACCGCCTGGTGCACTCCGAGCGTCTGGCCAGCATCGGCCGCCTCGCCGCCGGGGTCGCCCACGAAATCGGCAACCCGATCACCGGCATCGCCTGCCTGGCGCAGAACCTGCGCGAGGAGCGCGAGCACGACGCCGAAATCACCGAGGCCAGCAACCAGATCATCGAGCAGACCAAACGCGTGTCGCGCATTGTCCAGTCGCTGATGAGCTTCGCCCATGCCGGCGAGCGCCAGCAGCGCGCCTACCCGGTGAGCCTGGCGCAGATCACCCAGGAAGCCATCGCCCTGCTGTCGCTGAACAAGAACCGCACCGAGGTGCAGTTCTTCAACCTCTGCGAACCCGAGCACCTGGCCGAAGGCGATCCGCAGCGCCTCGCCCAGGTGCTGATCAACCTGCTGTCCAACGCCCGCGATGCCTCACCGCCGGGCGGCATCATCCGCGTCAGCAGCGAAGTCGCCGAGCAGTCGGTGTATCTGATCGTCGAGGATCAGGGCAGCGGCATCTCCAAGGAGATCCAGGGGCGGCTGTTCGAGCCATTCTTCACCACCAAGGACCCGGGCGAAGGGACCGGCCTAGGGCTTGCGCTGGTCTATTCGATCGTGGAAGAGCATTATGGCCAGATCGATATCGACAGCCCGGCCGACCCGATAGCACAGCGCGGCACCCGTTTTCGCATCACCCTGCCGCGGCATGTCGAAGTGCCACATGCCGTAAGTTGAGGAGGCAACCGCAGTAGCGGCCTTCCGGTCGCATCGCCTCCAGACCGTCGAGAGAGTACTGATGTCACATATTCTGATCGTCGAAGACGAAACCATCATCCGCTCCGCCCTGCGCCGTCTGCTCGAACGCAACCAGTACGAGGTCAGCGAAGCCGGTTCGGTACAGGAGGCGCAGGAGCGCTTCAGCATTCCCGGTTTCGACCTCATCGTCAGCGACCTGCGCCTGCCTGGCGCGCCGGGTACCGAACTGATCAAGCTGGCCGAAGGCACGCCGGTACTGATCATGACCAGCTACGCCAGCCTGCGCTCGGCGGTGGACTCGATGAAGATGGGCGCGGTGGACTACATCGCCAAACCATTCGATCACGATGAGATGTTGCAGACCGTCGCGCGCATCCTGCATGACCGCCAGGAGCGCGCCAGCGCGACCGCAGCCGCACCGTCCCCGGCAATCACCAGCACGCCTGCCAGCGCTCAGGGCGACATCGGCATCATCGGCCATTGCCCACCGATGCAGGACCTGTTCGGCAAAATCCGCAAGGTCGCGCCGACCGACTCCAACGTCCTGATCCAGGGCGAGTCCGGCACCGGCAAGGAGCTGGTCGCCCGCGCGCTGCATAATCTGTCGCACCGCGCCAAGGCGCCGATGATCTCGGTGAACTGCGCGGCGATTCCGGAAACCCTGATCGAATCCGAGCTATTCGGCCACGAAAAGGGCGCCTTCACCGGTGCCAGCGCAGGTCGCGCCGGACTGGTCGAGGCGGCCGATGGCGGCACGCTGTTTCTCGACGAGATCGGCGAGCTGCCGCTGGAGGCCCAGGCACGCCTGCTGCGAGTGTTGCAGGAGGGTGAAATTCGCCGGGTCGGCTCCGTGCAGTCGCAGAAGGTCGACGTACGCCTGATCGCCGCTACTCACCGCGACCTCAAGACGCTGGCCAAGACCGGACAGTTTCGCGAAGACCTTTATTACCGCCTGCATGTCATCGCGCTGAAGCTGCCGCCGCTGCGCGAGCGCGGTAACGATGTGCTGGAGATCGCCCGCGCCTTCCTCGCCCGTCAGTGTCAGCGGATGGGCAACGACGGCATGCATTTCTCCCGCGATGCCGAGCAGGCCATCCGTCATTACAGTTGGCCAGGCAACGTTCGCGAACTGGAGAACGCCATCGAGCGCGCAGCCATTCTGAGCGAGAGTGCGGAAATCGACGCCACGCTGCTGGGCATCGACATCGAACTCGATGGCCTGGACGACGAATTCGACGAGCCCTGCACCTCGCTGCTGTCAGCGGGCGGCAACGAGCCGACCGAAGACCTCTCGCTGGAAGACTACTTCCAGCACTTCGTGCTCGAACATCAGGACCACATGACCGAGACCGAACTGGCACGCAAGCTCGGCATCAGCCGCAAATGTCTGTGGGAGCGTCGCCAGCGCCTGGGTATCCCGCGGCGCAAGTCGAGCACCACCACCGGCTGAGATGTTACCGTCCGGCCCATGCGCCGTAACAAAATCGGGATCATCGGTAACGACGATCCCTTTTTTTCGCCTCTCGCTTTTCACATAAAAAACCTAACCAGTTGAAATATATGAGCTTTTTAAAACTGGCACGACACCTGCTTTATATCTGGCATAACAACAATAACAAGCCGTCCCATAACAAGAACAAAACGTAACGACTCCAGCAAAACAACGATAAGAACGCGGAGGCGCAGCTAACTGATTCTTTTGGAGAGGATTTGCCGAAGGGCTCAACCCCGACAACCAGGCCGAGAACAACAAAAACTGCATTGAGCAGTGCCCGCACTGGTTGGATCAACGATCACCGGCAACTCAGCGACCAAAGCAATCCGTTTGCTATTGGTTCCCACGTAGGGACCTCCCGAAGGCAATGGCCGAAGGGAGCAGGCGGAACAACAAAAACAATACGCCTGCACCAATAACAACAAAGCACGCAATATCTTTTATGAGGGGAGCTTAGGCTCCCCTCAGTGCTTTATGCCCGCCGTTTTTTGACACCCCTCTCGCCTTCGTTCAACATCCAGCCTCCCGATGCTAGAATCCGCGCAGTTTTCGCGGCTTTCCACGGCCATCCGCCCCCATTCGCCACACAGTGCTTGCCCATGCTGAAAAAGCTGTTCCAGTCTTTTCGCTTTCCCCTGCGCCGAATCCCGCCGGCTCGCCGCACTCCCGAAATACTGTCCAGCAGGCAGCACTCCTTGCAGCGCAACGCCATCAGCCGCAACGCGGTGAATGTGGTCCAGCGCCTGCAGCAAGCAGGCTACGAAGCCTATGTAGTGGGCGGCTGCGTGCGCGATCTGTTGCTGGATCTCGATCCCAAGGACTACGACGTCGCCACCAGTGCCACCCCCGAACAGGTACGGGCCGAATTCCGCAACGCGCGGGTTATCGGGCGCCGCTTCAAGCTGGTGCACGTGCATTTCGGCCGCGAGATCATCGAAGTCGCTACCTTCCGCGCCAATCACCCGGAAGAAGACGATGAGGAGGAGGCCAGCCACCTGGCCGCGCGCAACGAAAGCGGACGCATTCTGCGCGACAACGTCTACGGCACGCTCGACGACGACGCCCAGCGTCGCGACTTCACCATCAATGCGCTGTACTACGACCCGACCAGCGAGCGCATTCTCGATCACACCCACGGTGTGCACGACATCCGCAATCGCCTGATCCGCCTGATCGGCGACCCCGAACAGCGCTACCAGGAAGATCCGGTGCGCATGCTGCGCGCGGTGCGTTTCGCCGCCAAGCTCGACTTCGAAATCGAACGGCACAGCGCCGAGCCCATCGCCGAACTGGCCGACCTGCTCGACGGAATTCCCTCGGCGCGGCTGTTCGACGAAACGCTCAAGCTGTTTCTCGGCGGCAAGGCCGAGCGCACTTTCGAACTGCTGCTCGAATACGATCTGTTCGCCCCGCTGTTCCCGGCCAGCGCCGCCGCGCTGGAGCGCAACCCCGAGTACGCCGGCACGCTGATCCGTAACGCCCTGGCCAACACCGACCTGCGCATCCAGCAGGGTAAACCGGTCACGCCGGCGTTCCTGTTCGCCGCCCTGCTCTGGCCCGCACTGCCGGCGCGCGTGCTCGAACTGCAGGACCGCGGCATGCCGCCGATCCCGGCGATGCAGGAAGCCGCGCACGACATCATCTGGGAACAGTGCCAGCGCACCGCGATTCCCAAGCGTTTCACCATTCCCATGCGAGAAATCTGGGACATGCAGGAGCGCCTGCCGCGCCGACAAGGACGCCGCGCCGACCAGCTCCTAGAAAACCCTCGCTTCCGCGCTGGCTACGATTTCCTGCTGCTGCGCGAGAGCGCCGGCGAGAAGACTGGCGGCCTCGGAGACTGGTGGACCGACTATCAGGAAGCCAGCGACAGTGACCGGCGCAGCATGATCCGCAACCTGAGCGGCAAGGACGACGCTGCGCCACGCAAACGTCGCCGCAGCGGCGGGCGCCGCCGTCGCGGTGCCGACGCCCCGGCCGAGTAAATGGAACGCGTCTACATCGGCCTGGGTAGCAACCTGGCCGATCCGCTGCGGCAACTGCGCGGTGCCCTGCAGGCGCTCGCCGACCTGCCGCACACGCAAGTGCTCGACGTGTCTTCGTTCTATGTCAGCGATCCGCTGGGACCGCCCGATCAACCGCGCTACGTCAACGCCGTCGCAGTGCTGGCCACCACGCTCGCTCCGCTCGAACTGCTCGACGCGCTGCAGATGATCGAATTCGCCCAGGGCCGCGAGCGCAAGGCCGAACGCTGGGGGCCGCGTACGCTGGACCTGGATATCCTGCTGTTTGGCGACCGGGTGATCCACGAGCCGCGCCTCCAAGTGCCGCACTATCATCTGCAGGAGCGCGCCTTCGTGCTCTACCCGCTGGCCGAACTGGCGCCCGCCCATCTGCGCCTGGCCGATGGCCGCAACCTCGACGATCTGCTGGCTGCCTGTCCGTTCCGCGGCCTGGAGCGTCTCGACGAAACGGTGTAACCGGACAGGTAACGCTGTAACAGCGGGGTAACACTCGCGATTGACTTAGCCACTCGCCGACCGGACTATAAGCGCCCTCTGCCGCGCGCGACGCTTCGTCGCAACGCATCGGCAACCGTGATCCCTCCGAGGCTCGAAGAGGACGGCATTCATGCCAGAGGTAACCCTGACCACGCTGCAAGGGCTCAAGCAGAAGGGCGAGAAGATCGTCATGCTCACCTGCTACGACGCCACTTTCGCCAAGACTGCCTGCGATGCCGGCGTCGAGATGCTGCTTATCGGCGATTCGCTCGGCATGGTCCTGCAGGGGCACGACAGCACCCTGCCAGTCACCGTCGCCGACATGGCCTACCACACCGCCAGCGTCAAACGCGGCAACCGTGGCGCGATGATTGTCGCCGACCTGCCATTTATGGCCAACGCCACCACCGAGCAGACCCTGAACAACTCGGCGCTGCTGATGCAGGCCGGCGCGCACATGATCAAGCTCGAAGGCAGCGCTTGGCTGGCCGAGTCCATCCGCCTGCTGGCCGAGCGCGGCATCCCGGTGTGCGCGCACATGGGGCTGACGCCCCAGGCGGTCAACCTTTTCGGCGGTTACAAGGTGCAGGGTCGCGAAGAAGCCCAGGCGCAGCAGATGCTGGCCGACGCGCGCGCCCTGCAAGCCGCTGGCGCCGCCATGCTGCTGCTCGAATGCGTGCCCAGCGAACTGGCCGCGCGGATCACCCAGGCGGTCGACATTCCGGTGATTGGAATCGGCGCCGGCAGCGACACCGACGGCCAGGTGCTGGTCCTGCATGACATGCTGGGCCTGTCGCTGAGCGGCCGCGTACCGAAGTTCGTGAAGAACTTCATGCGCGAGCAGGGCGACATCCCGGCCGCCATCGCCGCCTACGTGCGCGCGGTCAAGGCCGTCGAATTCCCTGCAGCCGAACACGGTTTCTCCGCATGAACATCGTCAAGACCATCGCCGACCTGCGTGCCGCGGTAGCCCGCGCCCGCAGCGAGGGCAAGCGTATCGGCTTCGTACCGACCATGGGCAACCTGCACGCCGGACATATCGCCCTGGTGAAGAAGGCCGGCCAGCGCGCCGATTTCGTGGTGGCGAGCATCTTCGTCAATCCGCTGCAGTTCGGTCCCAACGAAGACCTGGACAGCTACCCGCGCACGCTGGCGGCCGATCAGACGAAGCTGTTCGATGCCGGCTGCCACCTGTTGTTCGCCCCGGGCGTGGAGGAAATGTACCCCCACGGCCAGGCGCAACAGACGCTCGTGCGCGTGCCCGGGGTTTCCGAAGGGCTCTGTGGCGCCAGCCGTCCGGGGCACTTCGACGGCGTCTCGACGGTGGTGACCAAGCTGTTCAACATGGTCCTGCCGGATCTGGCGGTATTCGGCCAGAAGGATTTCCAGCAGCTGGCCGTGATCCGCACCATGGTGCGCGATCTGAACATGCCGGTGCAGATCATTTCCGAGCCGATCGTGCGCGCCGAGGACGGTCTGGCGCTGTCTTCGCGCAACGGTTACCTCAGCAGCGAGGAGCGCGCGATCGCTCCGGCGCTGTATCGCACGCTGTGCGAGATGAAGACGGCCCTGCTCGGCGGACAGCGCGATTATGCCGCGCTGATCGCTCAGGGCCAGGCACAACTGCAGGCCGCCGGGCTGCGCGTGGACTACCTGGAAATTCGCCACGCGCCCGACCTGCAGCCAGCCGATGCGGCCGCACATGAACTGGTCATCCTGGTGGCCGCGTTCCTCGGCAAGACCCGCCTGCTGGACAATCTGCTGGTCGACCTCGCCACCCACTAACCGCCCGCCCTGTGGCCTTGATCACACTCAGGGCTTCGGGCACACTCTGCGCCGCTTGCGCACCGGAGGACCCTGCCATGCACGCCATCATGCTCAAGGCAAAACTGCACCGCGCCGTGGTGACTCACTCAGTGCTCGACTACGAGGGCTCCTGCGCCATCGACGGCGACTGGCTCGACCTCGCCGGCATCCGCGAGTACGAACAGATCCAGATCTACAATGTCGACAACGGCGAGCGCTTCACCACCTACGCCATCCGTGGCGAGGAAGGCTCGAAGATCATCTCCGTCAACGGCGCCGCGGCACACAAGGCCGGCGTCGGCCATCGCCTGATCATCTGCACCTACGCGCACTATAGCGAGGCCGAGCTGGCGAACTTCAAGCCCCACGTGCTGTACATGGGGGCCGATGGCGATCTCAGCCATACCAGCAACGCGATTCCGGTTCAGGTTGCCTGAAACCAGCCTTACCGTAGTCAATCTGCAGCCCGAAGCGTCCCCCGCTTCGGGCTTTTTTCTTGCCGCAACCTACGGGACGTCGAGCAGGTGGAACACATCGGTCGTTTCGTTGGTCAGAGCAGTCTCGGCGGAACCGGAGTGACCGCCGCCGGCACGGTCCATACCGCTGCCAACCGTGACAGCCGCATTCAGGATGAATGCCGGTGTGCCGATCAAACGGCTGTTGAAGCCACGCAGGCCCCGGCGCATGATCCGTGCGCGCGGAATCGCGATGTCTTCATGGCCCGTCTAAGCAAAGGAAGCCGCATTAACCATGAGCTATTACCAGCACCCGCTCGATGTCACCCGCCTGCCATCCTGGAACGTTCTGGAAGAACACCGCCTGGCCATGCAGCACTTCAACATGCGCGAGGCCTTCGCCGCCGATCCGGCGCGTTTCGAGGAGCTCTCGGTTTCCTGCTGCGGGCTGTTCCTCGATTATTCGAAGAACCTCATCACCCCGCAAACCCGTGCGCTGCTGGTCAACCTCGCGCGCGAGGCGGGCGTCGAGCAGGCCGCCCACGCGATGTTCAACGGTGAGCCGGTGAACGCCTCGGAGAATCGCCCAGCGCTGCATACGGCGCTGCGCCGACCGATGGGCGACGACCTGATCGTCAACGGCACCAACCTGATGCGCGAGGTACATGCCGCGCTGGCACAGATGACCGACATCGTCGGCCGTATCCACAACAACCTCTGGCGCGGCTACAACGACAAGCCGATCACCGATGTGGTCAATATCGGCATCGGCGGCTCCTTCCTCGGTCCGCAGCTGGTGTCCGAGGCGCTGCTGCCGTTCACTCAGCAGTCGGGCGTGCGCTGCCATTACCTGGCGAACATCGACGGCAGCGAGTTCCGCGAGGTAACCGCCAATCTCAACGCCGAAACCACGCTGTTCATCGTCTCCAGCAAGTCGTTCGGCACCCTGGAAACCCTGAAGAACGCTCAGGCCGCGCGCACCTGGTATCTGGCCCGTGGCGGCACCGAGGAGAAGCTCTATCGCCACTTCATCGCGGTGACCAGCAACAAGCAGGCAGCGATCGATTTCGGCATCCGCGAGAAGAATATCTTCCCGATGTGGGACTGGGTCGGCGGCCGCTACTCGCTGTGGTCGGCGATCGGCCTGCCCATCGCCCTGGCGATCGGCATGCACAACTTCAAGGATCTGCTCTCCGGCGCCTACAGCATGGACCAGCATTTCCTCCACGAGCCGTTCGAGACCAACATGCCGGTGCTGCTGGCCATGCTCGGCATCTGGTACCACAACTTCTGGGGCGCGCAGAGCTACGCCTTCCTGCCCTACGACCATTACCTGCGCAACTTCGTCAAACACCTGCAGCAGATGGACATGGAGTCCAACGGCAAGAGCGTGCGCCAGGACGGCACGCCGGTTTCCTGCAGCACCGGCCCGGTGATCTGGGGCGGCGTCGGCTGCAACGGCCAGCACGCCTACCATCAGCTCCTGCATCAGGGCACGCCGCTGATCCCGGCGGATTTCATCGTGCCGGTAGTCAGCCATAACCCGGTCGCCGACCATCAGGAATGGCTGTACGCCAACTGCCTGTCGCAGAGCCAGGCGCTGATGCTCGGCAAGACCCGCGCCGAAGCGGAAGCCGAACTGCGCGCCAAGGGTCTGCCGGAGCGCGAAGTGCAGCGTCTGGCGCCGCACAAGGTGATCCCCGGCAATCGCCCGAGCAACACCCTGGTGCTCGAGAGCATCAGCCCCGGGCGCCTCGGTGCATTGATCGCACTCTACGAGCACAAGGTGTTCGTGCAGGGCGTCATCTGGGGCATCAACTCCTTTGATCAGTGGGGCGTGGAGCTGGGCAAGGAGCTGGGCAAGGGCGTCTACGGGCGTCTGACCGGCTACGACAGCCCGCCGGCCGAGGACGCCTCGACCCAGGGTCTGATCGACTTCTTCCGCGGCCGCCATCGCGGCTGAGTGCCGATCGTCCGGTGCACCTGCGCCGGGCGATCGGATTTTCCCTCGCCGAAGATCATCCCGACACTATGGCCCTCACGCGCGCGCATCGATAACTGCGCTGGGTCGCAAGAGGAACCCGGCGGGCATGCCATACTCCAAGGCATCCAACCGCACGGAATATCCTCGGAAATGCCCAACGGAATGAAGCGCGCGCTCACGGTCGTGGTGAGCGTCCTGGTCTGTTACTGCCTGCTCGGCTTCCTCATCCTGCCTGGTGTCGCCCAGCGCATCGCCAACCAGCAGTTGGCGCGATATGCCACCAAGCCGGCAACGCTGGAGCGTCTCGAGCTGAACCCCTTCACGCTCGAACTGACCGCCTTCAACCTGGGCATCGGCGAGCCCAACGCGCGCCAGGTCGCGTTCGAACGGCTGTATCTCAACCTCTCCTGGGACAGCCTGTGGACACGCACCCTGCACCTGGCCGACATCCAGCTGGACAAACCCGCGGTGCAGGCCGAATTCGACCCGCAAGGCACGCTCAACCTCTCCCGTCTGTTTGAGCTGCCGCCCAGTCCCGAACCCGCTGCCGAGGAGCCGGGCGAGGTCTTTCCCCTGCGCATCGACCGCCTGCAGCTGGCCGGTGGCGACGTCGGCTTCCGCGATCTGCGACCGAGCGAAGCCATCAACCTGCGCTACGATGCGCTGAACATCGAACTGCACAACCTGGCGACCCGCTCCGATGGCAGCGCCGACGCCAGCCTCGTGGCCAACGGCCCGAGCGGCGGACGCATCGCCTGGCAGGGGCAGTTCAGTCTGGCGCCGATCACCTCCAGTGGCGAGCTGAAGGCCGATGGCCTGCTGCTCAAGGACATCTGGCCCTATGTCCACGATATCGTCCCGCTGCGGCTGCAGGACGGTCGCCTCGACGTGAGCACCGCCTACCGGCTGGACCTGAGCGAAGGCACCCAGCTCCTGCTCGACAAGGCGAAAATCACGCTTGCGCCTCTGGCCATCGATGCCCCCGACGGTAAGGCGCTGGTCCGCCTGGAAAGCCTGGAAATCGACGAGACCGCGCTGGACCTGGTCGAACAGCGCGTCACCATCGGCAACCTGCGCAGCAGCAAACTGGAAACCTGGGCTGCACGCAACGTTGATGGCACGCTCGACTGGCAGACGCTGTTTGCCCGGCCGACGCCATCGCGCGCCGCCACACCGGAGCCACTGCCGGAAGCCGCCGTCGAAGCGCCCGCTGCCGGCGGCGCCAGCGAACCCGCCGCGCCCCGTCCCTGGCAGGTGCTGGTGCGCAACGCAGAACTGCGCGATTACCGCGTCCACCTTGCCGACCGCGTACCCGAGCAGGATGTCGCGCTGGAAGTCGGGCCGCTCGACCTGACCCTGCGCGATTTCGACAGCCTCGGCACCACGCCCTTCCAGCTCGCTTTGCAGAGCGGCATCGGCCGCCAGGGCTCGCTGCAGGCCGAAGGCCAGCTGCAGCTCAGCCCGGCCAGCGGCACGCTCGCCATCAGCACCCGCGACATCGACCTGCGCATCGCCCAGGCCTACCTCACCCCCTTCGTGCACCTGGAACTGCGCAGCGGCCTGCTCGACAGTCAGCTGAAGGCCGAACTGCAAAGCACCGAGCCACTGGCATTCTCGGTCACCGGACAGGCCGACATCACCCAGTTGCACACGCTCGACACCATCGGCAACCGCGACCTGGCCAAATGGGAACGCCTGCATCTGGAACAGATCGACTACCGCCATCCGCGGAGCCTGAGCATCGCCAAGGTGCAGTTGCAGCAACCCTACGCGCGCTTCATCATCAATCCGGACCTGACCACCAACATCAACGACCTGCTGATCAAGCAACCCGAACCTGCCACCGGCAGCCCGAAGGCGGCGCAACCGGAGCCGGCCAGCACGCCGCTGGCGCTGCACATCGGAGGAATCGAGATCGCCGATGGTTCCGCGAACTTTGCCGACCTCAGCCTGCGCCCGCCCTTCGGCACTGCGATCCAGGGTCTCAACGGCCGAATCGGCACCCTCGACAACCGCCAGCAAAAACCCGCTGCGGTGGATATCAAAGGCAAAGTCGACCGCTACGCGCCGGTCAGCATCAAGGGCCAGCTCACCCCCTTCGATCCGTTGCAGAGCCTGGATATCGCCACCAGCTTCAAGCAGGTGGAACTGACCACCCTGACGCCCTACTCCAGCAAGTTCGCCGGCTATCGCATACGCAAAGGCCGGCTCAACCTGGACCTGCATTACCGCATCCAGCAGGGTCAGTTGAATGCCGAGAACAAGGTGGTGGTCGAGCAGCTGCAGCTGGGCGAAAAGGTCGACAGCCCGGACGCCGTCGACCTGCCGATTCGCCTGGCCGTAGCGCTGCTGAAGGACACCAAAGGCACGATTTCGATCGAGCTACCGGTCACCGGCAACCTCAACGACCCGCAGTTCAGCGTCATGCCAATCGTCTGGCAGACCCTGCGCAATCTGGTGCTGCGCGCCGCACAGGCACCGTTCAAGTTCATCGCCGGCCTGGTGGACGGCGATCAGGTCGATCTCAGCCAGATCGCCTTTGCCGCCGGCAGCAGCGAGCTGGATGACGAAGCACGCAAAGCACTGGATACCCTGGTCGATGCACTGCAACAGCGTCCGGCGCTGCGCCTGGAGGTCGAAGGCATGGCTGCGGGCTCCAGCGATGGGCCGCTGCTGGCCGAGCAACGTCTGCAGCGCGAGTACCAGCAGACCCAGTACCGCATCCTTCAGCGCCGCGGCGATAAGGTGCCGGCCGATCCCAGCCTGTTGCAGGTGGATGAAGAGAACAAGGCCGTGCTGCTTGAAGGCATCTACCGCAGCCGGCTGAAGCAGCAACCGCCAGCGCAGTGGAAGGAGCTGGAGGACGAGGAGCGCGCCGCGCGACTGCGCGACGCCGTCATCGCCTCCTGGGCACAAAGCAGCGTCCTGCTGCGCACCCTGAGTCGCGATCGCGCAGCAGCAATCAAGGGCTATCTGGTCGATCACGGGCTGAACGCCGAGCGAGTGTTCCTGCTCGACACCGGCACCACCGAACCGCAGGCCGATGGCCGCGTCGCCACCGCACTGCATTTGGGTAGCGAATGAACATGTCTGGACAATCTTTTCTGCCCGGCCTGCTGCTACTCGCCTGCTTCGCTGCGGGCGCCGATACGCTACGCTGCGGCAGCCAGCTGGTCAGTACGGGCGACCGGGCCTTCGAGGTCGAGCGCAAGTGCGGCCCACCGGCCCAACGCGACTTGGTCGGCTACGGCCTGAGCCCCAACGGCCGACAGGAATTCGTGCTGGAAGAATGGACCTACGGGCCGAACAACGGCACGTTCAGTATCCTCACGTTTGAGGGCAACCGCCTGGTGCGCATCGAGTCGCAGCGCGAGCGGTAAATAATCAGGAGTTCCGCATGCCCCGCTTTTCCCTGTTCGCTCTGTTCGTCGCGCTGCTGGCCAGCGAGCCGGCAAGCGCCTCATCCACCTTTCGCTGCAACAGCCGTCTGGTCAGCCTGGAGGCCAGTACGGCGCAGGTTCGCGAGCGCTGTGGCGAGCCCAGCAGTAGAGCAATGATCGGCTACAAAGAGGTCGTCGATGAATACGGCTACCTGCAGGAAGTAGTCGTCGAGGAATGGGGCTACGGCCCGAGTCACGGCATGTACCACTACCTGCGCTTCGAGGGAAATCGCCTGCACAGCATCGACAGCCAGCGCGCCAACTGAATAAAAAACCCCACACGAGGTGGGGTTCCGTCAGGCTTGGCGCCGAATCTTATTCGGCGACCTTCAGACCGTCGGCGGCGACGTCGGTCACGCCCTTGATCTGCCGAGCCTTGGCGACTGCGGCTTCCTTCTCTGCCTCGGTCGCAACGGTACCGGACAGCGACACTACGCCGTTCTTGGTTTCAACTTCGATATCCATGCCCGGGGTGGCGTCTTCGGCCAGCAGGGTCGACTTCACCTTGGTGGTGATCCAAGTATCGGAAGCGGCGTCCTTGGCCTCTTCCACATTCTCATTGGCGGCGAGCATGACGGCTTCGGTTTTCTCGATAGCAGGCGTGCTGTCGGCCATTGCCACACCCGCCAGCGGCAGACTGAAGGCAGCAACAACCGCGGCGGCAGTGAGGGAGGTCTGAATCTTTTTCATGATGTCACTCCTGTTTCTCGTGGTTTCCGGACATTGCTTCCAGCCCGGAGTCAGGAATAACAGCGCAAGCGCCGTGCCAACCGAAGCGACATGGAAATATCCTTTAACTTCAATAGATTACGAAAATCAGGTATTCCGCTAAGACGTGCACTATGCACGCTTGGCCTGTGCCACGCATGCATCTTGCAATCAGCTGTAAGACGATTGGAGGCGATTCCAGACAACAAAAAAGGCCCCGAAGGGCCTTTTTTGTTCGGCTGAAATGTCAGGCTCAGACGCCCGAGGCCTCTGCCGCTGCGACGTCCTTGATCGAGAGCTTGATACGGCCGCGGTTGTCCACGTCCAGTACCAGCACCTTCACTTCCTGACCTTCCTTGAGCACGTCAGTGACCTTCTCGATGCGCTGATCGCTGATCTGCGAGATGTGCACCAAGCCGTCCTTGCCCGGCAGGATGTTGACGAAGGCGCCGAAGTCGACGATACGCTCGACCTTGCCGACGTAGATCTTGCCGATTTCGGCTTCGGCAGTGATGCCCAGCACGCGCTGTTTGGCCGCCTCGGCCGCTTCCTTGGTTTCGCCGAAGATCTTGATCGAGCCGTCGTCCTCGATGTCGATCGAAGCCTTGGTTTCTTCGCAGATGGCGCGAATGGTGGCGCCGCCCTTGCCGATCACGTCGCGAATTTTGTCCTGGTCGATCTTCATCGCCAGCATGGTCGGTGCGTTGGCCGACAGCTCGCTGCGCGACTGGGCAATGACCTGATTCATCTGACCGAGAATGTTCAGGCGCGCTTCCAGCGCCTGGCCCAGGGCGATCTCCATGATCTCTTCGGTGATGCCCTGGATCTTGATGTCCATCTGCAGCGCGGTGACGCCCTTGGCGGTACCGGCAACCTTGAAGTCCATGTCGCCCAGATGGTCCTCGTCACCGAGGATGTCGGTCAGCACGGCGAACTTGTCGCCTTCCTTGACCAGACCCATCGCAATACCGGCTACCGGCGCCTTCATCGGCACGCCGGCGTCCATCAGTGCCAGCGAGGCACCGCAAACCGACGCCATGGAGCTGGAGCCGTTGGACTCGGTAATTTCGGAAACCACGCGGATGGTGTATGGGAATTCGTCGGCGCTCGGCAGCATGGCGGCAACGCCACGACGGGCCAGGCGACCGTGACCGATTTCGCGGCGACCGGTAGCGCCCATGCGACCACACTCACCGACCGAGTACGGCGGGAAGTTGTAGTGCAGCATGAAGGGGTCTTTCTTCTCGCCTTCGAGGGTGTCGAGCAGCTGCGCGTCACGGGCAGTGCCGAGGGTAGCAACGACCAGCGCCTGGGTTTCGCCACGGGTGAACAGTGCCGAACCGTGGGTCTTGTCCAGCACGCCGACTTCGATGTTCAGGCCACGCACAGTGCGGGTGTCACGGCCATCGATACGCGGCTTGCCGTTGACGATGTTCTCGCGAACGGTGCGGTATTCGATTTCACCGAAGGCGTCCTTCACTTCGCCAGCGGACGGCTGGCCTTCTTCGCCGGAGAACTTGGCGACGACCTGGTCCTTCAACTCGCCCAGGCGCGCGTAGCGGTCCTGCTTGATGGTGATGGTATAGGCCTGGGAGATGGCTTCGCCGAACTCGCTGCGGATGGCGTCGAGCAGCGCGGTATTGGCTTGCGGAGCAGTCCAGTTCCAGCGCGGCTTGCCAGCTTCGGCGGCGAGCTCTTCGACAGCCTTGACCACGGCCTGGAATTCTTCGTGAGCAAACAGCACGGCGCCCAGCATCTGGTCTTCCGTCAGCTCGCGAGCTTCCGATTCGACCATCAGCACGGCGTCCTTGGTGCCGGCCACGACCATGTCCAGGCTGGAAGCCTTGAGCTGTTCGTAGTTCGGGTTCAGCAGGTAGCCGGTTTCCGGGTGGAAGGCCACGCGCGCGGCACCAATGGGGCCGTCGAACGGAATGCCGGATACCGCCAGGGCAGCCGAAGTACCGATCATCGCAGCGATGTCCGGATCAGTTTTCTTGCTGGTGGAAACGACGGTACAGATGACCTGCACTTCGTTCTGGAAGCCTTCCGGGAACAGCGGACGGATCGGACGATCGATCAGACGCGAGGTCAGGGTTTCCTTCTCGGAAGGACGCGCCTCACGCTTGAAGAAGCCGCCCGGGATCTTGCCGGCCGCATAAGTCTTCTCCTGGTAGTGCACGGAGAGCGGGAAGAACCCTTTGCTCGGGTCGGCGGTCTTGGCACCGACCACGGTGACCAGCACGGTGACATCGTCATCGACGGTGACCAGCACGGCGCCGGAGGCTTGGCGAGCGATACGGCCCGTCTCCAGGGTTACGGTCGACTGACCGAATTGAAACTTCTTGATTACCGGATTCACGGTTTTTCCTTCTCTTTGTTGCCTTGGGGAAATTGACGGGAAACTCGGGAGTCGGACCCGGGGCTTCCTGCAGAAAAGCCTGTCGCTTAAAGCCGAAAGCTGGAAGCAAGAGCGATGTCCTGCTTCCAGCTTCCGATTTCCAGCGTACAGCTCGGGCGCGTCTTAGCGACGCAGACCCAGACGGCCGATGAGGGCACTGTAACGAGTGGTGTCCTTACCCTTCAGGTAGTCCAGCAGCTTGCGGCGCTGGTTAACCATACGGATCAGGCCACGACGGGAGTGGTGGTCCTTGCCGTTGGCCTTGAAGTGGTCCTGCAGCTTGTTGATGTTGGCGGTCAGCAGGGCAACCTGCACTTCCGGAGAACCGGTATCGCCTTCAGCTTGCTTGTACTCGTTAACGATCTGGGCTTTTTCTTCAACGCTCAGTGCCATGATGGGCTCCTAGAGTGAACAGGCCGGGAACGGGTCCCGTGTTTAATAGAGAGGAATGACCGCGCCTGTTGACAGCCACCCTCTGACGCAACGCGCGAACGCGCTGCGCACCGGTCATTCCGACCGAATCAGTCGACGCGGCGCGATGCGCCCGTCTTCGCTCACCTCACCGATACCGATGAAGCGTCCGACGTGATCCTGTACGCGGACCATGCCGTATTTCGGCGCCTCCGGCGCCCGCACCGGCTGCCCGTGCAGCCAGTAATAAGCGCTGTGCTCGGACAGCTGCAACAGCGGCCAATGTTCCAGTCCGCTGTCCACCGGTTGCAGGAACCGGTCCAGCGCCTCGGCACCGCCTTCTGCATGCGCCTGCTCCAGAGCCTCGAGCGTCACGGTCTGCGCCAGGCTGAACGGCCCGGCCTGAGTCCGGCGCAGCTCGGCGACATGCGCCCCGCAGCCCAGCAGCTGGCCGAGATCCTCAACCAGCGTGCGGATATAGGTACCCTTGCTACACGCCACAGACAAGCGCGCCTTGTCGCCCTCGAGCGCGAGCAGCTCCAAGCGCGCAATATTAACAGAACGCGGCTCGCGCTCCACCACCTCGCCGGCGCGGGCGAGCTTGTACAACGGCTGACCATCGCGCTTGAGCGCCGAATACATCGGCGGCACCTGCTGAATATCACCGCGAAAGCGCGGCAGCAGCGCTTCGAACTGTTCAGGCGAAACCGACACCGGATTACGCTCGAGGATTTCACCCTCGGCATCGGCCGTCGTGGTGGTCACGCCCAGCTGCATGACCGTCTCGTAGGCCTTGTCGGCATCGAGCAGATACTGCGAGAACTTGGTTGCCTCGCCGAAGCACAGCGGCAATACGCCGGTCGCCAGCGGATCGAGGCTGCCGGTATGCCCGGCCTTCTCTGCATTGAGCAGCCAGCGCACCTTCTGCAGCGCCGCATTGGAGGTGAATCCGCGAGGCTTGTCGAGCAGGATGATGCCGTTCACATCGCGTCGAACACGCTTGACCTGGACCACGCTTACTCTCCGCTTCCGTCGCTGTGCTTGCGATCTTCGGCGACCGCGCGCTCGATCAGCGAACTCAGCTCGACGCCACGGCGAATGCTCGCGTCATAGTTGAAATGCAGCTGCGGCACGCTGCGCAGCTTCATGCTCTTGCCCAGCTGCATGCGCAGGAAGCCGGCGGCCTCATTGAGAATGCGCAGGTTGCCCCTTACCGCCTCCTCGTTGTCGTCCTGCCCCATGATGGTGATGAAGATCTTCGCGTGGGACAGATCCCGGCTGACGTCAACGCCGGTGATGGTGACCAGTCCCAGACGCGGATCCTTAATCTCGCGCTGGATCAACTGGGCCAGCTCGCGCTGCATCTGATCGCCGATACGCTGGGTACGGCTGAATTCTTTGGCCATAAAAACTGCCTCTGGCTGCACGCTGCAGGCTTGAAAAATTCGTGATACCGCAAAGCCAAACGGCAAGCGCCAAGTGATCACACTCGACGCTTGCCGCTGGAAGTTTGCAACTCGGATTACAGTGAACGGGCCACTTGGACCTTCTCGAACACTTCGATTTTGTCGCCGACCTTGACGTCGTTATAGCTCTTCACGCCGATACCGCATTCCATGCCGGCACGGACTTCCGAGACGTCATCCTTGAAGCGACGCAAGGACTCCAGCTCGCCTTCGAAGATCACCACATCGTCGCGCAGAACGCGAATCGGACGGTTGCGGTGCACCATACCCTCGGTAACCATGCAGCCGGCAACCGCGCCAAACTTCGGCGAACGGAACACGTCGCGCACCTCGGCTATACCCAGAATATTCTCGCGCACATCGCTGCCGAGCATACCGGTGAGCGCCTTTTTGACGTCCTCGATGATGTCGTAAATGACGTTGTAGTAGCGCATATCCAGGCCTTCGGCCTCGACGATCTTGCGCGCGCCAGCGTCGGCACGCACGTTGAAGCCGAAGATCACCGCACTGGATGCCAGCGCCAGGTTGGCATCGGATTCAGTGATACCACCGACACCGCCACCGACCACGCGCACCTGCACCTCGTCGTTGCCCAGACCGTTGAGCGAACCCTGCAGCGCTTCGAGCGAGCCGCGCACGTCGGCCTTGAGCACGATGTTGAGCGTCTTCTTCTCGTCCTGCCCCATCGTCTCGAAGATGTTCTCCAGCTTGCCAGCGTGGGCACGTGCCAGTTTCACTTCGCGGAACTTGCCCTGACGGAACAAGGCGACTTCGCGTGCCTTCTTCTCGTCGGCGACCACGGTAAGGTCATCACCGGCTTCGGGCGTACCATCCAGGCCGAGGATTTCCACCGGAATGGACGGACCGGCTTCCTTCACCGGCTTGCCATTCTCGTCGAGCATGGCGCGCACGCGACCGAAGTTCACACCGCACAGGACCATGTCGCCTTGGCGCAGCGTGCCGTCCTGAACCAGCACGGTAGCCACCGGGCCGCGGCCCTTGTCCAGGCGCGACTCGACCACAACACCGCGACCAGGCGCCGAAGGCGTGGCCTTGAGTTCGAGGATCTCGGCCTGCAGCAGAACGGCTTCCAGCAGTTCGTCGACGCCGGTACCCATCTTCGCGGAAACAGGAATGAACGGCGTGTCGCCACCCCACTCCTCGGGGATAACATCGAGCGCAGCCAGGCCGTTCTTGATGTTGTCCGGATTGGCTTCCGGCTTGTCGATCTTGTTCACCGCGACCACGATCGGCACACCTGCCGCCTTCGCGTGCTGCACGGCTTCCTGGGTTTGCGGCATGACGCCGTCGTCCGCCGCAACCACCAGGATGACGATGTCGGTCGCTTTCGCACCGCGGGCACGCATCGCGGTGAACGCCGCGTGACCGGGGGTATCGAGGAACGTGACCATGCCACGCTCGGTTTCGACGTGGTAGGCGCCGATGTGCTGAGTAATGCCGCCCGCTTCGCCAACGGCAACCTTGGCACGACGGATGTAATCGAGCAGGGAGGTCTTGCCGTGGTCGACGTGGCCCATCACGGTCACCACCGGCGCGCGGGTCATCTCCTCGCCTTCGAACTTCAGCAGTTCGGCCAGCTGTTCTTCCAGCGCGTTGTCGCTGACCAGCTTGACCTTGTGGCCGAGCTCCTCGGCCACAAGCTGCGCGGTTTCCCGGTCGAGCACCTGATTGATGGTGACCGGCGAGCCCATCTTGAACATGAACTTGATGACTTCGGCAGCCTTGACCGACATCTGCTGGGCCAGCTCGGCCACGGTGATGGTTTCGCCGATCGAAACTTCACGTACGACCGGTCCGGTCGGGCTCTGGAAGCCATGCGCATTACGCTTCTTGAGTTTGGACTTGCCGCGACCGCCACGACGGAAGCCGTCGGCGTCATCCTCGCCACTGCGCACGGTACGTGTCAGCGGCGCCTTGGTCTTGAGCGACGGGCGATGTTGCGCATGCTTGCGATCACGACGATCGTCGTCGTCGCTGCGCGGCTTCTCGGCACGGCGAGCTTCTTCTTTCTTGCGCTCATCGCTCGGAGCGGCCGCGACTGCGGCTTCGACAGCTGCCGGCTCGACGACAACTTCAGCGGCACTGGGCTGAGCTGCAGCAACCGGAGTCTGCTCTTGCTGCTTCTGGCGACGGGCTTCTTCCTCCGCACGCGCGCGCGCCTCTTCTTCTGCCTTCAAGCGAGCCGCTTCTTCGGCCGCGCGCTGCTCTTCCAGTTCGCGTTGCTTCTCGGCCTCAATCTCATCCGGGCCGCGCTTGACGAAGGTTTTCTTCTTGCGCACCTCGACGCTGATGGTCTTGCTGCCGCCGACCTTCAGCTTGGTGGTGGTCTTGCGCTGCAAGGTGATCTTGCGCGGCTCGTCCATCTTGGCGCCGTGACTGCTTTTCAAATGAGCCAGCAGGGCCTGCTTTTCGTTATCGGTCACCACTTGCTCGGCGCTGGTGTGCGGCAGTCCTGCCTCACGCATCTGCTGCAGCAGTCGCTCGACCGGTGTGTCGACCACTTGGGCCAGTTCTTTCACCGTGACTTGCGTCATGCATCTCTCTCCTCAGGCCGCTAATTACTTACTCGAACCAATGGGCTCGGGCGGCCATGATCAGCTTGCCGGCACGCTCTTCATCGATGCCGTCTATGTCGAGCAAGTCGTCGATCGACTGCTCGGCCAGGTCTTCGCGGGTAATCACACCCCGCACAGCCAACTCGACCGCCAGTTCTTTGTCCATGCCATCCAGCGCGAGGAGATCCTCGGCCGGTTGCGCGTCCGCCAGTTTCTCTTCGGTGGCGATAGCCTTGGTCAGCAGGCGATCCTTGGCACGTGTACGCAGTTCGTTGACGATGTCCTCATCAAACCCTTCGATGCCGAGCATCTCCTCCATCGGGACGTAGGCGACTTCCTCCAGGGAGGTGAAGCCTTCTTCGACCAGCACCTGGGCCAGCTCCTCGTCGACGTCCAGCTCTTCGATGAAGCTGCGCAGGATGTCGCCGGTCTCTTCCTGTTGCTTGGCCTGGATATCCGCCTCGGTCATCACGTTCAGCGTCCAGCCAGTCAGCTGGCTGGCCAGACGGACGTTTTGCCCACCGCGACCGATTGCCTGCGCCAGGTTGTCCTCGGCGACCGCGATATCCATCGCGTGCGCATCCTCATCGACGATGATCGCTGCCACTTCCGCCGGTGCCATCGCGTTGATCACGAACTGAGCCGGGTTGTCGTCCCACAGGACGATATCCACGGCTCGCCGCCAATCTCGCCGGAAACTGCTTGCACGCGCGAGCCGCGCATGCCGATGCAGGCGCCTTGGGGATCAATGCGCTTGTCCTTGGAGCGAACCGCAATCTTGGCGCGCGAACCCGGATCACGCGAAGCTCCCATCACCTCGATGAGACCCTCGGCAATTTCCGGCACTTCGATGCGGAACAACTCGATCAGCATCTGCGGCGCAGTACGCGACAGGATCAGCTGCGGACCGCGGTTCTCCGTGCGGATCTCCTTCAGCAGCGCACGCACGCGGGCACCGACGCGGAAGGTCTCGCGGGCAATAATGTCCTCGCGCGCCAGCAGAGCCTCGGCATTGTTGCCCAGATCGACGATCACGCTGTCGCGGGTAACTTTTTTTACCGTTCCGGAAATGATCTCGCCGAGGCGGTCACGATAGGCCTCGACCACCTGGGCACGCTCGGCTTCACGCACCTTCTGCACGATGACCTGCTTGGCGGTCTGCGCAGCGATACGGCCAAACTCGATGGACTCGATCTTTTCCTCGAAGACATCGCCAAGTTTTGCATCCGCCTTGCGCTCTTGCGCCTGATCGAGCGCCAGTTGGTAAGCCGGATCCTCAAAATGCTCGTCATCGACCACCGTCCAGCGGCGGAAGGTTTCATAGCTGCCGTTTTGGCGGTTGATCTCCACACGCAGGTCGACTTCGTCTTCGTAACGCTTTTTGGTTGCAGTGGCCAGAGCCAGCTCCAACGCTTCAAAAATGACACCAGCCGGCACGCCCTTTTCGTTGGACACCGACTCCACAACCAGCAGTACTTCTTTGCTCATCGTACGCCTCGCCTTTCGCAATCCATTGGGGTCCGCGGGTTCCGCATTCAGTCAAAACGGGGGACTATGTTGGCCTTGTCGATCAGATCGACAGGCAATAGATACTCATGATCATCAACGAGTATCACCACATCCTGCTCCTCCACCCCGCGGAGAAGCCCTTGGAAATTGCGCCGCCCCTCGAAGGGGGAACGCAGTTTGATTTTTACCTGCTCGCCCACATGGGCGGCGTATTGCTCCAACCTGAACAATGGCCGATCCATACCGGGAGAGGACACCTCAAGGGTGTAATCGACACTGATGGGGTCTTCGACATCAAGCACGCCACTGAGCTGACGGCTGACCTTCTCACAATCGTCGATCAGAATACCGTTGGCGTGATCGATATAGACTCGAAGCAGCGAATGTCTTCCCTGAGAGAGAAACTCGATACCCCAACATTGATACCCGAGCGCCTCTACCACCGGGGCCAACAAGGCCTGCAACTGTTCTAGCTTGCTCGACATCGAAGTCCCTCGCGCATGCTGTACAAACGAAAAATGGGCGAAACGCCCATCCCTGTGATCGCCTGAAGTGCCGGCGACCTGGCCTGAAGCCAATAAAAAGCCCCTATACAGGGGCTCTTCACTTCACTGGTTGCGGGGGCTGGATTTGAACCAACGACCTTCGGGTTATGAGCCCGACGAGCTACCAGACTGCTCCACCCCGCGACAAACTGGGCACGAATTGTACGACCATCTTGACAATCGGTCAACCGAAACCCTGATAACAAGAAGGCCCGCACTAGGCGGGCCTGCTTGTTTGGTACCGAGGAGGGGACTCGAACCCCTACAGCCTATGGCCACTACCACCTCAAGGTAGCGTGTCTACCAATTCCACCACCTCGGCAAAAACCTTTACTGCTTCTCCTGCACCGGAGGTGCATCACCCGTAGGGTTACGCTCTTCCAGAACCGGAACATCATTCACTGCAGGCTTGCTTGCCGGAACCTCAAGCACCGCCGGATCAGGCAGACCCGCCTGCGAGATACTGTCAGCCTGCTCCTTGGCGAAAAAGGCCAAGCCCAGGCTTGTCACAAAAAAAACGCCGGCGAGTATAGCAGTAAACCGACTCAGAAAGGTAGTACTACCTTGACTTCCGAATACGGTAGCCGAAGCACCCGAACCGAATGAAGCCCCCGCATCCGCACCCTTGCCCTGCTGCAGCAATACCAACACAACCACACCCAGGGCGACCAGCAGATGCACCACGATCACAACAGTCTGCAACATCTGATCACTTCCCCGCAGCACGACAGATCGCGCCAAATTCGTTCGCTTTCAAAGAGGCTCCGCCGATCAGTCCGCCATCTACATCAGCCTGAGCAAACAACTCAACGGCATTTTCCGATTTGACGCTTCCACCATAAAGAATCCGCAAACCGCCCGCAATGCGCGGATTCCGCTGCGCCACCACAGCCCGGATAGCTGCATGAACCTCTTGCGCCTGCCCCGGCGTTGCAGTCAGCCCGGAACCTATCGCCCAGACCGGCTCATACGCAACCACAGCCGACTCAAACGCATCTACACCGACCACGTCGAGCACACTATTTAACTGCTGCGACACCGCATCAAGTGTCTTTCCCAGCTGACGCTCTTCTAGCGTCTCACCAACGCAGAGGATGGGTTTCAGTCCATTCACCTGCGCCGAAGAAAACTTTCGACATACAACCTGATCACTTTCGGCAAACAGCGATCGTCGTTCGGAATGCCCAACCAGAACCCACGCACACCCCAAATCACGCAACTGGGTGGCTGACTCTTCGCCTGTAAAGGCCCCAAAGCCAGGCTCCGTCGAACAATCCTGTGCCCCCACCGCGATTGTCCCACCTTGGAGATCGCTCAAGACCTGCGCAAGATGAATGGATGAAGGCAAAACCACTACATCCACATCACTTGGAAGCTCTTCAACCCGGAGAGAGCCAATCAGCTCTGCGACGCTAGTGCGGGTACCGTTCATTTTCCAGTTACCAGCTACCATCTTGCGGCGCATGCTTTACCTCGTCGGTCAAAGTGGGCGCAGATGTTACTCAACCGCCCCCACCCTGGCAAGCAGATCACGCACAAACTTTTGCTACTACTTTTGCCAACTCCTCGGCATGCGCGCGCACCTGCTTCTCATCATCACCCTCCACCATGACCCGCACCAACGGTTCTGTGCCGGACTTGCGCAGCAATACTCGCCCGCGCCCAGCCATGCGTTCGGTAACATCGTCGCAGGCTGCCTGCACATCAGGATGCGAAAGCGGATCGGTTCCGCCTGCGTAGCGCACGTTTATCAGCACTTGCGGACATTTATGCCAGGCGAGGCGCTCCTGCGCGAGGGATTGACCTCGCCGGCGCAGAGCCAGCACGACTTGCAATGCCGCGATGATGGCGTCCCCGGTGGTCGTATGCTGAGCGCAAACGATATGCCCGGAATTCTCTCCCCCTAGCGGCCAACTGCGCTCCAGCATCTCGGCGATGACGTAGCGGTCACCGACCTTCGCACGCACGAATGGAATCTCGCGCGCCTTCAATGCCAGCTCCAGACCGAGATTGCTCATCAAGGTACCCACCACGCCACCGCTCAGGCGCTCGCGCTCCTGCAGATCGGTAGCAATGATGTATAGAAGCTCATCGCCATCCACGACTGCCCCAGTGTGATCGACCATCATCACGCGATCGCCGTCGCCATCGAAGGCGATACCCATATCGGCACCGTTCTCGACCACCGCCTTCTGCAACTGGCCTACATGGGTCGAACCGACATCCGCGTTGATATTCAGCCCGTCAGGCTGCGCACCGATCACCACCACCTGAGCACCGAGTTCGCGGAATACGCTCGGCGCCACCTTATAGGTGGCGCCATGCGCACAATCGATAACCAACTTGAGACCACTGAAATCGGTACTGGTCGGCACGCTGCTCTTGCAGAACTCAATGTAGCGCCCGGCCGCATCGTTAATCCGCGACGCCTTGCCCAGCTGAGCCGATTCGACGACCGTCATCGGCGCATCCAGCAATTCCTCGATCATCAGCTCGACCTCGTCCGGCAGTTTGGTGCCGCGACCGGAGAAGAACTTGATACCATTGTCGTGATGCGGATTGTGTGAGGCGCTAATGACGATACCGGCTTCAGCGTGGAAGGTGCGCGTCAGGTAAGCCACTGCCGGCGTTGGCATCGGCCCCAGCAACAACACATCGGCCCCCGCCGCAGACAGCCCGGCCTGCAATGCAGACTCGAACATATAACCGGAAATACGGGTGTCCTTGCCGATCAGGATGCGGCACTTGCCCTGCTTGCGAAAAGCCATGCCTGCCGCCCAACCCAGCTTGAGCATGAAATCCGGCGTGATCGGAAACTGTCCGACGTGCCCACGAATCCCATCCGTGCCGAAGTACTTTCTACCCATGAAAACCGTCCCTTTATTCTGCAGACTGAACTGCAGCTATCATTCGAACCACATCAACCGTCTCGGCCACGTCGTGCACGCGAATAATCTGCGCACCCTTGGCCACTGCAAGCGCTGCCAGCGCGAGACTGCCGTAGAGACGCGCGTCCACCTCGCGTCCGAGAACCTTACCAATCATGGTTTTGCGCGACACACCGACCAGCAGCGGCCGCCCAAGCGCATGCAGCCGCTCAAGGTGTCTGAACAGACTGAGATTGTGTTCGAGCGCCTTGGCAAAGCCGAATCCTGGATCCAGCACGACACGCTCAGCCTTGATGCCGGCAGCCACGCACTCGGCCATGCGCTGCGCGAGGAAATCACACACCTCGGTGGTTACGTCAGTGTACTGCGGGTCGTCCTGCATATCGCCAGGCTCGCCGCGCATGTGCATCAGACAAACTGGCAAGCCGCTATCGAGCGCCGCATCCAAAGCGCCGTCGCGACGCAGCGAGCGCACGTCATTGATCAGACCAGCACCCAGCCGCGCAACCTCGCGGATCACCGCAGGAGTCGAAGTGTCGACAGAAATCACCACGTCCAGCTCGCGCGCAATGGTTTCCACCACCGGTGCCACGCGCTCGAGCTCTTCTGTCGGCGAAACCGCACGCGCCCCGGGGCGCGTCGACTCACCACCGACATCTAGAAGCGTTGCGCCAGCACGCACCATCGACTCGGCATGTTTCAGCGCCGCATCTTTCAGCGCGTAGCGCCCGCCGTCGGAAAAAGAATCAGGGGTGACATTCAGAATACCCATCACTTGCGGACGGGCTAAATCAAGAACCCGGCTACCACAAGATAGCCGGGCTGCAGACAACGTTTCGCTCATTTGAACGCCTTGAGGCTTAGTGTTCGCCGGCCGGACCTCCGATCGGCGTTTCTGGCCGCCCGCTCTCGGGCTGGGTCGATTTACCCGATGCCCCGGAACCACCCTGCCAATCACGCGGTTCGCGCGGTGGCCGTCCGGCCATGATGTCGTCGATCTGCTCAGCATCGATGGTTTCGTATTTCATCAGCGCCTCGGCCATCATGTCCAGCCGATCGCGATTATCCGCCAGGATCTGCTTGGCAGTGCCATAGCAGTGATCGATGATGCTGCGCACCTCCTGATCGATCAGTTTGGCCGTCTCGCCCGACACGTTAGTGTGCTGGCTTCCGGCACTGCGACCGAGGAACACCTCGCCCTCTTCCTCGGCATACATCAGCGGCCCGAGCTTTTCAGAAAGCCCCCATTTGGTAACCATGTTCCGCGCGAGTTGCGTAGCCCGCATGATGTCGTTGGACGCACCAGTGGTCACGCCCTCGAAGCCGAGCGTCATTTCCTCGGCGATGCGCCCACCGAACAGCGAGCAGATCTGGCTGATCAGCGCTCGCTTGGACAGGCTGTAGCGATCCTCTTCCGGAAGAAACATCGTCACGCCGAGCGCACGACCGCGCGGGATGATCGACACCTTGTAGACCGGATCATGCTCGGGCACCACACGACCGACGATTGCGTGTCCTGCCTCGTGGTACGCGGTGTTGAGCTTCTCCTTCTCAGACATGACCATCGATTTGCGCTCGGCGCCCATCATGATCTTGTCCTTGGCCAGCTCGAATTCCTTCATTTCAACGATGCGCTTGTTGGCTCGCGCGGCGAACAGCGAGGCCTCGTTGACCAGGTTGGCCAGATCGGCGCCGGAGAAGCCTGGAGTGCCACGGGCAATCACCGCCGGTTCGACGTTGTCGCCCATTGGAACCTTGCGCATGTGCACTTTCAGAATCTGCTCGCGACCACGGATATCCGGCAGCCCCACCACTACCTGGCGGTCGAAGCGGCCGGGACGCAGCAGGGCCGGATCGAGCACGTCCGGACGGTTGGTGGCGGCGATGACGATGATGCCGTCATTCATCTCGAAACCATCCATCTCCACCAGCAACTGGTTGAGAGTCTGCTCACGCTCGTCATGACCACCGCCGAGGCCGGCACCACGGTGGCGACCCACCGCATCGATCTCGTCGATGAAGATGATGCATGGCGCATGTTTCTTGGCCTGCTCGAACATGTCGCGTACACGGCTGGCACCGACACCGACGAACATTTCGACGAAGTCCGAACCGGAAATGGTGAAGAACGGTACTTTCGCCTCGCCAGCAATGGCCTTGGCCAGCAGCGTCTTACCGGTACCGGGAGGACCGACCATCAGCACGCCGCGCGGGATGCGGCCACCGAGCCGCTGGAACTTGCCGGGATCACGCAAGAACTCTACCAGCTCATGCACTTCCTCCTTGGCCTCGTCGCAACCGGCAACGTCGGCAAAGGTGGTCTTGACCTGGTCTTCAGACAGCAGGCGCGCCTTGCTCTTGCCGAAGCTCATCGGGCCGCCCTTGCCACCTGCGCCGCCCTGCATCTGGCGCATGAAGAACATGAACACCGCGATGATCACCAGAATCGGGAAGCTCGCCACCAACAGCTGGGTCCAGATGCTCTGCTGCTCCGGCTGCTTGCCTTCGATGATCACGTTATTGTTGATCAGGTCGCCGATCAGGCCGTTGTCCTGGATCGCCGGGCGAACAGTTTTGAAGGTTTCGCCATCGCTGCGTTTGCCGATGATTACGAAGCCGTCGACGGTCACACGCTCGACACGCCCATCCTTGACCTGCTCGATGAAGTCGGAATAGTTGAGCGTCTGCGGCTCGTTCGGACTGGAAAAATTGTTCATCACCGTCACCAGAACAGCGGCGATGATCAGCCACAGGATGAGGTTCTTAGCCATGTCGTTCAAATTCACTACCCTCTGGAGCAGGCCCGTCAGACGGGGATCTGCATGACGGCCGGATGCTTGCTCAGCCTAACTTACTACACAACGCGCACGAGCTGACAGCTCGTCTGTAACCCTATATGAAACGGCCAGGCCGGCAAAACAGACACTGACTATCGCTCGGTCGGCTTTTCTCAATCGGCCTTATTCATCCTGCGGACCCTTGAAACCTCGCGCCAACAAATACTGCTCACGCGAACGGTCGCGGGAAGACAGCGGCTTGCGCATCTGCACCTTGTCGAAGTTCTGCCGCACGTCCTTCAGATAGGCATCGAAGCCTTCGCCTTGGAATATCTTGATCAAAAAATCACCACCGGGGCGCAGTACCCGCGTAGCGAGATCCAGTGCGAGTTCGCAGAGAAACATCGCGCGCGGCTGATCGGATGCCCTCACTCCACTCATGTTGGGGGCCATATCGGAGATAACAAGGTCCACCGGATGCTCGCCGACGGCCTCGAGAATCTGCGCGAACACCTCGTCTTCGGTGAAATCGCCCTGAATGAAGGTCACATCGGCGATGCTGTCCATCGGCAGGATATCGGAGGCGATCAGCCGTCCCTTGTCGCCGATAACCCGGCTGGTGACCTGCGACCAACCGCCGGGCGCCGCGCCAAGATCGACGACGGTCATGCCGGGGCGCAGAATGCGATCCTTCTCCTGGATTTCCAGCAGTTTGTAGCTGGCCCGGGAGCGGTAGCCGTCCCTTTGCGCCATCTTCACGTAGGGATCGTCGAAATGTTCTTTCAGCCAACGCGGGCTGGTCTTGGAGCGTGCCAAGCTGATACCTCATCTGTGCGGCCTGGAACGTGTCGGTTACACTAGCCGCCGTTTTTCAAGGGTTCTGACGCAAGGGTCGAAATATGCCGCTCACCAACGAGCAGAAGAAACACTACAAGTCCATCGGCCACCATCTGAAACCGGTTCTGATCGTAGCCGAAAACGGCCTCAGTGAAGGCGTGCTGGCCGAACTGGAGCGCGCACTGAACGATCACGAACTGATCAAGGTGCAGTTCCGCATCGCCGAGCGCGAGGATCGTCACGCGCTGATGGAAGAACTCTGCAAGGCCGCCCGCTGCGAACTGGTCCAGAACATCGGCAAGATGGCCCTGGTCTATCGCAAGAATCCCAAGGCCAACAAGCAGCTCTCCAACATTCACCGCTTCCAGGCCTGACTCTCACAGGGCCTAGCCTTCGCGAATACTCAGCCCTCACGCCCCGGTGGGGGTTGCAGCACCAGCAACAGTCCGCAAAACGCCATTGCCAGATAGCTGAACAGCGACCAGTAATTCGATGCGAAAACACCGCTGCGCTCGATGAAGAAGCTGATCGCCAGTAGCAATGTTGCCAGCAGCAACTGGCCGCGCAACTCGGCCGCGAACCGCGCGAGCCCCGTGAGTGGTAGCAACACCACCGCCTGCAACACTACGCAGAACCCGGCGAACCCCACCAGCAACGGCCGCAGCGCCGCCGCCAGCTCGTCGACCAACAGCGGCGCCAACCCGACCTTGGCCACCGCGGGCAACACGACGAAGTGCAGCAACCACAGGCCGCCGACCCAGAACGTCTGGGCCAGCTGCCAGGTTATGGTGCCGCCGCGTACGGGCCGAAGCTCAGATATGACGAACCTCGACGATCTCGTATTCGATCAGTCCGCTAGGCGTCTTCACCGCGACCACATCGCCTTCTTCCTTGCCGACCAACGCACGGGCGATCGGTGAACTCACCGACAGTTTGCCCTGTTTGATGTCCGCCTCATCGTCACCGACGATCTGGTAGGTCACCTGCTCGTCGGTTTCGACGTTGGCGATATCTACAGTAGTACCGAAGATCACCTTGCCGGTCGGAGTGATATTGGCGATATCGATGACCTGCGCATTCTGCAGCCGACCTTCGATATCGCGAATCCGCGCCTCGACCATGCCCTGCTGCTCGCGCGCGGCGTGGTATTCGGCGTTTTCCTTGAGGTCACCCAGTTCGCGCGCTTCGGCGATGGCCTGGGTGATCTGCGGGCGCAGTACGGTTTTCAGGTGTTTGAGCTCTTCTTCCAAGGCGCGGGCGCCCTGGACGGTCATAGGGAACTTGATCATGCGTGGATTCCTGCATGGAGATCCTGCAAGCGGCGCACGGTCTTCTCGGGACCGAACTTGAGCGCCTCACAGATCGCCTGACCACCGGCGATGGTGGTGGTGATGCAGATCTTGTGCTGCAGGGCATTGCGACGAATGGAATACGAATCGGCAATCGACTGCCGACCTTCGGTGGTGTTGATGATCAGCGTGACCTCGTCATTCTTGATCATGTCGACCACGTGCGGCCGGCCTTCGGTCACCTTGTTCACGCGGCGCACCGGCAAGCCGGCGGCTTCGATGATGCGCGCCGTTCCGGCGGTGGCGACCACTTCGAAGCCCAGCCCGATCAGATCGCGGGCGACCTGCTCGACGTAGGGCTTGTCGTCTTCGCGCACGCTGATGAACGCGCAACCGGAAGTCGGCAGGATTTCGCTGGCACCCAGCTGGGCCTTGGCGAAGGCCTCGGCGAAGCTGTCGCCGACACCCATCACTTCGCCGGTGGACTTCATTTCCGGGCCAAGGATGGTGTCCACTCCAGGGAACTTGGCGAAGGGGAACACCGCTTCCTTGACGCTGAAGAACGGCGGGATGATTTCCTTGGTGAAGCCGATCTCAGCCAGGGTCTTGCCGGCCATGACGCGTGCGGCGACCTTGGCCAACGACTCGCCGATGCACTTGGAAACGAACGGCACGGTGCGCGAAGCACGCGGGTTCACTTCCAGCACATAGATGTCTTCGCCCTGCACTGCCATCTGCACATTCATCAGACCAACCACGTCGAGTTCCAGGGCCATCTTGCGCACCTGCTCGCGGATCTCGTCCTGAATGCTCTGCGGCAGCGAATAGGCTGGCAGCGAACAGGCGGAGTCACCGGAGTGCACGCCGGCCTGTTCGATGTGCTGCATGATCGCGCCGATCACCACCTGCTCGCCGTCGCACACCGCATCCACGTCCACCTCGATGGCGCAGTTGAGGAAGTGGTCGAGCAGCACCGGGCTGTCGTTGGACACCTGCACGGCTTCGCGCATGTAGCGCTTGAGCTCTTCTTCCTCGTAGACGATCTCCATCGCGCGGCCGCCGAGCACGTAGGACGGACGCACCACCAGCGGATAACCGATGGCCTTGGATGCCGCGATGGCTTCCTCCTCGCTGCGTGCGGTGGCGTTCTGCGGCTGGCGCAGGTTCAGGCGTTGCACCATCTGCTGGAAGCGCTCGCGGTCTTCGGCGCGGTCGATGGCGTCCGGGCTGGTGCCGATGATCGGTACGCCGGCTTCTTCGAGGGCGCGGCAGATCTTCAGCGGCGTCTGGCCGCCGTACTGCACGATCACACCCTTGGGCTGCTCGACACGGACGATCTCCAGCACGTCTTCCAGGGTCACCGGCTCGAAGTACAGGCGGTCGGAAGTGTCGTAGTCGGTGGAGACGGTTTCCGGGTTGCAGTTGACCATGATGGTCTCGTAGCCGTCTTCACGCATAGCCAGCGCCGCGTGCACGCAGCAGTAGTCGAACTCGATGCCCTGGCCGATGCGGTTGGGGCCGCCACCGAGGATCATGATCTTGTCGCGACTCGACGGGTTGGCCTCGCACTCTTCCTCGTAGGTCGAGTACATGTAGGCGGTGTCGGTGGCGAACTCCGCAGCGCAGGTATCGACGCGCTTGTAGACCGGCAGCACCTTGAGCTTGTGGCGATGGCTGCGCAGATTCTTCTCGGTGACGCCGAGCAGCTTGGCCAGGCGCGCATCGGAGAAGCCCTTGCGCTTGAGCTTGTACATCAGATCGCGATCAATGCTGGACAGGCCCAGGGTCTTGACCTGCTCTTCTTCCTTGACCAGATCCTCGATCTGTACCAAGAACCAAGGGTCGATCTTGGTCAGGGCGAACACGTCCTCGACGCTCTTGCCGGCGCGGAAAGCGTCGGCGACGTACCAGATGCGCTCGGCACCCGGCACGGTCAGCTCGCGCTTGAGCGTGCTTTCGGCCTCGACATCGGCGAGGTTCAGCTTCGGATCGAAGCCGGTGGCGCCAACTTCCAGACCACGCAGGGCTTTCTGCATGGATTCCTGGAAGGTCCGACCGATGGCCATGACTTCACCCACCGACTTCATCTGGGTCGTCAGACGGGCATCCGCCTTGGGGAATTTTTCGAAGGCAAAACGCGGGACCTTGGTCACCACGTAGTCGATGGCCGGCTCAAAGGAGGCCGGAGTGCGGCCGCCAGTGATGTCGTTCTGCAGCTCATCGAGGGTATAGCCGACGGCCAGCTTGGCGGCAATCTTGGCGATGGGGAAGCCGGTGGCCTTGGAAGCCAGTGCCGAGGAACGCGACACACGCGGGTTCATCTCGATGACGACCATGCGCCCGGTGTTCGGGCAGATACCGAACTGCACGTTGGAACCGCCGGTTTCCACGCCAATCTCGCGCAGCACCGCCAGCGAGGCGTTGCGCATGATCTGGTATTCCTTGTCGGTCAGCGTCTGTGCCGGAGCCACGGTGATCGAGTCGCCGGTGTGCACGCCCATCGGATCGAAGTTCTCGATGGAGCAGACGATGATGCAGTTGTCCTTCTTGTCGCGGACCACCTCCATCTCGTATTCCTTCCAGCCGATCAGCGACTCGTCGATCAGCAGCTCGCTGGTCGGCGACAGATCCAGACCGCGCGCGCAGATCTCCTCGAACTCCTCGCGGTTGTAGGCGATGCCGCCGCCGGTGCCGCCCATGGTGAACGACGGGCGGATGATGCAGGGGAAGCCGACTTTGTCGAGCACGCCGTAGGCTTCATCCATGTTGTGCGCGATGCCGGAAACCGGGCACGCCAGGCCGATGTTCTTCATCGCCTTGTCGAAGCGCGAGCGATCCTCGGCCTTGTCGATGGTGTCGGCGTTGGCACCGATCATCTCGACGCCGAACTTCTCCAGCACGCCGTGCTTTTCCAGATCCAGCGCGCAGTTCAGCGCAGTCTGGCCACCCATGGTCGGCAGCAGTGCGTCGGGACGCTCCTTCTCGATGATCTTGGCCACGGTGGCCCACTTGATCGGCTCGATATAGGTGGCGTCGGCCATCGCCGGGTCGGTCATGATGGTGGCGGGGTTGGAGTTCACCAGGATGACGCGGAAGCCTTCTTCCTTCAGCGCCTTGCACGCCTGCGCGCCGGAATAGTCGAACTCACAGGCCTGGCCGATGACGATGGGGCCGGCACCGAGGATCAGGATGCTCTTTATGTCTGTACGCTTAGGCATGGGACTCTCGTTGCAATAATCAGGACAGGGTTGCGGTGGCCAGCTTCACACCAAAGCCGACGAACAGGGCGCCGACGCCCGAAGTGGCGCCGGCGGCCAGCCGTTGCCGCCGACGGAACCAGGCCGCCAGCCGCACACCGGTAAAAATCAGGAAACTCAGATACAGCGCGCTGATCAGCTCGAGGACCGCGCCCAACACCAGGAACGATAGTCCCGGATGGGCGTAGGCGGGATCGACGAACTGGATGAAGAAGGAGATGAAGAACAGGATCGCCTTCGGGTTCGACAGGCTCAGCAGCAGCGCCTTGCGAAACGGCTGGTAGACGTCCACGCGCTCGGCATGCTCCAAGGCTGCATCGGGGTGGCGCAACCGTTGCCAGGCACCGCGCAGCATGCCGACACCGAGGTAGCAAAGGTACGCCGCGCCTAGGTACTTGAGGCCGAGGAACAGCATCGGCTCAGCCTTAAGCAGCGACGCCACGCCGAGCGCCGACAGCAACATCAGCAGCGCATCCCCGAGGAACACGCCGCAGGCGGCACGATAGCCGGTCGCCACGCCACGCTGGGCCGATGTCGCCAGGACAAACAAGGAGTTCGGTCCGGACAGCAGGACGACGAAAACCACACCTAGCACGTAGGTCCAGAAATCGGTTATCCCCAGCGTCGGCATGCCTGTTCTCCTCAGCGCAGCTCGGCCATTGCCGCGATGAAGCGGTCGAACAGCGGCGCCACATCGTGCGGGCCCGGGCTGGCTTCCGGGTGACCCTGGAAGCTGAACGCGACCTTATCGGTGCGTTCGATGCCCTGCAGCGTGCCGTCGAACAGCGACTTGTGGGTGGCGCGCAGATTGGCCGGCAGACTGGCCTCATCCACCGCAAAACCGTGGTTCTGGCTGGTGATCATCACCGCACCACTGTCTAGATCCTGCACCGGATGGTTGGCGCCGTGGTGGCCGTTCGGCATCTTCATCGTCCGGGCGCCGGATGCCAGAGCCAGCAACTGATGGCCCAGGCAGATGCCGAACACCGGGATATCGGTCTCGAGGATTTCCTGGATCGCCTTGATCGCGTAGTCGCACGGCTCGGGGTCACCCGGGCCGTTGGCTAGGAAGATACCGTCCGGATTGAGCGCCAGGGCTTCGCTTGCCGGCGTCTGCGCCGGCAGTACGGTCACGCGGCAACCGCGCGCGACCAGCATGCGCAGGATGTTCAGCTTGACGCCATAGTCATACGCCACCACGTGGTAGGGCAGCTCCGCGGCGGGAATTTCCGGGTGGCTATCGGTCTTCAGCTCCCACACGCTGGAACGCCACTCGTAGCGCTCGGTGGTGCTGACCACCTTGGCCAGGTCCATGCCCTTCAGGCCCGGGAAGCTGCGCGCCAGTTCCAGCGCCTTCTCTTCGGTGGCGTCCGCGCCGGCCAGGATGCAGCCATCCTGGGCGCCTTTCTCGCGCAGGATGCGGGTAAGCCGGCGGGTATCGATGCCGGCGATGGCGACAGTGCCGTTGGCCTTCAGATAGTCAGGCAGCGACTGCTTGTTACGCCAGTTGCTGGCCAGCAGCGGCAGGTCACGAATGACCAGACCGGCCGCCCATACCTGACGGGCCTCGGCATCTTCCGGCGTGGTGCCGGTGTTGCCGACATGCGGATAGGTCAACGTGACGATCTGCTTGGCGTAGGAAGGATCGGTGAGGATTTCCTGATAGCCGGTCATGGCGGTGTTGAAGACCACCTCGCCAATGGTTTGCCCATCGGCGCCGATGGATTCGCCGCGAAAGATGCTGCCATCGGCTAGGGCCAGAATGGCTGGCGTAGTGGCTGGCTTAGTCAAGAGACCTCCCGTAGATCAAGGCTGGAGCAGACGCAGATTGTAAAAAAGCGGGATGACGTGTGAAGGTCATCCCGCTTTTTATTTGATTCATTTCTGCGCAACTTTTAGTGGACACACTAAAGCGGGAAGCTTACAGAAAATCCCCTTTCCGGTCCAGCCAATATCGCCCGCAAGCCGAGCGTGAACAGACAGGACGACTTCCGTAGGCGCAGAAACTCACTTGAGACCCAGCACATCCTGCATATCGTAGAGCCCTGCGGGCCGGCCCTCCAGCCAGAGCGCAGCGCGTACCGCGCCCTTGGCGAAGGTCATGCGACTGGAAGCCTTGTGCGTGATCTCCACCCGCTCACCATCGGCGGCGAACAGCACGGTGTGATCGCCCACCACGTCACCGGCGCGCACCGTGGCGAAGCCGATGGTCTCGCGCTTACGCGCACCGGTCTGGCCTTCGCGACCGTATACGGCGACCTTCTGCAGATCACGGCCGAGCGCCTCAGCCACCACCTCCCCCATGCGCAGCGCGGTGCCCGACGGCGCGTCCACCTTGTGCCGGTGATGTGCCTCGATGATCTCGATGTCGACCTCGTCGCCCAGCACCCGTGCCGCGGTATCCAGCAGCTTGAGGCAGAGGTTTACGCCAACGCTGAAGTTCGCAGCGAAGACGATGGGAATCTCCTTGGCCGCGGCAGCCAGACGCTCTTTCTCCTCCGGCGAAAAGCCGGTGGTGCCGATCACCATGGCCTTGCCGGCGCGCCGACAGACTTCCAGATTCTTCAGCGTCGCCGAAGGATGGGTAAAGTCGATCACCACATCGAACTCGTCCACCGCCCGCGCCAGATCGCCGCTGAGCGGCACGCCAAGACGACCGATCGCCGCCAGCTCTCCCGCGTCGGCACCGACCAGGGTGCTGTCCGGCCGATCCACCGCTGCCGTCAGTCCGGCGGCGCCCGCCGTCTGCTGCACCGCCTCGATCAGGGTCTTGCCCATGCGCCCGGCGGCGCCCATCACTGCAATACGTCGCATAGCATCAGCTCCAAGCTGCAAGCCCCAAGCGGCAGGCGACCTCATCTAGGCCGCTTGCCGCCTGCAGCGATCAAACATCACCAAAAAAGCGCTTCACGCCCTCGAACCAGCCACTGGCCTTCGGCGAGTGGGATGTATCGCCCTGCAGCGTGCCGCGGAACTCCTCGAGCAGCTCGCGCTGACGTTTGCTCAGATTGACCGGCGTCTCGACCACCACCCGGCACATCAGATCGCCGGCGCCGCCGCCACGCACCGGCGCCACGCCCTTGCCGCGCAGGCGGAACTGCTTGCCGGTCTGCGTGCCCTCGGGAATCTTCAGCTTGACCCGACCATCGAGTGTCGGCACTTCCAGCTCGCCGCCGAGCGCCGCATCGGCGAAGCTGATCGGCACTTCACAGTACAGATGCTTGCCGTCGCGCTGGAAGATCTGGTGCTCACGCACGTTGACCACCACATACAGGTCGCCCGCCGGCCCGCCCTGAGTGCCGGCCTCGCCTTCGCCGGTCAGACGGATACGGTCGCCGGTATCGACACCCGCCGGCACCTTGACCGACAGCGTCTTCTGCTCTTCCACCCGTCCCTGACCGTGGCAGCTGCCGCACGGATCGGAAATCATCTTGCCGCTGCCGTGGCAGCGCGGGCAGGTCTGCTGCACCGAGAAGAAGCCCTGCTGCATGCGCACCTGGCCGATACCGCCGCAGGTGGTACAGGTCACCGGACTGGTGCCCTTCTTCGCACCGGAACCATCGCAAGTCTTGCACTCGACCAGCGTCGGCACGCGAATGGTGACCGTGGTGCCGCGCACCGCCTCTTCCAGATCCAGCTCCAGGGTGTAGCGCAGGTCGCTGCCACGCTGAGCGCCGCCGCGCGAAGCGCCGCGCGCGCCGCCGAAGAAGTCGCTGAACACGTCGCCGAAGATGTCGGAGAAATTGGCGCCACCGTAGCCAGCGCCTGCGCCGGCCCCCATCTGCGGATCGACACCGGCATGGCCGTACTGGTCGTACGCCGCGCGCTTGCTCGCATCGGAGAGCACTTCGTAGGCTTCGTTGGCTTCCTTGAAAGCCTCCTCGGCCGCCTTGTCACCCGGATTGCGGTCTGGGTGATACTTCATCGCAAGGCGACGGTAGGCTTTCTTCAGCTCCGCCTCGCTGGCGCCGCGCTCGACACCCAGCACCTCGTAAAAATCACGTTTGGCCATATGTTTCCTGAACCCTCAAATTCGTGCCCTCCAGACACGCCGACGCGGGAGCAAGCCCCCGCGCAGCGGTTACGCCCGCCCGGCCGAAGCCAGAACGGGCTGGAGCGGAAGCAAGCCGGGGCTTACTTGTTGTCCTTGACCTCTTCGAACTCGGCATCGACCACATCGTCGCCCGCCTGGTCCTTGTCCGCGGCCGGCTGACCTTCGGCGCCCTGCGGCTGCTCGGCATACATCTTCTGCGCCAGCGGCGTGGAGGCCTGGGAGACCGCCGCGATCTTGGCCTCGATCTCGGCCTTGTCGTCGCCCTTGATCGCCAGCTCCAGTTCTCCGATGGCCTTCTCGATGGCCGTCTTGTCGTCGGCACTGGCCTTGTCACCGGCCTCGGTCAGCATCTTGCGAGTGGCGTGGACCAGCTGATCGCCCTGGTTGCGAGCGGTCGCCAGCTCCTCGAATTTGCGGTCTTCCTCGGCGTTGGCCTCGGCGTCACGCACCATTTGCTCGATCTCTTCCTCGGACAGACCGGAGTTGGCCTTGATCACGATCGACTGCTGCTTGCCGGTGGCCTTGTCCTTGGCGGACACGTGCAGGATGCCGTTGGCGTCGATGTCGAAGGTGACCTCGATCTGCGGCATGCCGCGCGGTGCCGGCGGAATGTCGGCCAGATCGAAGCGGCCCAGCGACTTGTTCTGCGCCGCCTGCTTACGCTCACCCTGCAGCACGTGAATGGTCACGGCGCTCTGGTTGTCGTCGGCAGTGGAGAACACCTGCGATTTCTTGGTCGGGATGGTGGTGTTCTTCTCGATCAGCGCGGTCATCACGCCACCAAGGGTTTCGATACCCAAGGTCAGCGGCGACACGTCGAGCAGCAGCACGTCCTTGACGTCGCCGGCCAGCACCGCGCCCTGAATGGCGGCACCCATCGCGACGGCTTCATCCGGGTTGACGTCCTTGCGTGCTTCCTTGCCGAAGAACTCGGCGACCTTCTGCTGCACCAGCGGCATACGGGTCTGACCGCCGACCAGGATCACGTCGTCGATCTTCGACACGTCGATACCGGCATCCTTCAGCGCGATGCGGCACGGCTCGATGGTGCGCTCGACCAGATCTTCGACCAGCGACTCCAGTTTGGCGCGGGAGATCTTCACGTTCAGGTGCTTCGGACCGGACGCATCGGCGGTGATATACGGCAGGTTGACGTCGGTCTGCTGGCTGGAGGACAGCTCGATCTTGGCCTTCTCGGCAGCTTCCTTCAGGCGCTGCATGGCCAGCGGATCGCCCTTGAGGTTCATGCCGGTTTCTTTCTTGAACTCCTCGACGAGGTAGTCGATCAGGCGGATATCGAAGTCCTCACCACCGAGGAAGGTGTCACCGTTGGTAGCCAGCACTTCGAACTGATGCTCACCATCGACCTCGGCGATCTCGATCACCGACACGTCGAAGGTACCGCCGCCCAGGTCATAGACGATCACGGTGTGGTCGCCCTTGGCCTTGTCCATGCCGTAGGCCAGCGCCGCCGCGGTCGGCTCGTTGATGATGCGCTTGACGTCCAGACCGGCGATGCGACCGGCGTCCTTGGTGGCCTGGCGCTGGCTGTCGTTGAAGTACGCCGGCACGGTGATGACCGCCTCGGTGACCGACTCGCCCAGGTAGTCCTCGGCGGTCTTCTTCATCTTCTTCAGCACTTCGGCGGAAATCTGCGGCGGTGCCATCTTCTGGCCCTTCACTTCCACCCAGGCGTCGCCGTTGTCGGCCTTGACGATGTTGTACGGCACCATCTTGATGTCTTTCTGCACAACGTCTTCTTCGAAGCGACGGCCGATCAGACGCTTGACTGCATACAGGGTGTTCTGCGGGTTGGTGACCGCTTGACGCTTGGCGGACTGACCGACGAGGGTCTCGCCATCATTGGTGTACGCGATGATCGACGGAGTGGTACGGCCGCCTTCGGCGTTCTCGATGACCTTGACGTTGCCGTTTTCCAGAATGGAGACGCAGGAGTTGGTGGTCCCCAGGTCGATACCGATGATTTTGCCCATTTAATCTCTCTCCCGAATTTCGATTGGTCCGCGCCTGTTTACCGGCTGCGGTAACACAAAAACGCTTGGCTACCAGATGGGGGTTGCCTGCCCGAATTCAAGCCTGCTCGTCGATCGAAGGCACCGCTTGCGAAGGCGCCTTGCTCACCACGACCATCGCCGGGCGCAACAAACGGCCATTGAGCAGGTAGCCCTTCTGGAACACCTTGAGCACGCTGCCTGGCTCGGCATGGGTGCTCTCTTCCATCGCCATTGCCTGGTGGTGCTCCGGATTGAACGGCTCGCCATGCGGATCGATCTGCGTCAGCTGATGGCGCGCCAGCGTGTCGAGCAGCAGCTTGAGCGTCAGCTCCAGCCCCTCGCGCACCGACTTGACCGCCTCATCGTCCGGCTTCGACAGCTCGAGGCCGCGCTCCAGACTGTCGGCGACCGCCAGCAGATCGCCGGCGAACTTTTCCAGCGCAAACTTGTGGGCCTTCTCCACATCCTGCTCGGCACGCCGGCGAATGTTCTGCAGTTCAGCCGCCACCCGCAGCGACTGATCCTGGGCGGCCGCCAACTGCTCTTCGAGCGACTGCACGCGGGCCGCCAGATCGTCGCTGGCAGCGGCCTGATCCTGCTCGTCAAAGGTCTGGTTTTCCAGGTTCTGCTCGTCGGCCATGCGTCCTCCTTATCTCGATACGATTGCGGGCGACCGCCCGCGCTTGTGCCGCTATATGGGGGCACCCTCGCACGGTTCAAGGGCAGGTCGCGCCGACACCGACATGGCGCACGCCGACCAATCGCGCACCGCACACACCACAATCCGTCGGGGCGTATTGTGGACGCCCCAAAAAGCACTGTATAAATAGCCAGCCTCACAACCCGGAGCGCCACCATGCTGGTTCATCTTTCGGTTCACAACTACGCCATCGTCGAACACCTGGACCTCGAACTGAAACGCGGTATGAGCGTGATCAGCGGCGAAACCGGTGCGGGCAAATCGATCATGCTCGACGCCCTCGGTCTCGCTTTGGGCGACCGTGCCGACAGCAGCGTGGTGCGCCTGGGCGCCGACAAGGCGGACATTCTCGCCAGCTTCGACCTGGACGACATTCCCGACGCCCGCGCCTGGCTCGCCGAACGCGACCTGGACAACGACGGCCCATGCATCCTGCGCCGGGTCATCACCGCCGAGGGGCGCTCGCGCGGCTACATCAACGGTTCGCCCTGTCCGCAAGGCGACCTCAAGGCGCTCGGCGAACTGCTGATCGACATCCACAGCCAGCATGAGCACCAATCGCTGCTCAAACCCGACACCCACCGACGCCTGCTCGACGAATACAGCGCCAGCCAGGAACTCGCCCGCCAGGTGCAGCTCGCGGCCCAGCGCTGGCGCCAGACGCAACAGGCGCTCGAACGGCTGAGCAACAGCAGCGACGAGCAACGCGCGCGCCAGCAGTTGCTCAGCTATCAACTCGAAGAACTGGAAAACCTTGCACTCGCCGAGGGTGAACTCGAACAGCTGGAACAGGAGCACAAGAACCTCGCCAACGCTGGCCAGCTGCTTGACGCCTGTCGCCAGGTGACGGAACTGTGCAGCGAGAGCGACGCCGGTAACGTGCTCTCTGCACTGACCTCAAGCCTGCAGCGCCTGGCCGCGTTCCAGAATCACGCCGGGGCGCTCGGCGAGGCCGTTAACCTGCTGGCCAGCGCGCAGATCCAGGTCGAGGAGGCGGTCGGCGAACTCAATCGTTTCGTCGATCATTTCGATGCCGATCCCCAGCGCCAGCAAGCGCTGGAAGAACGTCTGGATACCATCTATACGCTGGCCCGCAAGCACCGCGTGCAGCCTGCCGAACTGGTCGCGCTGCAGCAGCGCCTGCTGGACGAACTGGAAGGCCTGAACGCGGACGACGAAGCCATCGAGCGGCTGGGCGAGGAGCTGGCGGCCTATGCTCGCCACTACGAGGAAAAAGCCACGGACCTGAGCCGCATCCGCCAGGCGGCGGCCGGGGAACTGTCGCTCGCCGTGGAAGCCGAAATCCAGCGCCTGGGCATGCCCGGCGGACGCTTCAGCGTGACGCTGAAACCGGTCGCCGAGGGCGACTACCCGCCCTACGGCTTCGAGCAGGTGGAATTTCTCGTCAGTGCCAACCCCGGCCAGCCGCTACGCCCGCTGGCCAAGGTCGCCTCGGGTGGCGAACTGTCGCGCATCAGCCTGGCGATTCAGGTCATCACCGCGCAGACCTCGCGCGTACCGACGCTGGTCTTCGATGAAGTGGATGTCGGTATCGGCGGCCCAACCGCGGAGATCGTCGGCCACCTACTGCGTCGGCTCGGCGAGCGCGGCCAGGTGCTGACCGTGACCCACCTGCCCCAGGTCGCTGCCCAAGGCCACCACCATCTGTTCGTGCACAAGGCCCGCGACAGCGAACAGACGCGCACCGCCGTCGCCGAACTGCATGGCCGCGGCCGCATCGAGGAAATCGCGCGCATGCTCGGTGGCGTCGACCTCACCGAGCAGTCATTGGCACACGCACAGCAAATGGTCACGGCAGCACAGGCCTGACCGCAGATACGCCACGCATGAAAAAGGCGACTCGAGAGTCGCCTTTTTCACTTCGCCGAAGGAGTTCAGCCCTTCTTACGTACGTAGAGCACCAGATTATGATCGACCAGCTCATAACCATGACGCTTGACGATCTCTTTCTGCAGCTTCTCAATTTCCTGATCGAAGAATTCGATGACCTCGCCACTGTCGACGCAGACCATATGGTCGTGGTGACCGCTATCGGCCAATTCGAATACGGCGTGCCCGCCATCGAAGTTGTGGCGAACCACCAGCCCCGCGGCCTCGAACTGCGTCAGCACGCGATAGACCGTCGCCAATCCGACGTCTTCACCCGCCTCCATGAGCGCCTTGTAGACATCTTCCGCACTCATGTGCCGCTGATCCGCGGTATCCAGCATCTGCAGGATCTTGACCCGAGGCAGGGTGACTTTCAGACCAACTTTTCGTAGTTCGTTATTTTCAACCATGGGTGGCTTTCTCGCTGCTGCTGTTTCGCAGCCTCCTTCAATGCAGGTATGATCCGGGTTTCGTTGCCCAGCCAAGATAGTGGAAGTCACCCACCGATGCAAAACACCAAGCTCATGCTGACCAGCCTCACGCTCGTGGGCTTGTTCGCAATCGCCGGTTGTTCTTTTCCCGGGGTTTACAAGGTCGATATTCAACAGGGCAATGTCGTCACGCAGGACATGATAGACCAGTTGCGCCCCGGGATGACCCGCAAGCAGGTGCGCTTCATCATGGGCAACCCGCTGATCACCGACACCTTCCACGCCAATCGCTGGGACTATCTGTACAGCATCCAGCCCGGCGGCAGCGTCCGGCAGCAGGAGCGCGTAAGCCTGGTGTTCGACGGCAGCGACCAACTGGTCGGCCTGGCCGGCGACTTCATGCCGGGCGTCAGCCGCGACGAAGCCATTCTGGGCACCTCGTCGACCACCACCCAGACTCCTGCCGAGCGCGACAACAAGCCGCAACAGACGCAGGAGAAACCCGCGCCGGGCTCGCTGCTGGAACAGATCCAGCGCGAAGTCGATGCCGCCGAGCCGGTGCCGGTGCCGATTCCCGAGCCTCTCGACGTCGAGTGATAAAAAAAGCCCGGTTCATACCGGGCTTTTTTATTCCTTCATTTCGGTCTCGGCGTCGTCGCTTTTGCTCTTCGCCGCACGAGCGGCGCGCTGCTTGCGCACCTCTTTCGGATCAGCAATCAATGGCCGATAGATTTCCACCCGCTCACCATCCTCCAGCACTCGCTCATCCGGCTTGGCCACGGCTTTACCGAATATACCCAGCGGTGCATTCGCCAAATCCAGGCCCGGAAAGAACGCCTCCATTCCTGACCCCAGCGCCGCGTCGCGGACGGTGGTTCCGGCCGGCACGGTCAGGCGCAGCAGTTTCTGCTTGTCGGCCAGGGCGTAAACCACCTCGATCGCGACTACCGGCTTATCCATATAGTTGTTTAGCTCGCTCGCAGAACGCATCGACCAAGGTATTGGCCGCCTGATTGAACAGCGGGCCCAGCGTCGCCTTCACCAGCGGACCGGCATAGTCGAAGGTCAGATCGAGGCTTATTTTGCAGGCTTTCTCGCCGAGCGCCTTGAATTCCCAGATGCCGTGTAGATGACTGAACGGCCCTTCCTCCAGCGTCATCTCGATGCGCTTGCCGGCCTGCAACTCATTGCGCGTCATGAACTTCTGGCTGAGGCCCGCCTTGGCCACGGTCATGCTGGCATGCATCTGCGTGGCGCTGCTGGCCAGCACCTCGGTCGCCGAGCACCAGGGCAGGAATTGCGGATAGCTGGCCACGTCGTTGACCATGTCGAACAGCGCGCCTGCCGGGTACGGCAACAGCGCCGATCGTTGAATATGCGTCGTCATGCAGACCTTCTACTTCTTCATGCGCCAGAAGCGCGACCCGCCGGACCGTCACACAGGAAAGCCGGACTCCCCCGCACCACGGCGCGCGCAAAAAACCGATACATTGTCAGGGATAAGCACGCGCCCCTCAAGTTTCCTGCCGCAACGCCGCCGCTGCTTGTCGCCAGCCGCGATGCGACTGCCTATAATGCGCGCCCTATGGCCAAACAGAAGAAACAGTCCCCCGGGACCATCGCGCTGAACAAGAAGGCGCTACACGATTACTTCATCGAGCAGAAGTTCGAGGCCGGCCTCGTTCTGGCTGGCTGGGAAGTGAAAAGCATGCGCGCCGGCAAGGCGCAGCTGGTCGACAGCTACGTGCTGCTCAAGGACGGCGAGGCCTGGCTGATGGGCGCGCATATAACGCCGCTGACCAGCGCCAGCACCCACGTGATTGCCGATCCGACCCGCACCCGCAAGCTGCTGCTGAACAAGCGCGAGCTGGGCAAGCTGTTCGGTGCGGTACAGCAGAAGGGCTACGCCTGCGTGGCGCTGTCGCTGTACTGGAAGAAGCACATGATCAAGTGCGAAATCGCCCTCGCCAAGGGCAAGAAGGAATTCGACAAGCGCCACACCGAGAAGGAGCGCGACTCCGATCGCGAGATCCAGCGAGCGATGCGCACCAAGGGCAAGGACGACTGAGCCTCTCCCCGGTCGAAGCCCCCGTCGCGCGCCCAGAAGGCGCGCCGAACATTCAAGCCTTGTGACCGATCACGCTCCGATCACCGTGTCGACGCTGCGCGCGCGCCAGGCGCTGGGCTTCCTGCTGCCCCTCCGCAAGCACCTCCTGCACATAGTTGATGTGCCGATGAATCACTTCACGCGCCTCGCTGGCGCGCCGGGCCATGATCGCCTCGTACAGCTCACGATGCTGACGCAACAGCATGTCCCGGGTTTCATCCCGTAAGGCGTACATGCCGCCGATGTTGGTCACCACATTGCGCTTGAGCAGATCGAACAGGCCGCGAATCGTATGCAACAGCACGGCGTTGTGGCTGGCTTCGGCAATGGCCAGATGAAACTGCGCGTCGGCAGCCCCCTCTTCGGCCCGGGTCACCGTGCCCTCGCGGTCATAGCAGTCCTGCAGAGCCATAAACGCTTCGGTCAGACGCTGCTGATCCACCTCGGTAGCGCGCAAGGCTGCGTAGTAGGCGCAACTGCCTTCCAGCGTGTGACGAAACTCCAGCAGGTCCCGCTGAGCATCACGATTGTTTTCCAGTAGATGCAGCAACGGATCGCTGAAGGTTGAGCCCAACGACTCGGCAACGAAGTTCCCGCCGCCGTGGCGACTGATCAGCAGCCCCTTGGCCGCCAGCTTCTGAATCGCCTCGCGCAGCGAGGGCCGCGACACGCCGAACTGCTCGGCCAGCGCACGTTCGGCGGGCAGCCGCTCACCAGCCTTGAGCGTGCCCTCCAGAATCATCGTTTCCAGTTGCGCAACGATGTCATCAGCCAGCCGCCGCTGGCGCACCACTCCAACTTCCATCGCGGCTCGCTCTCGATTGGTTTGACCACTTTAAGAATCGTCTCAGCCTAACGATCACGGAAAGGCCCCGCAACATTGCCGCGTACTACCAATGTCTAAAGTTGGCGAATTGACGCACTCGCGCGCGAGCTCTTACGCTGGCATCTCGCAACTGTAAATTGGTATTACCACTTTACATCGCGCATCCCAACAAGAAGAGGTGCACTCCAATGACGCCGTATCGAATCCGCCAATTGCCGCTTGCCGGCCCCCTCCAGCGCCTCGTGACGGCGGGAGTCTGAATCCATGTCAAACGGTCTTCTCGCGTTCTTCGCCTTCTCCCCCATTCTGCTTGCCGCCGTCCTGCTGATCGGCCTGCGCTGGCCGGCCAAGCGCGCCATGCCGCTGGTGTACCTGCTCACTGCGGGTATTGCACTGTATATCTGGGACATGAGCTTCAACCGCGTACTCGCCTCGACCGTACAAGGTCTGGTGATCACCGCGGGCGTTCTGTGGATCATCTTCGGCGCGATCCTGCTGCTCAATACGCTCAAGCACTCCGGCGGCATCACCGCCATCCGCGCTGGTTTTACCACTATCAGCCCTGATCGCCGCATCCAGGCCATCATCATCGCCTGGCTGTTCGGCTGCTTCATCGAAGGCGCCTCCGGCTTCGGTACGCCGGCTGCCATCGCCGCACCGCTGCTGGTCGCCATCGGTTTCCCAGCCCTGGCTGCGGTCATCCTCGGCATGCTGGTGCAATCGACGCCGGTTTCCTTCGGCGCCGTCGGCACGCCGATCATCATCGGCATCAACGGTGGTCTGGACACCGCTACGCTCGGCACCCAACTGACTGCCCAAGGCTCCAGCTGGGCAGCGTTCCTGCAACTGATCACCAGTGAAGTGGCGATTCTCCACGCGCTGACCGGCACCATCATGCCGCTGATCATGGTGCTGATGCTGACCCGCTTCTTCGGCAAAGAAAAAAGCTGGAAGGCCGGCTTCGAGGTACTGCCGTTCGCCATCTTCGGCGGCCTGGCCTTCACCTTGCCCTACGTCGCCACCGGCCTCTTTCTCGGACCGGAGTTCCCCTCCCTGCTGGGCGGCTTGATCGGCCTGGCCATCGTCACCAGCGCCGCGCGCGTCGGATTCCTGGTGCCGAAGAAGTCCTGGGATTTCGCTGATGCCAAAGACTGGCCGAGCGAGTGGCTCGGTAGCATCGAGATGAAGCTCGAGGACCTGACCGCCAAGCCGATGAGCACCTTCCGCGCCTGGCTGCCTTACGTGCTGGTCGGCGCGCTGCTGGTGATCAGCCGCACCATTCCGGAAGTCGGCGCCTTCATGAAGTCCATCGTGCTGGTGTTCCCGGATATCCTCGGCGAGGCCGGCATCAAGGCCGACTTCATGCCGCTGTACCTGCCGGGCGGCATCTTGGTCGCCGTGGTTCTCGCCACCTTCTTCCTGCACGGCATGAAGGTTCGCGAGCTGGCCGCCGCCGTTGGCGAATCGAGCAAGGTGCTGGTCGGCGCCGGCTTCGTCCTGCTGTTCACCGTGCCGATGGTGCGCATCCTGATCAACTCCGGCGTCAACACCGCAGAACTGGCGAGCATGCCGATCACCATGGCGCGCTACGTGGCCGATAGCGTGGGCTCGGTCTATCCGCTGCTGGCGCCAAGCATCGGTGCTCTGGGCGCCTTCATCGCCGGCTCCAATACCGTCAGCAACATGATGCTCAGCCAGTTCCAGTTTGGCGTCGCGCAGAACCTCGGCATCTCCGGCGCACTGATCGTCGCCGCTCAGGCGGTAGGCGCTGCGGCGGGCAACATGGTGGCGATCCACAACGTCGTCGCTGCCTCCGCTACAGTGGGACTGCTCGGTCGCGAAGGAACTACGCTTCGCAAGACGGTATGGCCGACGCTGTACTACGTTCTGGTCTCGGGCCTGCTGACGCTGATTGCGATCTACGTGATCGGCGTGACCGACCCGCTGGTCGGAGTGTGATTCAACCGTGAAGTCTTGCCCCGCCTTACGCGGGGCAAGAGCGTTTCCAACATCCCGCAGTTTGCGGATAACCGGGCCCACCCGGAGACCAAGCCGATGAGCGAACTCTTCTACAACGCCGCGCCGAACGCCACCCGCGTCGCGCCGCCGCCGCCCAAGCCACGCGAGTACCCAGCCAAGCCGAGCCAGGTTTACCTGTTCGGTACCTGTGTGGTGGATCTGTTCTATCCCGAGGCTGGCCTGGATGCCATCCGTCTGCTCGAACGCGAAGGACTGACCGTGCACTACCCGCAGGGCCAGACCTGCTGCGGCCAGCCGGCCTACACCACCGGCTATACCGACGAAGCGCGTAAGGTCGCGCGCGCGCAGCTGGCGCTGTTCGCTAACGACTGGCCGGTGGTGGTGCCCTCCGGCTCCTGCGCCGGCATGCTGCGCCACCATTATCTGGAGCTGTTCAAGGACGAGCCGGAAACGCTCAAGAAGGCACAGGCACTGGCCGAGCGCACCTTCGAGCTGGCCGAGTTCCTGCTCAACGTCTGCCAGGTCGAGTTCAAGGACGCCGGCACACCGACCAAGGTCGCCCTGCACACCTCCTGCTCGGCCCGTCGCGAGATGAACACCCACCTGCACGGCCGCGCCCTGCTCGCCCAGCTGGGCCAGGTCGAGCGTGTCGAGCACGACCACGAAAGCGAATGCTGCGGCTTCGGCGGTACCTTCAGCGTACGCATGCCCGACATCTCCGGCGCCATGGTGCTGGACAAGACCCGCGCACTGAAGGAATCCGGCGCGCATCAGGTAGTCAGCGCCGACTGTGGCTGCCTGATGAACATCAACGGTTCGCTGGAGAAACAGCGTGAAGCCCTGCGCGGTCAGCATCTGGCGACCTTCCTCTGGCAACGCACCGGAGGTGCCCGATGAACGCCGAACAACGTATTCCCGCGATACAGATCGAGAACGCCGGCGACCCGGATTTCCGCGCCCGTGCCCGCAAGTCGCTGAAGGACGAGCAGCTGCGGCGCAACTTCCGCACCGCGATGGACTCGCTGATGACCAAGCGCGCCGCGGCGTTCAGCGATGCCGACGAACGCGAGCGGCTGCGCGAGATGGGCAACCATATCCGCGCCCGCGCACTGTCCAAGCTGCCCGAACTGCTCGAGCGGCTGGAAACCAACCTGACCCGCAACGGTGTGCACGTGCACTGGGCGGAGACGGTGGACGAGGCGAACAACATCGTCCTCGAGATCGCCCGTGCTCACGAGGCGCGACAAGTGATCAAGGGCAAATCGATGGTCAGCGAAGAGATGGAGATGAACCATTTCCTCGACGGCCATGGCATCGAATGCCTGGAATCGGACATGGGCGAGTACATCGTCCAGCTCGACCACGAGAAGCCTTCCCATATCATCATGCCGGCCATCCACAAGAACGCCGGCCAGGTCGCGTCCTTGTTCCACGAGAAACTTGGCGTGGAATACACCAAGGACGTCGACCAACTCATTCAGATCGGCCGCCGCACCCTGCGGCAGAAGTTCTTCGAGGCCGATATCGGCGTCTCCGGCGTGAACTTCGCGGTAGCCGAAACCGGCACCCTGCTGCTGGTGGAGAACGAAGGCAACGGCCGCATGAGCACCACCGTGCCGCCGGTGCACATCGCCGTCACCGGCATCGAGAAGGTGGTGGAGAATCTGCGTGATGTGGTCCCGCTGCTCTCCTTGCTGACCCGCTCCGCGCTGGGCCAGCCCATCACTACCTACGTCAACATGATCTCCGGCCCGCGCAAGGCCCATGAGCTGGATGGCCCGCAGGAAGTGCACCTGATCCTGCTGGACAACGGCCGCAGCCAGGCCTTCGCCGACAGCGAGCTGCGCCAGACGCTCAACTGCATCCGTTGCGGCGCCTGCATGAACCACTGCCCGGTGTACACCCGCGTCGGCGGCCACACCTACGGCGAGGTCTATCCCGGGCCGATCGGCAAGATCATCACGCCGCACATGGTCGGCCTGGACAAGGTGCCGGACCACCCCAGCGCCTCGTCGCTGTGTGGCGCCTGCGGCGAAGTCTGCCCGGTGAAGATTCCGATTCCGTCCATCCTGCGGCGCCTGCGCGAGGAGAACGTCAAGGCGCCGGACGATCCGCACAAAGTCATGCGCGGCCAGGGCAGCAAATACTCCAGGCAGGAACGGCTGATCTGGGCCGGCTGGCGCCTGCTCAATACCAGCCCGATGCTCTACCGCCTGTTCGGCTTCTTCGCCACCCGCCTGCGCGCGCTGACGCCATCGAACATCGGCCCCTGGACGCAGAACCACAGCGCACCGAAACCGGCCGCCCGCTCGCTGCACGAGCTGGCCAAGGCACACCTGGAGGGCAAGCGATGAGCCTCGACCGCTGCCGCCTCAACACCCGCGTGGACAAGGCTGCGCCGTTGTCCACCCTACGCCGGCCTGCGGGCTCCGTAGGGTGGAAAACAAGCGCAGCTTTTTTCCACCAACGTGCCGTTTCCGGGAGCCTGACATGAGCGCCAAAGCCAACATTCTCGCCAAGCTGAAGAAGAGCCTGGAAGGCACCACGCCTATCGTCGATGACTACGACGAGTCGCTGGTCACCCAGCCGTGGAGCTACGCGCCGGAGCAGCGTATCGCCCGCCTGCGCCAGCTGATGGAAGCAGTGCACACCGAGATCCATCTGACCACCGACGCCGCGTGGCCCACCCTGCTCGAACAGCTGCTGCACGACCGCGAGCTGCCGAGCCTGCTGATCGCCCCGACCACGCCCTACGGCGCACGTTTCGCCGAGCATTGCGCCGGTCGTGACGGCCTGCCGACGCTCAAGGCTTACGACCGCCCGATCGAAGAATGGAAGGACGAGCTGTTCAACGACACCCCGGCCAGCCTCACCGGCACCCTCGGCGCCATCGCCTCCACCGGCAGCCTGATCATGTGGCCGACCCGCGAGGAGCCGCGCCTGATGAGTCTGGTGCCGCCGGTGCACTTCGCCATCCTCAAGGCCAGCGAAATCCACGACAACTTCTACGAGATCCAGCAGAAGTTCCAGTGGGCCGCCGGCATGCCGACCAATGCGCTGCTGGTTTCCGGCCCGTCGAAAACCGCCGACATCGAACAGGTGCTGGCCTACGGCGCCCATGGCCCGAAGGATCTGATCGTGTTGATCCTGGAGGACGCATGAACGCGGCCGCCCAGCTCGAACGTGCGCCGCTGCCGGCCGCGTTCCTCCGTGAAGTCGAACGCCTGATCCCCGCCGAGCGCCGCTTCGACGACCCGGTTTCCACCCTCGCCTTCGGCACTGACGCCAGCTTCTACCGGCTGATTCCCAAACTGGTGGTGCGCGTCGAATCCGAAGCCGAAGTGATTGCCCTGCTCAAACAGGCTCACGCGGACAACGTCCCGGTGACCTTCCGCGCCGCCGGCACCAGCCTCTCCGGCCAGGCGATCAGCGACTCGGTGTTGATCGTCCTCGGCGACAACTGGAACGGCCGCGAGATACGCAACGGCGGCGAGCAGATCCGCTTGCAACCGGGCGTAATCGGCGCCAACGCCAACGCCGTGCTGGCACCCTTCCAGCGCAAGATCGGCCCCGATCCGGCCTCGATCAACGCGGCGAAGATCGGCGGCATCGTCGCCAACAATTCCAGCGGCATGTGCTGCGGCACCGCGCAGAACAGCTACAAGACCCTTGCCGGCCTGCGCGTGGTGCTGGCCGACGGCACCGTGGTCGACAGCGAGGATACGGCCAGCGTCGCCGCGTTCCGCCAGAGCCATGCAGCGCTGCTTGAGCAGCTGGCCGAACTGGGTCGCGAGACCCACGCCAATGCCGAGCTGGCGGCGAAGATCCGCCACAAGTATCGGCTGAAGAACACCACCGGCTTTTCGCTCAATGCGCTGGTCGACTACGACGAGCCGCTGGACATCCTCAACCACCTGATGGTCGGTTCCGAAGGCACGCTGGGCTTCATCAGCGCGGTGACCTACGACACCGTGCCGGATCATCCGCACAAGGCCAGCGCGCTGGTGGTGTTCCCCGATGTGGAGAACTGCTGCCTGGCCGTGCCGGTGCTCAAGCAGCAACCGGTGTCGGCGGTGGAGCTGCTCGACCGCCGCAGTCTGCGCTCGGTCGAGCACAAGGCCGGCATGCCCGAGTGGGTAAAAGAGCTGTCGCCGACCGCCTGCGCACTCTTGATCGAATCCCGCGCAGCCAGTCAGTCGCTGCTGCACGAGCAGATCAACCTGATCATGACCTCCATCGCGCATTTCCCGGTGGAGAAGCAGGTCGACTTCAGCGAAGACCCGGTGGTCTACAACCAGCTGTGGAAGATCCGCAAGGACACCTTCCCGGCAGTCGGCGCGGTGCGCCAGACCGGCACCACGGTGATCATCGAAGACGTGACGTTCCCCGTCGAGCGCCTGGCCGAGGGCGTCAATCGGCTGATCGAGCTGCTCGACAAGCACCGCTACGACGAGGCGATCCTCTTCGGCCACGCGCTGGAGGGCAACCTGCACTTCGTCTTCACCCAGGGCTTCGATGACCCGGCACAGGTCGCCCGCTACGAAGCCTTCATGGGCGAAGTGGCGCAGCTGGTTGCCGTCGAATTCGGCGGCGCGCTCAAGGCCGAGCACGGCACCGGGCGCAACATGGCGCCCTTCGTCGAGTTGGAATGGGGCAGTGAAGCCTACGCGCTGATGTGGAAGATCAAGCGTCTGCTCGACCCCACCGGCATCCTCAACCCGGACGTAGTGCTCTCCGAAGACCCGGACATCCACCTGAAGAACCTCAAACCGATGCCGGCCGCCGACGAAATCGTCGACAAGTGCATCGAGTGCGGTTTCTGCGAGCCGGTCTGCCCCTCCAACGGACTGACCCTGACGCCGCGCCAGCGCATCGTCATCTGGCGCGACATCCAGGCCCGCAAGCGCGCCGGCGTCGACACCACGGAAATCGAGCGCCTCTACCACTACCATGGCGTGGAAACCTGCGCCGCCACCGGTCTCTGCGCCCAGCGCTGCCCGGTGGGCATCAACACTGGCGACCTGGTGCGCAAGCTGCGCGGCCGTGAGGCGAACCGAACCGGCACCGCCAACTGGCTGGCCGAGCACTTCGCCACCGCCGTGCAGGGCACCCGCTTCATGCTGCATGTGGCCAACGGCGCGCACCTGATCATGGGCACTAAGAATCTGGCCAAGCTGTCGGCGACCATGACCAATGCCAGCAAAGGGCGCGTGCCGCAGTGGACGCCCGCAACACCGCAGCCCCTGCAACGCCTGCACCTGCCTAAGCCGCCTACGGGCGACGAGCGCCCGCGCGTGGTCTATCTCGCCGCCTGCGTCTCCCGCGCCATGGGCCCGGCGGCGCGCGATCAGGAACAGGAGCCGCTGCTCGACAAGACCCGCAGCCTGCTGGAGAAGGCCGGCTACCTGGTGGTCTTCCCCGATGAGCTGAACGACCTGTGCTGCGGCCAGCCGTTCGCCTCCAAGGGCTATGCCGAACAAGGCGAACGCAAGCGCCAGGAGATGCTCGATGCGCTGCTCAAGGCCAGTCGCGGCGGGCTGGACCCGATCTACTGCGACACCAGCCCCTGCACCCTGCGCCTGGTTCAGGGCCTGACCGATCAGCGTCTCGACCTGTACGACCCGGTGCGCTTCATCCGCACGCACCTGCTCGACCGGCTGGACTTCGTCCCGCAGGATAAGCCGATCGCCGTGCACGTCACCTGCAGCACCCAGCACCTGGGTGAGGCGCAGTCTCTGATCGATATAGCCCGGCGCTGCGCCAGGGAAGTCGTGGTGCCCGAAGGCATCCACTGCTGCGGCTTCGCCGGGGACAAGGGCTTCACCACGCCGGAGCTGAACGAGCACGCACTGCGCAGCCTGAAGAACGCCGTGCAGATCTGCGAGGAAGGCATCTCCACCAGCCGCACCTGCGAGATCGGCCTGTCGCGTCATGGCGAGATCGACTATCACGGCCTGGTCTATCTGGTCGACCGCGTAACTCGGCCCAAGGCAGCCACGCCCGTCTGAATGACGAAACGGCCCCGTGCGCAATGCCGGGGCCGTTTCGTTTGTGGCATTTCGATGAACGCTCAAGCGCAATCGCAGTCGGAATTTCAGAGCCCCTGACGGGTTCGATTCGACTCGGCGCCGCCGTTTCCGCAGTTTTCAGGCAGGCCCGGGAAGTCCACAAGACTGGAGGACCCACCATGAAAATTCACGCACTGCTCGCATCCGCCGTACTGCTCGCCAGCCCCGCCGTCTTCGCCGCTCAGGACCTGTGCCAGACCAATCTTCAGGAGATCGAAGACAACATGGCCACCCAGAGCACCACACTCGGCGAACCGGCCAAGAGCCAGGTCGAGGAACATGTCATGCAGGCCAAGCAGGCCCAGCAAGCGGGCGACACCGAGGGTTGCATCGCTCACTCCACCAAGGCCCTGCAGGAACTCAAAGGCCCCGGCAGCTCCGGTAGCGGCGGCTCCAGCGGCTCGGGTTCAGGCGCCGGCAACTGAGCCATCGGTGGTGGGATCGGCGAACGCCGGCCCGCCACCCCATCACTGTACATTTTGTAACCAGCATGGCTAAAAAGTGATCGACACGGTAAACGCTTCGCCGTATAGTCGCGCCCAGCACCACAAGCGACACCAGGGGCCGATTAGGATTCGACGCCGGTAACGAAACTTGAGGGGCATGCCGAGTTGGTAACAGAACTCGTAAATAAACTGTTGCAAACCTATAGTTGCCAACGACGACAACTACGAAGGGTACGCGCTAGCCGCCTAACCTTCATCTGGTCGCTTCGGCGCCAGCGGTCACTAGGGGATGCCTGTAAACCCGAAATGACCGTCAGATAGAACAGGATCGCCGCCAAGTTCGCTGTAGACGTAACGGCTAAAACTCATACAGCTCGCTCCAAGCACCCTGCCAATCGGGCGGCGCGGAGTTAACTCAGTAGATCTGGCTAAGCATGTAGAACCGATAGCGGAGAGCTGGCGGACGGGGGTTCAAATCCCCCCGGCTCCACCAATTCAACACTGAAACCCGTCTAGAACGCGGGTTTCAGCCCAGATTTGATGGCATTGGATTACTCACAGTCCGTCTGTGAATCCAAAAGGTATGCCATCATGTCCAAGCGCCAAAGCAAAACGGGTGTCCCCCACCTGGTCTATCAAGCCAACACTGGCTTCCAGTACTACCTCACATTCCCTAAGCATTTCGCGGCCAACCCGAAACTGCCTGCGCAAATCCGGTGGTCGCTCAGCCACGACGAAGCCCTGGCCCGCGATCTCGCTAAGTACCTGAATGCTTCTTTCGAGCAGTTCCTTGCCAAGGCAACCGAGCACTATGTCGAGCTCTTTTCTGACCGCCTGCTGGCTGACCTCCAAAGGTTTCACTTGGCGGTAGCGGAAGCACTCAAATTCGCCGACCGAGTTTGGAAAGTACGCCCGTCGCCAATGAAGCTCGCGAACCAAGACCTCTCGGTCGCCCACGCTCGCATGATGAAAGAGAGTGCCGAGCGTGTGGTGCTTTATAGCCATGAGCCAGGCGGCGAAATCTTTTTCGCCCTCACGCCAACACCCGCATTGGTAAAAGCGCTTGGGGTCGGGTTCGTACGCTTTGACTGGCCCCTCGGAACCAGCAACCAGAACGTCGCCAGCGACGCTGCCCGTTACATTTATGCGGCCCTTGATGTGCTTGAGACTGTCCCACCCTCCCCAGGGCGCTATTCGAAAGAATCTCCTGCATTTGCAGCGATGACGCTTTATGAATACCTGTGCCATGCCCGCCCAGACCAGGGTCGGAATCTCATGCACATCCCCCCAGCACTACCGCAATCTCGGCAAGCTTTGCATTTTCATCTTCAGCAAGCCAACGCGATGCATCTGAAGCTCCGCATCATTGATCGAGCGCTCTTGGTGCAGGAGGGATCGGGGCTTTATGTGATGCTTATCGAACTCGATCCGCTGTGCATGAAAGCGCATCTGAGAGAAAAGAAAAGCTTTCGGGTTGAGCTGCTCACTAGCTCCATCATCATTGCGGTCCTCATGCTGACGTATACGCTGCAGAAGGTTGATAAGGTGCTGTTGCGTTACTTTCAGGAAGACGATCACCAAGATCCTTACGCCCAAGCCATGCAGGAAATCGGTGACCTGGTTCGGCGGATGTTGGGTTCTGCTGCAACCGCCGAGCCTATGCAGACGATTCCGGAGCTGAACTCGCCGACAGATGCTGTGGCACCGCCACAGGATCCAGGCACGCTCGCGTTGCTGAATGCGCTCGGGAGCGTTCTGCCCGACGCGCAGAAAGCCAAGCTTGAAACCCTCTTTACGCAACCCTCCGTCAACGATCGCATTGTCTCGCCGGCGCGTGGTTCAAACGCAGGGTTGAGCCTCGCAGCTTTGGTAAAGGAATACGAAGAACGGCAAATTCGTGAAGGCGCCTGGGCTAACCCGCGGACTCGCATTACCGCAAAGGCCCGCCTGGAAGGCCTGTGCGAGCTGCTTGGCGGGCACCGGCAAGTCGAGACGCTGACTCGCGCTGAATTCAACACGCTACGCGATCATCTGCGTAGCTATCCGAAGAACCGGCATCGCCTCCGTGCCACGCGTAACCAGCCGCTAAGTAAGATCATTAGCGACGGTAAGTTCGAGCCAATCAACCCTCGCACTGCGAAAAAGTTTTTTGAGCTGGCAAGGGCCCTTGTCACCTACGCTCATGATCAGGGTTACATCACCGAAAATATCGCGGCCGGATTGGCATTCAGCACCAAAGGAGCCGAGGCGCCGAGGAAGCGCACGTATAGCCCAAGCCAGATCGAGAAACTTCTTCACGGTCCGGCCTACACACTGACCACGCCGCCGCGCTGGCGCTTGGATGACTACAAGTTTTGGCTGCCGCTGCTTGGCCTTTTTACAGGCGCAAGGCTAAGTGAGCTGTGCCAGCTACGGCTCGAAGACATTCGGCAAGAACTCGGCGTCTGGCTCATCAGCATCAATCGAAGCGGGTCGAAACAGCTGAAGACGTCCGATTCGGAAAGGTTGGTGCCGATTCACCGGCAGCTTATCGAGTCGGGCTTCCTGGAGTTTCATCAAGCACGCCTGGAAGCTGTCGAGCGAGACGGCAAGGCTCCGCTTTTCGACAATATTCGGGTATACGGCGACCTTTCTCCCGGGCATGTTGCGAGCCGTTGGTTTCTCGGCTCAAGCCAGATTAGCCGGGGTTACCTTGGGCTTTGCGGCCTGGGAGATGACGGCCTGACGTACCACGGTCTGCGCCACACCTTTATCAATCAATTTCGCAGACAGAACCTTGACCTGGCGAAAGCCAAAGCGCTTGTAGGCCACTCGGATAAAAGTACCACCGGTGGGTACGGCGACTGCTATCCGTCTGACGTGCTCAAAGACGAGCTCGACAAGCTCGATTTCGGGCTAGGGCTGGGACACATCCATTACCGGCACTATCAAGAGTTACGAGAACGCCAGGGCGTTTTCAATGTCGGTCGCCCGGTTGGCACCCCCTTCCCCAGCGTGCGGGTTGCTAAGCGACACTGGAAAACGTACGCATAATATTCAGCTAATAAAAGGTAGGGGCTCGCTCTTACCTTTTGCTCATCTTGCGATTATTGACAAGTTGTCAATAAAAACTATCGCATGGTAAATCCTAATAGATTATCTTGACTGTTTATCCATCCAGTAATAATCTCAAGCCTCACCCACTGTGAGGTATATATGAATGTAACTGCCCCCCTCTCCATTCCTTTTTACAAAGGCCTGAGTCTTATCGTCGAACCCGGCCATGAAGAACACTTGCGAATCGCGTTGGCAAACATTTCAGCGATTACGGATGCGATAAACCGCTTTCAGTCTTCTCCTTTGCTTACCGAGTTCATGGACATAACGCTGTCCCGCTTTCTGCGAGAAAACAATTACGCAGGGAAATCCGAGCACATGCTTCGAGCGCGGATGGAGAAACTAAAAATCGCTCTGACGCAAGATAATCCTACCCGCCGAGTTGCTGAGCTTGATCGGGCCGACGTACAGCGTCTGAAGGATCAGCTACCGTCGTTACTCAAGCAGAACGCTGCGTCGGGTAGCAAAGGCGCAAACCTCACGACCTACTATCAGTTGTTCAATCGAATGCTAGACGAAGCACTTGAGAGCAAGCTGATTACCGAGGCGATCAAAGTCGCGACCTGCAATACAAAACACGCCGAAATCACCAAGCCATTTCTGGATAGCAATCTGAATCAGATGTTCTCAGGCTGGCCCTACAGAAAGTATCTCGCAGGCGACCTGCCGAAAATCAACCAGGACGCCAAGCCCTATCGGTTTTGGTTGCTCCCGCTTGGGCTCTATACCGGCGCGCGGCTTAACGAGCTCTGCCAGCTACGTGTGCATGATGTGATCCAGGATGTCCACGGCGTAGACCTTATCGATATCAACGATAATGGCTACAACAAGTCGTTGAAGACGGGGCCGTCGGCTCGGCAGATTCCAATCTGCTCGAAGCTAGTGGAGATGGGCTTTCTAAATTTCGTAGAAGAACGGCGCCAGGCCGATGGCAATGACGCTCTGCTTTTCAACGAGCTGAGCTTCGATCCAAAGCACCTATACTCCCGCGACCCAAGTCGGTTTTTCTGCGGGCCGTGCACGGGTACAGGATACATCGGTCAGCACTGTCCGCCGGCGGTTAATGGCGGGCTCAATTTTAAAAGTCTCCGTCGCTCGTTTGCCGTTCGGCTGGAACGGTCAGGCATATCTCCATCCACGATCGCCTATCTGCTCGGCCATGAGGGTGGTGCACCAGAAGTCACAGCAGACCATTACCTGGAGCAGCCACTGAGTCTGAGATTACTGGAGCAGATGGAACGGGGACTGACATACAACGCACAGACCGAGCAGATCCGCTGGGAGCATTTTAAAAAGCTGCTCGCAAACCAAGCCGGACGCGGAAAGCGAGGAAGGAGAACTAAGCAAAAGCCTTGCTAGCGCGTAGCGTTCAAAACAATCATCGCCTGGAGATGATTATGAGACAGGATGAATAAAAGGCCGCAGCCAATCTGCGGCCTTTTTCGTTCTGAACACAACAGGAAAGAAACCGAATTTTCACGCAACTCCGGGCATCGCTTGCGGCGACGGTTGGCACGCCCTATCGCTGAGCACAGTCCACCATCGAAGAACTTGCATCCGCTGCGACGAGAATTCCGTGACAGTCGGCTGCTGCCACACAAATTTCAGTTGAAGCGTGGGCGCTTTGGCATCAGACCGGACACCGCTTCATAACGCCACTGTGACAGACACACGGCACGGTCACCCGGCGCATCGACACTCACTAACTGCCGCAAGCCCTACGAGTGACACGGCGAGACTGCAGCACTCGAGTCATGTGACATGGCGGTCGTAAGACAAGTGTGCCGCAGTGATCGGGCTTATGATTGAGGCCGGGGCGGCAGCGCCCGCGAATGGCGCAGCTCACGTCTGTGCACAATCGCCATTTCGGCCAGGCAACGCCTGGCGGCTATGATTTGACAACAAAATTGCGGGGGCATACTTGAAGCAGCGAAGCGTTCCTTCAAGTATGCCCCCGCGCCCCATACTTGAAACCTTCAAGTATGGGGCAGTTGAGCATTTTGGGCGTTTGCAGGTAAGCGAAACGAATGTGGAGCGAGACCGAGCAATAAGACCAAAATGATCAACTGCCTTCGCGAAGCGGCTGCCATTGTTGTCAAAAAAGGCAGCTTTCTTCATTTGCCGCAGGTAAATGGCTAGCTCCAATTTCGATGCTATGCATGGCTACCTCTGCTAAAGCAGAAGAAGCCTGCTCACGTCCGCTTCCTCTACGGGATGCGCGACGTTTCTATGCAACGGCCGCCGCTTGGTCACCTCCCATTTTGCTAACCCACCACTTCATATGTCAGGAAGTACGCACCTCTCTGGCTGACAAACACTCCGCAGCGCCATCCCTGTACCAGCCTTCTCGATGACTGAATTACTCACGAAATCGGTCGGTCCTTAGTTTTCTCCCTCCGTGCCCAAGCGGTAGACTGAGACACACAAAGCAGTTTCGTTCTCCGAAGGTTACCCATGTCCAAACTCGCCGAATTCAAAGCTCTAGAAGCCCAGCTCGCAGCCCAGCTCAAGCAGCTTGATGCTCTTAAGAATGACGACAAACTCAAGCGCGAAATCGAGTTCGAGGAAAAACTCCGCAATTTGATGGGGCAATATGACGTAGGCCTGCGCGAAATTATTTCAATATTGGATCCGCAGCCCAGCCGCACCAGCATCAGCGCCACCCCGACGTCTCAAGCGCCTCGTCGGCAGCGCCAAGTTAAGGTTTACAAAAACCCAGAAACTGGAGAGGTGGTAGAGACGAAGGGTGGCAATCATAAGATTTTGAAAGCTTGGAAAGAAAAGCACGGCGCCGAAAAGGTAGAGGGTTGGCTTCAGTAAGCTATCCGACCAACACAAGAGCCAGGCACTGCCTGGCTTTTTCTTTACGCTTTCAGCGGTCAACGGATGCAAGCGATCGCACTACAACCAGTACCTGGAATTCATCGGTCCTCGCATGCACTCGCCTAGTTGCACCGCACCACCCACAACTGATCCAGCCTGGTCGTGAAACTTTGGCTCATCATCTCCCGTCGCATGCCCCAGTCCGGCGCGGTGGTTACGCGGCCGGGCCGGAGGGTATTGCGGCCCCACTTGGCGTTGATTGCATCGAGCACGCCCATAACGCGCTCCGACGCGGCGGGCTGGGTTTGGGCGAATAGATCGTCGGTGTACTCGCCGCGCTGGCAGAGGTCCATCAGCAGGACCTCTGCCTTGCTGAACGAAAAGCCATCGCGATAGATGTGTTCCAACCCAGCGATCGCCGCCCGGATGATGTAGCGGGTGTCGTTGGTGGGATACGGCAGCTCACACACGACGCCTTTCGCGAACTTGGGCTCGTCGGGATTAAACATGCCGGTACGGATGCTGATTCGGACGCGCTTGCACATGGACTGCTGTGCCCTCAGCTTCTCGCTGGCCCGAGCGGCATATGCCGCCACTGCGTCCTTGATTGGCTCAAGCTCGCGCAGGCGCTTGCCGAACATCCGCGAGCAGCAGATCTCCTGTTTGGGTGACGCGACCTCCTCCAGATCGAGGCACGGCGTCCCGCGCAGTTCGCGTGCGGTTTTCTCGATGACCACGCTGAATTTTTTGCGCAGGGTCCAGGCATCCGCGCTAGCTAGATCCCAAGCAGTACGTATGCCCAACCTGTTCAGGTGCTCGGTCATCCGGCGACCGACACCCCATACATCGCCGACGTCAGTCACGCGCAGCACCTTGTCGCGCCGCACCGGGTCGAGAAGGTCCACTACCCCACCCGTCTGCTTCTGCCAGCGCTTCGCTGAATGGTTCGCCAACTTGGCGAGCGTCTTGGTCCCCCCAATGCCCACCCCGACCGGGATACCTGTGCTGCGCAGTACCTCAGCGCGGATCCGCCTGCCGAGCACTTCGACGTCTGGCACACCGGTAAGGTCGGCAAACGACTCGTCGATTGAGTACACCTCAACCGCAGGCACCAGGCTCTCGATGACCGTCATGACGCGCTCGCTCATGTCGCCGTACAGCGCGTAATTGCTGGAAAACACCACAACGCCCCAACGCTCCAGGTCGCGCCGGATCTGAAAATACGGCACGCCCATTTTGATACCGAGCTGCTTTGCCTCGGCCGAGCGCGCGATCACGCAGCCGTCATTGTTCGAAAGCACGACGATAGGCGTACGGCGCAAGTCTGGTCGAAAGACACGCTCGCAGCTGGCGTAGAACGAGTTGCAATCAATGAGGGCGATGGCCCGCTCAGTACTTGCCATGGATTCGGATGCTGTATGACACCACGCCCCATACGTAGAGTTCTTCGCTTTCGAGGAGGTACCGCGGCGGGAACTTCGGATTAGCCGAGCGCAGAATGACCTGGCTGCCGGCTCGGTCGAAAATCTTGACCAGAGGCTCGTTATTCAGCGCTGCGATGATCACCTCCCCTTTTTCTGCCTCCCGTCCCCGGTCGATGATCAGAATGTCTCGGTCGAAAATGCCGACCTGGATCATGCTCTCCCCGTCTGCGCGCGCCAGGTAGGTATGCGGAGCTCGGATGTTCATCAGCTCGTCGAGCGAGATGCTCCCCTCCATGTGGTCCTGCGCTGGGCTCGGGAATCCGGCGGGCACGCAGAAACTGAAAAACGGCAGTGCAATTGTGGCGGGAGCAGCAGGTCCCAACATATGGACGGGCATGGCACAGACCTCATAACTGTATGCATACACAGTATTCTGAAGCTAGAGTCCGGTCAATTGAACCAGATGTGCGGGGGCACCCATGTGTGGACGTTTCGCTCAGTACCGAATCGCCTATGAGTACCTGGACAAGATCGCGATGCAGCTGCCCTTGCCATTGCGTGGCAGCGTGAATCCTGAGCCAATCGGACGCTACAACGTGTGTCCGCAATCACTGGTTCAGCTCCTGCACCAGGACGATGATGGCCTGCGCATGGAGCCGGTCAAGTGGGGTTACGCCCCATTGTGGGCACAGGGGAAGCGACCACCAGCGATAAATGCCAGGGTGGAAACGGCCGCGACTAGCAAGTTCTTTCGCGATATCTGGCAAACCGGCCGCGCAATAGTGCCCGCTGATGGTTGGTACGAGTGGAAGAAGGACGCGGCCAACCCGAAGATCAAGCAGCCCTACTACATCACGCTCCGTAGCGGCGAGCCGATGTTTTTCGCTGCGCTCGGGCGGTTTCAGCGAGGCGCCTCGCTGGAACCCCGAGACGGCGACGGCTTTGTTGTCATTACGTCATCTAGCGCTGCCGGCATGCTCGATATTCACGATCGGCGTCCTCTGGTTCTATCGCCAGAGTACGCTGCGCTCTGGATGCAGCAGGAGCTTTTGCCGCTCAAGGCTGAGGAGCTCGCACTGGCGCATGGTTTATGCGTAGAGGAATTCGAGTGGCATCCGGTGGGTCAGAACGTCGGGAACGTCCGGAATGATGGGCCGGAACTTATCAATAGGATCGCCCAGCCCGCTGGTATAAAGGCATTTCGCTTCAATGACCGTTGGTGACAACCCAAATCAAGTGCGAGCTTTACTTTCAGGCCCGCCACTGTATGGGCTCGCGCGACGGTGACTCGTCAGTTTAGAAAAGTGAGCTAGGGAAATTCGCTAAAGCTCAAACGACGAGCTTGAACACACCTCTTAGGGGCAGATAGCACCGCTTCCGCTTACGGCCAGAAGCGAGCATTGAATAACGTAAGCTTTATTTGTGCAGTTCTATGGTTAACCGAAACACTCTGCCAATGTCTCGCGCTAACGCTTGTAAAAGCACCGGAGCTTGCTGACAGGCTTCATCGAGGGTCATAGGACCGGAGGCAATTGAAAAAGCGGCATCGATACCGTGTGAGTAGAGATCGGCGTACCTCTCACCCAGCGTGCCGGCGAGAACGAAAACTGGAACATGATATTGGCGCGCAATCCGCGCCACCCCAAAGGGCGTCTTCCCACGCAGGGACTGCGCGTCACAGCAGCCCTCTCCGGTGATAACTAAATCCGCATCCTCAATGTGCCGTGCTAGTTGAACCAGATCTGCCACCATCTCGATACCAGGACGAAATCTAGCTTGGAGAAACGTGCGCGCTGCGAAACCTAGGCCACCTGCTGCGCCGGAGCCCGGATAATCACGCTCGTCCTTACCGAGCAGCGCTTGGCAACAATCAGCAAAGTGAGCAAGAGCGGCGTCCAGCGCGGCTAACTCCGTTTGAGTTGCACCTTTCTGCAGTCCGTAGGTATGCGAAGCGCCGAAGGGACCGCATAGCGGGTTGTCAACGTCGACCATCGCCTGGAAAGTCACCTCAGCCAGGCGGGGGTCCAAACCGCTCAGATCGATTTTGCTTAACGCTGCCAAGGCCTTCCCACCTGGCGGCAGCGGCGATAGATCAGAGTTCAGAAACCGTGCGCCGAGTGCCTCCAACATGCCGACACCAGCATCGTTGGTGGCGCTACCACCCAGGGTGAGCACGATGTTTCGCGCACCGATATCCAGGGCCTCCAGAATCAGCTCGCCGGTACCGCGACTGCTGCTCCGGGCGGCATTGCGCTTTGCAGTCGGTACAAGCTGCAGACCGCTCGCCTCGGCCATTTCGATGACCGCGGTATGCGACTCCGGAAGCCAGGCCCAGCTCGCGTCTACGATGTCGCCGAGAGGCCCGGTTACCAGACTGTTGCACCGCTCGCCGTCGACCGAAGCGAGAACGGCATCCAGGGTACCTTCGCCGCCATCGGCCATCGGACACTTGATTATCTGTGCCTTGGGAAATACCTCCTCCAAGCCTGCCTGAATTGCATCAGCGACCTCTGCTGCACTCAGGCTATCTTTGAACGAGTCAGGGGCAACGACGATTTTCATATCAGTCTCCGACCAGCGAGCATCCATGCTGTCTAAAGCTTCCGTACATTGCTTGGTTAATACGAGCGCGGCAAAAGTCGGCTTACGAAGGGAAGAAGGGAAAGAACAGAAGTAACAGAGGAATCGCGATAGCCCCAGCCACGAAGATCAATGGCAGACCGCACTTCACGTAATCAGCGAACTTGTAACCCCCAGCTGACAGAACCATGAGATTCGCCGGCATGCCGATCGGCGTGGCATAGGCGCACGATCCGCCGATGACAATGGCCATCAGCACGGCGCGTGGGTCAGCGCCTAAATTGGCAGCGATAGACATTCCGATCGGCACAAGCAGCGCGGTGGTGGCCGTGTTGGACATGAAATTAGTGAGAGCGCAGGAAATAAAGAAGATCACCACCAGCAACAGAACTGGCGACGGCTCCGTGCCGAGCAAGTTCATGATAGTCGAGGCTACTGCCGCGCCAGCACCGGTCTGCTCCAGAGCACTGGCCAAGGCCAGCGTGCCGCCGAAGATGAAGATCGTCTGAGTATCAATAGCCCGGTACGCCTGCTTTTCGGTCAACACCCCCACCAGCACCAGAAACGCCGCGCCGACGCAGGCGGTAATATGCAGCGGTACGCCTATAGCACTTTCAAACACCATGCCAAGTATTGCTGCAATCATCACGACCAGCGAGGTGATTTGCTTCCATTTTGGTACCGAGCTGAAATCATGACTAACCTCTGTTTCGCCAGCGATTGCTTTGGACGAACCAGCAGGCAGCAGACGATAACCAAAAAAGGCGAAGTAGATAATGCCGCCGGCCAGGAGGGGCAAACCGACTTTGGCGTATTCAAAGAAACTGAACTCCAGGCCAACTTTTTGAAGGGCACTCTGTGCGATCAAGTTACCTGGTGCGCCGATCAACGACAGATTGCCGCCCATCGCCGCTGCGAACACTAGCGGCATCAGCAGCCGCGAGCGGGAAAATCCAGATTTCGCCGCAATGCCGATGACAACTGGAATCAAAATGGCCGCAGTGCCAGTGTTTGAAAGGACGCCCGAGAGCATGCCGACAATAACCATGATCGCAACGATCAGCTGCCGTTCGGTCTTGGCAAAACGTGTAACTAAGCCTCCGATACGGTTCGCCATTCCTGTTTCAAACAAGGCGCCACCGACAATAAACATGCCGACAAATAGAATCACGTTAGTGTTGATGAAACCATTGAACGCTGATTTCGCATCAAGCACACCGGTCAACACTAGCGCCAAGCAGACAATGATGGCGGTTAGCGCTAAGGGAATTCGCTCCCAGACGAACATGACGGTTGCGAAAAGCAGTAGGAACAGGGTTATTTCGATAGGGCTCATTCGGTTCCCTCCTCGTTAGGAGGCTCCATATGTTTATTTTTGTAATGGATGCCTGGCGCATCTAAGCGCCAAGCAGAGCAGCGAGTACTTCAGGCAACTTTCGCGCGCGGCGAAGGGCCGCGTTTGGACGCGGTATTAGCGTGCTATTGCCGCTAGAACTGCATCGGTCACCTGTCGAGTCGTGGCAGTACCACCCAGGTCGGGGGTATGCAGGCCACTGGCAGTAACCTTTTCGATGGCGCGCATCAGGTGCTCACCGGCCTCCTTCTCACCGAGATACTCGAGCATCATCACCGCAGTCCAGAAAGTCGCGATGGGGTTGGCAATGCCCTTTCCAGTGATATCGAAGGCCGAGCCGTGGATGGGCTCGAACATCGACGGGAAGGTTCGGTCGGGGTTGAGATTGGCCGTTGGCGCTATCCCCAGGCTGCCAGAAAGGGCTGCGGCCAGATCCGAGAGGATGTCGGCATGAAGGTTTGTGGCCACGATGACGTCAAGCTTTTCAGGCTTCAGCACCATTGTGGTAGTTACCGCATCCACTAGTTCGCGGTTGGTATGCACATCCGGATAGTCCTTCGCCACTTCAGCGAATACCTCGTCCCAGAGCACCATTCCGTGACGCTGGGCATTCGACTTGGTCACGAGAGTCAGATGCTTTGCGGGACGACTGCGCGCCAGTTCAAAGGCAAAGCGATGGATGCGCTCGACCCCTACGCGGGTGAAAGTGGAAACCTCAGTGGCAACCTCGATCGGCAGGCCCTGGTGAACCCGGCCGCCACTGCCGGAGTACTCGCCCTCCGAGTTCTCGCGCACGATTACCCAATCAATAGCCTGGCCATTGCTAAGCGGGCTCTTTACACCAGGTAGCACGCGCGCCGGACGCACATTGGCGTACTGATCGAAGCCTTGGCAGATGGGCAGACGGAGCCCCCAAAGCGAAACATGATCAGCAACCTTTAGGCTACCGACGGCGCCGAAGAAGATCGCATCAGCCTTTCGGATTTCGGCCAGCCCACCTTCGGGAATGTAGTGGCCGTGCTCGATATAGAACTCAGAGTCCCAAGGATAATGCGTAAAGTTAAAACTGAAGCCACCCAAGTGCTGGGCCAAGCTTTCGAGGATTTCCAAGCCAGCGGCAATTACTTCCGTGCCGATGCCATCGCCAGGGATGGCTGCGATGTTGTAAGTCTTCATGCTGCGCTCCACTTGTTTTTATTAAGAAGGATGACCGCGATGCTGCGACGAGCCGAGTATAAGCAGTGAAAACAAACAGATTGATCGCCTTAAAATCACAACTTTAGTGAATCCAGGTTATCAATAACTGAGGAGCAATGACGGAATCCAGCCGCTGGATTGGCTAGCAGCGCGGCGATGCCGTTGAGCAGGGAAAGTCAGCTGGAATCCAGCGATGAGCAGAACCAGCGTCAGGAGAACAATGACCGAGACGGCCTGTACCGGGGGCTTTGCTGAAAGATGGGCGACGATGCACCGCACGAGGTGCGGCGCTGGTGGATCAACTGCGCGGCATGCAAAGGCCGTATATGCCGGCACAAGTCTATTCGTTGAGGTTGAGGTACTCGCGCGCCCAGGTCACGTAGTTATCTGGGTTGGTGTATCGAGCCACCAACTGCGAAGCGGTGAGGTTGCTGTCGACAGCAATGCCGCGTTGTTCGCGAAGGCTGTCATAGGTCGCCTTTACTGCCGAGAAAAATGCAGCGTGGCCATTTACGATGATACGTACACCTAGCTCGGCCAAGCGCCGGTCGTCTCGTAGATCCGGATTGCCATAGGTGACCAGCATCAAAGGTATACGCAAGCCATCGGAGATCATTTCGAGTTGATCGAAATCCTTCACGCCCACCAAGCATATGGCGTCAACGCCAGCGTCTTGATAAGCGCGAGTTCGATGAATTACCTCTTCCTGCGTCTGGGCATCGGCATTCGTGCGTCCGATTATCGCAAGAGCACTATCCACACGCGCAGCCAGGGCTGCGCGCAACTTGCCGATGCCTTCCTCAACGCTAATCAGATCATACGATTTGCGGCCGAAGTGGGCAGGTAGCAGCGTGTCTTCGATTGTCAGCGCCGACACGCCCGCACGCTCCAGTTCTGCAACCGTGCGCATGGTGTTGAGGGCGTTGCCGTAGCCATGGTCAGCATCGGCAATTACTGGAAGGCGTGTGACTCGGCCGATGCGCGTCGCCTGCTCTGCGAACTCGCTTAGGCTGATCAGTGCGATGTCAGGCGCGCCTAGAACCTGAAGGGACGCGACCGAGCCACCGAGAATTCCCACCTCGAAACCAAGATCAGCGGCGATACGCGCCGACAATGGATCGAACACCGAGGCAGTGTGATGACATGTTGGAGTAGCAAGCAGCGTGCGAAACGCATTGCGCAGCTCGTGGTGACTGGAGGTGCTCATGGTCATATTTCCCAGATCGAATGCTGGGCAACTGTCCTCAGGACTTGTGCCCAAGGGTGTGGGCAGCCGGAACGGTTCGCCGTCGGCTATGCCACGAATAAGTGAAGATGAAATTCGCTGTTCGGCGGTCTGGCGCCAGGGCTTTCACGGCCTGACAGCCGTGAAAGCCCCTGCCAGGGTGGTTTACTTGATGAATCGAACCTGGCTGTTGATCTTCTCGATCACCGAACTCTTGCGCTCGTTGAAGCGCACCTTGTTCTGTTCAAACAGGTTGTTGCCCTTGGTGTCGATAGAGATGATCAGTGGGCCGAACTCCCGCACGCGATTTACCCACAGGGTTTCTGGCATGCCAAGATCCTGCCATTCGGCACGCTCGATCTCTTCCACCTTGGTTGCTGCCAGCACCGCGCAGCCGCCAGGGAAAACCGCATGAACCGCCTTGTTCTCCAGGCAACCAGTTGTGGTTTCCGGGCCCATACCCCCTTTGCCAATAATCAGCTTGACTCCGGTCTGTTCGATGAAGGCCTTCTCGAACTTCTCCATGCGCATACTGGTGGTAGGGCCGATGGATACCATTTCAAAACTGCCATCGTCCTTCTTACGCACAATCGGCCCGGCGTGAAAGATCGCTCCGCCACGCAGATCGACTGGCAGCTCGCGCTTGAGCTCGATCAGTCGCCGATGCGCCACATCGCGGCAAGTTACCAGCTGGCCTGTCAGGTAAACGATGTCGCCAACGGTGAGCGCCGCCAGGTCTTCATCCTTGATCGGAGTGGAAAGAATCTTTTTCACAGAACTACTCCTTCATGAGAAAGGATGTCGTAAGACAGGTCGGCATTAATGCGGATCTTGCCGCGCCGATGCGCCCAGCACCCGGTTGAGACAGCGACGCCAATTGTGGAGGGGTGACGCGCAGAGGACTCGATGTTGACGCCCATCACGCTGCTGTTACCACTCAGCCCCTGCGGGCCAATGCCGATCTCATTGAGGCCTTCCTCAAGGAGCTTCTCCATCATTGCGGCATTTTCATTCGGGTGGCTGGAATCAACCGGGCGCAGAATTGCGCGCTTGGACAGGCGAGCCGCTGTCTCTACCGAGGTGGACACCCCGACTCCCACTAGCAGCGGAGGACAAGCATTGATACCGCGAGAGGTAATTACATCGAATACAAACTCGGTCACGCCCTCATAGCCCTGACCGGGCATCAATACCTTGGCTGAACCTGGAAGAGTGCAACCGCCACCTGCCATATACACGTCAATCAGCGCGTAATCGGCGTCGGGGATGATTTCCCAATCTAGCCATGGAATCTTCGAGCCGGTATTCGTGCCGGTGTTCTTCTCGTCGAAAGTCTCTACGGCGTTGTGACGCAGCGGCCCTTTCTTCGTCGCCTCCAGGGTAGCGTTCTGAAGGATGTCCTCCAGCTCGCCAAGGAGTGGGAACTTCGCACCGGCAGAGATGAAGTATTGGATTACCCCGGTATCCTGACAGCTGGGACGGTCTAGCTTGTCCGCATAGTCTTGGTTCTCGGCCATCGAGTCGTAGATTTCGATGGCCAGCGAATTGGTCTCCGCTGAACGCAATTTGGCAGTCTTTTCTTTAACATCAGTCGGCAGCCGCTTACCAATGTAAGCGGTAAACTTTGCCATCACGTCAGTCAGCGACTGGACAGCTAATTCGTTATCCATTTTTTGTTTTCCTCATCTGCATCAAAGGCTAATGGGCTTGCATCGTTGCGTAGCTAGGCAAAACAAATCCGAAGCGAATTGCCTGGACTAGACACGAAGGCTGGGTGGTGCGCCGCACGGGGCGCGGTGTGACTTCTTGCCGTAGCCATGAACGCGTGCTCGGAGTAGGCAAGCTCGGCGAGCTCACCGGAGCGCGGTTGAGGCTGGCCTCACAAGGCGTACAAGCTCCATATCTGCGGTCCGCGCCCAGAAACTGCGGACGCATGATTCGCATGAAGTCGTCTGGCCATGCTCTTCCTCCAAAATTATTGTTTTGAGCAAGAATGGGGCAGCACCGATAACTGCCTGCTGCACGTCGAGACCCACCTCGCTCGCAGAACGATTGAGCTGAGCACTGGTGCGTGGGGGACAAAGTAATGGTTTTCTTTGAGGCGTGTAATACAATGAAATTAACTTCATTGTTTCTTTAGAGTTAACTATGAACCCTGTATCCGAGCTCGCCTTCTTTTCACAGCTCGTCCGTTTGGGCAGCCTTGCGGCAACCGCGCGCGAGCTCAATCTGACGCCCCCGGCGGTATCAAAGCGACTGGCACAGTTGGAGCAGCGCCTCGGTGTCCGGCTGCTGAATCGCACCACGCGTAGCATTAGCCTCACAGCTGAAGGCGAGCTGTATCTGGACAGCGCTCAGCGCATCCTTCGAGAGATCGAGGAAATGGAGCGCCAAGTGTCCAGCAGCCGTGCCCTTCCCAAGGGCCTTCTGCGCGTTAATGCACCTCTAGGTTTCGGGCGCACGCATGTCTGCCCAGCCATTTCTTCGTTTGTCCGGCGCTATCCGGAGGTTGAGGTGCAACTCCACTTGAGCGATCGGCCAATTAACTTGCCGGACGACGCCATCGACGTCGCTATTCGCTTCGGTGACTTGCCTGACTCCCGGCTAATCGCACGAAAGATTGCGGCGAACCGGCGCAAGCTGTGTGCTGCTCCGTCTTACCTAGCTACCCATGGTCGCCCTCTAACCCCAAAAGATCTGATGCAGCACAACTGCATCGTGCTGCGCCAGAATGATTCAGCTTTTGGCGTGTGGCGACTCAGTCGGGGGAAACAGAGCGAAGCGATAAAGGTTCGAGGCAACCTCAGCACAAACGATGGGGAGGTGGCTTTGAACTGGGCATTGGAGGGACACGGTATTTTGATGCGCGCTGAATGGAATCTCGCCAACCACCTGAGCAGCGGCCGCCTGGTGGAAGTGCTGACAGACTACGAAACCCCGCCTGCAGATATTTACGCCGTTTACCTTGAGCGCCTAAACCTGTCTGCGAAGGTGTCTTTCTTCATTGAGCATCTGCGCGGGTTCTTTAGCCTCAACAGCGATGGCTTTTATGCTTCAGTTTAAGAAATCAGTCTCGGGCGCGCCTGGCTAACTAAGACCGGTGACCGACTTCGGCCAAAAGCAGTCAGTTACAGCCAACCGAACGAGGCTATATTTCTCGCGCCAACATCATTTCGTAGCCCCCCTGATTGTTTCGCATCCTCCCGCCTGCCGATCGAGAGATCACGTAACCAGCGTTTCGGCTTGAATCCAGATTGAAGAGGCGATAGCGTTTCGCCATAACGCTGCATAAGGAATTGAGCATGGCAAACGCGGTTTCGGCCGGATGGCACGGGCATGATTATCAAGCCCGATTTTTCTGGATTCATGCATCTGCATTAAGGGACCCTGATCAGTCACATGTCATTGAAGTCTCCTACGAGGCTGACGGTCCTAAAGCGTTCGACGACGTGATTATTCGCTATGACCCGCCGCGGGCGAGCACTGGGCCGGTGCGCATCTCGGTTGACTACCACCAGATCAAGTTTCATGTCACTGGCGCAGGTCGATTCGGCTACGCAGATCTCATCAATCCAGCCTTCATCGGCGCCGAATCGGTGTCTCTCCTGGAAAGATTGAAGCAGGCAAAAAAGAGCGCACCTCAGAACTCTGCTTATCACCTTGTTACGATCGACAGCGTTAAAGATGGCGATCCACTGGGTGAGATCATTTCAGCCGTGGACTATTCCCTGCGCCTTGACAAGCTATCGGTTGGCAAAACGGACACCAGTAAAATGGGCAAGGTTCGCAAGCTGTGGCGCGAACATCTCAAGCTCGCATCGGACGACGAACTGAAGAAGGTGCTGGAGGGACTTCATATTGCAACCGCCCAGCGGTCTCTGACTCAGCTGCGCGAAGAAGTGAACCTTCGCTTCCGAGTAGTTGGCCTGATCAGTTGCCATGACAGTTCCGAATTCCGTTTCGACGCTGCTGCAAGGTCCCTCAAGAGCAAAGGCCTGTACCAGTTTACGCGCCAGCAGTTCGAAACCCTCTGCCAAGAGGAAGGTTGGGTTCGTTCCGATCCTCCTGAGAATCTCCTCAACGTAGCCCTTCGCTCGTTTGCAGATGGTCCAACCGACCGTATAGACGCGCTACCGGAAAACACTCTTTCACTATTGCAGCACTTTGACGGCCGTCACCTCAGACCAGGCGAGGATTGGGCATCTGTAGTTCAACCCGCGGTTGAGTCGTTCCTGGCGCGAATAAAGCAATCGGAACGCCGTATTCGATTGTTTCTGGACGTTCATACCTCAATCGCATTCCTGGCAGGACGATGCCTCGGGCTGAAATCCGGCATGGAGGTTGAGCTCGTTCAGAAGGGGCGCTCAGGGACATCTGTTTGGCGGGCAGATGACGGCAAAGATAAGAGCGCAACCGATGTCACTGTTGAACAACTCCATGCTGGTCCAGACATTGCGCTTGTGTTGAGCATATCTCGAGATGCTGTGGACGATGTGCGGGACTACGTCGCCAAGCAGCCGACGATAGGCAAGATTTTGCACATCACGCCTACAGAGGGGCCAGGCCAAAACGCCGTAGCGGGAGGGGCCCATGCCGCCCGCCTGGCGGACGACGTTGCCAAGGCAGTGGCCAAGGCTCGGGTTCCATTCGGCGCTCAAATCCACGTATTTAGCGCGGCACCGAATGCGGTCAATTTCTTTGTGGGTCAACACGCCGAAGCTATGGGCACATGCGTTTTCTACGAGTTCGATTTCAACCGCCGCGTCGACGGTAGCTACCACCCCACCTTCAAGGTTCAATGACATGGAACTCAAACCTCAATTCGCGGAGTTCCTAGCGGGAATTCGGCCAACGCCTTCACAGCAGGAAGATTGGAAAGTCGGGTCGAAGACCTTGCGAAGCCGGCTCGAGTCCGATGAGAAACTCAAGGGCATCGTCGTAGCTACCTTCCTGCAAGGCAGCGTTCGCAGGTCAACAGCCATCCGCCCCCTGGGTGACAAACGTCCAGACGTCGATGTCGTGGTGGTGACGAATCTGGATTACAACCGACTGACGCCGAAGGAGGCTATGGTTCTCTTCGAGCCATTTCTGGAGCGTTACTACAAGGGGAAATGGCGCCCCCAGGGGCGCTCATTCGGGATTGAGCTTTCCTATGTGGATCTCGACCTGGTAATTACGGCTCTGCCCACCGACGGCCCGCGTCGCAGTCTCCTAGAACAGCTCTACCGGTCGCAGTCCGTGTTGACCACTAACTCGCTCGAAGAAGAGACCAGCTGGCGATTGAACAGCAGTTGGACACCACCTAGCGGTCTGCTCGGCAACGCGACGCCTCTTCAGGACGCGCCTCAGGAAGAGTGGAAGCCCCATCCATTGTTTCTTCCGGATCGGGATGCCGGCAAGTGGGGGCGCACTCACCCACTCGCACAGATTCAATGGACGGCGGCAAAGAATCGAGCGTGCAATGGCCACTACGTGAACCTGGTGCGAGCAATGAAGTGGTGGCGCCAGGAGAATGCAAAAAGTCTTCCTAAGTACCCGAAAGGCTACCCACTGGAGCACATGATCGGGCATGTCCTGGTCGACGGTACCACCTCCATGGCGACGGGCCTGGTTCAGGCCTTGGAGAGTTTCAGGGATACCTGGTCCTATTATGACCGGCTCAATTCAGTCCCAACACTTGCCGACCACGGTGTCCCAGAGCACAACGTTCTCGCACGCTTGTCGGTAGAAGACTTCAAGGCCTTTTACGCGGCAGTATGCGAAGCGGCCAAGCTGGCCAGGAAAGCGCTCGACAGCACCGATGCCCAGGAGAGCGGTCAGTTGTGGCAAGACTTGTTGGGGCGCAAGTTCCCACTGCCCGGCCCGCAAGGTGGTGACAGGTCGAATGGGGGCTTTACCGCACCGAACCACTCTGCCCAGCCTGACAAGACTGAGCGGTTCGCTTGACTGTTCGTCAGGTGATAACGCCCCACATTCTGTTGTCGGTTGTTGATGCCATCAACAGCGGTGCACGCACCCATACAGACAGTAGCTGGGTGCTGCATCCGGAAGGAGAATGGTCGCTCCGGTTCGTAGCGCGTCTTTCCGTACCGCCGACTGACTTTGTGCCAAGCGAATCGATCTGGCAGCTAGTGGTCTGGACAACCCATAACGGGGAAACAGCTCACGTTTATCCAGATGCTACTCACGGCATCACCGCCACATTCCCTCACCAGGATTACAACGGCGAAGCGTATCCACCGCGTCATTGGAGGCTCGGCAAACCTTGCTTGGAAAAACCTATCGGAGTTTTCAATCGCACTAGCTGGTCGAACGAACCTCGCAACCTGGCCGAACGCTTGTCCTGGTTGCTGCAGCGCTTATTGAACTGGATTGACGCGGCGGCAAGCGATTCCCTTAGCGTTGAGGGAGACCCACTTGAGCTTCCGCCCCTACCCGGACAAACCCTCTTTCCACTGTTGGGGTTTCGAGAAATCGCCGGCGGCCTTTCGCAGTGGATGCCTCGCCAAGGGAGTTGGGGGTACGCAAGCACAAGCCCGTTGAAAGGGACCGATGGCACCCGGGTCATAACGGCATATCAACTGGCCGACGGCGAGATCTTCAGGACCACTGAATGGTCGCCTTCGATGCTGAGCAAAGAACGTACATCAGATGCCCTGTGGCTTGTCTTGCCTGAGATGCCAGTAGCCCCTCCCTGGCAAGCGCCTAAGTCTTGGCTAGAACTAAACGAACGCCTAGCAGCTAACCACGTCGATCTTGAAAAAATGCTCGTTGACATGGGGCGCGCGGTTAGGCGAAGTCCTCGGAGAGCCCCGCCCTGGGTACTACTTCTGGGATTCCCGATCGCGGAGCGAGTTGGGTTAGCACCATCCCGATTTCACTGGCTTGCGATTAAATCCCCCCCACTCGCCAACAAGACAGCGCGGCGAAATGGATTCAGATCCTGTGAGCGCAACCATCGCCAATGGGATGCTGAAATTGCTATATCCAAGGAACCCCTGAAGTGGCAGCGCACAGCCAACTGGGCCTCGGACCAACTGAGAACGAGGGGAGCGGCCGAGAGTGAGATGTGCGGGCGTCGAATTGTATTGATAGGCGCAGGTTCTCTCGGAAGCTCAGTCGCAGAGAACCTCCTCCGTATGGGCGTTTGCGAACTGGGTATTCTGGATTACGACTGGGTGATGATGGGCAATCTCAGCCGCCATACGCTCTCCATGCAGGCGGTGGGGCACAAGAAAGCCAAGGCTCTTGCTGCGCACCTCAACGGATGCATGCCCGATGCAAAGGTCAGGGCGTTTGATACCGTGTTTCCGCCCCATAGCGAACAGCTCAAACAAGCAGTCAGAAGCTATGATGTGATTGTCGACTGCACGGGCGACGATGAAGTATTGGATGCTCTGGCTTCGTTCGATTGGCAGAGTGAAAAGCTCTTTGTGAGCCTAGCTATGACGTGGCGAGCGGAAGGCCTTTTCGCGTATGCCGCTTCCGAATCGAGCTTTCCAGCCATAGATGCCAAGGCCCAATTCTCAGCCTCTCCCACCCCGACCTTCGACGACTTAGACGAAAAGATCGAAGGTATCGGATGCTGGCATGCCGTATTCCCTGCGACCGCCGATGATGTTCAGCTATGGGGAGCGATTGGTAGCAAATTCATCCGTAGGGCCGTATTGAGTCCAGGAAGGCACTACGAGTATTTCCGGCAAATGCCGGACGGCACAGTCGAGCATGCAAAATGAAGAACTCTGTCCCGCTCTCATTCTCGAGCCCCGGTGCCCCATACACTGTGACCTTTGAGGCTGCAGCCTTAAGTAAGATGGTAAGTGACTGTGTCCGGGCAGGAACGCACGAAACGGGCGGCATTTTGATAGGGAAGTACAGTAGCGACGGGAGCGTTGCCCTTATCTCGGAAATTACATCACACCCCAAGGACTCAATCAGCAGCTCAGTCACCTTCCAACGCGGAACAATTGGGCTGAGAGAATTGCTCGCCGCGCGTTGGGATGAAGGTTTTCACTATGTCGGTGAGTGGCACTATCATCCTGGCGGATCACCGGAACCAAGCGGCCCCGATATGCATACCATGCGATCCATCGCTACAAACTCCAAATACTCGTGTCGAGAACCGATTCTGATCATCTTAGGTGGACGCCCTCCACGAGAAGTAAAGCTCAGTGCAACAGTTTTTCCGGCCAATAGGCCAAGCGTGAGATTAAATCCATTCTCCTATAGCTGACACGCGCCACCTTTCCTGCGGGCTGTTCAGCCTAAATGCTGTCCAAAGATGGTTAGCTCAACAGACTGCCGCTTATGGCCGGTTTCAGCCTGCTACGACAGGCACCTCCCGGCCAGAAGCTGACGTTCAAATTCGTCTAATAATTGCGTGTCAGTCATTACCGCCGGGCTGCGCCGGCAGATGGTTTGCGTGGCTAGGTGTTGTCAGGTAGGTTCGATCGAATCAGTGGGTCGAATAACAAGGGCAGCTATGGACTTCGCTAAGGCTTACAAGCAGTGCAGAAAATCGATGGCGCTGGGGCGAGGAATAAAAGCAGTAGAAGCTTGCTTACATCGAGGGAAGCATGAGTTTGATAGTTTGCAGGAAGCGAAGCTGAGCTGTTTTCGGGATATTCGCGGATATAAAATTGTTTCATCTGGTGAGTGTGCATTTTTTCCAAGAGATCTTTCGGAAATCAAAGTGGGCTCTGGGCTAGCTTGGTACAGAGATACGTTTGCGACTACTGAGATAGTACTCCCCCCATATCATAGCTTTGGATTTCTATCTGAATACGGCGGAAAAATCTCGAAAAGCAACAGTGAAGAGGAAAGGTACGCTCACGCGAATAATATGCTGTTGGAAATGTACACGCCCCCACGAATGGCCGACCTGATTTGTGGGGCATGGTCTCAGCGCATCACTTTTGCTCAGTATCAAGAACAGCTGATTGAGGCTGTAAAGGCATACTGTCTGGGTCTGTACGGCGTGGCAATTGTTGGAATTCTGCCTTGCATAGAAGGGTTCCTAAGAGAGCTTGGAAAGCACGTCTCTCTTCCAGTTAAGGATGCCGTGAATATAGAGACGCTTCTAAAGGTTTTTCATCGAATAAAGCAAGGTGAGTTGAAACGACTGGTCGCAGGTTATGATTGGTATCCAGACAAGGAATTAACGATAAACTATTTAAGTCGATATCATGAGCAAGTGCAGATGCTGGAGAGCATGGAAATGTACTTCCGTGGGTGTTTTTACGGTCATACAGAGTCGTTACCATCGCACTTTGTTTTAAATCGGCATGGGATTGCGCATGGATTCTTTAAAGGCTACGCAACACCGAGTAATTTCTTGCGGCTTTTTAATTTAATTAGCTTATTGTCGTTTGCAGCCATTCTTGTCGAAGGGCGCGGTAGCATGTTACAGCCGGGAGTTACCACTGATTCCGAAGCATTGGCATTGAATTTTACTAAATGCCTATTATCCCGACGATACGTTCAGCCGAATGCTCAATCGATTCTTCCATCCCCTATTATTTTGGGCTAGCCCTATACTCCACGGCACGCCCGCCGGCCGCGCATCGGGCAAGGATTCGGCCGGGCAAGGTGGTATTCAGATTTGCAGTCAGGTAGCGTCGCGCTCTTCCAAGGGAGGGGCGAGCGATGTGGACAAAGCATTACCGAGTGATGCGATCTGAGTTGGCCAAGTGCGAAAAAGCCAGGTCCGAACTGGAGAAGATGCACCCGCCCCACACCGTCCAACCGGAACAGGATGGACAGCTTCAGGACTATATTCAGAAGTCGGACAGTCTGTACGAATGGCGGCTGCTGATCTTGACCGAGTACTGGATGATAGAGGCAGACCGCCTCGGTGTCCCACTGCCTGATCGCGATGACAGGACTTTCTGGGGGCGAGTCGAATTTGATAGCGACCCGCGGGAGCCCAGGTATCTCACAGATGCTGGCATTCGCATTGTCAGGGCAGACATCCGCGAGGAGCGTAGGCAGCGCCGCGAGCCGGTAACCTTCTGGAGTAGCATCATGATTGGGGTAGTCGGCGCCCTGACCGGCCTAGCATCTGTCATACCGAACTGGTGGGCAGACTAGGGCGGCTATTGGCCGGTTAGCGACGGCCTGGCTTCGACCGTCGCTATGCATGGTCAAACCTCGGTCTGTTCCGCCATCTCTAGGGCATCATCGACCTCAATCCCCAGATATCGAACGGTGCTCTCCAGCTTCGTATGGCCGAGCAACAGTTGAACTGCCCGCAGGTTCTTCGTCCTGCGATAGATCAGCGATGCCTTCGTACGTCTTATTGTGTGAATGCCATACAGGGCTGGATCAGGGCCAATGGCTTTCACCCAACCTTTGACGATACGAGCGTATTGACGAGTGGATAGATGGTCTGAGATATGCAGCCGGCTCGGAAAAAGGCAATCCTCGCTGCGGGGCTGGGCATGATGTATGGCGATGTGCCGTTCCCTAAGATCAAATGGATTTTCCAGAATCTCAACAAAGCCGAGGTCCTGCTGACCTTCAATGTCGATTTTTTGGTTACGTATCTAGCCGACCGCCAAGCGAACCGGAAAGCCATTGCAAATATCGGCTTGGATCAGCATGTGCCATGGGACATGCTTAAACAGCTGAAGGCGCATCAGCCACGGAGCTGGCAATACCTGATCCAGCGCTATCTGTCCGAGGGGATCAAGCAGGAAAGCGGTGCCCAGTACATGACCGTCTTCTTCATTCGTCCGGCCGGCAGCAACCCGATGGCCTATTGGTTTATCCATCTGGCGAACAACTACCGCGCTAACGATGTGATGAAGAAGATCCACTGGAAATACGGCAACAACTTTTCCCATATGCTGTCGCCTTCCAGCTTTTTCAGCTACGACGCCAATCGGGATATCGCCGTGACAGGTCAGCACGATTTGCTGTTGGATGAGCATTATTTCGACGATGCTACCAATGACCGCATCCGAGGAGAACTTTCGG
>NZ_JAMOHV010000016.1 GCF_024448505.1 Stutzerimonas degradans
AGCGTCCAGCGCACGCTCCACGTCTTCGGCGCCCGAACGCGGGAACTCGGCGATCACCTCACCGTTTACCGGCGAGGTGTTGACGAAATACTCCCCCTTGACCGGCGGCACGAATTCGCCGCCGATGTAGTTGCCGTAGCGCGGCTTGAAGGAAATGACGGCGCCTGGAGTACCGGGTTGGGCGTAGATCATGGGAATTCTCCGAAGGATGACTCTTGTAATAATTGATGCACTGGCCGAATCTCAGCACGGCTCATATTGATCTTGAGTCAGATTCATGCGTGCGACTTGACCCGAACAAAGCTCTGCTGTCGCCTACAGTCAACTTCGTGACGAAATGTCGCAGGCCTTGGACGAGCGTTTTGTTTGCTGCGCGTTTTGGCGTGACGCTCGCAAGCGCGCGCCTTAAGAGCACGAGTGCTCTGGCGCGCCCGGTTGCTCTGGCTTCATGTCGCGGAACGTTACGTTGTGGAGACTTCGATGAGTTCCTTATTCGAGCAGACGGATGCGTCGGCCGGCCTGGCGCTTGTCACCAGCGGGCAAAAACATGCCGGCGTGCTGGCCGCAGCGGCCAGCGGCTTGTGCACCTTCATCGAGCGGCAGGGAGGCGACGCCGAGCGGGTGCTCGGCGTGTCGGGCATCGATGCGCAATTGCTGCAGCATCCGACCCTGAGCCTCGCGCTGCCGAACTACTGCCAGGTGCTGGAAGAAGCGGCGCGGCAATCGGGCTGTGACAACTTCGGTCTGTACTATGGCCAGCAGTTCAAGCCACAGGCGTTGGGACTGCTGGGTTATATCGGCTTGTGCTCGGCAACGGTCGAGCAGGCGCTGATCAATTTCGCCCGCGCCTTCCCACTGCACCAACGCAACAGCCTGATTCGTCTGGTCGATGATGGGGAGTGCTATCGCTTCGACTATCAGGTCCGCCACGGCGCCATCCTCTGCCGGCGGCAGGACGCGGAGCTGACCCTGGGCATGGCCCGCAACCTGATTCGTCACGTGCTCGGCAGCCAATGGGCGCCGCGCGCGGTGCACTTCGAACACCCGCGCCCGGCGGATTGGCACGAGCACAGCAAGGTCTTCGATGCGCCGGTGTACTTCGAGCAGCCGTACAACTCGCTGCTGATCCCCAAGGCCGGCCTGAACCGTCCCATGCCGGGCAGCGACCCGATCCTGCTGATGGTCATGCAGGATTCCCTGCGCCAGCTCAGCCTGGCGGGCGGCGAAGAGCCGGACGTCGTCGACGACGCGCGCGCCCAGATCCGCCAGCGTCTGATGCTGGGCGAGCCGGGGTTGGAAGATATCGCCGAGCAGATGGGCATGAGCAGCTGGTCGCTACAGCGTCGCCTGCGCGAGGAAGGGCTGAGTTTCTCCGCGCTGGTGGACAAGCAGCGCCAGGAGCTGGCGACCTACTACTTGCGCCAGCAGCAGCTGCCCATTTCGGAGCTGGCACCCTTGCTGGGCTATTCCGAGACCAGTGCCTTTTCCCGTGCATTCCGCCGCTGGTTCGGCGTAAGTCCCCGCCAGTGGCGCCAGCACAGCGATCTGGTCGACACCCGGCAGCCGTAGCTGCGCCTGGTTTGCGTGGAACGCGAACCTTAGAACGAGCCCAAACGCGCACGTCTGGTGCGCCTGCGAGTGCCCGGTAGCGCGTGGTAACCTTGCGTTCATCGCCAAGCAGATGAAGCACGAGGACTTCACGAGGCTGGCCCAGATGTACGCCAAATGGCTGGGCGACGAGTCCGCCAACGAGCTGCGATACATCGGGTCAGGCACGCAGTCCGCCGCGTGATTCGCCCCAACTCTGCTCCACCCAGTCCAGCACCCATTTCTAAGCACCTGATGAACAAGGCAATCTCCGATCTTTCGCAGCACACCCCGATGATGCAGCAATACTGGAAGCTCAAGCGCGAGCATCCGGATCAGCTGATGTTCTACCGCATGGGCGACTTCTACGAGCTGTTCTACGACGATGCCAAGAAGGCCGCGGCGCTGCTCGACATCACCCTCACCGCGCGCGGTCAGTCGGCGGGAACGGCGATCCCCATGGCCGGCATTCCGTTCCACTCCGCCGAGGGCTACCTGGCGCGACTGGTCAAGCTGGGCGAATCGGTGGTGATCTGCGAGCAGATCGGCGACCCGGCCACCAGCAAGGGGCCGGTGGAGCGCCAGGTGGTGCGCATCATCACCCCCGGTACGGTGAGCGACGAGGCGCTGCTCGACGAGCGCCGCGACAACCTGCTGGCGGCGGTGGTCGGTGACGAGAAGCTGTTCGGCCTGTCGGTGCTGGACATCGCCAGCGGCCGCTTCAGCGTGCAGGAACTCAAGGGCTGGGAAACCCTGCTCGCGGAACTGGAGCGCCTGAGCCCGGCCGAGCTGCTGATCCCCGACGACTGGCCGCAGGGCCTGCCGCTGGAGAAACGCCGCGGTGTGCGCCGTCGCGCGCCCTGGGATTTCGATCGCGATTCGGCCTTCAAGAGCCTCTGCCAGCAGTTCTCCACTCAGGACCTCAAGGGCTTCGGTTGCGAGGACCTGACGCTGGCCATCGGTGCCGCCGGCTGCCTGCTCACCTACGCCAAGGAAACCCAGCGCACCGCCCTGCCCCACCTGCGCAGCCTGCGCCACGAGCGCCTCGACGACACGGTGATCCTCGACGGTGCCAGCCGGCGCAACCTGGAGCTGGACGTGAACCTGGCCGGCGGTCGCGACAACACCCTGCAGTCGGTCATGGACCGCTGCCAGACCGCCATGGGCTCGCGCCTGCTGACCCGCTGGCTGAACCGCCCGCTGCGCAACCGCGAGATTCTCGAAGCGCGCCAGGACTCGATCACCTGCCTGCTCGAGCATTACCGCTTCGAGCAGCTGCAGCCGCAGCTCAAGGACATCGGTGACCTGGAACGCATCCTCGCCCGCATCGGCCTGCGCAACGCCCGTCCGCGCGATCTGGCGCGCCTGCGCGACGCCCTCGCTGCGCTGCCGCAGCTGCAGGCCGGCATGCAGGCGCTGGTGGCGCCGCATCTGCTCCAACTGGCGACCAGCATCAGCACCTACCCGGAGCTGGCCGAGCTGCTGGCCCGCGCCATCATCGACAACCCGCCGGCGGTGATCCGCGACGGTGGTGTGCTGAAGACCGGCTACGACGCCGAGCTGGACGAGCTGCAGTCGCTCTCCGAGAACGCCGGTCAGTACCTGATGGATCTGGAAACCCGCGAGAAGGCCCGTACTGGCCTCGCCAACCTCAAGGTCGGCTACAACCGCGTGCACGGCTACTTCATCGAGCTGCCGAGCAAGCAGGCCGAATCGGCGCCGGCCGACTACATCCGGCGGCAAACCCTCAAGGGCGCCGAGCGCTTCATTACCCCTGAGCTGAAGGAGTTCGAGGACAAGGCGCTGTCGGCCAAGAGCCGCGCCCTCGCCCGCGAAAAACTGCTCTACGACGAGCTGCTGGAACTGCTGATCGGCCATCTGCCACCCCTGCAGGAAAGCGCCGCGGCGCTGGCCGAACTGGACGTGCTGAGCAACCTCGCCGAGCGCGCACTTAACCTCGATCTGAATCGTCCGCGCTTCGTCGAACAGCCCTGCCTGCGCATCGAGCAGGGTCGACACCCGGTGGTCGAGCAGGTGCTGGAGACGCCCTTCGTCGCCAACGATCTCGCCCTCGACGACGCCACCCGCATGCTGGTCATCACCGGGCCGAACATGGGCGGTAAGTCCACCTACATGCGCCAGACCGCGCTGATCGTGCTGCTGGCGCAGATTGGCAGCTTCGTACCGGCGGCGGCGTGTGAGCTGTCACTGGTGGACCGCATCTTCACCCGCATCGGCTCTTCGGACGACCTCGCCGGCGGGCGCTCAACCTTCATGGTGGAGATGAGCGAAACCGCCAACATCCTGCACAACGCCAGTGACAAGAGCCTGGTGCTGATGGACGAAGTAGGTCGCGGCACCAGCACCTTCGATGGCTTGTCGCTGGCCTGGGCAGCCGCCGAGCAGCTGGCGAAGCTGCGCGCCTTCACGCTGTTCGCCACCCACTACTTCGAGTTGACCGTGCTGCCAGAAAGCGAGCCCGTGGTGGCCAACGTGCACCTGTCGGCCACCGAGCACAACGAGCGCATCGTCTTCCTCCATCATGTGCTGCCGGGGCCGGCGAGCCAGAGCTACGGCCTGGCGGTGGCGCAGCTGGCGGGCGTGCCGGGCGAGGTCATACAGCGCGCCCGCGACCATCTGTCGCGGCTGGAAACCACCAGCCTGCCCCACGAAGCGCCGAGAATGGCAGCTGGCCAGTCCGCGCCTCCGGTGCAGAGCGATCTTTTCGCCAGTTTGCCGCATCCTGTGATCGAGCAATTGCGTCGAATCAATCCCGATGATCTGTCTCCGCGACAGGCGCTGGACCTGCTATACAGCCTTAAATCGCAAGCCTGATGCGCCAATAAACTGGTAGAATCGCGCGCAATTTTTTGGATACGGTGGCGTTTGCCTGGTGCCACCCTGTCTGCTGCCACACAGGAGCGTCTGCCAACGCTGCCTGACCCGCCTGAGGAGATAGCTAGAAATGACCTTCGTCGTCACCGACAACTGCATCAAGTGCAAATACACCGATTGCGTGGAAGTCTGCCCGGTGGACTGCTTCTACGAAGGCCCGAACTTCCTGGTGATTCACCCGGACGAGTGTATCGATTGTGCCCTGTGCGAGCCGGAGTGCCCGGCCCAGGCGATCTTCTCCGAAGACGAAGTGCCGGACGATCAGCAGGAATACATCGCGCTGAACGCCGATCTGGCCGAAGTCTGGCCGAACATCACCGAGAAGAAGGACTCGCTGCCGGATGCCGAAGAGTGGGACGGCGTCAAGGACAAGCTGCAGTACCTCGAGCGCTGATCGCCCGTTGCGACGAAAAATGCCCGCATTCGCGGGCATTTTCATGTGTGCAGCGCACCGATCAGGCCCGGTCGATGCCCTTCTTCAGCGTATCCTTGACGTCACCCTTGACCTGCTGGGCGTCACCCTTGATCTCCTGACGCTGCCCTTCCTCCTTCAGCCGCGGATTGTCGGTGGCCTCGCCAATACCCTGCTTGATCTTGCCGACAGCTTCGTTGGTGTTGCCCTTGATCTTGTCTTCGGTGCTGCTCATGGCGGCTCCCCTTTGCTGCTGAGTGATCGGTTACAAAGGGTGGACCGGGTGCGCGCGCCGATAGTTTCCTCCCGGCCATCGGAACGGCGCGTCAGGTCGTCGCTCGCCGGCTGCGCATCAGTCGATTGAGCAGTGGTCGCCCGGCCAGTTGCAGGAACACCGGGGCACCCACGATCAGGTAGAAGTAATAGGTGACGAAGCGCCAGATCAGGATCGCCGCCGCCGTGCTGGATTTACCCACCATCGGCGTCAGCAGCGCGGCCGAAGCCAGCTCGGCGCTGCCGGCGCCGCCAGGCAGCAGGCTGAGCTGACCAGCCGTCAGCGCCAGAATCTGCACCACGAAGGTCCAGGCCCAGGCGATCTCGCTCTGCAATCCGCGCAGCGTCAGATACAGCACACTGAAGCGCAGCAGCCAGTGCAGCGTGGTCAGCACGAATACACCGAGCAGCACCCGGCGCGGCAAGCGGAAGCAATCGAGCAGCGCATTGCGAAACCCCAATATCTTGCGCGCCCAGCGTCGCCGCCGCTTCGCCCGCATTCCCAGGTGCCTGACCAGCCAACCGTTGAAGCGAAACACCTGGCGATGGAAACGCCCGAGCAGCCCCAGCAGTATGAGCACGCCGAGCAGCAGCGCCGCGCTGAAGCCCAGCAGACTGCCAACATAGGCATTGAAGGCATGGGTCATGGCATAGATCAGCACGCCGACCAGCGCACAGGCGAAGAACAGCAGGTCGCTGAGCTGCTCCACCGCATAGGTCGCCGTGCCTCTTGCCGGTGTCACGCCCTGGCGCATCAGCAGAGCCATCGCGGTCAGCGGCCCGCCAGCACCGCCGGGCGTCGCGCAGATGGCGAACTCGGTAGCTACCACGATGCCCAGCGCACGCCGCTGGCCGAGCGTGCGCCGGCCGACCAACAAGCGCAGGCGCCAGGCATTCAGATACCAGCCGGCGAGCACCATGCCGAGCATGCCCAGCAGCAACCCGGGTGGAAAGCGCAACAGTCGCTCGAACAAGCCGGTACCACCCAGCAGCAGTGGCACCAGTGCCGCGGCGAGCAACGCACCGAGCAACAGCCAGGCGCTGCGGTTCATGCCGGTTGACTCACCAGCGACTGCTGGCGCAGCCATTCGATCTTGCTGACCGGGCGCCGCCCCTCCGCGAGCAGGCGTTGCAGCAGCTGCAGCCAGTAGTGGCGGGAGAACTCGTGACGCATATCCACCGGGTGCAGGCCCAGACGCAGCAGCGTCGCCGCTTTGTGCTTGCGCAGCTGGCGCTCGCAGACCAGTCGCGACAGCCCGCGACGCCAGGCGCTGCGCGCGCTCCAAACCAGCCCTGGCGCGGTGATCGGCGCAAAGTCCGGCAGGCGGTAGAACCGTTGCGGATCGCTGGTATAGCTCAGGCCACTGCCCCGCAGGGCCTGCCGGGTACCGACGCTCATTAGCCAGGCCGGCGCGACAAAGCCATGCAGCGGCCAGCCCTGCTCGGCAAACAGCTGCATGCCCTGCTCCAGCCGTCGGCGCGCCTCGGCTTCGGCCAACGCGTAGAACTCCCCTTCATGGGTGTAGATGCGGCGCATGAACCAGTCGCGCGGCGTGCGCGGTGCCGGCGCGTCGTCGGCATGGTAGTAGCCGTGCAGCACCAGCTCGTCGCCGCGCGCCAGGCGCTCACCGAGCAGGTCGAGAAACCACGGGTGCGCCTGCAGCGGATTGCGCCGGTGGAAGTCCGGCACCACCAGCCAGGTAATGGGGATCGTGCCGAGTGCATCGACGGCCTCGACGAATGGCCGGTAATCCGGCCAGGTTTGCGGCGCCACATCGTGCAGCACCAGCATCAGCACCGGTTCAGCCATGTACCGCCACCGGCAGATCGGCCGTACCGAGCACGGCGTGGTAGTGCGCGAGCAGGCCGGCGACCACCGCATCCCACGCGTGATGGGCTTCGACGTGCTGGCGCGCCTGCCTGCCGAGCCGCTGCGGATCGTCCTCGAACAGCTCCTGCACGGTCAGCGCCATCGAGCGCGCATCCAGCGGCCGGCACAGACGGCCGGTGTGTGGCGGCACCAGCTCCGGCAACGCACCGGCGCGCGCGGCCACCACCGGAATGCCGCTGGCCATCGCCTCCAAAGCCACCAGGCCGAACGTCTCCTGATTGCCGGCATGCAGCAGCATGTCGCTACTGGCGAGCAACCGCGCGACCTCGCTGGCCGGACAGAACTGGTCGATCACCGTGACGTTGTCCGGCACCCGGTGCGGCATGCTCGACCCTACCAGCAACAGGTGATACGGCCGGCCGAGGATGCGCGCGGTTTCCAGCAGGACATGCAGATTCTTCTCGCGCGAGCCACGCCCGGCGAAGATCAGCAGGCGGCAATCGTCCTCCAGCCCCAGCTCACGTCGCAGATGCACGTCGCGACGCGTCGGGCTGAACGTTTCCAGATCGACACCCAGCGGCTGCACATACACGTTGCGCACCCGCAGCGCCGTCAGCTTGTCCGCCATGACCTGGCTGGGCGCCAGCACGCGATCGAAACTGCCGTACAGCCGCGAGACATAGCCGTTCATGTTGGTGCCCAGCCAGCCACCAATGCGGTTGCTGACCAGCAACGGCAGATCGGAGTGGTAGAAGCCGATCACCGGAATATCCAGCCGGCGCCCGGCATCCAGCGCCGCCCAGGCGGTCATGTACGGATCGCCCACTTCGATCAGATCGGGGCGCAGTGAACGCAGCAGATTACGCCAGGGACCGCGACGGATCGGAAAGCGATAGCCCTTGCCGAACGGCAGGGCCGGGGCTGGCACCTCGTAGATGCCAGCATGCTGCTGATAGCTGCTGCCAGGGACAAGAATGCTGTGGCGAACGCCGGAATAAAGCTGCAGGCGGCGGTGCTTGGCCTCGAGGTAGGTACGCACGCCGCCACTGGCCGGCGCGTAAAACATGGTCATATCGGCGATGTGCAAGATGCAACGTCTCCATCCGGTTTCGGCCCAGAACCCCGGAATTGCCTCGGCGCCGCTGGTCGGCCGCCCCGCCATGCCGCTGCAGCTCGCAGGAATTCTGTAATGAACGGTATGGACCCTTCTGCAGAATAGACGTTCGCCGTACCGCTCGCCGGGCGGACCGGTCAGGAATCGGCGGCCTTCTCGCCCGGGTCCTTGCCCTCGACCGAGTGGTGCTCGATCACCGCATTCAGCTCGGCGCCCAGCAGCAGCACCGCCGCGGAAATGTAGAAGTACAGCAGCAGCACGATGATCGCGCCGATGCTGCCGTAGGTGGCGTTGTAGTCGGCGAAGTTCTGCACGTAGATGCCGAAACCTACCGATGCGGCGATCCAGACGATCACCGCGAGCACCGAGCCGGGCGTGATGAAGCGGAACTCCTGCTTCACATCCGGCGTGACGTAGTACAGCACGGCCACCAGCAGCATCATCAGGAACACCACCACCGGCCAGCGCAGCCACGCCCAGAGCAGCACGATCGTCTCCTTCAGGCCGACGAGATCGGCCAGCCACTCCATCACCTGCGGACCGACGATCATCAGCCCGGCGCTGGCAAGCAGAATCACGGCGGTGCCGATCGTGTAGAGCAGCGACAACAGCATGAGCTTCCAGCTGGGCCGCCCCTCGTCGACGTCGTAGGCCCGGTTCATTGCATTCATCAGCGAACGGAAGCCCGCCGACGCCGTCCACAGCGCCACGAGGATACCGACTGACAACAGCCCGCTTTTCTGTTGCTGCAGCTGGTCGATCACCGGATTGACCTGTTCCATCGCCACCGCGGGTAGCGCCAGCGCCGCCTGTTCACGCAGCCAGGCGAAGAACTCCGAGAGGTTGAGAAAGCCCAGCAGGGCCATGAGAAACAGCAGGAACGGAAACAGCGAGAACAACGCCCGGTACGCCAGCGCCGAGGCGTAGGTGGACATGTCGTCGTTGCTGAACTCCTTGATCGTGCGCTTGAGCAAGGTGCCGAAACCGATGCCACGCGTATCCAGAAATGCCATACCGCTCCCCGCCAACTGACCTGTCTGAACTGGGACGATAGCCCCGCGCAAGAGTTCGGGCGAGATCACCGCCGGGCACGCGTCGCGCCGGCATGCCGCGAGGACGCCTATGCTGTCAGCACACCCACGTCGATAAAGGAACGCTCTCCATGACGTTGATCTGGTTACTGGTCCTGTTGCTTGGCCTAGTCGTCATCGCACATCTGCGCCTGGCGCTCGTCCCGAGCCTGGCCCTGGTTACGCTCTATCTGCTGGCGATGAGCGCCGCCGATGAAGTGTCCGGCTGGCTGGTCGCTCTGCTCTGGCTGCTGCTGGCCGCCGTCGCAGTGCCGCTGTTGATTACCGATATCCGCCGTCGCTACGTGAGCGAACCGCTGTTCGACTGGTTCAAGCGCGTACTGCCGCCGATCTCCGATACCGAGCGCGACGCCATCGAGGCCGGCACGGTGTGGTGGGATGGCGAACTGTTCAGCGGCCGGCCGGACTGGAACGTCCTGCTCGGTTATCCGCCGGCCCGCCTGACGGACGAGGAACAGGCGTTCCTCGATGGCCCAACCGAAACGCTCTGCGCGATGGTCAGCGACTGGGACATCGCCCAGCGCCTCGACCTGCCGCCCGAAGCCTGGGACTACATCAAGACGCAAGGCTTCTTCGGCCTGATCATCCCCAAGGAATATGGCGGCAAGGGGTTTTCCGCCTACGCCCATTCGCAGATCGTGATGAAGCTCGCCACGCGCAGCGGCGATCTGGCCAGCACCGTGATGGTGCCCAACTCGCTCGGCCCGGCCGAACTGCTGCTGCACTACGGCACCGACGAGCAGCGCAGCCATTACCTGCCGCGCCTGGCCAGCGGCACCGACGTGCCCTGCTTCGCGCTCACCGGCCCCTATGCCGGCTCCGACGCCGGCGCGATGCCCGACAGCGGCGTGATCTGCCGCGGCCAGTGGCAGGGTGAGGAAGTGCTCGGCCTGCGGCTGAACTGGGAGAAGCGCTACATCACCCTCGGCCCGGTCGCCACCCTGCTCGGTGTCGCCTTCAAGGCCTACGACCCGGAGCATCTGCTCGGCGAGGCGGACGAGCTGGGTATCAGCCTGGCGCTGATCCCCACCGACACCCCCGGGGTCGAGATCGGACGTCGCCACCTGCCGCTCGGCGCGGCATTCATGAACGGCCCGAACCGGGGCAAGGACGTCTTCGTCCCGCTCGATGCGCTGATCGGCGGACGCGACATGATCGGCAAGGGCTGGATGATGCTGATGAACTGCCTGTCGGTCGGTCGCTCGATCTCGCTGCCGGCCACCGGCGTCAGCGCGGCGAAGGTGTGCAGCTATGCCAGCGGTCGCTACGCGCAGATCCGCGAGCAGTTCGGCGTGCCACTGGCGGCCTTCGAAGGCATCCAGGAGCCGCTGGCGCGCATCGGTGGCAACGCCTGGCTGATGGATGCCGCACGCACGCTGACCGCCAGCGCGGTGGACCTGGGCGAGAAGCCCTCGGTGCTCTCGGCCATCCTCAAGTACCACCTCACCGAGCGCGGCCGCCAGTGCGTGCGCGATGCGATGGACATCCACGGCGGCAAGGGCATCATCCTCGGGCCGAACAACTACCTCGGCCGCCTGTGGCAGGCCGCACCGATCTCCATCACCGTCGAGGGCGCCAACATCCTCTCGCGCAATCTGATGATCTTCGGTCAGGGTGCGATTCGCTGCCATCCGTTCGTGCTCAAGGAAATGGCGCTGGTCCACGAACCGGATCGCGATGCCGCCGTCAGCAAGTTCGACGGACTGCTGATGCAACACATCGGCTTCGCCGTCGGCAACGCCGCCAGCACCCTGGTGCTCGGCCTGACGTTCGGGCGTTTCGGCAAGGCGCCAGGCAACGACCTGAGCCGCCCGTACTTCCTGGCGCTGAATCGTATCGCCGCCGCCTTCGCGCTGCTCGCCGACCTCTCGATGTTGCTGCTGGGCGGCGAACTCAAGCGTCGCGAACGCCTGTCGGCGCGCCTGGGCGATGTACTCAGCCACCTCTACCTCGCCTCGGCGGCGCTCAAGCGCTACCACGATCTGGGCCAGCCCGCCGATCAGGAGGCGCTGCTGCAATGGGCGCTGGAAGACTGCCTACACACATGCGAAACCGCTCTGCGCGACATCCTGCGCAACTTCCCCAATCGCATTCTGGGCTGCCTGTTGGGCGCACTGGTGTTCCCCTTCGGCGCGCGCCATCCGGGCCCGTCGGATGCGTTGGATGCCGAGGTCGCCGCCATCCTCGGTCGCCCCGAAGGCGATCCCGCGCTGGCACGCGTGCTCGATGGTTTCTATCGACCGCAAAGCGCGGACGAACCACTGGGCGGCCTGCACCATGCCCTGCATAACCTGACGGCCAGCCAGCCGGCGGCGAAGAAACTGCATCAGGCGCTCAAGAGCGGCTCGCTCAAACCGGCACCCGGCAGCGATCCGCTCGCGGCCGCGCAGGAGGCGGGAATTCTCGACGAGAACGAGGCAAACCGCCTGTACGCCGCCGAAGCCGCCCGCCGACGTGTTATCGATGTGGACGACTTCAGCCAGGAGGAACTGCGGCTGCCGCCCGGATGCGTGCGTTAGCGGCACCTGACGACGCAGCATCTCGGCTGACGCCGCGTGCCGAACCCTCGGCACGCCCGCGAGTCAATCGAACAGGCCCGCCCGACGGCGCGCCTGTCTATAATCGCGCCCCCAACCCGACACAGGTGCACACATGGCCAACCCTTATCACGATCACAACCTTGCCCTGCTGGCCCATCTGCGCGGCATCCTGCTCGCGATGGGCGAAGCCGAGCAGGTTTCGGAAGAAAGCCACGCGCTGTTCCTCGAACGCTTCGATGAACTGATCATGAACCTGCAGAACGTGCCGGAAGAGCGTCACCTGGGCCAGGATCTGATCTGCCAAGTCTTCCACCGCTACCCGCAGATCGCCCATCTCGTCCCGCGCGACCTGCTGTGGTTCTTCGGCGGCGACTGCCTGCACTTCATGCCCGACGAGGAAATCGCCGTCTTCCAGCAACTCGAAGAACGCCGCTACGACGCCGAACAAAGCGGCGAACCGTTCGACTGGAACCAGGAAAAACAGCTGCTGAGCATGCCGGACGAAAGCCCGCGGCATTGATCATGGACAGGGCGCGCCGTGTGCATCCGGCACAGGGCTGCCCTCTTGCCACGGCTGGCGGTGGAAAACGCTGCGCGGTTTTCCACCCTACAACCCTCGTAGAGCGCGCCGCGCTCACCTTATGCTGCGGGCTGAAACTCAGGATTGGTGCGCATGGCGCACCCTACTCCCATTGACACGCTGATGGCCCCCGCAATCCTCACTCCCCCGGCTCAGCCCTGCGCTGCTGGTAGATCCAGTCGACGATCTCCCCTTCCGGCTTGTAGCCACTCACCCCCTCGCGCAGCAACTGGCGCACCTGCGGGTAATCATCCTCATCGACCGCCGCGACCAAGCGGTTCAGCAAAGCCTTCAGCTGATCCCACGGCAGGTATTCCTCGCTTGCCGTCATGATCATCGGGTGCTCGGTAGGGCTGACGTTGTCGCCGATCAGCAGCTCCTCGTAGAGCTTCTCGCCGGGCCGCAGGCCGGTGAATTCGATGGCGATATCGCCGTGCGGGCACTTCTCCGAACGGATGCTCAGGCCGGACAGGTGAATAAGCTTCTCGGCCAGTTCGGCAATGCGCACCGGCTGGCCCATATCCAGCACGAACACATCGCCACCCTGCCCCATGGAACCGGCCTGGATCACCAGCTGCGCGGCCTCGGGAATGGTCATGAAATAGCGGGTGATCTTCGGGTGGGTCACCGTCACCGGTCCACCGGCGCGGATCTGCTGGTAGAAGCGCGGAATCACCGAGCCCGACGAGCCCAGCACATTGCCGAAGCGCACCATGGTAAAGCGCGTCTTGTTGACGTGATGCACGCCGTCGCGGCTGCCGAACAGCACCGGCGCCGGCTCCCGGCTCAACGCCTGCAACACCAGTTCAGCCATGCGCTTGGTGCTGCCCATCACATTGGTGGGGCGCACCGCCTTGTCGGTGGAGATCAGCACGAAGTTGGCCACCCCCGCCTGCACCGCGGCCTGGGCCGTATTCAAGGTGCCGATCACATTGTTCAGCACGCCCTCGGCCACGTTGTGCTCGACCATCGGCACATGCTTGTAGGCCGCCGCGTGATAAACCGTCTGCACGCCCCAGGTCTGCAACACGTCCAGCAGCCGCTCGCCATTGCGGATCGAACCCAGGATCGGCACCAAGCGCGTCGCCAGCGCTTCACGCTCGATACGCCGCTCAAGCTCCAGATGAATGCTGTAGAGGTTGAATTCGCTGTGCTCGAACAGCAGCAGGGTATCCGGCTCGTTCGCCAGGATCTGCCGGCACAACTCCGAGCCGATCGAACCGCCCGCGCCAGTCACCATCACCACCTGGCCACGGATGCAGCGCTCGAACAGCGCCTGCTGCGGTGGTACCGCATCCCGGCCCAAGAGGTCGGCGATATCGACTTCCTGGATGTCCTCGACCTGCACCTTGCCACTGGCCAGGTCCATAAAGCCGGGCACGCTGCGCACATGCAGCGGGTAATGCTCGAGCTTTTCGAGAATCTCGCGCCGACGAGCACGTGACGCGGAAGGGATGGCCAAGAGAATCTCACCGGCACCCGTCTCTTCGACCATCCGTTCAATGTGCCGGGCCGAATACACACGCAGCCCCGCGATGGAGCGCGCATGCAGGTTGGGATCGTCATCGATGAACGCCACCGGCCGCATCGCCCGCCCCATGCGCAACGCCGCAACCAGCTGGTTACCCGCCGCCCCCGCTCCATACACGGCCACCTTGGGCAGCCCCGCATCCCTGCCCTTGAACTTGCTCGGCGATGCCGGCGAGAACCAGTCGCCCATGAAGTACTGCCGCATCACCAGGCGCAATCCACCGATCAGTACCAGGCTGAGCCACCAGTAGTTGAACACCATCGAACGCGGGATGACCTTGGGCACGTCGCTCCGCCAGTAGATCGCCAGCGACAGCGTCAGCGCCGACAGCGTGACGGCCTTGACGATGGCCATCAGCGCATCGTTGCCGAAATAGCGCATCACCGCACGGTACATGCCAAAGCGCACAAAGAAAGGGATGGAGAGAAGCGGCGCTATACCGAATATCCAAGCGTGACCACTCAATGGCTCGACAAACCCGGCCTCGCCAACCCGCACGAAAAACGCCAGCCAAAGAGCCGACCAGACCAGCACCACATCGGTCCCCACCTGAATCAGCCGCTTCTGCCGCCTCGGCAGCCGCACCAGACGGGCACGAAGTTTCTCAGCAAACCTCAACACAAACCTTCCCCTTCCTTAGCGCCGAACATGCTCGAGCGGCCAACCAGGCGAGCAGCATTCTGCAGGCAACACATACACCCACGTAGAGCGAATGAATCAGCCCTTGTGCACAATCCGATCGCCGGCACCCTTACCCGCCACGGTCATGAAGATGTACTTGAAATAGTCCGCGACAGTCAGGCTCTGGATCATTTTTTGATCCGTTTCGGCCAAGAGCGCGGGCGTGGACATATCGATCTCGCTCACCTGAGCCAAGCCGGTAATTCCGGGGCGTACTGCATACACACCCCGCCTGGCGCGCTCTGCAGTCAGCTCTTCCTGATTGAACAACCCGGGCCGAGGCCCCACCAGACTCATCTCGCCCTTGAGCACATTCCAAAGCTGTGGCAGTTCGTCCAGCTTGGTCTTGCGTAGAAAATGACCGAATCGGGTAATCGACGCACTGCTCGCCAGATGAGTGGCAACCGATGCGGTATCCACTTTCATGGTCCGGAACTTGACCAATGTGAAGGGCTTCTGGTGGCGACCTACGCGAACCTGCCGGAAAATCGGCGAGCCCGTATCGAACAGTCCGATCACGATGAGCAGCAACAGCACCGGCAGCCCGATCACCAGGCCCAGTAGGGAAAAAACAAAATCGAACACTCGAATCACGGATTCACCTGATCTTTCAATCAATCTGTGGGCTCGAAGCAACGCCTGAGCCCCTCTTCCACCGTATAAGGTGGCTTCCAGTCCAACAGCTCGCAGGTCTTGCTGATATCCACCTGCAACGAACCCAGCAAACGCTGCGCCATGGCCTTCTTGCCCAACACCGTAGCACCAAGCTGCAGCAGGCCCGCCGGCACCGGTATCAGCCGAGCAGGCTTGCCCATTGCTTTACCTACTCCACGCAACAGCTCCGTCGTCGACAAATCCTCGCCATCGCCCGCAAGAAATACCTGGTTGGCGGCAGCGGGATGGTCGATGCAACGGATGATCAGATCGATGAGATTGTCGATGCCGACCAGAGAGCGCTTGTTGTGGATGGCGCCGAGAGGCAGAGGAACGCCTTTTTCGATCCAGCGAACCAGACTGCCAAAGTTTCCGGGAGCACCGGGGCCATAAACCAACGGAGGGCGAATAATCACAATTTCCATTCCGGTCTCTTGATGTAGCTGCCAGAGTCCTTTTTCGGCCTCCCATTTGGACTGAGCGTAAGGCCCGGCGGGATTTGGTTGGAGTTCCGCTCTAAACGGATGATCACTGGCATTGCCATTAACGCCAATGGAACTGATAAAAATAAAGCGCTTAACACCAGCAGCGGCAGCTTGCCTCGCCAAATTAAGCGTGCCCAGAATATTAACAACCTTGTAGCCATGCTGTGCCAAGTCCGAGTCAGGCAGGTGTACAGCAGCCGCTACATGGATAACTAATTGCTGCCCCGCCAATGCCATTGACCAGTCGTTACCCTCTGAAAGTTCGCCAACCACATGGACAGGAAAATCTTCTACAGCACCGCAAGACCGGACGGCGACTGACAATTGCATTGAAGGCGAGCTTAAAATCTTACCAATCAAGGCCCGCCCCACGAAACCCGAAGCACCAGTAACCAGGATATTCATCTTACTTCCGAACAACATCATCATAGACGGCAATTGTTTTTCGTAGCATTGCTTCAAATCCAAACAGGTCAAAGAACCTATTTAATCCTGCCCTTCCATAATTATCTCGGAGCTCATGCGAGAGGATCAGCTTACTCAACGCATCAACTAATTTATCTTCATTTCCCCGCGGGACCAAAATACCAGTTTTCCCGTGATCCACAGACTCAGCGACCCCTCCCACGTCAGAAGCAATGACTGGCAGGCCAGCCCTCATAGCCTCTAAAATGGTCAGCGGCAGCCCTTCCCACTTGGAAACCAAAACAAAAATGTCTGCCTTTGCGAGAAGATCAGGAACATCCTTCCTAGCCCCTGTGAATCGAACACGATCACTAATACCCTTTTTATATGACTCTTGCTTTACTATCGCTAGCAGCGGCCCATCGCCAATTAGGTCGCATTGCCAACTCAGATGCTTCAGTCGCGCCAGAGCCGATACTAGCAGCAACTGGTCTTTCTGCTCATCAAAACGCGCAACCATTGCCAACTTGGGCGCCAGACAAAGTGGCTTTCGAATCCTTCTAATGGCGGATAACCGCACCCCATTATGAATCGCAACAACCGAGCCAGCACCGCCAACCTTATTCACCAAGGCCAACTGCCGATCAAACTCTGACACCGTGATAATCTTATCAGAGTAAGCCGCCATTAACCGCTCAACGCAGCGATAGGTTGTTCGACTTCTTTTGGAAACGCCGTCCGTGAAGGACCAACCATGCGCAGTAAAGATAACGGGAACCGACAACCTTTTTGCGACAAGGCGCGCAAGCACGCCAGCCTTTGAAGAATGAGCATGAATAAGATCCGGACGAAGCTGACGTATCAGTGAGGCCAACTCAAAGAAACATTGTACATCTTTCATCGGGCTCACCTCACGAACCATGTGTTTAACCGCAACACAATCAATTCCCCGGTCTGATGCATAGTTAAAAAACACTCCGGACCCACCCACAAGGATGGTGACCTGATGCCCTAGCCCCAACATTCCCTCGGCCAAATCGAGGAGATGAACACTCGCCCCACCTATTACGTCGGAGCGAGTTAGCACATAGACAATTTTCATCGCGACTGCTCATACCCGTCGGGATTTCGGCCCTGCCAATTCCAAGTATCTTTCATCATCTGGTATAGTCCGGCACGCGCCTTCCATTGAAGCTCCGAATTCGCCTTTGTTGTGTCGGCCCAAGATTGAGCAATATCTCCTGGCCGGCGAGCACATACTCGATACCTTATCTCACAACCAGACGCCTGCTCAAATGCACGTATGACCTCAAGCACGGAATACCCAATTCCAGCGCCCAGATTCCACGTATGAAATCCTGGTCTGCCATAGATATATTCAAGTGCCGCCAGATGCCCCTCAGCCAAATCCATCACATGTACATAGTCACGAACACCAGTCCCGTCCGGCGTCGGATAATCAGCACCCCAGATAGATAACTCTTCTAAACGCCCAACCGCAACCCTACTTATAAAAGGAACTAAATTATTCGGTACTCCAAGCGGATCCTCGCCAATTCGCCCACTGAAATGAGCACCCACCGGATTAAAGTAACGCAAAACGCCAATAGCCCAGCGCGGATCTGATACAGAAACGTCCTGCAACATAAACTCAACGAAAGCCTTGCTTCGTCCGTACGGATTCACTGGATTAAGGGGAGCCGCTTCAGATATTGGCGAAATCGCAGTATCGCCATAGACAGTAGCCGAGCTACTGAATACAAGATTAAAAATCGAAGCTCGCCTCATGGCCGAGAGCAATGATAAAGTACCAGAAAAATTATTCCTATAATACTTAACCGGATCTTCCACGCTCTCTGCCACCGACTTATAGCCAGCCAAATGAATAACAGACTTTATGTCATATTCTTTAAAAAGTCGATCCAAAGCTGGCCCATCACATATGTCAGCCCTAACAAAATCTATTTTAACCCCATCGCCAACCAATTCACGCAGACGACTTATAACACTACTGGAACTATTTTCTAGGCTATCGACAATTACGATCTGCTTTTGCGTCTCTGCCAACGCAAGCACAACATGAGACCCAATGTAGCCCCCGCCCCCCGTAATTAAAACACACATATATACCTCACGTAGAATCCATTTTATCTCAATCGAAGCACAAAGCGCCGACTGGTTATAGCGCGAACAACAATAACGGCTAGAAAATATAAATAGAAATCGAACCCACCAAAGGAGTTCACAAAAGGAAATAAAAGTATTGAAAATAGAACAAGTCGTCGCACCCCTTCCCCCAAATAGCTGGACAGGCTATACACAACCCCGTAACCCACCCCCAGTAGCATCATAAAAACAATGGAGAAATAACCAAATGCGAGATAACTTGTGCCCGCCATTGTGTAATACATACCATATCGAATATCTGCGCTTGGCCCCCCAAAAATTTTACTTAGATGGGGTAGCACATGAACCGGCTCAAAGAAAAAACCGCGCAACTCAGAAAAAATCTTGGCAAATTCGAAGACACCATGCGACAAGTACTGATTCGCCTGTAAAAAAGGAAACAAATACATTAGCGCCTCAGGTTGTTTCATAAAGCTAGAAACGACTGGAGAGTACGGAACAAACAGAGCATATCCCGCCTCACTTGAAACACGCAGAGCCGACGCCAAGTCAGACGTATCGCTCAATGAACCCAGCCGATATACAAAAAAAAGACCTGAAGCGATGACGAATAATATCCCCAAAATCAAACTGCGCTTGAAATTAAGAAAGCCACCAAAAAGCACCATCAAGGCAAGAAGAACTCCTCCTCGGGATCCGGAAGCCAGTATATCCAACAATATTAACAGAACCCCCCCACCCAAAAGCACCCTTTCCTTTAAGCTTTTCAACGTAGAAAAGCATGCAGAGCAAGATACCAAAAAGAACGGCAAAGCCAGGGATCCTAAAAATGAAACAAAATTTGTACCTACCTCCCGAGCCTCTCGATAACTTTTTATCGAAAAAACACTCTCAACCGGACGCAAATAAAACCTATCGATCCCTCTACAAGAAATGGCAACCAACATAGCAACGACAGCCACATAGTAAAGGCGCCGACTCAAAACCTCGCGACTTATCATGACCGCCCTTACATCCAAATAAGCGGCGGTAGCAAGCAAAAACGCGTAAACCGCACAATAAGAGCAAAGAAAATACAGCAAAAAATAATAATCAAATAAATCCCACACCGGAGAAATCAACGGCGAAAACAAGCACACCAAAAATATGAGCCACGACAAAAAAACCGTAAAAACTAGCCCGCGATCAACCTTAAACATCGATTACATGCGCACCCAGCAAGCTCATTAGTTTTCGCACGCAGTTAAACTCCGGCGCACCGTTATCGAAGCAATAAATTTTAACGCCGTCTGACCTCATTTTTACATACATAGACGCGGACGAAAAAAAAGAATACAACCCGACAAGCTCGTGCTTTTCAGAAAATTCCTCAAATGAACCTGATATACGTTTAGCCCAAGCGCAGCCCTCCAGCTTTTTGGAAATAGCACCGCTTCCAGCAGGATGCGGCTTAAAATAGAAATCATCATTACCTGCCGAAAATCGCGAAGCGAGATAGCCGAACACGGACTCGCAATCGTACCCCCTGACAGCTTCCGAAGTACTATCCAAAAAAACAAAGGTGTTACGGCTAGCGGCGCGCGCGGTAGTCTTAGGAAGGCGCAACTGCACTATATTAGTTAACCCATTATCTGGAGGGAAAAATTCTGGACAAATGCAGTAATAAGAATAAATGCTGGCTTCTTTCAGCATATCATAGTAACCAATAACACCTAGCTTCCTCCCTTCGCGCCTGAAGACCGGCCCGGAAATAAAGAAATACAGCCTGGCACGCCAAGACACAGGCGTTGCAGTATTGTTGTAATAGGCTATACCGTCATCTAGGACTGAAACAGTCTGCGCAAAACGTATAAATAATGCACACCAAGGATTAAAGGGGTGAGCAACCACAACATGCGAGCGTCTATCCAACAAAACCCTAAATAGAGCGACGATCCCCAATAAATACAATTTTACGGCAAACTTAACTCCCGGAAGATCACCAGCCCGACGGACATCTATCAACACCGCATTATTGCTACGCGCGGCGACAAGCTTGCCTAATTCTCTATGCAAGCTTGTGACAGCCACTACATAAATCATAACAACCCACCAATAGCTTCAGAAAATTGTTAATCAACTAATACGTCTAATGTCACAGGCGTATTTTTTTCAATTTTACAAACGACCTTTTTCTGGAGAAGCTGATCGAATAGTTTAGGGGCCAATCCAAAACCAGGCCTTACGCTTTTAATGCTATCGGGCCCAATACTCTCTCCTTTCTCGAGATTTTTGACAAAATAAATTGACCGCCGAAACTTCACATTATCCTGTTCACTTGACTTACGCCCATAGTCCACATTGCCCAGAGCAGACCAAGCAGTCTTGCTGTCGCGGCACAGAGCAGCAAGCTCCGCCGGCTCCAGTGAGAAGCTATCGTCCGGGCCACCGCCGTTGCGGTCGAGAGTAAAGTGCTTCTCGATGATCGACGCACCGAGCACCACGCTGGCGATGGCGGTGGTGTTGTCCAAGGTGTGATCGGACAGGCCGGTCACCAAGCCGAACCGCTGCATCATGTCGGGGATAGTGCGTAAGTTGTAATCCTCGGCCGGAGCCGGGTAGCCGCTGACGCAGTGCAGGATGGCCAGCTCCTTGCAACCGCCTTCACGGGCCGCGTCGATGGCTTCCTGAATTTCTTCCGCATCGGCCATGCCAGTGGAGATGATCATCGGCTTGCCGGTGCTGGCCACGTACTTGATCAGCGGCAGATCGACGGCTTCGAAGGACGCGATCTTATAGGCCGGGGCATTGAGATCTTCCAGCAGGTCCACCGCCGTGTTATCGAAGGGCGAGCTGAAGATGGTGATGCCGTGCTTACGGGCATGCTCGAAAAGTGGCTTGTGCCATTCCCAAGGCAGATGAGCTTCCTTATACAGCTGATAGAGGGTCTTTCCGTCCCAGAGGCCTCCGTGGATCCGGAACTCTTCAGAGTCGCAGTCCAACGTAATCGTATCGGCAGTATAGGTTTGCAATTTTACCGCATCAGCGCCGGCTTTCTTCGCCTCTTCGATGATCTTCAGAGCGGTTTCCAATCGGCCGTTATGGTTGGCGGAGAGCTCGGCAATGATGTAGGGTGGGTAGTCGAGACCGACATTTCGGTCAGCAATCGAAATTTTCTGGTTCATTAGCTTTATCTCAATTTCCGCTCAGTTTCATGAGCTTTTGATACATGGATTCGCGCTGCTCTTTCCACTCGGACGAAAAAATACCCAATCGGTAAACATCAACGAAGGAGCCGTCGTGCATGTGCTGCTCGCGCAATATTCCTTCGGCCTTGAAGCCGAACTTCTGATGTAACTTGATCACAGGAGAGTTAAAAGCCAGTACTTCGCAGCAGAGTTTGTGCAGATTCAGATTCGTGAATGCATATTCGAGCGCCAGAAACTCCATCCTACTGCCGGTTCCCTTGGGCGACTCTGGGGAAGCATAGAATGCCCATGAGGAGTTCTGATTGCTGTGGTCGATTCCAGTAAATGCAACGACGCCCAAGGGAGTGCCTTGCAATTCATACATGAAATACTGTTGATCGCTACGCCCTTGGATTCGCGCCCACCACGCCAGATGTTCGCTGAGGCTGATTTCATGACGGGTATACATGTTTTGCCTAACACTTGGTGCGTTGCGCCAGGAAAGCATTAATTCAAGCTCGCTTGAATCTATTGTTCTCAGCCTGCCAAATACAGACATTTCACTCGTCATTTCCTTCGGCCTTTTCCAAGTACAAAATCACTTACAAGCGCACAGCCCTGACCATCAGTTATTCTGCTGGCACTCTCTACGAGACGTCTTAAGCTCCCTTCGACACCAACCAGCTCGTTAATGAGATGATTGATCTGCATATTCAAGGGCGAGTCCGGTAGGAACATCCGAACCGCCCCCGCACGCTCAAGCAGCGCAGCTGCGTAACGCTGGTTCTCAGCAAGCACCATCATTGCAGTCGGGAGTCCCAGGCAACAACGTTCCCACGAAGTTGCGCCCGCCGCACCGACCGCCAGGTCGCTATCGGCCATCAGGCGCGCCATATCGCTGACCCCAACCAGAACTTCGGTAGCCCAGGGCATGCTGAGCGCCTGTCGCTTTACTTCGTCAAGCCAAGGGGTAGTCGGGCCCATGATCACTGTGATTCGGCAATCGCTTGGGAGCGGACTCTCGCGAAGCGCATCCAGCACCCGGCCGGTAGCGTTGTCCTTGTCGACGCCGCCCATGGTGATCAACAGCTGACGCAACTGCGGCTTCACGCGGCGCTGCAGGCTGTAGGAACGCAGGGCAGCGAACTCCGGACGCAAAAGGGCATATCCCGAGCCGCACAGCACCTGACAGTCGCCAGGCACCCAAACACGGTAGTCCTCGCTCTGGCGACCGAACGTCTGGTCCAGAAGGAGGTCGCACGCATGCGGCCGATCGGCCAGGTCATCGATGACCATGAGTTTGCGATAGTACGGCTTGAGGGCCTGCTCCCAGCGAGCGTCTAGCGCGTAATGATCGACAATCAACCAATCGGGTTGCAGCTCGGCAAGGATCGGCGCGCAAGCTGCGACGTCTTCGGACTGGCTGGCACCGAGCCAATGGCCATGCGTAGGAGACTGCTCGCCACTCTCCTTGTCGCATCTGGACACGCCTGCACCCGACAGATCCGGACTGACAGCTAGCTCATGCACGGTGTAGCCCTTGCTGCGAATCAGACCAAGCAGGTTGCCGGGATGGGTCCGGCAGATGAATTCACAGCTGGCCCCGCCTGCTGTGAGCGCATCAGCCAGGGTCAGACAACGCATCACATGGCCCGTACCCATCTGCAGGGAAGCATCAGCGCGAAAGACGACTTTCATCAGTACCTCAGCCTTCCCGCGTCATGGCTTTGAACAGCCATTCGGCACGCGCCCAGTCTTCGGGCGTATCGATGTCCTGCACGCGATGACGGGGCAGCAGTACGGGCAGTGCATTGGGGCTGAAGATCTGCTTGCCCTGTAGCCAGGCATCGGCACGCCCCCAATAGAACTGCCCGGCGTCGTGGAAGGCCTCTTCCAGATCCTGTGAGCGGGTATTGAAATGTTCTGGGTTGAACATTTCCACACGGCCTCGTTCATTGATTCGAATGGCGCGCTGGATGGGGAAGGCGTAGCTCGTCACCGAGAAGGCATAGTCGCAGTCGCCGCCTTGCAATACTTGCATACCCCGATTCAGATCTTCGGCAGTGACAAAAGGCGCCGTGGCATACAGGCAGCAGACCTGTCCGACCGTGCGCCCTTGTTGGGTGAACCACTCGATGGCGTGACGGATCACCGGAATGGTGCCTGTATGGTCGTCGGACAGTTCGGCCGGGCGCATGAACGGTACATCAGCGCCATGCTGGCGGGCCACGTCGGCAATCTCCGCATCGTCGGTGGAGACGATGACCTGATCGAAGCATCGGCTCTGCAGCGCCGCCTCGATGGACCAGGCAATCATGGGCTTGCCGCAGAACAGCTTGATGTTCTTGCGCGGTATGCGCTTGCTGCCGCCACGGGCGGGAATGACCGCCAGCCTCATGCCGCGAGCGCCTTGCGTAGCGCGGCGATGACTTCGTCCTGCTGCGCCTCGCTCATGGCCTGGAACATCGGCAGGCTGATCGCTTCGGCGTAATAGCGCTCCGCCTCGGGGAAATCGCCTGATCCAAAGCCCATGCGTTGGTAGTGGGGCTGGGTATGTACCGGGATGTAGTGCAGGTTCACGCCGATACCCAGCTCGCGCAGGGCCTCGAATACTTGGCGGTGGGTCTTGCCTATCTTGTCCAATTGCAGGCGGATCACGTACAGGTGCAGGCCAGAGTAGCTGTCGGGATGCTGCCAAGGCGTGGTGACCGGCAAGCCGGCCAGCAGATCGTCATAGCGCCGCGCCAGTTGGTGGCGCCGCGCGACGTACTGGTCCAGACGCTCCATCTGGGTAACGCCCAGCGCAGCTTGCAGTTCGGTCATGCGGTAGTTGAAGCCGAGATCGATCTGCTGGTAATACCAGGGGCCATCACTTTCATGAGTCATCTGCGCCGGATCGCGGGTGATACCGTGACTGCGCAGCAACGCCATCTTGTTGGCCAGCTCGGCATCGTTGGTCAGCGCCATGCCGCCTTCTGCAGTGGTGATGATCTTGACGGGATGGAAGCTGAAGACGGTGATGTCGCTGTAGCGGCAGTTGCCGATGAACTCGTCACGGTACTTACCGCCGATGGCATGGGAGGCATCTTCGATGACCTTGAAGCCGTAGCGCTGAGCGAGAGCATGGATGGCCTGCATGTCGCAGGGTTGACCGCACAGGTGCACCGCCACCACGACCTTGGGCAAGTTTCCATCGCGCTCGGCCTGCTCCAGCTTGCGCGCCAATGCTTGCGGGCAGAGGTTGTAGGTACGCGGGTCGATGTCCACGAAGTCCACCTGCGCGCCGCAGTATAGCCCGCAGTTGGCCGAGGCGACGAAGGTGACCGGCGTGGTCCAAAGCCAGTCACCCTGGCCAAGACCCAGTGCCAGGCAGGCGATGTGCAGTGCCGAGGTGGCACTGTTGACCGCGAGCGCGTGGTTCGCACCGACATGCTGCGCCACAGCTTGTTCGAAGCGCGGCACCATCGGCCCCTGGGTGAGAAAATCGGATTGCAGTACGCCCACGACCGCATCGATGTCGGCCTGGGTGATGTCCTGGCGACCGTAAGGGATCATGGATTAGATGCTCCCGATCTTTTCACGGTTGGTATCAATCCAGGCTTGCAATTCGGCGTCGCTCATCCACTCGGAGTTGTTGTCACTGGCGTAGATGAAGCCTTCCGGGACCCTCTTGCCGTCCTTGATGCGCTGCTCACAATTGCCCCAGTTGTTGATCGTGGGCAGAATCTTGAAGTGCTCCGGGTACTCATAGGTGTAGTAGGCGTCTTCGGCGCTGATCATCTGTTCATGCAGTTTTTCACCTGGGCGGATGCCGACAATTTCTTGGCGAGCTTCAGGCGCGACTACGCGAGCGAGGTCGGTGACCTTCATCGACGGGATTTTCTTAACGTAGATTTCTCCGCCTTCCATGTCTTCGAAAGCGTGCCAAACCAGCTCTACGCCTTCTTCCAGCGAAATCATGAAACGGGTCATACGCTCGTCAGTGATTGGCAGAACACCCTTATCCTTGATGGACATGAAGAACGGGATCACCGAACCGCGTGAGCCCATCACGTTGCCATAGCGCACCACCGAGAAACGTGTGCCGTGTTCGCCGGAGTAGGAATTGCCGGCCACGAACAGCTTGTCGGAAGCCAACTTAGTGGCTCCGTAGAGGTTGATTGGACTACTGGCCTTGTCGGTAGAAAGCGCAACCACACCCTTTACGCCCTTGTCGATACAGGCATCAATGAGGTTCATGGCACCCATGACGTTGGTCTTGACGCACTCGAAGGGGTTGTACTCGGCGGTCGGCACGATCTTGGTGGCGGCGGCGTGCACCACATAATCGACCCCATCGAGTGCCCGGTACAGACGTTCCTTGTCGCGTACGTCGCCAATGAAGAAGCGCACGCGCTTGTCACCCTCGAACTTCTTGGCCATGTCCCATTGCTTCATCTCATCGCGGGAGAAGATGATGATTTTCTTGGGGTTGTACTTGGCCAAGGTCATCGGCACAAATGTATTGCCGAAGGAGCCGGTACCACCGGTGATAAGAATCGTTTTATTACTGAGCATTCAATGAGTTCCTTGATTCAAACTTGATGCTTGGTTGTTTCGAGTTGGCGATAGTGAACAGGTGTCATATAGAAAAAAGCCCAAACCTTCCATAACAGCATGAGCATAAAGGTGGTACATAGACCGAGCGGCACGGCCAATAGCGGCCAATGTAAAGAAAACAGCCAAGTTACCGGAATAAAACACAATAGGCTGGCGATATGGCTATAAATAATCGGCCGATCATGACCTTGAGCATATAGCCCATAGTGCGGCACCATACTGACGGCATAAAGCAACGTAGCCACTAGAAGCCAGGGAAAAAGATTTTGATGCTCGATGTAAAGCGGTTTGTCGAGCCACTGCAGCAGTGGGCCGATCAATAGCAACGCGATCCCAGCAAAGACTGCGGCTAATACCAGTGTTTGTACAAGCAATCTGTACAAGCCTTGGCGAAAGGCTGTGACATTCTGCTGACTGTACGCGCTGATCAAGCCAGGATAGCTGAAGGCAAATACCCCAGCATCCAGAAACGACATCAACGCACTGCTGAAGCCCATGAACAACACGTATGCACCCAGTATTTCGAGGCCAGCCAGCCACTCGAACCAGTAGCGGTCGAGAGTGAACACTCCACGAATGGCCAAGGTAGCGACCAATAGGGGGATGGCGATTTTCAGCCCGCTGCCAATCCAATGCCAGTCAATCTGCCTACGCCAGCCCCCGATTTCCAGTCGGCTAATTCGATAGATGCCCAACAGTAGCGCGGCCAAGCCGCCGAGTGCCCAGGCACCCAATACGAAATCCAAACTGCGCGAATCGGGCTCGATGAACATCAGTGCAGTCACTACAGCCGCCCAGGCTCCCGAGCGCAGGAACAGTACCAAGCTGGCCAGCAGTTGCTCAGAGATGGCAATCAGCAGACGGCCCAGTTCTTGGGTCAGGTGTTCAAGTATCAATAGGACGAAGAACCAACCCGCCAGGCTCCAGGGCAGCAGGCCCTCGAGAAAGATCAGGCTCAGCAGTGGCAGGAACACCGCATAGAGGACAGAGGAAAGTGCACCCTGCCCCTTGAGCAGGCTTCCCCACTCGCTACGCTCACGCTTGAGCAACTCACGCGTCGTGTAGCTATAAAAGTCAAAGCCCAGCAGATAGAGAGCATACCCGATGGTAACTACCAACAGACCATAAATGCCGAGCTCGGCCGGCTCGAGAAAGCGGGCCAGGAAGAAGATCAGCAGGAACTTGCTAACCAGGGTCATCCCGCGCAAGGCCACATTGAGTAGGCGCTGAGAGTTAGATGCTGTCATCAAGCGCACCTTGGCCCCGCACTGAAGCGATGACTAATGCCGTAGGCCTTAACGCAGCTAAATGCGCCATGAATGGCGGCTCCGTACCTTGTGTATTGGCATGCTATTCAGGCATGCAGGGTTAATAGTTTGCCGGAAACGACATAGCGCTGTTGCAGCACAGCTGCCAACTCTCGCTTGGCCGTTACCTCTCCGTGCGCCCCCGTATAACAGTCGACCACTCCCGCATGCCGGTCACAAATTGCAGCGATCCGTTCTGATCGGCATGCGCCGAATACCCGCCGATGCTGGTTACCTTTGGCCGGGTATCGAAGCATTCGCCGTCCAGAACTACGTAGCCGCCCCAGGGACCGTATTGCTCAATGGCGTGGCCGGGGGTACCGCGGGACTGGTAACCGACAAAGAGAAGGAAACAGGGCGCTGCGGTGACTGGATATAACGGTGCATGATCAGTCCTTGAACGAGCACATCGGATGGGCACGCTACGTCTATCTGCGCGCACCCGGCATGCACATTGCAGCAAAGCGGGTGCAACGAAGCGGTGATTCTGATCGGCGGATATTAAGCAGTTACGCGATGGCCTTGGGCCATATGACGCACCAGTGCCACAAATAATCCGAGCATACCGCCCAGCACCAATGCGAGCGCGACGATCAACGCCTTCCTGGGCTTGATCGGCGCACTCGGCTCGACTGCCTGCTGGTCAATGGACACCAGTTTGAGCGACGCCGTATCGAACTTCAGGGCACGCAGGCGCGCGGCCTCTTCGCGCCAGCCGGCTAGGTTTTTCAAGAAAAGATCTTCGTTTTCCCGACTGTTGAGCACTTCGATCTGACGATTGTGCTCAAGCAGCTTGAGCTCGCGGGCAATTTGCGCAATGCGCGGCTCGGTGAAGTCGTCCGAGCGACGTGCCAGCAGAGCTTTGCGCTCGGCTTCCAAGGCATCGGTGCCCATGAAATACAGCGGGATCTGCTGATTGTTGACTTCGGTGCGGATCACGCTGCCCTGGGTGGCGACTTCAGCGGCGCCGAGAGATGAAGGGGTGGTGGGTTTGCTGATACCCAACGAGTTGGCGATACGAATTGCTTCATTCAACTGATTGATACGATTGTTGCGACGTGTCTTGAGCTGTTGGCGCAGGGCTGCCAGTTCATCGTTGAGCTGTGCACGCTTCAGGGCATCGGCCTCGCTGAGTTTGGCGATCTTGATTTCCTTACCTGCTTCGTAGCTGGCGCGAGCAGCGGCGATCTTCCTATCAAGCTGATTGAGTCGATTGCCGATGAGAATATCCAGATCCGCAGCGATCTGCTGGCGGACGCCGTTAATGGAGTGCTGCACGAACTCGTTAACGACTTTCACGCCGTCGATTCCATCGGGATAGGTCAGCTGGATTCCAACGAAAGGTGTGGTCGTGCTTTCGCCCTTTTTGGCGTCGGGCTGTAGAAGCTTGAATGCTTCATCGTTAAAGCTTTCAAAGGTCTGTTCGAGACTGCGACCGGGCTGGGCGAGCACAGCAAATAGCGGTTCATTTTTACGGAAAAAGCTTAGGCGGTTTTCGTAGGAATCTAGCGCTGCGCCCACCTGCGCCATTGCTTGCTTGGGTGAGAGTTTATAAATACCCAGGTGATTGAGCTCATCGAGGTCTTTGATGGCTGCGGGCCGTAGAACGCTTTGGACCGTGTAGTAACGCGTAGCGAGCAACGCGTATGCAAGTCCTATCAGGCCCACCAGCGCTGCTATCGCTATGATCAATGCTTTCTGACGCCAAAGAGCGTGCGCCAGTTGAATCAGGTCGATTTCATCGTTAACGACAGAGGCGAGATGTTGCGGAGGCGTAACGGCGTTCACGTCAAATTCCATTTTGAGCAGAGAGGTCTGCCAACCGGACTTCGGCTGAGCAGCAAAAATGAGAAGCACGTCAACTTTGACGGACGGCATTTTGCCACTACACAGATTTAATGCAAGCGCTACTTGGCGTCGCAAAGAGGCCTTAATCCGCACAGTAGAAGGCTGCATTGACCAAACGCAAGGAATGCCATTGAGCGCAGCTTTAAGCAACGTAGGCCATCGCAGCCAATCAAAAAAGAGAAAACAGACAAAGGCGGTAGTTGCTCCTAACCGCCTTCAAACTTCAACGCAATTACATCGAATACGCACGATCACGATTCATCAGGCTGCGTACCAATGCAACGAAGATACCCAGCATTGCACCGAGTACCAGACCGAGCGCCAAAATCAGCACCTTTTTCGGCTTGATCGGGTTGAGCGATTGCAGGGCAGGCTGATCCAAGCGAACAAGGCGCAATCGCTCGGTGTCGAGCTTGATGCCCTTCAGCCGAGAGGCTTCTTCTCTAAGCTGCGCTAGGTTGGTCAAGTAAAGGTCCTCTCCTTCGCGCGCCTTCAAAATCTCCACTTCGCGGTTGTTCTCCAGCAGCGTCAGCTCCGACTGGATTTCCGCGATGCGCGGCTCAACAAAGTCGTCGGACGTGCGATTCTTCAGCGCATCGCGTTCCGCCGTAAGCGCTTCGGTGCCCAGGAAGTAAAGTGGCGCTTCTTGATTGGTCACTTCGGTGCGGATGACCTGAGTACCAGAACGTGCCGACGCAGCCATGGCTGACGGACTCGTTGGAGTACGAATGCCCAGGGAGTCGGCAATGGTTATCGCCTCGTTCAGCTCTTGGATACGGTTGTTCCTGCGCGTCTTCAGCTCTGCGCGCAATGCTGCGAGTTCGTCTTGAAGTTGAGCGCGCTTCAGAGCTGCGTCTTCGAGCAATGTAGCAATCTTCGCCTCTTTGGAGGCAGAGTAGTTCGCTCGTTGCGCCTCCATGTTCATATCGAGGCTCGCCAGGCGGTTGGCGATCAGACTTTCCAGATCCTCGGCGATTTCCTTACGCTCAAGTTCGAGTACGTAGTCAACGAAACCGTTCACGATCGCCGAACCCTCCATACCCTTAGGATAAGTAAGTTTCAGCCCCACATAGGCACTGCGGTTCTCGGTCTTCTTGGGATCCGGGTGAAGCATCTCAAACGCCTGCTCATTGAAATCAGCGAAGGCTTGCTCCGCTGAATCACCCTTCGGCTCAATCGCCTGGAACATCTCCTGGTTGCTAAGAAAATAGTCCAGACGCTTGTCGTAGGATGAAAGCCCACTCGCCACCCTGCTGAGTGCATCCTCGGGCGTGAGCTTGTAGATACCGGTCTCGTTGAGCTGATCAAGCATGCTCTGCGGAACAGGTCGAAGGTAAGTTTTGGTTTGGTAGTACGGAGTTGCAAGAAAAGCGTAAGCGGCCGCGATCAGGGTTACTGCGAACGTCACGCCAACGATAAGGAGGCGTTGTCGCCAAAGCGCACGAAATAGCTCAACCAGATCAATTTCATCATTTGCCAAAGGCTGGGGCTGCACGATCATCCGGTTTCCTTGTTATGGGCTGTAAAGCAATCGGAGCGGGATTCGTACGGGATAGCGACAAAAAGTTCCTTACGTTATAGAGAATTAGCGCATTTTTTCTGGAGCACGTGACGCACCTCACAAAAACCTACGGGCCGCGTCTTCGAAACGTCACTCCTCCTCATTCACCCGATCCCGCAGTTCTTTCCCCGGCTTGAAATGCGGGACGAACTTGCCATCCAGGCTGACGGACTGGCCGGTCTTGGGATTTCGGCCTACGCGGGGGGCGCGGTAGTGGAGGGAGAAGCTGCCGAAACCGCGAATCTCGATGCGGTCGCCAGTAGCCAGCGCCTGTGCCATCTGCTCGAGCATGGTCTTGATGGCCAGCTCGACATCCTTCGAAGAAAGCATCCCCTGCTGGGTGACGATACGCTCGATCAACTCCGACTTGGTCATGGTTTTCCCTTCGTTTTCAAGCGGCTAGATGATTCGGGTTGCGGACGTTTGTAGCATGTTGTTCAGACTTTGAACAGCCCAACGGGATTGACGGGCAGCGGCGTTCTTTGTATGGCGCGTACGCGATTGAGTGGTTCTTTGGAACATGTCGACGCGCTCTCGAACGGCATGATTCAGCTTCCGCTGCCGGGGAACTCGGGTTGCCGCGAACTGTCTGTCCCCTGACGGACTACCCGGACGGCGCGGCAGAACTACATCTGCGCAGAAGCATCTTTGCCGCCCCTCTACCCGCTCTCGGACCGCCCCGGCGGCGTGCCGGCAGCCAATCGCTGCACCGTCTACTCGCTCACCGGCCCGGTCATCGGGGCCTTTGTTCTCTTCCTATATATATGTTGAACGCCTGCATGCTCATATCTCGTTACCGTTCTGTATCCCATCGAGCGCGCACTGCGCGCCTGCCCCTGTATCGCACCCTGGGTGTTTTCATCTTCGGGGCCTGGTTTGCCAGCGCACCGGCACACGCACAGCAAGCCAGCGACTCGCAGCGCTGGGTGAGCGACACGCTGAGCACCTATGTGCGCAGCGGTCCGACCGAGGGGTATCGCATCGTTGGCACGCTGCAGTCGGGGCAGCCGGTGGAGTTGATCACCAGCAAGGGCGATTTCAGCCAGGTCCGCAGCGAGAATGGCGACACCGTGTGGATTCCCACCCGCGAGTTGCAAAACGTGCCTGGCCACGCCGAACGGGTACCGCAGCTGGAACAGCGCGTAGCCGAGCTGGATGAACAGTTGCGCACCATCGATGACAACTGGAAGGCCCGCGTGCAGGGAATGCAGGAGACGCTGGATGCGCGCAAGACGCTGATCGATGAGCTGGAGGCGCGCCGCCAGCAACTCGACAGCGCGCTGAGCCAGAGCCAGTCCGAGCTGCGCGAAGCACAGGCGCGGCTGGGCGATGAGAACAAGCAGGTGCTGATGCGCTACATGGTCTACGGCGGCAGCATCGCCGGTGCCGGCCTGTTGCTGGGCCTGATCCTGCCGGCGATGACGCGCGGGCGTAAACGCAACGACCGCTGGTTCTGATACCAGCGCCCCGCGCCTCTCATCGCATGCGAGGCACGGGCTGCTGACTCGGGCAGGTTCATCGCCCTGCCCCTTGCCTCGCTGATCTAGCGCGCTGCCGCCGCGCTCGCCGGCAGCACGCGCCCACGGCATTCGCCGAAGCCGATCGATGGATATCCCTCGCGGCGGCAGCGCGCCTTGAGGATGATCTCGTCGCCATCTTCGAGGAAGGTACGCGTCTCGCCACTGGGCAGCTCCAGCGCACGTTTGCCGCCTTCGGTGACTTCCAGCAGGCTGCCACAGCTGTCGGCGCTCGGCCCCGACAGCGTGCCGGAGCCGAACAGGTCACCCGGCTGCAGGCTGCAGCCATTGACGCTGTGGTGCGCGACCATCTGCGCCACGGTCCAGTACATGTTCTGCGTGCTGCTCAGGGCGATGCGCTGGGCGGGCAGGCCCTGCGCGCGCATGGCTTCGGTGAGCAGCAACACCTCGAGCTCGATGTCCAGCGCGCCCAGTTGCTGGTCCCGCTCATCGAACAGATAAGGCAGCGGTTGCGGGTCGCCGGCCGGGCGCGGCGGTTGTGCGCAGCGGAACGGCGCCAGCGCCTCCGGCAGCACCACCCACGGCGACACGCTGGTGGCGAAGCTCTTGGACAGGAACGGCCCCAGCGGCTGATATTCCCAGGCCTGCAGATCGCGCGCCGACCAGTCGTTCAGCAGGCAGAAGCCCGCCACGTGCGCGGCCGCTTCACCGATCGGAATCGCCTCGCCGCGCGCATTGCCCGGTCCGATCCAGATCCCCAGCTCCAGCTCGTAGTCGAGCCGCTTGCTCGCCCCGAAGACCGGCTCGCTCGCACCCGCCGGCAGGGTCTGGCCGTTGGGCCGCCGGACGGGCGCTCCCGATACGTCGATGGTCGACGCGCGACCGTGATAGCCGATGGGCACGTACTTGTAGTTCGGCAGCAATGGATTGTCCGGACGGAACAGTTTGCCGACGTTGTTGGCGTGGTGAATGCCCACGTAGAAATCGGTGTAGTCGCCGACCCTGGCCGGCAGGTGCAGTTGGCACTGGTTCATCGGCTTGAGCAGCATCTCGCCCATCGCCTGCAGCCGCGTGCGTTGCGCACTGTGCTCGCCAAGCAGCTCGTACAAGCCGGTACGCAATGCCAGGCGCGCCGAGGCACCGCGCGCGAAAAAGGCGTTGAGGCTGCTGGCAGCCGCGCTCCGTGCTGCCTCCAGTGCAGCATCAGCGAACAGCCCGGCATCGCAGGCGGCGGCCAGATCGAAGATATAATCACCGATGGCCACGCCACCGCGCGGCGCGTCGCCGTCCAGGCTGAACACGCCCAGCGGGAGGTTGGCAAGTGGAAAGTCCGGGTGGCCGTTGGCCGATTCGACCCAGCTGCGTAGCTCTGTCTGTGCGCTCATGTCATTTCCCCTGCATGTCGAAAGTTTTATCCAGGCCGGCCCAGCAGCTGTCGTAGTCGGCTTGCAGCTGCGGGCTATGCAGCGCCTGGCGCGTAGGCCGCAGTACCTGGCCTGTCTCGAACATGAACGCCAGGGTGTTATCGATCTTGTGGGGTTCGAGTGCCGCATTGATCGCCTGTTCCGTGGAGGTGCGATCCGGCCCGTGCGCGCTCATGCAGTTGTGCAGCGAGGCGCCGCCGGGCAGGAAACCATCGGCCTTGGCGTCGTAGGCGCCGTCGATCAGGCCCATGAATTCGTTCATCAGGTTGCGATGGAACCACGGCGGACGGAAGGTGTGCTCGGCGACCATCCAGCGCGGCGGGAAGATCACGAAGTCGATATTGGCCATGCCCGCAACGGCGCTCGGCGAGGTCAGCACGGTGAAGATCGACGGATCGGGATGATCGAAGCTGACTGTGCCAATCGTGTTGAAACGCCGCAGATCGTATTTGTAAGGCACGTTGTTGCCGTGCCAGGCGACCACGTCCAGCGGCGAGTGATCCAGTTCGGTCGCCCAGAGTTCGCCGAGAAACTTCTGCACCAGCTGAACCGGCCCGTCATGCTCCTCGTAGCACGCCACGGGCGCGAGGAAGTCGCGGGGATTGGCCAGGCCGTTGCTGCCGATCGGCCCCAGCTCCGGCAGGCGCAGCGCGCAGCCGTGGTTCTCGCAGACATAGCCGCGCGCCGAAGCGTCCAGCAATTCGATACGCACACGCATCCCGCGCGGGATCACGGCGATTTCCAGCGGCGCGACGTCGAGCACGCCAAGCTCGGTGACCAGCCGCAGCGCCCCCTGCTGCGGGACCATCAGCAACTCGCCGTCGGCATCGAAGAACACGCGCTGCATCGAGCGGTTGGCCACATAGCAATACAGGCTCGCACCGCTCGTTTGATCGGCCTCGGCGTTTGCCGCCAGGCACGACAGACCGTCGAGGAAATCGGTTGGCACGGCCGGAATGGGCTGCGGATTCCAGCGCAGGCGATTGGGCGTGATCGCCCCCAGCCCGGCATCCAGCTGTCGCTCCAGGCGTTGGTAAGGACCGTGGGCGGCGGATGGACGCATGCGGTACAGCCACGTCCTGCGCGCTTCGCTGCGTGGCACGGTGAAGGCGGTGCCAGACAACAGCTCCGTGTAGAGCCGGTAGGGCACCTTCTGCGGCGAGTTCTGCCCGACCGGCAACGCGCCGGGCAGGGCTTCGCTGCTGAATTGATTGCCGAAACCGGACAGATAGCCGGCAGGCGCTGCGGATTGTGGATGGGATCGCATGGCAACCTCGTTTTTTTTGTAATTAGATTACGCAAAACGTAATTTGAACTCCCCACAACGTCAAGCTATAAACAGCCCCTTTGCCACCGGACCGCCTCGCATGCCAGACCACAACGCCGACACCGCGCCCCGTCGCCAGAAAGTACAGGCCGCCGAGGTCGGCACCGATATCCTCACCGCGCTGGCCGAACTCGCGCCGGCGACTTCGCTGTCGCGCCTGGCCGAACACGTCGGCATGCCGGCCAGCAAGGTCCATCGATATCTGCAGGCGTTGATCGCCAGCGGCTTCGCCGAGCAGGATGCCCAGACCAATCACTACGGTCTGGGGCGCGCTGCGCTGTTCGTCGGGCTGGCCGCGCTCGGGCGGCTGGATGTGGTTCGCCTGGCGACGCCGCACCTGGCACAGCTGCGCGATGATCTCAACGAAACCTGCTTCCTCGCCGTCTGGGGCAACTGCGGACCGACCGTCGTGCACGTCGAGCAGGCGGTACGGGCCGTCACACTGGTCACCCAGATCGGTTCGGTGCTGCCGCTGCTGGGTTCGTCCACCGGCCTGGTGTTCAATGCCTTCCTGCCGAACCTGGAAACAGCGCCGCTACGCGAAGCGGAACTGCAGCTGCCAGCGGCACCCTCCTCCGCGGCTCTGACGCAACAGATGAGCGAGCTGCAGCACCGCCACGTGCAAGCGGTACACGGCCTGTTGATGGCCGGCGTCAATGCACTGTCGGCACCGTTGTTCAGCGGCGACCGGCGCCTGGCGGGGGTGATCACCGTCGTCGGTACGGCGCCGGACTTCATGGCCGAGGTGGATGGCGCTGCGGCACAGCGCCTGCTCGCAACGGCACGCGCGATCAGCGAACGCATGGGCGCTTCGTTCTGACGGGAAGTTTCCGGCGCGACCCGGCAGGCGCGCCGTATCGCATGTAAGCGGTGTCGGCTAGACGCCGGCAGCCTCGCCTTCACGTGCGGCGCAGACGCGGTTACGTCCATCCTGCTTGGCGTCGTAGAGCGCACCGTCGGCCCTAGCCAGCAACGGCTGGAGGTCGTCGCGGCCAGCCGCCGAACTCGCCAGGCCGATGCTCACGGTCAGGACGATCGGGCCGACCGAGGTCGGGATCGGCGCTTCGGCGACTGCACGCCGAATTTTCTCCGCTACGGACAACGCGCCCTCGAGATCCGTGCTCGGCAACGCGATGGCGAACTCCTCACCGCCGAGCCGGCCGAGCAGGTCGTGCGCGCGAAGCACCCGAGAGCAGGTCGCCGTGAACGCCGTGAGCACTTCATCACCTATCGGATGACCGTAGGTGTCATTGATGCGCTTGAAGTGATCGATATCGAGCATCAGCAGGCTGACATCCTCACCATGCCGCCGCGCCCGGGAAAGCTCCGCTTCGCAACCGGCCAAGAACGAGCGGCGGCTGCTGACACCCGTGAGCACGTCGGTGTTGGCCAGCTGCGTCATCTGCTCGTGGGCCTCGCGCAGCCTGGCGGTATTGCGGAAATGTCGGCGGCTGAACGCATATATCAGCAGCGCGACTGCCAGCAGCAGCAGGGAAATGATGCTTGCCGAAACGATCAGCAGCTTGCGATGTTCCTCGAACCCCGCCATGAAATCCTTCGGCGACAGCAGTACGAGCACCAGGACGCCCTCGTCCTCCAGGCGCCGATAGGCACCGAGGTGGTACTCGCCATCGAGCCAACTGACACCCTCGTAGTAGCCAACCCGAGCGCCATCGACGAAGTAGGGCTTGTCCTCGGGTAGTTTGAAGCGCCCGTAGCGACCGGGAATGGGCGCGCCGGAGGCGATGGCGCGGATGCTGCGGTCAGTGCCCAGCAGCACGATGCTGCCATTGGCACCGACGTCGATCTGCTGGAAGTAGTCGGAAAACAGATCGGCCGGCACGGACAGCACCAGCACACCGGCGAATTTCCCGCCATCGAAGATCGGCCGGGTGAACTGGATCGACCACCGATGCGACAGCCGCCCGAGCACCGGTTTGCTGATGAACAGCCGATCGGTCTGCGGATTGTCGCGGTGTACGCGAAAGTGCTCGCGATCGCTGAGGTCGATCGGCTTGCTGATCGGCGCGAGATTGGAAAACACCAGTTGGCCGCTTGCATCGATCACGCCCAACTGCGAGACGAAGCTGCCATAGGCCTGCAGCTCCTCCTTCACGTGATTCTGAAAGTCGTCCGGCTGTTCGAGCACGTCCTCGCGCATATCCAGCAGCACGATATCCATCAAGCGGATGGTGCTGCGCACATGCGCCTCGAAGGCAGTCGCCAGGTTCATCGCATCCTTGCGCGCGGCCGCTCCGGCCAATGCACGCTCATGCCGGATCTCGCCCAGCACGAACGCCCACATCGGCACCAGCGCAAGCAGCAGCATGGTCGATGCTAGAAACCCGGCTGCTCTGTCTTTCAACGCTTTGCTCCGCTCGCGCCACGCCCCACATGGCAGGCATTCTCGTGACTCTACGACGCGCGACGACCTCGGCCGGCCACAAAATAATGCGCAATGGCCATCATTGAAGGAGGCGGTGTGCGAGGCGCCCGTCAGCCGCTACCCTGTGGTCGGTTCAACTCTGCAAGCTGGCGGTGAACGTGGACAGGTTTCAGGAAATGAAGGTGTTGGTCGCGGTTGCGGAGGCGGCCAGCTTCGCCGGCGGCGCCCGGCTGCTGGGCATGTCGCCGCCAAGCGTGACGCGGGTGATTGCCGGCCTGGAAAACCGCCTGGGCACCCTGCTGCTGGCACGCAGTACGCGCAGCCTGCGCCTGACCGAAGCGGGCCGGCGTTATGTCGAGGACTGCAAGCGCATCCTGCTCGACCTCGAAGAAGCCGAAGAGCTGGCGGCCGGCAGCGCGGTTCGCGTCCGCGGCAACCTGACGGTGACGGCGCCGGTGATGTTTGGCGAGCTGTTCCTCATACCGCTGATCACCGAGTACCTGGCGGCTCAGCCCGAGGTGACGCTCAACGCCGTGCTGGTGGATCGCGTGGTGAACATTGTCGATGAGGGCGTGGATGTCGCCGTCCGTATCGGCGAACTGCCGCAGAGCAGCCTGCAAGCCATCAAGGTCGGGCATATCCGGCCGGTGATATGCGCCTCGCCAGGCTTTCTCGAACGCGTCGGCCGACCGCGACAACCGGAGGACGTGCTGACGCTGCCGACGGTGATGTCGTCGACCAGCACCCTGCTCACCGACTGGCAGTTCAGGGTCGGCGACCGTGCCATCGCCCTGCATCCCGAACCGCGCCTGACGGTCAGCTCCAATCAGGCGGCGATCAATGCGGCGCGCCTGGGCTGGGGACTCACGCGGGTGCTGTCCTACCAGGCCGCCGAGTGGGTGGCCAAGGGCGAGTTGGAGATCGTCCTCGAGGCATTCCAGACCCCGGCGCTGCCGGTGCATGTGCTGTATCAGGGAGGCAACCGGGTTCCCGCCAAGGTGCGTACCTTCGTCGATCACTGCGCCAGCCGATTCCTCGCCGACCCGGCACTGCAGGCCATGCCGGTAACCTGACCGTGAGTCGATATCGCCAGGTACAGACCTTCGCGGCCGTGGCACAGGCTGGCAGCCTGGCCGCCGCGGCGCGCCAGCTGGGACAGTCGCCGGCAACCGTCATGCGCACCATTGCCGCGCTGGAGGCGCGCCTGCAGACCAGCCTGCTGATGCGCGGACCGCGCGGCGTCGCGCTGAGCCCTGCTGGCGAGCAGTTCGCACAAAGCTGCCGGCTCGTCCTGGAGCAAACGGCGCAGGCCGAGCGCTCCGCCGCCGGCATGCATGCCAGCCCCGACGGGCAGTTGACGGTGGCCTTGCCGCTGCTGATGGATCTGCAGGTATTCACACCCATCGCCGTGGCCTACCTGAACGCCTTTCCTGACGTGCGGCTGGATATCCGCGCCTGCGAAGGCGTGCCCAAACTGCTCAAGGAAGGCATCGATATAGCGCTGGTTCTCGGCCAGTTACCCAACTCATCGGAGTTCGCCGTGCCGCTGGGCGCCGTCAGGCCGATTGTCTGCGCCTCACCCGCCTATCTCGGCAAATGGGGTCGACCGTCGACGCCCGAAGACCTCAAAGCACATCGCGCGGTGGCCACGAATGCGGCGGGCTACGACGCGCACTGGCATTTCCGCTGTGGCCGTTCCATCCGCTCGGTAAAACCCACGCCGGCCCTCACCTGCACCACCCAGCGGGCGGCCATCCATGCGGCCACCCTGGGGCTGGGGTTGATTCGCTGCATGAGTTACGAAGCCCACGACGAACTGCGGCGTGGCCTGCTGGAGCCGGTACTGAGCGCGTTTGCCGGTCCCGACGTACCGGTGCAGCTGATCTACCGCCATGGCCGCCGCGCCGAGGCGCGCGTGCGAACCTTCATCGACTTCGCGGCGCCGCAGCTTCGCGCCCATCCCGCCTTCCAAGCGCGCTGATCGAGCGTTCTTCCGCCGCGCCGCGCCTGGCGTTATTCCAGAAAACGAAATTATGGATTGCGCCGCATGGTGATTCTGCTCAACCCGGCGAGGGCGCAGCATGGCTCTGCCAGCGCAGATTGCCGCTGCGCCCCCCCCTTGAATCCATTGCGGAGCCAGCACCATGTCTCAGCCGATCAAACTCTACCGTCACCCGCTTTCAGGGCATGCCCACCGCGTCGAACTGATGCTTTCGCTGCTGCAGCTCCCCTATGAGCTGGTGTCTGTCGACCTGGCCAACGGCGAACACAAATCTGCCGAGTTCCTCGCCATCAACGCCTTCGGCCAAGTGCCGGTCATCGACGACAACGGCACCTTCATCAGCGACTCCAACGCGATTCTGGTCTACCTCGCCAAGCGCTACGGCGGCGACAGCTGGCAGCCGCAGGACGCGCTCGCCGAAGCGCGCATCCAGCGCTGGTTGTCGGTGGCCGCCGGCCAGGTGGCCTACGGCCCGGCGGCGGCGCGACTGATCACCGTGTTCGGTGCGTCATTCAATGCCGAAGAGGTCATCGCTCGCGCCCACACGCTGCTCAAGGTTATGGACGCCGAACTGGCCCACAGCCCCTTCCTGGCCGGCGCCAAACCGAGCATCGCCGACGTCTCCAACTACAGCTACATCGCCCATGCGCCGGAGGGCAACGTCTCGCTCGAGCCCTACCCCAATGTGCGCGCCTGGCTGCAACGCATCGAGGCCCTGCCCGGCTTCGTACCCATGCAGCGCACCGTCATAGGTTTGCAAGCCGCCTGAGTAAGTACCGGACTGCCGGGCCTTCCGGCAGTTTTCGAGGAGCGTGAGTCATGGATCATCTGCCAGGACACCCGGCGTCGCCCTGGCATGCCGGTGAGAGAGCGCTGCAGGAGCGCTTCAACGTAGCCGAACGGTTGGCCGTACTCGGGCGGCAAGTCATCCGCGATTACATGCCTGAGCAGCACCGCGAGTTCTTCCAGCAGTTGCCGTTCATGGTGGTCGGCGCGGTGGACGCCGATAATCGTCCTTGGGCCACCCTGCTCGAAGGGCCGGAAGGCTTTGTCACCTCCGCCGACCCGCAGCACCTGTTTCTGGCGGCGCACGCCGACCCGCAAGACCCGGCAGCTGCCGGGCTGCGGGCAGGCCAGGCGATCGGCCTGCTCGGCATCGAGCTGCATACGCGCCGGCGCAATCGCATGAACGGCGTGATCCGGCGCGTAGCGGCCGATGGCTTTGAGGTGATGGTCGAGCAGTCCTACGGCAACTGCCCGAAGTACATTCAGGAGCGCTCCTATGCCCGCGTGCCGCCCCCGGCAGACGGCATCGCGCCGCGCCAGGATTTCAGCACGCTGGACGAACGCACCCGCGCGCTCATCCGTGCCGCCGACACCTTCTTCGTCGCCAGCTACGTCGCGCGTGACCGCAAGGCGCGCGCCGTGGACGTCTCTCATCGCGGCGGCCGTGCCGGTTTCATCAAGGTTGAAGGCAACCGCCTGACCATCCCCGATTACGCCGGCAACCGGTTCTTCAACACCTTGGGCAACCTGCAGACCAATCCGGTCGCGGGCTTGCTGTTCATCGACTTCACCACTGGCGACCTGCTGCAACTCACCGGCCGCACCGAACTGCTGCTGGACAGCCCCTCGCTCGACGCCTTCGAGGGCGCCGAGCGGCTCTGGGCCTTTGAAGTCGAGCAGGCAGTGCTGCGCCCGGGCGCGCTGACGATCCGCTGGCAGTTTCACGGCTACGCCCCCACCAGCCTGGCAACCGGCACCTGGGCGGAAGCCGACCGGCACCTGCATCAGCAAGCACAACACCGGCAGTGGCAGTCATGGCGGGTCACCCATGTACAACAGGAGAGCCGCGACATCCGCTCGTTCTTCCTCGAGCCGCCGGACGGCGCTGTCGTGCCATTCGCCGCGGGCCAGCACCTGCCGATCCGCATCCACACCGCCGAGGGCGATGCCCTGCTCAGAACCTACAGCGTTTCCAGTGCACCGTCGGACGGCTACATCCGTATCAGCGTCAAGCGGCAAGGCCGGGCCTCCGCGCATCTGCATGACAAGCTGCGGGCGGGCGATCTGCTCGAGGTACGACCGCCGCTGGGCAGCTTTACCCTCCAAGAAGACAGCGAACGGCCAGTGGTATTGCTGGGCGCCGGTGTCGGCATCACACCGCTGATCTCGATGGCCCGAGCGCTGGTGGCGCAGAACCGGCAGCGGCGCAAGGCGCATGCGATTCACCTGTTCCAGAGCGCCAGAACCCTGGCCGACCTGCCCTTCCAGACAGAACTCACCGAACTGCAACAACGCTCGAACGGGCTGCTGCACATCCACCGCGCGCTGAGCATCCCCGGCTCGGCGCAGCCGGAGCGCGATTACCAGATGGCGGGCCGCCTGGATTTCGCGCAGGTCAAGGCGCGACTGCCGCTGGATGATTACGACTTCTACCTGTGCGGCCCGGCGGGCTTTCTCCAGGACATGTACGACGGCCTGCGCAGCGTGAACATCCCGGACCAGCGCATCCATGCCGAGGCATTCGGCCCATCGGCCTTGCGGCGCGCCGAAACCGGGCGGCCGCCGGCCCAGTCCCTTGCAGCCAGCGCATCGGTGCCGGTGCACTTTCGCGCATCAGCCACCGAAGCACACTGGACACCCGACAGCGGCAGCCTGCTGGAACTGGCGGAAAGCCGCGGCCTGAACCCCGAGTTCAGCTGCCGTGGCGGCTCCTGCGGTACCTGCAGCACCCGGCTGATCAGCGGCAGCGTGCATTACCCCACCCCACCGGCACTGATGCCCGCCAGCGATCAGGTGCTGATCTGCTGCGCGGTACCGGCGCAATCGGAGGGCGATCCCCAACCCCTGGTTCTCGATCTCTGAGGTGACCGGCGCAACTTCCTCGCCGCCCAGGGCGTTCTCTCCCGACCGCCAGCCGCGAAGCCGCCATGCCATTGTGCGACTCACCTGCCACCGCAAAGGCTCAATGCGCCGGCTCCAGAATGGGCGCACCGGCGTCCTTGAGCAGAAACACCAGGAACCGGGCGGGCTCGGTGGAGCTGGCATTGCGCCCGACCGTGTGGATGTCGTCCGGCCCCTCGTAGAAGGCCTGCCCGGCGCTCAGCGTGACCGGCTCGCCACCGCGCACGCCCATCACGATCGAGCCCTCCAGCACGTAGATGAACCCGTGGGCGTCGTGCCGGTGCACCGGGTCGCCGCCACCCGGCGGGTAGGTCACCTCGATAACCATCGTTTCCTTGCCGGGATATTCTGCAAGGGCCTTGCTCATCAGGGTGTCAACCTCCACCGGTGGCGCTGACGGCTGCGCGCTGACGGAGCAGGCGGCCAACATCAATGACGCAAAGATTGTGGAATGCTGCATGGCGGGCCTCATGTTCTGGAAAAGAGGAAATGTGTGGGCACCGAACGCACCCACACGCGCGTCGATGGCGGGTCAGAACAGTCCGGACTTGTCCACGCCAAATGCCTTGTCATAGGTGCCGGGCACGACCCGGAAACCGACGTTGACCCGATTCCAGGCATTGATCGCCATGACCTGGAAGGTCAGGTCGGACAGCTCCTTCTCCGAGAATTGCGTACGTACGCGCTCATAGAGGTCGTCGGGCACCCCTTGGGCGGAAAGCTGGGTGAGACTTTCCGCCCAAGCCAGCGCCGCACGCTCGCGCGGGCTGAACAGCGTCGATTCGCGCCACGTCGCGACATGGTGCAGTCGCAGCGCCCGCTCGCCATGCTGGGTGGCTTCCTTGACGTGCATGTCGACGCAGAACGCGCAGGCATTGAGCTGCGACACGCGCAGGTCCACGAGCTCGCGGATCGATTGCTCGATGGCAGATTGTTTGAGTAGAAGGCTGAACTCGACGAACTTCTTGAACAGCTCCGGAGATTGCGTCTGGTAGTCGATGCGTTGAGTCATGGCTGAAACCTCGATAGGCGATGTTGCGTTGGGTCTTTTGGGATAGTCAGGCGCGCTGCGCGCGGCTAAGCCAGTTGTGGAAGCGTGTCGGCCCGAGGCGCGGATGTGCGCCGGGCAGCAGCGAGCGGTCAGACAGCTGGCTGCCGAAATAGCGCGCATGTACGTCGGCGATGACCTGGCGGCGGTCGTCCTGTGCCACCAGGAACTTGCGCGCGATCTCGTCGATCGGAAAACAGTCGGGGCCGGCAATTTCCAGGGTGCTGTTCAGTGGCGCACCAACGGCCAGGTCGGCCAGCAGGGCCGAGACATCATCGGCAGCGATAGGCTGCATCAGCGCCGGCGACAGCCGCGCCACCTCACCATCGATATTTGCGTCGATGATGCTGCCGATGAACTCGAAGAACTGCGTGGCCCGCACGATGGTGTAGGGAATCCGGGACGCCTTGATCAGCGTCTCCTGAGCGACCTTTGCCCGGAAATAACCACTTTGAGGAAGCCGATCGGTACCGACCACGGAGAGCGCGAGGTGGTGCTCCACACCAGCGTCGACTTCGGCGGCGAGCAGGTTACGGCCGGAAGTCTCGAAGAACTCCAGGGCGGCGCGGTCCTCAAACGACGGCGAATTAGCGACATCCACCACCACCTGCGCCCCCGCCAGCGCCTGCGCCAGGCCCGCCGCCGTGACCGTGTCGACGCCGGTACGGGGTGAAGCTGCAACGACCTCGTGCCCGTCGAGACGCAGCCTGCCTACAATGTTCGCCCCGATAAGGCCGCTTCCGCCAATCACGACTATTTTCATGTTCTGATCCTCGATTGCGGCGCTTATCTTTCGTGCGCCGGTTGAGGTTCAGCATGCGGCCCGAGCTGGCGAATGACCTTGCGGAAACCTTGTTTTTCCATGGGGTATTCGTCCAGCTCACCAAAGCCGGTAGCAGCGTCTGTACGCCCGGAGTAGCGCGACGCACAGACCGGACAAGGAGCGATAAATGCAATGGGTGTTCGAGGACTGCCGGCTCGATTTGGCGCGACGCGAACTCTGGCGCGATGAGCGAATCGTCGCCACGGCGCCCAAGGTATTCGATCTGCTCGTCTATCTGCTGCAAAACCGTGAGCGGGTGGTCAGCCGCGATGAGCTGATCGAGGCGGTATGGGCCGGTCGTATCGTTTCGGAGTCAACCCTGGCCAGTCACATCAACGCGGTGCGCAATGCCGTTGGCGACAGTGGCCGGCAACAGCGGGTGATTCGCACGGTGGCACGCAAGGGAATTCGGTTCGTGGCAACCCTGCGGAGCGAACCCGCGGACAATCTCCAACCGCCCGCGCACTCGGACAGTCCTGCCGACGCCACGGCCGACTCACCGGCGCTGCCAGCCAAGCCGTCCATCGCCGTGCTGCCGTTCGTGAACCTGAGCGGCGACCCCGCGCAGGACTATCTGGTCGAAGGCGTGGTCGAGGACATCATCGCGGCGCTGTCGCATTACCGCTGGCTGTTCGTCGTCGCGCGCAATTCGAGCTTCGCCTACAAGACGCGCGTCGTTGACGTGAAGCAGATCGGCCGCGAGCTGGGTGTCCGCTACGTTCTCGAAGGCAGCTGGCGAAAGGCTGCCAACCGCGTGCGACTCACGGGCCAGCTGGTCGATGCGTCATCCGGTGCGCACCACTGGGCCGGGCGTTTCGAAAGCGTCCTGGACGATATCTTCGACCTGCAGGACCAGATCACCGAAAGCGTCGTCGGGGCGATAGCGCCTCAGCTCGAACGTGCGGAAATCGAGCGCGCCAGACGCACACCAACCGCCAGCCTCGACGCCTACGACTACTACCTGCGCGGCATGGCGCAGCTGCATCAAGGCTCTCGCCGAAGCATCGGCGAAGCCCTAACGAACTTCCACAGCGCCATCGACGTCGATGCGCAATTCTCCTCGGCCTACGCGATGGCCGCCTGGTGCCACTGCTGGCGCAAAGTGAATGGCTGGATGGAGGATCGCCCGAACGAAACAGCGGAAGGCATCCGGCTGGCGCGGCGGGCGGTGGAGTTTGGCCGGGACGATGCGGTTGCCCTGACCCGCAGCGGACATGCGCTGGGCCATCTGGCTGGTGAGCTACGCGAAGGCATTGCGCTGGTGGATCGAGCCCTTTTGCTCAATCCCAACCTCGCGGCGGCCTGGTTTCTCGGTGCATTCCTGCGTATCTGGTGCGGCGAAACCGATGCCGCGATCGAGCATCTGGGACATGCCATGCGGTTAAGCCCGCTCGATCCCGAGCTGTACCGAATGCGAGCCGGCATGGGCCTGGCCCACCTCTTCGCCGAAGAATTCGATACGGCCGCTTCCTGGGCAGAGGCAGCGCTTCGGGATCTGCCAACGCTGCTGCTGGCCGTTGCCGTACTCGCCGCCAGCGACGCGCTCGCCGGACGGCTGGCCGAAGCGCGCCAGACAATGGAGAAACTGCGCCAACTGGACCCCGGTTTGCGCGTGTCAACACTCAGGGATTGGCTCCCCATCCACCGCCCGGAGAACTACGCGACGATTGTTGCGGGGCTGAGAATCGCAGGGTTGCCCGAGTAGGAAGGTTCCGGCGGGCGCGCGTACCATCGAGCATCGCCACGCAGCCCCCGCTACTGTTGCCTCGCCTGCCCGCCCCACAGCCGCCCCAGAAACGAAAAAGGCCCGCATCGCTGCGAGCCTTTGATTTCATTGGTGCCGGAGACAGGAGTCGAACCTGCGACCTTCGCATTACGAATGCGCTGCTCTACCTACTGAGCTACACCGGCGCCAGGCGGCGGATTATCGGGGGTTATGCGGTCGGACTCAAGCCCGACCGCATAACTTCTTTGCCACCTCAATGCGGGCCGGAGGCGGGACGGCTCGGGTCGTGGTGGATGTTCTGTTTGACCTTGCCGACCACCTCATCTGCCACCTCCCTGCCCATTTCGCTTGCCTGGGCGTAGCCCGCCCGCGCCTTGTCGCGCAGTTTGCCGGTCAACCGGTCGCTGGTCTCGCCCATCAGCTCGTCTTCGCGACGGGTCAGCGGCATCGTGGCGGCGAGCAGCGCACCAAGGGCGATGCCCATCGCGCCGACGGCCAACGGCTGCTCGTCAAGCAGTTGCGAAAAACCGCCGCGAGCGCGCGCCGCCGTGTGCTTGAGGCTGTCGGCGGCATGCCGGCCGGATTCGCCGACGCGGCTGCGTGCATCGCCCAGCGAGTGCGAGACGCTGTGTCCGAGCTGGCTGGCGCGGTCCTTCATGCCGACGCCCTGCTGCTTCAGGTTCGAGGCCTTGGCAGCGAGTTTGTCGGTAGCGGACGGGCCGCTGGCGCCGTGGTAATCCGGGCGGCGATTCTGGCCCGCCATCAGCCAGAGCAGGCCGACCGAGGTCAAGACCGTCGGTACCGGATTGGCCTTCAGCGTATCGCTGAGGTTGTGCAGGAATTCGCCGCCGCCACCTTTGGCGTAGCCGAGAGCGGTGTCGATCATCTGGCCGGGCGACAGCTTGCTTTCCAGCGCATGGACGATGTTGCCGATCTCGGCGCGCTGCTGGTCGATTTCCCGTTCGAGGGTGTCCGGGTCCTTCTGCGCTTCTAAGTCGATCTGGTTGTGCGTGCTCATCATGCATGCCCCCTGACGGCTTCTTTATCCTTCTGGATGGAATGGAGGGTGCGGTCCGGCTTGAACGACGAGGCCTCGAACTTCTTCTTGCCGGCCGAGACCATGATCAGGCCGATGACCACCACCACCCCGCCGACGATCAGTGCGGCCAGATAGGGCTCCATCATCGTGGCGAGGAAGTACACCGCCGCCAGCAACAGAATGATGAACCCCGCCAGCAGCACCGCGCCGCCGGTCGCCACACTGGCGGCGCCGGCTTTGGTGGCGCGTAGCGATTCGCTGAGTTCGGCCTTGGCCAGCGCCAGTTCCTTGGTGAACAGCGAGGGCACCTCACGGGTCAATTGGCGCAGCAGGCCGCCCACAGAGTTGTCCTGTTCGGTGTGCAGCGGTTCGTATGGCGTATTGAGGTTGCGTTGTTCGTTCATCGAATCAGCCCTCCGTCGGTGCCTTTGCCATTGGTGGGATAGCTGGTCGCGCCGGATTCATGCCGGCGTGCATCGGCGGGCGTAGTCGTCGCACCGGCGTTGCTGATGCTGCCCACCGGAGCGGCTGGCTGACCGCTGGACAGTCGCTCGTCGAGCTCCATCTGGCTCGGCAGATCGGGAGTACTCGGCGTGGCATTGGCGCGCCCGAGCGGCGAGGTTGGATGCGGCCGCAGGGCGTCCGAATGGCCGTAGTCGACGGTTGGCTCATGCGCCTGCGCGCGCTGCCCGGAGGCACGGGCGAAGCGGGTCAGCCCAAAGCCGACGGCGATGCTGCCGGCGATGAACAGCGCCGGGTTATTGCGGGCGAGGCGATTGACCTCCCCGACCAACTCGTCGACGCTCTTGCCACGTAGGTTGTCGGCCAGTTCGACCATGCCCTGCGCCATCTCCGAGACGTACGTTGAAAGGCCGTTGTCCTGGTGCTGCAGCTCGTCCGCCGCGGCCTGGGCACTGCGTGCGACCTTTTCCAGCTCGTCGGCGGCCGTGCCGCGGTAGCTGTCCAGTTGCGCCTTGCCCTGCTGCTTCACCTCGTCGCCTACTTCTCGCGCCTTGGCCTTCAGATCGGCATCCGCGGCGCCATGCGAGCTGCCGGGAGCGGCGCTGTCCGGCGTCGAGCCTGATTGCGGCAGGCCGCCATAACCTGTGATGTCTTCATCGGGTGTCGTCATGTTGATCCACCTTCTATGAGTTTGGCCGAATGACTGTGTCCGCTGAAACACAGCGTTGCGGGCTTATCCCGCCACGAGCCGCGCGGTTCACGGCGTGCACATAGAAGGTGACCGGACCCCATTTTTCGAGTTCCGTGGTTCTGGCCCAGCGGTCCGCGGGCTGACGATGGCGATTGGCGCGAGGCAAAGCGCCCGTCCGCCCAACGCTCCCGGCGCGGATCGCCCGCTCAGCACGCGAAAGCGGCGCCAACCGCGGCCTGCGGCGCTTGGGCGGGAAAACAAGCGAAACGGCACACTTCAGCTCTCTGCTTGACCACCCAGTCATTTTCAGCGCAGCGCGCCCCGACGAACTGCATGCGGCGCGTCCGCCAGAAACGCAAAAACGGGCCCTGAGGCCCGTTCCTGTTTGCGCTGCGGAGTCGGCTTACAGCGGGCCGATGCTGCTGCAGCTGTTGGCGGTCTTGGCGTGCTTCTGCAGCACCGGCAGTTGCGGGCGGGCCTTGCCACTGGTCACGTCCAGCGAGAGCGCGTACTCACCCCACCAGGGACCTGCCGCCCAGTAGGTGCTGGGGATGCAGTTCTGCCGCAGGTAAGCCAGCAGGTTGTCGGTGGCGACGATGGCCGAGGGCGAGAAGTCCGGTACACCGTGCTCACCGATGTAGCCGCGCAGGTTGTTGCTCTTCAGCCACTCGACGAAGGGCTTGACGCGATTCACGCCGATCATCGGGTCGAATACTTCGGCCTTGTCGAAGTAGTTGCCGGAGAAGTCCTTGTCCACATACATGTGCGCTTCGAACACCAGGTTGTTCTTGCGATCGCGCATCCACGGATCGTTGATCAGCTGGGTGTTGTAGTGCGGCCAGTGGTAGGCGCTCGACCAGCGATCACCTGCCACGTAGATCCAGCGCTGGCTGTCCAGGGTGCGGATCGCCTTGGCAGCGGCCAGTGCGGCCTGCGGCCACAGTCCGTTGGTGGAGTACGGCTCGTTCATCAGGCCGTAACCCTCGACGGCCGGATGGCTGACGACTTCTTGAACAATCTGCTTCCACACGCCGGCGAACGAACTGATGGGTACTTCGCTGGAGCCGATCAGCTTGCCGAAGTAGCGGTAGTAGTTATGCAGATCGAGGATGACCTTCACGCCGTGCTTGTGCGCGAAGTCCAGCGACTGCTTCAGACGCGCCAGCTCGGTGGCGTTGAGCGGGGTGTTAAGCTTGGGCTGGATGCGCTCCCAGAGGAACGGGAGGCGCACCAGCTTCATGCCCAGATCGGCGTACTTCTTGTAGTACGACTCTGCCGGATAGGTGTAGTTGGTGCCGTGCACACCCGGCACCACCGACGGGCCGAAGCCGGCGCCGGACAGGTTGACGCCGACCAGGCGCGGCTGGCCATTGGTGGTGTCGGCCGGCGCAGTGGATTCAGCCGGTGCGCTCACGACCGGCGCCGAGGGTGCGGGGCTGGTGACCGTGCCGGTGGAGGTGCTGGTGCCGCTGATGGCAGTGATGGTCTTCGGATAGCCCACCGCGTTGCCGTCCAGAACCGCGCCATCCAGATAGACACTCATGTTGCTGCCGGAAACATAGGCGGCAGTGATCTTGCGCACCTGACCATCGGCCAGTTTCACCGAATTGCCCAACTTGAACGCAGCCTGGTTGGCACCCGTGGCAGCAATGGAGAAACCGGCCGACTTGCGCCATACCCCGTTGAGCCAGTCGGTATTGGTGAAGTTATTGAGGCCGCTGGTGGCGAGTGTGGTTTGGGTCGGTGCGGTAATTGCCGTTTCGGTGGTACTTCCGGAAACAGCCGTCAGTTTGTTCGGATAGCCAACCACGCTGCCGTTTACTGCCGCGCCATCGAGAAAGACGCTCATGTTGGAACCGACAACCTGCACAGTTTTGACCTTGCGCAGCTGGCCATCGGCCAGTTTTACCGTCGCGCCAACAATGAATGCGCTCTTGCTTGCGCTAGTTGCCGGAATGGAAAAACCGGCGGACTTGCGCCAGACACCGTTGAGCCAGTCGGTATTGGTGAAGTTGTTGATACCGGACGCATAAGCGATACCGCTCGAAACGGTAGTCGTGGACCCGCTGCTGGTTGTAGGCGAGCTGGTGGTCGGACTGGTGGTCGCGGTGGCGATGGTCACTGCGCTCAGAACATTCGGCGCCCCCACCTTGTTGCCATCCACTACCGCGCCATCGAGGAACACGCTGAGGTTGCTGCCAACTACGTAAACCTTGGTGACCTTGCGCACCTGCCCGTCGGCCAGACGCACGCTGGCGCCGACCTTGAACGCGGCATTGTTGGCAGTGGAGGCCGGAATCGACAGGGCCGGCGCGGCACGCCAGACGCCATTGAGCCAATCGGTATTGGTGAAGCCGTTGATCTTCGCGCTGAGGGTCACAGTCGTCGACGCAGTGCTGAGCGCATCAGCGGCCAACACTGCAGAGGAAGCGGTAACGCTGCCCAGTACGGCGGCCAGGGCGATGGAAGCTACGAGCGCCTTGCGGGAGCCGGCAAAAACGTTGATAGACATCTTTCTCTCCGAAACTTAATACGTCTAAAGGCGCTTTCGCGGCCTTTAAAAAAGTGCGGGAGGTCAATTGAGTCGTGGGTGGCACTGCTTGTCGGGAAGCCGCTTTGTCACAACTGAATGAACCAGTCAGCAATCGGAAAACCCGCTGTTCCAACCCTGAACAATCCGAATTAATCGTTGCGTGGCGGCTTTATAATAGGTTCCAAAAAATAATGGAAATTCAAACGACCATTTGCAGTCGCCAAAATATCGACATGCTTTGATAGTTGCTATTAGTTCGCCACTGCAAAATAGCAACTTGCCAGCAATCTAAGGGATTAATTACCGGCCTGTTAGAACACCTTTGACCGTCTAAAGGCGTCATTTTTTTGAATTGGAGGCGAAGTTTGTTTCAATTCAAAGTCCAATCTTTTCCGACAAACGGCGATGCATCTGGGCGGGAGACCGGCCGCGAATCTTCCGTTGGCAGGCGCTGTCCCAACAGAACTGAGGTCACCACGGAGCAAGGCCATGAATCGATTCAAGGTGGGCGATCACGTCAGCTGGAATTCCGAGGCGGGGCGGGTCAGCGGCACCATCATCAAGGTCCATACGGCCGATACGCAGTACAAGGGGCACACCCGGCGCGCCAGCGCGCAGGAGCCGCAGTACGAGATCAAGAGTGACAAGACCGATCACATCGCCATGCACAAACCCGGTGCACTGACGAAGCTGGACTGACCCGGCATGAGCATGCCGGACACGGTCTGGACCATCGGCCACTCGACACGCTCGCTCGAACAGTTCATCGCCCTGCTCGAGCACTACCGCATCGAGGGGATCGCCGATGTGCGCCGCCATCCAGGTTCACGCCGACTGCCGCAGTTCGGCTCGGACGCCCTGCGCGAAGCGCTCGCTGACCGCGGCATCAACTATGAATGGTTACCGGAGCTGGGCGGCCGTCGTCGCGCCGCGGCCGGCTCGGTCAACCAGGCGTGGCGCAACGCTTCGTTTCGCGGCTATGCCGACCATCTGGCCAGCGCAGAGTTTGCCCGCGGCCTGGAACGTCTGCTGGCGCTGGCCGGCAAGCGGCACACCGCGATGATGTGCGCCGAGGTGTTGTGGTGGCGCTGCCACCGCTCGCTGGTTTCCGATGTGCTGAAGGTGCGCGGCATCGAGGTGCTGCACATTCAGGACGAACAGCATCTGATCGCACACCCGTTCACCGCACCGGCGCGGTTGGTCGATGGCGAGCTGAGTTACGCGCAAGACGCGGGAGAACCCCTGCGCCAGGATGCCGACGGCGGACGGCAGGCGCGCCTGGACATCTAGCGCGCCGCGCTGCGACGCACTCAGGCGCGCTCGATACGATCCGGGTGGATGACGATGCGCCCGTGCTTGTACAGACCGCCGATGGCTTTCTTGAAGTTGCCCTTGCTGACGCCGAACTGGCGCGCGATCTCTTCGGCCGGGCTCTTGTCGCTCAGCGCCAGCACGCCCTGCCCCTCTTCCAGCTTCTGCAGAATCAGCGCCTGCAGCGCGTCGAGCGCTTCGCTGCCCACCGGCTGCAGGCTCAGGCTGATCTTGCCGTCGGCGCGCAGCTCCTTGATGAAGCCGCTCTCGCGCATCCCCGGGCGCAGGAACTTGAACGCTTCGTTCTTGTGGATCAGCCCCCAGTGCTGGCCGTTGATGATGGCCTTGAAGCCCAGCTCGGTGGCCTCGACCACGAGCAGATCCACCGCCTCGCCGGCGGCATAGTGCGGCGGCGTACGGTCCAGATAGCGGTCGAGCCGCGCGGTGGCGGTGATGCGCCGCGTGCGTTTGTCCACGTAGACATAAACCACGCAGTAGTCGCCAACCTGCAGCGGGCGCTTCTCCTCCGAGTGCGGCAGCAGCAGGTCCTTCGGCAGCCCCCAATCGAGGAACAGGCCGACGCGGTTGATTTCCACCACCTTGAGGCTGGCGAACTCACCGACCTGCACCTTGGGCTTGTCGGTGGTGGCGATCAGTTTGTCCTCGCTGTCGAGGTAGACGAAGACGTTGAGCCAGTCGTCCACCTCGGTCGGCGCATTCTTCGGGATATAGCGCTTGGGCAGGAGGATTTCGCCGTCCGCGCCGCCGTCGAGATAGAGGCCGAAACTGGTGTGCTTGACGACCTGCATGCTGTTGTAGCGCCCGATAGCGGCCATGATCCTGCCCTGTGTGTACAAAGGCGCGATTCTAGCAGCGCCGCGCGGTTAACGCGGCAATGCGTAGGCGATCACCGAATCCCCGGCAGCGGTCCCCAGTGAGCCGTGGCCGCCGGCGACCACCACCACCATCTGCCGTCCCGAGGGGCTGCGGTAGGTCATTGGCGTCGCCTGTCCACCGGCCGGTAGGCGGGCTTTCCACAGTTCGCGCCCGGAGGTGCTGTCGTAGGCGCGCAGGTAATAGTCCAGCGTGCCGCTGAGAAAGGCCACACCGCCGGCGGTCAGCATCGGCCCGCCGAGGCTCGGCACGCCCATCTTGAACGGCAATGGCAGCGGCGCGCGGTCGCGTACGGTGCCATTGGTGCGCAGCCAGTGGGTCTTGCCGGTGCGCAGGTCCGCGCCGGCGACGTACCCCCACGGCGGCGCGGTGCAAGGCAGGCCGAGCGGCGAGACGAACGGCTTGAGCTCGACGGCGAAGGGCGAGCCGAAATTCTCGTTGAGGTAAGGCGGCTTGTCGGACACCAGCGTGCTGCTGTCGTCTTCACGCGGCACCAGCTTCGAGGTGAACGCCAGGTAGGCGGGCGCGCTGAAGATCATCTGGCGGACCGGATCGACCGCCACCCCGCCCCAGTTGAACACGCCGAAATTGCCCGGATAGACCAGCGTGCCCTGGGTCGAAGGCGGCGTGTAGCGGCCCTCGTAGCGCAGCGAATGGAACTGGATGTGGCAGAGCATCTGGTCGATCAGTGTCGCGCCCCAGAGGTCCTTGCCGGTCAGCTTCGGCGGCTGGTAGGACAGTGCCGACACCGGCTGCGTCGGTGCGGTCCAGTCGCCTTCGGCCGCGCCCTGCGGGGCTGGCTCCTCGCGCACCGGCAGGATCGGCTCGCCGCTGCGACGGTCCAGTACATAGATATCGCCCTGCTTGGTCGGGGCCACCAGCGCCGGCACCGGGCCTGCATCGGTCTGGATGTCGACCAGGCTCGGCTGCGCCGGTACGTCCATGTCCCAGAGGTCGTGGTGTACCGTCTGGAACACCCAGCGCAGGCGCCCGGTCTCGATCTCCAGCGCCACCACCGAGGAGGAAAAGCGCTCGCTGTTCTCGCTGCGCCGCCCGCCCCACTGATCGGGCACCTGATTGCCGAACGGCACGTAAACCAGCCCCAGCGTCTCGTCCGCGCTGGAGATGCTCCAGCTGTTCGGCGTGCTCTGGCTGTACGTCTGGCCCGGGGCGATGGGCTCGGTTCGTTCCGGGTTGCCGGGGTCGAAGTTCCAGCGCAGCTCGCCGCTGCGCACATCGTAGGCGCGGATCACCCCGGACGGCTCGTGGCGGCGCACGTTATCGTTCACCGCCCCGCCGATGATGACCAGCCCACGCGCCACCACCGGCGGCGAGGTGGAGTAATAGAAGCCTTCCTTGACGTTGGGCATGTTGGCCCAGAGGTTTACCTGTCCGTCCTCACCGAACCCGGGACAGAGCTTGCCGGTCTTCGCATCCAGCGCCAGCAGGCGGGCATCGGCAGTCGGCATGAACAGCCGCTGGCGGCATTGCTGCCCGGCCGGCGCCTGCCGCTCGACGTGATAGGACAGGCCCCGGCACGTCAGATGCTGGCGATTGCTGGAGTCGCTCACCTGCGGATCGAAACGCCAGCGCTCCTCACCGGTTTCGGCGTCGAGCGCGATGACGAAGTTGTGCGGCGTGCAGAGGTAGAGCGCGTCGTCAATCTTCAGCGGCGTGACTTCGTAGGTGGTCTCGTCGGGGTCAGTGGGCCGGCGCAGGTCACCGGTGTGGTAGTGCCAGACCGGCTCGAGCCGCTCGACGTTCTGCGGCGTGATCTGCGCCAGCGGCGAATAACGCTGCCCCAGCTGGGTGCGGCCATAGGCGTGCCAGTCGCCGTCAGGTTCCTCACCCTCTCCGGGTGCCGTCGCCTCGGCCAGCGGCGGCGGCAGCATGCCCTTGACGTCATTCGCGTCGCGCCCGAGCGCCAGTACCGCCGTCGCGCCCCAGAGCACGACGGCCAGCAGCAGCGGCAGCGCCGCGCCGCCCCAGGCGCGCAGGCCGAAGTGCTGCCAGCTCAGGCGCTGAACGATCCAGGGCATCAGCAACCACAGGCCGAACGGCGCGATGAGGCTGCCGCGTGGCGCCAGCTGCCACCAGTCCAGCCCGACCTCGTAAAGCGCCCAACCGAGTGCCGCAAGCATCAACAGCGCATACAGCCAGAGCGCCGCGCGCTGGCGCTTGAGCAGCAAAATGCCCACCAGCAGAAATCCCGCGCCGACTGCGGCGAAGTACCAGGTGCCACCGAGATCGAACAGCCGTACCCCGCCGATGATGAGTGCGAGCCCGAGAAGAATGCCGAATACACCGCTGATAACGACCGCCACCGCTGCCTCCTGTCCAGTGGATTGCGCACGCTGCCGCCATGGCGGCCCTGGTCAGTGGACCGACATGTGTCGCAATCGCTCCCTGGACGGCAGGAAATTCACTTCCCTTCCAGCCCCAGCCGCAGCAGCCGGCCATCGCTGTCGTCGGTCAGCAGATACAGATAGCCATCCGGCCCGAGACGAACGTCGCGGATACGTTCGCCCATGGATTCCAGCAAGCGCTCCTCGTGGACGATACGGTCGCCCTCGAGCTGCAGGCGGATCAGTGCCTGCGCCGACAGTGCGCCGATGAACAGGTTGTGTTTCCAGGCCGGGAAGCGCTCGGCATCGTAGAAGGCCATGCCACTGATAGCGGGGGATTTCTTCCAGACGTACAGCGGCGGCTCGGTGCCTTCCACGGTCGTGCCCTTCGCTTCGGGAATCGGCAGCAGGCTGTAGTTGATGCCGTGCGTGGCCAGCGGCCAGCCGTAGTTTTTCCCCGGCCGGGGGATGTTGATCTCGTCGCCGCCGCGCGGGCCGTGCTCGTGGGTCCAGAGTTGCCCGGTCCAGGGATTGAGTGCTGCGCCCTGCTGGTTGCGGTGGCCGTAGGACCAGATCTCCGGCCGCGCGCCCTTGCGATCGACGAAGGGGTTGCCCTCTGGCACGCGGCCATCGGGATAAAGGCGCACCAGCTTGCCCTGCAGCTTGTCCAGCTCCTGCGCGGTGGGCCGCTGGTTGTTCTCGCCGAGCGCGATGAACAGATAGCCGTCGCGATCGAACACCAGCCGCGAACCGAAGTGCACGCCCGTCGACAGCTTGGGCTGCTGACGAAAGATCACCTGGAAATCCTCCAGCCGCGTGCGATCTTCACTCAATCGCCCGCGCCCGACCGCGGTGCCGGCCCGGCCGTTTTCGCCAGCCTCCGCATAGCTGAGATACACCAGCCGGTCACGCGGGAACGTCGGCGACAGCGCCACATCGAGCAATCCGCCCTGGCCACTGGCGAACACCTCCGGCACGCCAGCCAGCGGCGCCGAGCGCGAGCCGTCCAGCCCCACCAGGCGCAACCGGCCGGGCCGTTCGGTCACCAGCAGGTGCTCACCATCGGGCAGGAACGCCAGTGCCCAGGGGTTTTCCAGCCCCGCCGCCACCTCCTCCAGCCGCAGCTGACCGAGTTCGCTGCGGTACCGTTGCGGCTCGGCGGCGATAACCGGGGCCGAAGCAAACAGGGCAGCGACCACAACGGCAATGAGGGGATGCGACATGAGTTTCTCCACAGTTCGAGCCGACGACCGCCTCAGTAAAGAACAAAGCCAGCGGGCGCGCACCCGGCGCTACGCACGACTGCTCAGCGGAAAAGTGAACAAAAGTCAACAGAATCTGTATAATGCCCGGTTCGACTGATATACGGAAAAGTGATCATGGCCACCAAAGCCGCTGCCAAGCGCAAGCCCGAACCCGCTTTCGAAACCAGCCAGTCCCTGGCCGACCAGATGGCCGCCTTCCTCAAGGCCGGCGGTGAAATCCAGCAGATTCCCAACGGAGTCAGCGGCCAGACCCAAGGGCCGTCGCGTCAGATCACCATCAGCAAGAAGTGATCGACTCCTCCCGCTGAAACGCCCCTCGGCGAGCCCTGCCATCCGCGCAACGGCTCGCCGCGTTTTTTTACCCCCTTCCGAGCCCATCATGACCGACCCCGTACGCCTGTCCAAACGCCTCGCCGACCAGCTCGGCTGCTCCCGGCGCGAAGCCGAGCTGTATATCGAGGGCGGCTGGGTGACGGTGGACGACCAGGTGGTGCAGGCGCCGTTCTTCAAGGTCCAGCCAGCGCAGCGACTGACCCTGTTGCCGGGCGCCACCGCAAACGAGATTGCACCGGTCACACTGCTGCTGCACAAGCCGGCCGGCGCGTCCGTGCCGACCGATGCCGCGGCCGCCCTGCAATTGCTCTCGGCCGTCGGCCACTGGGCCGAGGACCCGAGCACCACCGCCCCGCTGCAACGCCACCTGCTGCGCCAGAACGTGCTGCTGCCGCTCGAGGACGAAGCCAGCGGACTGCTGGTGTTCAGCCAGCAACGCGAAGTGATCCGCCTGCTGAGCGATGCGCGCAGCAAGCTGGAGCAGGAATTCATCGTCGAGGTCAGCGGCGAACCGGAAGCGGACGGCCTGGCACTGCTCGGCAACGGCATCGGCCATCGCGGCCGGATTCTGCCCAAAGCCAAGGCCAGCTGGCAGAACGAAACCCACCTGCGCGTGGCCGTCAAACAACCGCAACCCGGCGAGTTGCGCATGCTCTGCGAAGCCATCGGCCTGCGCGTGCTCGGCTACAAGCGCATTCGCATCGGCCGGCTGTCGATGGCCAAGCTGCCGCTGGGCCAGTGGCGCTTTCTCGGCGAACACGAGCGCTTCTGAGCCCACCGTTCGGCGGCTGGCTTTACCAGAAGCGCTGGCAACCCGTACGCTCGCTTGCAGCATCCGCCGGCTGAACCAGACCAAGCGGAGCGCTGTCCGACGACAGCATTGCCACCGAATCCGTCGCGGCGGATTCGTTTCCCTCCGGCGGATCATCGATGTTCAGACTGCTTGCGCTGCTGATTCTCTGTTCGTTGAGTGCCCAGGCGACCGAGCGGATCGAGGTCTGGACCTATCACACGTCACCGCCGTTCGCCAACGAGCAGAGTACGGGCCTCTCGGAAGCGCTGGTAGCGCTGCTCAACGAGCACCCGTCCAACCACGCCCGCTATTTTTTTGTGCTGAGCCAGCTGCCACGCCGGCGGCTCGATGCCCGGCTCGCCGAAAACCGTCCCGGTGTGCTGCTGTGGGCAACGCCAACATTCTTCCCGCCCAAGCTGGTGGCCCGCGCGCGATGGACGTCGCCACTGCTCTGCGACACCCAGGACTTCGTTTCGCCAGCGAGCCATCCCTTCGATTACGAAGGCCCCGCATCGCTATATGGACAACGCCTCGGCGGCGTGCTCGGACACTACTACCAGACCCTGCAGGACGACATCGACAAGGGTCGGATTCGTCGCGAGGACGTGCATTCGGATCTGCAGAACCTGCACAAGCTGCTCTCCGGGCGCATCGACGTTGCGCTGCTGCCGCGCTCGGCGCGCTACTTCTACGAAACCACCGAGATACCGCCAGCACGTCTGCACGTGTCGGACGTACCGCTCTACACCTTCCAGCGCCACATCCTCATCACCTCCAGCCTCAACCCGGCCGCGACCCAGTTCATCCAGCAGCTGATCACCGATCTGCCGCACAGCGCCCGCTGGCAGGGCCTGTTGCGCCGCTATGGACTGCAGCGGATGAACGCCCCCTGCACCACCTACTGAGCGCAAACGACTCTGGCGAAGCGCGGTGCGCACGGCCCATACTGGCGAACCTCAAAAGGAGAGCGAGTTCACAATGAGACATGCGCTGGCGATTGCGCTGCTGATGTTGCTCGGCGGCTGCGCTTCACAATCGTGCGACCAGCCCTGGAGCGACAGCCGCTGCCGGGCGGAACGCCTGCTGTACCAGAACGACCTGCTGCAGGCGAAGATCCTGATCGCGTCTGGAGACGAGGAAGGCTACGAGCTGGCCGATGCACTGCTCGACCGCAGCGCGCCGCAGGATCGGCGCGGTGAAACCGAGTTCTACCAGGCGCTGTTGATGATCCGCCTCGGCCCGGAGCCGTCCGAGGTGCTGCACCTGCTGGAGAAGGCCAAGGACAAGGGCCATCCGCACGCGGTCGCCCTGCTCTACAAGATTTACATGGAGCCCTACCTGGTCGACGAGCGCGACATCGCCAAGGCGGACGCCTATCGCGAAGCCTACGCGCAGCTCGACGTCGCCCAGAGCGGCTACCCGTCCTTCGAGAAGGCCTTGGCCCTGGTGTCGCAACTGGTCGAACCGCCGCCGCCAGCCGCCGAGTATCGCGCGCCCTGCCCGCAGTATTGTCTGGAGCAGGCGCAACAGCCGCGCTGAACGCCGCTCAGGGCGCTGGCGTCTGCGACAGGCGCGGCTCCTCGTCGCCATCGGCCACCGCACGGGCCTGCGCCTCGCTGGCGTAAGGCCCGCCGATCACCGCGCCATCCAGTTCCACGACCCAGCACACCGCCCAGGTCGGGCGCCAGGCCTTGGGAACATCCTCACCGCTCAGGTGCTTGATCTGTGCGCGCATGGTCATGATATTTCTCCCGCGTTGATTGAATGAATCGCACCGCGCCGGGGCGCGGCCTACGCTAGAAATGACCGCGTGCGCGGTGGGTTCTCACCTGTCGCCCGACGAAACCCCTGCCCAGGCGCGCGGATGACGAGCAGACGAGGACCGACGATGCGCTGCACCTGCCGGGTACTGTTGTCGCTACTGTTCTGCAGCGTTGTGCTGGCCGGCTGCAGCCGCGCGACGCTGGTCTATCGCAACCTCGACGTGCTGGTACCGTGGTCGCTCAACGACTACCTCGACCTGAACCGCGCGCAGCAGGACCGACTCCGTGAGCGGATCAGGACGCATCTGGCCTGGCATTGCCGCAGCCAGCTTCCGGACCTGCTCGACGACCTGCAGCGCCTGCAACACGACAGCAGCCACCGCAGGCTGGACGGTGACCAGCTGCAGCCGTACTACCGGGACATCCGCCAGGCGATCCAGGCCATCGCGGTAGAGATCACCCCCACCGCCACCGAACTGCTACGCGCCCTGGACGACGCGCAGGTGCGTGAACTGGCGCAGGCGCTGGAGGCGGATCAACGCGAACACCGCGAACAATACCTGGCGCCGCCGTTGCCCCAGCAGATTCGCGAACGTGCCGAGCGCATGGGCGAACGCCTCGAACACTGGCTCGGCCCGCTCGATGCGGCGCAACGCCAGCGCGTGCTGGCCTGGTCGCACAGCCTGGGCGAGCAGAATGCACGCTGGCTGAGCAACCGCGAACAATGGCAGCGCGAGCTGCTCGACACTGTGCGCCAGCGCGATCAGGCCGATTTCGCAGCGCGCATCGCACGACTGCTGCAGGATCGCGAAGCGCTGCTCGGTGACGCCGACCGTGCCGCATTGCAGCACGCCGAACGCGCCGCCCTGGTCCTGCTGGCCGATCTGCACGGCATGGCCGACGCGCGCCAGCGCGAACACCTTGTCCAGCGCTTGCAGCAGATGCGCCAGGACCTCGCCGGCCTGGAATGCTTACCGGCTAGCGCCGCGCCAGCGCGCGCCTGACCAGCTCCTGCTCCGGCGCTTGCAGCTCGACCAGCCACTGCGGCTCGCCTGCCACCAGCGCCGCCAGCGGCACGCCGTCGCGGTAGAGAATGCGGTTGCCCGACAACGCCGGCACCTTGTTGCCAGGCAGCAGCGTGCCCAGCTGGTTCAACGGATCGACCGCCGATACCGCCAGCAGCTCGCCGGAGGGTGGGCGCTTGCGCACCTCCCGCAGCAGCCCGAGCGCGTCCGGCAACGCGAACTGCTCGCCGGCCACGCCCGCAACGAAGCGCCCACCGCGAATCTCGCCACGCGCTTCCAGCCGGTGATACACCCGCAACAGCTCACGCCAGGGCGGCAGCCAGTCCGCCTCGCGCGCCAGCAGTCGCCAGAACACCACGCCGTAGCGGCGCAGCAGCACCCGGGCGATATGCTCTAGTGCCTCGCCATCGACAGCGGATCGGCTGGCCGATAGCGCCTCGGCTGCCACTGGCCTGCGCACCAGCGCCCAGCGACCGGCATCCGCCATGCCGCCGATGAAGGCACCGCCGCGGCTGCGCCGCGTGGTGCGCGCACGCTTGTTGGCCGGCGTCAGCAACGCGCGCAGGCCGGCGAAGCTGTCGGCGTTCACCTGCCCCGCCGCCACCAGTTCGCCGAGCGCATCCTCCAGTTCGCTGCGCAGCAGGTGTGCCTCGTGCTGCAGCTCGTCGAAGAACAACGCACCGTGCGCCTGCAAACAATCGAGCACCCGCTGCGCCCGCGACGACAACTGCGCCAGCGGCGCGCCGCTGGCCAGCGCCTGCCAGACCGCGAGCTGGCGCCGCGGCAGCAGCACGATGGGCGTGCCGCGCACCGGCCCGCCGCCGGCCTTCGGACGCCCGGCCAGCCGCGTCCAGACGATGCGCCCGGAGCGGCACAGCTCGTCCAGCCAGTTGCCACCGTAGTCCTGCAGGCGCGCCGGCAGCAGATCGCTCTCCCATGCGCCCGCAGCCGCCTGGAAGCCTTCGAGCTGCTCGACCAGGGTGTCCAGAGCCTCACGCCCCTGCATACGCGTGGCGGCGGACAGGTGCTGCCAGTCGGCGAGAAAACGCATGAAATCGGCGCGCTCCACCGGCTCGATCTCACGACGCAGACGCTTGACCGTATAGCGATGGATGCGCGCCAGCAGATGCCGCTCGCACCACTCATCCTCGCTCGCCGCCGGGGTGAAGCGGCCGCGCAGCACGTAGCCCTGGGCTTCCAGGCGGGTCAGCGCCTGCGCCACGGCCGAGGCCGGCAAGGCCAGCGGCCGGGCGATCAGCGGCACCGGCAGCGGGCCGAAGCCGCTCAGCCGGGCGCGGATCAGCTCCACCAGCGCATCCTCTTCCGCCAGCTCGCGATCGTACCCGGCCGGCAGCTGCAGCTTGGGCTCGCACGGCGCCTGCGGGTAGATCGCGCGCAACCATGTCAGCCGCTCCAGCGCGACCCATAGCGCGCGATCATGGGCGACCTGCAGGCGCGCCGCCCGGCCGCCACGCGCCAGCTCGGCGAGCCAGTCGGGCCATTGCGCTTGCGTGGCGGCCTCGGTTTCGGCGATGCAGCCCAGCGCCATCAGCGCCTCGTGCATCTCGTCGGCCGAGCGCGCCTCGGGCCAGGCTTCCTCGCTGACGGCGGCAATCGCCAGCGGGTCCAACGCGCCGAGGTCATCGGCCGATTGCGGGTCGCTCCAGCGCCGAGCGAGCACCGCCTGGGTGCGGCGCTCCTCCAGCGGGGCGTCATCGAGAAAGGCGTAGGGACGCGCGCCAAGCACCTCCATCGCCAGCGGCGACGGCGCCGGTAGGTCGCGCTCCAGCAGCTCCACCTCGCCGCTTTCCATGCGCCGCAGCAAGGCCAGCCAGCCTTCGCTGTCCATCGCCTCGTGCAGGCAGTCGTCGAGGGTCTGGCGCACCAGCGGGTGATCGGGAATCTCGCGCTCGCCGACGATGTTCTCCAGGCAGGCCACCTGATCGGGGAAGACCGTGGCCAGCAGGTCTTCGCTTTTCATCCGCTGCAGCTGCGGCGCCACCTTGCGCCCGCCGGCCATGCGCGGCAGCGCCAGTGCGGTGGTGGCGATCCAGCGCCAGCGCACGCCAAACAGCGGCGCGTCGAGCAGCGCCTGGATCAGCACCTGCTCGGCGCTGGCCGAATGCAGGTAACGCCAGACCTCGTCCAGCGCGAAGCTGTGGCTGGTCGACAGCGACAGGATGATTGCATCCTCGGTGGCCGCCGCCTGCAGCTCGAAGTTGAAGGTGCGACAGAAGCGCTTGCGCAGCGCCAGGCCCCAGGCACGGTTGATGCGGCTGCCGTAGGGCGAATGGATGACCAGCTGGGTGCCGCCGGACTCGTCGAAAAAGCGCTCCATGATCAGCCGCCGCTGGGTCGGCAGCGCACCCAGCGCCGAGCGCGCGCGGGCCAGGTATTCGACGATCTGCCGCGCCGCCGGCTCGGCGAGCCCGAGCACATCCAGCAGCCAGGCGATGGCCGGCTCCAGGCGCGTGTCGCCGGCGTGCTCGGCGGCGGCCAGGCGCTGGTCGATCTCCTCGCGCAGACGCGCCACGGCGAAGGACAGCTCGTCGCTGCGGCCCGGCGCCTCGCCGAGCCAGAACGGGATGTTCGGCGGTGTGCCCTGGGCATCCTCGACGCGCACCCGCCCCGGCTCGATCTTGAGGATGCGATAGGAGGTGTTGCCCAGCTGAAACACGTCGCCAGCCAGGCTCTCCACGGCGAAATCCTCGTTCACCGTGCCGATGTTCAGCCCCTGGGGTTCGAGCAGCACCGCGTAGTCGGCGTTGTCGGCGATGGTGCCGCCGGAGGTCAGCGCGGTCAGCCGGCCGCCGCGCCGGGCGCGCAGACTGTGCGTCGCCAGGTCGCGATGCAGATAGGCGCCGCGGGCGCCGTGGCGGGTCGTGTAGCCCTCGGCGAGCATCGTCAGCAACGCCTGGTAGCTGGTCTCGTCCAGCGCGGCATAGGGCATGGCGCGGCGGATCAGCGCCAGCAGCGCCGCCTCCGGCCATTCGCCACAGGCCACTTCGGCGACGATCTGCTGGGCCAGCACATCCAGCGGCGCCTGCGGAATGCGCAGCACGTCCAGCTCGCGGCGGCGCACGGCATCGAGCAGCGCGGCACATTCGATCAGGTCATCGCGCGAGCTGGGGAACAGCCGCCCCTTGGACACACCAGCCACTTGGTGGCCAGCCCGTCCGACCCGCTGCAGGAAGGCCGAGATAGAGCGTGGCGAACCGAGCTGGCAGACCAGTTCCACGTCGCCGATATCGATACCCAGCTCCAGCGAGGCGGTGGCGACCAGCACCCGCAGGTCGCCGCGCTTGAGCTTCTGCTCGGCCGTCAATCGCTGCTCGCGCGCCAGACTGCCGTGGTGCGCGGCCACCACGGCGCTGCCCAGCCGCTCGGCCAGATGCCGGGTAGTGCGCTCGGCCATGCGTCGCGTGTTGACGAACACCAGCGTGGTGCGATGCTCGCCGGCCAGCGCCGCGAGGCGGTCATAGACCAGCGCCCAGGCGTCATTGCTCATCACCGCTTCCAGCGGTACCGGCGGCACTTCCAGCGCCAGGTCGCGCGCGCGGCCGTGGCCGATATCGACGATTTCGCACGGCCGACCGGTGCCGGCCAGAAAGCGCGCCACGGCCTCGATCGGCTTCTGCGTCGCCGACAGCCCGACGCGCACCAGCGGTCGCCCGCTCAGCGCCTCCAGGCGCTCCAGCGACAGCGCCAGGTGGCTGCCGCGCTTGTTGCCGGCAATCGCATGGATCTCGTCGACGATAACGCTGCGCACATCGCGCAGCATCTGCCGCCCGGACTCCGAACCCAGCAGCACGTAGAGCGATTCCGGCGTGGTGACCAGAATGTGCGGCACCCGCTTGCGCAGCGCCGCGCGCTCGGCCTGCGGCGTGTCGCCGGTGCGCACCGCAGCGCGAATGGCCACCGGCGGCAGGCCGAGGCGCTCCAGCTCGGCGGCGATGCCGGCCAGCGGTAGCTCCAGGTTGAGCCGGATGTCGTTGGACAGCGCCTTGAGCGGCGAGACGTAGAGCACCTGCGTGCCATCGGCCAGCCCGTCGTCGGCCAGGCCCTGGCGCACCAGTGCGTCGATGGCAGCGAGAAATGCGGTCAGCGTCTTGCCCGAGCCGGTCGGCGCAGCCACCAGCGTCGAGCGTCCCGCGCGGATCAACGGCCAGGCCACGGCCTGGGCCGGCGTCGGTGCCGGAAAGTTGCGGGCGAACCAGCCCGCCACGGCGGGATGGAAAAGGCTCAGCAGATCGGTGCGCGAGGTATTCATGCGCTCGAATATGCTGCCGCACAGGATGCGGCACAAGCGACAGCCGGTCGGCGGCGCGGAAACGGCATCGCGATATGGCGGTCAACCTTCTGACATCGCCACGCCACGGAGCCCGCCATGACCACCACCCCGCTCAGCCTCGACAACGCCATGCAACTGGCCGCCGAAGCCTTCCTGCCCTGCGGCTGTGTGACCAGCGCCAACCCCGCTGACGACAGCTTCGGCTTCACCGTGATGAGTGGCAGCGGCGCGGAGCTGGCGCGCGTGGCGCAGGTGCGCGACTACGCCGATCCGCTACGCATGGCGCAGGTGATCGAGCAGACCCGCCAGGAACTGCTCGCCAAGGGCTGCACGCTGGAGCCCTGGACAATGCCCTTCATCACCGATGACAGCGCCATCCCGGAAACCACGCCGAACTACTGACCCGGCTTTCGCAACGGGCGATCTGCTGCTTTTCTCAAACGGGGCGGCCTGCGCGCGAACTTTTGCGCTGCGCTTCGAGTCGCTATCTGGAGGCGGCCGCGACCGCTCGAACGGCAGGGGGAACGCTCATGATCAATCTGGCAGGACCGGCGCGGGCGCATCCGGCAGCGCCGCAGCCAGGCGGTCTGCTCGACCGCTACCGGCAGGTGCGCGCCACCAGCGAGGCACTCTGCGCGCCGCTGCAGGTCGAGGATTACGTGATCCAGAGCATGCCTGCCGTCAGCCCGCCGAAATGGCATCTGGCGCATGTCAGCTGGTTCTTCGAGACCTTCCTGCTGCTGCCCTACCTGCCCGGCTATCGGCGCCTGAACGACGCCTACGACTACCTGTTCAACTCCTACTACCAGACCCACGGCACGCCATTTCCGCGCGCCTTGCGCGGCGTGCTGTCGCGCCCGGGCGTGGACGAGATCTACCGCTACCGTCGGCATGTCGACCAGGCGATGGGCGAGCTGCTGATTGCCCTGCCGCCCGCGCAGGCCGGCGAGATCGCCCGGCGCGTCGAACTCGGCCTGCAGCACGAGCAGCAGCACCAGGAGCTGCTGCTGATGGACATCAAGCACATCCTCGCGCAGAACCCGCTGCACCCGGTCTATCGCGACGACCTGCAACCGCCACCCAGCACCCCGCCGCAACGGCCGCGCTGGCACGAGCATGCCGGCGGCGTGCAGCACATCGGCCACGCCGGCGGCGGCTTCGCCTTCGATTGCGAAACGCCACGGCATCGCCAGTTCGTCGAGGACTTCCAGCTCGCCGAACGGCCGGTGAGCAACGCCGAGTACCTGTCATTTATCGCCGACGGCGGCTATGCGCGCCCGGAACTGTGGCTATCCGATGGCTGGGACCTGATCCAGCAGGCCGGCTGGCACGCGCCGCTGTACTGGCTGCGCGCCGAGGACGCCTGGCTGGAGATGACCCTCGGCGGCCTGCGCCCGCTGGACCCGCACGCGCCGGTCTGCCATGTCAGCTATTACGAGGCCGACGCCTATGCCCGCTGGGCCGGCGCCCGGCTGCCGAGCGAGGCGGAGTGGGAAGTCGCTGCGGCCGACCAGCCGCTGACGGGCAACTTTCTCGAGAGCGACCACCTGCAGCCGGTCGCTGCATCCAGCAGCCATGACGGCCCGCAGCAGCTGTTCGGTGACGTCTGGGAATGGACGGCCAGCGCCTACCTGCCCTATCCGGGCTTTCGCCCGCTGCCCGGCAGCCTCGGCGAGTACAACGGCAAGTTCATGTCCGGCCAGATGGTGTTGCGTGGCGGCTGCTGCGCGACGCCGCAATCGCACCTGCGGATCACCTACCGCAATTTCTTCCAGCCGGCGATGCGCTGGCAGTTCGCCGGGCTGCGCCTGGCCAGGGGGCTCTGAAGATGGCGCTGGCCATTCATTTCCATGACCGACTGCAACAACCGCATGCGGCCTCGCTGCGCGAGGAAACCCTGCGCGGGTTCGCCGCCACGCCGAAACAGGTGTCGCCCAAGTTCTTCTACGATCGGCGCGGCTCCGAGCTGTTCGAGCAGATCTGCCAGCAGCCGGAGTACTACCTCACCCGTACCGAGGAGCGCATCCTGGCCGACGCGGCGGGCGATATCCGCGAGATCGCCGGTCCGCGCAGCGATCTGATCGAGCTGGGCAGCGGCGCCAGCCGCAAGGTGCGCCTGCTGCTCGAAGCGCTGCATCCGGCCAGTTATCTGGGCATCGACATCAGCGAGGACTTCCTGCGCAGCAGCACTCAGCGCCTCGCCGCCGATTACCCGTGGCTGGAGGTGCACGCCGCCTGCACCGATTTCTCCCACGAACTGGCGCTACCCGAGGACTTTGCCAGCGAGCATCCGCTGGTGTTCTTTCCCGGCTCGAGCATCGGCAACTTCACCCCGGAGGAAGCCGCGGCCTTGCTGCGCCATCTGCATGACGTGCTGCCGGTCGGTGGCGGACTGCTCATCGGCGTCGATCTGGTCAAGCCGCGCGCGGTGCTGGAAGCGGCCTACAACGACCGCGCGCAAGTCACCGCTGCCTTCAATCTGAATCTGCTGCAGCGCATCGGCAATGAGCTGGACAGCGATATCGACCCGTCGCGCTTCGCCCACCACGCCTTCTTCAACGAGGCCGAGTCGCGCATCGAGATGCATCTGGTCAGCCGCCAGGCGCAGGATGTGACCGTCGAGGGCCGGTGCTTCCATTTCGACGCCGGCGAAAGCCTGCATACGGAAAACTCCTACAAATACACGCTGCACTCCTTCGCTGCGCTGGCCGATGGCGCCGGCTTCGACTGCCGCGCGCAGTGGACCGACCCGCGCGAGCTGTTCAGCGTGCACTACCTGCAGCGCCGGTGAACATGCGGTCCGCGCCCCGCCTCCGCGGCCTCTGCCTCGGTCTGCTTGGCGTCTGCGCCAGCGCGACGCTGCCCGCCGCGCAGCCGGAGCTGCGCATCACCCAGTTGCAGCGCTGCGGCGATCTGCTTGCCGAAGGCCCGTCGAGCTGGTGTCTGCAGGCCAGCGGCCCGCTCGACGAGGATGTGCGGGTGCTGCTCGCCGGCCAGCCGCTGCGCGCCGAGCAGCTCGAACACGAGGGTGCGCGCCTGCGCCTGACCCTTCCGGCCGGGCAGCCCAGCGCGCCGCTATGGCTGGAACGCGAGGGTCGGCGCAGCAATCCGGTGTGGCTGTCGCGCGGGCGCAGCCAGGTGCTCGCTGCCAGCAACGAGGAAGTCGCCGAGAACATGGACGGGCTGACCACCTACGTCGATCTGGCGAGCCTGATCATCGAGGAAGACCTGGACGGGCTCGCCACCGCGCAACGCTTGGCGGAGAAGTACGGCGCGAAGGTCGTCGGCGCCATCGCGCCGCTCAACACCTACCAGCTGCGTCTGCCGGTGACGAATCTGACCGAGCGCGATGCCATGCTGCTGCGCCTGGGCAGCGAGGTCGGCGTCGATGCCGTGGTGATCGAGGAATCCGGCGCCGAGAGCGGCGAAGCGGAGCCGGGCCGCGCGCGCCGACAGAACCCCGAGTGGGCGGCCAACCGTTTCCTCGATGCGGTGGACTTCTATCGCCGGCATCTTCCGCCGCGTGCGACACCCGGCGAAGGCGAGCCGATCCGCATCGGCGTGATCGAGCGCAACGTGGATTTCGATGCGCCGGGCTTCGCCGATTACCTGCAACCGTGCGACCCGACGGCGGGCCGCACCTGCCTCTACGCCCGTGACGCCCGCCAGCCCGACGGCCATGGCAGCAGCGTCGCCGGCATTCTCGCGGCGCGTGGCAAGACGCACGACAGCGGTTATCTCAGTGCGCTGGATGAAGCCGGGCCCGGCTTCGAGGTGATCGTCGAGCGCAACTCCGACGCCGGCATCACCGCCAACATCGCCGCCTCGGTGAATCTGGTGCAGGACGGCGCGCGCATTCTCAACTGGAGCTGGGGCATCCATCGCATCGGCACGCTGAACGTCGAAGGCGAGCCGGTGGACTCATTGCTGCGCTCGGGTATCGCCATGAGCGGTTACGAGGAATTGCTGGAGGAGTTCTTCCTCTGGCTGCGCCGCGAGCATCCTGACGTGGTGGTCATCAATTCGGCGGGCAACGGCTCGGCCCGCTCCGGGCACGACGATTACCGCCTGCCCTCCTCGTTCATCACCGAGCAGCTGCTGGTGGTCGGCGGCCATCAGCTCAGCAAGCGACGCGGCCTGCCGGTCGAGGACCCGCGCTCGGTGGAAAAACGCCAGTCGTCCAATGTCGACATGCGCGTCGACATCACCGCCGCCGCCTGCATTCGCGCCGCGACGTACGACGGCGAGCCGGGCGAGGTGCATTGCGGCACCTCCTACGCCACGCCGCTGGTGGCCGGCGCGGTGGCGGCCATGCTGTCGATCAACCCGCGCCTGCAACCCGAGCAGTTGCGCGAGCTGTTACGCCGCAGCGCGATGACCATCGGCGCGGACTTCGAGGCCGCCGAAGCGGACGACCTGACCGCACCGATCCTGCCGTCCGAGCGCAACTACCAGCTGGACAACCGCGACGTCGGTCGCTCGGCCCGGCTGGACATGCGCAAGGCACTGGAGCTCGCCGCCGACAGCCTGCGGCACCGTCGCTGAGGTTATTGGCCGCCGGCGGCCAGACGGTCGAACAGCTCGGGCACCAGCGCACCCTCGCCCTGTTCGCTGAGGCGCTGGCGCAGCGTATCGCTGCCCGGCTCCTGGCCTTCGAGAATCGCCAGCAGGCGCGAGCCGCGTTCGGTCAGCACGAAGTTTTCGCCGTTGCCACCAGCCTCCTCGGGCCGCGAGGCGATGAAGCCGCCCTCGAACAGCAGACGCTCGTAGTCCGCCGCCTCGGCGCGCAGGCTGTCGAGGTTGGGCAGCGGCCGCCCGGCGCTCTCCAGCTCGGCGGCGTAGTCCTCGGCGTAGCGGCGCGGCTTGAAGCTGTCGTTGGCGGACTGCCGGACTTCGTGCAGCAGGCGCAGCAGCAGGTCCCAGTTGTAGCTCATGGCTCGTCTCCCGTGGCTGGTCATCGCCCCGCGGAAAACGAGGCGCCTGCAGTTGGGACTAGTCGGCGCGACGAGGGTTCGCCGCGCGCCAGGCGCTGAACTAAAGCGTGTACGTGGCGATCCACCGTTGCAGAACGCCGAACCGAGGAGAACCGCCATGCGCCATCTGATCGTTCCACTCGCCGTCGCCCTGCTCGCCAGCCCGGGCGCCTACGCCACCTGCACACCGGATGAGGTCACAGCCAAAGCCGAGCAGCTGGCCGAGCGCGTCAACCAGCTGGCGCGCAGCGACCCGCAGCGCGCCAAGGAGATCAACGAGGAAATCCGCGAGATGCAGGCCAAGCGCACCGCCGACCAACTGGGCGACGAATGCCAGGCCTACGACAAGCGCCTGCAGCAGATCGAGCAGGCGGAATCGAAGGTGCAGACCAAGGAGTGAGCACGATCGCCGGCTGTCACTCCGCAGCCGGCTTCTTGCGCTTGAGCGGCGCCAGCCCGTCCTGGCTGACCACCGGCGACGGCGCCGGACGCGGCGAGTTCTTCGGCCGCTTGGCGGCCGGCTTGGCCTTTTTGTCGGCGCTGCCTTTCTTCTTCTCGAGCTTCTTTTTCTTGCTGCCGGCGGCCTTGCCCGAGGCCTTGAGGTTCTTCGGCCCTTGATAGGTGCCTTTGAGCCCCTTGATCACCCGGCGCTCGAAACGCTGCTTGAGGTAGCGCTCGATGCTGGACATCAGGTTCCAGTCGTTGTGGCAGATCAGCGAGATGGCCAGACCTTCGCCGCCGGCCCGCCCGGTACGGCCGATGCGGTGGACGTACTCGTCGCCGGAGCGCGGCATGTCGAAGTTGATGACCAGGTCCATGCCTTCGATATCCAGCCCGCGCGCCGCCACATCGGTGGCGACCAGCACCTTGACGCCGCCCTGCTTGAGGCGCTCGATGGCGAGCTTGCGCTCCTTCTGGTCCTTCTCTCCGTGCAGTACGAAGACCTTGGTGCCGGCGGCAACCAGGTGCCCGTAGAGGCGGTCGGCCTGGGCGCGGGTGTTGGTGAACACCACGGCCTTCTGGTAGGTCTCGTTGGCCAGTAGCCAATGCACCAGCTTTTCTTTATGCGCAATGTCGTCGGCGGTGATGATCTGCTGACGCGTGCCCTCGTTCAGCTCGCTGACACGGTTGAGCTGCAGGTGCAGCGGCTCGCGCAGTACTTGCGCGGCCATCTCGCGCAGGCTCGCACCGCCGCTGGTGGCGGAGAACAGCAGGGTCTGCTGGCGCTTGGCGCACTCGCCGACCAATCGCTGCACGTCTTCGGCGAAGCCCATGTCCAGCATGCGATCGGCTTCGTCGAGGATGAGGATTTCCACGTCCTTGAGGATCAGCGTGCCGGCATTCAGGTGCTCGATCAGCCGTCCGGGCGTACCGATCAGCACGTCCGGCACCTTGCGCAGCATGGCGGCCTGCACCTTGAAATCCTCGCCGCCGGTGATCAGCCCGGACTTGATGAAGGTGAACTGCGAAAAGCGCTCGACTTCCTTCAGCGTCTGCTGCGCCAGTTCACGCGTCGGCAGCAGGATCAGCGCCCGCACATCGACGCGCGGCTGTGCATCGCCGATCAGCCGGTTGAGCATCGGCAGCACGAAGGCAGCGGTCTTGCCACTGCCGGTCTGCGCCGTCACGCGCAGGTCCTTGCCCTCCAGCGCCGGGGGGATGGCGGCGACCTGCACGGCGGTCGGCTCGACGAATTTGAGTTCGGCGACTGCCTTGAGCAGGCGTTCGTGCAGGGCGAATTGGTCGAACAAGGGTGCTACCTCGGAAAAGTCGGATAAAAACGGTGGCATAGGTTAACCCGTCTGCCTGGCAAAGGCGCGATTACGTAACGGCGGCATATTCTGCAAGCGCAACTGACGCTAAGCTGAGCACACGGCTTAATTCCATGAGGACCGAACATGCTCAAGCACACGCGTATCGGCGTTGCGGTCGCTCTGACCGCCCTGCTCGGTGCAATCCCGGCGGTCCAGGCTCAGCCGCCGCACGACGGCAAACCAGGCCGGGGCGAAAAGGGCAACAATCATGCGCCGCGTTATGATCAGGACTATCGCCGCCACGGCCCCTCGGTCGATCTCGGCGATGTACGCATCACCCTGCGCAGCCACCGGGATCTGCTGGCGCCGGTCGGTGCTCTGCCGCCGGGCATCGAGAAGAACCTGGCGCGCGGCAAGCCGCTGCCACCGGGCATCGCCAGGAAGATGGACGGCCGCCTGCTGAGCCACATGCCTTACTACCCGGGCTACGAGTGGCGTCAGGTCGGCCGTGATGTGGTGCTGGTCGCCATCGCCACCGGCATCGTCTACGAGATTCTGGACAACGTCTTCGACTGAGGCAGCGGCGCCGCTCAGCGCGGCTCGCAGGTGAGCTGGATGCGCAGGCGGAGAATCTCGCGCTTGAACTTGGCGGTCAGGATCTTCTGCTCGCCGGGCTGGATCTCGGTGCGGCGGGTTCGCGGCGCCTCCGGCCCATTGCGGAACACCACGGTGCAGCGCGCGACGGTCTGCCCGTGGTTATGCAGCTGCAGGCCGGCCATGTCGCGGTCGATGGTTTCGGCGGAGGCCATGACCTCGGCCCCGTTGAGCTGCTGATCGAGGTCGACCGGATAGGTCGCCGCCAGCGCGGTGAGCGGCAGCCAGGCCAGCAACAGGTAGCAACGTCGTTTCATTTCGGCTGTCTCCAACAGGGGGCGGCCAGCGTAACAGACCTACGGCACAGGAAGACCAGGGAATGAAAGGGCCTCGCGTGACACTGGAGCAATGGCGCACCCTGCAGGCGGTGATCGACCACGGCGGCTTTGCCCAGGCGGCGGAAGTGCTGCACCGTTCGCAATCGTCCGTCAGCTATACCGTCGCGCGCATGCAGGAACAGCTCGGCGTGCCTCTGCTGCGCATCGAAGGCCGCAAGGCAGCGCTCACCGAAGCCGGCGAAGTGCTGCTGCGTCGCTCGCGACAACTGGTGACCCAGGCCAGTCAGCTGGAAGAACTCGCCCACCACATGGAGCAGGGCTGGGAGGCCGAGGTACGGCTGGTGGTTGACGCCGCCTATCCCAACGCCAAGCTGATCCACACGCTCACCGAATTCATGCCCAAGAGCCGCGGCTGCCGGGTGCGTCTGCGCGAGGAAGTGCTGTCCGGCGTCGAGGACGTGCTCAAGGACGGCTCCGCCGATCTGGCGATCAGCGCGCTCGATATCACCGGCTACCTGGGCGCGGAACTGAGCACCGTCGAGTTCATTGCCGTAGCGCACGCCCAACACCCGCTGCATCAACTGGGCCGCAAACTCAGTGTGCAGGATCTGCAGAGCCAGATGCAGGTGGTGGTGCGCGACACCGGCGCACGCCAGCCGCGCGACAGTGGCTGGCTGGGCGCCGAGCAGCGCTGGACGGTCGGCAGCCTGGCGACCTCCGTGGCGTTTGTCAGCAGCGGCCTGGGCTTCGCCTGGTTGCCGCGGCACATGATCCTGCGCGAGCTGGCCGAGGGTGTGCTGGTGCCGTTGCCGCTGATTCAGGGCGGCATCCGCCGTCCGCTGTTCTATCTCTACACCAACCCCGACAAGCCGCTCGGCCCCGCCACACGGATTCTCATCGAGCTGTTCAGGACGTACGATGGCGAGCAATCCGCCGTCAGCGGCTGACCGTCATTGCCACCATCAGGAAAACCACCATGCTCAAACGCCTCGCCCTCGCCGCCTGTTCCATGCTGCTCGCCGGCCAGCTGCTGGCCGCCGACAATCCGCACGTCCTACTCACCACGAGCCTGGGTGAAATCGAGCTGGAACTCGACGCCGAGAAAGCGCCCATCAGCGTCGAGAACTTCCTCGGCTACGTGGAAAGCGGTTTCTACGACGACACGGTATTCCACCGTGTGATCCCGGGCTTCATGATCCAGGGCGGCGGCTTCGGCGACGGGCTGAACCAGAAGCCTACCCGCGAGCCGATCAAGAACGAGGCCGACAACGGCCTGCACAACGTGCGTGGCACCATCGCGATGGCGCGTACGCAGAACGTCAACTCGGCGACCAGCCAGTTCTTCATCAACCACCGCGACAATGACTTCCTCGACAACGGCGCGCGCGATTTCGGCTATGCCGTGTTCGGCAAGGTGGTGCGTGGCATGGACGTGGTCGATCAGATCGCCCAGGTACCGACCGGCAATCGCAGCATGATGCAGAACGTGCCGCTGACCCCGGTGAAGATCGTCAGCGCCAAGAAGCTCTGACCCCTCCGATGACCGGCCTCGCCGCCGGTCATCTCGCTTGCGGCAACGACGCGGCGGCCGAGCCGCTGCGCCCATCCGCGCAATGCTCTGCTACAGGAGATCGCGTAATGAGTGCCCCACAAAGCCCCCTCAATACCCCCGAAGGCCAGGCCCAGCTGCTGCAGGACCTGCTCAGCGCCGAGCGTGCCGGTGCCAAGGTCGCCGGGGAGTCGCTGCAACAAGCCACCGATCCGCAGCAGCGCGAGCTGCTGGAGCAGATTCGCCAGGGCGAGATCGACAGTTGCAAGCTGCTGCTCAATTGCCTCAAGCACCTGGGTCTGGAGCCGAACCGGGACACCGGCGCCTTCTACGGCAAGGCGATGGCAATCGAATCGCTGGACGAGCGCCTGCCCTTCGTCGATCGCGGCCAGCAGTGGGTGATCCGCAAGCTGCGTGAATACCTGCCCGGCTGCGACGACCCGCTGCTGCGTAGCGAACTGGAGCAGATGCTGCGTATTCACGAAGAGAACAGCGCCGCGTCACACTGATTTTTCGTCGCGCGTATCGCTGCGTGCCTTCTGGGCGCCGTCAGTCAGCCTGCCGATACGGCAACGCCTGGCGCGCCGCCTCGGCATAGGCCTGTACACCCGCGCGTTCCTGAGTGAGGAATTCGGCCACCGCGGCACGCAAGCCGGGATGCGCCAGATAATGCCAGGAACGCGTGATCAGCGGCTCGAAGCCGCGAATCAGCTTGTGCTCGCCCTGCGCGCCGGCATCGAAACGCTGCCAGCCGGCCGCAATCGCCTGCTCGATGCCCTGGTAGAAACAGGTCTCGAAATGCAGCCGATCGAACTCCCCCAGACAGCCCCAGTAACGGCCGTATAACACCTCGCCATCGGTGAGACTGAAGGCCATCGCGACCGGCCGCCCATGCTGGCGCGCCAGCACCACGCGAATGGCCTGCGGCATGCGTTCGGCCAGCAGGCTGAAGAATGTCCGTGTCAGGTACGGCGCCTGCCCGCGCACCTGGTAGGTGTTGGCGTAACACGCGTAGACGAAATCCCACTGCGCCTCGCTGAGCTGGTCGCCGCCCAGCCAGTCGAATTCGACGCCCTGAAGCGCCACCTGCTCACGCTCCTTGCGCAGCTGCTTGCGTTTGCGCGAGGCGAGCGCGTCGAGGAAATCCTGGAAATCGCGATAACCCCGGTTGTGCCAGTGAAACTGGCAGCCGATCCGCTCCAGCCAGCCGGCGCGTCCGCTCAGCACCGCATCGGCCGCCGCATCGGTGAAGTTCAGATGCAGCCCGGAAATGCCCAGGCCGGGCAGTGTTTCCGTCAGTTCGTCGAGCATCGCGCCGTGCGCCGACAGATCACCCAGCAGGCGCGCGCCATGCACCGGGCTGAAGGGCACCGCGCAGAGCAGCTTGGGATAGTAGGCGATGCCGGCACGCTGACAGGCATCGGCCCAGGCCCAGTCGAACACGTATTCGCCGTAGGAATGGCGCTTGCGGTACAGCGGCAGCGCTGCCAGCAGTTCGCCACGCGCATCGCGCAGCAGCCGATGCTCCGGCTGCCAGCCGGTACCGGCACCGACGCTGCCGCTATCCTCCAGCGCCGAGAGGAAGGCATGGCGCACGAATGGCTGCGCCGAGGGCAGCAAGGCGTCCCAGCTGGCTGGGTTGAGGTCGGCGAGTCGGGAAAGGGTCTGGATAGGCATGCCGGGCAGTCTGGCCCGTCGCGCAGACGAAAAAAAGCCCCGCCTGGGGCGGGGCTCAAGGGAGCATCACGGATGAAGTGATGTTTAGAACACGTACTGGCCGCGGATCACGAAGCCGTCGCCGTCGTCGTCGCCTTCGTAGTTGGTGATGCCATCGGTCTTGGCCTTCACGTAGGTGGCGCTCAGCTTCACCGCTTCGTTGACGTACCAGTTGACGCCCAGGTTGTGCGTCTTGCCGTCGACTTCGCCGACATCGCGCAGACCGGTGCCGTAATCGACCACACCGGCCACGGCGCCGACGCCGTTGTCGTCTTCAACGCTGAAATCGTCATAGCGGTAGAACACTTCCCATGCGCCGATCTGCTTGTTCTCCGGCTTGATCGCGTCGAACTTGCCGAGCTTATAGCCGCGGGCCTCGCCGGTCAGGGTGTAGGCAGCCTGTACGTAGAAACCATCGGCTTCGATGTCTTCTGCCGCGTTATCGGCTTCCAGGGTGCGCTTCATGTACTCGCCCTGCAGGGACAGCGGGCCGGTTGCCCAGGCCAGTTCAGCACCCCAGGCGGTGTCCTTGTCCCAATCGCCGGCATCGGAGTTGTTGTAGCCACCGAACGCGCCACGGTTGCCGCTGTTGGCTTCGGTGCCGCCTTCGGTATCCACACCGCGCATGCCCATGCGGCTGCGGAAGCGTGCATCGTAGCCATCGTCGTCGGCGTTGCGCTGGGCGAAGTTCAGACCCAGATGCAGGACGTTGCCGGCTTCGTGCAGCGGGGCGAAGACACCGCGCAGGTTGAGCTGCTTGGTGCTCTGGCCGTTGTCATCGCCGTTGTCCTTGGCACTCAGGGTTGCGGCACCGAACAGCGAGTCGCCAGCAGTGGCGGCCACTTCGATACCCATGCCGTTCTGGTGACCGTTGACCCACTCCATCAGGTCATAAACCGAGTTGCGCTCCGGCGCGGTGACCCACTTGGAGCTGGTGGCCTTCTCCAGACCGAAGATGGGGTCGAAGCGGCCGAAGCGGATTTCGACCGGCTTGAAGCCGGTGTAGGTGATCGACGCTTCGTCGAAGTAACCGTCGTCGCTGCTGCCGGCGTTGTGCGCCAGGTCATAGCTGAGCAGGTATTTCCAGTCCTTGTAGGCGACGCCCGAAACTTCGATGAACGCACGGCGGAAATAGGAGGCATCCTGACTGCCGCCATCTTCGGTGTAGAAGCCGTCGAACTGGCTGTAGTCGGCCTGCAGGCGACCGCCGAGCTTGAAGCTGAATTCCTTGTCCGCTGTGGCTACTTCCAGGCCACCCTTGGTCTTGATAACGATATCGGCGCCATCGGTGGTGACGGTACCGGCGAAAGCCTGGGCGGAAACGGCCAGAGCCAGAGCGCTGGCGGCGAAACCGGCGAAGTGCTTACGGATCATCCAAAATTCCCCTTTATGTTTAGCGTCGGAAACACACGAGATGGGCTCTTTGTGTTGGGGGGAATCTTGGCGACGACTTATTGCAGCCAAGTGGCTGTTAGATAAAGGTTTTATGACACCGGAACTTTCCTGCGAGGCGCATTCCAGAGCATCCCGGCAGGGTCGGCAGCCCTCTTGAGGCGCCGCAGCGGCGCCATCAGTCCGCAGACTTTCGCTCGGCCGGCCGCCGTGCGCCGGCCACCAGCTTGTCGATTGCCTTGGCCGCCGCCGCCATACCGAAGCTGGCGGTGACCATCATCACCGCACCGAAACCACCGGCACAGTCGAGCTTGACGCCTTCGCCAACGAAGCTCTTGCTCTGGCACACGCCGCCATCGCGCTTGGGGTAACGCAGCTGCTCGGTGGAGAACACGCAGGGCACGCTGTAGCTGCGTCCCGGCGTGCGCGAGAAGTTGTATTCGCGACGCAGCAGGGCGCGCACCTTGGCCGCCAGCGGGTCGTTGAAGGTCTTGTTCAGGTCGGCGACCTGGATCTGCGTCGGGTCCACCTGCCCGCCCGCACCACCGGTGGCGACGATCTGGATCTTGCGCCGCTTGCACCAGGCGATCAGCGCCGCCTTGGCCGGCACGCTGTCGATGCAGTCGATGACGCAATCCAGGTTTTCGGTGATGTACTCGGCCATCGTCTCGCGGGTGACGAAGTCCGCCACCGCATGCACGCGGCAAGACGGATTGATGGCATGAATGCGCGCAGCCATTTCGTCCACCTTGGGCTTGCCCACGGCCCCCTCGACGGCCTGGATCTGCCGGTTGGTGTTGGTGATGCAGACGTCGTCCAGATCGAACAGGCTGATCTCGCCGACACCGCTGCGCGCCAGCGCCTCGGCCACCCAGGAGCCGACTCCACCGATGCCGATCACCGCGACGTGAGCAGCCGCCAGCCGCTCGAGACCGATGCGGCCATACAAGCGGGCGATGCCGCCGAAACGCTGTTCATCGATAGACATGCCGACTCCCCGGAAAAAGACCCGCCGATTATAAGACCTCGCCGCGCCACAACCACCGCAGCCGAGCGTCACCGCCGCCACGGCTTTGCTTTAATATGGCGCCCTTTCCCCGCCGTACCGGAGCCGTGATGACCGCCCCCGCCCTCTCCCCGACGCTCGAACTCGCCTGCGAGCTGATCAATCGTCCGTCCGTCACGCCGTTGGACGAAGGCTGTCAGCAGCTGATGAGCCAGCGTCTGGCGGCCTGCGGCTTCGCCATAGAGCCGATGCACATCGAGGACGTGGAGAATTTCTGGGCGATTCGTGGCAACGAAGGCCCGGTGCTGTGCTTCGCCGGCCACACCGACGTGGTGCCGACCGGCCCGCTGCAGGCCTGGCAGAATCCGCCGTTCAGCGCGCGCATCGACGAAGCGGGCATGCTCCACGGGCGCGGCGCCGCGGACATGAAGGGCAGCCTGGCGGCGATGATCGTCGCGGTGGAGCGCTTCACCGCTGACTATCCGCAGCACCAGGGGCAGATCGCCTTTCTCATCACCAGCGACGAGGAAGGCCCGGCGCACCACGGCACCAAGGCGGTGGTCGAACGCCTGCGCGAGCGCGGCCAGCGGCTGGACTGGTGCATCGTCGGCGAGCCGTCGAGCACCGCGCTGGTCGGCGATGTGGTGAAGAACGGCCGCCGCGGCTCGCTCGGCGGCACGCTGACCGTGCGCGGCCAGCAGGGCCATGTCGCCTATCCGCACCTGGCGAAGAACCCGATCCACCTGGCCGCGCCGGCGCTCGCGGAACTCGCCGCCGAGCACTGGGACGATGGCAACGCGTTCTTCCCACCGACCAGCTTCCAGATTTCCAACCTCAACGCCGGCACCGGCGCGACCAATGTCATCCCCGGCACGCTGGAAGCGGTGTTCAACTTCCGTTTCTCCACCGAATCCACCGTCGAGCAGCTGCAGCAGCGCACCGCTGCCATTCTCGACAAGCACGGCCTGGACTGGAGCATCGACTGGGCGCTGTCGGGCCTGCCCTTCCTCACCGAACCGGGCGCGCTGCTCGACGGCGTGGCCAAGGCGATCCGCAGCGTCACCGGCCGCGAGACCACGCCGTCCACCAGCGGCGGCACCTCGGACGGGCGCTTCATCGCCACCCTCGGCACCCAGGTGGTCGAGCTGGGACCGGTCAATGCGACGATTCATCAGGTCGACGAGCACATCCTCGCCAGCGACCTCGATCTGCTGACCGAAATCTACTACCAGACCCTGGTGAACCTGCTCGCATGCTGATCTGCCCGATCTGCCAGGCGCCGCTGAGTGCGGTCGAAAATGGCGTCGCCTGTCCGGCCAATCACCGTTTCGACCGTGCGCGCCAGGGCTATCTGAATCTGCTGCCGGTGCAACACAAGAACAGCCGCGATCCGGGCGACAACCAGGCGATGGTCGAGGCGCGCCGACGCTTCCTCGACGGCGGCCACTACGCGCCGCTGGCCCGGCGTCTGGCCGAACTCGCGGCCGAACGCGCACCGCGGCGCTGGCTGGACATCGGCTGCGGCGAGGGCTACTACACCGCCCAGCTCGCCGCGGCGCTGCCGCAGGCCGAAGGCTATGCACTGGATATTTCCCGCGAAGCGATCAAGCGCGCCTGCAAGCGGGCGCCGCAGCTCGAGTGGCTGGTGGCGAGCATGGCGCGCGTGCCGCTGGCCGACGCCAGCTGCGATCTTGCCGCCAGCGTATTCAGCCCGCTCGACTGGAACGAAGCCCGGCGCCTGCTCGCCCCAGGCGGCTGCCTGCTGCGCATGGGACCGACGCGCGAGCACCTGTGGGAACTGCGCGCACGGCTGTATGACGAAGTGCGCGACTACGATGACGAAAAGCACCTGTCGCTGATCCCGGACGGCATGCACCTGGCGCATAGCGAGACGCTCAGCTACGAGCTTCAGCTGAGCGATGCACAGGCGCGTGCCGACCTGCTGGCGATGACGCCGCACGGCTGGCGCGCCAGCGCCGAGCGCCGCGCCGCGGTGATCGATACAACGCTGAGCGTGCGGGTTGCGATACGCTACGACCTGATCCAGCGCCACTGAGCTACGACCCAACAAGCGACCCATACAAGGCCACCGACATGCGTCAACCGGACATCGAGATCTACCTCAGGGACGCCAGCCAGGAGGCTGTCGGCGCGTGGCTGGAGCAGGCCATCGGCGCCTGCACGCCCTGGCAGCAGAAAGGCCAGACCTTCAAGTGCAGCGCCGCCGGCATTCCGGTGACCTGGCTGCCCAAGGCGGTCGGCAAGTGGCACTGCCTGTTGCTGGAAAGCGATGCCACGCCGTGGGAAGACGACCTCGCCTGCGCGCGCGCGGCGTATCAGGCGCTCGGCGTGGAAATTCGCTGTGCGCCGGGTAGCTGGCAGGAAGAGGAAGCCATCGAAGAAGCTGACCGCTGGATTCGCGTCAGTACCGACGGCGAAGAAGAAATCGTCTGGCGCACGGGCTGATCCGCGGCTGGCGCCGATACCCCTGAAAAACACAAAGCCCGTCATCTAGACGGGCTTTGTGTTTGCGCGAGCGAAGCTCAGACGCCGGCAACGTCCTCGGCCTGCAGGCCCTTCTGGCCCTGGATCACCGAGAATTCCACCTGCTGACCCTCGGCCAGCGAGCGGTGGCCGTCGCCACGAATCGCGCGGTAATGCACGAACACGTCGGCACCGTTACCCCGCTGAATGAATCCATAGCCTTTTGCATCGTTGAACCACTTGACGGTTCCGGTCTCGCGTTCAGCCATTACCCACACTCCAACTCGCTTTTTGTTATTCCTCTGACGAGGGGCTTATCGGTGCTGCGGCCTTAGAGGCTACTTAGGCCGGCAGCCACCGTCGCCGGAGTATAAAACAACGCCCGTGGCTGTCAGCCCCCCTTTCCTCCCGATATCGGGCGGTAGCCAAGCCGCCCGGCTCAGGCCCGGCGCCGGCGCCAGAGCCACAGGGCCAGCGCCGCCAGCGTCAGCAGCAGCGGCACCAGCACGATATTGGCGAACTTGAGCGTCCGCCCAAGCGCCTCGATATCGGCGTTGAGCTGGTAGCGCACCTCACGCAGCTCCTTGCGAATACGCAGCTTTTCCTGCAGGAACTGCTGCAGCGCGCTTTCCTGCTCGGCAGTCAGTTCCAGCGCCTGCTCCGGATCGCTGCTCTGCAGCTCAGCCAGTTTCTGCTCGGTGGCGGCCAGCCGTTGCTGGAGCACCTCTTCCTGCTCGCGGAAGCGGTTCTCCGCCTGACGCTGCAGCTCCTCGACCACCACGAACGGCCGCGTGAAGCGACCGCGCGAACGCACGCTGATCAGCGCGTCGGTGCCCGACAGGTTGTCCAGCGCATTGATCACGAAGGCGCCATTATCGGCCCACGGCTGCGGCACGCGCTGGCCGAAGAAGTCCTGCACCTGCACCCACATGCGATCGCTGAGCAGATCGGTATCGGCGATCACGATCACGTTGATGCGCTCGCTCTCGGCAAGGCCGTCCTTGCGCCCCTCGATGCCGTTGGGGAATGCCGTCTTCGCCGGCCCCTGGATGCGCGCACCGAGCGTGTAACGCTGACCGCTCGGGTCCAGGCCGCGCAGCAGGGTTTCCGGGTTGTCCAGCGTGACGAAGCGCTGCGCCTCCACCGGCATGGCGTAGGTCGAGCTGTGCAGCAGCGGCGTGAAGGTCGTCCCGGCGCCCTCCAGCGGTTCGAGGATACCGGCGCTGGCCAGCGTCAGGTTTTCCAGCGAGGCGGTGGTGACGTCCTGCGCGTCGACCGCCGCGTGTGGCAGGCTCAGCCAGCCCGGATGGCGCACCGGCCGACGTTCGGCGCCCACGCCCACGGACATCGCGTAGGAGGCATCGGCAATCACCTGCCCTGGCAGCAGCCGCGCGCCCCAGGCCTTGAGCAGCGGTTCCAGATCGGAGGCGCGATCCTCGGCGGGCTCGCCCGGGCCGAAGCTCATGCCCGGATCGGCTTCGCTGAACGGATCGACAAATGCCAGCAGCTTGCCGCCACGCAGCACGAACTGATCGATGGCGTACAGCGTCTGCTCCGGCAGCTGCTTGGGATGGATCAGCAGCAGCACCGAGACGTTTGCCGGAATCATGTCGATGTCGCGCTTGAGGCTCTCGATATGGAACAGCTGGCGCACTTCCTCCAGCACCATCCACGGCGGCGTCGCCTGCTGGGTGCGCATGTCGAAGCCACCGTTGATCTGCAGGTCGGAAAGCACGCCGACCACCGGCAGCTCGGCCTTCGCCAGGCTCTGCACCAGACGGCTGATCTCGTATTCGAGGAACTCCTCCTGGTCCAGCGGGAAGAACGGGATGACCTGCGTCATGCCCTCGGCGTTACGCCCGGCAAGGCCGAAGTAAACCTTGTCGCCACCCTGGTTCAGCGGCACCGCCTGCAGGCCGAACTCGGCGGCGCGGTCCTCGTCCTCGGAGAACGGCTGCGGATCGATCACCTGCAGCTTCAGCTTGCCGCCCGAGGCGCGCTCGTAGGCACGCAGCATTTCCTCGACGCGCCGCGCGTAGTTGCGCAGCTGCACCAGCTCCTTGGCGGTTTCGTCGGAATAGAAGAAGTGCAGCTCGATCGGCTCCTGCAGGCTGTCGAGAATGCGCTCGGTGCCCTCGGAGATGGTGTAGAGCTTCTGCTCGGTCAGGTCCAGCCGCGCATGGGTGAACAGCACGCCGGACAGCCCGTTGAACACCAGGAATGCCAGCGCGATCAGCAGCAGCCCGGCACCGGAATAGATGACTCGTTTCATGGCGGTTCCTCAGGCGGCTTTCTTCAGATCGACGACCACGGCGGTGGCAGCCAGCCAGGCGACGATCAGCGTGACGAAATACAGCAGGTCGCGCAGGTCGATCACACCCTTGCTGATGGAGTCGAAGCGCACCAGGAAGCTCAGCGAGGCGACCGCATCGACCAGCCACTGCGGTGCCCAGGCGAAGGCATCGAGCACCATCGGCAGGCCGCTGACGATGAACAGGAAACACACCGCAACCGCGAGGATGAAGGCGATCACCTGGTTCTTCGCCAGCGCCGACATGCACGAGCCGATGGCCAGGAAGGCGCCGGCCAGCAGCCAGCTGCCGACATAACCGGCGAGGATCGCGCCGTTGTCTGGCTCGCCCAGGTAGTTGACGGTGATGACCATCGGAAAGGTCAGCAGCAACGCGATACCGGCGAACACCCAGGCGGCGAGGAACTTGCCGGTCACCGCCTCGAAACGGGTGATCGGCAGCGTCATCAGCAGCTCGATGGAGCCGGATTTGCGCTCCTCCGCCCACAGGCGCATGGCGACGGCCGGAATCAGGAACAGGTACAGCCAGGTATGGAAGCTGAAGAACGGCGTGAGATCGGCCTGGCCGCGCTCGTAGAAGCCGCCCAGGTAGAAGGTGAACACGCCCGACAGCACCAGAAAGATCAGGATGAACACGTAGGCGAGCGGCGTGGCGAAATAGCTGGCCAACTCGCGCTTGAAGATAATCGGCAACTGGCTCATTGCGCCTCCCCGCGGGTCAGAGTACGGAACACCTCATCCAGCCGGCCGCGCTCGACGTCCAGCTCCTTCACCGCCCAGCCACACTGGCTGATCAGCGCATTGACCTGCGGGAAGATCACCTGCCCCGGCTGCGCCAGCACGGTCAGGCTGGCGTCGCTGCGGTTGGTCTCCACCCCGGCGACACCCGGCAGCGCCGCCAGCGCATCGGCATCCAGCGCGCCGTCGCCGACCAGCGTTACCGCCTGGTGGTATTTCGAGCGTCCTTCCAGCTCCAGCGGCGTACCGTCAGCCACTAGTCGGCCGCCGGCGATCACCAGCGCGCGGGTGCACACGGCACTGACCTCTTCGAGAATGTGCGTGGAGATGATCACGATCTTGTCATGCGCCAGCCCCTGGATCAGCTCGCGCACCTGATGCTTCTGGTTCGGGTCGAGGCCATCGGTGGGCTCGTCGAGGATCAGCACGCGCGGATCGTGGAGGATCGCCTGTGCCAGTCCGACCCGGCGCTTGAAGCCCTTGGAAAGCGTCTCGATGGACTGGCCGAGCACCTTTTCCAGCTCCACCTGCGCGACCGCCGCCTCGACCCGCTGGCGCTTGGCTGCGCCGCGGAAGCCGCGCACCTCGGCGATGAACTCGAGGAAGCCGCGCACGCTCATGTCGCCGTAACAGGGCGCGCCTTCGGGCAGATAGCCGATCTGGCGCTGGGCCTGCATCGTCTGCGTCTGGATATCGTGGCCGAAGATGCTGGCGCTGCCGGAGGTCGGCGCGAGAAAACCGGTCAGCATCTTCATGGTGGTGGACTTGCCGGCGCCGTTCGGGCCGAGAAAGCCCAGCACCTCGCCCGGCTGGACGCTGAACGACAAGGCATCCACCGCCGTGTGCTGGGCGAATCGTTTCGTCAGACTTCTTAATTCGATCATGAGGGTCTGTTCCTGGCTCTCACCCTGCTGGAAGGTCCGCCCCGTTCGTCGAGACGACCCGATGCGGGCAGGACTATAAGGAGAGGCTGGACAGCATTGCAACGGCCGCGCGTGCGCGGACCGTCAGCCGCCCGCATTGAGCGTTTCGCCCTGCGCGGTAAGCGGTTACGGCGCGGATTCGTCGTCCGCGTCGGGGACTGCAGGTTCCAGCAGATCGTCGAAATCGGTCTTGAGTCCCTGCTCCATGCCGTCCAGCTCGGCGAGCAGGCTGCGAAAGCTGGTCTGCTCGCGCGGCTCGTCCTGTGGTTCCTCGGCAGCCAGATCGGCCCGTGCCTGCAGATCGGCCGGCACGGCCGCGTCTTCCTCATCCACCACCGGCCGCAGTTCCGGCTCCATTTCGCGCAGCACTGCCAGCGGCGGTAGTTCGTCGAGATTCTTCAGGTTGAAGTGATCGAGGAACTGGCGCGTGGTGGCGAACATCGCCGGCCGCCCCGGGACGTCGCGATGACCGACCACGCGGATCCACTCGCGCTCCAGCAGCGTCTTGACGATCTGGCTGTTGACCGCCACGCCGCGGATGTCCTCGATCTCGCCACGGGTGATCGGCTGGCGATAGGCGATCAGCGCCAGGGTTTCCAGCAGTGCGCGCGAATAACGCTGCGGGCGCTCCTCCCACAAGCGGCCGACCCACGGCGCGAAGCGTTCGCGCACCTGCAGGCGGTAGCCACTGGCAACCTCCTTCAGCTCGAAGGCGCGGCCCTTGCAGGACTTTTCCAGCACGTCCAGCGCTTTCTTCAGCTGCGCCGAAGATGGCCGCTCGGCCTCCTCGAACAGCTCGGCGAGGCGTTCCAGCGACTGCGGCTTGCCCGAGGCGAGCAGAAAGGCTTCGAGCAGCGAAGCGAGGTCCTTGGGATCGGACAGGTCCACGGATGACTCCTGACTTGAGCTATTCGGTACGGCTGCGCACGTGGATCGGCGCGAAGGGCTCATTCTGCACCAGCTCGACCAGCGATTCCTTGATGAGTTCGAGCACCGCCATGAAGGTCACGACGACGCCGAGGCGCCCTTCCTCGACACGAAACAGCGCGACGAACGGCACGAAAGCGCCACCCTTGAGCCGTTCCAGCACTTCGCTCATGCGTTCGCGGGTCGAGAGCGCCTCGCGCGTCACCTGATGGCTCTCGAACATGTCGGCGCGACGCAGCACCTCGGCCATCGACACCAGCAATTCTTCCAGGCTGACATCCGGCAACAGCTTGCGCGCACGCGCCTCGGGGGCATCCAAGCGCGGCACGTGCAGTTCGCGACCGACGCGCGGCAGCTCATCCAGATCTTCGGCGGCTGCCTTGAAGCGTTCGTATTCCTGCAGACGGCGGATCAGCTCGGCGCGAGGATCGTCTTCCTCCTCGGCGGCTTCGGCCGAGCGCGGCAGCAACATACGCGACTTGATCTCGGCGAGCATGGCGGCCATCACCAGGTATTCGGCGGCCAGCTCCAGGCGCACGCTCTTCATCAGCTCGACGTAGCCCATGTACTGGCGGGTGATTTCCGCCACCGGAATATCGAGGATGTCGATGTTCTGCTTGCGGATCAGGTACAGCAGCAGGTCGAGCGGCCCCTCGAAGGCTTCGAGGAACACCTCCAGCGCATCCGGCGGAATGTACAGGTCCAGCGGCAGCTCGGTGACGGCCTCGCCGTACACCAGCGCCAGGCGCAGCTGCTCGCCGGGCTGGCTCGATTCGACGTCAGGCGTCTCGGTTTTTTGCATGGAAGTCTCCGCGCGCGGCTCAGCGATAGCCGAGGCCCATTGCCTGGCGGACCTCGACCAGCGTCTCGCGCGCCTCGTCGCGGGCACGCTCGGCACCGTCGGCAAGGATACTGCGCACCAGATCGGTGTTCTGCTCGTAGTCCAGCGCGCGCTCCTGCAGCGGCGCCAGCTCGGCGCGAATGGCGTCGATCAGCGGCGCCTTGCATTCCAGGCAGCCGATACCGGCACTGCGGCAACCCTGCTCGGCCCACTGGCGCACCGCCTCGTCCGAATGCGTGACATGCATCTGCCACACCGGGCAGCGCGTCGGTTCGCCCGGGTCCTGGCGATGTCCGCGTGCCGGATCGGTGGGCATGCGGCGGATTTTCTCGGCGACCTCCTCGGACGTGTCGCGCAGGAAGATCGCGTTGCTGTTGGACTTGGCCATCTTGCCGCCGTCGAGGCCGGATATCTTCGGCGCATCGCTCAGCAGAGCCTGCGGCTCGGGCAGCAGCAGCTTGCCACAGCCTTCGAGGTAACCGTACAACCGCTCCTGATCACTGAGGGTAATGGTTTGCTGCTCCTTGATGATGGCGCGCGCGGTGCCCAGCGCCTCCACGTCGCCCTGCTCCTGATAGCTCTTGCGCAGGCTGGTATAGAGCTTGGCGGTCTTCTTGCCGAGCCTGCGGATGGCCGCCTCGGCCTTGTCCTCGAAATCTGCCTCGCGCCCGTACAGGTGATTGAAGCGTCGGGCCACGTCACGGGCGAACTCGATATGCGGCAGCTGGTCGGCGCCCACCGGCACCAACCCAGCTCTGTACAGCAGGATGTCCGCGGCCTGCAGCAGCGGATAGCCGAGGAAACCGTAGGTATCGAGCTCCTTGTGCTGCAGATGCTGTTGCAGCTCCTTGTAGGACGGCACCCGCTCCAGCCAGCCCAGCGGGCAGATCATCGACAACAGCAGGTGCAGCTCGGCGTGCTCGGGCACATGAGACTGGATGAACAGGGTCGCCGAACTCGGGCTGACGCCGGCAGCCAGCCAGTCCACCGCCATGTCCATCACGTGCTGGGCAATCGCGCCGCTGGCTTCGTAGTCGGTGGTCAACGCGTGCCAGTCGACGATGCAGAAGTAGCATTCGTATTCGTGCTGCAGGCGGGTCCAGCTCTTCAGCACGCCGTGGTAGTGGCCCAGATGCAGACGGCCGCTGGGGCGCATGCCGGATACCACGCGCCGCTGCGAATCGATGGAACTCAAAAGGCGGTCCTTGTCGGATGGAGAGAACGCAACGGGCTCAGGCCATGAACGGCGCGGGATCGCCGCAGCCGACCCGCAGCACCTGCGGCTGGTCATCCACCAGACTGACCACGGTGGAGGCTTCGACGCCACCGTAACCGCCGTCGATGATCAGGTCCACCTGATGTTCGAGGGCGTCGCGCATCTCGTACGGATCACTCATTGGCAGCTCGTCGCCCGGCAGGATCAGGCTGACGCTCATCAGCGGTTCGCCCAGCTCCGCCAGCAGCGCCTGGGCGATCGGCTGCGCCGGCACGCGCAGGCCGATGGTGCGACGCTTGGGGTGCAGGAGCATACGCGGCACCTCGCGGGTGGCCGAAAGAATGATGGTGTACGGCCCCGGGAGGTGCGTCTTGAGCAAGCGGAAGGCTGCGGTATCGACCTTGGCAAACATGCCGAGCTGCGACAGGTCGCGGCAGGCCAGGGTGAAGTTGTGCTTGTCGTCCAGCTGGCGCAGCCGGCGGATGCGCTCGATACCGGATTTATTGCCTATCGAGCAGCCCACGGCATAACTCGAATCGGTCGGATAGACCACCACGCCGCCCTGGCGGATGATCTCCACGGCCTGCTTGATCAGCCGCGGTTGCGGATTATCTGGATGAATCTGGAAAAACTGACTCATGGCGACTCCCTGTTCAGCTGGCAGCAGATCTGCGGCACTCATGATCGAAACATCTCCATAACGGCGACAAATCCTCCGGCAGGGGGCGGTACAACCCCAGCTCGGACCAATCGCCCGGCGCGTGAAAGTCGCTGCCGGCACTGGCCTTCAGGCCAAACTCGCGCGCCAGGATCGTCAGCCCGCCCACCTGTTCGAGCGGTTGCATGCCGTTGACCACTTCCAGCGCATGGCCGCCCGCCTGGACGAAATCGGCCACCAGTCGGCGCCGTTTGCTGCGCGTAAAGGCGTACTGCCAGGGATGCGCCAGGCTGATCCAGGCATCGGCTTCACGCAGCGTGCTCACGGTCTGTTCGAGGCTCGGCCAATGCTGCTTCACATCGCCCAGCTTGCCGGCACCCAGCCACTTGCGGAACGCCTCGGCGCGGTCGCGCACATGCCCAGCGCGCACCAGGAACTCGGCAAAATGCGGTCGGGCCGGCGCATTGCCGCTGTCGCCCAGCTCCTGCTGCACCGCCCGCGCGCCGTCCAGCGCAGCGGGCATGCCCTTGGCCGCCAGGCGCTCGGCAATCAGTTCGGCGCGCCGCCAGCGGCCATCGTGCAGCGCGGCAATGGCGCTCAGCAGCGCTGGCGCCGTGCGGGAAAAACCGTACCCCAGCACATGAATGGTAGCCCCGTTCCACTGGCAGGAAAGCTCGATGCCATTGATCAGCCGTATCCCCAACGCGCTGGCGGCGGCATGCGCCTCGTCGAGCCCTTCGAGCGTGTCGTGGTCGGTCAGCGCCAGCAGCTCGATGCCGCGCCCGTGCGCGCGCTCCACTACCAGCGACGGCGCAAGAACGCCATCGGAAGCGGTGCTGTGGCAATGCAGGTCGACAATCATCAGGGGGCTCGTTACTCAAGAGGCGGATCGGAAATGCAGGTTGCCGCGCGCTGGCGCAACGGCGGAAAGAACAGCGCGTCAGTGTACGCTGCATGAAGGGCGTCTGGCGCGCCCGCCGGCCAGCCGTTGTCGTTGAGACCGCCCGGCAAACGCTTGGTGCTGCGCATTCGGCACATGCGTTCCGCCGACAATCCGGTTTGCTATTATGCCGCCCACTCAAGGTTGCCGGCCCGCATCGTGAAACAATTCATCGATTTCATCCCGTTGCTGCTGTTCTTCGCGGTCTACAAGCTCGAGCCACGGATCGTCGAAATCGCCGGGCACAAGTTCGCCCTCGGCGGCATTTTCAGCGCAACGGCAGTGCTGATCCTCAGCTCGTTGCTCGTCTACGGCGCGCTCCTGGTCAAGCAACGGCGCCTGGACAAGAGCCAGTTGATCACCCTCGCCGCCTGCCTGGTGTTCGGCGGATTGACCCTGGCGTTTCACAGCGAAACCGTGCTCAAGTGGAAGGCGCCGGTGGTCAACGCGCTGTTCGCGCTGGCTTTCGCCGGCAGTCAGCTGTTCGGCGACAAGCCGTTGGTTCAGCGCCTGATGGGCCATGTGGTCGAGCTATCCGCCGCGCAATGGGCCCGGCTGAACGCCGCCTGGGTCGCCTTCTTTCTCGTCTGCGGCGGCGCCAACCTCTTCGTCGCGTTCACCTTCCCGGCCATCTGGGTCGATTTCAAGGTCTTCGGCAGCCTGGGCCTGACCCTGCTGTTCATGATCGGCCAGAGTTTCTACCTCGTCCGCCACATGCAGACGACTCCCGCACCGTCCAAGGAGTAACCATGCTGTACGCCATCATCGCCACCGACGCCCCGAACTCCCTGCAGGAACGCCTTGCCACCCGCCCGGCCCATCTCGCCCGCCTGGAAGCGCTCAAGGAAGCAGGCCGACTGGTACTCGCCGGACCGCATCCGGCAATCGACAGCAACGATCCGGGCGCGGCCGGCTTCACCGGCAGCCTGGTGGTGGCCGAGTTCGACTCGCTGCAAGCCGCGCAGGAATGGGCCGAAGCCGATCCCTACAAGGCCGCCGGCGTCTACAGCGATGTGCTGGTCAAGCCGTTCAAGAAAGTGCTGCCCTGACCGAAACACAAGGATCAGCCTGGCTGCGGATTCACCGTGGCCAGCACCAAGGAGAAGGTAGTCAGATGCATCGTGCCCTGTTTCCCCTGCTGCTGGCCGTGAGCCTGCTCGCACCGACCGTTCACGCCCAGGAAGCCCCCGCAGCGGATGTGGAGGAGCAGACGAGCGAAGACGCCGCCCCGGCAGCGACCGATAATGCGCCGGCAATCGACACTTTGGCCCTGCAGCGCCTGCGGCAGGAGAACCAGCGCCTACGCCTGCAGCTGCAGGAAGCGCAGAGCCAGGCCCCGCTGCCCTTGCTCAGCGAGGAACAGAAATGGTTCGCCGTCGGCGGCAGCGTCGGCGTCGCGAGCTTCCTGCTCGGCCTGCTGGTGACCCGCGGGCGCCGGCGTCGCCAATGGCTGAACTGAATCATTCATGAACGAACTGCTGCTGATCGATGACGACCACGAACTGTGCGAGCTGCTGATCAGCTGGCTGGCGCAGGAAGGCTTCGTCGCCCACGCCTGTCACGACGGTCAGAGCGCCCGCGCCGCGCTGGCCGAATTCCAGCCGGCCGCCGTGGTACTCGACGTGATGCTGCCCGACGGCAGCGGCCTGGAGCTGCTCAAGCAGCTGCGCAGCGAACATCCCGGTCTGCCGGTACTGATGCTCTCCGGACGCGGCGAACCGCTGGACCGCATCCTCGGTCTGGAGCTTGGTGCCGACGACTACCTGGCCAAGCCCTGCGACCCACGCGAACTCACGGCGCGCCTGCGTGCCGTGCTGCGCCGCAGCCTGCCGCCGGCCACGCCCAGCCAGCTGGAACGTGGCGACCTGTGCTACAGCCCGGCGCGCGGCGTCGCCAGCATCGGCGGACACGACGTCAGCCTGACGCTCTCCGAAGGCCGCATCCTCGAAGCGCTGCTCGCCCAGCCCGGCGAACCGCTGGACAAGCAGGCCCTCGCCCAGCATGCCCTGGGACGCAAACTGACCCTCTACGACCGCAGCCTCGACATGCATGTCAGCAACCTGCGGCGCAAGCTCGGTCCGCATGCCGACGGCAGCCCGCGCATCGTCGCGCTGCGCGGACGCGGCTACCTGTACGCCGGCTGAGCGTCTTTACCGAGCCTTTACCCGACGCTGACCGCGCTTGACCTTGCCCTCCCTAGACTGAACTCATCCGGTCACAGACCAGCCGCCGCCCGAAAAACCCGGCGCAGAGTCCGCGAACCGGCTTTCATCACAGGAGTAACCAAGATGCGCAAATCCCTCATCGCCCTGCTGTTCGTCACCGCTATTCCCACTGCCGTCATGGCCATGCCCGGCGCCATGCGGGACGGCGGCCAGTGCCCAATGGGCGGCAAACAGGGCCCGCGGATGTTTCAGGAACTGGACCTGACCCGCGAACAGCAACGCGAAATGCACAAGCTGATGGGCGAGCAGATGCAACAGCGTCGAGCCGTCACCCAGCGCTACCTGGACAAGCTGCCGGAAGCCGAACGCAAGGCCATGCAGGACGAGATCCAAATGAGCCGCGATGACATTCACAAGCAGATGCGCGCGCTGCTCAAGCCCGAGCAGCAGAAGGCCTTCGACGAAAGCCTGAAGAAGATGGCAGAGAGGCGCGCCGAACGCGCCGAGTTCCTCAAGTGGAAAGCCGAGCGCGATCAGCAGAACTGATCGTCGCACTTACCAACCGCCCGGCCGGTGCGCACGCTCCGGCCGGGCTTCGCCGTGGAGACAGCCGTGCGATCACTGTTCTGGCGCATTCTCGCAACCTTCTGGCTCGCCATTGCACTGGTCGCCGGCCTGGCACTGCTGCTCGGGCATGCGCTGAACCAGGATGCCTGGATTCTCAGCCGCCACCCCGCTGTCAGCGGCCTCGCGGAGACCTGGACCCGGGTCTACGAGCAACAGGGTGCAGTTGCGGCCCAGCGCCTGCTGGAGCAGCACCGGCATCGCGCGCACATCGACGTGCAAGTGCTGGGCGAGAACGGCCAGCCGGTCATTCGCGGCACCTTCCCGCCACGCGCCGCAGCGTTCGAGGCACGTCAACGCGACCGCGATCACTCGCTGCCCTGGCGCCGGCTGACCGAGGACTACACCAGCCCAGCCAGCGGCGATACCTACCTGTTCATCTACCGTATTCCGCATCCCGAGCTACGGGCCTGGCACCGCGGCAGTCTGTTCTGGCCGCTCAGCGCGCTAGCGATCGCGCTAGTGGTGCTGAGCGGCTTCAGCCTGCTGCTGACGCTGTCCATCACGCGGCCGCTCGATCGCCTGCGCAGCGCCGTCCACGATCTTGGCCAGACCACCTATCAGCAGAACTCGCTGGCGCGCCTGGCCAGGCGACGCGATGAACTGGGCGTGCTGGCCGGCGACTTCAACCGCATGGGCGCCCGCCTGCAGACGCTGATCGGCAGCCAGCGCCAACTGCTGCGCGACGTGTCCCATGAACTGCGCTCGCCGCTGGCGCGCCTGCGCATCGCCCTGGCGCTGGCCGAGCGCGCCACGCCGGCCGAACGCGAGGCGCTCTGGCCGCGCCTGACCAAGGAGTGCGATCGCCTGGAAGCGCTGATCGGCGAGGTGCTGGAACTGGCCCGGATGGATGCCGAGCCCGGCGCGGCGCAGAGCATCGACCTGCCGATGCTCTTCGAGCAACTGCAGGACAACGCGCGCATCGTCGCGCCGGATCAGCGCATCGACAGCCACATCGACCCCGGCAGCACGCTGCGCGGTTGGCCGGACATGCTCGAACGCGCCCTCGACAACCTGCTGCGTAACGCCTTGCGGTTCAACCCGGCCGACCAGCCCATCGAACTGCAGGCGCACCTGGATGGCGATTGGCTGACGCTCAGCGTGCGCGACCACGGTCCGGGCGTGGATGCCGCGCATCTGTCGCAGCTGAGCGAGCCGTTCTTCCGCGCGCCGGGGCAGACTGCCGCCGGGCATGGCCTGGGCCTGGCCATCGCCCGTCGCGCGGCGGAGCGCCACGGCGGTCAGCTGCAACTGAGCAACCACCCGGCCGGCGGGTTCATCGCCAGCCTGCGTCTGCCGCTCGCTTAATCAGCGCGACGGCCAGGCGCTGACGAAATCGGCCGGATCGAGCACCGGCGCCGCACGTACCCGCCCTTCCGGCGCGCCCAGATAGAGGAAACCCAGCACGCGTTCGTTCGCCGCCAGACCGAGGCCGGCGGCGACCTGCGCGTCATAGGCGAAATCACCGGTACGCCACACCGCACCAATGCCCTGAGCGTGAGCGGCGAGCAGCAATCCGTGCGCCGCGCAGCCGGCGGCGAGCAGCTGCTCGCCTTCGGGCACCTTCGGATGCGCCTGCAGGTGCGCAATCACCACCACCAGCAGCGGCGCGCGCAACGGCATGCTGCGTGCCTTGTGCAGGGCCTCTTGCGCGCAGTGCGGGTCGCGTGCCTGCAATGCCGTGGCGAACAGCTCGCCCAACTGGTCGCGGGCTGGCCCGGCGATGGTCAGAAAACGCCACGGCCGCAGCTGGGCATGATCCGGCGCGCGCAGCGCGGCGCGAAACAGCAGGTCGAGCTGCGCGGCATCGGGGGCCGGATCGCACAGCCGGGTGACCGAAACACGGTTGAGCAACAGGTCGAGAGCGTCCATCCATTACCTCCAGAGCGAAGCGGACATTCTAGAGGCCGATGGCGGCGCCAGGGCAAGTCTTGCGCTGGCGTGGGTCTCAGGCGACGCGATCGGGCGACAGATGCGGCTGCAGCGGCGGCACCAGCGGTGGCAAGCCATGCGCCGCGCGCGCCGCATCGCAATGCGGATTGGGCTCGCCATTGCTCCACGCGGCCTCGAACTCGCGGCAGGTGCTCGAGCGCTGCTCGTACAGCGTGCAGCGCACGCCGCAACCGACTTCACCCAGCAGGCCGACGCAGCGGGCCGGCTTGGCCTCGGTGCCCTGCATCGCTACGTGGTAGGGGCTGACCTGCACCACCAGCTGATCGGGCACGGTACCGCCGGACGACGTGCATTCGCCCCAGAAGAAGGACACGCGGAAATAGGCGCAGCAGGCGCCGCAGGTGAGACAGGGATTGTCGACGGACATGGAGGTAACACGCGCAGATGCCGGAACCGGCCGGCGCCGGGCCGCTATTCTATGCATCGCCATGCGCTTGGGAAGAGGCCCCAGGCACACGCCTGTCGGCAAGCTGCAGGCGGTTTACTGGCGGGCCGACACAGGTAGAATGGCGGCCCTCATTTCTGGCGCCGAGTTGCACCCAATGGCCTTACCGACGCTGCGCATCATCGGTTTTCTCCTCGGCATTTTCCTCATCACCCTAGCGATCGGCATGGTCGTACCGATGCTGACGCTGCTGGCGTTCGAGCGTACCGACGACCTGCAGGCATTCATCTGGGCCAGCGCAATCACCGGCGGCTGCGGTGTCGCCCTGGTCGCGCCGGGGCGTCCGGCCAACGCCAAGCTGCGGCCGCGCGACATGTACTTCCTGACGACCGCCAGCTGGCTGGTGGTCTGCTGCTTCGCCGCGCTGCCGATGATGCTGAGCCGGCACATCAGCTACACCGACGCGTTCTTCGAAACCATGTCGGGCATCACCACCACCGGCTCCACCATCCTCACCGGCCTCGACGACGCCTCGCCCGGCCTGCTGATGTGGCGCTCGATGCTGCACTGGCTGGGCGGCATCGGCTTCATCGGCATGGCCGTGGCGATCCTGCCGCTGTTGCGAATCGGTGGTATGCGCCTGTTCCAGACGGAATCGTCGGACTGGTCGGAAAAGGTAGTGCCGCGCTCGCACATCGCAGGGCAATACCTGATCGCCATCTACGTGGGAATGACGCTGGCGGCCGTCGCGGCCTTCTGGCTGGCGGACATGAGCCTGTTCGATGCGATCAACCATGCGATGTCCACGGTATCCACCGGCGGCTTTTCCACCTCCGACGCCTCGATGGGCAAGTTCAGCCCGTCGGCGCACTGGGTGGCGGTGTTCTTCATGGTGCTCGGCAGTCTGCCCTTCACCCTGTACGTCGCCACGCTGCGCGGCCACCGCAAGGCGCTGATCCGCGATCAGCAGGTACGCGGCTTTCTGGTCCTGCTGGTGGTCAGCAGCGTGCTGTTCAGCGGCTGGTACTGGCTCACCCACGATGCCGACTGGCTGTACGCGCTGCGCATCGTGACCTTCAACGTGGTTTCGGTGGTCACCACCACCGGCTACGCCTCGGGCGACTACACCCAGTGGGGTGGCTTCGCGATGATGGTGTTCTTCTACCTGACCTTCATCGGCGGCTGCTCCGGCTCCACGACCGGCGGTTTGAAGATCTTCCGTTTCCAGGTCGCCTATGCGCTGCTGCGGGCCAACCTCAAGCAGCTGATCCATCCGCGCGCAGTCATTCGCCAGCAGTACAACGGTCACACCCTGGATGAGGATATCGTCCGGTCGATCCTGACCTTTTCCTTCTTCATCACCATCACCATCGGCGCGCTCGCGCTATGCCTGGCGCTGCTCGGGCTGGATCTGATCACCGCGCTGACCGGCGCAGCGTCGGCGGTGTGCAACGTCGGACCGGGGCTCGGCGCCATCATCGGCCCGGCCGGCAACTTCGGCCCGCTGCCGGATGCGGCCAAATGGCTGCTGGCGCTCGGCATGCTGCTGGGTCGGCTAGAGATCATCACCGTGCTGGTGGTGCTGACCCCCGCGTTCTGGCGCCACTGATCAGGACGCCGCGTCGCGCTTGCCGAACAGGCGGCTACCCAGCGTCAGCACGGCCAGGATCACGCCGCCGGCGACGATACCGAACGCGGCGTCAAGCAGCGTCGGCAGCAGCCCGCCGAGCACCGCGCCGATGTACGGCAGGTGCTGCGTCTGCTCGGCGCTGTTGGCGATCCAGTGATGCACCACGCCGATGCCGTGGGTGAGGATGCCGCCACCGACCATGAACATCGCCGCGGTGCCGACGACCGACAGCGTTTTCATCAGCCAGGGCGCCAGCCACAGGATGCCGCGACCAACGGCTTGCACCGCTCCGCTCGCCGCCTTGCTCAACGCCAGGCCCAGGTCGTCGAGCTTGACGATACCGGCAACCAGCCCGTAGACGCCGATGGTCATCACCACGGCGATGCCGGCCAGCACCATGACCTGCTGGGTGAAACTGGCATTGGCCACCGTGCCCAGGGTGATGGCGATGATCTCGGCGGACAGGATGAAGTCGGTGCGGATCGCGCCGCGAATCTTGTCCTTCTCGAAAGCCACCATATCGACTGCCGGATCGGCCAGCGCCTTGGCGGTTTCGGCGTGCTCGACGGTATCGTCATGCAGGAAGCGATGCGCCAGTTTCTCGAACCCCTCGTAGCAAAGAAACGCGCCGCCGAGCATCAGCAGCGGCGTGATCGCCCAAGGCGCGAAGGCGCTGATCAGCAGCGCCGCCGGCACCAGAATCAGCTTGTTCTTCAGCGAACCCCGGCAGACCGCCCAGACCACCGGCAACTCACGGTCGGCCTTGACGCCACTGACCTGCTGGGCATTGAGCGCCAGGTCGTCGCCCAGTACGCCGGCGGTTTTCTTGGCAGCGACCTTGGTCATCACGGATACGTCATCCAGAACTGTCGCAATATCGTCGAGCAAGGCAAGCAAGCTGGTAGCCAAAGGGAAATCCTGTTCGTAGAGGGAAGAAAGAGGCGCGCGCGGCGCCGCTGTAGTTTAGGGCGCTTTCGTCTCGGCGGGTTCCGCCGAGGCCGTACCTGCCATTGGCCGCGCCCCAACACCGCATGGCTTTTGTCGACTGCGTTTGGCTGCGCGACGCGGCTTGGTTATGATCCATCGGCTCGGCGTGCGCCACGGCAGAACAGCGCAATGCACCGCCACCGGCAAGGCCCCTTCCAAGCGTTCGGCGCAGGGCGCTTCAGTCAGCAAGGCGCTTGGAAAAGGCGTCGATTTTACAAGGGAACGTAAGTACATGACTTCCGCCACGGCAGAGCGCCGCAACGGTCTCGCCAATCGCACGCTGCGCGAGTATTACTCCCGTGTGTTCGCCTACCTGGCCGGCGCCGCCACGCTCGCAGCCGGAACCTATACGCAGTTCTTTTCCATCGACCTGTTGTGGATGGTGCCTTATGCGCTGCTCTATCCGCATCTGGCCTATCACCTCGGTTATCGCTTCAAGCGCGATCATCCGCAGCGCACCTCGCAAGTATTGCTGTGCCTGGATGCACTCAACACCGGCATCGCCATCATCCTGCTGGGCGCACCCATCGTGCCCAGCCTGATGTTCCTGCTGACACTGTGTTTTACCGCGCTGGTCACCGGCAGCCTGCAGTACCTGCTGCTGGCGGTGCTCGGCGTAGCCGGCGGCATCGGCCTGGGCAGCGTGCTGGTACCGCTCGAGCTGCGCGGCACCACGCCACAGCTGGTCTCGCTGGTGAGCATCCTGTTCGCTTCGCTGTACATCTGCGCCACGGCCTACTTCGTGCACCTGCAGGGCCTGCGCCTGGCCCAGGCACGGCGCGACATCGAGGCCGAGCAGACCAAGGCCGCGCGCCTGGCGCGCAATCTGGCCAAGTACCTGTCGCCGCAGGTGTGGGAATCGATCTTCTCCGGCAAGCGCAGCGTGCGTCTGGAGACCCAGCGCAAGAAGCTTTCGGTGTTCTTCTCCGACATCAAGGGGTTCACCGAACTGTCCGAGGAGCTGGAAGCCGAGGCGCTGACCGACCTGCTCAACAACTACCTGAACGAAATGTCGAAGATCGCGCTGAAGTACGGCGGCACCATCGACAAGTTCGTCGGCGACTGCGTGATGGTGTTCTTCGGCGACCCGACCAGCCAGGGCGCGAAGAAGGACGCCGTGGCCGCCGTGTCGATGGCCATCGCCATGCGCAAGCACATGAAGGTACTGCGCCAGCAATGGCGCGCACAGGGCATCACCCGGCCGATGGAGATCCGCATGGGGATCAACACCGGCTATTGCACGGTGGGCAACTTCGGCGCCGACACCCGGATGGACTACACCATTATCGGGCGCGAGGTGAACCTCGCCAGCCGCCTGGAAAACGCCGCCGAAACCAGCGAGATCCTCATCTCCCACGAAACCTATTCGCTGGTGAAGGACGTGATCATGTGCCGCGACAAGGGGCAGATCGGCGTCAAGGGTTTCACCCGGCCGGTGCAGATCTACCAGGTCGTCGATTTCCGCCGCGACCTCGGTGCCACCTGCAGTTTCGTCGAGGCCGAGCTGCCGGGCTTCTCCATGTATCTGGACACCAACGGCGTGCAGAACTTCGACAAGGAACGCGTGATCCAGGCGCTCCAGGAGGCCGCGGAGAAACTGCGCGACAAGGTCATCCTCTGAGCGGATGCCATAGCGAGGCCACGATGCAGATGCTGACCCTTCGGCATTACAACCAGGACCAGATCGCTCACAGCCACGAACATGCGCAACTGGTCTTCGGCCTGCGCGGCCAGCTGGAATTCGAGATCGCCGGGCGCGGCAGTCGCATCGGCCAGCAATGCCTGGCAGTCGTGCCCGCGTCCACCCATCATGCCTGCGGCAGCGCGCGCGGCAGCCACTGTCTGGTGCTCGACATTGCGCACCCGGACTGGATTCGCGAGCGCCTCGGCCCGCATAGCGCATCCAGCCTGCGGCTGCTCGAACGCCCCGACTCACTGCGCCTGACCGCCGCGCAGCAGCGCCTGGTGGAGTGGCTGGCCGCCAGCCCGCTGAACGATCCACTGATCGCCGAACAAGGCACGGTATTGCTGCTGGCAACGCTGGCGAGCGGATGCGCGCCGCTCGGCAAACGGCCGCCGCTGTCGCTTGCGGCGCTCACCACCTACATCGACCGGCACCTCGCCCATCCGTTGCAGGTAGCGGACCTGGCGCGAGTCGCCGGGCTGTCCGTGGCGCGCCTGCATGCGCGCTTTCTCGACGAAACCGGACAGACGCCCATGAACTACGTGCGCCAGCGGCGTCTGCAGCAAGGCGAGGCGTTACTGCGCGGCACCCGACTGTCGGTTGGCGAGATTGCCGCACAGGTCGGCTACGCCTCGCAGAGCGCCTTCACCGCGGCACTGGTTCGCGCACACGGCTGCACGCCGCGAGAGTTGCGCGACAAAACCGCCGGCTGACGCGACAGACGCGCGTACGCGACTGTCCTAGCATGATCGCCCTGCCATCTCCGTCGCGGTAACCGCATGCTCCCTTCGTACCCACCGCTGACCCGCGGTATCGACACATGACCCCACGCCGTGCCCTGCTGGCGATTCACCTCGGCGCGCTGATGTTCGGCCTGTCTGGCGTGCTCGGCAAACTCGCCGAGAGCCAGCCGCTGATGATCACCTTCGGCCGCGCCCTGTTCGCCGTCCTCGCGTTGCTGGCAGTGGCCATGCTGCTACCGCGCAACGGCGCGCGCCCCGACTGGAATCGCCGCTGCGGCCTGATGCTCGGCGGTGTGCTGTTGGGCGCGCACTGGCTGACCTTCTTCGTCGCGGTGAAGGTTGCCGGCGTCGGCATTGCCACCCTCGGCTTCGCCAGCTTTCCGGCGTTCACCGTGCTGCTGGAGGGGCTGCTGTTTCGCGAACGCACCCGGGCGATCGAATATGCGATGGTCGGGCTGGTCTGCCTGGGCCTCCTGCTGGTCACGCCGAGCTTCGACGTGTCCAGCGCGGCGACCGGCGGACTGCTCTATGGCGTGCTGTCGGGCCTGCTGTTCGCCTTGCTGTCGCTGCTCAACCGCGCAGTCACCCGCGGCATCGATGCCGTGCAGGCCGCGCTGTGGCAGAACCTGGCGATCCTGCTCGGCCTGCTGCCGTTCGCCTGGGCGGGTGTGCCCGCCATCCCGGCGCAGGACTGGCTCTGGCTGGCGCTGCTCGGCGTACTCTGCACCGGCCTGGCGCACAGCCTGTTCGTCGCCAGTTTGCGGGTGCTCAAGGCACGCACCACCTCGGTGATCTTCGCCCTCGAGCCGGTCTACGGCATCGCCTTCGCCTGGTGGCTGTTCGATGAACAGCCGACCCTGCGCATGATCGGCGGCGGCGCGCTGATCATTCTCGCCAGCGTCATCACCAGTCGCCTGAAGAGTCCGCCGGCATCCTGAACCTCAGCGATCGTTGTGGCCCAGCGAACGCTGCGGGTCGATACGGTCGCGTACCCGCCGCTTGAGTTCCTTGGCTTCCGGGAAGCCGCCATCGAGCGTGCGCTCCCAGATCTGCTCACCGTCGCAGGTGATGCGAAACACCCCGCCGGTGCCGGGCTCCAGCGCGACCCGGGCGAGATCGTCGGTGAAGGTCGACAGCAGCTCTTGGGCGAGCCAGGCCGCGCGCAGCAGCCACTGGCACTGGGTGCAATAAACGATGACGATTTCCGCTTTGCCGTTGGACATGCGCGCGACCCTGGCTGGTAATGGGAGCGGCCTATAATAGCGGCCTTTTCTTTCGCACCCGGAATCCGTCATGCGTCGCCTGCTGCTTGTCCTGTTGTTCTGCCTGCCCCTGAGCGGCCTCGCCGACACCGCGGCGCCGAAGACTGGGCTGGTGCTTTCCGGTGGCGCGGCGCGCGGGCTGGCGCATATCGGCGTACTCAAAGCGCTGGAAGAACAAGGCGTGCGCATCGACGCGGTGGCCGGCACCAGCATGGGCGCGGTGATCGGTGGGTTGTACGCCGCTGGCTACACCGTCGACGAACTGGAGAAACTGGCGATGACGCTGGACTGGCAGCAAGTGCTGTCCGACGATCCGGCCCGCCAGGACGTGCCATTCCGGCGCAAGCAGGACGATCGTGACTTCCTGGTCAAACGCAAGCTCAGTTTCCGCGACGATGGCAGCCTCGGCCTGCCGCTGGGCGTGATCCAGGGGCAGAACCTCGCCCTGCTGCTCGAACGCCTGCTGGTGCACGCCAGCGATACGCGTGACTTCGACCAGCTGCCGATCCCCTTCCGCGCGGTGGCGACCGACATCGCCAACGACGAGAAGGTGGTGTTCCGCAGCGGCCACCTGCCGCAAGTCATTCGCGCCAGCATGTCGATCCCGGCGGTGTTCGCGCCGGTCGAGCTCGACGGCCGCCTGCTGGTGGACGGCGGCATGGTCGACAACATTCCGATGGACGTGGCGCGCGACATGGGCGTCGACCGGCTGATCGTGGTCGACATCGGCACGCCGCTGATGCGCCGCGAAGACCTGCTCACCGTGTTCGACGTGCTCAACCAGACCACCACCATGATGACGCGGCGCAACTCCGAGGAGCAGCTGGCCACCCTGCGCGCCGAAGACCTGTTGATCGAGCCGCCTCTGGCGGCCTACGGCTCGACCGATTTCGGCAGCGCGGCGCAGCTGATCGACGCCGGCTACCGCGCCACCCGCGCGCTCGAAGGGCGTCTGGCCGGCTTCGCACCGCCCAGCGGCGGCAACCCGGCGCTGAGTCTGGCGCGCTCGAACGATCCTCGCACGCCGGTGATCACCGCAGTGCGCATCGAAAACGACTCGAAAGTCGGCGATGCGGTAATCCGCCGCCACATCCGCCAGCGTCTCGGCGAGCCGCTCGATCTCGCCGACCTGCAGAAGGACATGGGCACGCTGTATGGCCTGGACTATTTCGACCGCGTCGAATACCGCGTCGCCCACGGCAAGCTGGGCAACACGCTGGTGATCCGCACGCGCGAGAAGCGCTCCGGCACCGACTACCTGCGCCTCGGGTTGAGCCTGTCCGACGATTTCCAGGGCGACAGCGCCTTCAACATCGGTGCCAGCTACCGCATGAACGGCATCAACGAGCTGGGCGCCGAGTGGCTGACGCGGGCGCAACTGGGCGATCGCCAGGAGCTGTTCAGCGAGTTCTACCAGCCGCTGGATGCCGGTTCGCGCTGGTTCGTCGCGCCGAACGCGTTCCTCGAAGCACAGAACGTCGAGGCGACGCTGGAGCACGACCCGATCGCTGAATACCGCCTGCGCCGCTACGGCTACGGGCTGAACCTCGGCCGGCAGATCGCCAACAACGGCGAGATCCGCTTCGGCGTCGGCCAGGCGTGGGGCGAGGCGAATGTGCGCGTCGGCGAGCGCGACCTGCCGGATTTCAGTTTCAGCGAGGGTTACTACGCCTTGCAGTACTCGTTCGATACGCTCGATGACGTGGATTTCCCGCACGAGGGCGAGGACATCAGTCTGACGCTGCGCCAGTACACACCCGGGCTGGGCTCGGATGAACGCTACCGGCAATGGCACCTCCGCCTAGACAAGGCGCTCGGCTATGGACCGCACACCTGGCTGCTGGGCGGCCGCTACGGACGCACGCTCGACGACACCGAGGTGGTGACCTCCAGCTTCCTGCTCGGCGGCGCCCGCCAATTGTCAGGTTTTCGCCAGGACGCGCTGTCGGGGCAGAACATCAGCCTCGGCCGGGTGGTGTATTACCGACGCATGACGCCACGCGGATTCCTGCCGCTGGATTTCCCGCTGTACCTTGGCGGCTCGCTGGAACGCGGCCGCGCCTGGAACAACGACAACGAATTCGACAGTGGCTACATCAACGCCGCTAGCGTATTCATCGGCTACGACACCCCGCTGGGGCCGCTGAACCTCGGCTACGGTGCCAACGACGAAGACGAGCAGGCGCTCTATCTGAACCTCGGCCGCAGTTTCTAGAGCGCCCGGGTCTTGTTCAGATTGGCGAGGATGCGCGCATGCACCTGCTGGCACTTGCGCAGGTCTTCCTCGGGAATGCCGTCGAACAGCTCCTCGCGGACCTGCGTCGAAATCGCCTCGATGCGTTCGATCAGCGGACGCGCCGGCGCGCCGAGCAGGATGAGCTTGGCGCGGCGGTCCTCGAGCGAAGCTTGACGATGAATCAACCCCTGCGCCTCAAGGCCGTCCAGCAGACGGGCCAGCGTCGGCCCTTCGACGGCGACGCTTTGCGCCAGCTCGCGCTGCGTGGGTGAATGGTCGAAACGGGCCAGGTGCAGAAGCACCAGCCAGCGGGCCTGCGACAGTCCCAGATCGGCGAGACGCCGATCCAGTTCCGCGCGCCAGCCTCGCGAGAGTTGCGCCAACTGCATGGCGAAGCGATGTTGCTCGGCGTACATGAAGCTTGCATTCCTGCAAAAACAATTATTAGCGAGCTAATCACAGCTTCGATATGCAGGCAAGCCTACCAACGGCCAGTCACCACCCTCCTTCGGTACGCGGAAACACTCGGCCGCCCCGCCAGGACGCGGGATTGCGCCGCGCCGGCGTGCGCGCGGCGGTGACGCAGCCGGTTACAACTCGAACTCGGCCTGCAAGGCCGCGCGCACGCAGTACAGCACCGCTTCCGGCACCCGCGTGGCGAATTGCGGGGCGATCTCGGCCACCGGCGGCAGCTCGCCTTCGCCGTCGAGGAAAGCTTCCTGAATCTCGCCGAGCAGGTCTTCGGGCAGGTCGAGCGCCTGCTCCAGACTCAACTGCTGCTGGCCGATCGCCTCGGCCAGCAGGGCGTAGACGTTCTTCTCACTGCAATCGAGCTGACGCGCGATCTGCGCCGGTGTCATGCCCGCACGCGCCAGCGTGACCAGTTCGTGACGCAGATCGATCGGCGACCTGGCGGGTTCCGACGTACCCTGCAGCACTTCGAGGAACGCCGCGCCGTAGCGCTCCAGCTTGCGCGCGCCAACACCGCTGACGCGCGCCATATCCGCCAGCGAAGCCGGCTGGCTGCGCAGCATTTCCAGCAACGTGGCGTCGGGGAAGATTACATAGGGCGGCACGCCGTGCTCCTCGGCCAGGCGCCGGCGCAGCGCGCGCAACGCTTCCCAGGTATCGCGCTCCTCGATTCGCACCAGCTGGCTGGCAGCGCTCTTCTGCCCCTTGGCCGCCTGCTGCGGCTTGAGATCGCGGCGCAGCGCCAGGCTTACCTCGCCACGCAGCAACGGTCGGCAACTGTCGCTCAAGCGCAGGCCGCCGAAGCCTTCCAGATCGACATCCACCAGCCCGCGTGCCACCAGCTGGCGGAACAGCGAGCGCCAGTCGCCCTCGGCGAGGCTCTTGCCGACTCCGAACACGGAAAGATGCTGATGGCCGAGGCCGAGCACCTTGTCGTTGTCGCGCCCCAGCAGGATGTCCACCAGATGTCCGACGCCGTAGCGCTGTCCGCTGCGGTAGATCGCCGACAGCGCCTGGCGCGCCGGCTCGGTGGCATCCCAGGTCTGCACATCGTCTACGCAGTTGTCGCAGTGTCCGCACGGCTGCGGCAGGTCTTCGTCGAAATAGGCCAGCAGCACCTGGCGCCGGCAGCGCGTCTCCTCGCACAGCGCGAGCATGGCATCGAGCTTGTGCTGCTCGATGCGCTTGTGGCGCTCGTCGCCCTCGGAGTTGTTGAGCATCTGCTTGAGGAAGATCACGTCCTGCAGGCCGTAGGCCATCCAGGCATCGGCCGGCAGGCCGTCGCGCCCTGCCCGTCCGGTTTCCTGGTAATAGGCCTCGAGCGACTTTGGCAGGTCCAGGTGAGCGACGAAGCGCACGTTAGGCTTGTCGATGCCCATGCCGAAGGCGATGGTCGCCACCATGATCAGCCCCTCTTCGTTGAGGAAGCGCTTCTGGTGATAGGCGCGCAGTTCGTTGGGCAGCCCGGCGTGATACGGCAGCGCCGGAAAACCCTGCTCGGTGAGAAACGCCGCCAGATCGTCGACCTTCTTGCGCGACATGCAGTAGACGATGCCGGCATCGCCCCGCCGCTCGGCGAGGAAGCCCAGCAGCTGTTTGCGCGGCTGCTCCTTGGGCACGATGCGATAGAAGATGTTCGGCCGGTCGAAGCTGGAGAGGAACCGCTCGGCATGCTCCAGATGCAGGCGCTGGACGATCTCCTCGCGGGTGCGCATGTCCGCCGTGGCGGTCAGGGCAATGCGCGGCACGCCGGGGAACAGCTCGGCGAGCTGGCCGAGCTGCAGATACTCGGGACGGAAATCGTGGCCCCACTGCGACACGCAATGCGCCTCGTCGATGGCGAACAGCGCGATCTGCAGCCGCTGCAGGAACGCCAGCATTCGCGGTTGCACCAGGCGCTCCGGCGCGAGATAGAGCAGCTTGATCTCGTTGCGACGAATGCGTTCGGCGATCTCGCGCTGCTCGTCGGCGCTCAGCGTGGAATTGAGCGCCACTGCCGCCACACCCAGCTCGTCGAGCGTGGCGACCTGATCGTCCATCAGCGCGATCAGCGGCGACACCACCACCGCCAGCCCGTCGCGCAGCAGCGCCGGCACCTGATAGCACAGCGACTTGCCGCCGCCGGTGGGCATCAGTACCAGCGCATCGCCGCCGCCGGCGACCTGCTCGATGATCGCGCCCTGGTTGCCGCGAAAGGCGTCGTAGCCGAATACGTCTTTGAGGATGCGCTGTGCCTGGTCGAGCATGCCGGTCTCCGAAACAAGGCGCGCAGTATACGCGAGCACCTGCCGGAGTTCAGGCGCGGTGGTCGGCCGCGCGGGCGCAACGGCCATCGAAGTAGCCTGCATCCCGCGCCTCGTCTAGAATCCCGCTTGTCTTCCCACCCCAAGGTAGTTCCCGATGTCTTTCGCCGAGCAACTCACCCGCCTGCAGGTTTTCCTCGATGCCGACGACCTGCATGAAGAGGCGCTGGATTACATCGCCGCCCACGGCTACCTGACGGCTCTGAGCATCTGCTCCGAAGCGGTACCGGAGCGCGAATGGATTGATGCGCTGTTCTCCGAGCCACCGCAGTACAAGGACGACACCGAACGCGACGCCATCGAGGCAACGCTGGTCCAGCTCAAGGCGCATATCGCCCGTCAGCTGGCCAGCGACGAAGACATGGAGCTGCCCTGCGAGCTGGACCTCGGCGAGGAACCGGACGAGTCCGATCTGCGCGGTTGGTGCATCGGCTTCATGGAGGGCGTGTTCATGCGCGAGGAGGTCTGGTTCGAGGACTCCGAGGAGGAAGTCAGCGAATTGCTGTTGCCGATCATGGTCGGCTCGGGCCTGTTCGACGAGCAGCCGGAGTTCGCCGAGATCGCCGAGAGCCCCGAGCTGGTAGACGAGATGGTGGCGCAGATTCCGGAAATCCTGACCGCGCTGTACCTGCTCTGCCACGCCCCCGAGGAAAAGCCGGCGCTGCTCAAACCGCGCCGCCACTGATGACCGGGTAGCCGCCATGGCGCACCGCGATATTCCTCAGCAGCGCAACGCCGTGGTGCGCTATGCGCTGCTGACGGTCGGTTGGCTCGCGGTGGCGCTCGGCGTGGTAGGTATCTTCCTGCCGGTGCTGCCAACCACACCCTTCATGCTGCTGGCAGCTGCCTGCTTCGTGCGCAGCTCGGAGCGCTTCTACGTCTGGCTCGTCGAGCACCCGCGCCTCGGCCCCTGGTTTCGCGACTATCTGGAAGGCAACGGCATTCCACTCAAGGGCAAGGCCTACACCATCCTCACCATGTGGGTGAGTATCGGAATTTCCTGCTGGCTGGTGCCGCTCGTCTGGGCACGCATCGCCATGCTGCTCAGCGCTGCGCTGGTCACGCTGTACATCGTTAAACAGAAAACCCTGCACACGGTCGAAGCCAAACCACGCCAGTGAGCACGAATCCGCCCACCGGCAGGATTCGCTATGGAGAGCAGCCCATGCAGTCTTTGCAGTCTGGTCGTGCAAGCCGTCGCCGCCCGCTGGTGCTGCTTCTTGCGCTCGCCCTGCTCAGCGCACCGCTATGGAATCTCGCGCGCTCGGCCAACTGGCAGCAGTGGGATTTCGAGCGCATCTACCCCGTTCTGAAAAAGCGCTACGGGGCGGCGGAAGATGCGCTGCCACGGATAGCAGCCTGGCAGGACCTTCTGCGAGACAGCGGCGCACTGCCCGAGCGGGAGCAGCTTGCCGAGGTCAACCGCTTCTTCAACCGAAACATTCAGTTCAGCGACGACATCTGGGTCTGGGAGCAGGACGATTACTGGGCCACCCCCGTCGAATCGCTGATCCGCGGTGCCGGTGACTGCGAGGACTATGCCCTCGCCAAATACTTCACCCTGCGCCGCCTGGGCGTGCCCAGCGAGAAGCTGCGCATCACCTACGTCAAGGCACTGCGGCTGAATCAGGCGCACATGGTGCTCACCTACTACGCGACGCCCGGGGCCGATCCGCTGGTGCTGGACAACATCGACGGCGTCATCCGCCCCGCCTCGCAGCGCAGCGACCTGTTGCCGGTGTATGCCTTCAACGCTGAAGGGCTCTATCTCCCCAGCGCGGGCGGTGGTAAACGTAGCGGAGATGGCAAAAGGCTGTCACGCTGGCAGGACGTTCTGCGAAAGATGCACGCCGAAGGATTTACGGTCGGCGAGGGCTAGTCGAGAGCAGTTTCAGGAGGGAAGTATGTCATTACTCAAGCAGCTGTTTCTCGCCATTTGCCTGTTCCTCGTCGTGGCGTTCGCCGGGAGCTTCTTCGCCAGTGTCGAGCATTCGCGCGAACAGTCGATCAGCCAGCTTCGCTCCCATGCCCAGGACGCCGCCACCGCACTGGCGCTGTCGATGACGCCGCATGTCGATGATCCGGTCATGCTCGAATTGCTGGTCAATTCGATCTTCGACAGCGGCTATTTCAGCAGCATCCGCATCGTCTCGATCGCCGATGGCCAACCGATCGTCGAACGCACCAGCAACATCGTCACCGAGCAGGTGCCGAACTGGTTCGCCGCGCTGGTGAATCTGCCGGCACAGGGCGGCGACGCGCTGATCATGCGCGGCTGGGAACAGGCGGCGCGCGTGGAGGTAATCAGCCACCCCGCCTTCGCCCTGGCAAAGGTCTGGGACAGCACGGTGGCCACGCTCTACTGGCTGCTGGGCTGCGGCCTGGTCAGCGCCCTGCTCGGCGGCTGGTTGCTGCGCAGCCAGTTGCGCCCGCTCGATCGCATGGTGGAGCAAGCGCAGGCCATCACCCGACGCGAATTCGTCACGCTGCCCGAGCTGCCGCGCACGCCGGAGCTACGGCGTGTGGTGCAAGCGATGAACCAGATGGTCGCCAAGCTGCAAGCCCTCTTCGCCGAGGAGGCGGCGCGCAGCGAGCGGCTCCATCAGCAGGCCTTCCGCGACGAGCTGACCGGGCTGGCCAACCGGCGCCTGCTGGATCAGCGCCTGGCGATCCAGCTGACGCCGGCCGAGCATCACGGCGGCGGCTATCTGATGCTGATCCGCATCCACGAGTTGAACCGGCTCAACCAGCAGCTCGGCAGCCAGCAGACCGATCAACTCGTCGCCGCAGTCGGTGCACGGCTCGGGCGCATACCGGACGAACAAGGCCAGCCGCACTGGCTGGCTGCGCGCAGCCGTGGCGGTGACTTCGTCCTGCTGGCACCCGGGCTGCACGAAGCACATGCCGCCCGTCTCGCCGAAACACTGAGCGCCGATCTGCAAGCGCTGCGCCCGCTCGGCACGCACGACGAAGGGCCGCTGGCTCACATCGGCTATACCGCCTTTCACATCGGCGATTCGCCCGCGGCGGTACTGGAGCGGGCCGACCATGCGCTGGCGCAGGCACTCGGTAGCGACAGTGCATGGCAGGAATGCAGCCATGCGACGGCGCTTCTGCACAGCGAACACGAGTGGTATCGCGCGCTCGACGAGGCGCTGGAGCGGCGTGATCTGGCCGTCTTCGTGCAACCGGTGGTGCTGGCCGACAATCCGCAGCAGCTCGTGCATCAGAAGTTGCTGGCGCGCCTGCCGATCGCCGATGGCGCCGTCCTCACTGCCGGCAGCTTTCTGCCGTGGCTGGAACGGCTGGGCTGGACGGCGCGCTTCGACCGGCTGATGCTCGAACTGGCCATCGAACGGCTGCGGCAGGCCCCCACTCCGCTGGCCGTCAGCCTTTCCAGCGCCACGCTGCGCGACCCTGACGGTCTGGAACCGATTATCCAACTGCTGCGTGACCACCCTGAGCAAACCCGCCTGCTCTGCCTGGAACTGGACGCCCGCCACCTGCCGGCGAGCGCCACGCTGCAACACTGCAGCCAGGCGCTGTGCGACACTGGCGCGCAGGTCGGTCTGCAGCATTTCGGCGGCGATTTCAGCAAGCTCGGCAGCTTGCTGAGAATGGCATTGGTCTATCTGAAAATCGACGGGACCTACATCCGCAATATCGACCAGGACGACGACAAGCGCGACTTCATCGAGGCGCTTTACCGCACGACACACAGCATCGATCTGCCGCTGATCGCCGAGATGGTGGAGACCGAAGGCGAACGCACGACGCTGGCTGCGCTCGGCGTGCATGGCGTCATGGGCCACGCGGTTGGCACGCCTCACCCGTGGCATTAAGGAAAGAGAACGGCTGGTCGCGACGACCAGTCGGCGTCACGAGGGAAGGGAAAATCGGGGTCAGTTGCGGTTTCAGCGAACGAAACGAAACGCCGGTTAAGGCAACCGCGGTTCCTCATCGTCGCTCAACAGAGCGCTCAGCCCACCCAGTCGCGCACGGGTCTGCTGACGGGCGCGCAGTTTGCGCTGGGCCGCTTCCGGCAGGTCGGTAAAACGAATCACGCCGCGATCGATCAACACGCCGATCAGGTCTTCCAGGACCCGTACCATTTCCAGGTCGGATGCCTGCAAGCCGACCCGCTGCATGTGTTCATCCTCACTGTTTGCGAACCAGCTCAACGCTTCATCGCAACCCGCGGGGATCGTTCCGGTCATCTCGTCGAACGGCTTGGCCTCGACCCGCCGAAGCTGCCCGTCCGGTCCTCGCTCGATATAGAGCATTCAGTTTCTCCAGCAAAGACAAGCCCACCGTTCCTGAGAACGGTGGGCTTGAGTGCCCTCAGGTGTTATCGACCTTCAGGATGTTATCGGCAAGCAGGCTATCGATCACCGTCGCCTCGTTGGTGGTGCCGTACAGATCCGCCAGATCCACGCCGGCCAGGGTAATGTCCTGCACCGGCGCACCGCCCGGCGTGACGCTGACCGAGATGACCGTGTCGTTACCGAAGGCGAACGTCAGGTAATTGTCCAGCGTCGCGCTGTCGGCATCCACCCCGGACAGCAGCTCCGACAGATCGAGCACGTCCGAGGCCGCACCGGTCGGATCGATATGGAAGTCGCTGATGGTATCGCTACCATTGTCGCCTGCTCGCCAGACGAACGTGTCGCGACCCGCACCGCCCGTCATGCTGTCGTCACCCAACCCGCCGATCAGGACGTCGTCACCGCCACCACCGGAGAGGATGTCGTCGCCCAGCCCGCCATCCAGGTAGTTGTCCTGAGCGTCGCCAGTCAGCAGATCGTCGCCGCTGCCGCCTATCACGCCCTCCATGTCGAGGTAGGTATCACCGGCCGCCAAGCCGCCAATACCTGGTGCGCCACTATCCAGATCGACCGTGATACCGACGTCGTCGGCGCTGTAGTCGGCGATATCCATGCCGGAGCCGCCGTCAAGCACGTCCGCTCCTGCCCCACCGATCAGCATGTCGTCGCCGATACCGCCCTGCAGGACGTCGGCTCCGATCCCGCCGTCGAGAACATCGTCCCCCTCACCGCCAAACAGCGTATCGCTACCGGCACCACCTCCCAGGTAGTTGTTCAGCGTATTGCCAGTCAGCACGTCGTCCCCCGCCCCGCCAACCAGGCCTTCGATGCCCGTGTAGCTATCGCCGAGCGCATCCCCCGCCGTGCCCGCCCAGCTGAGCAGGCTGGCTGCAATCGCCGTGGTCGCGTCGCCGTAGTCGACAATATCGAAGCCAGTATTGCCGCTGATAACGTCGGTCAGGCTGCTGCCGGCGATGACATCGTCGCCTGTCGTACCCATCAGGGTGAAGACATCTGACGAGTCGGCCGCCGTGATCTGCACGTCGAGGTTAGACGGCGCGCTCAGGTCGCCATCGCCGTCCTGCGCCACGACGCCGAAGGACAGGCCCTGATCATCCGGCAGCACTTCGCGGGAATAGGAGAAATCCTGCACCCGGATACCGCCACTGGTCGCACCGATCACATCGACACGTACCACCAGATTCTCGAACGAGACACCCGGGTCGATGGTGACCCATCCGTCTGCGGTGAGCGTTATGCTCTGCGTGCTGACGGCCAGCGGCGTACCGCCGACGGTGCTGCCATAGGCAGCCCAGGAAATCTGTACAGTGCCCTTTCCTTCTAGGCTCGATGAAATATCGGCGAAGAAACGCAAGCTATCCGCGCCGCCCTGCTGGGTGTAGAGGAAACCGGCGTTGTCCGGAACGGAGCTCGCACTCCCCAAGCCGAACCCATTTCCCGAGATGTTGAGCAGATCGCTATTGGAGCCGCTGCCGCTATCGGGGTTGGTAAATGTCGTTGGGGAGGTTCCGCTGAACAGCAGGCCGTCGAACGTCCAACCATTCTCGATGCTGGACGCCACGGAAATCGGCTTGCCAGGTTCCAGGCTCGTAAAGTCGATGGCCTCGGTGTAACCCGCCTCCGGCGCGATCAGCTGGAAGCTGTAGGTGCCGTCTGCGCTCACCGTCAAGGTAAAGACCTGTTGGTTGGTGTCCGTCAGCGCCGTGAGCGTGGTGCTGACGAACGTACCGCCGCTGAAATTCTGCGTGGTCTGATAGGTCACGCCGTCCAGCGTCGGCCCGGTGATCTCGAAGCCGCCCAGCCCATCCGCCCCCGGTACTACCGCAAAGGTGCCGTTGACCGTACCGACTTCGTTGGGAATCGTCGCGGCGACAAAAGCACCAAGCGACGGCAGATCATCGGCGATACCGATAACCAGATCGCTCGACGTACTGGCCGCACCGTCCGACACGCTGATCGTGAAGGTATCGGCCTCCGTCACGCCATCCACATCGGTCGTCGGACTGGTCAACTGGTACTGATAGCTGACCACACCCGTCTCGTCGTTGTAGCCGAGGATGTTCAGCACACCGTACGCGCCGGCAAAACTACTGCCGATCAGATTGGCAATATTCACCGCGGTACCGCCGATCATGACGGTCTGGATGTCGTCCAGGCCATCCACATCGCCCAACGTGAAGGTACCCGTGGCAAATTCGCTGTAGCCCGTGGCATCCGAGCCGGACGGCAAGCCGAGCTCGGAGACGTTGGCCCCCACGAC
>NZ_JAMOHV010000017.1 GCF_024448505.1 Stutzerimonas degradans
GTGTGCGTCAAGCGCTTTGTGCGCTCATGTCTCAACCCAACTGAGACCATGGGGGCGATTCCCCCTTGCGGAGTTTCATTCGCCCCGAAAACCCATCGGCTTTACACTGCCGCCTTTGTTATTGCTTTGGCCATGCCATGTCAGAACTCGACTCCGAACAGCTGGACCTCCTCCTTTTTCCTACCTGGCTCGTTCCGGTCGAGCCGGCGGGCGTAATTCTGCGAGAGCATGGCCTGGGTATTCGCGACGGGCGCATCGCCTTGATCGCTCCTCGGCTGGACGCTAACAAGCATGCAGCGAAATGCGTTCTGGAGCTGCCTGACATGCTTCTGGCACCAGGGCTGATTAATGCGCATGGGCACGCAGCGATGACCTTGTTTCGCGGACTTGCTGACGACCTTCCGTTCAAGAATTGGCTGCACGACCACATCTGGCCGGCGGAAAATCGCTGGGTTGACGAAGCCTTCATTCAGACCGGCACGGAACTGGCGATTGCCGAGCAACTGCTAGGCGGTATCACCTGCTTTTCGGACATGTATTTCTTTCCAGATGTCGCCAGTGAAGTTGCACATAGATGTGGGATGCGAGCTCAGATCACCGTTCCGGTAATGGACTTCCCCGTTCCGGGAGCCCGCGACGCAGGCGAAGCGTTGCGCAAGGGCGTCGCTCTTTTCGACGATCTCAAGCACCATCCGAGGATTAGCATTGCGTTCGGCCCGCACGCCCCCTATTCCGTCAGCGACGACAGTCTGGAAAAAATGCACATCCTCGTCGCGGAGACGGACGCAGGCATTCATATGCACGTTCATGAAACTGCGTCGGAGATTTACGAAGCCTTGCAGCAACACGGCCAACGACCCCTAGCCCGCTTGGCAAAAAGGCAACTTCTAGGACCGCGCTTTCAGGCTGTACATATGACGCAGGTCGACGACGAAGATCTCGCCCTCCTCGTCGAGCATAATTGCAGCGTCATTCATTGCCCCGAATCGAACCTGAAACTGGCAAGCGGATTCTGTCCGGTAGAACGGCTCTGGGCCGCCGGCGTGAATGTAGCGATTGGCACAGACGGCGCAGCAAGCAACAACGATCTCGATCTGCTGGGCGAAACCCGCACCGCGGCGCTTCTTGCCAAAGCCGTCGCCGGATCGGCCAGTGCACTGGACGCACATCGAGCCTTGCGCATGGCGACCTTGAATGGCGCCCGGGCGTTGGGGCTGGACGAGCATACGGGTTCGCTGGAAGTCGGCAAGTTCGCTGATCTGGTGGCATTCGATCTTTCAGGCCTGGCGCAACAACCCGTTTACGATCCGGTGTCACAGCTTATCTATACCTGCGGCCGAGACTGCGTTCGCCATGTTTGGGTAGCAGGAAAGCAACTGCTCACCGATCGTCGATTGACCCGCATCGATCAGGACCAACTGATGGCGAACGTGCGCCAGTGGAGCACGAAGATACGCGATGGGAAAAAGCCCTGACTCTTCCTACCAGAACACTGCGCCACTGCGACAAACTGCCCCACGAGAGAGAACATTACCTCTCTCCTTTATCGGACTGAGGCTGGCAACATGAGCGATTGCAGCTCAAGCTTCACCTCAAGATCTTAAACGGAACAGACCATGAGCAACGTCGACAACGCCGAAATCGCCAAATTCGAAGCACTCGCCCATCGCTGGTGGGATCGTGAAAGCGAATTCAAGCCGCTGCACGAAATCAATCCACTACGCGTCAACTGGATCGACGAGCACGTCGCCTTGGCCGGCAAGAAAGTGCTCGATGTCGGTTGCGGCGGAGGGATTCTCAGCGAAGCGATGGCTCAGCGCGGCGCCCAGGTTACGGGTATCGACATGGGCGAAGCACCGCTTTCCGTGGCGCGCCTGCACCTGCTGGAGTCGGGACTGGAGATCGATTACCGGCAAATCACTGCCGAAGACATGGCTACGCAATGCCCCGAACAGTTCGATGTCGTAACCTGCCTGGAGATGCTGGAACACGTGCCGGACCCGGCCTCGGTAATTCGCGCCTGCTGCGCGCTGGTCAAACCCGGTGGCCAAGTGTTTTTCTCGACCATCAACCGCAACCCGAAAGCCTATGCGCTCGCTATCGTCGGGGCGGAGTACCTGCTGCAACTGCTGCCGCGCGGCACGCACGATTTCAAGAAATTTATCCGGCCGTCGGAGCTGGGCGCCTGGAGCCGCGATGCCGGCTTGGCAGTCAAGGATATCGTCGGTCTCACCTACAATCCGCTAACCAAGTTCTACAAGCTGTCGGCGGATGTCGATGTCAATTATATGGTTCAGACCATCAAGGAGGCTTGATGCGCCTGCGCGCCGTTTTATTCGATATGGACGGAACGCTGCTCGATACCGCCCCTGACTTCATCGCCGTTGCCCAAGCCATGCGACTGGCGCGCGGCCTGACTCCGGTCGCGAATCAGCAGATACGCGATGTGGTTTCTGGCGGCGCCCGGGCGATGGTACTGAGTGCATTCGACGTCGACCCCATGTCAGACGAGTTCGAAACGCTGCGTCTGGAGTTTCTCGAGCGCTACCAATCGCATTGCGCGGTGTACAGCCGCCTGTATGACGGGATGGAGCAACTGCTTAAGGACATCGAGCAAGCGAAGCTCATCTGGGGCGTGGTGACTAACAAGCCGTTGCGTTTTGCCGAACCGATCATGCAGCAGCTCGGGCTCGCTTCGCGCTCCTCGGTGCTGGTCTGTCCCGACCATGTCAGTCGCAGCAAGCCTGATCCAGAGCCGATGCTGCTCGCTTGCAGGAAGCTGCAGCTCGACCCGTCTACCGTGCTCTTCGTCGGCGACGATCTGCGCGATATCGAATCGGGGCGCGCCGCCGGAAGCAAGACTGCCGCGGTGCGTTACGGCTACATCCACCCGGACGACAACCCAGGCCTGTGGGGGGCCGACGTGGTGGTGGACAACCCGCTTGAACTGCGCTCCGTGCTTGACCGGGCACTGTGCAGCTGCTGAGCCGTTAGCGCTTTGCGTCCAGACTTCTGAAACAAGAGAGACTTTTCATGTTTGACTACACCGCCCGCCCCGACCTTCTCGCGGGCCGAATCATCATGGTGACCGGCGCTGGCCGGGGGATCGGCGAAGCGGCCGCGAAGGCTTACGCTGCTCATGGCGCAACGGTGTTGCTGCTGGGCAAGAACGAAGACAACCTCAACCGCGTTTACGACGATATCGAGGCAGCGGGTTACCCACGTCCGGCAGTCATTCCGTTCAACCTCGAGACGGCATTGCCGCACCAGTACGACGAACTCGCCGCAATGATCGAGCGAGAGTTCGGTCGTCTGGACGGCCTGCTGCACAACGCTGCCATTGTCGGCCCACGTACACCGCTGGAGCAGCTCTCAGGCGACAACTTCATGCGCGTGATGCAGGTGAACGTGAACGCAATGTTCATGCTCACCAGCACGCTGCTGCCGCTGCTCAGGCTATCGGCGGATGCGTCGGTCATCTTCACTTCCAGCAGCGTCGGTCGTAAGGGCCGCGCATACTGGGGCGCGTACGCAGTGTCGAAGTTCGCCACTGAAGGGCTGATGCAGGTTCTGGCCGACGAACTCGATGGCACCGCCTCAATTCGCGCCAACAGTGTGAACCCGGGGGCCACACGCACCGATATGCGCGCCAAGGCCTACCCAGGGGAGAATCCGCTGGTCAATCCGTTACCACAGGACATCATGCCGGTCTATCTGTATCTCATGGGTCCCGATAGCGCAGGCATCAACGGCCAGGCATTGAACGCCCAATAACCGAAGCCGCAAAGAGAAACGGGGTGCACCGCATGCGGGCACCCCGTTTTTTGTTAGCGAAGAAGGGAAAATCACTCGCCGGGCCTCGCCACCGCTAGGTGATGCAAGGCTCGGCGGTGCGTTCACGAGCTACGCAGCTGCTCGTCGGCGAGGAAATCCTCCTCCAGCAGCGCATCCTGCATGCCGGCGCCGCCTTCATTTCCTTGTGGCTGGGTGACGGCACGCTTGCTACGCAGCTTGCCGAACTGATGGCTCAGCGCGTTGCCTAGCTTATCGATCGCACCGTCGATGGCCAGCTCCAGCGACTCGGCCTTGTGGGTCACGGAAATCGGCTGCTGCCCTTTCGGGCGTGCCTCGATCTGGCAGCGTTTGTCATGCGCGCCGGCTTTCTCGCCGTTTTCGTCGTTGAGATGCACGACGATTCGGGTCAGTTCGTCGTCGAAACGCTCCAGCTTGCTGGCGACACTGGCACTCACCCAGTCGACTAACCGGGCACTGCCTTCGATGTGGTTATCGCTATGAACCTGGATTTGCATACGTCGTCCTTACTTCCGCTTCGTGAAGGCCATCTTTTCAGATGGCTTGAGACAAGCTATGCCACCGTTGCCGTTTTTAAGCAACGGGGAAATCAGCGCAGCCGTGAAAAGAGCCTGATGACTGCCGACACGGCTCTGCCGTTTAGCAGCGCGATGCGGGCAATTACCCGATGATGGCGAGCGTTCGTCGCCGGCCCCGCTTCTGGAGGGGCCGCATCGAAAACCAGCCAAACCACGCATCGTTTTCAGGCCGCCTCGGGAAATAGCCGCAAGCCGTGATCAAGACATTGATCTACCAGCCATTTTCCATGCGCAAGGGAAAGACGCTGGGCCTTGTCCAGCTCCGCCATGAAGGCGTGCTCGACGGGCAGGGACATGCGGCGGGTAGCATGACCCGACGGGTCGCTGATTCGGCAACCGCCGGCCCAAGGCGTCGGCGAACCGGGATACTCCATCACATCGGCAATGATGTGATAGCCACGGTAGGTGCATTGCATCGTGCTCATGATCGGTACCTCGCAGTCTCGAAGGCATCCATCAGGACGATACGACTGTTCGACAGCAACAAAAGCCCCGCTGGAGTACCAAGCATCCATCCGGCATGCAATCCGAGAACGGATCCTAGCGGATGTGTTCGACAGGCTGCGCGCCTCACCACGGCAATGCAATGTGCGACCGACGAAGGGCGCCTCAGCCATCCAGCGACGGGCCAATCAATTCCGCCAGCTGGTCATAAACGCCCGGACCGGCCACCAGATAAGGATTGCCATCGAGCAAGCCATCGTTGCGAAAGAAGTCGTTGACCCGTCCGCCAGCTTCCGTCACAAGCACAAGGCCGGCCACGCAGTCCCAACTTTTGAGCTGCGTTTCGTAGTAGCCGATCAAGCGCCCGGCGGCGACATAGGCCGTCATCAGCGCACCGGAACCGTTGCGGATGAACATGCCGCCCGCCTCCAGCAGCTTTTGCAGAAAGGGGATGAAATGCTCCTTGCCGCGCGGATGAAAGGTTCCGGTCCCCGTCAACCCCTCACGCACATGTCGCGCCTGACTGACAGCGAGCGGCGTGTCATTGACGAAGGCACCGCTGCCCTTGCAACCGTGGAACAGCTCGCGGTGATTCGGATCGGCGATGGCACCGAGGTACGGCTCGCCGTCGACCAGCAGGCCGACGGACACACACCAGTTATGCAGCCCATTGACGAAGCAGGCGGTGCCATCGATAGGATCGATGACCCAGACGCAGCGTGCATTGAGATCGGCGGAGCCACTCTCCTCGCCGAGAAAGCCATCCTCGGGGAAATGCTCGCTCAGCTGCGCACGAATGAAGGCTTCGATCTGCTTGTCGGCAATGCTGACCACGTCCTGTCGGTCATCCCCCTTGTGCTCTACCGTTAGATCGTTGCGTTGCTGATAGAACTCCATGCCCATTTGCGCTGCCTGCTGTGCCACGCTTTTCGCCCAGGCATAACGCGCCTCGATATCGAGCGTGGTGCCGGTGGAAGAAGCCATCGCAAAATCCTCAGAAGCCGAAGTGAAGGCGGGATTCTAAAGACAGGCAGCGCTCGGGCCTACCGCATCCCAGATATTTCAAGTAGCCCTTATAAGCAACATTTGAATATGTAGCCAATTAGGGCTACTTTCTGACAGGTAGCGTATGTACACAACGGAGCGACTCGTGAACCTGAAGGCTGTCCTGACCGGAGATCTCATCGACTCACGCTCGATGCGCGCCCCCAACGTATTCATCGCTCAGCTAAAGATTTTGCTCAGCGAACTCGGCGAGCACTTTGACGCCCAGGTCGAAACCTTCCGCGGCGATGGCTTTCAGGTTGTCATGCGCCATGCGCAGGACGTGTTCGACTGCGCGGTGGCGATACGCGCCGGCCTGCTTGCCGCCAGCGCGCCAGGCGAGCGCTGGGATGCGCGGCTGGCCTTGGGCATCAGCCAGGACAACACCGCGGCGCAGCCCTACAGCGAAGCCTTCGTTCTCTCCGGCAGGGGGTTGGATGGCATGAAAAAAGAGACGTTCTGCATCTTCAGCGACGAGCCCGGGCTCCAGCGCTGCACCGAGTTGCCGACCGCGTTTCTCGCCGCACTTATTGATCGCTGGACCCCCGTGGAAGCGCAGACCTATTTCCTGCATCTGGTCCAAGGTCGCGACCAGCAGAGCATCGCCGAGCAGCTGGGCAAATCCCGCGTGACGGTGACCAAGGCCCTGCAACGCGCCGACGCGCGCCTGGTGGATCGCTATCTGGCCTGCACTCGCGGCTGGGTCGAGGAGCTGCAGCATGCCTGACTCGACGACGCTGCTGCTGGCGCTACTGCTCGGACACGTCGCCGTGGATTTCCTGCTGCCACTGCGCCAGCGTATTCGGACTCACACGCCAGCCTGGCGCAGCCCGGCGCTCTATCTTCTGGCATTTGCCCAAGGACTCGCGGCGCTGGTGATATTCGCCATGCTGCGCGGCGGACTGGCGTTCGCCTGCGGTGCGGCCCTGGTATTGGCGTCGGGTCGCCTGCTGACCGCCGGCTGGGCGGCCAGCCGAGGTCCTCGCACTGCCGCCACGCTCCTTCTGGAACATGGCGTGCAGGTGGTACTGGTGCTAGCGCTCTGGCTATCCAGCGAACGACTGTGGACTTCGTTCCCGACCTTCCTGCAGGCGCAGGCCAGCACCCATCACCTGTCGATCCTGCTGACCTATCTGGTGGCCTTCAAACCAGCCTCGGCGTTGATCGGCGCCCTGCTCAAGCCCTGGCAGGAGCGCCTAGGCACTGACGATTCACTGGTCAACGGCGGCGCGTTCGTCGGCTATCTGGAACGTGGCCTGATCGTGACCTTCGTGCTGCTGGACCAATGGCAGGCGATCGGCTTTTTGCTGACTGCCAAGAGCATCCTGCGCTTCAACGAATTGAAGGGCCGCAACAACCGCCAGCGCAGCGAATACGTACTGCTGGGTACGCTGTTGAGCTTTTCGCTAAGTATCGCGCTGGGGCTGGCCGTAGCGCTTACACAGGATGCATAAGCGTGCCGGAGGTCACGGCGCGTTGTGTTCGTGCAGGCGCACGTTGAGCTCATCGACGATCGGCGCCCACTCCGCGTCCTCCAGCAATTCGCCCTTGAGGAATGCCGCTTGCGACTCGTTCCAGAACGGCGCCTCGGACACCTTCACCTCGTTGGGCAGCGGCGCATGCTGGGCGATGAACGCGTCGATACTGGCCGGATCGGAGTCCAGCCCCAGTTGTTCGAACAGGGTACCGAGGTCTTTATTGGGCAGTTCCATGAAATTCTCCGCATCGATGGCGCAGGCGATCATGCGCGCGCCGTTGCAGATAAGAGGCCGTTGCAAGCGATGCAGTTCCACCACGTTTCCCCGGCACGATGGCATAGCGCACTCCACGACCGCCCTCCTCCCTGCCTCCAGCTACAGCGCCGACAGCGCGCGGTATTCGTCCTGAGCGAGCTGATCGGTCATGCCGCTGACAAGGTCCTGCAGCAGACGGCTGCGGTAGTAGAACTCCCACAGCGGAAAGTCCGGCGAAGCCTGCGGCACATCCTTCAGCGCCTCGTGATAGGCCTTGACCAGCTGATCGGGCAGGCGACGGGCAAGCATCTGCAGTTGCGGCTCGCGCCGACAGTCGCCGGCGGCCAGCGCACGGAAGGTCGCCGGCGCAACCCGTAGCAACGCGCCATAGCCATCCAACAGTCCCTGGAGGATGCGATAGCCCTGCAGTTGCAGTGTTTCCACTTCGCGATGGCAGAACACCCGATCCATCGCCACGTCCTTGAAGGTCTGCACGATGGCGTTCGGCAGGCTGCGATCCTCCAGCAACGCTCGATCCAGCGTGCCGTGATAGATCGCTTCGATGTTGTCGATGAACTGCCGCGCGGCGTGCTGTACCAGCGGGTGAATCATCGTCACCCGCAGCCAGATGAAGAATTCGCCGGTCTTGTTGATCGGCTCACGCCCGGCGCGCTCCAGTGCGTAGCCAACCATGCTGCGGAAGCTGCGCTCGGCACCGGGAATCGGCTCATCCAGCGCACCATGCTCGGCGAACTTGACCAGTAACAGCTGCGCCAACTGCTCGATGGTGAAGATGCCCTTCTCCACCGAGTCCTCGATATCGGCCAAGCAGTAGGCGATGTCATCCGCGGCCTCCATGATGTAGGCGAGCGGATGGCGGCTACCGGGTTGCAAGTCGAGCACCTGCTGCAATTGCTCGATGAACGGCTGCTCCGACAGGTAGAAACCGGGCTTTTTCTGCAGATAAGCGCCGGGGCTGCCTCGCGGCGGACGCTCGGCATACGCGGCACGCACGTACTTGAGCAGTCCGGCGGTCTGGGTATAGGTCAGATTCAACCGCAACAGACTCACTACCAGACGGATCGCCTGAGCGTTGCCCTCGAAGCGCTTGAGGTCGGCCAGCATGCGCGCGCGTAGCTCGGCATCGCCTTGCCCATGCGGCACCGCGGCGGCAAACAGCTCGTCGAGGTGACGTGCGAACCATTCGCCGATCGCGAATTCGCCGAAATGGCCGAAGGGTGGATTGCCGATGTCGTGCATCAGGCAGGCCATCTCCACCAGGGTCTGCAGCACGTTTTCCAGCCCATCCAGACCGTAGTCCGAGGCTCTGGCACCCAGTTGCTTGTACAGCGTGCGGACGATGAACCGGCCGGTCTGCTGCACCTCCAGCGAATGCGTGAGGCGGCTGCGCACCGCGGCGTTGCGCTCCAGCGGAAAGACCTGCGTCTTCTGCTGCAGCCGACGCACGGCAGCGGAATTGATGATACGGCCACGATCGCTTTCCAGCTGATCGAGGATTGCAGCAATGTCGCCGTCGCTCGCCTTCATGCCGGCCTCGACCCTGCCGTAGGGACGTTGGCGGGAAATCTTTTCCTTGAAATCAACCGGCATAGCTCGCACTCGCGCAACGGAAAGCGCCGAGCCTAACGCGCTGTCGCCGCGATACCAAGCGTGGGGCTGGCATTGGCGCACGGGCTCTGCTATCCAGTCGCCCAAATCGACAGGAGGCCCCATGAAACGAGCGGATCTCCATCAGCAGAACGCAGCACGCGCCCAGGCCGAAGCACAGCGACTGCTCGACCAGCACGCTACGCTGGGTGCGCAATGGCTCGCTTGGGTCGCGACCGAGCTTTATCGGCTCAGTCCCGCCGAATACGCCTCGATGGTCCGTCGCGAACTCGAGCGGCTCAGCCGCGAACCCGAGAATGAGCGCAGCCGCCCGTCTCGCTGAACAGGCTGCCTGACGACAGCGGGTCCATACTGTTTAGGCAGGCAGGCGCGGTTCGACCATTCGCCCCGTCCCGCCGAGTCGAAGTACCCAGCCACTTACCGTCCGAGGTGAACATCATGAGCAAGGGTATGGATACGAAGAAGCAGGCCAAGAAGAAGCCGCTAAAAACCGCTCAGGAAAAACGCCTGGCCAAGCGCGCCAGGAAGAGCGGCTCCACGCTCCTGGGCAGCCACACCGCAACCCACTAGGCGACACTCCCGCCAGACACGCCCCGCACGCTGCGGGGCGTTCGGCCTCGGCGATCAGCATTACGAGCGCGCTCCGAGCGGACGCATGAGCCCGACCAGCCGCGCACCACCGACATTGACCAGCAACCCCAGCATGACCAGCAGGGCACCGGTCATCTGCAGCGCATCGAGGCGCTCGCCGAGCAACAGCACCGACGACGACAGTCCAACCACCGGCACCAGCAGCGAGAACGGCGCCACCTGGCTCGCCGGATAGCGCGACAACAGTCGACTCCACAGGCTGTAGCCAAGAATGGTCGCCCCGAACGACAGATAGGCCAGCACCAACAAGGACTTCAGGCCGAAGCCCTGCAGTGCGGTCTCGATGGCTACCGGCCCTTCCAGCCACCACGACAGCCCCAGAAACGGCAACGGTGGCACCAGGCTGCCCCACACCACCAGGCCAACCAGATTCACATCGCCAATCTTGCGCGTCACGACGTTGCCCAGCGCCCACATCGACGCTGCGCCGATGGTCAGCATGAAGCCAGCCAGCGTCATGCCCTGCCCGCTCTGCGCGCCGATCAGCGCCAGCCCGCCGGCGGCAACCAGCAATCCCAACAGATTGACGGAACGCACCCGCTCGCCCAGCAGCAGCGCGGCAAAGAACAGCGTGAAGAACGCCTGCGACTGCAGAACCAGCGAAGCCAGCCCGGCGGGCATGCCTACCTTCATTGCCGAGAACAGGAACGCGAACTGTCCCAGTGAAATGGTCAGGCCATAGGCCAACAACCAGCGCAACGGCACCCGCGGCGGCCTGATGAAGAAAACCGCCGGCAACGCCGCCAGCAAAAAGCGCAACGCCCCAAGCAGCATGGGCGGCACATCTTGCAACCCCACCATGATGACGACGAAGTTCAAGCCCCAGACCACGATCACGACCAGAGCGAGCAACAGATCTCTCGGCGACATGACACCCCACCCCGCATCGGGTAAAGAATCATTAGAGCCGCTGTCCGGCCGGGCCTCTCCGTACAGTGAACAGGCATTTCGTCGATACAGTTCGCCGCCATTCGCCGCATACAGATGCCGCCGGAACGGCGACCAGCTAGAATTCGCCGCTCGAACGACCTCACACGAGACAGGCTATGGGCGCACAGTGGAAAGCGAAACATAAGGAAGCGGCAGCGAACGCCAAAGGACGGATCTTCGGCAAGCTGTCGAAGGAAATCATGATTGCCGCCCGCAGCGGCGCCGACCCTGACATGAACCCCCGTCTGCGTCTGGTAGTCGAGCAGGCCAAGAAGGCCTCCATGCCCAAAGACACCCTGGAGCGTGCCATCAAGAAAGGCGCGGGGCTGAGCGGTGAGGTCGTCCATTACGAGCGCACCCTCTACGAAGGCTTCGCGCCGCATCAGGTTCCGCTGATCGTCGAGTGCCTCACCGACAACCTCAACCGCACCGTGGCGGAAATCCGCGTGCTGTTCCGCAAGGGCCAGCTGGGTTCCTCCGGTTCGGTGAGCTGGGATTTCGACCATGTTGGCATGATCGAGGCGGCCCCCGAAGGCGATGCCGATCCCGAAATGGCCGCCATCGAGGCCGGCGCACAGGATTTCGAAGCGGCAGATGAAGGTGCCACGCTGTTCATCACCGAGCCTACCGACCTCGATGCGGTGTGCAAGGCACTGCCGGAATTCGGCTTCACCGTGCAATCGGCACAGCTGGGCTATCGACCGAAAAATCCGGTCAGCCTGTCGGGAGCCGAGCTGGAGGAAGTCGAAGCGTTCCTCGAAGCCATCGATGCACACGACGATGTCCAGCATGTCTACGTCGGTCTGGCCGGCTGACGTACGACGCACCTTCACCGTGAACAGACTTCAGCGAGCGGACCAGCCATGAGCACGAACAAGCCAACCACGCCCTACAGCCAGCGCGAGCAGGGTTATCGGGAAAAGGCGTTGAAGATGTATCCCTGGGTCTGCGGACGTTGCGCGCGGGAGTTTTCCGGCAAGCGTCTCAGCGAGTTGACGGTCCATCACAAGGACCATAATCACGACAACAACCCGGAGGACGGTTCCAACTGGGAGCTGCTCTGCCTGTACTGTCACGATAACGAACATTCCCGCTATACGGACAATCAGTACCAGGCAGAGGCCCGCCCCGGCAGCGACCTGGGGCCAAAGGAAACCTTCAAGGCCTTCGCCAACCTGGCCGATCTGCTCAAGAGCAAGCAATGACGAAGGGCGGCCAAGCCGCCCGAGCCGTCACTTGACCAGCAGAACCGGAACGGTCACCTCGTGGATAACCCGGGTCGCCACGGAGCCCAGCACCAGTCCGGTGAAACTGCCCAGCCCGCGCGTCCCCATCACCACGGTATCGCAACCCAAACGCTTGACCGCATCGTTGATCTGCTCGGAGACGTTGCCAAGCACCGCATGGGTTGCATAGGTGATTCCGGCAGCCTTCAGCTTCTGTGCGGCCTCGTCGAGCACTTCCTGAGCTTGCGCCATCAGGCCGGCGTTGAGATCGTCGATCAGGCTGGCGGTAACGTATTCGCCGTAAATGATGGGCTCGTGCTGGACATTCAGTACCTGCACCTGCAGCGGCAACGACGTATCGCGAACCAGATCGATCACATACTGCAGCGCGCGTTTGGCGTTTTCCGAACCATCGAATGCAAGCAGAATATTGCGCATAGACACCTCCCTTGTTGAGTGAACTTGAGCATAGCCCAGCAGCATGACAGCGGCTCGCCACCATCGAGGCTGTCTTGATCTGGCGCAAGCAGGCATCATTTCAGGCTAATCACGCGACGCGGAGGTAAGCATGACAACCCCTGAAACTCCCCCTTTCGGCACCGCCGACGCCTCGTTCCAGGCAGCGGGCGGCACTGCCGGCATCGAGCGGCTGGTAGATGATTTCTATCACGCCATGAATCAACTCCCACAGGCAGCGGGTATTCGCGCCATGTACCCCGAAGACCTGACATTGCCACGCGAGAAACTGGCCGCGTTCCTCAGCGGCTGGCTGGGCGGGCCGCGTCACTATGCGCAAAAATTCGGTCCGATCAGCATTCCGCAATTCCATACACGTTGGGAGGTCGGCGACGCCGAGCGCGACGCCTGGCTCGACTGCATGGCCTACGCCATTGCACGACAGCCCTATTCCGCCGAATTCGCCGAATACCTGCTCCGACAGCTGCGCGTACCCGCCCAGCGTATTCTCCAGGCGCAGCCAGCGCATGGCTGCCCAGGCACACGGCAATAACGCAGCGCAGCTTCACGATGCAGCTTCGTCAGGCTTCGATACAGATGACTCGAACGCTAGACTAGGCGGTCTCGAACACCAGCGGACGGCCATGTCAGCCCTAGAATTCCTGCAGCTCTCTGCCGCGCAGCACCCCCTGATCGTGAAGTTCTACCGCACCCATCACAGTCGCAACCGGGTTCGACCACAGGCGCGATGCTGGGTTGTGCGGCGACGAGGCGAGATCATTGGTGGGCTGTGCCTGACACCCGTGGCGTACGGGCATTTCCTGACCGGCCTGCTGATCGCTCCAGATGAGCGCAACCAGGGCATCGGCGCACAATTGATGCGGCAGGCGCTGAAGGACATCCAGCAGCCGATCTGGCTGTTCTGCCAGCCACGTCTTTATGCTTTTTATGCACGTCTCGGGTTCACCCTAGCCAGCACCTTGCCCGAAGCGCTGGCCGACCGGCTGGCACGCTACCAGCGAACCAAAACATTGATTGCTCTTCAACGCAACGCCCGGATGGCCACCTTGCCCAGACCAACGCTGACGATATCCATTGCCTGCCTGTTCGACGACTCTGGCCGCATCCTCGTCGTGCGCAAGCGCGGCAGCGTCTATTTCATGTTGCCCGGCGGCAAGTCGGAGCCAGGTGAAACACCCATCCAGACGCTGCAACGGGAACTGTGGGAAGAGCTGGGGTTGCAGCTGGCTGAAAGCGAGTTCCAGTCGCTCGGTCATCATTCAGCGCCAGCCGCGAATGAGCCGGGACACTGGGTCGAAGCGGAGGTGTTCCAAGCGTCCCTTACCCAGGCCGTAAAGGTGCAGGCGGAACTGGAGGAGTTGGACTGGCTGGGCTTGCCACCTGCGCGTACCGAGCATCTGGCACCGCTGCTGCGTGAAAAAATTCTACCGCTCCTGCTGGAGCGCGAAGACCAGCTCTCGCTGCGCTTTACACAACCTGCAGCGACTGATTAAAGAACTGCCGTCAAACCTGATCGGCGCGACTGCGCTTGCGGCAAGCCGTGGGTTCGACACTGCGCTACTTTTTTTCGGGCAAAAAAAGGGGCGGGAGTTTATCCCCGCCCGTCTTCTTCCCTGCTCCCTGTCGTCCATCATCTTCCTGATGAAATCGCTCCGCGATTATTCCTTGGCCCTCATCCCTGCTGACCCGTGCTTATCCATAAGCACGAAGGGGATATTAATGACTTTAAGGGCGTCGACAACTCGCAGAGGTTCGCGCACCGGCGACATTCAACGCTTCGCGCCCTGAAAAAATTTCTTTTAAATCAGATAGATAAGAACAGTCTTGACCGACTCGGAGAAAATGCAGCAGCGTGATTTCACGCTTCTCCTACAGTTCTTGTAAGTAAATGCTTACAAAAGAAAGCGACATGCAGGAAATTTTCGACGCCCCCGATTAATTCCATCGACCGTTAACCGTTAAAACCGCAAAGGGGCATCACGGCGCAGGCCAGCGCATCGGCCCGGCAGAGTGGCCGGGCCGACAGCGGGGAACTCCCTACTGGAACAGCGCGTCGCTAGAAAGACCGTTGCGCTCCAAAATCTCGCGCAACCGCCGCAACGCTTCGACTTGAATTTGCCGAACGCGCTCGCGCGTCAGGCCAATCTCCTGCCCGACCTCCTCCAGCGTGCAACTCTCATGACCGCGCAGCCCGAAACGACGGACGACCACTTCACGCTGCTTTTCGGTCAGATCGGAAAGCCACTGGTCGATGCTGGCCGACAGGTCGTCATCGAGAAGCAGCTCGCAGGGATCGCTCGGTTTGTCATCCGTCAAGGTGTCGAGCAAGGTTTTGTCGGTATCCGGCCCAAGCGACACGTCTACCGAGGTAACGCGCTCATTGAGTCCGAGCATGCGCTTCACCTCGGCCACCGGCTTCTCCAGCAGGTTGGCGATTTCTTCGGGGCTGGGCTCGTGATCAAGCTTCTGGGTCAGCTCTCTGGCCGCGCGCAGGTAGACGTTGAGCTCTTTGACCACATGAATCGGCAGGCGGATGGTGCGGGTCTGGTTCATGATCGCCCGCTCGATCGTCTGCCGAATCCACCAGGTGGCATAGGTCGAGAAGCGGAAACCACGCTCGGGATCGAACTTCTCGACCGCGCGGATCAGGCCCAGGTTGCCCTCCTCTACCAGATCGAGCAGCGACAGGCCGCGATTGACGTAACGTCGGGCGATCTTGACGACCAGTCGCAGGTTGCTTTCGATCATGCGCTTGCGCCCCGCCGGATCGCCCTTGCGCGCCAGGCGGGCGAAATGAACTTCTTCTTCGGGGGTCAGGAGGGGGGAAAAACCGATTTCGTTGAGATACAACTGCGTGGCGTCGAGCGCGCGGTTGTAATCGATGAACTTGTGTTGCTTGCTGGCCGCGAGCTTGCCTTTGCTACTCGCGGGACTTCGATGCGCCTCGCCAACCGTCTCGAAGTCCAGGGTGGGTTCCATGAGCAGAACCTCGTCGTCAACGTCAAACTCCAGCGCTTTTTTTTCGAGTGCCATTTTTATTGTCCCGTTCTGAGTTCGACAACGGGCTCAGGCGACGCGCGATCCTTGGCGAAACCAGAGCCCATCCTACGTGGAACGGGTGGCCGTCAGGTCAACGCCTTGGCAGGTACTGCATGGGGTCTACGGGTTTGCCCTGACGGCGGATCTCGAAATGCAGCTTTACGCGGTCGGTGCCCGTCGAACCCATCTCGGCAATGCTCTGCCCAGCTTTGACTTGTTGACCCTCCCGAACCAGCAGCCTGCGGTTGTGGCCGTAGGCGCTCACATAGGTATCGTTGTGCTTGATGATCACAAGTTCGCCGTAACCCCGTAAACCACTACCGGCGTACACAACAGTCCCATCAGAAGCAGCCAAAACAGGCTGGCCTAATTGCCCAGCGATATCAACGCCTTTATTCAAACTCCCGTTTGAGGAAAAACGCCCGATGATCTGACCGTTCGTTGGCCATGCCCAGCCGCTGGCCGAACGTGCCACCGGAGTGACCTTCGTGGCCGGCACCGGTTGGGTGGGTGCCTTGCTGAGTGTTGGCGGCGACTGCTGAGGGACGGGCGTTGCGACAACGGCAGGCGGCACGGTCTTGGACGCTGGCGCTGGCGTTGGCGCGCTTCGGGGTGTCGGGGCACTGGCCACGGGGGTGTTCGCACCCCGGTCGAAACGGATGCGTTGCCCTGGATGAATGACATAAGGCGGCTGAATTCCGTTTGCGCGGGCCAGTGCGCGCCAATCCCAACCGTAGCGACCGGCGATCGACGACAGCGTGTCGCCGCGACGCACCGTGTGATAGCCGCTGGTAACGGCCGGACGGCCGTTACGGTCCACCACCTGCACGCCTCCCTGCTGGGGTGTCGAACAGCCGGTCAGCAACCAGCCAGCCAACAGCACACCAGGCACGAAACGGAACAAGGGATCGCGAATCAACCGCTGAATGGCTGTGAGCCTCAATGCTCGCTCCCTGATGAAGAACTCTCTGTTCAGACGCTTTCTGCAGCCGGCTGGCGACGACTGGCGAGCCACTCCAAGCCAAGCACCAGCGCTATACCGGCGATCGCCAGAACAACGGCCAATACGAATTGCGGATCCTGCCCGGTGAGCTCGCCATAGGCGCCCGGAAACAGGTTCTGTTCCAGCACGGGCGTACGCTCGCCGTGCGAATTGGTGCGCCAGGTCAGCGTTTCCTTCCACGGCCAAACCTTGTTCAGCGAACCCAGCATCAGCCCGGTGAGAAAGGCCAGCGTCAGATCGCGCCAGCGATGCAGCGTCCAGTGAAGCAGTTTGGCGAAGCTGAGCAGCCCCAGTGCACAGCCGACCGCAAACACGACCAGCACGGCGATGTCGAAGCTCTTTACCGCGGCCAGTACCGTCGGATAGAGACCGAGAAGCACCAGCACGAAGCTGCCGGAGATACCCGGCAAGATCATCGCGCAGATGGCGATGGCTCCGGCGAAAAACAGGCTCAGACTATCGGTTCCCCACTGCATCGGCGCCGCCACGGTGATCCAGTAGGCGAAGGCGATACCCAGCACGAAGCTGATGCCGCTCGACAGGTTGCGTTGACGGATTTCCCGAGCGACCAAGTGTACCGAGACCAGAATCAGGCCGAAAAAGAACGACCACACCGGAATCGGATGCTGCTCCAGGAGATAGGTAATCAAGCGGGCCAGACTGAAGACGCTGGTGAGGATACCGGCCAGCAGAGTTATCAGAAACCCGGCGTTGGCGATTTTCCAGGCCTCGCCCACACGGCCATGCAGCAACGAACCCAGCGCCCGGGGAAATGCCGCGATGGAACGCAGCAATTCGTCATAGATGCCAGTAATGAACGCGACAGTCCCGCCGGATACGCCGGGCACCACATCCGCCGCACCCATCGCCATGCCCTTGGCGTACAGCAACAAAGCGTCTTTCATGCTTCCTTCCACTGATGATCAAACAACCGGTCCATTGAGCAGCGGCACGAAGCGTACGGAATCCAGAAGGCGGCGCGAAAAGCCGGTTTCCTCACGAACGATCAGCATCAGTTGCTGAACCTCGCCGGCCCCGACCGGAATCACCAGACGCCCACCGGGCGCCAGTTGATCGAGCAGGGCCTGCGGTACCTCGGCAGCCGCCGCAGTAACGATGATGCCATTGTAGGGCGCCAGCGCAGGCCAGCCCTCCCAGCCATCACCCCAGCGAAAGACCACGTTACGCAGCTTGAGTTCGGCCAGACGCTCCTTGGCACGTTCCTGCAGCGCCTGGATGCGCTCCACGGAAAACACCCGCTCGACCAGCTGCGCCAACACCGCGGTCTGGTAACCCGAGCCGGTGCCGATCTCCAGCACCTTGTCCAGCGGGCCGTCGGCCAGCAGCAGCTCGCTCATGTGGGCGACCATGAACGGCTGCGAAATCGTCTGGTTGTGCCCGATGGGCAGCGCAGTGTCCTCGTAGGCCCGGTGCGCCAGTGCTTCGTCGACGAACAGATGCCGTGGCGTGCGACGGATCACTTCGAGCACATGAGGATTGGACAGCCCCTCCTCGTACAACCGCTGGATCAACCGATCGCGGGTGCGCTGCGAGGTCATGCCGGTACCGTGTCGCATCAGATCGCCCGATCCGCGATGACTCACAGCAGATCCTCCAGCCAGCGATCAAGGCCCAGGAATGCCTCGCGGAACGTGCGATCCAGCTGCAGCGGCGTGATCGACACGTAACCCTGCATCACGGCATGGAAGTCCGTGCCAGGTCCACCATCCTCGACGTCTCCGGCGACCGAAATCCAATAGCCTTCCTTGCCACGCGGGTTGGCTTGCTTGACCGGCGGCTTGGCGCGGCTGCGATGCCCAAGACGGGTCAGGCGGATACCGCGAATGTGATCCAGCGGGAGGTTCGGCACGTTCACACTGAGCACCGTACGCGGCGGCAGATCGAGCTGATCGTGTTTCTCGACCAGCGTTCGGGCGATGGCGGCAGCAGTCGGCAGGTTTTCCGGCGAACGGGAAACCAGCGAGAAAGCGAATGCCGGGCGCCCCGTGAAACGCCCTTCGATGGCCGCCGCGACGGTGCCCGAATAAAGCACGTCGTCGCCCAGGTTGGCGCCCAGGTTGATACCCGAGACAACCATGTCCGGCGTTTCGGCCAGCAGGCCGTTGAGCCCGAGGTGCACACAATCGGTGGGCGAGCCGTTCAGGCCGATGAAGCCGTTGGGCATGCTCACGGGGTGCAGCGGGCGATCCAGGGTGAGTGCGCTGCTGGCACCGCTCATGTCTTGGATCGGGGCAACCACCCGGCACTCGGCATAGTCGGCCAGCGCGTCATAAAGCGCGGCGAGCCCGGGCGCATGCACCCCGTCGTCGTTGGCGATCAGAATACGCATCAGATGTCCGTCTGCCCTGCCAGGTTGACCAACTCGCGCACCACAGCGGTGGCGAAACATCCGGTCGGCAGGACGAATTCCAGTTGCAGAATGTCAGGCTCGGGATAATGCCACGACAAACCCCCGATGGGGAGGCGAAGAATGCGCCGTTCGTGCTTCATGCCAGCATCTGCGAGCCACTTGGCGATCGCCGGCTCGCTGACCGCAATCCGCTGTTCCAGCGCATGGACATCGCCGGCCGCCGGCGATTCACCAGCGCCCCACAGCGGCCCGGTGGGATGCAGATCGAGAATCGTCAGCCGCGGATCGTCACATTCGGCCTCGCCCGCCGGAAAAAAGCTGCGGCTATCGGTGAACGCCAGCAGATCACCCACCTGTGCGCGATCCCAGGTTGCCGCAGCGACCCGCTCGGCCAGAACGCGGTTGAACAGGTAACTGCGGCCGGCCGAGAGCAACCGCGAACGCAGGTTGCGCTGCGCCGGCAGTTCCCCTCGGCCGGCGAATTCGCGGGCGCCGTGCACATTGCCACCTTCGTGGCCAAAACGCTGCAGACCGAAATAGTTGGGTACGCCGAGATTCCGGATACGCTCCAGACGGGCGTCAAGCGCTGCACGCTCGCCGCGCAGCTCCGTCAGGCGCAGGGTGAAACCGTTGGCCGAATGGGCACCGCGCTGCAATTTGCGCTGGTGACGGCTGCGCTGGAGGATCTTCAGACTTTCGTTCTCCGCAGCCGCCAGCTCCGGGTCGCTCTTGCCTGGCAGGTGCAGGCTGAACCACTGGCGGGTCAGCGCCTGACGATCCTTCAGCCCCGCGTAACTGACCATCTTCAGCGGCACCCCGGCGGCGCGCGCGATGCGTCGGGCGGCTTCCTCGGTGTTGAGGTTGCGCTTTTCCACCCACAGCCACAGGTGCTCGCCTTCACCGGACAAGGCGATGTCCAGCACCTCGTCGACCTGAAAGTCCTCGGCCACGGCCTTCAGCACCGCGCTGCCGCAAGGCTCGCCATGCGCCCGTGGCCCCAGCAGCTGGTCCTCGGTCATGCGCGTACCAGCAGGGCGACCGCATGCACCGCGATCCCCTCCTCGCGCCCGACGAAACCAAGCTTCTCCGTGGTGGTGGCCTTGACGTTGACCTGATCCAGCGCCACCTGCAGATCGGCGGCGATCAGCTCGCGCATGCGCTCGATGTGCGGCGCCATCTTCGGCGCCTGCGCAATGATGGTGGTATCGACGTTGCCGACCGTCCAGCCCTTGGCTTTCACCTGCTCGAGCACATGACGCAACAGCACGCGGCTGTCGGCGCCCTTGAACTGCGGATCGGTGTCCGGGAAATGCTTGCCAATGTCACCGAGCGCCGCCGCGCCGAGCAGTGCATCGCTCAAGGCATGCAGCAGCACGTCACCATCGGAATGCGCCAGCAACCCGAAGCGATGCGCAATCCGCACACCGCCGAGCGTGATGAAATCGCCCTCACCGAAGCGGTGTACGTCATAACCGTGGCCGATACGCATATGAGAAATACCTTCGAAAAAACGCAGGCGGCCGATTCTACAGGACCCCGTTGCGTCCGGATGACAAAGAGCCGCTGAGCTATCGATATCGGCGATAAGCATCATCAACCGGATCGATCATATATCGGCAAATCACGATATATAGTTCGCCTCATTCCGATATACCTTTCAACGGAACCAATATGCCGGACGACCTCGACGACATCATCAAAGCGCTCGCCCACCCGCTGCGCCGCGACATTCTGCGCTGGCTAAAGGAGCCGCACCTGCATTTCGCCGAACAGCATCATTCGCTGGAGAACGGCGTCTGCGCCGGGCAGATCGATCAACGGGCCGGGCTGTCGCAGTCAACGGTGTCAGCGCACCTGGCAACGCTGCAGAAGGCCGGCCTGATCAGCAGCCAGAAGGTCGGCCAGTGGCACTTCTTCAAGCGCAACGAGGCCGTGATCCAGGCCTTCGTCGAACGCATCGGCCAGTCACTCTGAAGCTTTTAATCCTCCCACTGCACAGGAGCGGTATCGCTATGCCCACTCTCTTCGACCCGATCAAGATCGGCGATCTGGAACTCACCAACCGCATCATCATGGCGCCTCTGACCCGTTGCCGTGCCGAGCCTGGCCGCGTCCCCGGCGCGCTGATGGCCGAGTACTACGCTCAGCGCGCCGATGCCGGCTTGATCATCAGCGAAGCCACTTCGGTCACGCCGATGGGGGTCGGCTACCCGGACACGCCCGGCATCTGGTCAGCCGAGCAGGTGCAAGGCTGGAAGAAGATCACCGACGCCGTGCATGCCAAGGGCGGCAAGATCGTGTTGCAGCTCTGGCACGTCGGGCGCATCTCCGATCCGCTGTACCTCGACGGCCAGTTGCCGGTCGCCCCAAGCGCCATCAAGCCGGCCGGTCACGTCAGCCTGGTGCGCCCGATGAAGGACTACGAGACGCCGCGCGCGCTGGAAACCAGCGAGATCCCGGCCATCGTCGAGGCTTACCGCAAGGGTGCCGAGAATGCCAAGGAGGCTGGTTTCGACGGCGTGGAAATCCACGGCGCCAACGGCTATCTGCTCGACCAGTTCCTGCAGGACAGCACCAACCAGCGCACCGATGCTTACGGTGGCTCGCTGGAAAACCGTGCGCGACTGATGCTTGAAGTGACCGACACCGCCATCAGCGTCTGGGGCGCCGGCCGGGTCGGCGTACACCTGGCGCCGCGCGCCGATTCGCATGACATGGGCGACTCCAATCGCGCCGAAACCTTCGGCTACGTTGCCCGTGAACTGGGCAAGCGCGGCGTCGCGTTCATCTGCACCCGCGAATACGCCGGCGAAGACAGCCTCGGCCCGCAGCTGAAGCAGATATTCGGTGGCGTGTACATCGCCAACGAGCGTTTCACCAGGGAACAGGGCAATGCCTGGCTGGCAGAAGGCAAGGCCGATGCGGTCGCCTTCGGCATTCCGTACATCGCCAATCCTGATCTGGTCGAGCGTCTGCGCCAGGATGCACCGCTGAACGCACCCAAGCCCGAGCTGTTCTACGGCCAGGGTCCGGTCGGCTACACCGATTATCCGTCGCTCTAAGCTCCGGCGATGGAAAGGCCCGGCCGGAAACTCCGACCGGGCCTTTTTTGTGCCCGTCTTCGGCGTTCATCCTTCCGGGCCGTCCTGAGTGTGTTCAACGCATCCCGGCGTAGCATGCGGAAGCTCGATTGAGCCGGCGCGTGGATGAGGCTGCGCCGTCATCCACCCTACGCGTTCAGCGCCTCGGCGTGATGGCGCAGATGGTCCTCGATGAAGCTGGCGATGAAGTAGTAGCTGTGGTCATAACCCGGCTGGATGCGCAGCGTCAGCGGATGCCCGGCAGCCCTGGCGGCGGCATCGAGCGCCCGAGGCTTCAACTGGCCATCCATGAAGTCGTCACGATCGCCCTGATCCACCAGAATCGGCAGCTTCTCACTCGCCTCGGCCAGCAGCGCACAGGCATCCCATTCCCGCCAGCGTGAGCGATCCTCGCCCAGGTAACGACTAAACGCCTTCTCACCCCACGGACAGTCCAGCGGATTGCTGATCGGCGCGAACGCCGACAGCGACTGGTAACGCCCCGGGTTCTTCAACGCGCAGATCAGCGCGCCGTGCCCGCCCATCGAGTGCCCGCTGATGCCTCGGCGATCGGAAACCGGGAAGTTCGCCTCGACCAGCATCGGCAGCTCGTGCACCACATAGTCGTACATGCGGTAATGCTGCGCCCAGGGCTGCTCGGTCGCGTTGAGATAGAAGCCGGCGCCCAGGCCGAAATCCCAGGCGCCGTCGGGGTCGTCCGGCACGTCCGCACCGCGCGGGCTGGTATCCGGCGCAACGATGATCAACCCAAGCTCGGCAGCCAGGCGCTGTGCACCGGCCTTCTGCATGAAGTTTTCATCGGTGCAGGTCAGCCCCGACAACCAGTACAGCACAGGCAGCCGAGCACCCTGCTCGGCCTGCGGCGGCAGGTACACGGCGAACACCATGTCGCAGTTCAGGCTGCTGGAACGATGACGGTAACGCTTGTTCCAGCCACCGAAACTCTTGTTGCTGGAAACGATTTCTAGAGTCATGGACGTGCCTCGCGCAGGGTGAAAAAACCGCAAGGTGTTTTCCACCGATCAAGGTGGATAAGCCGTGCGGCGGCGTTATCCACCCTACGGGTCAGAAATGGATGACGGTGCGGATGCTCTTGCCTTCGTGCATCAGGTCAAAAGCCTTGTTGATGTCGTCCAGCCCCATGGTGTGCGTAATGAAGGTATCCAGCGGGATTTCGCCGGCCTGCGATTTTTCGACGTAGCTGGGCAGCTCGGTGCGCCCCTTCACGCCGCCGAACGCCGAGCCGCGCCACACGCGCCCGGTCACCAGCTGGAACGGACGGGTGCTGATTTCCGCACCCGCCGGAGCTACGCCGATGATGGTCGACTCGCCCCAGCCCTTGTGGCAGCACTCCAGCGCCGCGCGCATCAGCTGGACATTGCCGATGCACTCGAAGCTGTAATCCACGCCGCCGTCGGTCATTTCGACGATCACGTCCTGGATCGGCTTGGCGTGGTCCTTCGGGTTGACGAAGTCGGTGAGCCCCAGTTCGCGCGCCACGGCTTCCTTGGCCGGATTGATGTCGATGCCGATGATGCGGCTGGCCTTGGCCATCTTCGCGCCGATGATCGCCGCCAGGCCGATGCCACCCAGACCGAAGATCGCCACGGTCGAGCCTTCGGTGACCTTGGCGGTGTTGAGCACCGCGCCGATGCCAGTGGTCACGCCACAGCCGAGCAGGCAGACCTTCTCCAGCGGCGCCTCCTTGGGGATCACCGCCACCGAGACTTCCGGCAGCACGGTGTACTCGGAGAAGGTCGAGCAGCCCATGTAGTGGTAGACCGGCTGCCCCTGGTAGCTGAAGCGCGTGGTGCCGTCCGGCATCAGGCCCTTGCCCTGGGTGGCGCGCACCGCGCTGCACAGGTTGGTCTTGCCGGATTTGCAGAACTTGCACTCGCGACATTCGGCGGTATAGAGCGGAATCACATGATCGCCAACAGCCACGGAAGTCACGCCCTCGCCGACCGCCTCAACGATGCCGCCGCCTTCGTGACCCAGGATGCAGGGGAAGACGCCTTCGGAGTCCTGCCCGGACAAGGTGTAGGCGTCGGTGTGGCAGACGCCGCTGGCAACGATGCGTACCAGTACCTCACCAGCCTTGGGCGGGGCGACATCTACCTCGACGATCTGCAGAGGCTGGTTCGGGCCGAAGGCCACGGCGGCGCGCGATTTGATTGTCATGACGGGACTCTCGATGTGACATGGAAAGCCGAGAGTGTAATTGAGCGGCAAATTGGTTTAATCAGGCTTTCCTGGAAAACATTATTGCCAATCAGGGACAATTGACCGCCACGCAATAAGAGAGAGATCAAACGATGAGTCGCTGGGAAGGCCTGGACGAATTCGTCGCCGTAGCCGAATGCGGCAGCTTCATGCGTGCCGCCGAGCATCTGCGCGTCTCGTCTTCGCATGTCAGCCGGCAGGTCGCCCGCCTGGAGGAGCGACTGCAGGCACGCCTGCTCTACCGCACCACGCGGCGGGTGTCGCTGACCGAGGCGGGCCACACCTTCTTCGCGCGCTGCCAGCGGCTGATCGAGGAGCGCGACGAGGCCTTCCTGGCGATCAGCGACCTGCACGCCGCGCCCACCGGGCTGCTGCGCATGACCGCGGCAGTGGCCTACGGCGAGCGCTTCATCGTGCCGCTGGTCAACGAATTCATGGCGCAGCACCCGCAACTGCGTGTCGAGATCGAGCTGTCCAACCGCACGCTGGATCTGGTGCAGGAAGGTTATGACCTGGCGATCCGCCTGGGCCGTCTCGGCGAGTCGCGGCTGGTCGCCACCCGCATCGCGCCGCGCGCGATGTATCTGTGCGCGGCGCCATCCTACCTGGAGCGCTACGGGCGACCGCACACGCTGTCGGAACTGGGCCGACACAACTGCCTGATCGGCACCGGCGACACCTGGACCTTCCAGATCGACGGCCGCGAACAGCACTTCAAACCGAGCGGCAACTGGCGCTGCAACAGCGGCCAGGCCGTGCTGGACGCTGCGCTGCGCGGCTTCGGCCTCTGCCAACTGCCCGACTACTACGTGCAGGAACCGCTGCGCCACGGTGAGTTGGTTTCGCTGCTGGAGGCCAATCAGCCGCCGGACACCGCCGTGTGGGCCGTCTACCCGCAACGGCGTTATCCGCTACCGAAGGTGCGTTTGCTCATCGAGGCGCTGAAGACCGGCCTAGCACAGCGCCCCGAATATGCCGGAACACCGCTCTAGAACGCGTACTCAATGATCGCCTCAGACGGGCTGACGAGCTGGACGCCTGGGCACGGAGGTTGAAGTCGTCATCGTGCCGTCGACCACCAGCGATGCGGCGGCGCGCTATCGCTATCCAGCGGTAGCGGGCAGAGAGGTCTAGCGGTTGTCAGGCGTTTTGGCCTGCCAGCGCTGCTGCAGCCAGAGCAGGTCCTCCGGCCTGGTGACTTTCAGGTTATCCGCTCGCCCTTCCACCATGCGCGGCGCAAGGCCCGCCCACTCCAGCGCCGAGGCCTCGTCGGTGACGTTGACACCGCTGTGCAGCGCCCTCTCCAGCGCGTCGCGCAGCAGGCCAAGACGGAACATCTGCGGCGTGTATGCCTGCCAGATCACACTGCGATCCACCGTTTCCAGCACGCGCCCATCGGGGCCGACACGCTTAAGCGTATCGCGCGCCGGGACACCCAGAAGTCCACCGACGGCATCGTCGCCAAGCTCGGCCAACAGCGTGTTCAGGTCTTCGCGCGTCAGGTTGGGGCGCGCCGCATCGTGCACCAGCACCCAGTCCTGGTCCTGCGCACCCAGCTCGCCAAGTCGCCGCAGACCATTGAGCACCGAGTCACAGCGCTCGCGCCCGCCGGCGGCGCGCTGCACGCGTTCATCGCGGGCACAGGCGAGGTCCGGCCAGTACGGATCGGCGTCGGCCAGGCTCACCACCAGTCCGCGCAATCCTGGATGATCGAGAAAGCAGTCGAGGGTGTGTTCGATAATGCAGCGCCCACCGAGCGGCAGGTACTGCTTGGGGCGATCGGCCCGCATGCGGCTGCCCACGCCAGCGGCCGGTATCACCACCCAGAAGTCGGGCAATGCGCAGCTCATTCGGTCAACTGATAGAGGGTCTCGCCCTCTTTGACCATGCCCAGTTCCTGGCGCGCTCGCTCCTCGACCGTCTCCATGCCGGCTTTCAGCTCCAGCACTTCCGCCTCGAGGATACGGTTACGTTCAAGAAGGCGCTCGTTCTCGCCCTTCTGCTCGGCGATCTGTTTGTTCAGGCTGCTGATCTGCGCAAGGCTGCCCTCGCCTACCCACAGACGATATTGCAAACCGCCCAGCAATAGGATCAGCACGACGAACAACCAGTAGGGACGGCGCATAGCAGGCATGAAACGAACTTCGGCGGTTTTCAGTAGGGAAAGATGGCGAGCGCACCGCTGGCGGCCCGAGTGACTTCCGCAGCGTTAAGCATCGAGCCGATTGAAACAAAAAAGGGCGACTTGCGCCGCCCTTTTTTAAATGCCGCAACTCAGCCGCGGAATTCGGCACGGCCCTTGTATGGTGCCTTGCCGGCCAGCTGCTCTTCGATACGCAGCAGCTGGTTGTACTTGGACACGCGGTCGGAACGGCACAGCGAGCCGGTCTTGATCTGACCGGCGGCGGTACCCACGGCCAGGTCGGCGATGGTGCTGTCTTCGGTTTCGCCGGAGCGGTGCGAGATCACCGCAGTGTAGCCGGCGGCCTTGGCCATCTGGATGGCTTCCAGCGTCTCGGTCAGCGAGCCGATCTGGTTGAACTTGATCAGGATCGAGTTGGCGATGCCCTTGTCGATGCCTTCCTTGAGGATCTTGGTGTTGGTGACGAACAGGTCGTCGCCGACCAGCTGCACCTTCTCGCCGATCTTGTCGGTCAGTGCCTTCCAGCCAGCCCAGTCGGACTCGTCCATGCCATCTTCGATCGAAATGATCGGATAGCGCTGAGTCAGACCAGCCAGGTAATCCGCGAAGCCGGCGGCGTCGAATGCCTTGCCTTCGCCGGCCAGGTCGTACTTGCCGTCCTTGAAGAACTCGCTGGATGCGCAGTCCAGAGCCAGGGTCACGTCGCTGCCCAGCTTGTAGCCGGCCTTCGCGACCGCCTCGGCGATGGCCGCCAGGGCGTCTTCGTTGGAGGCCAGGTTCGGCGCGAAGCCACCTTCATCCCCCACGGCGGTATTCAGGCCACGGGCTTTCAGCACGGCTTTCAGGTGATGGAAGATCTCGGCGCCCATACGCAGGGCGTCGGCGAAGGTCTTGGCGCCGACTGGCTGGACCATGAATTCCTGGATGTCGACGTTGTTATCGGCGTGCTCGCCGCCGTTGATGATGTTCATCATCGGCACCGGCATGGAGTACTGGCCGGGGGTGCCGTTCAGGTCGGCGATGTGCGCGTACAGCGGCACGCCCTTGGCCTGGGCAGCAGCCTTGGCAGCGGCCAGGGACACGGCGAGGATGGCGTTGGCGCCCAGCTTGGCCTTGTTCTCGGTACCGTCCAGCTCGATCATCGCCTGATCCAGGCCCTTCTGATCGACCGGATCCTTGCCCAGCAGCAGATCGCGGATCGGCCCGTTGACGTTGGCCACGGCGTTCAGCACGCCCTTGCCCAGGTAGCGGCTCTTGTCACCGTCGCGCAGCTCGAGGGCCTCGCGCGAGCCGGTGGAAGCACCGGACGGTGCACAAGCACTGCCGATGATGCCGTTATCGAGGATCACGTCGGCTTCCACGGTCGGATTGCCGCGGGAGTCGAGGACTTCACGACCCTTGATGTCGATGATCTTTGCCATTGTTATTAACACTCCATGAGATAGCTGCAAGGCTTTCAAGCAGTTTCGATTGGCGGAAAACTCTTGACCAGATCATCCAGCTGCTTGAGCTGGGTGAGGAAAGGTTCCAGCTTGTTCAGGCGCAGCGCGCAGGGACCGTCGCACTTGGCGTTGTCCGGATCCGGATGAGCTTCCAGGAACAGTCCGGCCAGTCCTTGGGACAGCCCCGCCTTGGCCAGGTCGGTAACCTGAGCGCGGCGCCCACCGGCCGAATCGGCGCGACCACCCGGCATCTGCAGCGCATGGGTGACGTCGAAGAACACCGGATACTCGAACGACTTCATGATGCCGAAGCCGAGCATGTCGACGACCAGATTGTTGTAGCCGAAGGACGAGCCGCGTTCGCAGAGGATCAGCTGATCGTTACCGGCTTCCTCGCACTTCTTCAGGATGTGCTTCATTTCCTGTGGCGCGAGGAACTGCGCTTTCTTGATATTGATTACCGCGCCGGTCTTGGCCATCGCCACCACCAGATCGGTCTGCCGCGAGAGGAAGGCCGGCAGCTGGATGATGTCGCAGACCTCGGCCACCGGAGCGGCCTGGAATGGCTCGTGCACATCGGTGATCACCGGCACGCCGAAGGTCTTCTTCACTTCCTCGAAGATCTTCATGCCCTCGTCCAGACCCGGGCCGCGGAACGAGGTGATCGAGGAACGGTTGGCCTTGTCGAAGCTGGCCTTGAACACGTAGGGAATGCCGAGCTTCTCGGTGACCCGCACGTACTCCTCGCAGGCCGTCATGGCCAGGTCGCGCGATTCGAGCACGTTGATACCGCCGAACAGCACGAACGGCTTGTCGTTGGCGATCTCGATACTGCCTACGCGGATGGTTTTCTGGGTCATGCCTTGCTCGCTTTGTAGTCCAGCGCCGCATTGACGAAACCGCTAAACAGCGGATGGCCGTCACGCGGGGTGGAGGTGAACTCCGGGTGGAACTGGCAGGCGACGAACCATGGGTGATCCGGCGCCTCGACCACTTCCACCAGCGCACCGTCGCCGGAGCGGCCGGTAATTTTCAGACCCGCGGCCTGCAGTTGCGGCAGCAGGTTGTTGTTGACTTCGTAGCGATGGCGATGGCGCTCGACGATGCGCTCCTGGTCATAGCATTCGAATACCTTCGAACCCGGCTCCAGACCGCACTCCTGCGCACCCAGACGCATGGTGCCGCCGAGGTCGGAGGAGTCGGAGCGTTTTTCTACCGCACCGCTGGCGTCTTCCCATTCGGTGATCAGCCCCACCACCGGGTGAGCGCTGTTCTTGTCGAACTCGGTGGAATTGGCGTCCGTCCAGCCCAGCACATCACGCGCGAACTCGATGACCGCTACCTGCATGCCGAGGCAGATACCCAAGTACGGAATCTTGTTCTCGCGGGCGTATTTGACCGTGGTGATCTTGCCTTCCACGCCACGCAGGCCGAAACCGCCGGGTACGAGGATGGCATCCACCCCGTCGAGCAAGCCGGTGCCCTGGTTCTCGATGTCTTCGGAGTCGATATAGCGCAGGTTCACTTTGGTACGGCTCTGAATGCCGGCGTGGCTCATGGCCTCGATCAGAGATTTGTAGGCATCGAGAAGTTCCATGTACTTGCCGACCATGGCGATGGTGACTTCCTTCTCTGGATGCAGCTTGGCATCAACCACGCGGTCCCATTCGGAGAGATCGGCACCGCCGCACTTGAGATCGAAGCGCTCGACGACGTAATCATCCAGGCCCTGCGCATGCAGGATGCCCGGAATCTTGTAGATGGTGTCGGCGTCCGGCAGGCTGATCACCGCGCGCTCTTCGACGTTGGTGAACAGGGCTATCTTGCGCCGCGAGGAGACATCGATGGCGCGATCGGAACGGCAGACCAGCACATCCGGCTGCAGGCCGATGGAGCGCAGCTCCTTCACCGAGTGCTGAGTCGGTTTGGTCTTGGTTTCGCCGGCGGTGGCGATATACGGCACCAGCGTCAGATGCATCAGCATGGCGCGCTTGGCGCCGACTTCCACACGCAGCTGGCGAATCGCCTCGAGGAACGGTTGCGACTCGATATCGCCGACGGTGCCGCCGACTTCCACCAGCGCCACGTCGGCATCACCAGCGCCCTTGATGATGCGGCGCTTGATCTCGTCGGTGATATGCGGAATGACCTGAATGGTCGCGCCCAGGTAATCACCGCGGCGCTCGCGGCGCAGCACGTCTTCGTAGACGCGACCGGTGGTGAAGTTGTTGTTCTGGGTCATGCGGGTGCGGATGAACCGCTCGTAGTGCCCCAGGTCCAGGTCGGTCTCGGCGCCGTCGTGGGTGACGAACACTTCACCGTGCTGGAACGGGCTCATGGTGCCTGGATCGACGTTGATGTAAGGGTCCAGCTTGAGCATCGTGACCTTCAGGCCCCGCGCCTCCAGGATGGCCGCCAATGAAGCCGAAGCGATGCCTTTCCCCAATGAAGAAACAACACCACCCGTGACGAAGATGTAGCGCGTCATGAAAAACCCTAGAAGTCTGCGTTAAGCGGCCAGCGCCGCCGGGGGAAAGCGAAGATGCCATTGCGCACCAGGCGGCAATAGCGCAACTGCCACGGATTCGAAGAAACCGCAGAAGCTGTATTGAGACGGGAGCGTAGTCTACTGGAAAGCACCTACTAGCTCAAACCTGCGTCGGCCGGCGGCGGCTGCCAGTCGATCGTCAGCGGCAGCGCGCACAGGCCGGGCAGATTGGCCACACCGACCAGCTGGCCATCGGCGTAGAGCAATGGCAGGCGCGCTCTGGCGAACCGCGGCACCCCCGCCTCGTTGAGCAAACGCTTGAGATCGCGGCTACCCCGCCCCGGCACCTGCAGCACTTCACCACCCTGCCGGTAGCGCACCTCGTAACGCGCCGGCGCGGCGGCGCCGGCAATCTGCACCGAACCGTTGTCAGGCAACTGCAGCGCCTGATTAGGATCATTCCAGGCAACCGGACCGACCACCGGGCGCAACCAGCGCCCCGACAGCCACCACAGGCGATCGCCACAGCGGTGCAGTTCGCCCGCGGCCAACCGCCACACGGGCGTCGAATCGGCGGCAGCGGCGCACAGCGACTCCCAACCTTTCCAATGCTCGCTGTCAGGCAATGCGGTAAACGGTGCCAGCCAGTGGCGCAATGCATTGCGCTGCCGGGCGGGACTGAGCGACAGCATGGGCGCGAGCGCCAGGCTCGGCACCGGCAGCCAGGCGTAAGCGCCGGGTGACGCCATCATCGCAACATCCATCTCCGCCAGCTCGTCCAGCAACGCCTGCGCTTCTGCCATGTGCGCCGCTGTGCGCGCCAGTGTCGTTGCCGTCTGCGGCCAACGTTGCGCAAGCACCGGCATCACCTGATGACGGAGATAGTTACGTGAGAACTCGAGGCTGTCATTGCTGGGATCCTCGACCCAGGTCAGCCCCAGGCGTCGCGCATGAGCCTCCAGCTCGCCCCTGCTGACATCAAGCAGCGGCCGCACCAGCCAACCGCGACCGAGCCTGCGCCTGGCAGGCATGGCAGCCAGCCCGCGCACACCGGCACCACGCAACAGGCGGAACAACAGCGTTTCGGCCTGATCGTCGCGGTGCTGCGCGGTCAGCAGCACTTCGCCGTCCTCGAGGCGCAGTTCAATGGCGGCGTAGCGTGCTTGCCGCGCCGCCTGCTCCAGGCTGCTCCCCGCCTCGACCTGCACGCGCACCACCTCAAGCGGAACCCCAAGCGCCGTGCAGACGCGCCGACAGTGCTCGGGCCATGCATCGGCCGCAGACTGCAAGCCATGATGAACATGGATCGCCCGCAACGGGGGGAGCGCTTCGCGCCGGGCAAGATCGACCAAGAGCTGCAGCAGCACCGTGGAGTCGAGCCCACCGGAGAACGCCACGCACCAACGCGGCGCATGACGGACGCAACTCAACGCAGACGACAAACGGGCTTCAAGAGACATATCGATCACGGCGCAACATCAGAGAGCGCAATGCCCCAAATGAAAACGGACAGGGCACATTAGTGCACCTGTCCGTTCGTGTCGCATGGATGGCAGCGCGATCAGGCGATGCCGTAGCTCATCAGACGCTCGTAACGACGCACCAGCAGCTTGTCGGTGTCCAGCGACTTGAGCATATCGAGCTGCTTGATCAGCTCCTGGCTCATCGAAGCCGCCATCGCCGCCGGATTGCGATGCGCGCCGCCGAGCGGCTCAGGAATCACCTTGTCGACGATACCGAGATCCTTCAGACGCTCGGCAGTCACACCCATCGCCTCAGCCGCCTCCGGCGCTTTCTCGGCGGTGCGCCAGAGAATCGAGGCGCAGCCTTCCGGCGAGATCACCGCGTAGGTGGAATATTGCAACATGTTCAGCTGGTCGCAGACGCCGATGGCCAGCGCACCGCCGGAACCGCCCTCGCCAATGACTGTCGCGATGATCGGCGTCTTCAGGCGCGCCATCACACGCAGGTTCCAGGCAATGGCCTCGCTCTGGTTGCGCTCCTCGGCATCGATGCCCGGATAGGCGCCGGGAGTGTCGATGAAGGTCAGAATCGGCAACTTGAAGCGCTCGGCCATTTCCATCAGGCGGCAAGCCTTGCGATAGCCCTCCGGACGCGGCATGCCGAAGTTGCGGCGCACCTTCTCGCGGACTTCACGACCCTTCTGGTGACCGATCACCATGACCGGCTGGCCGTTCAGGCGGGCCGTGCCACCGACGATGGCAGCGTCATCGGAGAAATGGCGATCTCCGTGCAGCTCTTCGAACTCGGTGAACAGATGATTGATGTAATCCAGCGTGTAGGGACGCTGCGGGTGGCGGGCCAGGCGGGCGATCTGCCAGCTGGTCAGATTGCCGAAAATGCTTTCGGTGAGCGATTCGCTCTTGTCCTGCAGGCGGGCAATCTCGTCGCCGATGTTCAGCGAGTTATCGTTGCCGACCAGGCGCAACTCTTCGATCTTGGCTTGCAGGTCGGCAATCGGCTGTTCGAAATCGAGAAAATTCGGGTTCATAGGCATCCGTCATGCGTCGACGGCCAGGCGGCCGGGAGGCTGTTCCGTTTTTTGCGCCATACCTTACGGGAGCGGCGCTTCGAGGTCGAACAAAAATTGTTCGGAACCATGACCCGATCGAGACCGGGCCGTTCTGGCACTACGCGGGCAGTGCCAAGGGATCAGGGTGCTCGGTAGCGACCACCCGTCATCGGTATTGCAGGAAGACGTTGTCGCGTCCGAACTGGTCACGCAACGCCTGAATCAAGTTGTCTGCCGGATCGATCCGCCAGTTCTCGCCGAACTGCAGCAACGCACGCGCGTCGGCCCCGGTGTATTCAAGCGTAATAGGACAGGCGCCACGATGCCGCCCGAATACATCGGCAAGCCAGCGCATCCGATCACCTTTGAGCGCGTCGCTGGCGACCTTCACCCGCAGGCTTTCGGCCAACCCGGTACGCGCCTCCTCCAGGCTCATCACCCGCTTGGCGCGCAGGCGCAGGCCGCCGGAAAAGTCATCGTTGCTGACTTCGCCTTCAACCACCACCAGCGCATCGGTCTGTAGCAGCGCCTGAGCGGTGTTGAAGGCTTCGGCGAACAGCGACGCCTCGATGCGTCCGGAGCGGTCATCGAGGGTGATGAAGCCCATCTTGTCGCCCTTTTTGTTCTTCATCACCCGCAGATTGACGATCAGCCCGGCCACGGTCTGGGTATCGCGCGCCGGCCGCAGGTCGACAATGCGCTGCCGGGCGAAGCGCCGCACCTCGCCCTCGTACTCGTCGATGGGATGGCCCGTGAGATACAACCCGAGGGTATCTTTCTCACCCTTCAAACGCTCCTTGAGCGACAGCTCACGCGCCTTGCGATGATTGGCATAGACATCTGCCTCAGGTTCGGCGAACAGCCCGCCGAACAGGTCCATGTGGCCGCTTTCCTCGCTGCGTGCCGTCTGTTCGGCGGCCTGCACCGCCTCTTCCATCGCCGCCAGCAGCACCGCACGATTACGGTCGATGTTGGCTTGGTAGGCCTTGGCTTCCTCGTGGAAGTAGGGTCCAAGGCGATCCAGCGCGCCGGAACGGATCAGCGCCTCCAGCGTGCGCTTGTTGATGCGCTTCAGGTCCACGCGACTGCAGAAATCGAACAAGTCCTTGAACGGCCCGCCTGCCGCGCGGCATTCGGCAATCGCCTCGACCGGACCTTCGCCGACGCCCTTGACCGCGCCCAGACCGTAGACGATGCGGCCATCGTCGTTGACGGTGAACTTGAACTCGGAGACGTTCACATCGGGCGGATCGATGCGCAGCTTCATGCTGCGGCACTCCTCGATGAGGATCACCACCTTGTCGGTGTTGTGCATATCCGCCGAGAGCACTGCGGCCATGAATGGCGAGGGGTAATGCGCCTTGAGCCAGGCGGTCTGGTACGAGACCAGGCCGTAGGCGGCCGAGTGCGATTTGTTGAAACCGTAGCCGGCGAATTTCTCCACCAGATCGAAGATGTTGCCTGCCAGTTCCGCATCGATACCGTTATTAGCGCAGCCCTCGATGAAGCCGCCGCGCTGCTTGGCCATTTCTTCCGGCTTCTTCTTGCCCATCGCCCGACGCAGCATGTCGGCGCCGCCGAGGGTGTAACCAGCCATCACCTGGGCGATCTGCATCACCTGTTCCTGGTACAGGATGATACCGTAGGTGGGCTTGAGCACCGGCTCGAGGCCGGCGTACTGGTAGTCAGGGTGCGGGTAGGAGACCTCGGCACGACCGTGCTTGCGGTTGATGAAGTCATCCACCATGCCCGACTGCAGCGGGCCGGGGCGGAACAACGCCACCAGTGCGATGAGGTCTTCCAGGCAGTCGGGCTTGAGCTTCTTGATCAGCTCCTTCATGCCGCGCGATTCGAGCTGGAACACGGCCGTAGTCTCGGCCTTCTGCAACAGCTGGTAGGTGGGCTTGTCATCCAGCGGGATGAAATCGATATTGACCGGCTCCAGCCCCTTCTTGGCCTGCTCGCGGTTGATGGTCTCCAGCGCCCATTTGATGATGGTCAGGGTGCGCAGACCGAGGAAGTCGAACTTCACCAGGCCAGCCTGCTCGACGTCGTCCTTGTCGAACTGGGTCACCAGGCCGCCGCCCTCCTCGTCACAGGCGATCGGCGCAAAATCCGTGAGTTTGGTCGGCGCGATAACCACACCGCCGGCGTGCTTGCCGGTGCCGCGGGTGATGCCTTCGAGCTTGAGCGCCATGTCCCAGATTTCCCGGGCATCCTCGTCGACGGCGAGGAAATCGCGCAGCGGCTCCTCCATCTCGTAGGCCTTTTCCAGAGTCATGCCGACTTCGAAGGGAATCATCTTCGACAAGCGATCGGCCAGACCATAGGACTTGCCCTGCACTCGCGCGACGTCGCGCACCACTGCCTTGGCCGCCATCGAACCGAAGGTGATGATCTGACTCACCGCGTTGCGCCCATAGGCCTCGGCCACGTAGTCGATCACCCGGTCGCGGCCGTCCATGCAGAAGTCGACGTCGAAGTCGGGCATCGAGATCCGCTCGGGGTTGAGGAAGCGCTCGAACAGCAGGTCGTAGGCCAGCGGGTCGAGATCGGTGATCTTCAGCACGTAGGCGACCAGCGAGCCGGCGCCCGACCCCCGGCCAGGGCCCACCGGCACGCCGTTGTTCTTCGCCCACTTGATGAAGTCCATCACGATCAGGAAGTACCCGGGGAAGCCCATCTGGATGATGGTGCCCAGCTCGAACTCGAGGCGGTCGATGTACACCTGCTTCTTCGCCGCGTAATCGGGCGTGTCCTTGGGCAGCAGCACTTCCAGACGCTCTTCCAGCCCCTCGTACGAGACCTGGCGCAGGTAGTCGTCAATGGTCATCCCGGCGGGCACCGGGAAGTTGGGTAGGAAGTAGGTGCCCAGCTGCACCTCAATGTTGCAGCGTTTGGCAATTTCGACGGTGTTTTCCAGCGCCTCCGGCAGATCGGCGAACAGCTCGGCCATCTCCTCGGGGGTCTTCAGGTACTGCTGGTCGGAATAGTTGCGTGGGCGGCGCGGGTCATCGAGGGTGCGCCCCTCGCCGATGCAGACTCGCGTCTCATGAGCCTCGAAATCCTCCTGCCGGAGGAAGCGCACGTCATTGGTCGCCACCAGCGGCGCGCCACAGCGTTCGGCAAGCGCCACCGCGGCATGGAGATACTCTTCATCGTTGACGCGACTGGTGCGCTGCACTTCCAGGTAGAAGCGCTCGGCGAACACCGCACTCCATTCCTGCAGCAACGCCTCGGCCAGCCCTTCGTCAGCATTGAGCAGGGCCTGGCCGATCTCCCCTTCCTTGGCTCCTGACAGTGCGATCAAACCTTCGGCCGCGTTCTTGACCCAGTCGCGCTCGATGACAACCAGATCGTTGCGCTGGCCTTCGGTCCAGCCGCGGGACACCAGCTCGGTGAGGTTGCGATAGCCCTTGGCGTTCATCGCCAGCAAGGTCAGCCGACTGAGCGGACCATCCTCCTCGCGACTGGCCAGCCAGATGTCGGCGCCGCAGATGGGCTTGATCCCGCCCCCCTGCGCCGCCTTGTAGAACTTGACCAGCGAACACATGTTGCTCTGATCCGTCACCGCCACAGCGGGCATTCCGGCACCGGCGACCGCCTTGGTCAGTGGCTTGACGCGCACCAGACCGTCGACCAGCGAGAACTCGGTATGCAGGCGAAGATGGACGAACGAAACGGACATGAACGAATCCCGGTAGCGGCGGTGACAAGCCGGCGATTGTAACGGAAAGCCGGTCAACGGACCGCGGAATGGCACCAGAAGGCGCTGTGACAGTCGGCGATCAGCTGACCAGTTCGCCAACCGCCCCGGCGGTGCATGTGAGTGCGGCTCGCTCAAGGAGCACGCGCACTGGCGCGAAGGAGCGCCGATGGATGGGCGTCGGCCCGAGGCTTTCCAACGCCTGGAGGTGCGCCGGAGTCGGGTACCCCTTGTGGCCGGCCAGTCCGTAGCCTGGGTAAACCAGATCCAGCGCCTGCATTTCCCGGTCGCGGCTGACCTTCGCAAGAATCGAGGCAGCAGCGATCGCCGGCACGCTGGCATCGCCCTGCACCACCGCCGCGCTGGGCACCGACAGAACCGGACAGCGGTTGCCATCGATCAGCGCCAGTCGCGGCAACACACTGAGCCCTTCTACCGCTCGCTGCATGGCCAGCATGGTGGCGTGCAGAATGTTCAGTCGATCGATCTCTTCCACCTCGGCGCGAGCGATGCACCATGCCAGCGCCTTTTCCTGAATCTCGTCGAACAGCACCTCACGCCGGGCTTCGCTGAGTTTCTTCGAATCATTGAGCCCCTGAATCGGTCGCAACGGATCGAGAATCACCGCCGCCGTGACCACCGGACCGCACAGTGGACCACGGCCGACTTCGTCCACGCCAGCGACCAGCTCCTGCACCAGATCGAAATCGAGCCCTAACTGCATCAGCCTTGCCCGATCAGGCCAAGCACCGCGTCCGCCGCCTGGCTGGAGGCCTCGCAGCGCAGGGTGCGGTGGATTCGGTCAAAGTCCTCGGTCTGCACATCACCGTTGTCGAGCAGCGGCGACAGCGCCTGGGCCAGCGCCTCGGGGGTCGCTGCCTCCTGCAGTAGCTCAGGTACCAACAGGCGCTGCGCCAGCAGATTAGGCAAGGCCACGTACGGGCTTCTCACCAAGCGTTTGAGAATGCGGAAAGTCAACGGTGCAACACTGTAGGCGACGACCATTGGCCGTTTGAACAGCAAGGCCTCCAGCGTTGCCGTACCCGAAGCGATCAGCACAGCATCGCACGCTGCCAGCGCTTCGTGAGAGCGCCCATCCACCAGGGTCAGCGGCAGGTCGCGCCCGGCCAACATGGCCTCCAGTTGCGTACGACGCTCAGGGCTGGCGCATGGCAGCACAAAATGCACGCCTGGCCGCATCGCACGCAGGCGCTCGGCCGCAGCCAGGAACAACTCGCCGAGACGCGCCACTTCGCCGCCCCGGCTTCCCGGCAGCAAGGCAACAACCATTCCCTGCGCGGGCAGACCGAGGGCCTGGCGCGCTGGTTCACGCTCGGTTTGCAGCGGAATCGTGTCGGCCAGCGGATGCCCGACGAAGCGCACCGGAACCCGGTGTTCCTCATAAAACTTCGCTTCGAATGGAAACAACGTCAGCATGAGGTCGCAGGCATCGCGAATCTTGAAGACCCGCTTCTGCCGCCAGGCCCACACCGAGGGGCTAACGTAGTGAACGGTGCGGATACCCGCACGGCGCAGCCTGAGTTCGAGATCCAGATTGAAGTCCGGCGCATCGATACCGATGAACACATCCGGCCGCGCCTCGAGCAGATCGCGCAACAGCTGCCGGCGTCGCGCCAGCAACTCGGGAAGCCGCCCCAGCACCTCAACGAGTCCCATTACCGCCAGACGCTCAAGCGGGAAGTACGACCTCAGGCCTTCGGCTTCCATCCGCGCGCCACCGACACCGATGAACTGCACATCGGGATGGCGCGCCTTGAGCGCCTGCATCAATCCGGCGCCGAGAATGTCGCCGGACGATTCACCGGCTACCAGCGCAACCTTCAGCGGCGCGCGCATATCAGCGGGTAATACCGCGGGTCGAGGCCTGGATGGAGTCACGGAACATCGCCACCTCCGCGAATGTCTGGGCGTCCTCCGCCAGCTCCGCCAGCGCCGCCTCGACAGTCAGTCCCTTGCGGTAAACAACCTTGTAAGCACAGCGCAGCGCATGAATGGCTTCATCGCTGAAGCCACGCCGGCGCATGCCCTCGAAATTCATGCTGCGTGCCTCGGCGGGGTTGCCGAACACGGTGACGAACGCCGGCACGTCCTTACCAATGGCGGTTCCCATGCCGGAAAAGCTGTGCGCGCCGATATGGCAGAACTGATGCACCAAGGTGTAGCCAGAGAGGATGGCCCAGTCACCAACGTGAACGTGGCCCGCCAGGGCCGTGTTGTTGACCAGGATGCAGTGATTGCCGATCACGCTGTCGTGGCCGATGTGCGCGTAGGCCATGATCAGGTTGTGATCACCGAGCGTGGTCTCGGAACGATCCTGTACGGTGCCACGATGGATCGTCACGCCTTCGCGGATCACGTTGTGATCGCCGATCACCAGCCGAGTCGGCTCACCCTTGTACTTGAGATCCGGCGTGTCCTCGCCGACCGAGGAAAACTGGAAGATCCGGTTGTGCCGGCCGATCACGGTCGGCCCCTTGATGACCACGTGCGACGCGATCACCGTTCCCTCACCAATTTCGACATTCGGCCCGATGATCGACCACGGTCCGACCTGGACGTCATCCGCCAGTCTGGCCGTGGGATCGACGATGGCGCGAGGGTCGATCAAAGTCATAGTTCGCGTTCCGCACAGATGATTTCTGCCGAGCAAACCGCCTTGCCATCGACGCTGGCCTGGCACTCGAACTTCCAGATGCCACGCTTGACCCCGAGGAACTTCGCCTCGAGTACCAGCTGGTCGCCCGGCAGCACCGGCTGGCGAAAGCGCAGCTTGTCGGAACCGACGAAGTAGTACAAGGTCCCATCCGAAGGCGTCGCCCCCATCATCTTGAAGCCCAGCAGACCAGCGGCCTGCGCCATCGCCTCGATGATCAGCACGCCCGGCATGATCGGATGCTGCGGGAAGTGGCCATTGAAGAACGGCTCGTTGATGGTCACGTTCTTGTATGCGCGAATGCGCTTGGCGTCCGTGTCCAGCTCGACCACACGGTCTACCAGCAGAAACGGGTAGCGGTGAGGCAGGTATTCGCGAATCTCGTTGATATCCATCATGTCAGCAAAAAGCCCGTAAATGAGTATGGGAGCCGCCATCGCCCGCACCGCCGGCGCAGGCAGGCACTACCCTTGAAAAAAGACGGCGATCAGAGAGATAGCTCAGGCATCAGAAGCCGTATCCCCATCCGGGGTCACGGCGGCGAGGCGCTTTTCCAACTGCTGCAGACGACGCGCCATATCATCGAGGTGGCGAATACGCGCCGCACTCTTGCGCCATTCGGCTGCCGTTTGCATCGCCGTACCGGACGAATAGCTGCCCGGTTCGGTGATCGAACGCGTCACCATCGTCATCCCGGTCACGAAGACGTTATCGCAGACTTCAATGTGTCCAACCATGCCGACACCGCCCGCGATCATGCAGTTGCGGCCAATCTTGGTGCTGCCGGAGATACCCGCGCAGCCCGCCATCGCGGTGTTGTCTCCGATCTGCACGTTGTGCGCGATCATGATCTGGTTATCCAGCTTGACGCCGTTGCCGATCAGCGTATCGGATAACGCTCCGCGATCGATGGTGGTATTGGAGCCGATCTCCACGTCATCACCAATGGTAACGCCGCCAATCTGAGCGATCTTTTGCCACACGCCCTTCTCGTTGGCGAAGCCGAAGCCCTCGCCGCCTATCACCGCGCCGGACTGAATGACCACCCGCTTGCCGATCCTGACATCGTGGTACAGCGTGACACGCGGCGCCAACCGCCCACCCTCGTCGATGCGGCAGCGTGCACCGATGAAACACTGGGCACCGATCACCACATCAGGGCCGATCCAGGCGCCCGCCTCGATTACCGCATAGGCACCGATGCAGGCCGAAGGATCGACCTGAGCGTCAGCTGCGATGATCGCGCTCGGATGAATACCGGCCACAACCGCCGGTCGCGTCTCGAACAGATGCGAGGCGCGGGCGTAGGCCAGATAGGGGTTTTCGATGACTAATGCCGCGCCGCTATAGCCGGCGGCATCCCCGGGCGTCAGCAGCACCGCGCCGGCACAGGTATCTTCAAGGAACTTGCGATACTGGGCATTGGCCAGAAAGGTGAGATGCTGCGGCCCCGCGTCCTGAAGCGTCGCCAAACCGTGGATCGGCCGAGACGCATCGCCACGTAGGGTGGCGCCCAGCAGCTCGGCCAGCTGGCCGAGCGTATACACGATAGAAGACATGATCAGCGCAGCTGGTTCATGCGCTCGATGACCTGGCGGGTGATGTCGAACTGCGGTTTGACATCGACCACCGCGCCACGCTCGAACACCAGATCGTAATTACCTTTCTTGATGACCTCTTCCACAGCCTGATCAAGCTTCGGCTTCAGTTGCTTGAGCATGTCCCGATCGGCAACAGCCTTGGCCTCGTTCAGCTCCTTGGACTGGAACTGGAAGTCGCGAGCCTTCTGCTTGAACTCCAGCTCCAGACGCTCGCGCTCCGCCTGCTGCATCTTGTCGCCATCCTTGACCAGACGATCCTGGATGCGTTTGGCATCGCTCTCCAGGGTCTTGAGCTTGTTCAACTGGGGACCGAACTTCTTCTCGGCATCCACGGCGTAACGCTTGGCGGCATCGGATTCAAGCAGGGCCATCTGATAGTTCATCACCGCGATCTTCATCTCGGCGAAGGCCGGAGTCGCAACCAGGGCTGCGACGACGAGGAACAACTGAGTCAACTTACGCACGGTATACACCACTCCTGAAAAGGCACTGAAGCGCGACGCTGCAGCGTTAGAATGTTTGCCCCAGCGAGAACTGGAAGACTTGGGTATCGGCATCGTCCGGCTTCATCACCGGCATCGCCAGACTGAAGCTCAGCGGCCCCATCGCCGTGATCCAGGTCAGGCCGACGCCCACCGAGCTGGCCATGTCGCCGAAGTCGATGTCGCTGCAGTCTTCCGAGCCGGAAGGACAGTTGGTATCGAAGACGTTACCGACGTCCCAGAACACGGAGGTGCGCAGCGAACGCTGATCCTTGACGAACGGCATCGGGAACAGCACTTCCAGACCGCCCTGGACGAGCACGTTGCCGCCGAAGGGCAGCGGATCCTGATCATCGGTGCAACGCCCCGAGGAGTCACAGGCGCCTTCTGGCAACAGATTCCCAGAAGAATCATACGCCCGGCTTGGCGTGCTGCGTGGCCCCAGACTGCTGTCCTCGAAGCCGCGCACGGAGTTGAAGCCACCCGCATAATAGTGCTCGTAGAACGGCAGCCGCGATGTCGAGCCGTAGGCGTCACCGTAACCCAGACGGGTGTGCATGCGCAGGGTGTAGTCCTTGCTCATCGGCACGAACAGCTGGCCGTTGTAGTCGAGCTTGTAGAACGACAGATCGCTACCCGGCAACGTCGTTTCGAAAACCAGACTCTGCGAGTGGCCGCGCGTGGCCAGCACACCGCGGTTGAGTGTCGACTCAGACCAGCCTATCGATCCCTTGAAGTTGAGGAAGCTATCGCCCTCTTCGTCCATGAAGTCGTAGATTTCATCGACCGTGTAGCGACCAGTGTCCAGATCGTCCTGCTGCACCGACAAACCGAATGACAGGCGCGCCGTTTCACTGATCGGGTAGCCGATATTCACACCGCCACCCAAGCTATCGACGGAATAGCTGGAAACGTCGTAATCCAGCTCGTCGTAGTCAGTGGTGCGATAAAAAGCGTTGTAGCCTAGGCTGACACCGTCTTCGGTCCAGTAGGGATCGACGAAGCCGAAGTTGTAGCGCGACTGATACTCGCTGCGCGTCAGCCCCAGCGATACCCGGTTACCGGTGCCTAGGAAGTTGTTCTGACTGATCGAACCACCCAGGATCAGGCCGGCGTTCTGAGCGAAACCAACACTGGCCATGATCGAGCCGGACGGCTGCTCTTCGACGCTGTAGTTGACGTCGATCTGATCCTCGGTGCCCGGCACCTGCGGAGTCTCGACGTTGACTTCCTTGAAGAAGCCAAGACGCTCCAGACGGGTTTTGGACTGATCAATCAGATAGGTCGATGCCCAGCCACCTTCCATCTGCCGCATCTCGCGCCGCAGTACTTCGTCCTCGGTCTTGGTATTGCCACGGAAATTGACGCGATTGACGTAGGCACGATTACCTGGATCGACCACGAAGGTGATCGAAACGGTATTATCCTCGTCATGAGCCTGCGGCACGCCGTTGACGTTGGCGAAGGTGTAGCCCTCGTTGCCCAGACGACGAGTAATCAGCTCAGACGTGGTGGTCATTACCTTGCGCGAGAAGACTTGTCCTTCTTTGGCCAGCAGCAGTGCCTCTACCTCCTGCTGGGGCACCTTAAGATCACCGCTGAGTTTGACTTCGCGCACGGTATAACGCTCGCCTTCGGCGATGTTCACCGTGACGTAGACATCCTTCTTGTCAGGGGTGATGGATACCTGGGTAGAGGTGATATCCATGTTGATGTAGCCGCGATCCAGGTAATAGGAGCGCAACCGTTCGAGGTCGCCTGAAAGTTTTTCGCGGGCGTACTTGTCATCGTTACGGAAGAAGGACAACCAGTTGGTGGTCTTCAGCTCGAACAGGTCGATCAGGTCCTCTTCAGGAAAAACCGTATTGCCGACCACGTTGATGTGCTTGATGGCCGCGACCGAGCCTTCATTGATCTTGATCTTGAGGGCCACGCGATTGCGTGGTTGCGCGACCACCTCGGTGTCGATGGTGGCCGAATAGCGGCCTTGTGCGACGTACTGGCGCTGCAGCTCGTTGCGCACACCTTCGAGGGTGGCACGCTGGAAGATTTCGCCTTCGGCAAGGCCCGACTGCTGCAGACCGGCAAGCAGGTCCTCGGTCTTGATGGCCTTGTTGCCTTCGATTTCGATGGCCGAGATCGATGGACGCTCGACCACACTGACTACCAGCACGTTACCTTCGCGGCCAAGCTGGATGTCTTGAAAGAAGCCAGTCTTGAATAATGCGCGAGTGGCCTCGACCAGGCGTCCGTCATCGGCGGCATCACCTACGTTCAGCGGCAGCGCACCGAATACACTACCGGCGGAAACCCGCTGCAAACCGTTGACCCGGATATCGGAGATGGTGAAGGACTCAGCGTGAACTTCGGCGATCATCAACGCGGAAATTACCGCAGGTAGCAGCAGACGTTTCATGAAGTCCTTTCTTATTAAACCTGAAAAAATGAACTCGCGTTTGGCGCAACGACATTAAGAAGCCCGCGTCACAGACGGCCGATATCGTTGACCAGCGCCAGCAGCATCACTCCGACGACCAGTGTGATACCGATCTGCATCCCCCACCCCTGGACTCGATCCGACAAAGGCCGGCCTCGAACCCACTCGACCAAATAGAAGAGCAAATGGCCACCGTCGAGTACCGGGATAGGCAGAAGATTGAGAACCCCCAGACTAATGCTCAAATAGGCGAGGAAATTCAGAAAATCCCCCAGACCCGACTGGGCAGAAGCGCCCGCCACTTTAGCAATGGTTATCGGGCCGCTCAAGTTTTTTACCGACAGCTCTCCGAGCAGCATTTTCTTCAGCGAATCGAGCGTCAGAAGGCTCATCGCCCAGGTTCGCCTACCCCCTTCGACCATCGCCTCGAGCGGGCCGAAGCTAACCTCACGCAGCATTTCGGCGGGCCACTCGCCCGCAGCGACACCCGCGCCAAGATACCCCCGAGCAAATGCCCCCTCACCGCGGACACCAAGGGTCAATGCGATTTCCTCTTGTCGCCCTTCCCGCTCAACAACCAAGCGAACCGGTTGACCTGGCAGGCTCCCGACCTGGTCGATAACCTGCTGCCAGTCCGCCAACGACTGGCCATTCAGGCTCAGCAGACGATCGCCGAGAACGACGCCAGCCGATCGTGCCGGCCCCTCGGGGTCAAGCTGCGCGATTACAGGGGCCACCTGAGGACGCCACGGACGAATTCCGAGCGCACCGATCGGGTCCGGCTCCTCGACGCCCTTCAGCCACTCATGCAGCACAATCTGGCGGTGCTGCTCCTGCGAAGCGCCCAGCTCGCGCACCGTCAGATCCAGCCTGCCGCTTTCACCGAGACGTCGAACCAACTGCAGATTGACCTCTCCCCAGCCCGTCACCCGCTTCCCGTTGACGGCCAGGATCTCCTCATCTGCCGCCAGCCCGGCCTGTTCGGCGAGGCTGCCCGCCTCGACCGCGCCAATGACGGGCCTCACCTGCTCACTGCCGAGCATCGCCAGCAGCCAGAAAAACGCCAGAGCGAGTAGAAAATTGGCCAGAGGTCCGGCCGAAACGATAGCAAAGCGCTGGCGCACAGACTTGCGATTGAACGCACCGCCGAGCAACGCCCCCGGCACGTCAGCCTCTCGCTCGTCGAGCATCTTGACGTAGCCGCCCAAGGGAATTGCCGCAATCACGAACTCGGTGCCGTGACGATCGGACCAACGCAGTAGCGGCTTCCCGAAGCCGACCGAAAAGCGCAGGACCTTGACGCCGCAGCGCCGCGCCACCCAGAAATGTCCGAACTCGTGAAACGTGACCAGCACACCCAGCGCGACCAGAGTGCCGACAATCATATAAAGCGTGCCCATCGAATCCTCCAGGCTAACGCCCGTGACGATCGAGCCAGGAACCGGCGAGAGCCCGGGCCTGCCGATCTGCCGTCAGTACGTCCTCAAGGCAGCGAGCCGGAACCGATGCCTCGCGATCCAGTACATCACCGATAATACCTGCGATTTCAGTGAAACGAATCCGCCGATCGAGAAACGCGTCGACTGCCACTTCGTTGGCCGCATTGAGCACCGCCGGGCTGGTACCGCCCGCCTCCGCGGCTTGCCGGGCAAGGCGCAGACAAGGAAAGCGCTGTTCATCCGGAGCCTGGAAATCAAGCCGACCGATGCGCAGCAGATCGAGCGCGGACACGCCAGAGTCCATGCGCTCGGGCCAGGCCAGCGCATGGGCGATGGGCGTACGCATATCGGGATTACCCAACTGGGCGAGCACCGAACCGTCGACGTAGTCGACCATCGAATGAATCACGCTTTGCGGGTGTACTACCACTTCGACCTGATCCGGCCGGGCATCGAACAGCCAGCACGCCTCGATCAGTTCGAGCCCTTTATTCATCATGCTGGCGGAGTCGACCGATATCTTGCGCCCCATGGACCAGTTCGGATGCGCGCAAGCCTGTTCAGGCGTAACGCTGGCGAGAGCGGCTGCCGGCAGTTCGCGGAAAGGACCGCCGGACGCGGTCAGCAGAATGCGCCGCACACCGACCTCAGCCATACCGCGCGCATAATCGCGCGGCAGGCACTGAAAGATCGCATTGTGCTCGCTGTCGATGGGCAACAACACCGCTCCGCTGTCACGCAGCGCCTGCATGAACAGGCCGCCGGACATTACCAGCGCTTCCTTGTTGGCAAGCAGGACGCGCTTGCCAGCCTGCACGGCAGACAAGGTGGGACGCAGGCCGGCGGCACCAACAATCGCAGCCATCACGAGATCCGTTTCCGGATGAGCCGCCACCTCGCACAAACCGCCTTCGCCCACCAAAACCCGCGTGGACACGCCATCGCGCGCCAACTCAGATTGCAGGACACGCGCCTGAGCTTCCTCCGCCACCACGGCATAGCGTGGCCGATGCAACAAGCACAGCTTGTGCAAATCAGCCATCCGCGTAAATGCTGTCAGGGCGAAGACCTGGTAGCGCTGTGGATGGCGCGCCACCACATCGAGTGTGCTGAGACCGATCGAGCCGGTAGCGCCCAGCAACGTAACGAGCAGCGGTCGCGTCACCATGCCCCCCATCCCGCCAGCCAGAGCAGCACTGCAAACAGGGGAATCGCCGCAGTGAGGCTGTCGATGCGATCCATCACCCCGCCGTGGCCCGGCAGGAGCTGACTGCTATCCTTGATTCCGGCACTACGCTTGAACATGCTTTCGGTCAGGTCTCCAATTACCGAGACACCCACCACCAACGCTGCGCCCAGCAGGGCCAGCACCAACTCGCGCGCGCTCCAGCCGCGATTTAGCCCAACCGCCAGCGTGATGGCCAGGCTGGCCAGCAGGCCGCCGATGAGACCTTCCCAGCTCTTACCCGGACTGACGGCGGGCGCCAGCTTTCGCCGACCGAATGCCTTGCCGGAAAAATACGCACCGATATCCGCCGCCCAGACCAGAACCATCACCGCGATGATCAGCCAGTTGCCAGACGGCCATTGCTTGAGTATCTGGAGCGCCTGCCAAGCCGGCAGCAGAATCAGCAAACCGATCAGCAGACTGCCCGGGGCTCCGCCCCAGAAGCGCCGGCTCTGCGGGTAGCCGACCACAAGCGCGGTTGCCGCAATCCACCAGAGCACCGCCGCAAGCATCAACCAGGGTGCCAGCGCTGGAAGCTGATAAAGCACCGACAGCAGCAGTGCGACCAGAACGGCGTAGGCAATGCGTACCGGCTGCGCATTGAAGCCCGCGAGATGCGCCCACTCCCAGGCGGCCAGTGTCACGACCAGACCAATGAACAGGGCGAAGGCGATGCCTTCGAGGTAAAAAAATCCCACGATGGCGACCGGCAACAATAGCGCTGCCGTGATGATCCGCTGCTTCAGCATTCGGCTCTAACCTCGTTTTCTACTTGTTCGCCGGTCTTGCCGAAGCGACGCTGACGCGAGGCAAAATCGACCAGGGCGCGACGCATCGCCTGATGCTTGAAGTCAGGCCAGAACAGATCGGAGAAATAGAGCTCCGCGTAAGCCAGCTGCCACAGGAGGAAATTACTGATGCGTCGCTCGCCACCGGTACGGATGCACAAGTCAGGTGGCGGCAGATCGCCCGTAGCGAGATAGCCCTGAAACAGAGCAGGCGTGATCTCATCGGGATTCAAGCGTCCGGCCTGAGCCTCAGCCGCCAGGTGACGGGTGGCCTGGAGAATGTCCCATTGCCCGCCATAGTTGGCCGCGACCTGCAGGATGAAACGATGGTTGTGCGCGGTAATCGCTTCGGCCTCGAGCATCGCCGCCTGCAATTCGGGGTGAAATCGCGAGCGGTCGCCAATAATCCGCAGGCGGATACCATTGTCGTTCAGCTTGCGCGCTTCTCGGCGCAGCGCCCTGAGAAACAGCTCCATCAGCGCACCGACCTCGTCGGCGGGACGCTGCCAGTTTTCGCTGGAGAAGGCGAACAGGGTCAGCACCTCCACGCCGGACTCGGCACACACCTCGATGACCGCGCGCACCGCATCGACACCCGCCTTGTGCCCAGCCACACCCGGCAACAAGCGCCTCTTTGCCCAGCGGTTATTGCCATCCATGATGATCGCCACGTGACGGGGAATATTCCGCCCAGCGATCTGCCTGACCTTTTCCATCAAACAACTCTACTTGCGCTGAAACACGCTTCGAACGATGAGAGGCGCAGCAAAAGCCGGCCAAATGCATCGATTGGACTGCCGCGTCCGGCAGCGGTTTCGTCCATTGTGCCGGCTAGAGATCGAGGATGGCGATTAGACCGCCATCAGATCGGCTTCCTTGCTTTCCAGCGCCTTGTCGATCTCTGCAACGAACTTGTCGGTGAGCTTCTGGACATCATCCTGCCCGCGGCGCTCGTCGTCTTCGCTGATTTCCTTCTCTTTCACCAACTCCTTGAGCTGCGCCAGAGCATCCCGGCGAATGTTGCGCACGGCGACGCGGGCATTCTCCGCTTCGGCGCGAGCCTGCTTGGTGAAGCCCTTGCGGGTCTCTTCGGTAAGCGCCGGCATCGGTACGCGAATGGTGGTACCGGCGGTTGCCGGGTTAAGCCCGAGATCGGAGGTCATGATCGCCTTCTCGACCGCCTGGATCATGCTCTTGTCGAACACGGTCAGAGCAAGCGTACGCGAATCCTCGGCGATCACGTTGGCAACCTGGCGCAGCGGCGTATCGGCGCCGTAGTAGGACACCATGACACTGTCGAGAATGCTTGGGTGCGCTCGGCCGGTACGAATCTTGGAAAACGCGTTATCCAGCGATTCCAGAGTCTTCTTCATGCGCTCCTGCGCGTCTTGCTTGATCTCGTTGATCATTCGTTCGATTCCTCGATCAGGGTTCCTTCGGCGCCACCGAGCACAATGTTCAGCAGGGCCCCAGGCTTGTTCATATTGAAGACGCGCAGCGGCATGTTGTGGTCGCGGCACAGGCAGATGGCTGTGAGGTCCATGACACCCAGCTTGCGGTCAAGCACGTCATCATAGGTCAATTGCGCAAATTTCTCGGCGTTTGGATCCTTGAATGGATCGGCTGTATAGACGCCGTCCACTTTGGTCGCCTTCAGCACGACATCCGCCTGGATCTCGATGGCGCGCAGGCAGGCTGCCGAATCGGTGGTAAAGAACGGATTGCCGGTGCCAGCCGAGAAAATCACGACCTCGCCAGACTTGAGATGGCGCATCGCCTTGCGCCGGTCGTAATGATCGGTCACACCAACCATGGAAATCGCAGACATCACCAATGCCGGGATATTCGAACGCTCCAGCGCATCACGCATCGCCAGCGCGTTCATAACCGTTGCCAGCATGCCCATGTGGTCGCCAGTGACGCGATCCATGCCCGCAGCGGAAAGCGCGGCACCGCGGAACAGGTTGCCCCCACCGATGACCAGGCCGACCTCCACACCGATGCCGACCAGCTGGCCGACTTCCAGCGCCATACGATCCAGCACCTTGGGATCGATGCCGAAGTCTTCGGACCCCATCAGGGCCTCGCCGCTCAGTTTGAGCAAAATGCGCTTGTAGCGAGGATTGCGTGAACTCATCTGCTGAGCCATTGGCATGTGTCTCCTGCGGCGTTCAAATGACTAGATTGATTGGCCAGACAAAAAATATCTGCGCTAGGACACTGCGTGAGCAGTTTGGTGCCCGGCGGCGAGCATAAAGCGTAAATACAATTTGTGCGCTTCTCTGAAAAAGAGGCCGCGCGCGTAAGCGGGCAGCCTCTTCGGGGACAGCGGAACCGAGGTATTACTGCTTGCTGGCTGCGACCTGAGCGGCCACTTCCGCAGCGAAGTCGACTTCAGCCTTCTCGATGCCTTCACCCACTTCGTAGCGAACGAAGGAAACGATCTGTGCGCCGGCTTTCTTGGCCAGATCGCCGACCTTGACTTCCGGATCCTTGACGAAAGGCTGCTCAACCAGGCTGGCTTCAGCCAGGAACTTGTTGATACGGCCCTTGATCATGTTCTCGACGATGTTCTCCGGCTTGCCGGCGATCTTATCGGCGTTGAGCTGCAGGAAGATTTCCTTCTCCTTGGCGATCAGCTCCTCGGAAACGTCCGCCGGGCTCAGAACAGCCGGATTGCTGGCCGCCACATGCATGGCGATGTCCTTGGCCAACTCAGCGTCGCCGCCCTTCAGAGTGACCAGCACACCGATACGATGGCCGTGCAGGTAAGCTCCCACCACTTCGCCTTCGACCGCAGTCAGACGACGAATGTTGACGTTCTCGCCACACTTGGCAACCAGCGCCTCGCGAGCGGATTCGCGCGAAGCGATCAGCGGAGCGGCTTCAGTCAGCTTCTGCTCGAAAGCTTCGTCCAGGCTGTCCTTGACGAACGCTTTGAAGTCGTCCTGCAGGGCCAGGAAGTCGGTCTGCGAGTTGACTTCGATGATCAGGCCACGACCGCCTTCAACGCGAACAGCGATGGCGCCTTCGGCCGCGATGTTGCCGGACTTCTTGGCCGCCTTGATGGCGCCGGAAGCGCGCATGTCGTCGATGGCCTTCTCGATGTCACCGCCAGCAGCGACCAGCGCCTTCTTGCATTCCATCATGCCCTGGCCGGTGCGCTCGCGCAGTTCTTTGACCATCGCCGCAGTGATTTCTGCCATGTTCGGAATCCTCTCGATTGGTTTCTAACCATTCGCCCGACAGCGCGGACGATCAATTCGGAAGTGGCAAAAAGGGGGCCTAGCCCCCTTTTTGTCCATCGGGTGTCACGCTAGAGCGTCACTCTCAGCCTTGAGCGGCTTCGGAAGCGACTTCCTCGACGAACTCATCGGCACCGGCACCAGCATTCTGGCGACCGCGCAGGACAGCGTCAGCCATCGAGCCCAGATAGAGTTGCACGGCGCGGATGGCGTCATCATTACCGGGGATAATGTAGTCAACGCCTTCCGGACTGCTGTTGGTATCGACGATGCCGATGACCGGAATGCCCAGCTTGTTGGCTTCGGAGATGGCGATGCGCTCGTGGTCGACGTCAATGACGAACATCGCATCCGGCAAACCGCCCATGTCCTTGATACCGCCCAGGCTGCGCTCGAGCTTCTCGAGGTCGCGGGTGCGCATCAGGGCTTCTTTCTTGGTCAGCTTGTCGAAGGTGCCGTCCTGGGACTGAACTTCCAGCTCACGCAGGCGCTTGATCGAGGCGCGGATGGTCTTGTAGTTGGTCAGCATGCCGCCCAGCCAACGATGATCGACATACGGCGAGCCACAACGAGCGGCTTCTTCGCGGACGATCTTGCCAGCGGAACGCTTGGTACCGACGAACAGAATCTTGTTCTTGCCAGCTGCCAGCTTTTCAACGAAACGCAGAGCGTCGTTGAACATCGGCAGAGTCTTTTCCAGGTTGATGATGTGGATCTTGTTGCGCGCGCCGAAAATGTACTTGTCCATTTTCGGGTTCCAGTAACGGGTCTGGTGGCCGAAGTGCACACCGGCCTTCAGCATATCGCGCATGGTGACTTGAGACATGATACGTCCTCGAATAAGTCGGGTTAGGCCTCCACGCGCCCCGATATCCAACTCTTTCGAGCACCCAGGATACCGTGTCGACGCGTGTGTGGGTTCAGGCGCAACGGGGAGGTCCCCGCTGAGCGGCGCGTTTTATAGCATAGAAAACCTGCACAGGCTACAGGCTAACACTTGATGCGCGGCTCGGGTCGACCACAGCAAGCGCCCGGCTTCAGGCTTGCCGCCTCAAGCTGCTACCATACCGCCCTTTCCTTTCGTGCCCGAGAGTTCCCATGACAGTCACCATCAAGACGCCCGAAGACATCGAGAAAATGCGTATCGCCGGCCGGCTCGCCGCCGAGGTACTGGAAATGATCGAAGAGCATGTCAAGGCCGGCGTCACCACCGATGAACTGGATCGCCTCTGCCACGACTACATCGTCAACGTGCAACAAGCGATTCCGGCGCCGCTCAACTACAAGGGCTTCCCCAAGTCGATCTGTACGTCGCTGAATCACGTCGTCTGCCACGGAATTCCCAACGATAAGCCGTTGAAGGATGGCGACATCGTCAATATCGACATCACCGTAATCAAGGATGGCTACCACGGTGACACCAGCCGGATGTTCATCGTCGGCCAGGTACCGGAATGGGCGCAGCGGCTGTGTAAGGTGACTCAGGAATGCCTATATATAGGCATCGAAATGGTCCGCCCCGGTGCTCGCCTGGGCGATATTGGCGAGGCGATCCAGAAACACGCCGAAAAGAACGGCTTCTCCGTCGTGCGCGAATACTGCGGGCATGGCATCGGCAAGGTCTTCCACGAGGAGCCGCAGGTACTGCACTACGGCCGTGCCGGCACCGGCATGGAACTCAAGGAAGGCATGACCTTCACCATCGAGCCGATGATCAACCAGGGCCGCGCCGAAACACGCCTGCTCGGTGACGGCTGGACCGCAATCACCAAGGATCGCAAGCTCTCCGCCCAGTGGGAACACACCATTCTGGTCACCGCCAGCGGCTACGAGATCTTTACCCTGCGCCGGGACGACACCATCGCGCGCACCTCGGCCTGACCTTTCCATCGTTTGCGGCATCAGGGGGTTCGCATGCCTCAGGTTGATCCAGAGCTGTTCGATCGCAGCCAGTTCCAGGCCGAACTGGCGCTCAAGGCCAGCCCGATTGCCGCATTCAAGAAAGCCATCCGCCAGGCCCGCGAGGTGCTCGACAAACGCTTTCGGGATGGCCGGGAGATTCGCCGGCTGATCGAAGACCGCGCCTGGTTCACCGATCAGATCCTGCGCGCAGCCTGGAGCCGCTTCGACTGGGATAAGGGTGCGGATATCGCGCTGGTTGCGGTCGGCGGCTACGGTCGCGGCGAGCTGCACCCCTACTCCGACATCGACCTGCTGATCCTGCTCGACGATAGCGACCACGAATTGTTCCGTGAGTCGATCGAGGGGTTTCTGACGCTGCTCTGGGACATCGGGCTGGAAGTCGGCCAGAGCGTGCGCTCGATCGCCGAATGCGCCGAGGAGGCGCGCGCCGACCTCACCGTCATCACCAATCTGATGGAAAGCCGCACCATCGCCGGCCCCGAGCCGTTGCGCAGGAAGATGCTGGAAGTCACCCGCCCCGAGGTGATGTGGCCGAGCAAGGATTTCTTCCTCGCCAAGCGTAACGAGCAGCGCCAGCGGCATTCCAAGTACAACAATACCGAATACAACCTGGAGCCGAACGTGAAGCGCTCGCCTGGCGGCCTGCGCGACATCCAGACGATTCTCTGGATCGCCCGTCGGCAATTCGGCACGCTCGATCTGCAGGCCATGGTCGACCAGGGTTTCCTCACCGAGGGCGAACTCAGCCTGCTGACCGCCGCCCAGGAGTTTCTCTGGAAGGTACGCTACGGCCTGCACATGCTCGCCGGGCGTGCGGAGGATCGCCTGCTGTTCGATCACCAGCGCTCACTCGCCGCCCTGCTCGGCTACGAGGACAGCGACGCCAAGCTGGCCATCGAACGCTTCATGCAGAAGTACTATCGGGTGGTGATGAGCGTCGCCGAGCTGAGCGATCTGGTCGGCCAGCACTTCGCCGAGGTCATCCTCTGGGAAGGCGATTCCGGTCCGAGCACCAAGCTCAATAGTCGCTTCCTGGTGCGTGACGACTACCTCGAAGTTCGCGACCCGGCGGTCTTCAAGCGCACCCCGTTTGCGATCCTGGAAACCTTCGTCCTGCTTGCCCAGCATCCGCGGATTCAGGGCGTGCGCGCCAACACCATCCGCCTGCTACGCGATCATCGCTACCTGATCGACGATGACTTTCGCAGCGACATTCGCAACACCAGCCTGTTCATCGAGCTGTTCAAGTGCAAGGAAGGCATCCACCGCAACCTGCGGCGGATGAACCGCTACGGCATTCTCGGCCGCTACCTCCCGGAATTTGGCCATATCGTCGGACAGATGCAGCACGACCTGTTCCACATCTATACGGTCGACGCCCACACGCTCAACGTCATCAAATACCTGCGCAAGCTGACCAAGCCGGGCGTGGCGGAGAAGTATCCGCTGGCCAGCGCGCTGATCGAGCGCCTGCCCAAGCCGGAGCTGATCTATATCGCGGGGCTCTATCACGACATAGCCAAGGGCCGCGGCGGCGATCACTCCGAACTGGGCGCGGTGGATGCCGAGCAGTTCTGCAACCGACACAAGCTGCCGGCCTGGGATACGCGACTGGTCGTCTGGCTGGTACAGAATCACCTGGTCATGTCCACGACCGCCCAGCGCAAGGACCTTTCCGATCCACAGGTGATCATCGATTTTGCCCAGCAGGTAGGCGACGAGACGCATCTCGATTATCTCTACGTGCTGACCGTCGCGGACATCAACGCGACCAATCCGACGCTCTGGAATTCCTGGCGCGCGAGCCTGCTGCGCCAGCTGCACACCGCCACCCAGCGCGCGTTGCAGCGCGGCCTGGAGAATCCGCTGGGGCGCGAGGAGCAAATCCGCCAGACCCAGCGCGCCGCACTGGACGAACTGGTGCGCAACGGCGGCGACCCCGACGAGGCTGAGCAGCTGTGGGCGCAACTGGGCGATGACTATTTCATGCGCCACTCGGCCAGCGACGTGGCCTGGCATACCGCGGCGATCCTCGCGCACGGCGAAGACAACGGTCCGCTGGTGCTGATCAAGGAAACCACGCAGCGCGAGTTCGAGGGCGGCACGCAGATCTTCATCTATGCGCCGGACCAGCACGATTTCTTCGCCGTGACGGTGGCGGCGATGGACCAGCTCAACCTGAACATCCACGACGCCCGCATCATCACCTCGAGCAGCCAGTTCACGCTCGACACCTACATCGTGCTGGACGCCGACGGCACGCCGATCGGCGACAACCGCGAGCGGATCGAGGAAATTCGCCAGGGCCTGATCGACACGGTGCGCAATCCCGACGAGTACCTCACCATCATCCAGCGCCACGTGCCGCGCCAGCTCAAGCACTTCGCCTTCCCGCCGCAGGTCACGATCCATAACGATACCCAGCGCCCGCAGACGATCATTGAGATCATCGCGCCGGATCGTCCCGGCCTGCTTGCCCGCGTCGGGCAGCTGTTCCTGGCCTTCGATCTGTCGGTGCAGAACGCCAAGATCGCCACACTGGGCGAGCGGGTCGAGGACGTGTTCTTCGTCACCAACGCCAATAATCAGCCGCTATCGGACCCACAGCTCTGCACGCAGCTGCAGCAGGCGCTGATCGCGCAACTGCAGCAGGAAAACGAGCATCAGCCGTCGCCGAGCAGCTTCACCATCTGACGCTGCGCGACAGCTTTACTGCCAGGGCTTGCCGCGCGTGCGCTCGAAGAACGGTAGCTTCTGCTGCATTGCCGCCTTGGCCAGCATGTGCGCACTCACCGGGGCGGTGAGGAAGAGAAACAGGGTGATCAGCAACTCGTGCAGACTCAGCCCCTCGGTCCGGCTGCCAAAGAAGATCATCGACGCAATGACAATTCCGCCAACCCCCAGCGTGGTCGCCTTGGTCGGGCCATGCAGGCGGGTATAGAAATCCGGCAGACGGTACAGGCCGATGGCACCGACCAGCGCGAACAGACTGCCGACGATCAGGCAAACGCTTACCAGCAACTCGATCCAGAAAGGCATGCGCAATCCTCAGTCAATGATGTCGCCGTGCAGCAGGTGCTTGCCTACTGCGACCGTGCTGATGAACCCCATCACCGCGATCAGTAGCGCAGCCTCGAAGAACAGCTCCGACGCCAGCCAGATGCCGAACAGCACGATCAGCGCGAGCGCGTTGATGTAGAGCGTATCAAGCGCCAGCACCCGATCCGGCATCTCTGGGCCGATGATCAGACGTGCCAGGTTGAGTATCGCCGCCAGCGACATGATCGCCAGGCAGATGGGTATCACGTACGTGAGCATTCAAAAATCTCCAGCAGCGGCGCCTCGTAGCGCGACTTCACCTCGTGCACCAGCGCCTCGACGTCCGGCGCGTCCAAGGCGTGCAACAGCAGGGTCTTGTGATCCGGACTCAGACCGGCCGACACCGTGCCCGGGGTGAGCGAGATGATGCTGGTCAGTACCGCAAGCACGAAATCATCCTCGATCGCCATCGGCACCTCGACGAACGCCGGGGCGAGCCGGCTCTTCGGTCCGAGCACCAGTTTGGCGACATGCAGATTCGCCACCACGATGTCGTAGAACACCAGGGCGATGAAGCGGCACAGCAGCAACGGTTTGCGCACCGTCGGAACCTCGATGAGAAAACACCGCAGCAGCAGCGGCAGGCCCCAACCGAGCACAGCACCGAGCACCACATGACCGGTGCTCAAGGTGTTGTTCAACATCAGCCACAGCAGCGTGAGCAATACGCTGAGGGCAGGATGAGGCAGCCAGCGTGACTTCTTCATGCGCCACCTCCGGTAATCGTCTGCAGATAGGGCTGCAGATTCAGCAACTGACTCGCCGTCGCCTGCAGATAGCCCTGCACCGGCTGCGCGAGCACGACCAGCAGCAAGCTGGCGGAGAGCAAGCCCAGGGTCGCCAGCAGCCTGATCGGATCGGCCCCCGCACCGGCAATGGCCGGGCACTCGTCATTGGTGCGCCAGAACACCAGACTTCCGGCGCGACTGAGGGCGATCAGCATGCCCAGTCCGCCGACCAGCAATACCGACCACAGCCAGGCCGCCTGACTGTTCAGCTCCACCGCGCGCATCAGCATGAGCTTGCCGAGAAACCCGGAAAAAGGCGGCAGCCCGGCCACCGAGATTGCCCCGAGAAAGAACAGCATGCCCAGCAGTAGCGGCTGGCGCAGCGGTCCAGCGGAGATCAGATCCGTGCCAATCGCCCCGCGTTGCAGGCCGATCAGATCGGCCAACAGGAACAGTGCGCCGGCGATCAGCGTGCTATGCAGCAGGTAGTACAACGCCGCTGCGATGCCACTCGCATTACCCAGCGCCATGCCCGCCAGCAAGGTACCGACCGAAGCCACGACCAGATAGGCCAGCATGACCTGCAGGTTGCGCGCCGCCAGCGCACCAATGACGCCCGCCGCCAGCGTGAGCAATGACAACGGCCACAGCCAGACCTGCGCCAGGTTGCTCAGCTCGCCGGCCTCGCTGCCGTAGATCAGCGTGAACACCCGCAGGATCGCGTATAGCCCGACCTTCGTCATGATCGCGAAGAGCGCCGCCACCGGAGCCGTCGCCGCCGCGTAGGCACGGGGCAACCAGAAATACAGCGGCAGGATCGCCGCCTTCAGGGCAAATACCACCAGCAGCAGGAAACCGGCGGCAGCCACCAGCGGTGCCTGCGCCGGATCGAGCAGCGCAGTACGCCAGGCCAGATCCGCCATGTTCAGCGTACCCAGCACGCCGTACAACATGCTCACGCCCAACAGGAAGAACGACGAGCCCAGCAGATTCAACACCACGTAATGCATGCCCGAGCGAATGCGCGAAGGACCATGGCCGTGCACCAGCAGCGCATAGGACGAGATCAGCAGAATCTCGAAGAACACGAACAGGTTGAACAGATCGCCGGTGAGAAAGGCGCCGTTGATGCCGAGCAGCTGGAACTGGAACAGCGCATGGAAATTCGGCCCGCGCTCATCGTCGCCACGACAGGCGTACAGCAGCGCGAAACCGGCGAGCAGCGCCGTCACCAGCAGCATCAACGCGCTCAGGCGATCTAGCAGCAGGACAATACCGAACGGCGGCTGCCAGTTACCCAGCGCATACACGCGCAGCTGATCGTCACCGGCAAGCAACAGCAACCAGAGCGCAAGCGGCACCAGCGCCCAGGTCGCCAACAGCGATAGCAGGCGCTTGCTGGAACTACCCAGCCGATGGCCAAACAGCAGCGCCGCGCCCATGAAAAGCGGCAGCAGGATGGGCAGGATCAGCACATGGTTCATTCGCCCGGCTCCTGACCATCCACATGATCCGTGCGCAGCTCACCGAGCCCACGCAAAGCCAGTACCACCACGAACGCGGTCATGGCGAAACCGATGACGATCGCAGTCAGCACCAGCGCCTGTGGCAGCGGGTCGCCATACTCCGCGCTCTGCCCGATGACTGCGGGCACTCCGGTCGCCAGACGGCCCATCGAAAAAATGAACAGGTTGACCGCATAAGAAATCAGCGTCAGCCCCACAACCACCGGAAAGATCCGCGCCCGCAACAGCAGGTAAACGCCACTGGCGGTCATCACGCCCAGGGTGATGGCAAACAAAGCTTCCATCAGAGCACCTCCTTGCTCGTTTCGTCCTGACCGACATGGCCGATGTTGGAGAGGATCAGCAGCGTCGCGCCGACGACCACCAGATAAACCCCGAGATCGAACAGCATCGCGGTCGCCAGCTCGAATTCGCCCACCAGCGGCAAATCAAAATGCCCGAACGCCGAAGTCAGGAACGGATAGCCGAACAGCCAGCTGCCAAGCCCGGTCAGCCCGGCGATCAGCAACCCAGCGCCACTGATCGCGTGATAGCTCACCGGCTGACGCTCCTGTGCCCAGGCGACCCCGTGTGAGATGTACTGCAGGATCAACGCCGCGGCGGTAATCAGTCCGGCGATGAAGCCCCCCCCTGGCAGATTGTGCCCGCGCAAGAAGATGAAGACCGAAATCAGCATGGCCAGCGGCAGCAAAGCCCGCGCCAGTACATCGAGGATCATCGGATGGCTGTCCGGCGACCACGGTCTGCCACCATAGTCACGCAACGGATGCGGCAGGTGCAGGCCATACAGCAGGCCATAGATGGCCACGCCGGCGATTGCCAGCACACTGATCTCACCGAGCGTATCGAAGCCGCGGAAGTCCACCAGAATCACGTTGACTACGTTGGTCCCGCCGCCACCGGACACACTGTTCTCCAGGAAAAAGCCCGCGATGCTTTCATATGGACGGGTCAGTACCGCGTACGCCAGCAAAGCGACCATCGTGCCGCAACCGCCGGCGAGGAGCAGGTCGCGCAGGCTACGCAGACTGCTGGATTCGGCCGGGGTCCGATCAGGCATGAAGAACAGCGCCAGGATCAGCAGGATGATCGATACCACCTCGACTGACAGCTGGGTCAGCGCCAAATCGGGCGCCGAATAGCGAGCGAATGCCAGAGACACCATCAGCCCGACCACTCCAAGCACCATCAGCGAAATCAGCCGGCGACGGTGAAAGAGCACAGTCAGCAGCGAGGCCAGCGCGAGGATCGCCATGCCCAGCACCGTCACGCCATCGAACGGGGTCATGGCGACGCTGCCGTGGAATGAGTCCAGCGTCGACAGCGCGAACACCACCAGCGCCAGCGCACTGGTCAACATCAGCGCCAGGTAACGCTGCAGCGAGCCGTTATCCAGGCCATCGGTGAGCTTGCGTGCTGCTGCCGTGAGTGCACTCATGGCGCGCTCGAAGACCGCCAGCGAGTCGACCACCGGCAGCCCCTCGTACCAGCGGAATATCCAGCGGCGCAGCGAATAGATCAGCACGCCACCGGCCAGCGCCAGGAAACTCATCATCAGCGGCAGGTTGAATCCGTGCCAGATCGCCAGGCTGTACTGCGGCGCTTCGCTGTTCAGGCTTGCCGATACGGCCGACGCCAGCAGTGGCGCCACTGTATAGGCGGGGAGCATGCCCACCAGCAGGCAGAGCAGTACCAGCACCTCCACCGGAATCTTCATGTAGCGCGCCGGCTCATGCGGCGGGTATTTCGGCAGGTCGATCGGCTCGCCGTTGTAAAACACGTCATGAATGAAGCGCAGCGAATAAGCCACCGAGAAGGCGCTGGCAATCGTCGCCAGCGCCGGGATGATCCAGTAGAAGCTGCCGAGCAAATGCTGGTCCAGCGTTTCGGTGAAGAACATTTCCTTGCTGAGGAAACCGTTGAGCAACGGCACACCGGCCATCGCCAACGACGCCACCATCGCCAGCATCGCGGTATGTGGCATGTACTTCCACATGCCGTTGATGCGCCGCATGTCCCGTGTACCGGTTTCATGGTCGATGATGCCGGCGGCCATGAACAGCGAGGCCTTGAAGGTCGCGTGGTTGATGATATGGAAGATCGCCGCCACCGCTGCCAACCGCGAATCCAGCCCGAACAACAGCGTGATCAGACCCAGGTGACTGATTGTGGAATAGGCCAGCAGTCCCTTGAGGTCGTGCTGGAACAGCGCCATCACCGCGCCCACCAGCAGGGTCGCAAGGCCGGTCATGCTCACCAGATAGAACCACAAATCCGAGTACGCCAACGCCGGATACAGGCGGGCAAGCAGGAACACCCCGGCCTTCACCATCGTCGCTGAGTGTAGGAAGGCCGAGACTGGTGTCGGCGCCGCCATCGCCTGTGGTAACCAGAAGTGAAACGGAAATTGTGCCGATTTGGTGAAAACGCCCAAAAGCACCAGCACCAGGATCACCGGATACAGCGCACTGTTGCGAATCACCTCGCCTGCATCGAGCACGCTGCTGAGTTCGAAGCTGCCGACCACCTGACCGATCAGCAGCACCCCGGCGAGCAGCGCCAGACCGCCGCCGCCCGTCACTGCCAGCGCCATGCGTGCGCCCTGGCGGGCGTCGGCGCGGTGGTTCCAGTAGCCGATCAACAGGAACGACGACAGACTCGTCAGCTCCCAGAACATCAGCATCAGCAGCAGGTTTTCCGACAGCACGATGCCCAGCATCGAGCCCATGAACAGCAGGAAGAAGCCGAAGAAGCGCCCCATCGGATCGCGCTTGGCCAAGTAGTAGCGCGCATACAGAATGACCAGCAGGCCGATGCCGAGAATCAGCAGCGCAAACAGAAAGCCCAGACCATCCAGACGCAGACTCAGATTCAGCCCCAACTCCGGCAACCAGGGCACCTGCACGATCTGCACCTTCCCGGCGAACACTGCAGAGCGCTCGGAGAGCAGCAGCACCAGGGCGGCCAACGGCCCGATGCCGGCTCCGAAGGCGCACGCCGAGCGGCCGGCGCGCTCCAGCAGCAACGGCAGACAAATGCCCAAGAAAGGCAAAGCGATGATCAACGCAAGCGTCATGGGAAACTCTCTGGGCCGTCCGGCTCGACGGCATTTCTTCTTCTAAGCGAACTGACTATCAGCTCGCGCGCATACATAGATGCGCTCGATTATCCATATCACCGCAGTGAACGTCATGGGTCCATGTATTACGAAAAACAAAAAGGCGCCGCCTCGCCGCAAAGCGAAGCCGCGCCTTTTGTAGGGTCCCGCCGTCAGGGTGTGACGCGACTGGTTCCGCTTACGCTCAGGATGCGTACCCGCTGGCCGACCCTGAATACCTGGTTCGGCTCGACTTCCTGCACATAGGCGCGGATATTGCCGTCGTCCTCACGCACGGTGATCTCGACGCCCTGCGTGCGGGTGAAGCCCTCCTCCGCCGCCGCGCCGAGCATGCCACCCGCAACCGCACCGATGACCGCCGCGACGGCACTACCGCGCCCGCCGCCGACACCGCTGCCGGCGACTCCGCCCACGATGGCGCCAGCACCGGTGCCAATCGGCGTCTTGGTTCCTTCGATCTTGACCGGTCGCAGCGACTCGATGGTGCCATAGCGAACAGTCTGGACGGCACGCGCCTCATCACGCGAATAGGTGTCGCCCGTCAGGCTGGACGCGCAGCCGCCGACCGCGAGAGCTACGGCAGTGAGTGAAGCGATACAAATTGACTTGCGCATGGGTTCTCTCCTGAAAAACGAACGAATCGCTTGGCAACCAACCGGCCCTGCCGCAGCATTCTCGCTGCTTGGCGGCATGCATGGGCCGTCAGATCGTATTCAACCGAACGAGAATGTCCGTGGATTATTTCATCATAGCCGTCACCACCTTCGCCGGCCTGGCTTTCCACGCCTGGCTGTTCATCCGCTTTCGCCGCTGGATCGAACGCGACCTGGCCTATTCGATCGCCGGCAGCGATCCCGATAAGCGCGCGTGGCTGCTGGGGCGGCTGGGCGAAGCCAAAGCGCAGAAGATCAAGCGGCGGGATCTGCAGGCGTGGCTGGAGCGCGAAATCCAGCACTATCCAACCCAGCGCGCTCAGCAATAAGCCCAGTCGGCCGCCGCTCGCTGTCCGGCCAACGGCTTACGCTTCAGGGCGCCAGTCGCCGACGCTCCCAGCCACCGGCTACGCAGCGGTAATCGAGCCGGTCATGCAGGCGGCTCGGACGGCCCTGCCAGAACTCGATACGCTCCGGTATCAACCGGTAGCCGCCCCAGTGCGGCGGACAATGCGGCGCCTGATCGAGGAAACGTTGTTCGGTTGCTGCGAGCAGGCGTTCCAGCTCTGCGCGATCGGCAATCACCTGGCTCTGCGGCGACGCCCAGGCGCCCAGGCGGCTACCCAGTGGCCGTACATGGTAGTAGGCGTCCGACTCTTCGACGCTGACCTTCTCTACCCGCCCCTCGATACGCACCTGGCGCTCCAGCGTCGGCCAGAAAAACGTCATCGCGGCAAAAGGCTGCCGACTCATCTGCTGCCCCTTGTCGCTGTCGTAGTTAGTGAAGAACGTGAAACCACGTTCATCCAGCGCCTTGAGCAGCAGAATCCGGCAGTGCGGCCGGCCCGCCTCATCCACGGTCGCCAGCGACATGGCATTGGGCTCGACCGGCGCCTGCTCGGTCTTCATCGCCTCACCGAACCACTGGCGAAACAGGCTGAACGGTTCGTCAGGAGCGTTCGCTTCGCTGAGTCCTTCACGGGTGTAGTCGCGGCGCATATCGGCCAGGGACTGGATCATTCGCGGGTTCCTTCTTCGTCAAACGGGCCGGATCGAAGGCAGCGCACGGCGCACTCGCCTCACGGGTGGCGGCCATCGCGCAGCCGCCCGGAGCCTAGCTTATCCCTGCAACCAGGCCGCGCGCTTGATTCAACGCAAAAGCAAACGGGCCTGAAAAGGCCCGTTTGATGATGCCGTTACTGTGCTGCTATTTTTCGCTCTTGGCGGTCTTGGCGACAGCAACCTGCGTGGCCGCGGCCGGAGCCGCTGGTGTTGCGGTCGGGTCATTATATTCGGCTACTGTCGCCAGCAAGCTGACCTGCTGCGTCAACAGCATCTCTACACGACGATTCAGCGCGCGCCCATCCTTGCTGTCATTGGCTGCCCGCGGCTTGTCCGACCCCATGCCGCGGATGCGCAGGCGATCGTGCTTCAAACCGCTGAGGCGGAATATGGCGGCCACCGCGCCTGCTCGCTCGCGGCTGATGGTGCGATTGATCGCGTCGGAGCCGGTGCTATCCGCATGACCGAGAATGACCACGGCGGCCTTGCTGTCCTTTTCCACCAGTTTGGCTACCCGCGTGATGGGACCCAACGTGACCGGCAACAGCATGCCGGGACGATCAGGATTGAACGAGGAGTCGACCGGCGCAGTGATCACCAGCAGATTGTCGCGGCGCTCCAGCTCGAAGCGGCTGTCCTTAATCGCCTCGCGCAAACGCGGCTCGTAATCGTCCATCCAGGCCGTATCGGCCTTCGCCACGGCAGGCGCCGCAGCCGCAGTCTCGGTGGGCTTCTCATCCTTGGAGCTGCAGCCGACCACCAACAGGCAGACAATCAGAGAAGCGCTTTTCAGCATGTTCATGTGCGGATTCCGTCAGACGTTTGAGTTCAGATTCTCGCCAGGCAGTCCAGCCGGCAATAATTGAAGAGATTGATCAAATTGTGGCCGCAAGTCCCTGCCCTGCAAAGCCTTGCCATGCAGAACTGACGAGCGGTTAACCTATGCATTCCGCCACGCTTCGCGCCAGGGCCTGCGCGCGGGGGTCCATCAGCACATATGGGCCGAGCGTATTGGTGACGAAACCGAACGCCAGGTCCCTGTCCGGGTCGGCGAAGCCGATACTACCGCCGGCACCCGGATGGCCGAAAGCCCTCGGGCCCATCGCGAAAGTCGCGTTGGCGACCTCCGGCTGATCGAGCCAACAGCCAAGTCCGAAACGGGTCTGGGATAACAGCGTAAGGTCTTCGCCGGCACTGTGCTCGCGACGCATTTCATCGAGCACGGCCGCATCCAGCAAACGTCCCTGCAGCAGACCGGAATAGAAGCCTGCCAGAGAGCGTGCGTTGCCATGTCCGTTGGCGGCAGGCTGCGCCATGCGCCGCCACTCGGGCTTGTTACCACTGTTCATGATTGACGGTGGATTGTTGAAGGCCCGCGCGCTCAACGATGCCGGATCACTCATCAAGACCTTGAACAGCCGCTGCGCCGCCGCATCGCCGAAGTCGTTCTTGGCACGGGTCAGGTAAGCGACGCGTTGAAACTCCTCGTCATCGAGGCCTATATGGAAATCCAGCCCCAACGGAGTGGCCGTTCTGGCCACGATGGCGGCTCCCGGCTCCGCCCCATCGACTCGCCGGATCACCTCTCCCACCAACCAGCCATAGGTCATCGCGGCGTAGCCCTGGGCCTCGCCGGGCGTCCACCAGGGTTGCTCCGCGGCCAATGCGGCGGTCATGGCATTCCAGTCGTACAGTGCCTCGGGCGGCAGAGGCTGGCGCAAGGCAGGTAGACCCGCGCGATGGCAGAGCAGCTGACGCAGCGTAATGCGCGACTTACCGTTTGCCGCGAACTCCGGCCAGACCTCGGCAATCGGCCCCTCGAGCTGCAGCTTGCCCTCGGCGACCAGTTGCAGCGCCGCAACCGCGGTAAAGGTCTTGGTACAGGAAAACAGATTGACCAGCGTATCGCCGTGCCACGGCAGCTCACCGGCATTGTCAGCCACGCCAGCCCACAGATCGACGACCGTCTCGCCGGCAATCTGCACGCAGACAGCCGCACCGCGGGTCTGGGTATGCTCGAAAAGCGCGGCGAATGCATCTCTCACCGCCTCGAAACGAAGATCGAAATAACCTTGTATCTGCACGCTGCCCCCTGTGATCGGATGTTATCGGCACATCGTTCCAGCAGCCTCACCGGAAGAAAACCGCACGGATCAGTCGGAAAGAATCAGTCGATCTCACGACGAAACGGCGGCAACGCATTGAGAATCGCCTTGCCATAACGCTGTGTCACCACTCGTCGGTCGAGCAAGGTGATGGTGCCGCGGTCGGCCTCGGTGCGCAGCAGGCGACCACAGGCCTGCACCAGTCGCAGCGAAGCATCCGGCACGGCAATTTCCATGAACGGGTTGCCGCCCCGCGCTTCGATCCACTCCGCCAGCGCCGCTTCCACCGGATCGTCCGGCACCGCGAAGGGAATCTTGGCGATCACCACATGTTCGCAATAGGCACCGGGTAGATCGACCCCTTCGGCGAAACTAGCCAGGCCGAACAGCACACTGGACTCTCCGTCATCGACACGTTTGCGGTGCTTGTTCAGCGTTTCCTGCTTGGACAGGTTGCCCTGGATCAGCACCCTGCGACGCCAGTCACGCTCGAGACCATCGAATACATCCTGCATCTGCCGGCGCGAGGAGAACAGCACCAGCGTACCGCGTGAATGCTCCACCAGCCCCGGCAGTTCGCGGACAATGACGGCCGTGTGCGCGGCCGCGTCGCGCGGATCGGCCTGCAGGTTCGGCACCCGCAGGACCCCGGCGTCGGCATGATGGAACGGGCTCGGCACCACGGCAGTGACGGCAGACCGCGGCAGGCCTGCGCGCATGCGGTAGCGGTCGAAGCTGTTGAGCGCCGTCAGCGTCGCAGAGGTCACCAAGGCACCGTAGGCGACATTCCAGAGATTGCGCCGCAACGTCTCGGCCGCCAGGATCGGGCTGGCATTGACCTCGATATCGAACAACGCGCCGCCATCGGCGAGCGTCAGCCAGCGCGCCATCGGCGGACTGTCCTGCGGGTCTTCGACGGTAAACGCCGTCCACAATTCCCAGTTGCCCTGGGCGCGCGTCAGCAGACTGCCAAACAGTGGATACCACTCTTCCGCCTGGTGACTGGCGATGCCGCCGCCCGTCTCGCCATCCATCGCCTCTTTGAGCAGCTCGGCGATGCGCGTGAACAGGTCGGTCAGGCGCGAGAAGCCCTTCTTCAACTCCACGCCCAGCTCGATCAGGTGTTCCGGCACCACGCCACCGACAAAGCGATGGCGCGGCCGTTCGCGTCCTTCCATATCCTCGCCGGCGCGGAAATCCGCCAGTTGCTCGCAGGCGCTGAACATGAACTGTTGCTGGCTGCGCAGCTCGCGGGCCAGCTCCGGCACGCCTTCGATCAGCCTGCCGAGTTCACCCGGCAACGGATGCTGGGCGAGCAGCTTGGTCAGATTCTTCTCCACCTGCCCCAGCCACTCGCCGGTCGAACGCAGACGGGTGAAATGCGCGAAATGGCCGATCGCCTTGTCCGGCAGGTGATGCCCTTCGTCAAATACGTACAGCGTGTCACGCGGATCGGGCAGCACCGCACCGCCGCCGAGCGCCAGGTCGGCCAGCACCATGTCGTGGTTGGTGACGATGACATCGACCTTGGTCATGCCTTCGCGAGCCTTGTAGAACGCGCATTGCTGGAAGTTGGGGCAATGCCGGCCGGTGCACTGGCTGTGATCGGTGGTCAGACGCGACCAGTCGGTATCGTCCAGTTCTTCGGGCCAGCTGTCGCGATCGCCATCCCAGCGGTTGCCGGCGAGCTTTTCAATCATGCCGGTGAACAGCTTCTGGCTGCGCTCGTCGACGTCGATGCGAAAGCCCTCCTCCTCGAACAGCTGAGCGGTGGCCGTCTGCGCGTGCCCTTCCTGCAGCAGCAGATCCAGCTTCGACAGGCACAGGTAACGCCCGCGCCCCTTGGCCAAGGCGAAGCTGAAATTCAGCCCACTGTTGCGCATCAGATCAGGAAGATCCTTGTTGACGATCTGCTCCTGCAGCGCCACGGTCGCGGTGGCGATGACCAGGCGCTTGCCGGCAGCCTTCGCCGTAGGAATCGCCGCAATGCTGTAGGCCACGGTCTTGCCAGTGCCCGTGCCGGCTTCCACCGCCACCACCGCCGGCTCGCCTTCACGACGGCCCTCGTCATCGGCCTTGATGGCGCCCAACACCTTGGTTACCTCGGCGATCATCAACCGCTGACCGTAACGTGGCTTGAGGCTCTTGGCCTCGAGAAAACGGGAATAGGCGCCCTGGATCTGGGACTTGAGTTCGGTGCTGAGCATGGGCGCTGATGCTGTATATATTTTCAGTACTTCAAATGGGCGGCTATGATAACGCGCGTCGCCCCGATCGCCAGCGGAGATTTGCCATGACCCCATTTGCCTCGCACTATGCCTTGCACGTATTGGCCGCCGTGTTGTGGGTGGGCGGTATGTTCTTCGCCTGGATGGTTCTGCGCCCGGCGGCCGTTGCGGTGTTGCAGGCGCCCGAACGCCTGCGGCTGTGGGCCGAGGTGTTCCGCCGGTTCGTGCAATGGGTCTGGATCGCGGTGGCGGTGCTGCCGATCAGCGGCATCGGTATGTGGCATCTGCGCTTTGGCGCGATGGCCAGCGCCCCTCGCTACGTGCATGTGATGACCGGCTTGTATCTGGTCATGCTGGCGCTGTTTCTGCGGCTAGTACTGCTGCAGCTACCGGCCCTCCGACGCGCCATCGAGGGCCAGGATTGGCCGGCCGGCGGTGCCGTTCTGGGGAAGATTCGAGCATTGGTAGGGCTGAACCTACTACTCGGCATGGCGCTCATCGCGATCGCCACCGCGCGCCCGGAGTTCTGAGCACGGAGTGCCGCATCTGCCGGCACACCACGTTGCGCAAAAAAAAGCCGGGCAATGCCCGGCTCGGTTGTACAGCTGGCGTCAGGGACGCGCTTCGACTTCCGCTTCCACCCGACGGTTGATTGCCCGACCGGCATCGGTCGCGTTATCCGCTACCGGGCGCGATTCACCGTAACCAACCGCATCCACCCGACCAGCCTCCACGCCGTACTGGTTGACCAGCACTTCGCGCACTGCATTGGCGCGACGCTCGGAAAGCCGTTGGTTGTAGGCGTCGGTGCCGACCGAGTCGGTGTGACCTTCCAGCACGGTGGTGGTCTGCCCGTATTCCTTCATGAAGTCCGCGAGATTCTGGATATCGCCGTAGCTGTCAGGTTTGACGACCGCGCGGTCGAAATCGAACTTCACGTCAAGCTCGACGCGCACCGGCTCGGCTGCGGGCTCCGGTTCCTCGGCCGGCATCGGCTCGACGGTTTCAACCACCGCGACCGTCTGCTCCTCGGTGCCGTTCGCCCAGCAATAGGCCGCCGCGACACCACCGCCGATCACGGCGCCCCAACCGGCATAGGTGGAGCTTTCGATCGCACCAAGCGCGGCACCCGTGACGCCACCAACCGCGGCACAGGTAGGCCAATCCTGCTTCTGCACGCCCGCGCAACCGGCCAGGAACGTGGTCATTACAATCACGGGTACTGCTGTCCGTAGGGTACTCATCGATAAAACCTCCGCTGTGGGTTCGTCCAGAACCGCCACCTGCTCGACCTCAGGCGGCTCCGGTTGCTTTGAGACTAGGCCGCGATCGGTGACCACGCTAGTCTTGCGCCTCTTGTCGAGGATTTTTAGCGTGATTGCCAACGCCCGCACGCCGCAACAAGCGCTCGCCGCATTGCTCGAGCAGTACCAGCCAGAGCGTATTCTGCAGGTCGGCCAAAGCCGTCCGCCGGCGCTCGACGCTTATCTGGCGGGCCACCCGCACAGCCAGGTTGACCACATCGACGGCACCTTCTCGGACGCAACCGTCGTGCAGCAGCGCTACGATCTCGCACTGATCGTCGACTGCCTGGAACACCTGCCCAAACGTCGCGGACGTGAGCTGCTGGGCGGTATTCGCAATCTCCATGCGAGCCGCCTGGCAGTTCTGGTCGATCTTGAGGCTAGCGACTGGCAGACCACCGAGTTCTTTTCGCTCGGTCTGCAGATTGCCGATCGCTTCCAGCGAGATGCGCAGACCCTCACGCTATTCACGTATGACCTGCTGGACTACAAACAGATTCCCGACTGGTTGAACGCCAAGTTTTGGGCGAATCCGCAGATGTTCGGCAAATACTGGTGGTAACCATGAACATGCAGGCAGCGCAAACCGAACAATGCCCCTGCGGCAGCGCCAACACCCTGGCACAGTGCTGTGGCCGCTATCACGCCGGCACGCCTGCGCCCAGCGCCGAGCTACTCATGCGCTCCCGCTACAGCGCCTATGTACTCGGCCTGATCGATTATCTCCAAGCCACCACGCTGCCGGTGCAGCAGCCACTCCTGAACCTGGAGTCCATACGCCAGTGGAGCCTGGAAAGCACCTGGCTGGGGCTGGAGATCGAACAGAGCACCGTACTGGGTGGACAACCGGAGCATGCACTGGTGACCTTCACAGCGCGCTGGCACGACCACAGCGGCGAACATAGTCATCAGGAGCGTTCGGCATTCGTCCAGCGGGAGGGCCGCTGGTATTTCATCGATCCGACGGTACCGCTCAAGGTCGGCCGCAACGACAACTGCCCTTGCGGCAGCGGACAGAAATTCAAGAAATGCTGTGCGGCCTACCTGTAGCAAGTCGAATCGGTAGCCGCGGCATGCTTTCGCATCTGGCCAGCACACAACGTTGTGCGCGCTGGCCGTAAGGCAAACTCTGCGATTACTTCTCGACGAAAGCGCGCTCGATCAGGTAGTCGCCCGGATCGCCCATACGCGGCGAAACTTTCAGGCCGAAGCTATCCAGCACCTGGCTGGTCTCTTCGAGCATGCTCGGGCTGCCACAGATCATCGCTCGATCGTCCTGTGGGTTAATCGGCGGCAGACCGATATCGCTGAACAGCTTGCCGCTGCGCATCAGATCGGTGAGTCGCCCCTGATTCTCGAAAGGCTCGCGCGTCACCGTCGGGTAATAGATGAGCTTTTCCTTCACCGCCTCGCCGAAGAACTCGTTCTGCGGCAGGTGCTCGGTGATGAACTCGCGGTACGCCACTTCATTCACGTAGCGCACACCATGGACCAGGATGACCTTCTCGAAACGCTCGTAGGTTTCGGGGTCCTGGATGACGCTCATGAACGGCGCCAACCCGGTGCCGGTGCTGAGGAGGTAGAGATGCTTGCCCGGCAACAGGTCGTCAAGCACCAGCGTCCCGGTCGGCTTGCGGCTGACCATCAGCTGATCGCCTTCCTGCAGGTGCTGCAGGCGCGAGGTCAGCGGACCGTCCTGCACCTTGATGCTGAAGAACTCCAGATGCTCCTCATAGTTCGGACTGGCGATGCTGTAGGCGCGCATCAGCGGACGCCCGCCCACTTCCAGACCGATCATGACGAACTGCCCGTTTTCGAACCGCAGGCCGGGATTGCGGGTGGTTTTGAAGCTGAACAACGTATCGTTCCAGTGGTGCACACTGAGGACACGTTCCACGTTCAGGTTGCTCATGCTGCGAGTTCCTCGTTTACAACGGATAGTGCGTCTTGCGCGGATGAGCGCCAGTTTATATACAGATCGCTTATCCGTTAATTAAATAATTAAGATATGGGTTATCGGTTATATCGATATGCATTTTACCTTGAGACAAATGCAGGTTTTCTCTGCCATCGCCCGCCTGGAAAGCGTCTCTCGCGCCGCCGAAAGCCTCTCGCTGTCACAGTCGGCGACCAGTACTTCGCTGGCGGAGCTTGAGCGGCAGTCGGGTTGCCTGCTGTTCGATCGCGCCGGCAAGCGACTGGCGCTTAATGCGCTGGGCCAGCAACTGCTACCGCAGGCCGTGGCCCTGCTTGACCAGGCGCGCGCCATCGAGGATCTGCTCAACGGCAAAAGCGGCTTCGGTTCGCTAGCGGTGGGCGCGACGCTAACCATCGGCAATTATCTCGCCACCTTGTTGATCGGCGGCTTCATGCAGCGGCATCCCGACTGCAGAGTAAAACTGCATGTCCACAATACGGCGCATATTGTGCAGCAGATCGCACAGCATGACCTTGATCTGGGTCTGATCGAAGGCGCCTGCCAGCATCCCGACCTGATCGTCGAGCCCTGGGTCGAAGACGAACTGGTGGTGTTCTGCGCTCCGCAGCATCCGTTGGCCAGCCGCGGCATCGTCGATCTGGACGAACTGGCGCGTGAGGCCTGGATTCTTCGCGAACAGGGGTCGGGAACTCGCCTGGCTTTCGACCAGGCCATGCGCCACCGACCGGGCCGCCTCAACGTCCGCCTGGAGCTGGAGCATACCGAGGCGATCAAGCGCGCAGTCGAGTCGGGATTGGGGATCAGCTGCATCTCACGCTTGGCGCTACGGGATGCATTCCGGCGCGGCAGCCTGGTGCCGGTGGACACGCCGCAACTGGATCTGAGCCGGCAGTTCTCGTTCATCTGGCACTCGCACAAGTACCAGACTGCAGCAATGCGCGAGTTTCTCGAGCAGTGTCGGGCGCTGACTTACGGAGTGCGTCGCAGCGATGAAATCATCCTGCCACCGATCGCCTGACTGCGTCGGTGGCAAGATGAGCCGTCAGGCGGTGGGAATAGAGCCCATCTGCTGCAGCAGCAGTGCGGCCTGGGTGCGCGTGCGCACACCTAGCTTGCGGAAGATCGCGGTCACATGCGCCTTGATGGTGGCTTCCGACACGTTGAGTTCGTAGGCGATCTGCTTGTTCAGCAAACCGTCACACACCATGGTCAGCACACGGAACTGTTGCGGTGTCAGGCTGGCAAGTCCGGCGCTCGCGGCTTTCGCCTCGTCGCTGACATGACCGACGTCCTGGATGTTGCTCGGCCACCACACGTCCCCGTCGAGCACGGTCCTAACCGCCTCCTGGATGGTTTCCAGCGAACTGGATTTCGGAATGAAACCGCTGGCACCGAACTCGCGGGAGCGCGAGACCACTGCGGCATCTTCCTGCGCCGAGATCATGACCACGGGTAGGTGCGGATACTGTCCGCGCAACAGCACCAGACCGGAAAAGCCGTAGGCGCCGGGCATGTTCAGGTCGAGCAGAACCAGATCCCAGTTGGCGCCTTGGTCAAGCAGGGCTTCGAGTTCGGCGATGCTCGCCGCCTCGACCAGACGAACGTTGTCGCCCAGCCCCATGGTCAGCGCCTGTTGCAAGGCGCTACGAAACAACGGGTGATCATCGGCAATGATTATTTCGTAAGCAGCCATTGGCAGACCTGTATTTTTTATTGGCGCTTTGACCAACTGTTTCAGTCGATCCCGGGAGTTGCCGGAAAACCTCAAGCGGCGCAAGCATGCCGACCGCAGAATAAGTGGTCAAGCACGATGCTTTGCTGCAAAGTTTGCGGCTCACTTGCAGCGAGCCCAAACATGCGTAGCCAAGCCCTCCGTGCCGATTTCCTGATGCTGATTACCGCCATGATCTGGGGCACGGCATTCGTAGCCCAGCGCGTGGGCATGGACAATATAGGCCCGTTCCTTTTTACCGGGCTGCGCTTCGCGCTCGGCGCACTCGCATTGCTGCCGCTGCTGCTGTATCAGGGGCGCCACGCCGCTCGCCATGAGCCCTTCATGCAACGTGGGCTGCTGCTCGGCGGGCTGGCGATGGGGCTGGCACTGACGCTCGGCATCAATCTGCAGCAGGTTGGCCTGCTGTTCACCAGCGTGACCAATTCCGGGTTCATCACCGGTCTTTACGTCATCGTCGTGCCACTGCTCGGCCTGATCATCGGCAACCGTACCGGACTTGGTACCTGGCTCGGGGCCGTGCTGGCGGTAGGCGGCATGGCGCTGCTGAGCATCGGCGAGAACTTCCAGGTCGCCTCCGGTGACTGGATCCAGCTGGCCGGCGCGTTTGTCTGGGGATTGCACGTGCTGCTGGTGAGCTTCTTCGTCAGCCGCCACGACGCCATCCGCCTGGCATTCCTGCAGTTCGCCACCTGTGCAGTGGTCAGTCTGATTCTTGCCGCGCTGTTCGAGGAGACGAGCCTCGGGGCTGTCTGGCTGGCCGCTCCTGCGCTGCTGTACGGCGGCCTGTTCGCCGTGGCGGTCGGCTACACCTTGCAGGTCGTCGCGCAGAAGCATGCGATCGCCTCGCACGCTGCGATCATCCTGTCGCTCGAAGCGGTATTCGCGGCGATCGCTGGTGCGCTGTTTCTGGACGAGAGTCTTAGCCCACGCGGTTATTTCGGTTGTGCGCTGATGTTCATCGGCATGCTCACCGCGCAGCTGTGGCCGCGTACGGGGCAGCCAGCAAACGCCTGAACCGAGGGCGCTCAGAGTCGGGTGCTGGCGGCGAGCGCGCGATGTGCCGCGCTGTGCGGGTCGGTCACACGGTGGTGCTTGGCATCCAGATAATGCTCGGTGAAGACGTCGAGCCAGGCATCGAGCACCCGCGCCGCCCGCAGGTCACCCGCGAGTTCGAGGCACAGGGCGGCAACCTCGGCGGTACACAGGTGTTCGCCTCGGGTCGAGCGGCGCAACGCATAGCGCGACAACGCTTCCGGTTGCAGGCTCAGCACCGGCAACGCATCGAGATACGGGCTCTTGCGAAACATCTTGCGCGCCTCGGTCCAGGTCGCGTCGAGCAGGATGAACAGCGGACGCTTGCCCGGGGGCAGCGTGACCCGCTCGACAACCCGCGACGGCTCGGCATATTCCCCTGGAAAGATCACCCACGGTTGCCACTGCGGATCAGCCAGCAGTTCCAGCAGGCGCGGATCGACGTCGGTGCGCTGCCAGCTGAACGCATAGCAGTCTGCCACCACATCGGCGATCAACCAGCCGGTGTTGCTGGGCTTCAGGGGTTCGATATCGTGCATCAGCAGGCACACCCCGCAATGCGACGGCACCTGCGGCAGCCAGCGGCACAGGCAGTGGCTGACGGCGACCCGGCAGCGAGAGCAGCGCTGCGTACGCGAACCGCGCGCAACGAACGGCTTGAGGCTGCGCGCGAGGCGCTCGTCGCGCAGACGGGATACGGCATGAGGCATGGTCGGCTCGCAGAGAGTTGAAGGCAGACGCCGCGTTTCGGAACCTCGAATCCGTTTCGATGTACCGTTTGCGATCATCGCGAAGCCGGCGCAACCTACCGGCCCTCAGGAAAAATGGCAATGAACCGCGTAGCCCGCTACCGGTCGAACGAGCGCAGTCAAAAGGAGATCGCCATGTACCGTCTAACCCCCCTGCTCCTACTCAGCCTCGCGCTGCCGAATGCTCACGCCGCATCGCTGCAGGAGCAGCAGCTGGGCCAACTGCTCGAGCAGGTCGCGCAGCAGAGCAGCGTCGGCACACCGCGCGCCATCAATGAGGACATCCTCGACCAGGGCTACACGGTCGATGGCAACGAGCTGGTGAATCATCTCAGCGTGCAGCCGCGCCATGCCGCGCAGATGCGCGACAACCCCGAGCAAGTGCGCAGCCAGCTGGCGGTCAGCGTCTGCGGTAACAAGGGCCTGCGTACGCTGCTGAGCAAGGGCGCGGTACTGCGCTACGAATTCAGCGAGTACAAGAGCAACCGGCCAATCGCGACCGAACGCTATCGCGCCACCGATTGCGCGCGCTGACGCTGCGCGCGCAATCGCCCCGTCAGCGCAAGCTGTCGGGGCAGCCCTTGCCGGCTACCGCCGCTGCCTCTTCGCGTGTCAGCAGCGCTGTACGTGGAACGCTGCGCAGGCGTGCACAGGCGGCCAGCACGTTAGCCCAGCAGGCGCGATTGACAAACTGCATGCCGTCCACATCCAGCGTGCCGCCACGGTTGCGATAGCCCAGCACCGAGCTGCGCCGCGCGTCCGGCAGGATCGGCCACAGGTGCCCGCGCGCCACTTCCGGCCGCATATGCGTGAGCATGACGCGCATGTCCATGCTGTCCGGGAATAGCCGTGTCACCAGCTCATCGTCGGCATGCACCTCGGCTTCCCAATGATCGCGCGGCGCACGGAAACGCCCCGGTTCCTGCAGATAGACCAGCCGATAGGCGCAATCCGCCTGTTTCAGCCGTTCGGCCGCACGCAGCATTTCGCCCAGCTGATAGCTGCCGTTGGCGATCAGCAGCAACGATTCCGGACCACGGCTTTCATCGACGACGATCGCTCCATCACGTGCCAGCTGCTCGGCCTGGGCTTGACCGAAATAGCACGGCCGCTCGCGCTTGGGCATAACCAGACAGGCCAGCTCGCCACGTGCCTGATAGATCGAGGGCAGCAGCGCCAGCGCACTGTTGTGGTCGGCCGGAAACAGCACGCGCACCATGTCGCTCATTTCGCCCAACAGCGCTTCGCAGAAGGTGGTGTCTTGGTGCGACTGCTGGTTCTTGCCGTTTTCCCAAGTGTGCGAAGTGGCAATCAACGGCCAGCCGAGCCACCCGGCAGGACGACCAACTTCCTTCTGCTGGCGCGCGAAGATCAGCGTCTGGCGCACGGCACCGAGCATCTTCACGCAAAAGGCTTCATAGCTCGCGACCAGGTTCAATCCGCCCTGGTTGGCCAGACAGGCGGACACCACGGCCTCCTCGTTGAGCGCGGTGATGATGTCGCCGTCGATTGCTTCCAGTTCGCTTTCCGGGTCGATGACGCGATGCTTGAGCGCTTTGAGCACGCCCCCCAGGCGGTTGCTGGCCAGCTCGTCAGGGTTGCCGACGCGTGGCCGCAAGCTGGCGTTGGCCTGGGTCAGCTCGACGAAAAAGCGATCCACGGCAGACATCGGCGAGCAGGCATCGTCACGGTAGTGAAGTCTGGGGATGACCGGCGCGGCCGGGCGGCGCAACGCCAGTGCGTTGTCACGCTCCAACGGACGGCCGCGGCGATGCTGGGTGAACAGGGTCAACGCGGCAGTCAATTGCTCCTGCGGCACGAACAGTTCCGCCGCGTGCCGGTTGAACAGCTCGCGCGACTCGATGTCCAGTCGCGGATTACCCGGCAATGGCAGGTTGTGCGCGGCATTGCTGCCTGCGCCGTAGAAACCGAAGCCCTTGATGGTTTCGGCGATACCGTACGGGATCGGCAACGGGTAGTTGAGAATGCCCCGCCCCTTTTCCTCGACCCGACGCGCGAGACGCTGCTCCATCTCCCACAGCGTGGCGACGAATGCCGCCGGGTCACGGCCATCGAACGGAATCGGATCGAAACCGCAGTGGCTCAGGTGCTGCCGGAAGCCGGCCAGTCCCTCGTCGGTAGCCAGCGAGGTGCGCTGCTCGATGCGCCGGCCATTGGCGATCATCACCGGAAGCGCTGCGCCACAGTCTTCGGAACGCCACCAGCGCGGCATCCAGTCGCTGCCGCGCTGCTCTTCCGCCGCACCATCCGACAGGAACGCCACCAGTGTTTCACCCGGCAACGGCATGTGCGCGTACTGCAGTTCCGCGAAGCCCAGATAGCCGCCTTCAGCAATGCCACCGGCGGTATGCGGGTTGACGTGGCTTCCCAGCGGCGCCAGCGGACTTCCGTCGCTGGCCTGCCGGTAGCCATAGAAATCCTGCAACATGCGGTTGATGCCCGTTTCCCCGCCACCGTAGGCCTGAGCCTGCTCGGCATGCAGGTTACCGGTCAGCAAATTGAGCGCATCGATGGCGGCGACACAGTGCCCCTGCCCCATCAACCAACCCCGCGTGTGCCCGGTGAGGGCGTTGAGTGCCAGGTAGCCGGCATACGCCGGCACCATGTTGAGCGCGCCGCCGGTATGCCCCTCGGGCGTGCGCTTGAAGTCCTCGGCCGCGAGCGGCGAGCCATCGAGATGGACCTGCTGGGCATAGGTCATGTGCACCACCAGCCACAATCCCGCAGAGGTAACGTGATCGAGCGCCTGCAGCAGGCGATACACACTGGCGAGGTCCGGCTGCAATCCAGCCTGCACCAGCTGATGGGCCAGACGGAACACCGCCGCCTGGGTTTCCAGCGTGTGTTCGAGCGGACCGCAGCCGGCGCGCCAAGTGGCGAATGCCGGCTGGGCCTCGGCGTGTTGCTCCAGCTCGACAAGGCTGGGCAGAAGCTGACTCATGGGATTACTCCATCACTGACCGGTTGCGATAGTCTAGGCAGCACCAGCTCCACCACCTCTGACATGTATCAAGGCGAGCCGGCGCATAAGCGAGCACCTTTGGAAATATCCTACAGACAGGGAGGCATTATGGCTTTGCTCAGTTTTCTCGGTGCCATTCAAGAGGTCACCGGTTCCTGCTACCTGATTGAGACACACGCCGGCACACGAGTTCTGCTCGATTGCGGGATGCATCAGGGACAGCGCAAGAACGAGGACAAGAACAGCGCCCCGTTTCCTTTCGACCCGAGCAGTTTGGATGCCGTGGTGCTCTCCCACGCCCACATCGACCACAGTGGCCTGTTGCCGCGACTGGTTTCGGAAGGCTACCGCGGCCGCATTCACTGCACCGACGCCACCGCCGAACTGCTTGAGCTGATGCTGCTGGATTCGGCGCAAATCCAGGAAAAGGACGCCGAATGGGAGAATAAATGGCGCGCTCGCATCGGCAAGCCGTTGATCCAGCCGCTGTACACCCGTGTGGATGCCGAGCGCGCGCTATCGCAGCGTGAACCGCACAGCTACGCCGAAACGTTCGAAGTGGCGCCGGGCGTGCGCATCACCTTCCACGATGCCGGACATATTCTCGGCTCGGCAATCGTCCAGGCCGATGTCACCGATTTCGGCCAGACCCGCAAGCTGGTGTTCTCTGGAGACCTGGGCAATACCTGCTCGCCGCTGATGTATCCGCCCACCACGCTTACCGAAGCCGACGTGATCCTGATGGAGTCGACCTACGGCGATCGCGATCACCGTGACCACGACGCGACCATCGAGGAGCTGGCCGATATCCTGCAGCAGGCCCACCGCGATGGCGGCAACGTGCTGATGCCATCGTTCGCCGTGGGACGTACCCAGGACCTGATCTATTACCTGGGACGGTTCTACCGCGAAGGCCGCCTGCCGCAGCAGGTGGTATTCCTCGACAGCCCGATGGCGATCGGCGCCAACGCCATCTACGCGCACTTCAAGGACCAGCTCGATCTCAACGGCATCTCCCCGGCAATCGATCCCAGCAAGCGCAAACTCTATGCCGAGCGCTGGCTGCCGATTCTCAAGAGCACATCCACCCCCGAGGAATCGATGGCGATCAACCGTTTCAAAAGCGGTGCGATCATCATTGCCGGCAGTGGCATGTGCAACGGCGGGCGCATTCTCCATCACTTCAAGCACAACCTCTGGCGCGAGGAATGCCATCTGGTGATTCCGGGTTTCCAGGCGCAGGGCACCCTTGGCCGCGTGATCGTCGATGGCGCGTCGAGTGTCAAGCTGCTGCACCAGCGCATCGCAGTGAACGCGAAGGTTCACACGCTCGGCGGCTTTTCGGCACATGCCGGCCAATCGCAACTGATCGACTGGGTAAGCCACTTCAAAAAACGCCCCGAGCTGTACCTCGTGCACGGCGAGCTTGACCGGATGCAGGCGCTGCAACAGGCACTGAAACGACGCCTGAACTGGGACGCTGCCATTCCGGAACCCGGCGACCGTATCGCACTCTGACACAACGCAGAGTCATCCCAGCCCAAGCCGTGCCCGCGTTCACCACCGGGCGCGGCTTGGCGCTTGAAGCGCCCGGCATCGCACCTATAGCCTGAACGCGCAAGCCCATACATGGAGAAGTTGTATGTCCTTCGAACCGGACGACTATCTTTCCCGGCACTTCAAAACCAGCGCCGTGGACCTGTCCAGCAAGATCGACGAGCTCGTGTCACTCGTCGTCTCGGACACCAGCCCCAACCTGTCGCTGTACCGCGAGATGCTGGTCACCGTGATCCGCATGGCCCAGGCGGATCGCAGCCGCTGGGATGCCAAGATCCTGCTGCAGACCATGCGCGAAATGGAGCACGCGTTCAGTCGTCTCGATCAGTTCAAGCGTCGGCGCAAAGTCACCGTGTTCGGCTCGGCACGCACCCCTGTCGAGCACCCGATCTATGCCCTAGCACGCCAGCTCGGCGAGACACTGGCGCGCTACGACCTCATGGTCATTACCGGCGCCGGCGGAGGCATCATGGCGGCCGCCCACGAAGGCGCCGGGCTGGACAACAGCCTGGGACTGAACATCACCCTGCCGTTCGAACAGCACGCCAATGCCACCGTGGGCGGCACCAGCAATCTGCTGTCGTTCCACTTCTTCTTCGTGCGCAAGCTGTTCTTCATCAAGGAAGCCGATGCACTGGTGCTGTGCCCCGGCGGCTTCGGCACCCTCGATGAGGCACTCGAAGTGCTGACCCTGGTGCAGACCGGCAAGAGTCCGCTGGTTCCAGTGGTATTGCTGGACGAGCCAGGCGGCTCGTTCTGGACGGATGCGTTGCAGTTCATGCGCCGGCAGCTGGTCGACAACCGCTACATCCTGCCCACCGACCTGCGCCTGGTGCGGCAGGTCTACAGCGCCGAAGAGGTGGCTCAGGAGATCACCACGTTCTACCGCAACTTCCACTCGAGCCGCTGGTTGAAGGATCGCTTCGTGATGCGAATGAACCATTCCCTGAGCGATGCAGCGCTGGAATACATCAACACGACCTTCGCCGATCTGTGCCTGAGCGGCTGCTACGAACAGCAACCTTGCTGCGAGCACGAACTGGATGAGCCGGAACTGCAGCGTCTGCCCCGCCTGAGCTTCGCTTTCAACGGCCGGGACTACGGGCGCCTGCGCGAACTGACGGACTACATCAACGAAACGGAAAGCTGGGCGGCCCCGCTACCGTCCGAAGACTGAACCACGTCTCACACCTGCAGACGGCAGCACCACCGTTACCGCCTGCCCGGAACGCGGCACGTTGCCCGTTCCGGTGCGCTAGGTGGCATCGGGCCGGAGGCGCATCAGTCGTCCGCCACGCCGCGCAGCAGACGCCCGATCATCTCCAGCGAATAACCCCGATAACTGAGGAAACGCCCTTGCCGGGCGCGCTCGCGCGCATCGCCTGGCAGCTGTCCGGCGAATTTGCGTTGCCAGACCTCGCGCAGCTGCGCGTTCCAGTCGAAGTCGCCGTCGCGTAATGCTCGCTCAATCGCATCACGCGCCAGCCCGCGCTGTGCCAGCTCTTCACGAATGCGTAACGGTCCGTAGCCGGCGAGCGCACGGCTTCTGACGAAGCTCTCGAGATAGCGCGAATCCGACAGCAACCCCTCGTCGCTCAGACGATCCAGGGCTGCCTCGATCAGCTCGGCAGCTGCGCCGCGCTGGCGCAGTTTGCGGGTCAGCTCGACACGCCCATGCTCGCGGCGTGCCAGCAGGTCCATCGCGGCACGTCGCACGGCGGCTGAGCTGTCGAGCACGACGGGCATGGCGATCAGAGGTCGACGTCGGCCAGGTCTTCGCTGACCACGGCGCCCGCGTTGGCACCGGCTGCCTTGTTACCGGAAACCACCAGCAGCTTGTCACGAATCTGCTGTTCGATCTCGCGACCTACCTCGGGGTTGTCCTCGAGATACTTGGCGGCATTGGCTTTGCCCTGACCGATTTTGTTGCCCTTGTAGGCGTACCAGGCGCCGGATTTCTCGACCAGGCCCTGCTGCACGCCGAGATCGATGATCTCGCCGTTGCGATAGATGCCCTTGCCGTAGAGGATCTGGAACTCGGCCTGACGGAACGGCGGCGCCACCTTGTTCTTCACCACTTTGACGCGGGTCTCGCTACCGACCACCTCGTCACCTTCCTTCACCGCGCCAGTGCGGCGGATGTCCAGACGCACCGAGGCGTAGAACTTCAGCGCATTACCGCCGGTGGTGGTTTCCGGGCTACCGAACATCACGCCGATCTTCATGCGGATCTGGTTGATGAAGATCACCAGGCAGTTGGCGTTCTTGATGTTACCGGTGATCTTGCGCAGCGCCTGGCTCATCAGGCGCGCCTGCAGACCGACGTGGGCGTCGCCCATCTCGCCTTCGATTTCCGCCTTGGGCACCAGCGCTGCCACGGAGTCGACAATGATCACGTCCACCGCGTTGGAGCGCACCAGCATGTCGGTGATTTCCAGCGCCTGCTCACCGGTATCGGGCTGCGATACCAGCAGATCATCGACATTGACACCCAGCTTGCCGGCGTAATCCGGGTCCAGCGCGTGCTCCGCGTCGACGAAGGCGCAGGTGGCGCCCATCTTCTGCGCTTCGGCGATCACCGACAGGGTCAGCGTGGTTTTACCCGAGGACTCCGGGCCGTAGATTTCGACGATACGGCCTTTCGGCAGACCACCAATACCCAGCGCGATGTCCAGCCCCAGCGAGCCGGTGGAAATCGCCGGAATCGCCTGGCGATCGTGGTCGCCCATGCGCATCACCGCGCCCTTGCCGAACTGCTTTTCGATCTGGCCCAGAGCTGCGGCCAAGGCGCGCTTCTTGTTCTCGTCCATTACCATCCTCACTTGATCAAGAGGGCCAAAGGCCACGACAACTGTATAAGTAGACAGTATTAGAGCATAGGGAAAATGCTCCGCCTAGCCCTGCAGCGGATTTTCTCCGGCCACCAGACGAATCAATCCGACCAGCGCTGTCTCGACCGTCTGACCACGTACCGCCTGGCGATCGCCAGCGAACAGGCAGCGTCGGGCGAACAGCCGCTCGCCATCGGCCCAGGCGACCCAGACCGTCCCCACTGGCTTCTGCGGTGTTCCGCCGCCAGGTCCGGCGATACCGCTGACCGCCACGGCGAAGCGCGCGCCGCTGGCCTGTTGCGCGCCGCTCGCCATGCGCTCGACCACCTCGCGGCTGACCGCGCCGACCGTTTCGAACAGGTCGACCGGCACCCCGAGCTGCCGGGTCTTCTGCGCGTTGGAATAGGTGACGTAGCCGGCCTCGAACCACGCCGAACTCCCCGCAACCCGAGTAATGGCCTCGGCAATGCCGCCACCGGTGCAGGATTCGGCGGTGGTCACCTGTGCGCCGAGCGCGGACAACTGCATCCCCAGGCGAGTCGCCAGTTCGGTCAGGTCCATCGTCTTCCTCCGTAGCTGTAAACAGCCGCTACCCTACACCAGCTCCCTCCTGACTCGCCCCTCCGGTCATCGCACACCGCCGCAAGCGCGTGCGCGGCACGCAGGTCTGAGCGGTACTGTCGGGTGTCCTGGGTAAGGACGTAGTGTTACTAGCCCGATTTTTATCCCCCTGCGCTGACGCTAACGTCTTGAACGACCGGATGGGCGGCAAGCCGAGCAATCGGTGAACGCCGCACGCGCTCAGGCGTTATCCGGCAGCAGGAAGTTGCCAGGCCCCTGGTTTTCCAGGGTAGGTACTTGTGCTTCGTCCTTGAGATCGACGCCCGAGAGTTGGCGCCGGCAGGCTTCGCGCATCAGGTACATCAGGCGGAAGGTGGCCATGCCGTAGCTCAGGCCTTCCAGACGCACATTGGAGATGCAGTTGCGATAGGCATCGTTGAGGCCGATGCGCGGCGCCCAGGTGAAGTACAGGCCGAGGCTGTCCGGCGAGCTGAGGCCGGGACGCTCGCCAATCAGAATCACCGTCATCTTTGCCCCCAACCGCTCGCCCACCTCGTCGGCCACCGCCACCCGGCCCTGTTCAACCAGGGTTATCGGCGCCAGCGACCAGCCTTCAGCCGTCACCTGTTCGAGCAGGCGCTGGAGGAACGGCAGGCTGTGGCGGCTGACAGCAAGGGATGACAAGCCGTCGGCGATGACGATGGCGAGGTCATCGCCGCCGCCGTGCTGCTTGACGTGCTCATCCAGGTGCGCGGCGGACGCCTCGTCCAGGCGCCGGCCGAGGTCGGGGCGTTGCAGGTAGGTGTGGCGGTCACTGGCGGCGCTGTGCAGCAGCAACGTGCTATGGCCGAGGGCGTGCAGTTCCTCGCGCAGCTCAGCGTGGTCGAATGGCAGGTGCACAGCGTCGCGGGCCTGGGCGTGGGCAAACTGGAAATCCAGTTGGGCGCGGGTCGGCAGGCTGGTGCCGGCGCGGCCCAGGGCGATGCGTGCGGGGGTCAGCTGGCGCAGCTGTTGCCACGGGTTCTCGGTGGCGGGGGTGTGATCAGGCATGCGTACCTCTGCATGAATGCGCGAATTCAGGAAAGTTGCGCCAGCGCCTGGCGGAAGGCGGTCGGCAGCTCGTTGCCCAGGCGCAGCTGGCCGTCGCGCTGCTGGAAGATGCCCATGCGCGCCAGCCACTGCTCGAACTCCGGCGCCGCGCGCAAACCGAGCACCTGGCGGGCATAAAGGGCGTCGTGGAAGGAGGTGGTCTGGTAGTTGAGCATCACGTCGTCGGAGCCGGGGATGCCCATGATGAAGTTGATGCCCGCAGCGCCGAGCAGGGTCAGCAGCATGTCCATGTCGTCCTGGTCGGCTTCGGCATGGTTGGTGTAACAGATGTCGCAGCCCATCGGCACGCCGAGCAGCTTGCCGCAGAAGTGGTCCTCCAGCCCGGCGCGAATGATCTGCTTGCCGTTGTAGAGGTATTCCGGGCCGATGAAGCCGACCACGGTGTTGACCAGGAACGGGTTGAAGTGACGGGCCACCGCATACGCGCGGGCTTCGCAGGTCTGCTGATCGACATCGTGATGGGCGTTGGCCGAAAGCGCGCTGCCCTGGCCGGTTTCGAAGTACATGAGGTTGTTGCCCAGCGTGCCGCGCTTGAGGCTCAGGCCGGCCTCGTAGCCTTCCTGCAACACCTTGAGGCTGATGCCGAAGCTGGCATTGGCCGCCTCGGTACCGGCGATGGACTGGAACACCAGGTCCAGCGGCGCGCCGCGTTCAATGGCGGCGATGGAGCTGGTGACGTGGGTCAGCACGCAGGACTGGGTGGGAATCTCGTAGCGCTGGATGACCGCATCGAGCATCTCCAACAGGGTGCAAATGGAGCCCATGCTGTCAGTGGCCGGGTTGATGCCGATCATCGCGTCGCCGTTGCCGTAGAGCAGGCCGTCGAGCGTGCTGGCGGCGATGCCCGCCGGGTCGTCGGTCGGATGGTTGGGCTGCAGCCGGGTGGACATGTGGCCGCGCAGGCCCTGGGTATTGCGGAAGCGGGTGACCACGCGGATCTTCTGCGCCACCAGGATCAGGTCCTGTACGCGCATGATCTTCGACACCGCCGCCGCCATCTCCGGCGTCAGGCCGGGCGCCAAGGCCCGCAGGCTGGCTTCGTCGGCATGGTCACTCAGCAGCCAGTCGCGCAGGCCGCCGACCGTCAGGTGGCTGACCGGGGCGAAGGCGCTGGCGTCATGCGTGTCGATGATCAGTCGGGTGACCTCGTCGCGCTCGTAGGGAATCACCGCTTCGAGCAGAAACTGCTTGAGCGGCACGTCGGCCAGGGTCATCTGCGCGGCCGCGCGTTCGGCGTCGCTGGCGGCGGCGACGCCCGCCAGGCAATCGCCGGAACGCAGCGGGCTGGCCTTGGCCAGGACTTCGCGCAGGCTGTCGAAGCGCCAGGTCTGGCCACCGATGCTGTGGGAATAGGTTGCCATGGTCAGGCTCCTGTCTCGGGGTGGAAGCAACCCGGCGAGCACGGCTACAGATAGAGACTGCTGCACTAAAAGGAAGCTAAGCCTCTATCGCAGCCGTGGCCGGTTTCAGGGTTGCGGGCGGTTCAGGCCTGGACGGCTTCTTTCGGGATCGGCAGCGGGCTTTCGTGCAGCGATGAGCCTGGATACTCACCCGCCTCGATGATGCCGGCGGCGCGATCCCGCTGCTCCAGCTGCAGCGCCTTGGGCACCGACAACCAGTAGGCGAGCCCCACGGCCGTGAAGCCGGCGAGGATCTTGCCGATCAGCACCGGCAGGATGATGGTCGGCTGGAAGTTGGCGGTGAACGACAGGTGATCGCCCAGCAGGAAAGCCGCGCACACGCCGAAAGCGATGTTGATGACCTTGTCCTTGGGCGGCATGAAGCGCACCAGACGGAACATCGCGAGGATGTTGGCGATGGTCGCCAGCATCCCGGCGCTACCGACGGCGCTCAGGCCGACCTTGCCGCCGAGCGTTTCCAGCGGCCCGCCGAGGTACTTGCGCAGCAGGTACACCATCGGAAAGGCACCGGCCAGCATGATGCCGATGTAGCCGGCGGTTTCCAGCGCGCGGGTCTGATCCTCGGCATCGGCGATGATCGGGTGGAAGCCCCAGCTGCCGAAGATCAGGGTGAAGAAGCCGGTGAAGTATTCGACGATGGAGAACACCAGCACCAGCTTGATCATGGCATCCAGCGCGCGACCGAAGCCGATGAAGCCCTTGATCATCAGGTCCGGCAGGAAGCGCAGGCCGGCAGCCAGCGCCACCACGAAGACGATGATCGGCAACAGGTTGGCGAAGATGCCGCCAAGGCCCATCGCCAGCTGATAAGTGGCCTCGCCATTGGTGGCGACCACCTCGCGCACCGCAGGGTTGCTCAGCATCAGCACGACGCTGGCGATCAGCACCCCGACCGGGATGCTGAGGATGCCGGACATGATGCCCAGCGCCATGTACTTGTGGTCACGCTTGTCGAGCATGGCCAGGCCCATGGGGATCGAGAAGACGATGGTCGCGCCGCCCATGAAGCCGGTGATCAGCGCCATGATCAGCGCTTCCTTGCTTTCCGTGAGCGCGGCGGCCAGGTGGTAGCCGCCCATGTCCGAGGCGATGATCATCGTCGCTGCCAGCGCCGGGTCGGCGTTCAGCGCACCGAAGAACGGCCCGAAGACGCTTTCGATCATCACCGTCAGGTAGGGAATGGAGGCCATGATTCCAGCCGCCGGGACGAAGATGTGCCCGGTGGCATGGATACCTTCCATGAATTCGCGGCCGAGGCCTTTTTCGCTGTCTCGAATGGCTGCGAAGGCCCCGAGGACCGCGCAGAACATGATGACGTAGAGGACGTAATTGCCGATCTGATCCATTGCTTTGCCCTTTTATTGTTTTTACCAGGCGCCAGAGACCAACCTTCAGCGGCAACTCGCTACCGCTGGAGAAGGAATCACGGAGTTCGATGCGCCGGGGCTGAACGCACGCAAGCCAGCCCCGGTGGTCTGCGTT
>NZ_JAMOHV010000018.1 GCF_024448505.1 Stutzerimonas degradans
GTCCAACATGAGCAGCGGTACCCCGTTCGGAATTCAGGAAATAAAACGCCCGGACGGTTCGCGTCCAGGCGTTGGGTTGGCGAGGGCCGGATTACGGCCTCGCCAGCACGCAAGGCAGATCGGCGATATGCCTTAGATCTTGCCAACCAGGTCCAGCGACGGAGCCAGGGTCTTCTCGCCTTCCTTCCACTTGGCCGGGCAGACTTCGCCCGGGTGAGCGGCGGTGTACTGAGCGGCCTTCAGCTTGCGCAGGGTCTCGCCGACGTCACGCGCGATCTCGTTGGAGTGAATTTCCAGGGTCTTGATGACGCCTTCCGGGTTGATGATGAAGGTGCCACGCAGCGCCAGACCTTCCTCGGCGATGTGAACATCGAACGCGTTGGTCAGCTGGTGAGTCGGGTCGCCGATCAGCGGGAACTGCGCCTTGCCAACGGCAGGGGAAGTCTCGTGCCATACCTTGTGCGAGAAGTGGGTGTCGGTGGTGACGATGTACACCTCGGCACCGGCCTTCTGGAACTCGGCGTAGTTGTTGGCAGCGTCTTCGATCTCGGTCGGGCAGTTGAAGGTGAAGGCAGCCGGCATGAAGATCAGCACGGACCACTTGCCCTTGAGGGATTCTTCGGTGACTTCGATGAACTTGCCGTTGTGGAAAGCGTTGACCTTGAACGGCTGGACTTGGGTGTTGATCAGAGACATCTGCTCACTCCTTTGGGGGGTTCAGAAAACTTAACGGGGCCTACGATAGCGCAACCAGCCGCATACGGTTAATTGATTAAGGGAATAAACCGAATAGCCTTTACCTATCACCGCAGCTCAGCCGCAGTCACAATTGCATGCTACATCCGCAAAGACCGGCGATCCGTTCAGGGGTTCAGTCAGGCCAGAACGCCCGGATTCCCGCGATCCCCTGCGCACCGGCATGCAGCGCACGAGTCAGGTCGCCATGGCCGAGCCCACCCAGCAGATAGGCCGGCTGGTTGAAGCCTAGCAGCAACGCGCTGGCCCGTGGCCAGCCCAATGGGGCCACGTCGGGGTGCGTCGCGGTGGCCTGCACCGGCGAAAGGGTCACGAAGTCGACGCCGGCTGTCGTGGCCAGCGCCAGTTCCGCCGCATCGTGACAGGATGCCGCCAACCAGCGCTCCGGCGGCAACGGCCGGCCCTGGGCGGCCATTCGCCGCAGCTGCGCCGACGTCAGATGCCAGCCGGCCGCCGGAAAATCCGCGGCCCACTCCAGCGGCCCCTTGAGCATCAGTTGCGCGCGGCCGGCGCAGAGCGCCTGCGCGTCGTCCGCCAGTGCCCGGTACGCCGCATCCGACAGGCCAGGCGCACGCAGCTGGAGCAGGTGGATACCGGTATCCAGCGCCGCGGCGATGCCATCCAGCAGCTGGCGCGGCGAGCGGTTTTCCGGGGTGATCAGGTAGTGGTGCGGCAAGCGCGCCGCGGCGATGATCGGCTGGTTGGCGGCCGGAAACGCGTACTCGGGCAGCGCCGCAGGGTCGACCCAGGCCAGCGGCTGGCCCTCGGCACCATGCGGCTCGCCGGCGAAGGCCAGCACTTCCCAAACATCCAGCAGCACCTGCTTGTCCGGATAATCGTGACGTACCTGAATCAGTGGGCGTGCGGTCGTGACCTCGATGCCCAGCTCTTCCTGCAGTTCGCGCGCCAGCGCCGCCTCGACGGTCTCGCCCGCCTCGACCTTGCCACCGGGAAATTCCCACAGGCCGCCCTGATGCTTGTCCAGCGGGCGCTTGGCGATCAGGACACGATGGTCGGCGGATCGAATGACCGCCGCCGCGACATGGATTCGATGCATGAGAGTTCCAGAACCGCAGCCCGGGCCAGCGGGGCCGGGCTGCGGCGTGCTACGCGGTCAGGTACGGTATTCGGCGTTGATCTTCACGTACTCGTGCGACAGATCGGTGGTCCAGATGGTCTCGCTGCAGTCACCACGGCCCAGCTCGATGCGGATGGTGATCTCTTCGCGCGCCATCACCGCCGCGCCCTGCTCCTCGGTGTAGCTGGGCGAACGACCCCCCTGGCTGGCGATGCACACTTCGCCGAGATAGACGTCGATCAGGCTGACATCCAGATTCGGCACGCCGGCATAGCCGACGGCGGCGAGGATACGGCCCCAGTTGGGATCGGAAGCGAACAGCGCAGTCTTGATCAGCGGAGAATGGGCCACGGCGTAGGCCACATCCAGGCATTCCTGATGGTTGGCGCCGCCGTTGACCTGCACGGTGACGAACTTGGTCGCGCCTTCACCGTCACGCACGATGGCCTGGGCGACTTCCATGAACACTTCGCACACCGCCTGCTTGAGCTTGGCGAACAGCTCGCCGGAGGCCGAGGTGATCTCCGGCAGCTTGGCCTGGCCGGTGGCGATCAGCATGCAGCAGTCGTTGGTGGAGGTGTCGCCATCGATGGTGATGCGGTTGAACGACTTGTTCGCCGCATCGCGCACCAGATCCTGCAGCACCTCGCGCGCCACCTTAGCGTCGGTGGCGATGTAGCCGAGCATGGTCGCCATGTTCGGACGGATCATGCCGGCACCCTTGGAGATGCCGGTCACGGTGACGGTCACGCCGTCATGCTGGAACTGGCGGCTGGCACCCTTGGGCAGGGTATCGGTGGTCATGATGCCGGTGGCGGCCTCGGCCCAGTGGTTCTCGGCCAGATCGTCCAGCGCAGCCTGCAGGGCGCCCTCGATCTTGGCCACCGGCAGCGGTTCGCCGATCACCCCGGTGGAGAATGGCAGCACGGCCGTCTCGTCGACGCCGGTCAGCGCTGCCAGCGCGGCGCAGGTACGGCGGGCATTGGCCAGGCCATCGGCGCCGGTGCCGGCGTTGGCGTTGCCGGTGTTGGTCAGCAGGTAGCGCACCTCGCCCGCCATGCGCTCGCGGGTGACCAGCACCGGAGCTGCACAGAACGCATTGGTGGTAGTCACGCCGGCGACGCGCGAGCCTTCGGCGCAGCGCATTACCACGACATCCTTGCGCCCCGGACGCTTGATGCCGGCCGACGCGATGCCGAGTTCGAAACCGGGAACCGGATGCAGAGTAGGTAGGGGACCAAGACCGACCGCCATGAGCGCGCTCCTTCAGACATAGATGGCCCGCAGGCCGAAAAACAGGGAGAAAAACGCCGCGAGCGGCAAAACCGGTCGCGGCGCGGGTTCACAGAGGAAGGGACCGCTTACTGGACCTGCCCGTGGCAATGCTTGTATTTCTTGCCCGAGCCGCACGGGCAGAGCTCGTTGCGACCGATCTTGGGCTCGGTGCGCACCGGCATCGGCGCGATTTCCGCCACATGCTCGCCCTGTTCGGGCTCTTCTGGCTGCTGCAGGGCGGACACTTCCTCGTGCTTGAACTGCATGCGCTGCGCCATCTCCTCGGCCTCGCGACGCAGGCGCGCCTCCTCCTCGGCAGGGTCCTCACGGCGCACTTGCACATGCGAGAGCACACGGATGCTGTCCCGCTTGATGGACTCGAGCAGGTCCTGGAACAACGCAAAGGACTCGCGCTTGTACTCCTGCTTTGGGTTCTTCTGCGCGTAGCCGCGCAGGTGGATACCGTGGCGCAGGTGATCCATCGTCGACAGGTGGTCCTTCCACAGATCATCCAGCACGCGCAGCACGATCTGCTTCTCGAACGTGCGCAGCGCGTCGGCACCGGCAAGCTCTTCCTTCTCGCGGTAGGCCTCGACCAGCATCTGGGAGATGCGCTCACGCAGGGTTTCCTCGTAGAGCTTGTCGTCTTCGTCGAGCCACTGCTGCACCGGCAGACGCAGGCCGAAATCGCTGTACAGCACCGCTTCCAGACCGGCGATGTCCCACTGCTCGGGCAGCGATTGCGGCGGAATGTGCTGGCTGATGGCGGCATTCAGCGCTTCGTCGCGGAACTCGCTGATGGTCTCGCCAATCTCCTCGGCGGCCAGCAGGCTGTTGCGCATGTGGTAGATCACCTTGCGCTGCTCGTTGGCCACGTCGTCGAACTCGAGCAGCTGCTTGCGGATGTCGAAGTTGCGGCCTTCGACCTTGCGCTGCGCCTTCTCGATCGCATTGGTAACCATGCGGTGCTCGATCGCCTCGCCCGCTTCCATGCCCAGAGCCTTCATGAAGTTCTTCACCCGGTCGGAGGCGAAGATGCGCATCAGGTTGTCTTCCAGCGACAGGTAGAAGCGGCTGGAACCCGGATCGCCCTGACGACCGGCACGACCGCGCAGCTGGTTGTCGATACGACGCGACTCGTGACGCTCGGAGGCGATCACGTGCAGGCCACCTGCCTCGATCACCTGCTGGTGGCGCTTCTGCCACTCGGCCTTGAGCTGCGCGACCTGTTCGTCGGTGGGGTTCTCCAGCTTGGCGACTTCCACTTCCCAGTTGCCGCCCAGAAGGATGTCGGTACCGCGGCCGGCCATGTTGGTGGCGATGGTCACCGCCCCCGGACGACCGGCCTGGGCGATGATCTCCGCTTCCTTCTCGTGGTACTTGGCGTTGAGCACCTGGTGCTCGATGCCTTCCTTGATCAGCAGCTGGGAAACGTATTCCGAGCTCTCGATGGTCGCGGTACCGACCAGCACCGGACGCCCCTGCCCCTGGCATTCTTTGATGTCGGCGATGATCGCGGCGAACTTCTCTTCCTGGGTCAGGTAGACCAGGTCGTTGAAATCCTTGCGCGCCAGCGGCTTGTTGGTCGGAATGACCATGACCGGCAGGCCGTAGATCTGCATGAACTCGAACGCCTCGGTGTCGGCGGTGCCGGTCATGCCGGACAGCTTTTTGTACAGGCGGAAGTAGTTCTGGAACGTGGTCGAGGCCAGGGTCTGGCTCTCGGGCTGGATCTGCAGGCCTTCCTTCGCCTCGATAGCCTGGTGCAGGCCCTCGGAGAGGCGACGCCCCGGCATGGTGCGACCGGTGTGCTCGTCGATCAGCAGCACCTGGTTGTTCTGCACGATGTACTCGACGTTGCGATGGAACAGCTTGTGTGCGCGCAGGCCGGCATAGACGTGGGTCAGCAGGCTCAGGTTATGCGCCGAATACAGGCTCTCGCCTTCGGCCAGCAAGCCTGCCTGGGTCAGCATTTCCTCGATGAACTGATGCCCCTGCTCGTTCAGCTCGACCTGGCGGGTCTTCTCGTCGATGCTGAAGTGGCCCTCCTGGGTGACGACGCCCTCTTCCTCCTCGATGTGCTGAGTGAGGCGCGGAATCAGCGCGTTGATCTGCTGGTAAAGCTTGGAGCTGTCTTCGGATTGGCCGGAGATGATCAGCGGCGTGCGCGCCTCATCGATGAGGATCGAGTCGACTTCGTCGATGACCGCGAAGTTGAGTTCGCGCTGATTCTTCTCCTGCATGCTGAACGCCATGTTGTCGCGCAGGTAATCGAAGCCGAATTCGTTGTTGGTGCCGTAGGTGATGTCGGCGGCGTAGGCGGCGCGCTTCTCCTCCGGCGGCTGGAACGGCGTGACGATGCCGACCGAGAGACCGAGAAATTCGTACAGCGGACGCATCCAGTTGGCGTCGCGGCGGGCCAGGTAGTCGTTCACCGTGACCACGTGCACGCCCTTGCCGGCCAGTGCATTGAGGTACACCGCCAGGGTCGCCACCAGCGTCTTGCCTTCACCAGTGCGCATCTCGGCGATCTTGCCTTCGTGCAACGTCATGCCGCCGATCAGCTGGACATCGAAGTGACGCATGCCCATCACCCGCTTGCCGGCCTCGCGGCAGACGGCGAAGGCCTCCGGCAGAATCTGATCGAGGGTCTCGCCTTTCTCGAGACGGGCCTTGAACTCTTCGGTCTTGGCGCGCAGTTGCTCGTCGGTGAGCGACAGCATCTGTTCTTCGAGTGCATTGACGGCCTGCACCGCCTTGAGCATGCGTTTGACTTCACGCTCGTTCTTGCTTCCAAAGAGTTTCTTCAATAAAGGCGCAAACATACGACAGGGACTTCCATGCTGAGGATGGAGGCACGACCGTGGGTGACCCCGCCAGCGTGCAAAGCGGCCATTCTACTCGGAAACGTCTATGAGGAAAGCAGCACGACTGCGCAGCCCGGAGGACCGGCAACGCGCGGTTTTCCAGCGTTCGCACCGGCACAACGGCCGGCGGCGCGACCGGCCGGCTACAGGCATCTGCTACCATTGACGCCCCATCTTTCAGGCAACCGCCATGGCCTCTCGTCCGCTGCCCGCACGCGCCACCGGCGCATTGCTCCGCGAAGCGAAACCGCTGCGCGCGCTGTTCGGCGAGGCGCGGCGCATCGATCACCTGCAGCACCTGCTGGAAAGCCAACTACAGCCGGCCGCCCGTGAGCACTGCCGCGTGGCGTCGTGGCGCGAGGGCTGCCTGCTGCTGATCGTGACTGACGGCCACTGGGCCACGCGCCTGCGTTATCAGCAACGTCGTCTGCTGCGCCAGCTGCAAGCCATCGAGGAATTCGCCGGCCTCGAACGCATCCACTTCAAGGTGCAGCCGCCGCCCCCGGCGCGTCACGAGCCGCCTCGCACTACGCCGTTGTCAGCCTGTGCGGCCGACAATATTCACGCAACCGCCGAAGGCATTCGCGATCCACGGCTGCGCGCCGCGCTGGAGCGCCTGGCCAGCCGTGGCAAAGCCGACTGAACCGCAGCCGGCGCGGCAGCAACCAGGCGGGCGAGCGGATACTCTCGAAGGGGCGAAGCGAATGCTTCGGCCACCGCCTTTCAGGAGCGAAATTTCATGTTGATCGGCTCCCTACTCATCCTCGCCTGGCTGGTGCTGCTGGTTCGTTATCCGCTGCGGGCGGTGCCGATCTCGCTCGGCGCGCTGCTGATGCTGGGACTGGTAGCTGGTTGGGTGCTGTGGCAAGAGCATCGTGAGCGACAGCTGCTCGGCAGGCTCGAACTGCACCTGAGCTACGCACCCGGGCCATGCCCAGCCGCGCAGCCGCTGCGCGTCACCCTGCGCAATAACAGCGGGCGCGCACTGCGCAGCCTGCGCTGGGATGTGACGGCGCACATGCCAGGTACCCGCACCAATCTGGTACAGAACGCCTACGACGCCCCCATCTATCAGGGCCCTGGTGATCTTCAGAGTGGAGCGCAGTGGCAATCCTGCCTGCCACTGCCGCCGCTTCGTGCAGGCTATCGCGCCAGTACGCTGGAGTTCCAAGCCGAGAACCTTCGCGGCCGCTTCGGCGATGATTGAACGCGCGCCTTCCCATCCGACACCTCAGCCTTTATCCTGTATGAATAAACAGTATCAATCTGCCAACTGAGCCGAGGTGGGTAATGGCCGTCGAAGTGGTATACCGCAGCAGCCGGGACCTGGAGCGTTTGTTCATGGATAAAGCCGAAGCAGACCGTCACGACAAGATGCTGGAACTGGCCGAAGCGCTGGCCACCGTTCTGCAACAAGCGGTACCGTCGCTGAACGAACAGCAGAGCGAGGATCTCGGCATCTTCATGGCACGCCACCGCGACGTCTTCTCCCGAGCATTCAAGAACAACGCCGAGGCGCTTGCCGAGCTACCGCCACGCGACGCCTGAAGCGAGCCTATCCGTAGGGGGCCGGGCGGCGGAAACTTGTAGGGCCCAGGCCGGGTCAATGACTCGCAGCCTTTTCAGACAGGTATTCCGGCATGACGAATTCATTCCAGCGGATCAGCGATGCATTCCAGCCGCACTACTGCGTTAACTTCAGCATCGAGAAGCCCGACGGCAGCATTCTACTGACGCTCACCGACGCCAAGGGCGTGGCCGTGAAGCGCTTCATCAGTGCCGAGCAATGGCGCGACCCGCAGCAACTGCAACGACTGATCACCAGCCTGCGGGTCAGCCTGACGATCGAGCGTGGCGAGTCGCCACCGCTATCCGGCTTCGCCGAAGGGGCCCGCGTCGCCGCGCTGTAATCCTTCAGCCGGCGACAAATCGCTCGCCATGCCCTCCCGCCACGACAATAACAACAAGCATCCTGAAACCCGTCATGCCGCTCGCCCGAGCCGGCACGCTTCGCCCCGCCTGCACCCCGGCCCCCGGCGCTAGCCCTGACTTACCCGCATCGTTTCAGAGCCAGGCCAGCGCCTTGGCCTTGGCTACCGCCTGGGTACGACGCGCCACGCCGAGCTTGGTGTTGATCCGTCGCGCATGCGTCTTGACGGTATGCAGCGAGATGAACAGCTGCTCGGCAATCTCCTGATTAGAGCAGCCCTGCGCGATCAGCCGCAGCACCGTCAGCTCACGATTGCTCAACAGCACGTCATCGCCACAGGCAGGCGCCTCGCCAGGCTCGCGCTCGTACTGCTGCAATCGGTCGCGCAGGCTTTCGCCGCGGGTCGCCGCCGGAAGGATGCGCGCCAGCCATTGCGGCTGCCGGTGCTGCAGCTCGTAAAGCGGTTTGACCAGCTGCTGACGTACCGCCTCGCTGAGCGCCTTGCGCAGCTCCTGATCGGCCTCCAGCGGCTGGCCGCACGCCAACAGCGCTTCAGCCAGCGAGAAGCGGCACTCGCACGCCAACCCCAGCCGCTGCGCTCGCAGATTCCGCTCGATCAGCCCTTGCAGCGCCTGGACTGCCGCATCCGGCTGTCCCTCCAGCATGTCGATGACGGCCAGGTAGCGGCGCAAACGCGGCAGCAGCTCGTAGAACCCGGACGGCGGCAGGAAGCGCTGGCCCTCGAACAGCTGCCGCACCTGCTCCAGCGCCGTGCGCGCCTTCTTCAGCTCGCCCTGATGCAACCAGGCGACGCCGGTAATCAGCCGCAGGATGCCGCGAAAGCGCGCCTCCGGTACGTGTCGCCATTGCGTGAGGCGCTCGGCCTCGCGCAACCAGTGATACGCATCGGCAAATTCATGATTGCGCGCAGCCAGTTCGGCGAGGCCGACGTAGCCGAAAAAGGCGTAGGAATCGCCGCAGGTTTCGGTTTCCAGCCGCCCCTGCTGATAGGCCTCGCGGGCCTGTTCGTCCAACCCCTGATACGCCAGTAGATGCCCTTGCAGCAGCTGCAGCCGGCCGATGATCGGGCTGTGCCGAACCGTGTCGCGCAGCGCACGCAACGCCTCGTCGAGCACGCCGACGGCGCGCTCGAACTCGCCGGTCAGCTCCAGCAGTTGGATGCGATCGACGCTGAGCATCACCTCGTACAGCACGCTGCCCTTGAGCCGCGCGAGCTTCATGCCTTCGCTGTTGTAGTGCTGGGCGAGCTCGAGCTCGCTCTCAGCCATCGCGTGCTGCGTAAGCGCCTGCAGACACAGCACACGCTGCGCCCACGCATGATCGGAAAGCACCTCGAGCGCCTGCAGACAGTGCTCGCGCGCTTCGGGCTCACCGCGCAAACGGGCCAGGAAGCCGCGCAGTGCCTGCCATTGCGCCAACAGCTGGATCTGCCGACGAGCATCGGGCTGCGGGAAGAACTTGGAGAGTTCGGCCAGGCAGTCGTCGACCTCGTCGAGCCGCGCGGACACGATCAGCGCCCACCCCTGCAGCACGATCAGTCGCGTAGTACTGGCGAACAGATCCTGCGGCAGCTCGCTGCGCCACTTGAGAAAATGCGAGACGTTGTCGCCGATCAGCAACTGCTCCTGCCCGTAACGCTGCAGATAGTTCGCCGCCACCTCAGGCTGGCCGGCCCACAGCGCATGCTCGACTGCCTCGCGCATATCGCCGCGGCTGGCGAACCACTGGCAAGCACGCAGATGCACCTGCGTCGATGAGGTCGCCTCGGGAAAACGCTGCAGCAGCAGCGCAAGCGGCCGCCACAAGCGAAACCATTCGCCGCAGTTGTCGATCTGCCGCACGAACAGCTGGAAGGTCTTGAGCACATCGAGCAGATCGGCGCCTGTGCAATCGAGCACGTGGTCGCAAAGCTCGGCGGAAAAGCGCGGCATTCGCGCGAGGGCGAACAGCGCGCGCCGGATATCCTCGCTCTGGCCCTGCAGCACTTCGCGCTGGATGTAATCGCGTAGCAACGGCGTGCCGGCCAGCAGACGTTCGCGCAGCGCCTGTTCATCGGCGTTGAGCAGCATCAGGCAAACGCCGGCAGGCCAGCCTTCGGTGCCCGCCAGCAGCTGCTGGAAACTGTCCGCGGGCAGTTGCAGCCGATAAGCACGCAGGACCTGAGCCAGCTCCTCGGCGGTGAGCGCAAGGGCAGCGGCGTCGAGCTCGAACAGATGCCCCTGCAGCAACAGACGCGGCAGCTTCCACGCCGGCTGCCGCCGACTGTTGACCCACCAGCTGACCGAATCGGCGGTCTGCTCCAGCAGCATATCCAGACAGGCGTCCAGAGCCGGGCAGACCTCACGCGGATAATCGTCGAGCATGATCCAGAGTGGCTGGCGAACCTGTCCGAGCAGCGCGATCAGCTGCCGTTGCACATCGCCGTCCACAACCGGAAAGCCCAGCGCCGCAGCCAGCTGGGCATACAGCTCCTGCGGCGAGAAGAATCGACCACCCAGATCCAGCCAGACCAGCGTGGTATCGGCCGGCATGCGGCGGGCACATTCACTCATCAGCACCGTCTTGCCGAAACCGGCAGGTGCGCAGATCAACCGCAACCGACAGTCCGCGGCAAGCAAGGCGTCGGCGAGCCGCGGCCGCGCAACATGCGCCGGCGGCAAACGTGGAATGGTCGCAACCTGCGCCTGCGCCGTCGCGGCGCTGATCGCATCGGGGAGGAGGCGTACGGACATGGCAACGTTTCTCTTATTCGTATATTCAGTCCATGAAATGGCAAGCGGCTGACCAGGCGTATCCCTTGCTGGCGGTCCGCTCCACCTGTGCAACCTGACGCATCAGCAGCGTTTTGTCGACCTGCTTGTGCAATCAGCAGCCCTGTTGCACGCAGATCGCACCCAGTTCTGCGCGTGCTCTCATCCCTGCGCGCACAAAAAAGGCGGCCTTCTGGCCGCCTTTTTTACACTGCATACCCGCTCGAGGCTCAGCGCACCCCAGCGTTACGCAGGGCCGCTGGCGTGAAGTCACGGGCGGATGCCTTGTAACCCCAGTCGAACGGTTTTTCCTCGTTGCTCATGCCGATCGCGATGTAGCGGCCGGAAATGATGTCGTAGAGCGACTCGAACGCGTAGGCCGGCACCTTGTGCTGGTAGTACTGCAGCATGTGCCCTTCACCCACGCGCCACAGCTGGCCACGCCCGTCGTACAGCTCCGACTGGACGATGGTCCAGGTGTCCTCGTCAACGAAGAAACGACGCTTGGCGTAGATGTTGCGCTCGCCGCTCTTCAGGTTCGCCTCGATTTCCCACACACGGTGCAGCTCGTAGCGCGCGAGATCCTGATTGACGTGCCCGGCCTTGATGATGTCAGCGTACTTCAGATCGCTGGAGGCAATCTCGAAGCTGTTGTAGGGAATGTACAGCTCCTTCTTGCCGATCAGTTTCCAGTCGTAGCGGTCTGGCGCGCCGCTGAACATGTCGAAGTTGTCGGTGGTACGCATGCCGTCCGACGCGGTACCCGGACCGTCGTAGGCAACCTGCGGCGCACGCCGCACGCGGCGCTGGCCGGCGTTGTAGATCCAGGCCTGACGCGGATCCTTCACCTGATCGAGCGAGTCGTGCACCAGCAGCACGTTGCCCGCCAGGCGCGACGGAGCGGTCACGCGCTGCTTGAAGAACAGCAGCGCGTTCTTGGCGCGCTCGGCGTCCAGATCGCTCATGTCACTCGGGAAAGCGACTTCATCCTCGAAGTGGACCAGGGTGTAGCTGCCATTGGTTTGCGGAGTCGCCTGGACGATGTTGCGGCGCACGTTGCCACCGCGATAACGGGTGATGTGGTTCCAGATCACCTCGAGGCCGTTCTGCGGAATCGGGAACGCGTAGTAGCGGCTTTCGGTGAAGCCGCTGACGCCATTTCCACCTTCGACCAGCGAGACGTTCTGCGCGCTTTTCTTCGCCGCCTCATAGATCTTGTCCGGCACGGCGGCGCTACGGTGTGTCGGAAACACGCGAATCTTGTAGGTTTCCGGATAGCGTTTGAACATCGCCAGCTGACCGGCAGTCAGCTTGTCCTTGTGCTGCTCGGCATTCTGCGCGGTGATGACGAGCTTCGGCTGCTCGCCCTTGAAGGGATCGGTGAGGTGGCCGCTTTTCAGCGGTGCGGCATCGGTCGTCAGACCACCGGTCCACTCGGGAATGCTGCCGTCGGCGTTACCGGCTTTTTCCGCGCCCAGCGGCGTCAGCGTCGTACCAAGCTTGGCGGCCTCCTCAGGAGACACCGCCGCCATGACGCTGCTGGCGAGCAGGGAAAGAGCCAAGACACTGAACAGTTTTCTTGTTGTTTTCATACGATTCCAGTTCCTCTGATCTGTTTGGCCGGAGGCCATCGGTAACACTTGTCGCTGACCGGATGTGCCGTCCGACGCACCGGTCAGCTAACGCCCCCTTTAGAAGTTCACGCCCACGCTGAACGCGAGGAAGTCGCGGTCGACCAGCATGTTGTAGTCGCCATCGAAGAAATCGGTGTAGGACAGGCTGGCGGTGTAGGTGTTTTGGTACTCGGCATCCAGACCGATACTGAGCGCCTTGGAATCCTCGTTGAACAGACCGTTCGGGCCATAACCATCGACGTCGTGGGAGAAAGACAGGTTCGGCTTCAGGTTGATGCCGGCGAAGACGTTGTTGTAGTCGGCGATGGCGCGCAGGCGATAGCCCCAGGAGTTGGCGGTGACGAAACCATGCCAGCCGTTGGCAGCCAGCGCGGCAGCGTCGGTAGGCGTACCGAAGTTGGCGTCGCGGCCATAGCGAACCTCGCTTGTACTCTCCAGTCCGCCAACATGCGCGTAACCAATCTCGCCCACCACAGTCACGCGCTCCGCCCCCAGCACCTGGTCGAAGAAATGCGTGAAGGTAGTTTGCAGTTGGGTGATTTCCTTGCGGTTATAGCCGCGATTATCTAGCCCTGCCCGAGTGGGGTCAGTTAGCTCAAGCGTGACGTCGGTGGTATTGATCTGGATAGGCGCGTTAGGCCGGTAACTCATTTCACCGGACCAGGCTGTGCCGGTGGGCAACGTCGTAGAGAAGCTCAAACCGTAAAGCTGGATGTCTTCAGGATATTCCAAGTAGTACTGACCGTTGCCGAGCAACACCGCGCCGCCGATCGCGGTGCCGGCCTGAGCAGCGAGTCCTCCCGCCATCTGCTGAGCCATCGGAATTGCTTGAGCCAACGGAATCCCTGCCTGCACGAGCTGCGCCACAACCGACTCGATTACCGCTTGGCCGGCTGCAGCTCCAGCCCCTTGGGCAGCAGCAAAGGTCCCAAGGCCGGCAGTATGGGTGCTCACGATCGGCGTACGACTGTGATAGTTCATGAAATAGGCACCGTACTCGGTGCTGTCGCCAAGCCAGCGCAATGCCAGGCCATACTGACCGGAGTCACGAGCATCACGGTCACCACCGCGCGGGATCATCACGCCCTCGTCGGAATAGGAAACGCCGGCGGCCGTGGCGAAGCCTCCCAATGGCCCGTTCAATGTCGAGGCAAGCGCAGCCGGCCCGACGTTGTAATTATTGTCACAGCCATCCGCCGCGACATCAGCTCCCGAGAAGAACGTTCCGCAGTTATCGACAATCGTCTGATCCCATTCCAGCTGATAGAACGCCTCCATGCTCAGGCGGTCGGTCAGGCTCTGCGAGACGTAGAGCATGTTGACCGGAATCAGGCCTTCCTTGATCTCCGCGCCCGGGCGACGGAACGCCGCGGCGTCCAGCGGGTTGATCGAGTTGATGGAGTTGCCGATGAAGGTGCTCTCACCCCAACTCACCACCTGCCGGCCGATCCGCACGGTGCCCGGCAGCTCGCCCAGGTAATAGTTGTGATAGAGGAACGCGTCGAGGATCTCGGCGCCGGAAGACTGGGCGGCTTCCTTGCGGTTGCTGTCGCTGATGTCCTTGAACAGGCGGCTCTCGTCCTTAAGCTCGAAGTCGTACCAGTACTTGCCGCGCACGAACGCGCCGCTGTCGCGATAGCGCAGCTCGAGGTCATGCACACCCTTGAAGATCTTGGAGAAGGTCTCGCCCTTCTTGAAGTTCAGTCGCCCGTCGTCACCAGTCTGAGTGAAGCCAGTGCCGCCATTGGCTGCGCCAACCAGGTCCATATCCCGATCCGCCATCGACCAGCTGGCGCCGATCGACATGGATGAGTCGAACTGGCCTTCGATCTCACCAATGTTGAAGTTGACCGCGTAAGCCGGTGCCGCGGTGCTCAGGGCAATCGCCAGAGCGAGGGAGGTGGGCTGGAAGATTCCTTGCCTTGTTGTTTTTGTCATGAGGCGCTCCTGGTTGGTTCGATGTACGCCAACCCTACCCAGAGCTCTGCGGAGGGTTAAGCGCACGAAGGTTTGATTTAGCCTGTCATCCTTAAGTATGAAAGACCGTCCCAGCATTGGATTTGAGCGCGATGGCAAAGCGCCGCGCTGATGTATGGCACATCGAGCTTAGCCATGATTCCCCGGGCGGCAAAGGCCGAAATAGAGCGGCCGTGACAAAACGACACGCAAACTTGTGACGTTTATCCGAAAGTCGTAGGTGTAGCTGGGGCGGTCTCGCTGTCGCGAGCACTACGGCGCGGAAAATGAAGGCGGGACGAAGGGAAGGCGCGCGAGCGCAAAACGCCTGATGCGTGTGGTTGCGTTACGCAGCCGCGGAGCGTTTGAGACGAAACGAAACACGATGCCGCGACGTAGCGTCATAGCGACCCGAACCTCGGGTCGCCAGGAGTGGCTCAGGTGCTATCGGATACGCCGCTCGAAAGCGGCGGCGGCTATCATAGCCCTTTGACTGCGAAGATACCTGGCGCGTTGCGCCAATAGCCCTTGTAATCCATGCCGTAACCGAAGATGAACCGGTCGATGCAGCGCAGGCCCACATAGTTGGCCTTGAGATCCGGGCGCGCCTTGCGCTGATGATCCTTGTCAATCAGCACTGCGGTGTGCACCGCGGCAGCACCGGCATGCCGGCAGAAATCGATGATCGCGCCCAGCGTGTGTCCTTCGTCGAGAATGTCATCGATGATCAGCACATCGCGATCGATGAAGGAGATTTCCGGCTTGGCCTTCCAGAACAGCTCGCCGCCGCTGGTTTCGTTGCGATAGCGCGAAGCGTGCAGATAGGACAGCTCCAGCGGGAAATTCAGCTTGGTCATCAGCTTTCCAGCGAAGATCAGCCCGCCGTTCATCACGCAGAACACTACCGGATTACGCTCCGCCAGCTCGGCATTGATCTTCCCGGCGACGGCGTCGATGGCCGCTTCGACTTCGGCTTCGGTGTACAGGCAGTCGCTTTCGGCCATGATCTGGCGGATGTGTACGAGATCGACGGACATGGAGCATTTCTCCAGATGGGCTAGCGTTGAGAAGTCAGAATCGCGGGTACGGGCCTGGTTGAAAAGTCGCCAGGCGCTCGACCGCCTGAAAAAACGACCCGCTGCCCATGTAATCTGCCTGACCGGTCAGTCAGTTCAGACCACTGTGCGGTCCTGAAGCGAAGGGACGGCACGATACTCAACCGACCCCGGCTCAGCAAGTCGTGAGATCAACGCAACCCGCGTAGCCCGTGGCACGGCGATGCTTTACTCTACGCCGGTTTAATCGAGCGCCGGAGCCGCCCCATGTCTATTCGAGAGATCCGCCATCCGCTGATCCGCCACAAGCTCGGCCTGATGCGCCGTGCCGACATCAGCACCAAGAACTTCCGGGAACTGGCCCAGGAAGTCGGTTCGATCCTCACCTACGAGGCGACCAGCGACCTACCGCTTGAGCACTGCAGCATCGACGGCTGGTGCGGCCCGGTGCAGGTCGAGAAGATTTCCGGCAAGAAGATCACGGTGGTGCCCATCCTGCGCGCCGGCATCGGCATGCTCGACGGCGTGCTCAGTCTGATTCCCGGAGCGAAGGTGAGCGCGGTCGGCATCGCGCGCAACGAGCAGACCCTGCAGGCGCAGACCTACCTGGAAAAACTGGTACCGGAAATCAACCAGCGTCTGGCCATCATCATCGATCCGATGCTGGCGACGGGCGGCTCGATGGTCGCCACCATCGACATGCTGAAGAAGGCCGGCTGCAAGGAAATTCGTGCACTGGTGTTGGTGGCCGCACCGGAAGGCATCGCCGCGGTCGAGCGTGCACATCCCGACGTGATGATTTTCACCGCCTCCATCGACGAGCGTCTGGACGAGAACGGCTACATCGTTCCCGGCCTGGGTGACGCCGGCGACAAGATCTTCGGCACCAAGCAGAAGGACGTCTGAGCATGACGAACCCGCAAGAACCTGTCGCCCGCCAGGTGCTGGCCGGTGCGCAGATGCTGTTCGTCGCGTTCGGCGCGCTGGTGCTGATGCCGCTGATCACCGGAATGGATCCCAACGTCGCACTGTTCACCGCGGGCCTCGGCACGCTGCTGTTCCAGCTGGTGACGCGACGCCAGGTGCCGGTGTTTCTGGCGTCCAGTTTCGCCTTCATCGCCCCGATCATCGCTGCCAAAGGCGAGTTCGGCCTGCCCGCAGTACTCGGTGGCGTAGTCGCGGCCGGCCTGGTCTACGTGCTGCTCGGCTTCGCCGTGCGTCTGAAAGGGCCGGCGTTCATCGACCGTCTGCTGCCGCCGGTGGTGATCGCGCCGGTGATCATCTCCATCGGTCTGGCGCTGTCGCCGGTCGCGGCCAACATGGCGATGGGCAAAGCCGGCGACGGCAGCGCCCAGTTGGTGCCCTATGCCACCGCGATGATGATCTCGATGCCGGCGCTGGTCACCACGCTGCTGGTCGCCGTGCTCGGCAAGGGCCTGTTCCGCCTGGTGCCGATCCTCGCCGGCGTCAGCGTCGGCTACGGACTGTCGCTGGCCTTCGGCGTGGTCGATACCGATGCCATCGTCGCCGCGCCCTGGCTGGCGATGCCCAACTTCGTCGCACCGGAGTTCCATCTGGGCGCAATCCTGTTCATGGTGCCGGTCGCGCTGGCTCCGGCCATCGAGCACATCGGCGGTGTGGTCGCAATCGGCAGCGTCACCGGTAACAACTACATCAAGCAGCCCGGCCTGCATCGCACCCTGCTGGGCGATGGCCTGGCCACGTCGGCCGCCGGTCTGTTCGGCGGCCCGCCCAACACGACCTATGCCGAGGTAACGGGCGCGGTGATGCTGACCAAGAATTACAACCCGAAGATCATGACCTGGGCAGCGATCTTCGCCATCGTTCTGGCCTTCATCGGCAAGTTCGGCGCGGGCCTGCTGAGCATTCCGGTTCCGGTGATGGGCGGAATCCTCTGCCTGTTGTTCGGTTCGATTGCAGTGGTCGGCTTGAGCACCCTGATTCGCCATCAAGTGGACCTCTCCGAGGCACGCAACCTGATCATCGTCTCGGTCACGCTGGTATTCGGCATCGGCGGCATGGCGTTCGGTCAAGGCGAATTCAGCCTGTCAGGCATCTCGCTGTGCGCTCTCGTCGCGCTGCTGCTCAACGTGCTGTTGCCGGGCGGCGAAGGCTGGCGCAACAAGCAGCTGAACGACAGCGTTTGAAGCGGGTTACATCAGGCCGCGACGCGATCGACAGCCGCGCCACCGGTGAAATTCCTCATCGGCAGCTGGAGGATGCGCCGGTGAGTTGCAGCAGCTGCGCCGCCTGCTGCTGCCGTCTGGAGGTGCTGCTGTTCGGCGAGCGCGACGTGCCAGCCCGCTTCATCGACATCGACGCCTGGGGTGGGCAGGTCATGCGCCGACTGGCTGATGGCTGGTGCGCGGCGCTCGATCGCGACAGCATGCGCTGCACCATTTACGCGGTACGCCCGTTGATCTGTCGCGAATTCGAGCTGGGGTCGGCGGACTGCCTGGAAGAACGCCAAGGCAGTGCCTTGGCCTATCGCTGAGTCCTGAGAAAGGGTTGCGCAGCTCCGGCCCGGAGCTGCGCGCCCGGCGGAACTAGAAGTCCATCCGGTAGTGCAGCGCGTAGCTTTCCACGCCATCGTTGGGATTTTTCAACCCGGCGTTGGAGTAGTGCAGTGCACGGATACCGATCTCGTGCCCGCCGGCCAGACGCAGGCCGACACCGATGCGATCCTCGAACTGGAACGACGAACCCAGTTCGCGATCCTCGACCTCGGTGCTCTCGAACGCAGCGATGCCGATGCCGGCCTCGATGTAGGGCTTGACCGACTCGCCAGCGAACTCGTAGACGAATACCGGCGCCAGCGACAGGCTGTGGTTGGCGGAGGTTTCGTCGCCCTCCCAATAGGTGTAACCGGCATCCCAGTAGCCGGTCAGCCGGCCAACATCGCTCTGTAGCCAGCTACGGTTGAAATCGAACTGCACGCCAAGCCGATAGGTCATGGTCGATTCGCCGGTCTGGCCGACGGCCGCGGTCACGCCCATTGCCTGCGTGGCCGTCACCTGACCTGCGCAAAGAGCCGCAGCGACGGTAAAAGGGATCAGTTTTTTCATCGGAACTTCCTTATTTCAAGGATGGCTATTTTTGGTTGTTGTACTTCGTTGAGAAACGCAACCGCATCGCGAGTTCCTAACCGGAGAAGAACTCGACGCCCGCCTTTTCACCCCAAAGTATAGGCAGCACCTCTTCCATTCGCAGCGGATCGCCGCTACAGAAGAAGCGCACCCGCGCCTCGCCGGTCGCCAGCAGCTGCTGTGCGGCCAGCACCTCCTCCAGACGCCGGGCGACCGCCGCGCCGGTATCGATAAGTTGCACGTGAGACGGCACCAGCTGCGCCAGCAGCGGCCGGATGAACGGATAGTGAGTGCAGCCGAGGATCAGCGTATCGCAGCCCTCCGCCAGCAGCGGTTCCACCCAGCCCGCCAGCAGATCGCGCGTCGCGGCGCCATTCAGCTCCCCGGCCTCGATACGCTCGACCAGCCCGGGACAGGGCTGCGTTATCACCCGCACATCGCTGGCGAAGCGGTCGAGCAAGGCCGCGAAACGGGCGCTTTTCAGCGTTCCGGTGGTCGCCAGCACGCCCACCACGCCGCTACGGGTCGCCCGCGCTGCCGGCTTGACCGCAGGCTCCATGCCGATGATCGGCAGCTGCGGATGGCATTCGCGCAACTCGGCGATGCCGGCTGCCGTGGCGGTGTTACAAGCCAGCACCAGCGCCTTGGCGCCCTGCTCAAGGAGAAAATCGGTGATGGTACGGCAACGTTCGCGGATGAATTCCGGGCTCTTCTCGCCGTAGGGCACGTGCGCGCTGTCGGCCAGATACAGCAGCGATTCGTGCGGCAGGCGCTGGCGAATTTCGCGCAGTACGGAAAGCCCGCCGACGCCGGAATCGAACACGCCGACCGGCGCCGAGCGCTCAGCCATCGTGGTGTCCGCAGACGGCGCAGGCCGGATCGCGCTTGACCCGCAGCTCACGCATGCGCGTGGCGAAACCATCGACCAGCAACAGCCGCCCTACCAGCGGCTCACCGAAGCCGGCCAGCAATTTCAGCGCCTCGAGCGCCTGCAAGGTGCCCACCAGGCCAACCAGCGGGCCCAGCACGCCAGCCTCGCTGCAGGTCAGCTCGGTCTCGCTGCCATGGCCATAGAGGCAGTGGTAGCAGGGACTCGCCGCATCACGCGGATCGAATACCGACACCTGCCCTTCCAGGCGAATCGCCGCACCGCTGACCAATGGCTTCTTGGCCGCGACGCAGGCGGCGTTCACCGCTTCGCGAATCGTGAAGTTGTCGGTGCAATCGAGTACCAGATCGACGCCGGCAACGGCCTGCGCGAGGGTATCGGCGTCCAGACCCGCACGGTAGGGCACCAGCCGGACGTGCGGATTCAGCGCATGCAGGCGCCCCATCGCCGAGTCGACCTTGTGCATACCGAGCGCCTGGCTGTCGTGGACGATCTGGCGCTGCAGGTTGGTCAGGTCCAGCGTGTCGAAGTCCGCCAGGTGCAACTCACCGACACCGGCGGCCGCCAGGTAGAGCGCCACCGGCGAGCCCAGCCCGCCAAGCCCGACGATCAGTGCGCGGCTCTGTTTCAGCCGCAGCTGGCCCTCGACATCGACCTGCTTGAGCAGAATCTGACGGCTATAACGCAGCAGTTCTTCGTCACTGAGCATGAAATGTCTCGCAAGATGAAGGGATCACGGCAGGCGCCCCAGACTGATGCGCTCGTGGCCGCCAAGATCGCGGCGGCTTTCGACGGCGACGAAGCCCTGATGGCTCAGTAACTGACGCACCGCAGCGGCCTGATCGAACCCATGTTCGAGCAGCAGCCAGCCGTGCGCTTCGAGATGCGTGGGAGCCGCGACGATGATCCGGCGGATGTCATCCAGTCCGTCGGTGCCGGCGACCAGCGCACTGCGCGGTTCGAAGCGCACGTCGCCACGCGCCAGGTGCGGATCGCTGGCCGGGATGTAGGGCGGATTGCTGACGATCAGGTGATAGTGCTCGCCGCCCAGCGCTGCGAACCAGTCGCTCGCAACGAAGCGCGCATTGCTCAGTCCCAGACGCAGTCGATTGCGCTCGGCCAGCGCGACCGCCTCGTCGACCCGATCCACGCCAGTCACCTGCCAGGCGGGACGCTCTGCCGCCAGCGCCAGTGCGATAGCTCCCGTGCCGGTCCCGAGATCGAGCAGTCGCGCCGGTGTTGCCGGCAGCCGCTCCAGCACGGTCTCCACCAGCAGCTCGGTATCCGGACGCGGGATCAGCGTATGCGGCGCTACCTCCAGGTCGAGACTCCAGAAGCCCTGGCGCCCCAGAATGTAGGCCACCGGTTCACCCGCACGGCGCCGGCGCAGCAGTTCGGCGAAGCGCGCGCAGGCCTCGGCATCCGGCTCCCGCTCCGGCCAGGTGCGCAGGAAGCTGCGCGATTTGCCCAACGCCTGCGCCAGCAGCAGCTCGGCGTCCAGCCGCGCGGTCGGCGAATCGGGCAGCTCGGCGGTGTCGAGCAGGGATTGGATGGTGGGCATAACCTTCGAGCCTCAAGCGGCACACTGCAATGGCCACGGAGCCCCGTGGGTCATGCGGCGGGTAGCCTTGTCGTTAATCTCCCAGCGCCGCCAGCTGATCGGCCTGGTATTCCTGCAGCAGCGGCTCGATGACCTGCTCCGCGGCGCCGGCAATCACTTCGTTGAGCGAATACAGCGTCAGGTTGATGCGGTGATCGGTCACCCGGCCTTGCGGGAAGTTGTAGGTGCGGATGCGCTCGGAACGGTCGCCGGAGCCGACCAGCAGCTTGCGCGTCTCGGATATTTCCTTGTGCGCCGCGGCATCCTGGCGATCCTGCAGCTTGGCGGCCAGCCAGGCCATCGCCTTGGCACGATTCTTGTGCTGCGAGCGCTCTTCCTGGCACTCGACGACGATACCGGTAGGCAGGTGAGTGATGCGGATCGCCGAGTCGGTCTTGTTGACGTGCTGGCCACCGGCGCCCGAGGAGCGATAGGTGTCGACGCGCAGATCGGCCGGATTGATCTCGATCGCCGCCTGCTCGTCAGGCTCGGGCAACACCGCGACGGTGCAGGCCGAGGTGTGGATACGGCCCTGGGATTCGGTTTCCGGCACGCGCTGCACACGATGGGCGCCGGACTCAAACTTGAGCTTGGCGTAGACGTTGTCACCCTCGACGCGGGAGATCACCTCCTTGAAGCCGCCATGCTCGCCCTCGTTCTCCGAGAGTATCTCGACGCGCCAGCCCTGTTTCTCGGCGTAGCGCGAATACATGCGGAACAGGTCCCCGGCGAAGATCGCCGCCTCGTCACCACCGGTACCGGCACGGATTTCGAGGAACACGTTGCGCCCATCGTTGGGGTCCTTGGGCAGCAGCATGCGCTGCAGATTGGCTTCCAGCGTCTCGAGCTGCGCCTTGGCCTCGGCGACTTCTTCCTCGGCCATCTCGCGCAGATCGGGATCACTGTCCTTGAGCAGCGCCTGCGCGCCTTCGAGGTCCTGCTGCACCTTGCACAGCTGGCGATAGGCGGCGATCACCGGCTCGACTTCGGCGTACTCGCGCGAATAGGCGCGGAAGCGATTCTGGTCGCTGATGATCTCGGCGTCGCCGAGCAGCGCGGTGAGTTCCTCGAAGCGGTCCTGCAGGACATCCAGCTTGTTCAGCAATGAGGGTTTCATGGTTTTTCCGTGCCCTCGTGCAGGGCAAAAAGATCCTGAGCCATGCTCAGGGCTTCGACGCGCCCTTCGGCCGAAAGCTTCTTCAGCTGCACGCTGGGCGCATGCAGCAGTTTGTTGGTCAACCCGCGGGCGAGCTGGGCGAGGACGTCCTCGGGGTTGCCGCCATTGGCCAGCAGGCGCTGTGCCTTGGCCAACTCCTCGTCGCGAATTCGCTCGGCACTCTGCCGGTAAGCCTTGAGCACATCCACCGCAGCCAGCTCGCGCAGGCGCAGCATGAAGTCTTCGGTACCGGCGGCCACCAGCTCCTCGGCCGCCTGGGCGGCGCCCTGGCGACTCTTGAGGTTCTCCGCGACCACCTCGTGCAGGTCGTCGACCGAATAGAGGTAGACATCGTCCAGGTCGCCGACCTGCGGCTCGATGTCCCGCGGCACGGCGATGTCGACCATGAACATCGGCTTGTGCTTGCGCTTCTTCAGCGCCTGTTCCACCGCGCCCTTGCCGAGGATCGGCAGCTGGCTGGCGGTGGAACTGATGACGATGTCGCTGTTGTGCAGCTCATCGGGGATGTCGGCCAGCAGGATCGCCTGCGCACCGAACTCGGCCGCCAGCGCACTGGCGCGCTCCAGAGTACGGTTGGCGACCACGATCTTCTTCACGCCCTGCTCGTGCAGATGGCGGGCGACCAGGGTGATGGTTTCGCCAGCGCCGATCAGCAAAGCCCGGCTGCGCTGCAGATCACTGAATATCTGCCGTGCCAGGCTTACGGCGGCGAAGGCGACCGAAACCGGGTTCTCGCCGATCGCCGTATCCGTGCGTACGGTCTTGGCAGTGCTGAAGGTGGCCTGGAACAGCCGGCCGAGCAGCGGGCCGATGCTGCCGGCCTCGCGCGCCACGGCATAGGACGACTTCATCTGACCGAGAATCTGCGGCTCGCCCAGCACCAGCGAATCAAGCCCTGAAGCGACCCGCATCATGTGCCGCACCGCCTGGTCGTCGACATGCACGTAGGCACAGGCCTTCAGTTCATCGAGGCTCAGGCCGTGGTAATCGGCCAGCCACGCCAGCACGGCATCCGCCTCGACCTGATCCTGCTGCAGGTACAGTTCGCTGCGATTGCAGGTCGAGAGGATCGCCGCCTCGCGAGTCGGCGTGACGCGACACAGCTGCTGCAGGGCCTGGACCATCTGTTCGGGAGTGAAGGCCACGCGCTCGCGGACGTCCACCGAAGCGGTCTTGTGATTGATGCCAAGCGCGAGGAAAGCCATGCAGGATCGCTGATCAGACTAACGAAGCGCGCAATTCTCCTACTTCGCCTGACTCAGAACAACCATTGCCCACGATTGTCCGATACCCCTGGAACCCGCCGGCACTGCGCAAACCGCGCCCCATGTGCTTGCCTGGCGGCTTGTGTCATCATGCCGCGACCGCAGACCAGCCGTATCCTCTATATGAACAGACTCGCTCCCCTCGTCGCCCTGCTGTTTCTCGCAGGCTGCCAGTCCATTGCGCCGAACACCCCCGACGAGGTGCCGCCGGTACAGGACGCCGCGCCTGCGACCGAGCAAGCCGACGCTGGCGAGCATGGCTCGTTCAGCCAGGAAACCCTGTATGCCCTGCTGGTCGCGGAACTTGCCGGCCAGCGCAACCGCTTCGACATTGCCCTGGGCAACTACGTCCAGCAGGCCAACGCGACTCAGGATCCGGGCGTTGCCGAACGCAGCTTCCGCATCGCCGAATACCTCGGGGCGGAACAGGCGGCATTGGATAGCGCACTGATCTGGGCGCGCAACGCCCCGGACAACCTCGACGCACAGCGCGCCGCGGCGGTACAGCTGGCACGCGGCGGTCGCTACGAAGAGTCGCTGGAGTTCATGGAGAAGGTCCTGCAGGGCCAGGGCGACACGCATTTCGACTTCCTCGCGCTCTCCGCCGCCGAAACCGACCCGGACACCCGGGCCGGCCTGCTGCAGAGCTTCGAGCGCCTGCTGAAGAAGTACCCGGACAATCCGCAACTGGCCTTCGGCAAGGCCGTTCTGCTGCAACAGGATGGCAAGAGCGAGGAAGCGCTGGCCCTTCTGGAAGCGCAACCGAGCGCACAGCAGCAGGTGCCGTCGCTCCTGCTACAAGCGCGTCTGCTGCATGCGCTCGATCGCGGCGACGAAGCGCTCGCGCTGCTGGAAAAGGGCCTGCATCGCCATCCCGAAGACAAGCGTCTGCGACTGACCTACGCGCGCTTGCTGGTGGAGCATGAACGCCTGGACGAGGCCATGAGCGAATTCGCCACGCTGATCCAGCAGAACCCCACCGACGACGACCTGCGTTTCTCGATGGCACTGGTGTGCATGGAGGCCGAAGCCTGGCGCGAGGCCATCGTCTACCTGGAGGAGCTGATCGAGCGTGGCAGCCACGTTGACGCCGCGCAGTTCAACCTCGGTCGTGCGCAGCAGGCACTGGGCGACCAGAACAAGGCGCTGCAGGCGTTCGCTCAGGTCGGTGCGGGCAACGAGTACCTGCCGGCCAAGCTGATGCAGAGCCAGCTGCTCTATTCGCTCGACCGCGACGAAGAGGCATCCCGGGTGCTGGCTAAGGCACGCGACGAGCAGCCCGACTACGCGATCCAGCTGTATCTGATCGAAATCGAAGCGCTTTCCGAGCACAACCGCACCACGCAGGCCTGGAAGCTCGTCCAGCAGGCCCTGGAGCAGTACCCCGACGATCTCAGCCTGCTCTACACCCGCGCCATGCTCGCCGAGAAGCGCGGCGATCTCGATCAGCTGGAGCACGACCTGCGCTTAATCATCGAGCGCGAGCCGGACAACGCGATGGCCATCAACGCATTGGGCTACACCCTCGCCGATCGCACCGAACGCCACCAGGAAGCGCTGGAGCTGATCGAGCAGGCCTACCGGATCAACCCCGACGACCCAGCCATCATGGACAGTCTGGGCTGGGTGCATTTCCGTCTCGGCAACCTGCAGGAAGCGGAACGCCACCTGCGCAAGGCTTACGCGCAGTTCGCCGATCACGAAGTCGCCGCCCACCTCGGCGAAGTGCTCTGGGTCCGCGGCGAGCGCCGTGAAGCCCGGACGATCTGGGCGCAGGCTCTGCAGAAGGAGCCGGACAGCGCGGTCCTGCGCAGCACGCTCAAGCGCCTGACCGGCTCGGAGGCGCTCTGAACATGCCGCTGTTGAACAAACTTCTCGTCCCATGCCTGGCCCTGCTGCTGGCCGGCTGCGCCGGCCTCGGCCCGCGCGAATCGGTCGAAGGGCCGGGCAACGCCACCGCCTGGAAGGAGCATCGCCGCCAGATCGCGGAGCTCGATGGCTGGCAGATCAGCGGCAAGATCGGCATCCGCGCTCCGCAGGAATCGGGCAGCGGCACGCTGTTCTGGCTGCAGCGCCAGGACTATTTCGACATTCGCCTGTCCGGCCCGCTTGGCCGGGGCGCCACCCGCCTCACCGGCCGCCCGGACGCCGTGGCACTGGAAGTCGCCGGGCAGGGTCGCTTCGAGGCCGACTCACCGGAAGCGTTGGTGGAAACTCAACTGGGCTGGCAGCTACCGGTGTCGCATCTGCTCTGGTGGGTGCGTGGTCTGCCGGCACCGGACAGCCGCAGCCGCCTGAGCCTGGACAGCGAAAGCCGTCTGGCCCATCTGGAGCAGGACGGCTGGCAGGTGGACTACCTCGCCTATGCCGAGCACGACGGTTTCACCCTGCCCGAGCGCATCCGCCTGCAAGGTCACGAGCTGCAGATCACCCTCGTGGTCAAGGACTGGCAGCCGCGCCAGCTGGGACGCTGAATGCCCACGCTGACCCTGCCGGCACCGGCCAAACTCAACCTGATGCTGCACATCCTCGGTCGCCGCGCCGATGGCTATCACGAGCTGCAGACGCTGTTCCAGTTCCTCGACTACGGCGACGAGCTGAGCTTCAGCCTGCGTGACGACGGCCAGATTCGCCTGCACACCGACCTGCCGGGAGTCGACCACGACAGCAACCTAATCGTCCGCGCCGCACGCCTGCTGCAGCGCGAGAGCGGCTGCACGCTGGGTGCCGACATCAAGCTGACCAAGCGCCTGCCGATGGGCGGTGGCATCGGCGGCGGCAGTTCGGATGCCGCCACTACGCTGGTCGGCCTCGATCACCTGTGGCGGCTCGATCTCGGCGAAGACCGCCTGGCGGAGCTGGGGCTCGCACTCGGCGCCGATGTGCCGGTGTTCGTCCGCGGCCGTGCGGCGTTTGCCGAAGGCGTCGGCGAGCGCCTGCAACCAGTCGATCTGGAGGAACCCTGGTTCCTCGTGCTAGCGCCGCAAGTCTCTGTTAGTACAGCGGAAATATTTGCCGACCCGGAGTTGACACGTAATACCCCGGCCATTACAGTTCGCAGCCTTCTTGCTGGGGGCGGTCATAACGATTGTCAGCCAGTGGTCGAAAGGCGTTATCCAGAGGTTCGTAACGCCTTGAGCTTGCTGAACAAATTCGTTCCGTCAAGCATGACCGGCACTGGAGCTTGTGTGTTTGGGAGCTTCCCAAACGAGGGCGAGGCTGATAAAGTCCGCCGCCAACTTCCAGCCAGTTTGCCAAGTTTCGTGGCCCGCGGTCGTAACGTTTCGATGTTGCATCGCACCCTGAAACAGATGGCGCAGGAAGCCAGTGCGTAACAAACGAGCGGTACGATACAGGGGCGTCGCCAAGCGGTAAGGCACCAGGTTTTGATCCTGGCATGCGTTGGTTCGAATCCAGCCGCCCCTGCCATAACCTCTATCGGGTTCGTACGCATCGAGTCGCACGCGTTTTTTACTCTACAGGGGCGTCGCCAAGCGGTAAGGCACCAGGTTTTGATCCTGGCATGCGTTGGTTCGAATCCAGCCGCCCCTGCCATACACTTGAAGCTGTTCAAAAGCTTGCCTTTTGAACAGCTTTTTATTCATCGGACCCACCCTCAGGCAGGTACTGCGCGTGTCCAAGATGATGGTCTTCACGGGGAACGCCAACCCCGATCTGGCCCGGCGTGTCGTACGTCAGCTGCATATCCCCCTCGGTGATGCCTATGTCGGAAAGTTTTCCGACGGCGAGATCAGCGTCGAGATCAACGAAAATGTCCGTGGCAAGGACGTCTTCCTGATTCAACCGACCTGTGCCCCGACCAACGATAACCTGATGGAGCTGGTGGTGATGGCCGATGCCTTCCGCCGCTCCTCGGCGACGCGCATCACTGCCGTGGTGCCCTACTTCGGCTATGCCCGCCAGGATCGCCGTCCGCGTTCGGCCCGTGTGCCGATCAGCGCCAAGGTCGTCGCCGACATGCTCGACGTCGTTGGCGTCAACCGCGTCCTGACCGTCGACCTGCACGCCGATCAGATCCAGGGCTTCTTCGATATGCCGGTGGACAACATCTACGGTTCGCCGGTACTGGTCGATGACATCCAGGCCCAGCGCTTCGAAAACCTGATGATCGTCTCCCCCGATATCGGTGGTGTAGTCCGCGCCCGCGCCGTGGCCAAGTCCCTCGGCGTTGATCTGGCGATCATCGACAAACGTCGGCCGAAGGCCAACCAGTCCGAAGTGATGCACATCATCGGCGATATCGAAGGCCGTACCTGCATCCTGGTCGACGACATGGTCGACACCGCCGGCACACTGTGCCACGCAGCCAAGGCACTGAAGGACCACGGCGCCGCCAAGGTCTATGCCTACTGCACGCACCCGATCCTGTCTGGTCGCGCCATCGAAAACATCGAAGGTTCCGTGCTCGACGAGCTGGTGGTGACCAACACCATCCCGCTGTCGGCCGCCGCCCAGTCTTGCACCCGAATTCGCCAGCTGGACATCGCGCCAGTGGTGGCTGAGGCGGTACGCCGCATCAGCAATGCCGAATCGATCAGTGCGATGTTCCGCTAAGCGAAAGCTAACGAACACGCCCTGACGTAATGTGCCCCGCCTCGCGCGGGGCTTTTTGCCCAACAGCCCGAGCGCTGGTCGCAAGCGCGACGGGTATTGTTGTTACTGGAGAAACGAAATGACTGACTTCACCCTGAATGCCCAAGAGCGTTCCGACCTGGGGAAAGGTGCGAGCCGCCGCCTGCGTCGTAACGCCAACCTCGTGCCGGCCGTGATCTACGGTGGCGAAGCTGCGCCGCAATCGATCAGCATTCTGGCCAAAGATCTGGCCAAGATGCTGGAAAACGAAATCGCCTTCAGCAACATCATCAAGCTGAACGTCGACGGCAAAGGCCAGGACGTAGTGATCAAGGCGCTGCAGCGCCACCCGGCCAAGGGCTTCGTGCTGCACGCTGACTTCCAGCGCGTCGTCGCCGGCCAGAAGCTGATCGCCACCGTTCCGGTGCACCTGGTCAACCAGGAAAGCTCCATTGGCGTCAAGCAGCAGGGTGGCGAAATCTACCTGAACCTGCCGGATGCCGAAGTGACCTGCCTGCCGCAGGATCTGCCGGACTTCATCGAAGTCGACATCGCCCAGATGGAAGTCGGCCAGGTTCTGCACATGAGCGATCTGAAGCTGCCGAAAGGCGTTGCCTTCGTTGCCCTGCAGCATGGTAGCGACCTGCCGGTCGTTAACATTCACGCACCGCGCGTGAGCAAGGAAGACGCTTCGAAAGAAGAAGGCGCTGCCGAGTAATCCACTCGCAGCTGCCCGCTGAGAAAAGAGGCCCCCGCCGTGACCGCCGTAAAACTGATCGTTGGCCTGGGAAATCCAGGCCCCGAATACGACCAGACCCGGCATAACGCGGGGGCTCTTTTCGTTGAGCGCCTGGCTGCCCGCGAGGGCGTCCAGCTGAGCGCTGACCGCAAGTACTTCGGCCTGGTCGGCAAGTTCAGCCATCAGGGCGAAGATATCCGCCTGCTGATCCCCACCACCTATATGAACCGCAGCGGTCAGGCGGTGGCGGCGCTGGCCGGCTTCTTCCGAATTCCCCTCGAGTCCATCCTGGTTGCCCACGATGAACTCGACATGCCCCCCGGCGTCGCCAAGCTCAAGCAGGGCGGTGGTCATGGCGGGCACAACGGGCTGCGCGACATCATCGCCAAGCTCGGTAATCAGAACGGCTTCCATCGCCTGCGCCTGGGCATCGGCCATCCCGGCCACGCCAGCCTGGTCAGCGGCTATGTACTGGGTCGTGCTCCGCAAGCTGAGCGCGAGAAGCTCGACGCCAGCATCGACTTCGCGCTGGATGTCGTGCCGCAGATCCTGGATGGCGACTGGACCCGCGCCATGCAGCGCCTGCACAGCCAGAAGGCCTGAACCTAACTCCGAGGCAAGATCATCATGGGATTCAACTGCGGCATCGTCGGTCTGCCCAATGTCGGCAAGTCCACTCTGTTCAATGCGCTGACCAAATCCGGCATCGCGGCGGAGAACTTCCCGTTCTGCACCATCGAACCGAACAGCGGGATCGTGCCGATGCCCGATGCCCGTCTCGCCGCGTTGGCCGAGATCGTCAAGCCCGAGCGCGTGCTGCCGACCACGATGGAGTTCGTCGACATCGCCGGCCTCGTCGCGGGCGCCTCCAAAGGTGAAGGCCTGGGCAACAAGTTCCTCGCCAACATCCGCGAGACCGACGCCATCGCCCACGTGGTGCGCTGCTTCGAGGACGACAACGTCATCCACGTTTCCAACTCGGTCGATCCCAAGCGCGATATCGAGATCATCGACCTCGAATTGATCTTCGCCGACCTCGACAGCTGCGAGAAGCAGCTGCAGAAGGTGGCGCGCAACGCCAAGGGTGGCGACAAGGAAGCCCTGGCGCAGAAGGCGCTGCTGGAGAAGCTGATCCCGCATTTCACCGAAGGCAAGCCGGCGCGCTCGCTGCTGAAGAACCTTGGTGACGAAGAGAAGCGTCTGGTCCGCGGCTTCCATTTGCTGACCAGCAAGCCGGTGATGTACATCGCCAACGTTGCCGAGGACGGCTTCGAGAACAACCCGCACCTCGACGTGGTGAAAGCCATCGCCGAGGAGGAAGGTGCCATCGTGGTGCCGGTCTGCAACAAGATCGAGGCGGAGATCGCCGAGCTGGACGACGGCGAGGAGAAGGACATGTTCCTCGAGGCGCTGAGCCTGGAAGAGCCGGGCCTGAACCGCGTCATCCGTGCCGGCTATGAAATGCTCGGGCTGCAGACCTACTTCACCGCCGGCGTGAAAGAAGTGCGCGCCTGGACCGTGAAGATCGGCGCCACCGCCCCCCAGGCCGCCGCGGTGATCCACACCGATTTCGAGAAAGGCTTCATCCGCGCCGAAGTCATCGCCTACGACGACTTCCTCCAGTACAAGGGCGAAGCCGGTGCCAAGGAAGCGGGCAAATGGCGCCTGGAAGGCAAGGAGTACATCGTCAAGGATGGCGACGTGATGCACTTCCGCTTCAACGTCTGACGCCTCCCCTGCCTCAGCAAGGCCCCGCGCGACCACCTCGCCGGGGCCTTGGTCTTTTCAGCGCACCCGCAACAGCCGCGCTCATTCATCTCTCCTTCCCGTAACGCATCGATTCTGAAATCACTGGCTATGCTGCGGATAACGACGGCCGAGACGCACCCCAAGTCCGTAGCGCAACCGCTCGGCCGCAGCATTTGACAGTGGCACACGACAGCATTACGTTAACGTAAAGGTAACAAGCCTGACGCAGCTGTTTTCGGCCGCTCGAACAGAACAATTACAAGACCTACAGGTACCCTCCATGAGTTACTCCAGCCTCAACTTCGCCCTCGGCGACACCATCGACATGCTGCGCGAGCAGGTGCAGGCCTTCGTCGCCGCCGAGCTGGCGCCGCGCGCAGAGGCCATCGACCGTGACAACCTGTTCCCCATGGACATGTGGCGCAAGTTCGGCGAGATGGGCCTGCTCGGCGTGACCGTCTCCGAGGAGTACGGCGGCGTCGGCCTCGGCTACCTGGCGCATGTGGTGGCGATGGAGGAGATCAGCCGTGGCTCGGCGTCGGTCGCCCTGTCCTACGGCGCGCATTCCAACCTGTGCGTCAACCAGATCAACCGCAACGGCACGCCCGCGCAGAAGGCCAAGTACCTGCCAAAGCTGATCAGCGGCGAGCACGTCGGCGCGCTGGCCATGAGCGAGCCGAATGCCGGTTCCGACGTGGTGTCGATGAAGCTGCGCGCCGACCGCAAGGGCGACCGCTTCGTGCTCAACGGCAGCAAGACCTGGATCACCAACGGCCCGGACGCCAATACCTACGTGATCTACGCCAAGACCGACTTGGACAAGGGCCCGCACGGCATCACCGCGTTCATCGTCGAGCGCGACTGGAAGGGTTTCTCGCGCGGCAACAAGTTCGACAAGCTGGGCATGCGCGGCTCCAACACCTGCGAGCTGTTCTTCGATGACGTCGAGGTGCCGGAGGAGAACGTACTGGGCGTGGTGAACGGCGGCGTGAAGGTGCTGATGAGCGGCCTGGACTACGAGCGCGTGGTGCTGGCCGGCGGCCCGACCGGGATCATGCAGGCCTGCCTGGACGTGGTGGTGCCCTACATCCACGACCGCAAGCAGTTCGGCCAGAGCATCGGCGAGTTCCAGTTCATCCAGGGCAAGGTGGCGGACATGTACACCCAGCTCAACGCCAGCCGCGCCTACCTGTATGCGGTGGCCCAGGCCTGCGACCGTGGCGAGACCACCCGCAAGGACGCCGCCGGGGTGATCCTCTACACCGCCGAGAACGCCACGCAGATGGCCCTGCAGGCGATCCAGATCCTCGGCGGCAACGGCTACATCAACGAATTCCCCACCGGCCGCCTGCTGCGCGACGCCAAGCTCTACGAGATCGGCGCCGGCACCAGCGAGATCCGCCGCATGCTGATCGGCCGCGAGCTGTTCAACGAATCCAAGTAAGCCGTAGGGTGGAAAACGGCCGCCGGCCTTTTCCACCGCGATTACGAACAGGTGGAAAACCGCTTCGCGGGTTTTCCACCCTACGGGAGCCCGTCCATGGCCATCCTGCATACCCAGATCAATACCCGCTCGCCGGAGTTCGCCGCCAACCGCGCGGCGATGCTCGACCAGGTGAACGACCTGCGCGCCCTGCTCGGCCGCATCAGTGAAAGCGGCGGCGCGACCGCCCAGCAGCGCCATGTGTCGCGCGGCAAGCTGCTGGTGCGCGCGCGCATCGATACGCTGCTCGACACCGGCTCGGCCTTCCTCGAACTGGCGCCGCTGGCCGCCCATGAGGTGTATGGCGAGGATGTCGCCGCCGCCGGCGTGGTGGCCGGCATCGGCCGCGTCGAAGGCGTCGAATGCATGATCATCGCCAACGACGCCACCGTGAAGGGCGGCAGCTACTACCCGCTGACGGTGAAGAAGCACCTGCGCGCGCAGACCGTCGCCCGCGAGAACCGCCTGCCGTGCATCTACCTGGTGGACTCCGGCGGCGCCAACCTGCCGCGCCAGGACGAGGTGTTCCCCGACCGCGAGCACTTCGGCCGCATCTTCTTCAACCAGGCCAATCTGAGCGCCCTGGGCATTCCGCAGATCGCCGTGGTGATGGGTTCCTGCACCGCCGGCGGCGCCTATGTGCCGGCGATGGCCGACGAGACCATCATGGTGCGCAACCAGGCGACCATCTTCCTGGCCGGCCCGCCGCTGGTGAAGGCCGCCACCGGCGAGGTGGTGACCGCCGAGGAGCTGGGCGGAGCCGACGTGCACTGCAAGACCTCCGGGGTCGCCGACCACTACGCCGAGAACGACGAGCACGCGCTGGCCCTCGCCCGCCGCTGCGTGGCCAACCTCAACTGGCGCAAGCTCGGCCAGCTGCAGAGCCGCGCGCCGCGCGCGCCGCTGTACGCGGCCGAGGAGCTGTACGGGGTGATCCCGGCGCAGGCCAAGCAGCCCTACGACGTGCGCGAGGTAATCGCGCGCCTGGTGGATGGCAGCGAGTTCGATGAATTCAAGGCGCTGTTCGGCACCACGCTGGTCTGCGGCTTCGCCCACCTGCACGGCTACCCGATCGCCATCCTCGCCAACAACGGCATCCTGTTTTCCGAGGCGGCGCAAAAGGGCGCGCACTTCATCGAACTGGCCTGCCAGCGCGGCGTGCCGCTGCTGTTCCTGCAGAACATCACCGGCTTCATGGTCGGGCAAAAGTACGAAGCCGGCGGCATTGCCAAGCACGGCGCCAAGCTGGTCACCGCAGTGGCCTGCGCGCAGGTGCCGAAGTTCACCGTGCTGATCGGCGGCAGCTTCGGCGCGGGCAACTACGGCATGTGCGGGCGCGCCTACGACCCGCGCTTCCTGTGGATGTGGCCCAACGCGCGCATCGCGGTGATGGGCGGCGAACAGGCTGCCGGCGTGCTGGCCCAGGTCAAGCAGGAGCAGAGCGAACGCGCCGGCAAGACCCTCGGCGACGACGAGGTGGCGGCCATCAAGCAGCCGATCCTCGAGCAGTACGAGCGCCAGGGCCACCCTTATTACTCCAGCGCGCGGTTGTGGGACGACGGCGTGATCGACCCGGCGCAGACCCGCGAGGTGCTGGCGTTGGCGCTGTCCGCCGCGCTGAACGCGCCGATCGAGCCGACCCGCTTCGGCGTGTTCCGCATGTAAGTCGCGCCGCGCCGGCGCGAGACGCGCGGGCGCCTGTAGTCGCATCGAGGGTGCCGAGATGACCGCTTTCCAGACCATCGAACTGAACAAAGACGCGCGCGGCGTAGCCACCCTGTGGCTGAACCGCGCGGACAAGAACAACGCCTTCGACGCCCGGGTGATCGGCGAACTGAATACCGCGCTGGCCGAGATGAGGGATGACGCGAGCATCCGCTTCCTGGTCCTGCGCGGGCGCGGCAAGCACTTTTCCGCCGGCGCCGACCTGGGCTGGATGCGCGAGTCGGCGGAGCTCGACTACCAGGCCAACCTGGACGACGCCCACGAACTCGGCGAGCTGATGCAGCGCCTCCACCAGCTGCCGCAGCCGACCCTGGCCGTGGTGCAGGGTGCGGCGTTCGGCGGCGCGCTGGGGCTGATCGCCTGCTGCGACATGGCCATCGGCGCCAGCGACGCGCTGTTCTGCCTGTCGGAAGTGCGCATCGGCCTAGCCCCGGCGGTGATCAGCCCGTTCGTGGTCAAGGCCATCGGCGAGCGCGCCGCGCGGCGCTACGCGCTGACCGCCGAGCGCTTCGACGGCGAGCGCGCCCGCGAGCTCGGCCTGCTCGCCGAGACCTATCCGGCCGAGGAACTGGACGCCGCCCTCGAGCGCTGGGTCGACAACCTGCTGCTCAACAGCCCGCAGGCGCTCAGGGCCTGCAAGGCGCTGCTGCTGGAAGTCGGCGATGGCGATTACGACGCCGCGCTGCGCCAGACCACCGAACAGGCCATCGCCCGCCTGCGCACCAGCCCGGAAGGCCAGGAGGGCCTTAGCGCCTTCCTGGAGAAACGCACCCCCGCCTGGCAGGAGAGCCAGCCATGAACCGTTCCATCGATACCCTGCTGGTGGCCAACCGTGGCGAGATCGCCTGCCGGGTGATGCGCACCGCCAAGGCCCTGGGCCTGACCACCGTCGCCGTGCACAGCGCCGTCGACGCCAGCGCCCGGCACGCCCGCGAGGCCGATATCCGCATCGACCTGGGCGGCGCCAAGCCGGCCGACAGCTACCTGCGCATCGACAAGCTGATCGAGGCGGCCAAGGCCAGCGGCGCCCAGGCCATCCACCCCGGCTACGGTTTTCTCTCCGAAAACGCCGCGTTCGCCCGCGCCATCGAGCAGGCCGGGCTGATCTTCCTCGGCCCGCCCGCCTCGGCCATCGACGCCATGGGCAGCAAGTCCGCGGCCAAGGCGCTGATGGAAGCCGCCGGCGTGCCGCTGGTGCCGGGTTACCACGGCGCGGCCCAGGACTTGGAAACCTTCCGTGCTGCCGCGGAAAAGATCGGCTATCCGGTGCTGCTCAAGGCCACCGCCGGCGGCGGCGGCAAGGGCATGAAGGTGGTCGAGCGCGAGGCGGAGCTGGCCGAGGCGCTGGCCTCCGCGCAGCGCGAGGCGCAATCCTCGTTCGGCGATTCGCGCATGCTGGTGGAAAAGTACGTGCTCAAGCCGCGCCACGTGGAAATCCAGGTATTCGCCGACATACACGGCAACTGCCTGTACCTCAACGAGCGCGACTGCTCGATCCAGCGTCGCCACCAGAAGGTGGTCGAGGAAGCCCCGGCGCCCGGCATGACTCCGGCGCTGCGCCGCGCCATGGGCGAAGCGGCGGTGAAGGCCGCCCAGGCCATCGGCTACGTCGGCGCCGGCACCGTGGAATTCCTGCTCGATGCACGCGGCGACTTCTTCTTCATGGAAATGAACACCCGCCTGCAGGTGGAGCACCCGGTCACCGAGGCCATCACCGGCCTCGACCTGGTGGCCTGGCAGATTCGCGTCGCCCGGGGCGAGCCGCTGCCGATCCGCCAGGAACAGGTGCCGCTGCACGGCCACGCCATCGAGGTGCGCCTGTATGCCGAGGACCCGGACAACGATTTCCTGCCGGCCACCGGCACCCTCGACCTGTACCGCGAAGCCGCCGCTGGCCCGGGCCGCCGCGTGGACAGCGGCGTCGCCGAGGGCGACACGGTGTCGCCGTTCTACGACCCGATGCTCGGCAAGCTGATCGCCTGGGGCGAGAACCGCGAGGAAGCGCGCCTGCGCCTCTTGGTCATGCTCGACGAAACCGCCGTCGGTGGCGTGCGCACCAACCTGGCGTTCCTGCGCCGGGTGGTCGGCCACCGCGCCTTCGCCGAGGCCGAACTGGACACCGGCTTCATCCCGCGCCACGAACGCGAGCTGCTGCGCCCGGCCGGCGAGCTGTCCGAGGCCTTCTGGCAGCAGGCCGCCGAGAGTTTCGTGCGCGGCGCGGCCGCCCGCGTGCGCGAGGACGACGTGCATTCGCCGTGGTCCCGGCGCGACGGGCTGCGCTTCGGCCTGCCGGCGCGGATCAGCCTGCACCTGCAGTGCAACGGCGAAAGCCGCCGGTTGACGGTCGATCCGACAGCGCAGCAGTCGAACGCCCGGTCACCCAGGGCGATCCGCCAGGGCGATACGCTGTATCTGCAATGGCAGGGCGAGTGGCTGGCGGTGCGCGCCTTCGACCCGATTGCCGAAGCCGAGGCCAGCCATCCGCAGCACGGCGGCCTCACCGCGCCGATGAACGGCAGCATCGTGCGCGTGCTGGTCGAGGCCGGGCAGCAGGTCGAGGCCGGCACCGCGCTGATCGTGCTGGAGGCGATGAAGATGGAGCACAGCATCCGCAGCGCCCAGGCCGGCGTGGTCAAGCGCCTGTTCTGCAGCGAGGGCGAGATGGTCAGCGAAGGGGCGGTGCTGCTGGAGATGGAGGAGGCCTGACGGTTGCAAAGGTGGACAAGGCTGCGCCGTTGTCCACCCTACGCCCGAACGCAACACCGTAGGGTGGAAAACTCGCGCAGCGATTTTCCACCGGTAGCCGGAAGCCTCGGCTGACACACATGAACCGGCGAGCCCGCCAATCGCGCTCGCCCCTGGAGAACATATGAGCCTGCCCAAACAGGTCCGCCTGGTCGAAGTCGGCCCGCGCGACGGTCTGCAGAACGAGCGCCAGCCGATCAGCGTGGCCGACAAGGTGCGCCTGGTGAACGACCTGAGCGCCGCCGGCCTGTCCTATATCGAGGTCGGCAGCTTCGTGTCGCCCAAGTGGGTGCCGCAGATGGCCGGCTCGGCCGAAGTCTTCGCACAGATCCAGCGCAAGGCCGGGGTCACTTACGCGGCGCTGACGCCGAACATGAAGGGCCTGGAAGCGGCCATCGAGGCCGGTGTGAAGGAAGTCGCGGTGTTCGGTGCGGCCTCCGAGGCCTTCTCTCAGAAGAACATCAACTGCTCGATCGCCGAGAGCCTGGCACGCTTCGCGCCTTTGATGGAGGCTGCCCGCGAGCACGACATTCGCGTGCGTGGCTACGTGTCCTGCGTGCTCGGCTGCCCCTACGAGGGCGAGGTGGCGCCGGGCAAGGTCGCCGAGGTCGCGCGCGAGCTGTATGCCATGGGCTGCTACGAGGTTTCCCTGGGCGACACCATCGGCACCGGTACGCCGGGCAAGACCCGCGCGCTGTTCGACACGGTGGCCCGCGAAGTGCCCCGCGAGCGGCTGGCCGGGCATTTCCACGACACCTACGGCCAGGCGCTGGCCAACATCTACGCCAGCCTGCTGGAAGGCATCGCGGTGTTCGACAGCTCGGTCGCCGGCCTCGGCGGTTGCCCCTACGCCAAAGGCGCCAGCGGCAATGTCGCCAGCGAAGACGTGCTGTACATGTTCAACGGGCTGGACATAGCCACCGGCATCGACCTCGATGCGCTGATCGCTGCTGGCGACCGCATCAGCCGCGTGCTGGGCCGTGTCAACGGCTCGCGGGTGGCGCGCGCCCGCCATGCAGGCTGATCGGCATCGTTGTTGCATTGACGCATTCAGCCCATGGCCGGTTCAGCCGCGGGCACGGACACAACAATAAGTAGAGGTATTTCATGAACAAGCTCTACCCCAGCGCTGCCCACGCCCTGGAAGGCCTGGTCGAGGACGGCATGACACTCGCCGTCGGCGGCTTCGGCCTGTGCGGCATCCCCGAAGCGTTGATCGCCGCCTTGCGCGACTCCGGCAAGAAGAACCTTACCGCCATCAGCAACAACGCCGGCGTCGACGGCTTCGGCCTCGGCCTGCTGCTGGAGACGCGGCAGATCAGCAAGATGATTTCCTCCTACGTGGGTGAGAACAAGGAGTTCGAACGCCAGTACCTGGCCGGCGAGCTGCAGCTGGAGTTCACCCCGCAAGGCACGCTGGCCGAGAAGCTGCGTGCCGGCGGCGCGGGCATCCCGGCTTTCTACACCAGGACCGGCTACGGCACGCTGGTGGCCGAGGGCAAGGAAACCCGCCAGTTCAACGGCGAGTGGTACGTGATGGAGGAATCGCTGACCGCCGATATCGCGCTGGTCAAGGCCTGGAAGGCCGACAAGGCGGGCAACCTGCTGTTTCGCAAGACCGCGCGCAACTTCAACCCGCTGGCGGCGATGGCCGGCAAGGTCTGCGTCGTCGAGGTGGAGGAGATCGTCGAGACCGGCGAGCTGGACCCGGACCAGATCCATCTGCCGGGCATCTATGTGCAACGCATCGTGCACAACCCGAGCCCGGAAAAGCGCATCGAAAAACGCACGGTGAGGAGCTGAGACCATGGCCTGGACACGTGAACAGATGGCGCAACGCGCCGCCCAGGAGCTGCAGGACGGCTTCTACGTCAACCTCGGTATCGGCCTGCCGACCCTGGTCGCCAACTACATCCCCGACGGCATGGACGTCTGGCTGCAGAGCGAGAACGGCCTGCTCGGCATCGGCCCCTTCCCGACCGAGGAAGAGATCGACCCCGACCTGATCAACGCCGGCAAGCAGACCGTCACCGCCCTGCCCGGCTCGAGCTTCTTCGACAACGCGCAGAGCTTCGCCATGATCCGCGGCGGCCATATCAACCTGGCCATCCTCGGCGCCATGCAGGTGTCGGAAAAAGGCGACCTGGCCAACTGGATGATCCCCGGCAAGATGGTCAAGGGCATGGGCGGCGCGATGGACCTGGTGGCCGGCGTCAAGCGCGTCGTGGTGCTGATGGAGCACACCGCCAAGGGCGGTGCGCACAAGATCCTGCCGGCCTGCGACCTGCCGTTGACCGGCGTTGGCGTGGTCGACCGGATCATCACCGACCTCGGCGTGCTGGACGTCACCGAGCAGGGCCTGAAGCTGGTGGAGCTGGCCGAAGGCGTCAGCTTCGAGGAGCTGCAAGAGGCCACCGGCTGCCCGATCCAGCGCTGAACCGTATGCGCGCAATGCCCGGCGCCCGCCGCCGGCATTGCACGCCACGCCGGGGACTGGCGCCAGCACTGGCCAGTCACCTGCGCGACCGTATACTCGCCGTCGAACGCGCCCGCTGCATTGCGTCGCGGCAACGCCATTTCCGATCTGGAGTTCGTCATGCAAGACGTCGTCATCGTAGCTGCAACCCGCACCGCCATCGGCAGTTTCCAGGGCACGCTGGCCAATGTGCCGGCGGTCGAACTGGGCGCCATCGTGATCCGCGCCCTGCTGGAGAAAACCGGGCTCGAGCCGGCCCAGGTCGATGAAGTCATCCTCGGCCACGTGCTGACCGCCGGCGCCGGGCAGAACACCGCGCGCCAGGCCGCGGTCAAGGCCGGCTTGCCGCATGCCGTACCGGCCATGACCCTCAACAAGGTCTGCGGCTCGGGCCTCAAGGCACTGCATCTGGCCGTGCAGGCGATTCGCTGCGGCGACGCCGAGGTGGTCATCGCCGGCGGCATGGAGAACATGAGCCAAGCGCCCTACGTCATGCCCGGCGCGCGCACCGGTCTGCGCATGGGCCACGCCCAGATGATCGACAGCATGATCACCGACGGTCTGTGGGACGCCTTCAACGACTACCACATGGGCATCACCGCGGAGAACCTGGCCGACAAGTACGGCATCGATCGCGCCCAGCAGGACGCCTTCGCCGCACAGTCGCAGCAGCGCGCCGCCGCCGCCATCGAGAGCGGCCGCTTCGATGCCGAGATCACCCCGGTCATGATTCCGCAGCGCAAGGGCGACCCGGTTGCCTTCGCGCGTGACGAGCAGCCGCGCGCCGGCACCACCGCCGAATCCCTGGGCGGCCTGCGCGCCGCGTTCAAGAAGGACGGCAGCGTCACCGCCGGCAACGCCTCGACCCTCAACGACGGCGCCGCCGCGGTGGTGCTGATGAGCGCCGCCAAGGCCCAGGCGCTCGGCCTGCCGGTGCTGGCGAAGATCGCCGGCTACGCCAATGCCGGCGTCGATCCGGCGATCATGGGCATCGGCCCGGTTACCGCCACCCGTCGCTGCCTGGAGAAAGCCGGCTGGTCGCTGGACGAACTGGACCTGATCGAGGCCAACGAAGCCTTCGCCGTGCAGGCGCTGTCGGTCGGCAAGGAACTGGGCTGGGATGCCGCCAAGGTCAACGTCAACGGCGGCGCCATCGCCCTCGGCCACCCGATCGGTGCCTCGGGCTGCCGTATCCTGGTGACCCTGCTGCACGAGATGCAGCGCCGCGACGTGAAGAAAGGCCTGGCGACGCTGTGCATCGGCGGCGGCCAGGGCGTGGCGCTGGCCATCGAACGCCCCTGAGCGGCACGTCATCCCTCGTTCGCACCGCGCACCGGTGCGGACGAGCGCGACCGGACATCGAGAACGAGCATGGCTAAACAGACCTACAGCATTTCCGATCTGGCCAACGAGCTGGACATCACCACCCGCGCCATCCGCTTCTACGAAGAACAGGGCATGCTCACCCCGACCCGCCGCGGCCAGGAGCGCATCTACACGCCCAAGGATCGCGTCACGCTGAAGCTGATCCTGCGCGGCAAGCGCATCGGCTTCTCGCTGGCCGAATGCAAGACGCTGATCGAGCTCTACGACCCCAAGGCCGGCAACCAGAAACAGCTGAATATCATGCTGCAGATGATCGCCGAGCGCCGCCAGCAGTTGGAGCAGCAACTGCTCGACATCCAGCAGATGCAGCTGGAGCTGGACACCGCCGAGGAGCGCTGCCGCAGCGCGCTACAGAGCACACTGGCGAAGCAGACGGCCGGCTGAGGGCGCGTTCGGCCGCGGCCAGCCCTGCATCCCGACCAGTCCAGAATCCAAGAAATCATTCCAGAAAACTGGACAGTCCATCTTGCCAGTGTACGGCTTTGCAGACACCCTTGGGCAACTCGGCCGGAAAGGCACGGTCCTAACGCTCGCAGCCAAGCGAAGCGGCATAGGCACGCTATCTGCAAACGATCTTTCCCACGACACATGTCTGCCGTGGCGCACCCGGGTGATGTCCGCACGCCCGCGCCGAGTTTCGCTGACTGCCGCCCGCATCAGACGGGCATTCCAATAATGGCTGCAGAGAGAACCGATCCGCCATGAGCATTGCCCGCGACGTACTCGACCAACATGGCCTCATCGTCGGCGTATCCCCGGAACGCTTCCGCATGCTGGCCATGCCGCTGCTGTTCGACCACCTGAACGCCCAGTGCGAAGGCACCATCGCAGTCAACCGGCAGGCGCGTATCGTCTGGATCAACGACAAGTACGCCGAGAAGATCGGCATCCGCGACCCCGCCAGCGTGCTCGGCCTGGAGGTCGAGCAGGTGCTGCCGGCCAGCCGTCTGCGCGAAGTGATGGAAAGCGGCCAGCCGAGCATGCTCGACCTGATGGCCTTCGGCGGCGAGCATTTCGTCGTCACCCGCATCCCGCTGCGCGACGAGGACGGCACTCTGGTCGGCGCGCTGGGCTTCGTGCTGTTCGACCGCGCCCGGCATCTCAAGCCGCTGATGGCCAAATACACCAGCCTGCAGACGCAGCTGCTCGCCACCCAGAACGAACTGGCCAAGGCCCGCCGGGCGCGTTACACCATCGCCGGCTTCATCGGCAACAGCCCGGCCGCCAGCGAGATCAAGCGCCAGGCCCGGCGCGCCGCGCAGCTCGACGCCACCGTGCTGCTGCGCGGCGAGACCGGCACCGGCAAGGAACTGCTGGCCCAGGGCATCCACAACCTCTCGCCGCGCGCGCGCGGGCCGTTCGTCGCGGTCAACGTCGCGGCGATCCCGGAGACGCTGGTCGAGGCCGAGCTGTTCGGCACCGCGCCCGGCGCCTTCACCGGTGCCGACCGCAAGGCGCGCATCGGCAAGTTCGAGGTGGCCAACGGCGGCACGCTGTTCCTCGACGAGATCGGCGATCTGCCGCTGTCGCTGCAGGCCAAGCTGCTGCGCGTGCTGCAGGAACAGGAAGTCGAACCGCTGGGTTCCAACCAGGTCAAGGCGCTCAATGTGCGGGTGATCGCCGCCACGCATATCGATTTGGAAGCCAAGGTCGCCGCCGGGCAGTTCCGCGACGATCTGTATTACCGCCTCAATGTGCTGGCGCTGCGGGTGCCGCCGTTGCGCGAGCGCAGCGGTGACATTCCTGCGGTGATCGAACATCTGCTCGACGACATCGCCAACCGCTCCGGGCAGCCGCCGATGGAGCTCAGCCCGCAGGCGCTGGCGCTGCTCTGCGCGCAACCGTGGCGCGGCAACGTGCGTGAGCTGGGCAACCTGCTGGAACGCGCGCAGCTGTGTACCGACGGTCCGCAACTGGAGGTCGAGCACCTGCTGCCGCTACTCGGCGAACAGGCGAGCCCGGCCGGCAGCGCTGTTCCCGCCGTGAGCAGTCGGCCAGCGGTCCCGAGCGAGCCGGCCAGCGTAGACGAGGACGTGCCGCTGCAACCGCTCGCGCAGACGCTCGCCCACGCCGAACGCCGTGCACTGCAAAGCGCCTTGCGCGCCTGCCAGGGCAATCGCCGGCGCGCCGCCATGGAGCTGGGCATCTCCCGCGCCAGCTTCTACAGCAAGCTCGCTCAGCACGGCCTCAGCCAGCGCTGAGCGGCGGCGTCACGCACGCGTGTCTTGCCTGAACTATCGTTCTGTTCAGGGTGGCGATACCCGTCACCGCTCGGGAGCGACCACGATGATTGAAGACACCGGCAAGCTGGTACTGCGCCTCGCGTTGGGCGTGCTGATGCTGCTGCACGGCATGTCGAAACTGATCAACGGCGTGGATGGCATCGTCGGCATGGTCACCGGCTTCGGCCTGCCCGCCGCGATCGCCTATGGCGTCTATCTGGGCGAGGTGATCGGCCCGCTGCTGGTGATCGTCGGTCTGTACACGCGCGCAGGCGCCCTGCTGATTGCCGGCAACATGCTCTTCGCCCTGCTGCTGGCGCACCGGGCAGAGCTGTTCACGCTGGCCCCCACCGGCGGCTGGGCGCTCGAACTGCAGGCGATGTTCCTGTTCGGCGCGGTGGCCGTCCTGCTGCTCGGCGCCGGGCGTTTCAGCGTCGGCGGAACCAGCGGACGCTTCAACTAGCGCGACTGTCCGGCGGCGCAGACACCTTCCAGCGCGCCGTACATCGTCCACTGCACCGACCTGCCACTTCCTGATGGCAGGCCCTTCTCCGATTCTTCCTTCGCCCCCGACTTAGAGCGGCTGGCGCTCCATCAGCGACCGGTCGTCGCGTTGCCGCGCGCCATGCGCGGCGCTGGCATGACGCTGGCTTGAGCGGCGTAGCGCCAACTTGAGCGGCCCGACGCCGCTGCGGCGCGCTTCGTCCGACAACAACAAGAAGGAAGCCTCGCATGATCGTTCATCCCGTCATCGTCTCGATCCGGCGCCTCACCCCGCTGGCGCTCGCCCTGTGGTTTGCCAGCCCGACGCATGCCGCCGACTGCGCCACGCTGCTCGGCAGCGAAATACCGGCCGAAGCCATCGGCCTGCCCACGCGGGGTGCGCAGGTCGTTGCGGCCAACGCCGTGGCGGCCGGCGGCAGTGCACCGCAGACCTTCGGCGCCTATTGCGACATCAGCGCGGAAATTCGCCCCATCGACCGGGCGGCACCGCCCATCCGCATGCGCCTGGCGCTGCCCGAGCAGTGGAATCACAAGGCGCTGATGCTCGGCGGTGGCGGCTACAACGGCACCCTGCCGAACGTCGTCGGCAATGTCCCCGCCGGCCCGCTGGACCAGCCCACGCCGCTCGGCCGCGGCTATGCGGTGTTCGGCAGCGACTCCGGGCACGCCTTCGATCCGCTCAGCCCCGGCGGCTTTGCCTGGAACGACGAGGCCCTGGCCAACTACGCCCACGACGCGCTGAAGAAGACTCGCGATGCCGCCGTCTACCTGATCCGCCAGCGCTACGGCACGGCCCCCGAGCGCAGCTACTTCGCCGGCGGCTCTACCGGCGGGCGCGAGGCACTGGCCGTGGCACAGCAGTGGCCGACCGACTTTCACGGCGTGATCGCCCTCTACCCCGCCTACAACGCCCTGGCACTGGATCTGCAGTTCGGCCGCATCACCCGTGCACTCGCCGCACCCGGCGCCTTCCCCAGCCTGGAGCAGCGCGCCGCGCTGCTGGAAGCGGCGATGCAGGCCTGTGACGGACTGGATGGCGTACGCGACGGCGTGATCAGCCATCAAGCCGCCTGCAACGCGCGTTTCGACCCGGCCCGCGCCAAACTCGACGGCCGCCCCCTGCGCTGCCCGGACGGCACCAGCAGCTCGCCGCGCTGCCTGTCGGACGCGCAGATCCACGCATTGCGGGTATTCAACACGCCGATCCGCTTCGACTTCCCGCTGGCCAGCGGCGAGACCCATTACCCGGGCTTCAACACCTGGGGCACCGATCTCGGCCGGCCGGGCGACGGCGTGCAGCTGGTAGTCAACCGGCTGGGCCTCAACACCCTGCAACCGACCTACCCGATGCCCGTGCACGGCACCGGCTTCGCCGATGGCGCGCCCTACCACGCCGGCTTCTGGGATGAATGGGTGCGCCACTTCGTGACGCGCAATCCCACCTTCAACTCGCTGACCCTCGATCCACAGAACCCCGGCCCCTGGCAGGCGCGCATCAGCGAGCTGTCGCTGCGTCAGGACGTCAATGAGACCGATCTCTCCGCCTTCGCTAACAACGGCGGCAAGCTGCTCATGGCCCATGGCACCTCCGACCAGCTGGTAAGCACCCGCGCCAGCGCCGAGTACTACCAACGCCTTCGCCGCGACATGGGGCCGGGCAGGACGCGCCAGTTCATGCGCTATTACGAAATCCCCGGCTACGGCCATGCCGCCAGCACGGTGTTCAACGCCGCCTGGGACTCGCTCACCGCGCTGGAGAACTGGGTCGAACGCGGCATCGCCCCGCGCCGCCAGATCGTCGCTGACAGCGTCGGCGTGCCAGGCCGCACCCGCCCACTGTGCGAGTACCCGGGCTGGCCGAAGTACGTCGGCAAGGGTGCCGTCGATGCCGCCTCCAGCTTCGTCTGCGTGAACGCCCGCTGAGCCGGGATCAGGTGGCGGCCAGCGTCGTGCGCGCTGCCGCCACCGCCGTCCGCGATGCTGGACACCCGCGGCCCGCATCGATCCGACGCTGAACATGTCCGCCGAACTGGACGCTCTGCACACCAGCCGTATTACCTCATGCCCGAGCCACGCACCAGCTCTAGCACGGGCCTCAGCGCATAGAGATTGCGCCACCGGGCCGGCTGGCACGGCTTTCGCTGAGGACTGGCAGCCGCGCGAACGCGGCGCAGAACAACAACAAGAGGAAATCCCATGCGACTCAAGCACACCGTCGTCTGCCCACTGCTGTGCGGCAGCGCCGTTCTGATCGCCACCGGCCCCGCAAACGCCGCCTTCATCGAAGACAGCAAAGCCAGTGTGGACCTGCGCAACTTCTACATGAACCGAGATTTCCGCTCCGGCGACGGGCAGTCCAAGGCCGAGGAATGGGCACAGGGCTTCATGCTGAAAATGGAGTCCGGCTACACCGAAGGCCCGATCGGCTTCGGCCTCGACGCCATCGGCCTCCTCGGCGTGAAGCTCGACTCCAGCCCCGACCGCGTCGGCACCGGTATCCTGCAGAGCGACCGCGAAGCACCCAACCGCGCCCAGGACGACTACGGCTCAGCCGGCCTCACGGCCAAGGCGCGGCTGTCGCAAACCACCCTGCATGTCGGCACCATGCAACCGCTGATTCCAGTGCTGATGCGCAACGACAGCCGCCTGCTGCCACAGACCTTCCGCGGCGCCTGGCTGCAGAGCAAGGAATTCGACGGCCTGACGCTCGATGTGGGCAGGCTCGACCGGGTCAACCAGCGCAACTCATCGGACAACGAGGAAATGACCGCCTTCAACGGCGGCCTGCGTAACATCCGCTTCGGTCGGCAGACCACCAGCGACGAGTTCCTCTTCGCCGGCGGCCGCTACGCCTGGACCCCGGAACTGAGCAGCAGCTACTACTACGGCGGGCTGGACGGCATCTACAAGGAACACAACTTCGGCCTGCTCCACGTACTGCCGCTCGGCGACAAACAGAGTTTCAAAACCGACCTGCGCTACGTGCACCAGACCGATGACGGCGGCAGCAACGTCGACGCCGACACCTTCGGCGCGATGTTCACCTACCGCATCGGCGGCCACGCCTTCGGCGCCGGCTACCAGCAAGTCTCCGGCGACACCGGCTTCGCCTACATCGCCGGCAGCGACAATTCACTGCTCAACCTGGTGCAGATCAACGACTTCGGCAACGAGGACGAACGCTCCTGGCAGGTCCGCTACGACTACGACTTCGCCGCCCTCGGCATCCCCGGCCTGACCCTCATGACCCGCTACATCTCCGGCGACAACGTCGACCGCGGCGCGGGAGCCAGCGAAGGCAAGACCTGGGAGCGCAACACCGACATCGCCTACGTGTTCCAGAGCGGCCCGCTGAAAAATCTCGGCCTGAAACTGCGCAACGCCACCACCCGCAGCAACTTCCAGAACGACCTCGACGAGAACCGCCTGATCATCAGCTACAGCGTACCGCTCTGGTAATGACTTGCCCGTAGCAGCCACGCCGGGGCATGACGATGCGTAGTCACCTGCCCTAGTCAAAAAGGGGTTAGCTTTCGCTAACCCCTTCCTCGGCCTGCAACGAATCCTGGGGCATTCGTCGATCACGATGACCATGCGCTATGCGCACCTGTCGCCGGACCATCTGGAATCTGCGCTTCGCCTGTCTCCACTTATCCAAAGCGGCCATGCGGTGGTATCCGCTTAATGTCCTTGCAAGTATGCTATCAATGATTGCATTGGATTCACTCGGAGGTTCTATGGCCAGCATTACGATCCGAAACCTTGACGACGACCTGAAGGCGAAATTGCGCGTTGTAGCGGCTAGTCATGGCCGCTCGATGGAAGAAGAAGCCCGAATCATCATTCGGCAAGCCCTGTCGCGTCAGGAAAAGCGTGGCGGGCTGGGTACTCGCATTCACTCCCGTTTTGCTACGGTCGGCGGTGCGGATCTCGCATTGCCTGAGCGAAAAGACAAGGCCCGGGCAGCGAGCTTCGATGAATGATCTTACTTGATACCAATGTGTTGTCCGAACTCATGCGAGCCAAGCCGGCGCAGCAAGTAATTGAGTGGGTCGACGCCCAGCCAGCGAGCGAGTTAGCGATCAGTGCGATCACTGTCGCGGAGATTCTTTACGGCATTGCCAGAATGCCGGATGGCAAGCGCAAACAAGGGCTGCTCGACATAGCCTCGGCCATGTTTGAGGAAGATTTCGCCGGCAATATCCTGCCGTTCGATGCAGACGCAGCCGTCCACTACGCAGAGATTGCCGCCGCGACCGAAGCGAAGGGGCGAATAGTAGATATGGCAGATGCGCAGATCGCCGCAATTGGACGGCGACACGATGCCATCATCGCGACTCGCAATACCCGTCATTTCGAGCCGTTGGGAGTGGGTTTGATCAATCCCTGGAGCGAATAGGGGTAACAGCGTTTCGTCTGTAGACAGGGCTAGTCACTTTGTAATCACCGGCCCAAAACAAAAAGGGGTTAGCTTTCGCTAACCCCTTGATTTGTATGGTGGCTACACCGGGACTTGAACCTGGGACATCAGCATTATGAATGCTGCGCTCTAACCAACTGAGCTATGTAGCCGAGTGGCGCGCATTATTCTCTGGTGCTTTTTTGCTGTCAACCCTGCCGCCAGTGAATTTTTATCCTTTTCAAGCGGTTAGACCAGCGGTTGCGCGGCTGGCCAGGCTTTCGCTCAGCTGTGTTGGCGGAACGACGGGCGGGTCGCCATCAGCAGGCCACCGAAGATCAGCGCGCCGCCGATCCAGTGGAATGTCTGCAGGGCTTCGTCCAGTAGCAACCAGCCGAGCAGCGCGGTGATTACCGGCATCAGGTAGCTGGTCATGGCCGCCTTGGACGCGCCGATCACGCTTACGCCGTGGTTCCAGGCGAGGTAGGCGATCAGCGAGGCGAATACCGCTGTGTAGCCAATCGCGGCAAGGTTGCCGGCGGTGGGCGGGAAGCCGCCGACGCGGATGAGTTCAAGCAGGTAGAACGGCAGGATCAGCGGCACGCCCAGCGCCATCAGCACGCCGAGCAGCGTCAGCGGCGGCACCGGCAGGCGCGCGGCCCAGCGCCGCAGCAGCAGGGTGTACAGCGCCCAGGCCGCAACGGCGGCTAGCATGATCAGATCGCCACTCTGAAATGACAGGCTGCTCAGGACCTGCCAGCTGCCGCGGCTGATCAGATAGAGCAAGCCGACGGCGGCCACAACCATGCCGAGCCAGGCGCGGCGCAGCGGCCACTCGCCGAGCAGCAGGCCGGCGCCGATGAAGGTCGCCAGCGGCAGGCAGGTGTTGACCAGGGTGAGGTTGATCGCTTCGGTGCTTTGCGCCGCTGTGTACAGCAGCGAGTTGTAGCTGGCGATGCCACAGGCGGCGAGTACCGGCAGGCGCCAGCCGGCGGCGCGCAGAACGGCGCGATGGCGCCAGATCGAGCGCGCCACGATGGGCAGCAGCAGTGTCGCGGCAAGCACCCAGCGCCAGAACGACAGGCCCAGCGGCGGGATCTCGTCATGGAAGGCGCGGGCCACCAGGGCGTTGCCGCTCCAGCAGACCACGGCCACCAGCAGCCCGGCGAAAGCCAGGCCGTGGCGCCCGGACGCTACGCTGGGTTGAGCGGGCGCAGGCGGTACTGGGTCGGCAACTGGTCGAGGCCGCTGACGGTGACGTTGAGGTTCTTCCACAGGCCATCCTTGATGCCGTAGATGCAGCCATGCACCGAGAGCGGCTGCCCGCGGTGCCAGGCGTTCTGCACGATGGTGGTATGGCTGACGTTGGCCACTTGCTGGATCACGTTCAGCTCGCACAGGCGGTCGACCCGCTCTTCTTCGCTGGGCAGGGTCGCCAGGTGCGCGCGGTGCTCATAATAGAGGTCGCGGATGGTCCGCAGCCAGCCATCGATCAGGCCCAGCTGGTCGTCACGCATGGAGGCACGCACGCCGCCGCAGCCGTAGTGGCCGGTGACCAGGATGTGTTTGACCTTGAGCACGTCGACCGCGTACTGGATCACCGACAGGCAGTTGAGGTCGGTATGCAGCACCACGTTGGCCACGTTGCGGTGCACGAACAGGTCGCCGGGCAGCATGCCGACGATCTCGTTGGCCGGCACGCGCGCATCGGAGCAGCCGATCCACAGGTATTCCGGCGCCTGCTGCTTGGCGAGCTGCTCGAAGAAAGTCGGGTCTTCCTGCTTGATGGCTTCGGCCCAGCGGGCGTTGTTTTCGAACAACTGATCCAGATCGTTCATTTCTTGTCCTCGAAGTCTGGCGCGCGAATGCGAACCGCTGCCGCTATGACACACCGGTTCTGCGCGGCGTCACAGCCCCTTGCGGCATACCTCCTGCGAGCTATTCGCGCGGCTGCGAGACGAACGCGCGCAGGTCGCGCAGGAAATTGTCGCGCCAGGCGCTCAGGTCGGCCGCGCGGATCGCCCGCATCATGTGCTCGTAGCGATCGCGGCGTTCGGCCAGCGGCATGCGCAACGCACGATCCAGCGCCTCGGCCATGCCGATGCAATCGTACGGATTGACGATCAGCGCGGAGGTCAGCTCGCGCGCCGCACCGGCGAAGCGCGACAGCACCAGTACGCCCGGGTCCTCGGGATTCTGCGCGGCGACGTATTCCTTGGCCACCAGATTCATGCCATCGCGCAGCGGCGTGACGAAGCCGATGCTCGCCGAGCGGAACAGGCCCATCAGAATACGCCGTTCGTGGCTCTTGTTGAGGTAGTGCAACGGCGTCCAGTCCAGGTCCGACAGCCGCCCGTTGATGTGCCCGGCCTCGCTTTCCAGCTGGCGGCGGATGCTCTGGTAGGTGCGCACGTCCGAGCGCGAGGTCGGTGCGATCTGGAAGAACTCGACGTTGCGCCGGTGCTCCGGGAAGCGGTCGAGGAACGCCTCGTAGGCCTTGAAGCGTTCCACCAGCCCCTTGGAATAGTCGAGGCGATCGACGCTGATGATGGTCTTGCGCGCGGTGTCACTGGTCCGCCGCATGGGATGGCGGCGGCCCTTGTAGGTTTCGCCGAGCTGCTGGATCTCGTTCGGCACGACGCCGATCGGGTAGACGCCGCTGCGAAAGTTCTGCCCGTAGGCGGTCAGGCTGCCATCGGCTTCGATCACGCCGCGCACTTCACGGGTCATGTAGTCCTGAAAGGCCAGCCGGTCGGTTTCGGTCTGGAAGCCGATCAGGTCGTAGTAGCACAGCGTCTTCAGCAGCTCGTTGTGCGGCGGGATGACGGTGAGGATTTCCGGCGGCGGAAAAGGAATGTGCAGGAAGAAGCCGATGCGATTGCGGATGCCCAGGCGACGGCATTCCTCGGCGAAGGGGATCAGGTGGTAGTCGTGGATCCAGATGATGTCATCGGGCTTGAGCAGCGGTTTGAGCTTCTGCGCGAGCATCTGGTTGACCCGCCGATAGCCTTCGTACTCGTCGCGATCGTAGCGCGCCAGGTCGATGCGGTAATGGAAGATCGGCCACAGGGTCGCGTTGGAAAAGCCACGGTAGTACTGATCGTAGTCACGCTTGGTCAGCCCGAGGGTGACGTAGGTGATGTTGCCCACCTGCTCGCTGTTGATCGGCGGATCGGCGCTGATGTCGCCGTTCCAGCCGAACCAGATGCCGCCCGACTGGCGCAGGGCATCGTAGACCCCCACAGCCAGCCCGCCGGCGGCAGCCTTGCCGGCCTTGATCGGTGCTACGCGGTTGGAGACTACGACTAGTCGACTCATCGGATTCTCGCTCTCGATTGATTGTTATTGGATGTGTCCCTCATGGCAGCGCGGCGAGCAGTCGCTGCAGCCACTCGTCCACCGCGGTGACCGAAGCCAGGCGCTCGCGGGCCTGCGTCGGCCCTTCGCCGACCTTGATCGAATGGCCGCCGAGCGCGTTGACCACGGCGAAACCGGCCTCGTCGGTCAGATCATCACCAAGGAACACCGGCACCTGCCCGTGAAATGGCGGCTCGGCCATGAACGCGCGGATCACCTCGCCCTTACTCGCGCCGCGCGGTTTCAGCTCGAACACGCACTTGCCCGGCTGCAGGCTGAGCAGCTCGCCGTAGCGGCGGGCGAAATCGTGGGCCAGCTCGGCGGCGGTCTGTTCGAGCTGCGGTGCGAGACGAAAATGCAGGGCGAAGGCGATGCCTTTGTTTTCCAGCAGCAGGCCGGGATGGTCGGCGCAGGCCTGCGCCAGCTCCGCTCCGATGCGTTGCAGCTGGGCGTGATCGAGCGCCAGGTCGCGCGGCGCACCATCGGCGGCGCGGCGCTCGGCACCGTGCACGCCCGCGGCTGGCAACCGCAAGGGTGCGAGCAGCCTGTCGAGCTGCTGCAGCGGCCGCCCGGATATCACCGCGATGGGAATCGCGGCGGCATGCAGCCGCTGCAGCGCAGCCAGGATCGTCGGAGGAACGAACACCCGTTCCGGGCGCGGCTGTATCTCGGCCAGTGTTCCGTCGACGTCGAAGAAGAATGCACAGCGTTGCGGCGCAGGCGCCGCCGAAGGTTGTTGATCGTCCATAGAGGGTATGGACTGCCGATCAGCGGTGCTGGTTCGCCTGTTTTTCACGGCTTTGACGTCTTGAATCTTCACCGCGCGGCCCGGTCACACCTTGCAAGACCCGCCATTCACCTACGGGAGACGATCATGAGCGAGCGCAAGCCGTACACGCCGACTGAAATCGACGACACCGAAGATCGCATGGGCTCGATCGAGCAGCTCGACTTCAGCGCACGCAAGGACGAACGCAAGGGCCGCATTGGCGATGAAGTTCCTGCCGACGAGCTGGCCGATGAATTTCCGCCGGAGCGCGTGGCCGAAGCCGGGCTTAGCGGCGCGGAAACGATCGACGGCAAGACCACGCTGGACGATCTCACGCCGGAAACCCTGCTGCCCGACGATGGCGCCCGATCTCCGAGCGAGCGCGGTCACGGCGGGCCGGCCGATGAGGATCTGACCGTGGTGACCGATCAGCAGATCGGCGGCGCCACGGGCCTTGACGAGGCCGAACTGGCGCGGCGCCATCCGCTGGATGGCAAACCCTGGGACGGGCCGGCCGACGGTGACGAGGACAGCGGCGTCAGCGACGGCGACGCACTGCTGGACGAGGACGACAGTGTGCTTTCAGACGAGGAGCTGGAAGGCGACGCGCCGCTGGATTCGGGACGGGACAAGCGCCCCGGAGAGTGACCGTGCCGCTCAATCGAGCAAAGTGCAGGCCATCACCAGGGCATCCTCGCGCCCTTCCGCCGACGGGTAATAGGCCCGGCGCCGGCCTACTTCGTTGAAGCCGTAGCGTTCGTAGAGCCGATAGGCCGAGGCATTGCTGGCGCGCACCTCAAGAAAGCACTCGCGTCCGCCGCGCTCGCGGGCGCGCTGCATCAGGTGCTCGAGCAACCGCAGGCCGAGGCCGCGGCCCTGGCTCTGCGGCTTGACGGTGATGTTGAGCAGGTGCGCCTCGTCGAGGATCACATTGATGACGCCGTGCCCGACCTGTTGCTCGCCCTCGAACATCACCCAGCATTCATAGGCACTCACGGCGTCGGTGAAGATGCCACGCGTCCACGGGTGGCTGAATGCGGCGTACTCGATCTTCAGCACCGCATCGATATCCGCCGCGGTCATCGGGCGGAAGCTGACTGCATCACTCATGGCTACTCACGAACTCCTGTGCCAACGCGGCAGACTGCGGCGCATGGCTTGCCACAGCTCGGCCTTGGTCGCCGGCTGTTCCATCAAGGTTTCCAGACCGGGAATCGCCAGCGCGCGCCCGAGCCCGTCGATGGCCAGTTCGCGGCAACAGGCCTCGGCTCCCACTTCGCCGGCGAAGCGCAGCGCCGGCAGACCGACCAGCCAGATACAGTCGCAGCCCATCGTTTCCAGTTCTGCAGCCAACACGCCCTGCACATAATCGCGCGCGGCCTCGGCACCCTGGTCGAGGCTACCGCCGTGCAGCAGCGGCCAGCGGATCGGCTCGCCATCGCCGACCTGCTGCGGGCTGTCCGGCAGGCGCGCGGCGCGCAGCAGGTCCTTGAGCAGGATGTAGCCCGGATCGCGACTCTGGAACGACTCGCCGGTCGGCAGCTCCACCAGCAGCAGCACGCTGCCGGCGCGCAGCAGTTGCAGGGCGAAACGCGGTGGCGGCTCGATCGCCTTCGGCCGTTCCTCGGGCGCCTGCGGGGCCGCGACTGCTTCGGGCTGCTTCGGCTCGGGCACGACGACGCGCAGCTGCGGCTTTTCCGGGCGAGCCGGCGTCGGTTCGACAGCCCGCTCGCTGGCCACCGGCACTGCCGCGTCCGGCTGCAGCGGCGCGGCCTCGACCGGCGGCTTCAGCAGCTCCAGCCGCGACGGTGCGGCGAAGGGCAGTTCGGTACGCGGCAGCCAGACGGCTACCTGCATGGCGTCGAGGTAGGCGCGACGCCGGGTTTCCGTGATCAAACCCCTTCCACCTGCGGATGCGCCTTGGCGCCGACCTGCATCAGGTTCAGCGCGTTGAGGTAGGCCTTCGCCGAGGCGACGACGATGTCGGTATCGGCGCCGTTGCCGTTGACGATGCGCCCGCCCTTCTCCAGCCGCACGGTCACCTCGCCCTGGGAATCGGTGCCCTGGGTGATGGCGTTGACCGAATACAGCTGCAACGTGGCGCCGGATTGGGCGATGCTCTCGATGGCCTTGAAGGTGGCATCGACCGGGCCGGAGCCTTGGGCCTGGGCGCTGTGTTCGGCGCCCTCCACGCTGACCAGCAGCTTGGCTTCAGGCACGGTGCCGGTCTTGCTGGTCACCTCCAGGCTGGCCAGCTTGTAGTGCTCGGGCGCCTCGTCGGCCAGGGTGTCGGAGACCAGCGCCTGCAGGTCTTCGTCGAAGATTTCATGCTTCTTGTCGGCCAGCTCCTTGAAGCGGCCGAAGGCGGCGTTCAGCTCGTCGCCTTCCAGCACGATGCCCAGCTCTTCCAGACGCGAACGGAACGCGGCGCGCCCGGAGTGCTTGCCCATGACCATCTTGTTGGCGTTCCAGCCGACCGACTGGGCGGACATGATCTCGTAGGTCTCGCGGTGCTTGAGCACGCCGTCCTGGTGGATGCCCGACTCGTGGGCGAAGGCGTTGGCGCCGACGATGGCCTTGTTCGGCTGCACCGGAAAGCCGGTGATGCCCGAGACCAGGCGCGAGGCGGCGAGGATGTGCTCGGTCTCGATGCGGGTATGCACGCCGAGCAGGTCCTGACGGGTCTTGATCGCCATGACGATCTCTTCCAGCGCGGCGTTGCCGGCACGCTCGCCGAGGCCGTTGATGGTGCATTCGACCTGCCGCGCACCCGCGACCACCGCCGCGAGGGAGTTGGCCACGGCCAGGCCCAGGTCGTTGTGGCAATGCACCGAGAACACCGCCTTGTCGGCATTGGGGATGCGTTCGAGCAACTGGCGGATGGTGTCGGCGTACTGGTGTGGAATCGCGTAGCCGACGGTGTCCGGGATGTTGATAGTGCGCGCGCCGGCGTCGATGGCGGCCTCGATGATGCGGCAGAGGAAATCGATCTCCGAGCGCCCGGCATCCTCGCAGGAGAATTCCACGTCAGCGCACAGGCTGCGCGCCTTCTTCACCGCCTTGACCGCCTGCTCGACCACCTGATCCGGCTGCATGCGCAGTTTGTACTGCATGTGGATCGGGCTGGTGGCGATGAAGGTGTGGATGCGCCCGGAGTTGGCGCCGGCCAGCGCTTCGGCGGCACGCTCGATGTCGGCATCGACGGCGCGCGCCAGGCTGCACACGGTGCTGTCCTTGATGTTATCGGCGACCAGCTTCACCGCAGCGAAATCGCCGGGGCTGGCGATGGCGAAGCCGGCCTCGATCACGTCCACCTTCAGCCGCTCCAGCGCGCGGGCGATGCGCAGCTTTTCCTCACCGGTCATGGACGCGCCGGGGCTCTGCTCGCCGTCGCGCAGGGTGGTGTCGAAGATGATGACGCGATCGTTGCTGCTCATAGGGGGTTCCTCACGGCTGCCGGGCGCCTCTCATGGGGCGCCTGAGTGGACGGATTGTCGCGTGAAATGGACGGGGCGGGAAGGCGCAGCTGCGTTTGGCGTGGGTTGTTGTCGCGTAGGGTGGAAAACGCCGAAGGCTTTTCCACCGCGGGGGAACGTTGGTGGAAAACGCTTCGCGGTTTTCCACCCTACGCCAGAAAACACAAAGCCCGCCTTTAGGCGGGCTTTGGGCTGATTTTTAACGCAGCAGGGCCGACGCGCAGCCGATCAAGCCTGATCCCAGGGACGATCGCCGCGCTCGTCTTTGATCCGAGTCGGCAGGCCCATGACATCGAGCAGCTTGAGGAACGGCTGTGCCGGCAGTTCTTCGACGTTGACCATGCGCTTGGCATCCCACTCGCCGCGGGCGATCAGCAGCGCTGCAGCGACCGGCGGCACGCCGGCGGTGTAGGAAATGCCCTGGCTGTCGGTTTCGGCGAAGGCCTCTTCATGGTCGGCGACGTTGTAGATGAACAGCTCGCGCGGCTGGCCATCCTTGGTGCCCTTAACCAGGTCGCCGATGCAGGTCTTACCGGTATAGCCCGGCGCCAGCGAGGCAGGATCGGGCAGCACGGCCTTGACCACCTTGAGCGGAACCACTTCCAGGCCTTCGGCGGTGCGCACCGGCTGCTCGGAGAGCAGGCCGAGGTTCTTCAGTACGGTGAAGACGTTGATGTAATGCTCGCCGAAGCTCATCCAAAAACGGATGTTCGGCACGTCGAGATGCTTGGAGAGCGAGTGCACCTCGTCATGACCGGTCAGGTAGAGGTTCTGTTCGCCCACGACCGGCAGGTCGTCGGTGCGCTTGACCTCGAACATGCGGTTGGTCGTCCACTGGCTGTCCTGCCAGCTGTAAACCTGCCCGGTGAATTCGCGGAAATTGATTTCCGGGTCGAAATTGGTGGCGAAATACTTGCCGTGGGAACCGGCGTTGACGTCGAGGATGTCGATCGACTCGATCTTGTCGAAGTATTCCTGCTGCGCCAGGGCGGCGTAGGCGTTGACCACACCCGGGTCGAAGCCGGCACCGAGGATGGCGGTGATGCCCTTTTCCTGGCATTCGGCCAGGTGCTTCCACTCGTAGTTGCCATACCACGGCGGCGTTTCGCAGATCTTGCCCGGCTCTTCATGGATCGCGGTATCGAGATACGCAGCGCCGGTGTCGATGCAGGCGCGCAGCACGGACATGTTGAGGAAGGCAGAGCCGACATTGATGACGATCTGCGATTCGGTTTCACGAATCAGTGCCTTGGTCGCTTCCACGTCCATGGCGTCCAGCGCATAGGCCTTGATCTCGCCGGGCTGTTTGAGCCCGCCCTTGGCCTGCACGCTGTCGATGATGGCCTGGCATTTGGAGATGCTGCGCGACGCGATAGCAATACGACCGAGTTCGTCGTTGTGCTGCGCGCACTTGTGGGCCACCACCTTGGCAACACCTCCTGCACCAATGATAAGAACGTTTTTCTTCAATTCCGGGATCACTCCTTAATCTGCCGGCCTCAGGAGAGGCTGGACAGGTAGTCGTTAAAGTCGAACTCACGAACCACCTCGACGCTGCCGTCGAGCTGCTTTACCACGATGGACGGCATTTTCAGGCCGTTGAACCAGTTTTTCTTGACCATGGTGTAGCCTGCCGCGTCGATGAACGACAGCCGATCGCCGATGGCCAGCGGGCGATCGAATTGGTACTCGCCAAAGATGTCGCCGGCCAGGCAGCTCTTGCCGCACACCATGTAGCTGTGCTCGCCGTCATTGGGCGCCATCTTGGCGTTGAGGCGGTAGATCAGCAGGTCGAGCATGTGCGCCTCGATCGAGCTGTCGACCACCGCGAGATTCTTGCCGTTGTACAGGGTGTCGAGCACCGTGACTTCCAGCGAGGCGCTCATGGTGATCGCCGCTTCGCCGGGCTCCAGGTAGACCTGCACGCCGAATTTTTCCGAGAACGCCTTCAGCCGCGCGCAGAAGGCATCGAGCGGATAGCCTTCGCCGGTGAAATGGATACCGCCGCCGAGGCTGACCCACTCGACCTGTTGCAGCAGATGGCCGAAGCGCTCCTCGATGGTGCTCAGCATCTGGTCGAACAGCTCGAAGCTCGAGTTCTCGCAGTTGTTGTGGAACATGAAGCCGGAGATCTGCCCCATGACCTTTTCGATTTTGGCCGGATCCCACTCACCCAGGCGGCTGAACGGCCGCGCCGGGTCGGCCAGCAGGTAGTCCGAACTGCTCACCTGCGGGTTGACGCGCAGGCCGCGGATGGTGCCCTCGGTGCGTTCAGCGAAGCGCTCCAGCTGGCCGATGGAGTTGAAGATGATCTTGTCGCAGTTGGCGACCATCTCTTCGATCTCGTCGTCGGCCCAGGCCACGCTGTAGGCATGGGTTTCGCCGGCGAATTTCTGCCGGCCGAGCTTGAGCTCGTACAGCGATGACGAGGTGGTGCCGTCCATGTACTGCTGCATGAGGTCGAACACCGACCAGGTGGCGAAGCACTTGAGTGCCAGCAGCGCCTTGGCACCGGACTGCTCGCGCACGTAGGCGATCTTCTCCAAGTTGCCCAAGAGCTTCTGTTTGTCGATGAGGTAATACGGCGTCTTGATCATTTATCGCTGCCCATGAGGTCGCCCGCAGGAAGCGGCCGGCTCCCCGTTTGGCAAAAGGGCGAATTCTGCCGACAACTGGTGCATATCGAAAGAGCATTGAGACATTTCGTCACCATCCACGCGTCGGCTGACCTTGCCGGGCAGGCTACCGCGCCGCGGATGACGATCAGGTGACTCGCCCGGTACCGGTAGCAGCCGGTCAGCAGTAGGCCAATCAGCAGGCGCCGATGCAGTACAATCAGCGCCTTTTTTCACTGGCCGGAACCAGCGCCTCGATGATCGAACCCAAGCGCGTACTGCGTGCCCTCGCCGAACACTGGACCCTGCTCGAGCCGCTGTGCGAGCGTTTCGACGCCGGCACCCTGAGCCTGGTCGAACTGCGTCACCAGCTCGGCGCGCAGCTGCCGGCAGGCACGCCCACCGATATCACTGCCCTGCTCGACCAGTGGATCCGCCTGGACATCCTGGTGCCGGTGGCCAAGAGCCCCAACCGCTTCGAGCTGAACGCGCAGATCCACGACTTCCTCGCCTACCTGCGCCGCGAGCACCGCCTCGGCCTGTGCCTGGAGATCGAAGCCTACCTGCGCCATCTGGAACGTCTGGCCGGGCATATTCTCGATGCCTTCGAGATTCGCGACGGCAACGACCTGGCGCGCCAGCTGCGCCTGCTCGACATGCGTGTGCGCGACGTGCTGAAGAAGCTCGACAACGACGAGCAGGCGCTGGTCGCCGTGGCCGACCGGGCCAAGACCAGCGACCGCCAGATCCCGCTGCGCCAGCGCTATGCCGAGGTGCTGGCGACCTGGGACGAGTACGTCGAGCCGATGATCCAGCTGGTCTCCGCCGACGGCGCCTTCGAGCAGGGCGTTCATCGCGTCGAGCAGGTGCTGATGAAGCTGCTCGGCGAGCAGCAGCGCCTCGGCCAGCTGGTCGATGACGATCTCCTGCTGCGCACCCATGCACGAATCCTGGAAATGCAGACCACCGCCCAGCTGACCCTGCGCAAGGCCCGCGAGCTCTTGCTGCCGCTGCGCGAGGAGGCGCGTCGGCACAACGCCGTGACCCGAGGCGCGGCGCTGGCGCTGTCGGCGATCCGCAAGAAGGGCCTGGACGCCGTACCACAGGCCTCGCTGCCGCTGTTCACCCGTCCTCAGAGCACCTTTCTCGGCACTGCCAGCCAGGTCGAAGCCTACGTCTACGCCCTGGCCCGCTTCGAGCCGAAGCCGGCGCAGTTCCCGCGGGCCAGCGGCAAGCGCAAGGGCGAGCAGCCGCGCGCACCGCGCACCGCGCGGGAGATGATCGAGCGTTGCCAGCAGGCACTGCCGCTGCCGGACCTGATGGCCTGGCTGCTGGAACAGGAACCCGAGGGCGCCACCGACGAGCTGCTCTACTGGTTTTCGCGCCTGTCCCGCGACAGCCGCTTCCAGCGCGATCGCCTGGAACGTCGCGAGTACCTGACCCGCGAACACCGCGTCAGCCTCAGCTCCTTTGCGCTGGTGGCCAATGCCAATGGCTGACGCCTACGTAGGGTGGACAACGCGCAGCTTGACCACCATCACCCCGACGATATCCGAGCGACCTGAATGAACATCGACCTCAAGGAAATGACCCAGCTGGCGCCGATCTTCCGCGAGCTGTTCAAGGGCTATCACCTGTCGCGCAGCGAGCCGGAGCCCTACGCGCAGCTGTCGAACATGCAGGACCAGTACCGCGCACTGTTCAAGGCGCTCGGCTTCGAGCTGGTCTGCGATCCGCGCGGCTTCTACTACTTCGTCCCGGAGCAGATGGGCGCGCAGGTGAACAAGACCGCCCAGCGCCTGGCGCTGTTCACCTTCATCCTCGTCGAGCACCTGGCGGACCAGGGCCGCGACCCGCTGGCCGTGCTCGACGGTGGCAGCCTCGGTCGCGATGAACTGCCGGCGTTGCTGGACAAGTACCGCGACCTGTTCCTGCAGGCCGAAGTCACCACCCAGGAAGAACTGGAAGAGAAAGTGATCCGCCGCCTGACGCAGCTGGGCTTCGCCGAGGACAGCAACGGCGTCTACCGCTTCCTGCCGCCGATGCACCGTTTCCTCGACGTCTGCCTGTCGGTGCAGCAGGACCGCGATCTCGCCGCCAGCCTGCACAGCAGCGACCTGCCGCTGCCCGCCCCGGAGCTGATCGCCGAGGACGAGGGCGAGGACGACATCATCCTCATCGAGGAAGCGGCCGAAGAATCGGAAGAAGAAGCCTTGGCGCGCGCCATCGCCGAAGAAAAGGAGCTTGAAGCATGAGCCAGGAACGCTACGGCATCCGCCGCTTCGCCCTGCTGAACACCGCCGGCTACAGCCTCGGCATCTTTCCGCTGGAAAACCCGCTGTCGGTCTACGGCGCCAACAACCTCGGCAAGTCCGCGTCGATCAACGCGCTGCAGTTCCCGATCCTGGCGCGCATGTCGGACATGAGCTTCGGCAAGTACAGCCTCGAGCAGTCGCGCAAGTTCTACTTCGCCTCGGACACCAGCTACATCCTCGTCGAAGTCATGCTGCCCCACGGCCCGCATGTGATCGGCGTGGCCGGCCGCGGTCCGGGCGGCGGCTTCGGTCATCAGTTCTTCGTTTATCAGGGCTCGCTGGACCTCGACCATTACCAGCAGAACGGCACCTGCCTGCGCCAGCGCGAGCTGTTCGCCAACCTCGAACGCGCCGGCATCAAGGCCTACGAGGCCAAGCCGGACGAGCTGCGCCGGCTGCTGGTCGGCGGGCATACCTCGATCCCGCTGGACATGACACTGATCCCGCTGCGCTCGACCAGCGAGCAGAGCCTGAAGACCTTCCGCGCGCTGTTCATCAACCTGCTGCATATGCGCGAGATCACCGCAGCGAAACTCAAGCAGCTGTTCCTCGATGCCTTCGAGCACAGCCTGCGCTCGGGCAGCGTCGACTATATCGCCGCCACCGAAGAAGCCTTCCGCGACGTGCGCCGCATGGAGCAGGACTACCAGGCACTGGTCGCCGCCGGCCCGCTGGTCGAGGCGCTGGCGGCCGGTGTCGCCCAGCGCGAGCTGCTGCGCGGCAAGCTGCATCGCCTGTCACCGCTGCTCGACAACCTGCTGGGCACCTGGCACGACTACGCCGATGCGCGCAAGGAAGAGCTGGTGATCCAGGCCGAGCACTATCGCCGCGAGCAGGACGGCCTGCAGAACGAACAGCGCGGTTCGACTGGCGAGCTGATGCGCCTGGAACGCGAGATCAGCGAAATCCAGCGCTGGCTGGGCGAGCTGGCGGTGCTGAAGAACCGTTTCGCCCTGGTCGAGGACGCCCATGTGCTGGAGCAGCAGCTGCTCGCCGCCAAGGACGCCCATGACGAGCTGGCCGGTGCGCTGGCGCAGTCCCGTCAGTTCTCCAGCGAGGACCTCGACGAGCGCCTGCGTGATCTGGAAAAACGCCTGAAGTCGGTCCGGCAACAGCTCGACCATACCGACAACAACAGCTACTCGCGTTTGCGCGAGGAGTTCTCCCAGGCCGATGTGGATCGCCTGATGCGCCTGTTCAATGGCCAGCTGTTCAGCCTGCCGCTGGGTGAAAAAGGCATCAGCGCCGAGGGCGACGACTGGGTCAAGGCCGTGGAAGCGGTGCTGGATCGTTTCAAGGGCGACACCTTCTCGGTGCCGGGCCTGTCCATCGACCTCTCGCATATCGAGCCACCGGCGCTGCAGGCCCTGGCCGACCGTGCCGCCCTGCGCGACCAGAAGGATCGCCTGGAGCGCGAACTCAAGCAGCTAAAGACCCAGCATGCTGTGGCCGTCGACCGCGCGGCGAGCAAGGCCCAGGCCGAGGCGCTGTATCAGGCCGTGCTGGATGCGCAGAAAGCGCTGGAAGACTTCCGCCGCAGCCAGACCCTGGCCGCCGAGGAGCCGGCGAAGCTGGAGCAGCTGGCCCAGGCAGAGGCGGCCCAGGAAGAACTCAAGCGCACCAGCGACGCCTTCGCCGAGCGCGTACAGCACCTGTCCGCCAAGCTGCAGCTGGTCGGCCGTCAGCTGGCCGATCTGGAAGCCAAGGAGCGCACGCTGGAAGACGCCCTGCGACGTCGCCAGCTGCTACCGGCAGATCTGCCGTTCGGCACGCCGTTCATGGATCCGGTGGACGACTCGCTGGACAACCTGCTGCCGCTGCTCAACGACTACCAGGACAGCTGGCAGGCGCTGCAGCGCGTCGACGGTCAGATCGAGGCGCTGTATGCCCAGGTGCGCCTGAAAGGCGTGGCCAAGTTCGACAGCGAGGAAGATCCCGAGCGTCGCCTGCAGCTCTTGGTCAACGCCTACGCCCACCGTCAGGACGAGGCGCTGACCCTGGCCAAGGCCCGCCGTGCTGCGGTCACCGACATCGCCCGAACGCTGCGCAACATCCGCAGCGACTACGAGAGCCTGGAACACCAGCTCGCGCTGTTCAACCGCGAGATCAACAAGCGTCAGGTGTCCAACCTGGCGAGCTTCCGCATCGTGCTGGCGCCGAACAAGGATGCGCTCAAGCACATCGACCAGATCATCCACAGCGCCGGACAGTACGAGGAAGGCGAGACGCTGTCGGTGTTCGATCTGTCCCAGTCCGCCGAGCAGGATGCCAGGAACGAGGAAGCCAAGGAGTATCTGGCGCGGCTGGTGGCGGCGAACAACAACCAGCTGGGCCTGAAGGATCTGTTCGAGCTGGCGTTCGAGATCACCAAGGTTGGCGGCCAGCCGGTGATTCATACCGATATCGACGGTGCGGCGTCCAACGGCACCACCATGACCATCAAGGCGCTGACCAACATGTACCTGTTGCTGCACCTCATGGACCGCGAGCAGGCCGGGCGCATCCGCCTGCCCTACTACCTCGACGAGGCGGCAGACATCGACGAGCGCAACCAGCAGGCGCTGATCGAAACCAGCCTTCAGTTGGGCTTTGTGCCGATCCTTGCATCGGTGAAGCCGCAGGTCTCGGCCCATGTCGCCATCGACCTTGAGGGCGGCAGCGGGCCGGCCGGCATCTACATCGACGAGGCGGACTGGAAATACATCAGCCGCCGCGAACCGGTCGCCAGCCCCGCCAGCGTATCGGCTCGGCAGGTCGAAGAACCGGCCTGACCGGCGTAACGACAAAGGGCCCCGCAGGGCCCTTTGTTCGATCTGACCGTTGCTACTCGCCGACGGGCTCCAGCGCGATCTTCGGCGCCCAGCCGAACCACTCCTCCTGCGGCTCCTTGAACAGCGCGAAGGTCTGCCCGGGAAGCGCGCGATTGCCCATCTGCTCGCCCTCCGGCGTGGCGAAGGCGACGCCGCCCTCGATCAGCGACTCCAGCGAATCGGTGCGCAGGCTGGCGCCCTTGAACAGACTGAAATCCACGCCGAAGCCGCTGGTTTCCCAGAAGCGGCTGCCGCTGTGCACCAGGGGCGCGTAGCGCGGCTCGATTACCACGCGGATCAAAACGCGGTCGGCATTCGGCCCCAGTTCGTAACCCGCAACCTCACCGACTTTCACCTCGCGATAGGTCACTGCATTGCCCGGCTTGAGCGAGCCCAGCCGTGCCGCGCTGAGGATCAGGCTCAACCCTTCGCCGGCCTTCTGCGGCTCTCGCTCCTGGCCGGTGAAGCGCGTTTGCGCGGCTGCGCCCGGTTTGCCCGGCGCCACTTCGAGGTAGGGACCGCTGACCAGCGTGTCCAGGTTCGCCGTACGCAGGATGCCGAGCTCCGGTCGCACCACCCAGAACTGCGTGCCGGCGCGGGCGATACGCGACTCTGCCGCGGTGATTCGTGCACGCAGCACGACGCCCTGTAGGTCGTCGCTGAGCGAGACGCTGTCCACCTCGCCCACCGCCAGGCCTTTGTAGCGAATCGGCGTGCCGGCGCTCAGGCCGTCGCCCCGCGCGAGGCTGATCTCGATGGTGGTCCCGCGTTGGATTGCGCTGTCCCGGTCCTTGTGCAGCAGGAAGCGCGGCACCTTCTTCGTCCCCGCAGCTTGCGGATTGGGCGTTTCGAAGGCGATACCGCCGGCGAGCAGGCTTTGCAGCGACTCACTGCGCACCTCGATACCGGACAGCCCACCGCTCAGCGAGATGCCGCTGGCGTTCCAGAACCGGCTCGAGCTGTTCACCAGTTCGGCGTACGGCTGCTCGATGTGCACGCCAATGACGATCTTCTGCTGGTCACGGGAAAATTGATAGCTCTGTACGGAGCCCACCCGAACCTGGCGATACAGCACGGGACTGCCGACATCCAGCGAGCCGAGAGTGTCGCTGGTGAGTACCAGGTGCCGACCTGGAGCGCGAACGTCCAGTGGTGGCGCTTTGGCGCGGGCGGCGAACTCTCGTTTGGGCGCGGCGCTCTTTTCACCAGGCCGTACGGCGATGAAATTGCCTTTCACCAGCGCCTCGAGGCCGGTGATTCCGCCCAGCGAGATGGACGGTTTGACCACCCAGAAATCGGTGCCCTCGACCAGGTAATCCTCGAACAGCGGATCGATCGACAACTCGGCCTGGGCGCCCTTGAGATCAGCGTCGATATCCAGCTTCTTCAACAAACCGACCTGCATCCCGTTGTACATGACCGGGGTGCGGCCGGCCTGGAGCCCGTCGAAATCCAGCAGCGAGACCACCGCCTTGATACCCGCCTGGGCGGCGTCGAAATCTTCGTAGAGACGGAACGGAATGCTCGGATCGGTCGCGGGGCTGTCCTTGCGATGTGCAGGCGTGGCGAAGGCGATACCGCCGGCAACGATGCTGGCCAGGGACTCGGTACGGAACTTCACACCGGTCAGGCCGGCATCCACCGTGACTCCGCTGGCGTTCCAGAAACGCGTGTGCTTGCGCACCAGATGCGCGTACTCCGGCTGGATGTAGAGCTGCACCTCCACGGTACTGTCATCCTCGGCGAGCACATAGTTCTTCACCTGGCCGACCTGAATCTGCCGGTAGAAGACCGGGCTGCCGCGGTTGAGCGAGCCGAGACGCTCTGCCTTGAGGATCAAATGCAGGCCGATGCGGCTGTCGGACATCGGCGGCTCTTCCGCCAGCGCGACGAAACGCTTGGTCGGCTCGCCATCGGCAGGGCTCATACCGATGTAGTTGCCCGACACCAGCGTCTCCAGGCCGGTGATCCCGGCCAGTGTGACGCTGGGCTTGACCAGCCAGAAGCGCGTGCCGCTGCGCAGATAGCCATCGACGTCCTGATTCATCTCGATGTCGGCGACAACGACCTGCCGCCGCTCGTCGTCCTCGAGGCGCAGGTCGCGTACTACGCCGATGGTCATGCCTTTATAGAGGACTGAGGTCTTGCCAATCTCGATTCCTTCAGCGCTGTCGAACACGACTTCGATATGCACGCCGCGCTCGCTGTAGGCCTGCCAGGCCAGCCAGGCACCGATCGCCAGCGCTATCAGCGGCAATATCCAGATCGCCGACCAGTTCGAGGCTGGGCGGGTTTTCGCTTGTGGCAGATCAGTCATGCTTGTTTCCGGACTCGGTGTTATCCCAGATCAGACGGGGGTCGAAGGTGATGGCGGCGAGCATCGTCAGGACCACGACGCTGGCGAACGCCACCGCCCCCGTACCGGCTTCGACGCTGGCGAGGCTGCCAAAGTTGACAATGGCAACCAGGATCGCGATGACGAAGATGTCCAGCATCGACCAGCGCCCGATCCACTCGATGAAACGGAACACCAGCAGGCGCTGGTGCGCCGACATGGGATGATGTCGTTGTACAGAGATCAGCAACATGGCGATCCCGATCAACTTGAAGGTCGGCACCAAGATACTGGCAACGAATACTACCGCGGCGATTGGGTACATGCCGTGCCGCGCCAGCGTCACCACGCCGGACATGATGGTGTCCGGCGTGCCGTCGCCGAGCATGCGGACCGTCATGATCGGTAGCAAATTGGCCGGCAAGTAGAGCAATGCCGCGCTGAGCAGCAGTGCCCAGGTGCGAACGATGCTGTTCGGCCGCCGCATGTGCACGCGCGCCCCACAGCGTGTGCAGTGTTGCCGCACGTGCTCCGGCTGATGGCGATTGAGTTGATGGCACTCATGACACACCATCAAACCGGCATCAGCGGCGCGCATCGACAGGCTCCGCCAACGCTTCCCAGACCTGCTGCGGCGACATCACCAGCTCCAGCCATACTTGGACTACCAACAGTCCGGCAAAACACGCCAGGCCGACTCCAAGGCTGAGCTCAGCCATATCCCTCAGTTTGATGATCGAAACCAGGATGCCGAGCAGATAAACCTCAAGCATCCCCCACTCGCGCAAATGATGGTAGGCCCGGTAAAGCAGCATCCCTAACGACTTTGCGCGGCGAGTGGCAATACAGAGCAACACGACGAACTGGCACAGCAACTTCAGCAACGGAACAACCATGCTGCACAGAAGAACAACAAAGGCGATTCCCTGCATATCACCACGGTAGAGGCTGAGCACACCCGTCCACACCGTGTCATCAGTGACTCTTCCCAGCAGGTTCAGCTGCATGATTGGCAGGAAATTAGCCGGGAAATAAAGCAACAACGCGGCCAACACTAATGCAAGCCCCGGCCCGACGAAGCGATGACGCAGCCGGAGCAGCTCATAGCCACAACGCGCGCACTCCGCAACCTGCCCGTGCGCAAGCGTGGGCCGAGCCATCAATAAATCGCATTCAGGACAAGCTAGCAGCTGTTCAAGCGGAAGCTGGGAGAGCTCTGGTGCCGCGGCGGGTTCGGACATGCACGCTATCCAGATAAAGACGCCATTCTAATCCAATTCTATCGGTCGGCTAGCCAACGAGGCATCGCCGCCCCGCTTCACATAGCGACGTCCTGCCTGCCATTTCAACATCGTTGATCTATGGACGAGCCCCCTGAAGCACCGGACACCGTTTCCCCCTTACCATAAGGGATAGGCAAACGGTCGTGTTTATGACTTCCAGCAAAGACAGACATATCGAAGTGCTCGGCCAAGAGCGGCGTCGCCGCTGGAGTGTCGAGGAGAAGCTCGCCATGGTTCGCGAGAGCTTGGAGCCGGGGCATAGCGTCTCGGTGGTCGCCAGGCGCAACGGCATCAATCCCAACCAGCTGTTCCATTGGCGAAAGCTCTATCAGGACGGCAGCCTGTCGGCGGTCAGTGCGGGCGAGGCGCTGGTTCCCGCTTCGGAACTGGCCGACGCGATGAAGCAGATCCGCGAGCTACAGCGGATGCTAGGCAAGAAGACCATGGAAGCCGAAGTGCTCAAGGAAGCCGTGGAGATCGCCCGCTCGCGAAAATGGATTGCGCACTCACCCTTGTTACCGGGGGACGACCAGTGAAGCTGGTCTGTGAAAGCCTCGGTGTGTCGCGCTCGCAACTGACGGCTCGAATCAAACAGGCCCTTCAACCGAAGAAGGTACGGCGCCGGAGGGCGCTCGATGATGCGGCGCTGGTCGAACGGATCAAAACGGCTATCGCGGACTTGCCCAGCTATGGCTATCGCCGGGTATGGGCGCTGCTGAGGCGCCACGCCGAGCGGCAGGTGCAACCTGCGCTCAACGCCAAGCGGGTCTACCGCGTGATGCGTGATCATGGCTTGTTGCTGGAACGCCGCCGCAAACAACCGGGCGTTGCCCGGCGCCACGATGGCCGTGTGGCGGTCGCGACAAGCAATACCCGCTGGTGCTCGGATGGCTTCGAATTCCGTTGCGACGACGGCGAACGGCTGCGCGTGACGTTTGCCCTCGACTGCTGCGACCGGGAAGCCATCAGTTGGGTAGCTAGCCCACCCGGATACAGCGGTGACGATGTTCGCGACGTGATGCTTGAAGCGGTCGAGCGCCGCTTTGGGCAGGAACTGCCACCTACGCCGATCCAATGGTTGAGCGACAACGGCTCGGCGTACACAGCGGAGCAGACGCGGACGTTTGCCCGAGAAATTGGTCTGCAACCATTAACCACGCCGGTATGCAGTCCACAGAGCAATGGTATGGCGGAAAGCTTCGTGAAAACGATGAAGCGAGACTACATCTCTCACATGCCCAGGCCGGATCGCCTGACAGCACTGCGCAACCCGGAGATTGCCTTCACGCATTACAACGAGGAGCATCCGCACAGCGCCCTGAACTACCGCTCACCTCGGGAGTTCAGGCGAACAGCGGCATCATCGAAATAACGGGGAGCTGGTGTCCGGTTCGGCGGGGGCGAGTCCAGGCAACTGCTCTAGATAACCTGAGCGCAAA
>NZ_JAMOHV010000019.1 GCF_024448505.1 Stutzerimonas degradans
GTCGCCGTCGGCGTCCTGCATGGTGTAGGTGAAGGTTTCGGTGAGGGTTTCGCCCTCGTCCAGGCCCTGTACGGCCGGCAGGCTGCTGTTAAGCGCATAGCTGTAGGTACCGTCGGCATTGAGAACCAGCTGACCGAAGGTGCCGGCGACGGTACCGACCGAAACGACGCGGATACCGCCATCGCTGCCCGGTTGGTCGTTGCTCAGCACATTGCCTGCGATGCTCGGTGTGTCCTCGCTGATCTGTGTCAGGTCATCGACAGCGAGGGGAATGCCATCCGCCGGCTCCGGCGTTTCCTCGAGCGGTGCTACTTCCAGATCGGGAAACTCCGGGATGCCGCCCAGGCCCCGGGTGGGGAAACCGATAGTGGGGTCGATAGCGCCACCGACTTCATTCAGCAGCACGAAGGAATTACCGCCGCCGGCGCCGCCCGCGCCGCCAGCTGCCGGACCGGCGGCCGTGGCCGGAGCGACCAGAGTCGGGTCTTCACCGGCCGCGATGGCGCGCTGCAGAGCCTCGACGTCAGCCAATTCGGTGGCCGACGTGATCGGCGGTGCCGCCTGGGTACCGCCCTCGGCAGCGACTAGCAGTTGCTCGTCGAGCAGCAGGTCGGATTCACGCCCCAGCATCAGCTCGCCAGCTCCGACCAGGTCGATATCCACCGCCCCGCCTGCGCTGGTTATCACCCGCTCGCCGGCATACAGGCGATCGCCTTCGATAAGCAACCGGCGTACGCCGTCCTCACCGACCGCGAAAGCCTCACCCACAACCTGCCTGACGGTACCGATCAACTTGGCCATGTTTTCCTCCGAATCGCCTCTGCGACGAACGCCATACTGCAATAGCGCAGTAGTGGCGTTCTGCTTTTAAATTGAACCAATCAATTAATAAATGCTATTTCTGAAACATCTTCGCAGATTAACGACTACCTCGATTTAAACGAATTCAATTAATACCGTAGCACCGGTTTTCATGCTTTCACGCTATCTCCAAAAGAAATCCCGACAATGACTCAGATCAATGCATGCCCCGTTTTACGGGGGCTAGGATGCATATCAAATTGCTATCAGAATTTTTTTTATAGGAAAATTTTTCATAACCAAACCTTCTTTCGCTCCGCATATACTGAAATCAGGAATGTGGAATTAATCACAAAACAAAACAACGATCGATAGTTACAAGTTATCGATCATCTGCTTCATTACTCAACAGGTAGGGCTCGAAAAATGCGTAGACTGACCCCCCTCTGGAGCGCGATGCTGATTGCTATGGCCTGTTCCGAGTCGCAGGCCATGAATCTCACGGAAGCCATTCAGAGCACGCTGACCAATCACCCCGAGCTACGCGCGGACATCAACAGCCGGCTGACGGCTGATGAACAGGCGAAGATGGCCAAGGGCGGCTACCTGCCGACCGTCGACATGCTGCTGGGCTACGGCCGGGAGAACACCGACAGCCCGAGCACACGCATCGGCGGCGATCACTCCGAAACACTCAACGCGCGTAACGCGGAGCTGCGTCTGCGCCAGATGCTGTTCGACGGTTTCAACACGCCGAATGAAGTCGATCGCACCGAGGCCGTCGTCAACGCGCGCGCCTATCAGGTGCTGGGAACCACGGAAAGCCTGGCGCTGCGCACCGTTCAGGTTTACCTGGATGTACTCAAGCGCCGCGAGATGGTGGCGCTGGCCGAGAACAACCTGAAAACGCACCTGCGAATCAACGATCAGATCGGCCTGCGCCGTCAGCGCGGCGTCGGCAGTAGCGCCGACTCCGACCAGTCCGAGGCCCGTCGCGCGCTGGCCGAGAACAACCTGTATACCGAACAGGTCAACCTCGCCGACGCCGAAGCCAACTTCATCAGCGTGGTCGGTCGCATGCCCGATGAGCTGGAAGCGCCTCCATCGCTGCGTGGCGAGATGCCGGGCAATGTGCTGGAAGCCAGGCAGCGGGTGGTCGAGAACAACCCCTACCTGAAATCCGCGCAGGCCGATGTCCAGGCCGCGGAGAAACAGTACGAGATCGCCAAGTCGCCGTTCTATCCGCGCTTCGATGTCGAGCTGGCGACGATGGCCAACGACAACATCAGCGGCGAGGAAGGCCACTACAACAAGTGGCGGGCCGCCGTGGTGATGAACTACAACCTGTTCAACGGCAATCGCGACAAGGCCCGTCTGCGTGCCACCTCGCACCAGATCAACCAGGCCATGGACATCCGCAACAACGCCCTGCGCCAGTTGAACGAGAACCTCTCGCTGGCGTGGAACGCGATGGAAAACGCCCGCCTGCAAACGCCCAAGGCACGCGAGTACGCCGACTACACCAGCAACGTCCGCCAGGCCTACCAGCAGCAATTCGGCCTCGGGCAGCGCACGCTGCTCGACCTGCTGGACAGCGAAAACGAGCTGTTCACCGCCAACCGTCGCTACACCGACGTGCGCTACACCGAGGAGTACTCGATGTACCGCGTGGTCGCCGCGATGGGTGATCTGCTGCGGATGAAGAACGTCGTGGCTCCAACCGAAGCCACCGCGCTCACGGAAGTGAGAAGCGAGGCGCAACTGCCTGATCTGCGCTGATCGTTCGACTGGAGTACGCAACTTGACCACGATGGAGCGGGTAGCACCTTCGGCCGATCCGCGGCTCAGTCATGACGATCCGTTGCTGGATGGCCTACTGATCCTGTGTCGGCAACACGGTTGCGTCGCCAGCCGCGCCAGCCTCAGCGCTGGTTTGCCGATGCCCGAGCAGCGCCTGTCGGCGGCCCTGCTACCCCGCGCCGCGGCGCGCGCGGGGTTGCAGGGGCGCGTGCTAAAGCGCGAACTGACGGCAATCAATCCACTTAACCTGCCGGTGCTGCTGCTACTGCGTGACGGCACCAGCGCCGTGCTCAGCAAGTGGGGCGACAACGGCAAGGCGCTGATCCTGCCGTGCGAGGCCGACGGCGGCGAGGAATGGGTCGACGTCGCCGCCCTGCAGGCCGAGTACGGCGGCTATGCGTTCTTCGCCCGCCCGCAACATGAACTCGAAGAGGCGCGCAGCCCGCTACTGCCGCGGGTGCACGCATGGTTTCGCGATACGCTCAAGCTGTCACGCTGGCTGTATGCCGATGCGATGCTGGCATCGCTGCTGATCAACGTGCTCGGCCTGATGGTGCCGCTGTTCGTCATGCAGACCTACGACCGGGTGGTGCCCAACCAGGCCACCGCCACGCTCTGGGTACTGGCGATCGGCCTGTTCATCGGCACTTCGTTCGAGCTGCTGCTGCGCGTGCTGCGCGCGCATCTGCTGGATACCGCCGGCAAGAAGACCGACATGGTGCTCTCGGCCACGCTGTTCGAGCGCATCACCGGCATGAACATGAGCGCCCGCCCGGCCACCGTCGGCGGCTTCGCGCAGAGCATTCATGACTTCCAGGGGCTGCGAGACTTCCTCACCGCGGTCACGCTGACGAGCCTGATCGACCTGCCCTTTGCCCTACTGATCATCCTGGTGATCGGCCTGATCGGCGGCTGGCTGGTGGTGATCCCGCTGCTCGCCTTCCCAATCACCGCGCTGTTCGCCTTCATCATCCAGACACGCCTGCGCGACACCGTGCGCCGCAGCCTGACGCTGGCGGCCGAACGTCAGGCGCTGCTGGTGGAAACCCTCGGCGGACTGGAAACCCTGAAAGCCTGCGGGGCCGAAAGCGAGCGCCAGCACCGCTGGGAAGCCACCCACGGCGCGCTCACCCGACTGGACAGCGATGCCCGCCTGCTGTCGGCGGTGGCCATCAACGGCACGCTGTTTCTGCAGCAGTTCGCCGGCATGGCGACCATCGTCGGCGGCGTGTACCTGATCATCGCCGGCCAGCTCAGCGTCGGTGCGCTGGTCGCCTGCTACATGCTCGGCAGCCGCGTGCTGTCGCCGCTCGGGCAGATCGCCAGCCTGATCACTCGTCTGCAGCAGGCGCGGCTGACCATGAAGAGCACCGATGCGCTGATGGCCCTGCCGCAGGAGCGCAGGGACAAGCAGCGGCCGCTGGAGCGCACCCGCCTCAAGGGCGCGCTGGATATCCAGCAGCTCAACTTCACCTATCCCGGCTTGGACACGCCGTCGCTGCGTGGCATCAACCTGCGCATCGCCCCCGGCGAGCGGGTCGCGATCATCGGCCGCAGCGGTTCGGGCAAGAGCACGCTGGCGCGTCTGATCATGGGTCTGCATACGCCCACCGAGGGGCAGATCCTGCTCGACGGACTGGACCTGCGGCAGATCGATGTCGCCGACCTGCGCAGCCAGATCGGCTATGTCTCCCACGACATGCCCCTGCTGGCCGGCAGCCTGCGCGACAACCTCACGCTCGGCGCGCATTACGTCAGCGACGAACGCATGCTCGAGGTTGCCCAACTGACCGGCGCGCACGAACTGGCGCGCCAGCATCCGCTGGGTTTCGACCGCCCGGTGGGCGAGCGCGGACAGCTGCTTTCCGGCGGCCAGCGGCAGATGGTGCTGATGGCACGCGCGCTGCTGCTCGATCCGCCGATTCTGCTGTTCGACGAGCCGACCAGCGCGCTGGACAACAGCACCGAAGATACCCTGCGCCAGCACCTGCAGGCCTGGGCGAACGGCAAGACGCTGCTGCTGATCACCCACCGCATGTCCATGCTGAGCCTGGTCGAGCGGCTGGTCGTGCTGGACCACGGCCGCGTGGTCGCCGATGGCCCCAAGGCGGCGGTGATCGAGGCGCTGCGCAAAGGCCATATCGGTCAGGCGTCGGTATGACGGTCTGTGCCATGCGGTATCTCCGTGCCCTGTCTGCGGGAGTTTTGGCATGAGATTCTTTCCCTGGGTCTATTTCCCCGGCGCCGCGCGAACGCGGCAGGACGCCGAGTTCATGCCGGCGCTACAGGGCGCCATCCTCGAGGATTCGCCGTGGATCAGCCGGCTGACGGTATGGCTGGTGGCATTGCTGATCGCCGCGGGGCTGACCTGGGCGCATTTCGCCGTGCTCGACGAAGTCACCACCGGCGAGGGCAAGGCCATTCCGTCGAGCAAGGTGCAGACGATCCAGAACCTCGAAGGCGGCATCGTCGCGGAAATCTTCGTGCGCGAGGGTCAGGTGGTGAACAAGGGCGACATGCTGCTGCGCCTGGACGACACCCGTTTCCTCTCCAATCAGGAGGAGTCCGAAGTCGAGCGCCTCGCCCTGCAGGCGCATGTCGAGCGGCTCACCGCGGAGGCCGAAGGCACGCCACTGGTGCTCTCGGAGGCGATCACCCGCGCTCAGCCACAGCTGGCCGAGGATCAGATGGCGCTCTATCAGTCGCGCCAGCAGCGCCTGCAGAGCGAGCAAAGCATCCTGCGCGAGCAACTGGCGCAGAAGCAGCAGGAAGTGGCGGAGTTTCGCTCCAAGCAGCAGCAGTTCCGCGCCAGCCTCGGGCTGATCCAGCAGGAACTGAACATGTCCAGCCCGCTGGTTGCGGCCGGTGCGGTATCGGAAGTGGAAATCCTGCGTCTGCGCCGCAGCATGGTGGACGTACGCGGCGCGCTGGATGCCACCACCCTCGCCCTGCCGCGCGCCGAGGCGGCCACCAAGGAAATCCAGAGCCGCATCGAGCAGTCCGAGCTGGCCTTCCGTGCCGAGGCCTTCAAGGAACTGAACGAGGCGCGCACGCACCTGCAGAAGATCACCGCCACCAGCGTGGCGATTCAGGACCGCGTCAGCCGCACCTCCGTCGTCTCGCCGGTGCATGGCGTCATCAAGCAGCTGAACGTAAATACCATCGGCGGCGTGGTGCAGCCGGGCAGCAACCTGCTGGAGATCGTCCCGCTGGAAGACAACCTGCTGATCGAAGCGCGCGTACGCCCGCAGGACATCGCCTTCCTGCATCCGGGCCAGCGCGCGATGGTGAAGTTCAGCGCCTATGACTACACCATCTACGGCGGCCTGAAGGCGAATCTGGAGCTGATCAGCGCCGACACCATCACCGACCGCGAAGGTCGCAGCTTCTACCTGATCCAGGTGCGCACCGAGAAGAACTTCCTGGGTTCGCCCGAACATCCACTGGTCATCATTCCCGGCATGGTCGCCACGGTGGACATCATCACCGGGCAGAAGAGCGTGCTCGACTACATGCTCAAGCCGGTGCTCAAGGCCCGTTACGAGGCGCTACGCGAGCGCTAACCGGTTGTTGAAAGGGCGAGGCAGCTTATGCACCAACAGCCTCACAAGGCTGTCAGCGCTCGTGGTTGCGGCGATAGACCTCCTCGCCCATCGCGGCAATCTGCCCTTCGATCAACGCGTCGAACGGCCGCAACAGCGCCTCGAAACGCGTGGTGCTCTCCAGCCCGTTCAGCGCAAAGGCCACTGCCTCGACGGTCGACAGCGCATCGGCCGCCGGCGCCTTGCGCAGGCGATAGCGCGACGGCTGTCCAGGCGGCAGCGCCACTCGCGGCAGGGCCGCCAGCCAGGGATTCACATGCAGCAGCTTGCGCGCCTTGCGCCAGGTGCCGTCCGGCACGACGAGGCGCACCGGCTCCGCGCGGCCGGCCAGGCTGCCCAGCTCAAGCGCATCCTCGCCGGGAAACAGCAGATAGGTGGGACGGCCATCGCCGCACGGCTCTTCGAAGTGTTCGCCGACGAGCAACTGCGCATTACGCAGACCGAGCGCCGCCAGCCGCGCGGTATTGAGCGCGTGCCCGGCCTCGCTCGAGTGCTGCAGGATCAGCACGTGCGTTCGGCTCTCGAGCGACGGAATCAGCGCACACAGGCACTGCATCTGGGGGCGCTGGCAGCGCGGGCAGCGGGGTCGGGACATGGCTTCACCTCGGCGGCGCAGTCTGCCATAGCGAGCCGATCGGCGCAGGCCGTCTATGCTTGCCGCGGGCCGTCACGAGGAAACACCATGATCACCGTCCATCATCTGGAGCATTCCCGCTCGCACCGCGTTCTGTGGCTACTGGAAGAGCTGGAACTGCTCTACGAAGTCGAACGCTACGCGCGCGACCCGAAGACCATGCTCGCTCCGCCGGAGCTGAAGGCCGTTCATCCGCTCGGCAAATCGCCGGTGGTGACGGACGGTGAGCTGACGCTCGCCGAATCGGCGGCGATCCTCGAATACCTGCTGGAGCGCTACGGCAATGGCCGCCTGATGCCACCCAGCGGCAGCGCCGAGCACCTGCGCTTTCGCTACTGGATGCACTATGCCGAAGGCTCGGCGATGCCACCGCTGCTGCTCAAGCTGGTTTTCGACCGGATCGCCGAGGGGCCGCTACCGTTCTTCGTGCGGCCGGTGGCGCGCGCCATCGCCAAAGGCGCGCAATCGGCCTTCATCGGGCCGCAGCTGAAAACGCATCTGGATCACATGGAAGCGGCGCTGGAACAGACGAAGTGGTTTGCCGGCGATGCGTTCAGCGCCGCCGACATTCAGATGAGTTTTCCGCTAGAGGCGGCGCAGGCCCGCGCCGGCCTGGACGCAAGCCGTCCACGTCTGATGGATTTTCTCCAGCGCATCCGCCAACGCCCGGCTTACCAGCGTGCCACCGAACGAGGCGGACCGGCGCAACCGCAACGGCAGGGCTGACGATTGCGCTATCGGCTTACCGGCGCCGTTGTGCGGCGGGGTCGCGTTCCGCGCGGATGGGGATGGGCTGCATGCGCGGCGGCTCGACCAGCCCGAGCGTAACAGCCAGCTTCCAGCACATTTCTCTGAGCCTTGCTTTCATGGTCGAACCCTCCTGCTTGATAACGGGCCACATCGGAGCCATGCCGGCTTCATCAACAGCGTAATCCAACTCGGGGCCAATTGCCCGCCTCGTAACGCAAGCGGTGCTCCTCGGCCACGCATGAGCCGCGCCTCCTGCTAGTTGCGACCGCCGCCCGTGCGCAGGCGTTCAAAGATCGCTCGCCGGCACGCGCCTCAGTAGCGCTCACCCTTGCGACGATACGGGAACACGTCGATCACCTTGCCGGCGCGAATGGCCTCCTGCAGCCCCTTCCAGTAATCGGCGTCGTACAGGTTGCCATGCAACCGCGCGAACAGCCGACGCAACGCCGGATCGGTGAAGAGAAAGCGCGGAAACTCCTCGGGAAACACGTCGTTGGGACCGACCGAGTACCAGGGCTCGGAGGCCATCTCGTCCTCCGGGTAGCGTGGTGGCGGGATGTGTCGGAAGTTCACCTCGGTGAGAAAGCAGATTTCGTCGTAGTCGTAGAACACCACGCGGCCGTGGCGGGTGACGCCGAAGTTCTTCAGCAGCATGTCGCCGGGAAAGATATTCGCCGCCGCCAGCTGCTTGATCGCCAGTCCGTAGTCCTCCAGTACCTCGATGCACTGCTGTTCGCTGGCGTTTTCCAGGTAGAGATTCAGCGGCGTCATGCGTCGTTCGGTCCAGCAGTGGCGCACCAGCACCGTGTCGTCCTGTACCTGCACGGTCGACGGCGCAACCTCCAGCAGTTCGGCCAGGCAATCGGGGTCGAACTTGGAAACGGGAAATCGGAAATCGGCAAACTCCTGGGTATCGGCCATGCGCCCTACCCGGTCGACGTTCTTCACCAAGCGGTACTTCTCGATCACGGTGGCGCGGTCGACGCTCTTGATCGGCGAGAAGCGGTCCTTGATGACCTTGAACACTGTGTTGAAGCCCGGCAGGGTAAACACGCTCATCACCATTCCGCGCACGCCGGGCGCCATGATGAATCGGTCGTCGGTGCCGGCCAGGTGGTTGATCAGCGCGCGGTAGAACTCCGACTTGCCCTGCTTGTAGAAGCCGATCGAGGTGTACAGCTCGGCGATGTGCTTGCCGGGCAGGATGCGTTTGAGGAAGCCGATGAACTCCAGCGGAATCGGCACCTCGACCATGAAGTACGAGCGCGTGAAGGAGAAGATGATCGACACTTCCGCCTCGTCGGTGATCAGCGCGTCGGCGACGATGCCTTTGCCCTCGCGGTGCAGCAGCGGGATTGCCAGCGGCCATTGCTCGTCACGCGTAAAGATGCGGCCGATCAGGTAGGCGCCCTTGTTGCGGTAGAGCACCGAAGCGAACAGCTCGATGGTTAGCTCGGGGTCCTTGCACACCCAGTCCGGCAGCGAATCGCAGAGCTGCCCCTGCAGCCGCGCCAGATCGCCCGCTCGGTCGGCATAGGGCACGGCGAAGGCGAAGTCGTCGAGTATCTGCTCCAGCGCGCCGGTCAGATCGCCCTTGGGCAAATACTTGCGCGTCTGCGCCAACCGCTGGCGGGCCTGAGCCGACGGGCGGGTGGTATGGATGAACATGGTGCCGTCGCTGATGCAATCGTGGCTGAACAGCCGACAGAAGATCGAGTTGTACCAGGTTTCGGACAGCTCATCGTCGAAGCGCGGATTGATTTGTTCGATGTAGGCGCTCTTGATCTGCGGCCAGTACTCGACCTGCAGCAGCGGCTCCTTGGGGAAACGCGCCAGCAGGCGGCGGTGGGTTTCGCTGACCTTCTGCTCGTAGAGCGCGATCCGTGCCGCCGAGGCCTGTTGCGCCTCCTGCCACTGCGCCTGCTCGAAGCGCGCCCGCGCGCCCTCGGTAATCAGGCGGAACTGCTCGCGGTAGTCATCGAAGCCCAGCAGTATCTGCCGGGCGATTTCGGTAGCCGGTTGCTGCTCCATGGGAGTCTCTGCGGCAAGGAAGGAATGGCGAGCTTAGCCAGTGCCCCCGCGCAAGGAAAGTCGGCCGACCGTCAGGCACTGGCTTTGAAAGTCGCTTCCGGCTTGCCGGCTGCGCGGGCACCGACAACACTTGCCGCTCCGCGACAGGAGCGCCACATGCGAGCCATCGACCTGTTCCGCCTCATCAGCCTGGCCGCCATCTGGGGTGCCAGCTTTCTATTCATGCGGGTGATCGCCCCGGTGCTCGGGACCTTTCCCACCGCCTTCTTCCGCGTTGTGCTGGCCACCCTCGGGCTGCTAGTGATCCTGCTGGCGTGGCGCACTCGCTGGGATTTTCGCGGCAAGCTCGGCCTGTGCCTATTGCTCGGCGTGATCAATTCCGGCGTTCCCTTCGCGTTGTACGCGCTCGCCGCCCAGCTGCTGCCGGCCGGCTATTCGGCGATCTTCAATGCGACGACGCCGCTGATGGGCGTGCTCATCGGCGCGCTGTTCTTCGCCGAGGAGCTGACGCTGGCCAAGGTCGTCGGGGTGCTCTGCGGATTGGCCGGCGTGATGGTGCTGACGCGCACCGGGCCGGTGTCATTCGATGCCGATCTTTTGATCGGCGCCCTCGCCTGCCTCGGCGCGACCGCCTGCTACGGGCTCGGTGGCTTTCTGACGCGGCGCTGGATCAACCATCACGGCGGCCTCGGTAGCGAGCTGGTGGCGTTCGGCAGTCAGGCCGGTGCCACGCTCTGCCTGCTTCCGCTGTTCGGTGTATCGCTCCTGCAGGCGCCGCCGGCAAGCTGGGGCGGCGGTTCCGTATGGCTGAGCCTGATCGGCCTCGGCGTGGTCTGCACGGCGTTTGCGTACATCCTGTACTTCCGCCTGCTCGCCGATATCGGCCCGGTCAAGACCCTGACCGTCACCTTCATCATTCCGCCGTTCGGTGTGTTCTGGGGCGCTTTGCTGCTCGGCGAGCCGCTGTCCTGGGCCTACGTCTATGGTGGCGCGCTGATAGCGCTGGCGTTGTGGCTGGTCTTGAAGCAGGCGCCGGCGCAACCGGTGCCCGCCACGGATGGACGGACATGAACGCCGCCGGGCGAGCCAGTGGACGCAGGCACATGCGTCCCAAGCCCGCCGTGGGATTTACTGCACCAGCTCCTGCTCGCTGAACAGGTCGGCGAACAGCATGGTCGACAGGTAGCGCTCGCCCGAGTCCGGCAGGATCACCACGATGTTCTTGCCCTGCATTTCCGGGCGCTCGGCCAGGCGCACGGCAGCCGCCATCGCCGCGCCGCAGGAGATGCCGCAGAGGATGCCTTCCTCGCGCATCAAACGCAGGGCCATGTTCTTGGCCTCTTCGTCATCCACCAGCTCGACGCGGTCGATCAGCGACAGGTCGAGGTTCTTCGGCACGAACCCGGCGCCGATGCCCTGGATCTTGTGCGGGCTCGGCTTGATCTCCTCCCCGGCCAAGGCCTGGGTGATCACCGGCGAGCTGGTCGGCTCGACCGCCACGCTGACGATCTGCTTGCCCTTGGTGTTCTTGATGTAGCGCGAAACGCCGGTGATGGTGCCGCCGGTGCCCACGCCAGCGACCAGCACATCGACGCCGCCATCGGTGTCGTTCCAGATTTCCGGACCGGTGGTGCGCTCATGAATGCCCGGGTTCGACGGGTTCTCGAACTGCTGCGGCAGGAAGTAGCGTTCGGGATCGGACGCGGCAATCTCGGTAGCCTTGTCGATCGCGCCCTTCATACCGAGCGCCGGCTCGGTCAGCACCAGCTCGGCGCCGAGCGCCTTGAGCACCTTGCGCCGCTCCAGGCTCATGGACGCCGGCATGGTCAGCATCAGCTTGTAGCCACGCGCAGCGGCGACGAAGGCCAGGCCGATGCCGGTGTTGCCGGAGGTCGGCTCGACGATGGTCATACCCGGTTTGAGACGGCCGGTCTCCTCGGCGTCCCAGATCATTCCGGCACCGATCCGGCACTTGACCGAATAGCCCGGGTTGCGGCCTTCGATCTTGGCCAGGATGCTCACGCCCTTGGGGCCTAGGCGGTTGATCATCACCAGCGGCGTGTTGCCGATGGAGCGTGCGTTGTCGGCGTAGATGCGGCTCATCAGTCTGTCCCTGCGCGAAAGAAAACCAAGGCCCGAAAGCCTATGCGCACTCCCGCGCGTCGTCCAGCCGAACTCGCCGCGCGGGCCGGCGGTCCATCTTGGACAGACCGCGCTACCGGATCGCCATGAAACGACGCTATTTGCCCCTGTGGCTACTGCTCGTCCTCGTTACGCTGCTGGTGCTGCTGCACCTGGCGCTGCCGCCGCTGGTGCGCCACTACCTCAACCAGAACCTGGCCGACATGGGCGAGTACCGCGGTCAGGTGGATGATGTCGACCTGGCCTGGTGGCGCGGTGCCTACCGCATCGAGGGGCTGCTGATCGAGAAGAAGGACAAGCGGGTGCAGGCGCCGCTGTTCACCGCGCCCGGCATCGATATCGCCATCAGTTGGCGCGCGCTGTGGCACGAGCATGCGGTGGTCGGCGAGGTGGAATTCGAGCGGCCGACGCTGAACTTCGTCGACGGTGGCGACAAAGGCGAGTCGCAGACCGGCGAAGGCGTCGACTGGCGCGACCAGCTGGACGCCCTGCTGCCGATCACGTTGAACGAAATCCGCGTGATCGAGGGCCAGCTGTCGTTTCGCAACTTCACCGCCGAACCGCCGGTGCACGTCTATGCCAGCGGCATCAACGCCACGCTGTACAACCTGACCAATACCACCGACGCGCAGGGCCGTCGGGTCGCGACGTTCGAAGGCACCGGCAAGCTGTTCAACCGCTCGCCCATAGAAGCCACGGCACGTTTCGACCCGTTCACCGAGTGGGAGGATTTCGAGCTGAACCTGCGCGCCACCGACATCGCGCTCAAACAGCTGAACGACTTCAGCCGCGCTTACGGCAAGTTCGATTTTGCCGGCGGCAGCGGCGATCTGGTCGTCGAGGTGCAAGCCACCGACGGTCGGCTGAACGGCTACATCAAGCCGCTGTTTCGCAATGTCGATGTGTTCGATCTCGAACAGGATGTGGAAAACGAAGACAAGAGCCTGCTGCGCGGACTCTGGGAAGCGGTGGTCGGCGGCGGCCAGGAAGCGCTGCAGAACCAGCGCGAGGACCAGTTCGCCACGCGCATCGAGCTGTCCGGCAGCACACGCAATGCCGACGTCAGCCCGTTCCAGGCGTTCATCGCCATCCTGCGCAACGCCTTCGTCGAAGCGTTCAACGCCCGCTTCGAGCGCTCCTCAAACGACGAACGCTGAATCTGGCCGAAATCCGCAGCAACGATCATTCAGTGACTGAATAATCCCCTCGCGTTCACAGGCGACGGCCCATCACTTATAGTCGGGCTCTTTCATTCCACACCAAGCGCCTGCGTGCCAGGCCGGCCCAAGGAATCCGCGATGAAATTCGAAGGTACCCAGTCGTACGTCGCCACCGACGACCTCAAGCTCGCCGTCAACGCCGCCATCACCCTGCAGCGTCCGCTGCTGGTCAAGGGCGAACCGGGCACCGGTAAGACCATGCTCGCCGAGCAGCTGGCCGAATCCTTCGGCGCCAAGCTCATCACCTGGCACATCAAGTCCACCACCAAGGCGCATCAGGGCCTCTACGAATACGATGCGGTGAGCCGCCTGCGTGACTCGCAGCTGGGCGTGGACAAGGTCCACGACGTGAAGAACTACATCAAGAAAGGCAAGCTGTGGGAGGCCTTCGAGAGCGAGGAACGGGTCATCCTGCTGATCGACGAGATCGACAAGGCCGACATCGAGTTCCCCAACGACCTGTTGCAGGAACTCGACAAGATGGAGTTCTACGTTTACGAGACCAACGAGACGATCAAAGCCACCCAGCGGCCGATCATCATCATTACCTCGAACAACGAGAAGGAGCTGCCCGACGCCTTCCTGCGTCGCTGCTTCTTCCACTACATCGCCTTTCCGGATCGCGAGACGCTGCAGCGGATCGTCGACGTGCACTACCCGAACATCAAGAAGGAGCTGGTCAGCGAGGCGCTGGACGTGTTCTTCGATGTACGCAAGGTGCCGGGGCTGAAGAAGAAACCCTCGACCTCCGAGCTGGTCGACTGGCTGAAGCTGCTGATGGCCGACAACATCGGCGAAGCTGTGCTGCGCGAGCGCGACCCGACGCGGGCCATTCCGCCGCTGGCCGGCGCGCTGGTCAAGAACGAGCAGGACGTGATGCTGCTCGAGCGTCTAGCCTTCATGAGCCGACGCGCCAACAGCCGCTGATCGACGCCGGTTTCCGGTGGAGCCGGCCGTGCACTCACTGGAGGAAGAAACCATGCAAACGCATACCGGTAGTTGCCTGTGTGGCGTCGTGCGCTATCGCATCGACGCCCCCATCGACGCACTGACCCACTGCCACTGCAAGATGTGCCGCAAGGCCCATGGCGCCGCCTTCGCCACCTACGCGAGCGTGCCGCTGGAGGCCTTCCACTTCATGTCCGGCAAGGATCAGCTGGGCGTCTACCACTCCTCCGAACACGTGACGCGTACCTTCTGCATCCGCTGCGGCTCCAACCTGTTGTTCGTCGACAACCGCGAGCACGAGGTCGGCGTCGCCGCTGGCACGCTCGACTCGCCGCTGCCGGTACCTGCGCAATCGCACATCTTCGTCGGCTCCAAGGCCGACTGGTACGAGATTCGCGACGGCCTGCCCCAGCACGACCGTGACGTTTAACCCCATCGCCATCGCGCGCCGCCAAGTGCGCGCCTGAGGTTCTGCCATGTTGCTTGGCCTGTTCAACGAAATGCGTGCCGCCAAGGTTCCCGTCTCGGTGCGTGAACTGCTCGACCTGATCGACGCCCTCAAACACCGCGTGGTGTTCGCCGACATGGACGAGTTCTACTTCCTCGCGCGCACCGTGATGGTCAAGGACGAGCGCCACTTCGACAAGTTCGACCGGGCCTTCGGCGCCTACTTCAACGGCCTGCAGAACCTCGACCAGCATCTGGAAGCGCTGATTCCCGAAGAATGGTTGCGCAAGGAATTCGAGCGCAGCCTGACCGACGAGGAGCGCGCGCAGATTCAGTCGCTCGGCGGACTGGACAAACTGATTGAGGAATTCAAGAAGCGCCTGGAGGAGCAGAAGGAAAAGCACTCCGGCGGCAACAAGTGGATCGGCACCGGCGGCACCAGCCCGTTCGGCTCGGGCGGCTACAACCCGGAAGGAATCCGCATCGGCGATGCCGGCAAGCGTCAGGGCAAGGCGGTCAAGGTCTGGGACCAGCGCGAGTACAAGAACCTCGACGACCAGGTCGAGCTGGGCACGCGCAACATCAAGATCGCCCTGCGCCGCCTGCGCAAGTTCGCCCGCCAGGGCGCGGCGGAAGAACTGGACATCGACGGCACCATCGACCACACCGCGCGCGACGCCGGCCTGCTCAACATTCAGATGCGTCCCGAACGACGCAACGCGGTCAAACTGCTGTTGCTGATGGATATCGGCGGCTCGATGGACGCGCACGTCAAGGTCTGCGAGGAGCTGTTCTCGGCCTGCCGCACCGAGTTCAAGAATCTGGAGTTCTTCTACTTCCACAACTTCATCTACGAGTCGGTGTGGAAGAACAACTTCCGCCGCACCTCGGAACGCACCTCCACGCTCGACCTGCTGCACAAGTACGGCCCGGACTACAAAGTAGTGTTCGTCGGCGACGCGGCGATGGCGCCCTACGAGGTCACCCAGCCGGGCGGCAGCGTCGAGCATTGGAACGAGGAAGCCGGCTACGTGTGGATGCAGCGCTTCATGGAGAAATACCGAAAGCTTATCTGGATCAACCCGTACCCGAAGGACACCTGGGGCTACACATCGTCCACCAGCATCATCCGCGAGCTGGTGGAAGACCGCATGTATCCGCTGACCCTCAGCGGGCTGGAAGACGGCATGCGCTTTCTCGCCAAATGAATCCGGGTGACGCCTGGCGGGTCGCGAAACGACGCGCCCGCTCAGCGATACAGCCGGTGGCAACGCCGACGCTGACGCAGCGGAAAGCTCAGAGCCAGCAAGACGCTTTCCACCAGCCAGGCCAGCAGCAGCGCACAGCCTAGGCCCCAGGCAATCGCCTCCGGCGCCAGCAGCACCTGGTAGCGGTAGCCGGCGAGGGTTTCCCGGCGCAGTTCGGCGTCAGCACCGAGCAGCACGTGCCAGCTGCGCACGAACCAGGGCTGCTGCATGACCTGCCATTCGCGATCCAGCAGGCGCATGCGCTGCACCAGCGCCTCCAGACTGCGCGCATCGCTCTGGATCACCGCATCGTCGCTGGCACGGTAGTGCTCGACCAGCGCATTCAGATCGCCGTCGAAGAAGCGTTGCGCGGTATCGCGAAAGCCCTGCAGGCCGCGCTGCGCCTCCTGCCGGTGCGCCTCGACGCGCTGCGCGTAGGCGTCGATGAAGCCCGGCACCTGCACGCCGACCAGCAGGCCGAAGGCGAACACCAACAGGCGCAGATAGCTCCTCAGCATGCGGCGTCCCGCCCCTGCGCGACGCACTCGCCACGCCGCCACAGGCTCCACTGCCCAGGTTCGTGGATGGTCCAGCATTCGTTATCGGTCAACGGCTCGGTGGCGAGCACGGTCACCACGTCGCGCGGCGTGGTCTCGGCCTGGAAGTCCACCGTCAGCTCGGCATCCTTCAGCTGCGCCGGGCCGAACGGCGCGCGCCGGGTGATCTGCGCCAGCTTGGTACTGCAGAAGCTGAACAGCCATTCGCCGTTACTCAGCAGGCAGTTGAACACGCCCTTGCTGCGGTAATGCCGGCAGGCCGCCAGCAGCGTCGGCAGCAACGCCTCGGCCTCGACGCGCTCGGGGAAGTCGGAGCGGATACGGTTGAGCAGATCGCAGAACGCCGCCTCGCTGTCCGTCTCGCCGACCGCCCGGTAGAAGCTGCCCGAGGGCTCGAAATCGCTCAGCTGACCGTTATGCGCGAAGCACCAGTATTGCCCCCACAGCTCGCGCGTGAACGGATGGGTGTTGGCCAGCGTGACCCTGCCGACATTGGCATGGCGGATGTGGCCGATCACCACCTCGCTCTTGATCAGATAGTGCTGGACCATCTTCGCCACTTCCGACTCGCAGCTGGCCACCGGGTCCTGGAACAGCCGCAGGCCGCGCCCTTCGTAGAAGGCGATGCCCCAGCCATCCTTGTGAGGGCCGGTCCGGCCGCCGCGCTGCATGAGTCCGGTAAAACTGAAGACGATATCGGTGGGGACATTGGCGCTCATGCCGAGCAATTCGCACATAGGTTGATTCCCCGTGAAAACGCGAAGGTATTACAGGCGCGGTTCGGTCCGCACCCGGCGACCCGGCTGCGAAAAATAGTCGTCATCCTCGTCGTCGGCCATGCGCTCGCGCAGGGTACGCGGATCATCATCGGCCGCGGCGGTCGTCTGCCTGGCGGCGCGCTTGCGCCGCTCCAGCGGCCAGCGGATGGCCACCAGCAGCAGGTACAGGGCGAACGCGATCAGGCCGTACAACGCCAGATCGGCAACCGCGCGCCAGGCGTTGTTACCGACCTTGAGCAACACGTCCATTGCGGTAATGGCCACGGCGGGGGCGAAGAGTTCCTTGGCAGGATCGACGATGGTCGGCGTCAGCAGCAGGATTGCCGCCAGCAGCCGCAACGGCTCGCGCAGCCAGCGCCACATCCAGCGCGTCGCGCGGAACCAGACCAGCAGACAGCCCAGCGCGGCCACGCCGTAGACGGCCCAGGCCAGGGAATAATCGGTGTATGGCATCGACATCGGAATTCTCTCGGTGAGCCGGCCGGACCGACCGGCTGGCGCGACGCAGCATGATAACAGCCCGGCGCGCCCTGAGCGGCGCAACGGGCACTGGCGAAGCCATCGGCAACGCCGTATAAACCCTTCAATACATCGGTTCAATGCCAACCCCGTCGGCCCATCGCACTGCCCAGGCCGACCCGCTCAGGAGGAGTCATCATGCCCTACCAGCACATTCTGGTCGCCGTCGACCTGACCGACGAGTGCCACGCGGTAGTCGCGCGAGCCCAGGCCCTGGCCACCACTACCGGCGCCACGCTGACACTCGTCCATATCATCGAGCCGATGGCGATGGCCTTCGGCGGCGACGTGCCGATGGACCTGTCGATGCTGCAACAGCAGCAGTTCGACCAAGCCCGCGAACGGATGGACGGCTTCGCCGATATCTACCCCAGCCTCACGCCGGAGCAGCGCCACCTGGCCTACGGTCAGCCGCGTCAGGAAGTACATCGGCTGGCCAAGGAACAGCAGTGCGACCTGATCGTCGTCGGCAGCCACGGCCGCCACGGGCTGGCGCTGCTGCTCGGCTCGACGGCCAACGACATTCTGCATGGCGCGCCATGCGATGTGCTCGCGGTACGCCTGAAGAAAGTCGACTGATCGAGTCGGCCTGAGCGGGCCAAGTCCCGCTCAGAGCGCTTCGGCCCCCTCGCCGGCGCTCATCACCAGCGGGCGGATTTTCTGCAGCTGGGTTTCCAGCGAGTAGGTCAGGCTGGAAGCCATCGAGAAGAAGCTGAGGAACGCCTTGAGGTTGCAGTCACCCTCGCAGGTATCGACGATCCGCTGCCAGAATGCCTGATTGACCAGCTGCAGCTGCTGGAACGAACGCACCAGCCCGCGCAGTTCCCAGTCGGCATGCCGCCCTTCACGCAGGTTGAAATACTGACGGGCCAGGTACAGCGACACCGCCCGCAGCACGAACTCGCGATTGCTGGCGAATGGCAGGTGCTGTTGGGCCATCGGCTTGAGCCGGCCGAGCACCGGACAGGCGCTGGTGGCCATGATCACCCCGAGCAGCGCCCGCAGGCCCTCTTCGAGACCGACCAGCTTGGTGTATTCGCGCTCCGGTGTGCGTACCCAGACCAGCGCCTTCTGGATCGCCGGCAGGCCCTGAAAGTCCTCGATGACCCGGTGCAGGTCGACCGCAGCCGGGCAATGGCTGAATTCGTTCTGACTCAGCGGACAATTGCTGCAACGCTGATGCTCCAGCCGTGTCCACTTCGGTGCCTGCGCGGCACCTTCCTTGTCGTAGGCGCGATCCAGTTCGATCCGGTAACTGAAGTCGTGCTCATCATCCAGGGTGATGCGGTATTCAATAGCCATCAATACTCCATCGTCATGACTGCCAACCGCAGCGAAGTTAACCAGCAGGCCTCCGTAAGGTATTGATCCACCTCAGGAAGCCCGCTGCGCGCCGCGAACATCTTCAAGCACGACCGGCGCCCCTGAGGCGGTCTCAGTCCTCCAGCTCGGCCCAACGCTCCAGCAGCTGATCGAGCTCCTGCTGCAGTGCCTCCAGGCGCGCCAGTGCCGCGCCCGTTACCTCGGCCGGCTGCTGGTAGAACGCCGGATCGGACACCTGCGCCTGCAACGCCGCGATGGCCTGCTCCGCCGCATCGATCTGCCCCGGCAGCGCCTCGAGCTCGCGCTGCAGCTTGTAGCTGAGCTTCTTCTTCGCTGGCGCCGATTCGGCAACCGCCGGTGCTACAGGCACAGGCTCCGACTGCGGCTGGGCACTGGCCCTGCTTTCCGCGGCTTCACCCACGCCGAGCAGGCGCGGCGAACCACCCTGACGCAGCCAGTCCTGATATCCACCGACGTACTCGCGCACCTCGCCGTTGCCTTGGAACACCAGCGTGCTGGTCACCACGTTGTCGAGGAACGCCCGGTCGTGGCTGACCATCAGCACCGTGCCCGGGAAGCCCAGCAGGACTTCTTCGAGCAGCTCCAGCGTCTCGACGTCGAGGTCGTTGGTCGGCTCGTCCAGCACCAGCAGGTTGGCCGGCTTGCTGAACAGCTTGGCGAGCAAGAGGCGTGCCCGCTCGCCACCCGACAACGCCTTGACCGGCGTGCGCGCACGTTGCGGGCTGAACAGGAAGTCGCCGAGGTAGCTCAGCACGTGGCGGTTCTGCCCGTCGATGGTGATGAACTCGCGCCCCTCGGCGAGGTTGTCGATCACCGTCTTCTCCAGCTCCAGCTGGTGACGCAATTGGTCGAAATACGCCACTTCGAGCTTGGTGCCGATCTCGATGCTGCCAGCTGTCGGCTGCAGTTCGCCGAGCAGGAGCTTGAGCAGAGTGGTCTTGCCGGTGCCGTTGGCGCCAAGCAGGCCGATACGGTCGCCACGCTGCACGACCATGGAGAAATCACGGATCAGCGCCTCACCACCCGGATGGGCGAAGCTCACCTGCTCGGCGACGATCACCTGCTTGCCGGACTTGTCGGCGCTTTCCAGCTGGAAGCTCGCCTTGCCCTGACGCTCGCGACGCTGACTGCGCTCGACGCGCAGCGCCTTCAGCTCGCGCACGCGGCCCTCGTTGCGGGTACGGCGCGCCTTGATGCCCTGGCGAATCCAGACTTCTTCCTGGGCCAGCTTCTTGTCGAACAGCGCGTTGGCGGTTTCCTCTGCCGCCAGCTGCTGCTCCTTGTGCACCAGGAAACTGGCGTAGTCGCCGCTCCAGTCGATTAGATGGCCACGGTCGAGTTCGAGGATGCGCGTGGCCAGATTCTGCAGGAATGCCCGGTCGTGGGTGATGAACAACACTGCCCCGTTGAAGCCGGTCAGCGCCTCTTCCAGCCAGGCGATGGCGCCGATGTCCAAGTGGTTGGTCGGCTCGTCGAGCAGCAGCAGGTCGGGCTCGGAAACCAGCGCCTGGGCCAGTAGCACGCGACGCCGCCAGCCACCGGAAAGCTCGGCCAAGGTACGGTCGGCCGGTAGCTGCAGGCGGCTCAGGGTGCTTTCGACCAGCTGCTGCAGGCGCCAGCCGTCCTTGGCTTCCAGCGCCTGTTGCACGTGCATCAGCTTGTCGAGATCGGCCTGGTCCTGGATGTTCAGGCTGAGGTGGTGGTACTCGGCCAATAGTTCGCCGACACCTTCCAAGCCCTCGGCAACGACATCGAACACCGTACGGTCATCGGCGCGCGGCAGCTCCTGCGGCAGCTCGCCGATCTTCAGCCCCGGCGCGCGCCAGATCTCGCCGTCGTCGGCACTGCGATCGCCCTTGACCAGGCGCAGCATGCTCGATTTGCCCGTGCCGTTGCGGCCGATGATGCAGACCCGCTCACCCCGCGCGATCTGCCAGGACACGCCGTCGAGCAGCGGCGTGGTGCCATAGGCCAGGGATACATCGGTGAACTTGAGCAGGGTCATGACTACCTCCGGAAAACAGGGCGCGCAGTCTAGCAGATGCGCGCCTGCCGGCCGCGGATACGCCCATCCCGAAGGCGTATCGGGAGCAGCTCGCGCAAGCCCCGGCCAGACGCCGCGCAATAGTTCCCGGCACTCGTCCAAAGCGCATTTAACTGGCCGTCCCGGCAGGCTAAGCTAGCGCCGTAATACACCCGCCTCTTCCCGGAAGTCTCATGCGCAGTCGACTCTCCAACCTGCTGCTCTGCCTGTGTTTTTCAACGCTGGCCGTGGATGTCTCGGCCGCCAGCCTGACTCAGCAGCGCCAACTCTACGATGAAGCCAAGCGCGCCCTGGCCAAGGGCGACAGCGCACCGTACCGGCGCCACGCCAGCGCACTGCGCGACTATCCGCTGGAACCGTACCTGGCCTACGACGAGCTGACCGCTCGGCTCAAGACCGCGAGCACCGCGGAGATCGAGAAGTTTCTCGCCGAACACGGCGACCTGCCGCAGATCAGCTGGATGAAACTGCGCTGGCTGCGTCTTCTGGCAGCGCGCGGCGACTGGCCCACGTTCCTCAAGTACTACGATCCGAAGCTGAACTTCACCGAGCTGGACTGCCTGTTCGGCCAGTATCAGCTCGGCCGCGGCCTGCCCGAAGGCGATGCCACCGCCGAGCGCCTCTGGCTGGTCGGCAAATCGCAGCCCGAAGCCTGCGACGTGCTGTTCACGCAATGGACCGCCAAGGGCGGGCTCACCGAGGAGCGCCGCTGGAAACGCACCAAGCTCGCGGTGGAGGCCGGCAACTACGGGCTGGCCAGCTTCCTCAGCAAGAACCTGTCGAGCCTGCGCGGCCACGGCGAGCTACTCGTCGAGGTCGCGCAGAAGCCGCCGATGCTGAGCCAGACCGCGCGTTTTTCCGGCAGCCATCCGGCCATGGCCGACGTGGTCGCCATCGGCCTGCGCCGCCTCGCCCGCCAGGACCCGGAGAAGGCACTGGCCTTGCTCGACGGCTATGCCCGGCGCCACGCCTTCTCCGCCGAAGAAAAGGTGGCGATCGCCCGGCAGATCGGCCTGACGCTGGCCAAGCGCTTCGACAGCCGCGCGCTGCAGGTGATGGCCGAGTACGACCCGGAGCTGCGCGACAACACCGTCAGCGAATGGCGGGCGCGCCTGCTGCTGCGCCTGGGCCGCTGGGAAGATGTCTATGCGCTGACCCAGCGTTTCCCCGACGAGCTGGCCAAGAGCAACCGCTGGCGCTACTGGCAGGCGCGCAGCCTGGAACTGGCCAAGCCGCAGAGCCCGCAGGCGATCTCGCTGTACCAGCCGGTCGCCGCCGAACGCGACTTCTACGGCTTCCTCTCGGCCGATCGCATACAGGCGCCGTACAAGCTCAACCACCAGCCACTGGCCTTGCCACCCAAGCTGGTACAGAAGGTCCGCAACACCGCCGGCATCCGCCGCGCGCTGGAATTCCACGCACGTGGGCAGATCGTCGATGGCCGGCGCGAGTGGTATCACGTCAGCCGACTGTTCAGCCGTGACGAACTGGTGGCTCAGGCGCGACTGGCCTACGAGATGGGCTGGTATTTCCCGGCGATCCGCAGCATCAGCCAGGCACAGTACTGGGATGACCTCGACATCCGCTTCCCGATGGCGCACCGCAGCACGCTGGTCAACGCGGCGAAGGCACGGGAAATCCACCCGAGCTGGGTGTTCGCCATCACCCGCCAGGAAAGCGCGTTCATGGCCGATGCGCGTTCGCACGTCGGCGCCAGCGGCCTGATGCAGCTGATGCCGGCAACGGCCAAGGAAACCGCGCGGCGCTTCGGCATTCCGCTGTCCTCGCCGCAGCAGGTGCTCAACCCGAACGTCAACATCCAGCTCGGCGCGGCGTATCTGAGCCAGATCTACGCGCAGTTCAACGGCAATCGCGTACTGGCCTCGGCCGCCTACAATGCCGGCCCCGGCCGCGTACGGCAGTGGCTGCGCGATGCCGGGCACCTGTCGTTCGATGTCTGGGTGGAGAACATCCCGTTCGACGAGACCCGCCAGTACGTGCAGAACGTGCTCACCTATTCGGTGATCTACGGGCAGAAGCTCAACGCGCCACAGCCGCTGGTGGAGTGGCACGAGCGCTATTTCGAGAATCAGTAAGGCGAAGCCGGAGCGGCAGCAAGCGCCGCGCCGACCGAATCATTCGAGGACTTCCACCGGCATGCCGACTTCGAGCAGCCCCCTGCCTTCGGCGATCAGGTTCTGGCCGAAGAACACACCGCCCGCCCGTTTGCGATAGCCCAGCAGTGTCGCCAGCGGCTCACTGTCGGCGCTGCGCTCGGCGGTGTGCAGGTCGATGGTCGGAATCGCGCAGCGCGAGCAGGGTTTGGCCACGCGGAAGGTCAGCGCACCGATGCGGATGCGCTTCCAGTCATCCTCGGCATAGGGCGCGGCGCCGGCGACCACCAGGTTCGGGCGAAAGCGCAGCATTTCCAGCGGCCGGCCGACCCGCGCGCAGAGGTCGTCGAGCGAGGCCTGGCCGATCAGCAGAAAGGGGAAACCGTCGCTGAAGGCCGTGTTCTCGCCGAGTCGTGCATAGTCGAGGTCGACCTGGATGCCGTAATCCTCCGGCAGGTAGACCAGACGGCAGGCCTGGCCGAGAAACTCCGACAGCCAGGCAGCCGCGGCTTCACCGGCATCCGGCACCACCGGGTGGTTGTTCCAGACCTGCACACAGCGCATCAGCTGGTCACCCGGCACGCTCACCAGCAGCTCGGGCATGCCCGGCGCCGCCAGCTGCAACGCCGTATCGCCCTGCCAGTGCGCACGCAGCAACGCCATGCGCGGCACCGCGCGCTGGGTGAGGAAGCGCCCGGTACCGGCCGCGACCACCATCCAGCGTCGATCGCCGATCAGGCCGAGGGAGTCGCTGGCGCAGCGCTGCAACGATTCGCCGGCGGCAGATTTGAGGGGGAAACGGTACAGCGAGGACAGGTGCATGCTGCGCCTCCAGCGAGCGGAAAGCGCAGCAGCATAGCAGAGCGGATCAGGCCGGTTCGTCGCGCTGCAGACGCTCGCGGATCACGTCGACCAGCTTCTCCGGCTGGAACTTGGAGAGGAAGTTGTCGCAGCCGACCTTCTGCACCATCGCCTGGTTGAAACTGCCCGACAGCGAGGTGTGCAGCACCACATAGAGATCGCGCATGCGCGGGTCCTGGCGGATCTCGGTGGTCAGCCGGTAGCCATCCATCTCCGGCATTTCGGCATCGGTGAAGACCATCAGCAGCTTGTCGGTCAGCACCTCGCCGGCGTCGGCCCAGGCCTTGAGCTGATTCAGGCCCTTGAGGCCGTCACTGGCGGTATGGATCGTCAGGCCGAGCTGGGTCAGCGTTTCACGCAGCTGCGCCAGGGCGACGCTGGAATCGTCGACGCACAGCACCTCACGGCCGCGCGCGCGTTCGAGCAGCGGATCGGCCAGGCGATCGGCGGAAATGCTGGTGCTGTAAGGGACGATCTCGGCGAGGACCTTCTCGACGTCGATCACCTCGACCAGTTCGTTGTCGACCTTGGTGATCGCCGTGAGGTAGTGCTGACGTCCGGCGGTTCCCGGCGGCGGCAGCACTTCCTCCCAGTTCAGGTTGAGGATGCGGTCGACGCCGCCGACCAGGAAGGCCTGCACCGTGCGGTTGTACTCGGTGACGATGATGGTGCTGCGCTCGTCCGGCACCAGCGGGCGCAGGCCGATGGCGCGCGACAGGTCGATCACCGGCAGCGTCTGGCCGCGCAGGTTGACCACCCCGCATACCGAGCTGTGACGATGCGGCATGAGCGTCATCTTCGGCAGCTGGACGACCTCCTGCACCTTGAACACGTTGATGGCGAACCGTTGACGCCCGGACAGGCGGAACATGAGGATTTCCAGCCGGTTCTGGCCCACCAAGCGGGTGCGCTGATCGACTGAATCGAGAATGCCGGCCATTGCGGGCTCCTTGGACGAAGTGGATATCGTGATATCGGCCACATTGCCGCGCCCTTTAAGCGCGATGTCGATCCGCCGGCGAAATCGACCGCCAAATCCGCTCTCACCCACCCGCGCAGCGGCTCAATCCTGGTGCAGCAGCGGCGAATCCGCCGGCAGGTGCATGCGCAACGCGCCGGGCCGCACGCGGAAATGCAGGCTGGCCTCGGCCACCGGCTCGCCATCCAGATTGATGTCGATCGGCTCCGGCGCCTCGACTTCCAGCCACGCCAGCCGCGCGTTGACCGAGACGGCCTCGACGCCACGCAATCCGCCGCTGAGCAACGTACCCAGCGTGCCCACGGCATCTTCCGGCGCCGGCACGATGCAGACATCCAGCAGGCCGTCATCGATCAGAGCCTGTGGACAGAGCAGCTGCCCGCCCCCGGCCTGACGACCGTTGCCGATGCCGAGCGCGAGGAAGTCGCCCTCCCACTCGAAATCCGGCCCGCGAAAACGGCCATAGGCGGAATGAATCTCGGCGAAGCGCGTCAGCCCGGTCAGCAGGTAGGCACCACCGCCGAGCACGCGCTTGAGATCTTCCGAGGTGTTGGCCGTGACCTTCGAGCCGAATCCGCCAGTGGCCATGTTGACGAATGGACTGCCGTTCATCTCACCGAGGTCGATCGCCACTGCCGGCTGGTCCAGCAGCCCCAGCGCGTCGAAGGGCTCCGAGGGAATTCCCGCGGCGCGGGCAAAATCGTTGGCGCTGCCCAGCGGCAGCAACGCCAGACTGGCGTCGGCTGGATGCCGCAGCATGGCTTCGGCCACTTCGTGCAGCGTGCCGTCGCCACCGCCGGCAATCAGCAGGCGATGGCCGGCATCGAGCGCCTCGCAGACCAGCCGTTCGACATCCCCGGCCTCCCAGGTGACGCGCACGGCCAGGTCCCAGCCGAGTTCACGCTGCCGGTCCACGGCGGCGCGCACCTCGTCGTTGAGCGACTGCTTGCCATGCAGGATGAGCAAGGCTTTGGGCTGGCTCATGAAAGCGCTTCCTTCTAGTCGGATACGCAGATCAGACCTGTCGCGCCGGTGGAAAGTTGTAGCGGGCGGCTCGTTTGGGATTAACCCAAAACTTCGATAGGTGCGGCCACCGGTCGGCAGCCCACGCCGCTCCGGCGCAGCTTCGATGGTGCGCCGGAATAGCGACACCCCATGAAAATCAACGAGTTACAGGACAGAACAGATTTTTTACAGATTCCTGGCGGGGCCTCGTGAGCCAATGAACTCATTTCACCAAGGACGGTCGGAGCCATTGTCCTAAATGAGGTTGCGATAGCCGCCTGCCATCAGGCAGTGCGTGCCGCGGCGATTCGAAACGAGCAAAGACCAGCCGTAGTAGCTGAGGAAGGGAGCCTTGTAATGCGTTTACAGTCCGTGGGAACACTTGAGTACGCTCACCCCAGTTTCGTCGATTACTTTCTCGCCAGCGTCCGCCTGATCCACGGCCTGACGGCCATTCTGCCGGGCTTGCTGCTGCTGATGTTCCTGCAGGACCTGCCGGCCGGTGGCGGTGCGTTCAGCGCCTTCCTGATGTTCTTCGGCGTGCTGAGCATCGTCATCTTCCAGTCGGTCGGCATCTACAGCGAGGAAGTGTTCAGCACCCTGCTGCGCTTTCGCATCATGCTGCTGGCCTGGGCTGCGGCGTTCAGCCTGCTGATTTTCATGCACCAGGGCATGGGCCTGTTCAGCTACCTGGACGCCGAGCATCTGGCGTTCTGGTTCGTCACCAGCGCGGTGCTGTTCGGCGCCGAGCGTCTGGCGATGCTCGCCCTGTTTCGCCGTCTGATGGCGCGCGGCATGTACCTGCAGAACGCGGTGATCCTCGGTGGCACGGAGAACGGCCAGCGCGTCGCCGAATACCTGCAGCACAACCGCGACATCCGCACTGGCGTGCTCGGCTTCATCGACGACCGCCTGGAGCGCCTGCCGAGCGAACTGTGCAACCTGCCGCTGCTGGGTAACACCCGTGATCTGGAGCGCATGATTCGCGAAGAAAAGGTCACTCAGGTGCTGGTCGCCTTGCCCTGGTTCGCTGACAGCCGCATCGGCCAGGTCATCAATGAACTGCGCAAGCTGCCGGTCAACGTGCTGCTGGTGCCGGACATGGTCGCCTTCCGCCACGCCAACAAGCGCATCACCGAAGTCGCTGGTCTGCCGACGCTGATCGCCTCGGACCTGCCGCTGCGCGGCTGGTCGCCGCTGTTCAAGCGTCTGGAAGACCTCGTGCTGTCCAGCATCGCCCTGCTGGCCGCCGCGCCGGTGATGCTGCTGATCGCGCTGGCGATCAAGCTCGATTCGCGCGGGCCGGTGTTCTTCAAGCAGAAGCGCTACGGCTACAACAACCGGCTGATCGAGGTGTTCAAGTTCCGCTCGATGTACCACGAGAAGAGCGACGCCAACGCCGACCGCCAGACCACGCGCCACGACGACCGCATCACCCGCGTCGGCCGCTTCATCCGCAAGACCAGCCTCGACGAGCTGCCGCAGCTGATCAACGTGTTCCTGGGCAGCATGTCGATGGTCGGTCCGCGTCCGCACGCCACTGCCACCAAAGCCGCCGGCGTGCTGTTCGAGGATGCCGTGGCCGAATACTCGGCACGCCACCGGGTCAAGCCAGGCATCACCGGCTGGGCGCAGATCAACGGCTATCGCGGTGAAACCGACACCCTCGAAAAGATCGAAAAACGCGTCGAGTACGACCTGGACTACATCGAACGCTGGTCGGTCTGGTTCGATCTTTACATCCTCTTTCGCACCGTTCCGGCGCTGCTCTTCAACAAAGACGTCTACTGATCCGCATGCGCCCGCCGGGCCGCGTTTCATGGGCAGCGATGCCCAGGGCGCGGCGGGCGCGGCAGGAAGGAACTAATGAATCCCACCACTATCTCACTTTGGCGTTCAGCACCGGCGGGCTCCGCCGTGGCCGGCAACCAGCCGGAAAGGCGGAACGCACATGTTTGAAAACATCTTGATCGTCTGTGTCGGAAACATCTGCCGCAGCCCCACAGCGCAGGCGTTGCTGACCCACAGACTCAGCGGACAAGGCCTGACGATCGGTTCGGCAGGTATCGGTGCATTAGTAGGTAACCCGATGGACAAAACCGCGCATGACGTACTGCAGGAGCACGGATTGGACTTCACCGCCCACCGCGCCCGCCAGGTCGACAGTCACATGCTGCACGACGCCGACCTCATCCTGGCGATGGAACACAGCCATATCCAGCACATCCGCCAGATCGCGCCGGAAGTGCATGGCAAGACATTCCTGATCGGCAAGTGGCAGGACGAGCTAGAGATCCCCGATCCCTATCGCCAGTCCCGGCCCGCCTTTGAACACGTACACACGCTTCTGACGCAAGCCGTCGAAAGCTGGCTTCCTTACCTGAAATAAGAAGAAGGAACTTCGATGACAACCATGCCCCGCCCGATCTATGAAACCAAAGAGGACAAGGACATCGACCTGGCCCACCTCTTTGACACCTTCCTCAACAACCGTGCGCTGATCATGGGGATCACCGGTTTCTTCGCCGCGCTGGGCATCGCCTACGCGCTGCTGTCGACCCCGGTGTATCTCGCCAGCGCGATGATCCAGATCGAACCGAAGAACGGCCTGCCCAGCCTGACCGACGTGGTCAACACCAACCCACCGGTTTCGCCGGCGCAGACCGAGATCGCCCTGCTGAAATCCCGCTCGGTGGTGGGTGGCGCGGTACAAAGTCTGAATCTGGACATCATCATCGAGCCGCATCATTTCCCGATCATCGGCGGCTTCATGGCACGCCGCTTCGAGCCCAAGGAAGAAGGCGAGCTGGGCTGGTACCCGGACGGCTTCGAGTCCTACGCCTGGGGCGGCGAACAGCTGAAGATCACGCAGCTGGACGTGCCGGATCAGCTGCACGGTGAGGAACTGGTACTGGAGGCCGCGGAAAACAATGGCTTCATCCTGCGCGACCCGGACGACGAAGTCGTGGTCCAGGGCGTGGTCGGCGAGCCGGTGGAAACCGAGGAATTCCGCGTCAACGTGGAGAAGCTGATCGCCCGTCCCGGCACCACCTTCACGGTGATCAAGAACCGCACCTACAACACCACCGAAAGCTACCAGCAGCGCCTGTCGGCCGCTGAACACGGCAAGCAGTCCGGCATCGTCAACGTGACGCTGGAGGACACTGACCCGGAAGAAGCGGTCCGCGTACTAGAAGAAGTCGCGCAGCGCTATGTCGAGCAGAACGTCGCGCGCAACGCGGCCGAAGCCACGCAGAGCCTGGAGTTCCTCAACGAGCAGGTGCCGGCTGTGCGCAAGCAGCTTGAGGCTGCCCAGACTGCACTGAACAAGTACCAGACCGGCTCCAAGACCGTCGACATCACCGCCGAAACCCAGTCGGTGCTCGACCGCATCGTCGATCTGGAAGCGCAGATTTCCGAGCAGAACCTCAAGCGTACCGAGATGGAGCGCCGCTTCACCCGTCAGCACCCGAACTTCCAGGCGCTGATCAACCAGATCAACCAACTGCAGACGCAGAAGGCTGAACTGGAGAAGCAGATCGGCACCCTGCCGTCGACCCAGCAGGAACTACTGCGTCTGAACCGCGACGTCGAAGTGTCTTCGGAAACCTACTCGATGCTGCTGAACAAGACCCAGGAGCTGGACATCATCCGCGCCGGCACCGTGGGCAACGTGCGCATCATCGACCACGCTGCCGCCGACCTGGAGAACCCGGTCAAGCCGAACAAGCCGCTGCTGGTCATCGTCGCCACCCTGCTCGGCGGGCTCCTCGCCGTGGCGTTCGTCTACGTGCGTGAGGCACTCAAGCGCGGCGTGGAGAACCCGGAAGACATCGAGCGCGCGGGCACCCCGGTTTACGCGGCGATTCCGTTCAGCGAGAAGCAGGCCGGTCTGGAGAAGCGCCTGGCCAACTTCAAGCGCGACAAGAGCACGGCCTCCTACCTGCTGACGGTCAACGACCCGGCCGATCTCGCCACCGAAGCCATGCGCAGCCTGCGTACCAGCCTGCACTTCGCGATGATCGAGGCGAAGAACAACGTGCTGATGATCACCGGCCCGAGCCCGGCAGTCGGCAAGTCGTTCGTCACCACCAACCTGGCCGCGGTCATCGCCCAATCCGGCAAGCGCGTGCTGCTGGTGGACGCCGACATGCGCAAGGGTTACCTGCACAAGGTCATGCGTGCCGACGGTGAAAAGGGACTGTCCGATATCCTCTCCGGCCGCATCACCCTGTTCGATGCGATCCAGAAGACCCAGCTGAACAACCTGCACGTGATCAGCCACGGCCAGTTGCCGCCGAACCCGTCGGAACTGCTGATGCACGAGAACTTCGCGCGGTTCGTCAAAGAAATCAGCACCATGTACGACCTGGTGATCTTCGACACGCCGCCGATCCTCGCCGTCACCGACGCCGCACTGGTCGGCAGCCAGGCCGGTACCACGCTGATGGTCACCCGCTACGGCATGAACGGCATCAAGGAAATCGAGGCCGCCAAGCGCCGCCTCGAGCAGAACGGCCTGCTGGTCAAGGGCGTGATCTTCAACGCAGTGATCCGCAAAGCCTCCACCTACGGCGAGTACGGTTACTACCAGTACGAATACGTAAGCAACAAATGACGCAACGGCACCGCGGCCCGAGGTCTGCGGTGCCTGTCCGCGCCGCATAGTCGGCCCAATTTTCCCGTTCCCCGCTGCGAGGCTGCGTGCCTCGGCGGACCTCCTTTTGCCGATCGACAGGTGTAACGCAATGACGCTCCACTCCCGCCCGCGACCGAAACAGGCGACACGACTGGCTGCCGCCCTCGCTGCGCTGCTGCTCGTGGCCCTGCCCGTGCAGGCGGCCGAGGACGCGCAGCGCGGTATCGACCTGATCGGCGTGAACCTGTCCGGCGCCGGTTTCGCACCGCACGTCGTGCCAGGCAAGAACGGCACGCACTACTTCTATCCCGAGAAAAAGCACTTCGCCTACTACCGCCAGCAAGGCATCCGCCTGATTCGCTTCCCGTTCCTCTGGGAGCGCGTGCAGCACCGCCAGGGCGAAGGGCTGAACTTCGACCAGGTGCGCCTGCTGAAGAAGACCCTCGACCTGGCCATGCAGCATGACCAGAAGGTCATCCTCGACATGCACAACTACGGCCGCTACCAGGGCGAGCTGATCGGCTCGGCGGCGGTGCCCTACGCCGCGTACGCCGATATCTGGCGCAAGCTCGCCGAGCGCTTCAAGGACCATCCGGCGCTGTACGGCTACGACATCATGAACGAACCGCATGGCACCGTCGGGCTCTGGCCCGGCGCGGCGCAGGCGGCGGTCGATGCCATCCGCGAGGTGGACGGGCAGACGCTGATCTTCATCGAGGGCGAGCGCTGGGCCAGCGCCTACCACTGGCCACTGGTGAACGCCAACCTGCTGATCGACGATCCGGCCGGGCGCATCGTCTACGAAGCGCACCTGTATTTCGACGAGGACTTCTCCGGCAAGTACCTGCCGGGCAAGAGCCGCAAGATCGACCCCATGCTCGGCGTGGAGCGCGCCCGGCCATTCGTCGAATGGCTGCAGAAGCACGGCCAGAAGGGCTTTCTCGGTGAATACGGGATTCCCGACGACAACCCCGAGGCGGCGGTGGCGATGGACAACCTGCTCGCCTACCTCAACCAACACTGCATACCCAGCGCCTACTGGGCCGGCGGCCCGGGCTGGGGCCGCTACAAGCTGGCGGTCGAGCCGCGCAAAGGCCAGGACCGCCCGCAGATGGCGCTCATGCGCAAGCACCTCGCTAACGATTGCACGGCCATCGGCCCCGCGCCCGCTAACCGGCCCTGACTTTTTCTGGAGTGATCAACATGAAATTCGGACTGCTTTGGCACTCGTACTCTTCCGGCAATCTCGGCGTCGGCGCGCTGAGCATTTCCAACATGCTGCTGATCGACGAGGCGGCGCGTAAATGTGGCATCACCCCTGAATTCCTCATCATCGGTTCGTCGGGCCCCTGCGATTACCCGCCGTCGACCGAGCGCTTCAAGTACGAATTCATCGAGTTCAACGAGCAGAACCTGCTGAAGAACCCGCACGGCCTGTACCGGGCGATCGCCTCGTGCGACGCGATCTTCGATATCGGCGAGGGCGACAGCTTCTCCGATATCTACGGTGCCAAGCGGCTGATCAAGCTGCTGGTGAGCAAGGGCATGGCGTTGGGTGCACGGGTGCCGCTGATCCTCTCGCCGCAGACCATCGGCCCGTTCAAGTCGGGCTGGGGCACCAAGGCGTCGGCCTGGGTAATGAAGAAGAGCACGCTGGTGTTCGCCCGCGATCACCAGTCGTTCGATGTGCTCAAGCAGCTCGGCATCGTTAACCGTGACGAGGTGATCGACGTCGCCTTCCACCTTCCCTTCGAGCGCCAGGTACGCGAGCGTCAGCCGGACCGGCTGGCCATCGGCATCAGCGTTTCGGCGCTGCTGCATCACGGCGGCTACGAAGGCAGCGCCAACCAGTTCGGCCTGCGTGCCGATTACAAGCAGCTCACCGATGAGCTGATCCGCGCGCTGCTGGCACGCGGCCATGAGGTGCATCTGGTGCCGCACGTGATCCCCATCGGCTTTCCCGCCGAAGACGACTACACGGTATCCCTGCAACTGCAGCAGCGTTATCCGGAGCTGAAACTGGCGCCGCGCTTCAAGGGGCCGATCGAGGCAAAGTCGTACATCAGCGGGCTGGACTTCTTCGTCGGCGCGCGCATGCACGCAACCATCGCCGCCTTCTCTGCCGGCGTGCCGGTGGTGCCGCTGGCCTATAGCCGCAAATTCTCCGGACTCTACCAGTCGCTCGACTACCACCGCGTGGTGGACCTCAAGACCGAGTCGACCGCCAGCGCACTGGAAGCGGTGCTGGAGTACCTGGACAACCGCGAGCAGCTGAAAGCGGAAGTCGCCGCCAGCGGCGCGATCATCCGCCGCAAGCTCGATGCCTACAGCCTCGGGCTCGAGCAGATCCTGGTTTCGCTGAACCAGGGCCAGCCTGCGTACCAGAGATAAGCATGCGCGACCACGCCCTGATGGGAGTCACCACGGCGGCCCGGACTGCCGTGCAGCTGGGCACGCTGTTGATCCTGGCACGGACGCTCGGCCCCACTGACTTCGGGTTCATCTCGATCGTCATTACCTGGTCGACCATCGTCGCGCTGGTGACCGACTACGGCTTCGGCATGCGCGCGCTGCGCGACATCGGCGCCGAGCGCGAGCGTGCCGGAGCGATCATGTCGGCCAGCCTGGCGGCGAAGACGCTGCTGGTGCTGCCGGCGTGCGTGCTCCTGTTGCCGGTGATTCTGTTCGTGCTGGACCTGAGCATGGCCGAGCGCGTGGCCTCGGTGCTGTTCCTGCTCGGCACGCTGGCCTCGTCGTATGGCGATCTGGCGCTGACGGTGTTTCGCAGCATCGGTCAGTTCCAGCGCGAGACGCGCATTGTGGTCGTCACCGCACTGATCCATTTCGTGCTGATCGGGCTGGCCATCGTGCTGCGTAACGATGTGGTCGCAATCGGCCTGGCGTTCCTGGTCTCGCGCCTGATCTATGCGGCCGGCGCGTTGCGCGCGCTGGCGAAGATCGTCCATCTGGCAGGCATCGTGCGCAATTCCTGGCAGGTGCTGGCCGAACGTTTCAAGAGTTCGACCAGCTTTGCCGTGGACAGTGGCGCTACCAACATCTTCGCGCAACTGGACGTCATCCTCGTGAACCACCTGGCCGGACGCGAGGCCGCAGGTATCTACTTTGCCGGCTCGCGCCTGCTGCAGGGCGCGGTACCGTTCAGCGTGCTGCTGGCCAGCGTACATATCCCGCGCTTCGCCTACCGGCTGCACAACCAGAGCCGCGAACTGGTGCGCTACGGCGCGCGCATCCTCGGCGAGTACGTCGCGATGGGCCTGATATTCGCCCTCGCCTTCTATTTCATCGGTCCGCTGTTCACCGATTACTTCCTCGGCGCCAGCTACGCCGAGCTCAACACGCTGTGGCTGGCCTTCGCCTGCTTCACCTTCGCCCGTTTCGTCGCTGCCGGCCTCGGCGTGCAGCTGATGGCGATGGGCACCGGCTTCCTGCGCACCTTCGGAATCATCTTCTCCGGGGTGATCACGGTCGCCTGTTACTGGATTTTCATTCCCGGCCACGGGATACAAGCAGCACCTTGGGTGTCCACTCTGGGCATGGCGGTGCTGACCCTCATTTACGGTTATGCGGTGCAGAACATCTACCGCAGGCAGCGCAACGCATGACCGGCATCGTCAAACACCGGGACCGCTTCGCGCGCGTCCCGCAGCTCAAGGGAAGGCTGGTATGAAAGCTTTGTTGAATCGCGTCCTGAAGAACGACCTGTGCAGCGGCTGCGGCATGTGCAGCTCGGTTGCCTCGGACGATGCCGTACAGATCCGGCTGAACGCCGATGGCTACCACCGCCCGGTGCTGAACAAGGCCTACGCGGGCAAGTCGATTGCCAGCGAGGAGGCCAGCAGCGCCTTCGCCAAGTCCTGCCCGGCGCTTAACCTCGATATCCGCCCATACAAAACGGCCAACTATCACCCGGTGTGGGGCGAGATCCTCGAGACGCTCAAGGGCCACGCGCTGGACAACGAAGTGCGCCAGGCCGGCTCTTCAGGCGGGGTGATTTCGGCGCTGGCGCAGTACTGCCTGGAGCAGAAACTGGTCGATGGGGTGATCCAGATCCAGGCGTCGCAAACCGATCCGCTGGAAAACGTCGCCACCATCAGTCGCTCGCGGCAGAACATCATCGCCTCGTCGGGTTCGCGCTACGCGCCGGCCTCGCCGGCTCAGGCGTTGAAGTGGGTGGCGATGTCGACAGAGAAGTACCTGTTCATCGGCAAACCCTGCGATGTGGCCGCGGTACGGCAGATGCAGGCGCACGACCCGCGCCTGAAGCAGAACATCCCCTACGTGGTCTCGTTCATGTGCGCCGGCACGCCGAGCCTGCACGGTACCGAGCAGGTTCTGGACCAGCTCGGTGTCGAGCGCGAGGACGTCACCAGCTTCCGGTACCGCGGCGACGGCTGGCCGGGGCTGACCAAGGCGACGCTGAAGAACGGTGACGCGCGCACCATGACCTACAACGACTCCTGGGGAAAGGTGCTCAACCGCCACCTGCAGACGCGCTGCAAGATCTGCCCGGACGGCATCGGCGAGTTCGCCGATATCGTCTGCGCGGACGGCTGGGAGGGTGACGAAAAAGGCTATCCGTCGTTCGAGGAGCGCGACGGCAATTCGCTGATTCTGATCCGCACCGACAAGGGGCGCGAATTGTTTCGCAACGCCGAGGCCGGTGGCGTTGTCCAAGCAGAGGCTTTCGATACGGCCGGCATCTTTGCGATCCAGCCGTTCCAGTATTACCGGCGCACCACGATCCTGCCGCGGTTGTGGGCGATGAAGCTGCTCATGCTCAAGACGCCCAGCTACAAGGGCTTCGAGCTAGGCAAGGGGATCAGGGAAATCGGCCTGTACCAGAGCTTCAAGGCGTTCACCGGTCTGCTGGTACGGCGCAAGAAGATCAAGCGGCGGACCTTGGAGTCCGCATGAAGCGGCCCTGCGGACAGGGACCTCAAACCTAAGGATTCAGGTTGATGAACACATTCACTTCGCGCTTCTTCTATTTCCCGCTGCTGTTCCTGGTGATCGTGCTGCATTTCTCCGTGTTCGGCGACAGCCCGCACAACCCCTACGGTCTGAAAGGGGTGAACGAGCTGTACCTGGCGATCTGCATCATCTTCGCGCTGTTGCTGGTGCTCGCTTCAGCAGAAGAGGCACCGCGCGAATTCCGCGTCCTGATGTACTACTGCCTGTACAGCATGGTGGTGTTCTGGGTATTGCCGGCGGTATTTGCCTACTTCACCTATGGGCAACCGATCGTCTACGGCCTCATCGAAGAACGGCGTGTGCTGTTCTGCCTGGGCTTCGCGCCCGTGCTGTTTCTTTCCAAACGGGTCAGCACACTGCAGTTCGAGCGCGCCTTCATCTACGCCGCCTTGTTCGCCGCCTTCCTCTCATGGTGCTTCAAATTCGGCGTGATTCCCGACATGCGTCCAGAAGTGCGCTCGGATGACCGCCCGGACCGCTCGTCCATCGGCCCCTTCCTGATCTGCTTCGGTTACTTCTATTGCATCCAGATCTGGTCCAAGGGCGCCTCGCCGATCTCCGGCGCCGCGCGCAGCAAGACGCTGTATCTGGTGCTGGCCGCCCTGCTGCTGCTGACGCTGGTATTCGCCACCCAGACCCGCCAGCTGATCGTGCTCTGCCTGGCATTCACGCTGTTCTGCCTGCGGGCTAAGGCGATCATCTGGGCCGCGTCGCTGACCATTCTGTTGTCACCGTTCTACTTCTATCCGAGCCTGCTCGAGCTACTGGGCCTCAATGTCGAGTTCTATGACAGCTCGCTGGAAAGCGTGGAGGACGGTGCGCGCTCGATCACCATCGCGGCGATCATGAACCATCTGGATATCGTCAACTGGCTGCCCAGCGGCTCGCTGTCACTGATGTGGCAGGACGGTTTCATTCCCTACTTCGGGGAACACTTCTTCCTTTCCGACGTCGGAATCATCGGCACGCTATTCCGCTTCGGCTTCCTGACTTTTCTGGTGATTCCGCTGACGCTGATGATCTATCGCCGGATCGCCAAGAACATCAGTCCGGACATGAGTTTCATCTACCCCGTCATGCTCGCGTACTTCGTCATCTGGCCGCTCAATGGCCTGATGGAGTACGGGCAACCCGTCATCGCCATGCTCTTTGTCATCCACGCCTTGAAAGCTCGCCACCTCCGCAGCCAGGAACGAATCCATGAACGTCGCACTTATTCTCAACTACAAAGCTGCTACTGAAACGATCAGTTGCGTAGAGAGTCTGCTCGCGCACTGCCCGGCGGTCGACCATGTGGTGGTCATCGACAATGACTCGCAGGACGGCTCCTTCGCAGCCTTCACTCAGTGGCGCGAAGACCGGGGGCTGCAGAACGTCACGGTTCTCGCCAACCCGCAGAACAACGGCTACGCCGGCGGCAACAACTACGGCCTGCGCTGGGCGCTGGAGAACCTACAGCCCGAGTATTTCTGGATCGTCAACAATGACACCTACGTCGACTCCGATGCCTTTGCGCCATTGCTGCAGGCGCTGAAGCAGAACGACAACCAGTTCGTCGGCTCGGTGATCCTCAGCGCCGATAGCGGCCGTCTGGAGTGTTACGGCGGCGGCAAGCTCTATCCACTGCTGGGCAAGGCGAAGCTGCTCGGCAAGGACCAGACCCTGGAAGCCATGCAGCAAACCCAGGAAAAGCCCGATTATCTGATGGGGTGCAGCCTGGCGTTCTCCGCGGCCCTGCTCGCGCGCATCGGCATGATGGACGAGGCCTACTTCATGTACTCCGAGGAAGTGGACTGGCAGTACCACGCCAAGAAGTTCGGCGTCTCTATCCAGGTCGTACCGCAGAGCCGGTTGTTCCATTACGGCTCGCTCAGTTCGGGCGGACGCTCGGCGTTCTACCACTACTACCGCAATCGCGCGGCCACGCGCTTCAACAAACGCTTCTACGGCGCGCCGTTCGCGCTGGCCTCCGCGTGTTTCCTGTCGGCGATAACCGTCATGAAGGAATTCAACCATCCCGGCCTCGCATGGTCGGGCATCAAGGGCGCTTTCAAGGGAGTAACGATGCGTGTCGAATGATACGAACCATGCCTTCGGCGTGTCCTTCTACACCGGTAGCAAGGCGGCCCTGCTCGCCTCTGTCCGCGAGGGGGTGAAACAGCCTTACTCGTTCGTGGTGACGCCCAACGTGGACCACCTTGCTCAGCTGCAGCACAACGCGGCACTGCGCGCAGCCTATTCGAAAGCCCGGCTGCGACTGTGCGATAGCCGCGTGCTGATGCCACTGCTGCAGCGCTTGGGCGTGGCCGTGGAAGAGGTGATTCCGGGCAGCGATCTGACCATCGACCTGCTTCGCTGGGCCGATAGCGAGCGGCTGCGGATTGTCCTGGTCGGCGCGTCGAACGAGGAATGCACCAAGCTGCGGAACCTCTATCCGGGAATCACGGTTTATCACCACAACCCACCGATGGGCTTCATCGACCGACCCGATGAAGTCAGGCGCTGCCTGGAGTTTATCCGCCAACATCCTTCCGAGCTGGTCTTCTATGCCGTCGGGGCGCCGCGCCAAGAGATTCTGGCCAGCTCCATCGAAAGTCATGAGCGTACAGGCATGGGCTTCTGCATCGGCGCGTCCATTTCCTTCGCCACCGGCAGTATCAAGCGGGCGCCGCGCTGGATGCAGAACTGCAAGTTGGAATGGCTGCACCGCATGCTTTCCGAGCCTCGCCGGCTGGTCCGGCGCTACGTTCACGATGCGCTGTTCATCGTCCCGGCCTATCGCAGGGAGAAAAGCAATCGTACTCAACGGGCCGCGCCGATAAATCAGGATCTGTAGCGAAAACATCGAAAAATCTGGCGTAACGACACGAAAGTGATTTGAACCAGACTAAAGCGAGACGGTCTATCCGTACTGAAGCGAATGGCAGGAATGGCGTTTCGACATTGTCGTTTGAGCGCTTTCTAACGCCCGAGATATCCGGGATTCCTGCCCTTCAACCGCCGTCGCTGGTAGCGCGGAGGCTACTCAGAAACAGACCCTTTCTTCGCTGCGCACCCGGCGAGGAAGGAACGGTCAGAAGGAGAGAAATTTTGGCTGTCGTCTTTGCCAGGCAGAACGAACGCGATGCCTTATCCAGACCAGTGAAACATGCCGTCTCACTCTTTGAACAAAAACCACTCCGTCAAGGATGAACATACCCATGAAAGCATTTACCGCTCTTGCATTGACTTCCGCCCTGGCGCTTCAGGGCTGTGCCTTCGCGCCTGGCCAGTATCTCGATCCGGATGAGTTCACCGAAGGCGCCGAAGCGGAACACGGCACCGTGCATCTGATCCGAATCACTCCCGAGATGCTCAAGGGGGACCTCGCCTCTGACGCGGGTACGTCGAGCAAGCAGGAACTGCTGAGCTACAAACCATCGGCGTATCGCATCGGCCCGAACGATCTGCTCTATATCACCGTCTGGGACCATCCTGAACTGACCGCCCCGTCCGGTCCGCAGCAGCAACTCGACGCCAACGGCCGCCTCGTCCGGCCGGACGGCACACTGTTCTACCCCTATATCGGCAACGTCGAAGCGGCAGGCAAGACCATCGAAGAGCTGCGCTCGACCATCGCCCGGCGCCTGACCAACTACATCGACAGCCCGCAGGTCGACGTCTCCATCCTGCGCTTTGGCAGCCAGCGCGTAATCGTTTCCGGTGCATTCGACACCGCTGGTGAAGTTCCGGTGACCACCGCGCCGATGACGATCGTTCAGGCAATCGGCCAGGCCGGCGTCGACACCGAAACCGCCGACCTCACCGGCCTGATGCTCAAGCGTGACGGTCGCGAATACATGCTGGACGTCGACTCACTCAATCGCCCGGACTCCTGGCTGCATCAGGTTTACTTGAAGGATGGCGATCAGCTCCACCTGCCCTACAACGACCAGCGCAAGATCTACGTGTTGGGCGAAGTCAGGCAGCCACAGGCTCTTTCCTTCAAGGCAACCAGCATGAATCTGATGGATGCGATCGGCACCGCAGGCGGCATCGCTCAGGAGACCGCCGACGGCGAGGCGCTGTATGTCATCCGCGGCGCAGAAGACATGGCCAAGGAGCCAGCCAAGGTATTCCAACTGAATGCCAAGTCGCCTACCGCGTTTGCCCTGGCGAAGCACTTCCCGCTCCAGCCCCAGGACGTGGTGTTCGTCGGCCCAGCGAATATCACCCGCTGGAACCGCTTCATCAGCCAGCTGCTACCTTCGGCCAGCGTGATCGGCACCGGTGCTGCAGCGGAGTACAACCTGTCCAAGTAAGGGCCGGTTAACCCCCAAAGCCGCAGATCAACTCGATTGATCTGCGGCTTTTTTAATTCAACATGTCAATTGGC
>NZ_JAMOHV010000020.1 GCF_024448505.1 Stutzerimonas degradans
AGAACGCTGATCTTGGCTTCGTGCTGCTGATCAAGAACTTCAACGCGAAGCTGGAACAGATCGGCCCACACCTGAAAATCGAGGTGTCACCGCACGCCATTGACGCGCTGTCGCCGGAACGCCTGCAAGAACGGATGGACTACTACGCCGCAGCCGTGATGACGCACCGCGAGCGTAACCAGTGTGCGGTCCATCTGGCGTTGGACCTGCAGGGCTGGAAACCGCCGGTGGATCTGGTCGCCCGCCTGCATTGCCGAGCCAGAACGCATCGGGATATCTCGGGCATCAATCAGGTGGAGTGGGCGACCAAGTCCAGTGTCTACGGTCGCGGCGAAACGTCCATGTTCGGCTCGGCTGGCGGCGTCCAGCTGTGTATCTACAACAAGACCGAACAGGCCCGCGCAACGGACAAGCTCGACTACTGGGAAAGCGTCTGGCGTCGCCGTGATTCGTTCGATGCCAAGGACCCCGAGAACTACAACCCGGCCCAGGACGTGTGGCGCGTCGAGCTGCGCTATCACCACTCGATCATCCAGCAGTTCGCCAGCGGCTCGACTGACGTGAAGACCGGCCAAGTCATCGATACGGACTCCTTCGCAGCGTTCTCGGCCCATCTGGACGGCCTGTGGCGCTATGGCCTGGGTCAGTTCAAGTTGCTCGCCCGGCCCGGCTACTTCGACCCGATCTGGACGCTGATGCGCGACGATGCGCGGGTCGATCTGCCGGTCGATTCCCTGGTCGATGAAACCGAGTACAAGCGGTACTACAAGACCTCGCGGGGCTTCTCGGGGAAGAACGTGGAGCTCTTCCTGGGAAACTTCGTAAGCCTGCTGGCAAGGGAGCGAGTGGGCGCTAAGAAAGCATTCGAGACCTTGAAGCAATGGGATTGCTGGCCGGTCATCCGTGATCACTACGCCGCCAAGGACATGAGCGAGCGCGACCTGTACAAGCACATCAAAGACCTGCTGCAGGAACGCCATGTGAGGTGGGGCAGGGCGGTCTGATGGCAATCCAGCAAACCGACGATGGCCGCTGGAAAGTCGATGTAGAGCCGATCAAGGGCAAGCGCTTCCGCAAGACCTTCAAGACCAAGGGCGAAGCCCAACGGTTCGAGGCGACGTGTCGGGCAAAGGTGATAGAGAACCGGGAGTGGTCGCCCAGCACGGCTGACACGCGGCGACTGAGTGCGCTGATCGAATCCTGGTATGACCTGCACGGCCATTCGCTGAGGGACGGTCTGCGGCGTCGCAAGAAGCTCGATGCTCTGGCCAAGCGGCTGCGAGATCCCATCGCCTCGCGTATCGACCCGCAAGCCTATGCGCATGATCGCCGGGTTCGCATGGAGGCAGGTGCTTCGCCGAAGACGCTCAACAACGAGCTGGGCTACCTGCGCTCGGTCTACAACGAGCTTCGCGGCTTGGGTGTCATCAAGTACGAAAACCCGTTGGCGCTGGTGAAGCCGTTGAAGATCCAGGAGCGTGAGCTTTCATGGCTGACGAACGAGCAGATCGCCGAGTTGCTGGAGTCGATCCGCAATGGCTGCGATAACCCGCATGTCGAGCTGGTGGCAATGATCTGTCTGGCAACCGGGGCACGATGGTCCGAAGCCGAAAGGCTGCAGCCAGGATCTATCCGAAACGGTGTGATCACGTTCAGCAGGACCAAGAGCGGGAAGGTTCGGTCGGTCCCGATCTCGCCGGAGCTGGAGAAGAAGATAACGAAGCACTGGAAGCGCTACGGGCATTTCACCCCGGCGATAACCTCTTTCCGGCGTGCGCTGGCGCGAACCACGATCAGGCTACCGAAAGGGCAGGCTGCTCATGCACTCCGGCATACCTTCGCCAGTCACTTCATCCAGAACGGCGGAAACATCCTCACGCTACAGAAGATCCTGGGCCATTCGAGCCTGGCCATGACGATGCGGTATGCGCATCTGGCGCCGGATCATTTGAGGGATGCAATATCGCTTGGGCCACACGCTGCGCAGGTCACGTGACTTTGCTATAACTGCCGTGGCGATTAGCCATCAATCAAGGAGGGTGTATGTCAGAAGCAACGTTCAACGTAGGTGACATTGTAAAACTGAAATCTGGTGGCCCTGACATGACCGTACAGCAGGTTTTTGACAATGAATCAAAAACCCACGCCTGTCAGTGGTTTGCAGGGAAAAAACTTGAAGTTGGCAGATTTCCGTTCGACTCCCTAGAGCCTGTTCGAGGGCCAGGCAATGTCTCCTGAAGAAGTATCCCGGTGGATGCTATCGGAGCTGGAGCAGCATGGGTGCGTCTATCAAGATGACGTGGTTGACGTTGTCGTGAAGGGGAATGGAGATACGCTTCTTCGTGAAAACGCGGAAGGTAATCTCGTTCTAGGTCGGCCTATCCTAGATTCATTTATGAAACTCAGTGGGAACGAGGTTGTTTGGGTCAAACCAGACCGTTATTGGCGGTGGAGAGTGGCTGAAGATGAACCTGGCCGCGAGGCTAGAGGTTAGCCAAATCGACACTTCTTCGACACCCGCTATCCCAGAAAGCAAAAACCCCTGAAATTCTCTAGGAAAATCAGGGGTTTAAGTGCTTCTAATTGGTGGAGCCGGGGGGATTTGAATCCCAAACTTCAATATCCCGGCCAAATCAAGGCTTCAGCGCATTATGCAAGAAACCTTGATTTGTTGGATTGCTCACAGTGAGCGCGAGTATATGAACCTTTCGAGCCTTGTCAAGCATCGCATTCACCTATCTGTGAGAGTGGCTTTGCGTGCGTTGGCGAGTAGAGCTGCCCGCAGTCGGTTGGGTTTAGGCTGCGTTGAAGCCAAACGCTCCTGAGTTTGAAGTTACCAATGATCTAGGGAGGCGCCTTGGGTTTCTAAGGTGTTCCCCTTGGCACCCGATCATAATCACCTCAACTCAATTTACGGTCTTATTTTGACTGCGGTTCGAGGTTCATGGAGCAGGATTGCCTGGTGTGATTCCAGGTTTCAATCGCGAGGTGCGAAAATGGATGGGGCTGACATCGCTCGCTCAACGCGCGGTTGCCAATACCTTACGAGCGAACGTAACCAATTCAGGGCAGTCACCGTTGGTGCTGTTTCGGTCAACAAAAAAGCCTCGGATGCCTACTGCCGTTGGCCCATCTCGGTCGCAACGTTGGGAGTCACCGATCATCCACGATGCGGTCGGGGACGCCCCAAGCTGATCGCAAATCCAACTGTAGATGGTGGGTTCGGGCTTCATTACGCCTAAATCACAGCTAAACGCATATGCGTCTAGCATGGGGTAGCAACGCAGGACGGCTTGCCGGTACGGGAAAGCCAAATTCGAGCAAACACCGATTCGAATGCCTTGCTCTTGGAGCAGTTTCACCGCTTCGAGCCCGTCAGGATATGCCTCAACGGCTGCGATCTCTTCTGCCAGGACAGTTTCCAGAGTGCTCAATTGTTCAGGGCTTGCAGTGATCCCCAAATGCGCTGCGGCTTGCGTCAACGTTATCGCAGATTTCATCAGGAAAGACGCGTCGTCCGGGCGGGGGCGCCGCCCATGCGCCTTTCCGATCTTCATCAACTGTCGGTACGGATGCGACCCATCTTGAATCTTTATCAGTGTCCCGAAAGCATCAAAAATGACGGCTTGTATGGTCATTAGACATCCCGTTACGACAGGGTATGAAGGCTGGCGCATTCAACCGACGTGCTTGATTGGCCCCGAATACTTCGCTGTAGCATGATTATTGGTTACTAGGATGAAGCCTTCCGAAGCTGCTTGTCCGATGAGCATCCGATCAAATGGGCGCTGTGAAGGAGAGGCGAGGCCGCAGCCGTAATGGCGTGTCGGCTGGTCACGGACAGCTCCTTGTAGTCGCCGTCCAGAAGAGACCTTCTTAGTACTCCTGAATCGAACTGAAAGCTTGCTTTGCCCATCGCGTTTTGGCCGATTTCCCAGATGCTAGCGGCGCTGATGAACAGCTCATTGGCGCGATCCTCGATCATCTCCACAGCCCCGAGTTAGCTAACCCACTTAGTCTATCCCCTCATTGGAGGGGCAGCTGTCATGGTCAATTGCAGGCTGTAAACAATTGCGGTTTTTCCGTGACGCTGCGGTTATATGGAATTATGGCTCAGCCATAATTATTGCTGAGCCATAATTTCCATCATTTTGTGGCCTCGCCGTACAGCTCGACGCGTGGCGCGCTTCGTGCGTGCACTAGATAGGTAGCTAGGTGTTAGTGAGCAGATCTCAGCGTACGCAGACTTTCTCGAACCTTCCCCTCGCTACAAATTACTCAGATCATCCGCTTTCGTTTGTATTTTAAGCAGTCGCGAGGAGTCGCGGTACCCTTCCGCGTCACAGACGCGCCTCGCTTGTGGTGATTACCAACGGTGCGAAATTTCAAAATTCGAAAAGACGACTCCGAGCCGGTTGGATCAGCCTCGCATCGTCCGTGGAGATGTCTTGATCTCAAATAGTCATTGACCGCGCCCAGGGTAAGTCCGATAAGGATTATCTTCTTGCTCTTCTGGTGCATGTGTTCTGGCAATCCTTGTCAATATATACGTATTAAAAATACCGATGGTCAGTGGTTGGCTTTTTCTATTCTAAAAGTGCTTGACGAGCAGTCGTTGGAGCTGGATTATTTTATTGCATAGGTTTCAGGTTGCTGTTTTTTGTCCAATACTGAGCGTATTGAGCGACGCCATAGGCTTGCATCGATGAATAAAGTACTTGGTTTAATAATGGAGGTTGATGGGGTTGCGCTGCTCGCCTTTTAGACTCAGACCATATATTAAAAGTCAGAACTGACGCTCATTGGGAAACAAGCTTTTCATACTTGGTAGGTTTGTCAAGGCAGGGACGTTTTGCCCAGATTCTGCCTTTAGACATCTATAGCTCAGATAGAGAGACGGTATGGACGATTTAAAGAAAGTATCTCATTTGTTATACGCCCCGGGTGAGGTAATGCCCGGTATCGAGATGTCGTTAGCAGAGGCGTGCGCGCGTGGTTCAGCGGCTGCGTTGCATGACGAGGTGCCTTTCTGTGTTGTGCGTGACTGGATCTGGATCGATCTCATCGTGCCTGACGCGATACGAGAAACGTTACAGGCGTCCGGGCAACAGCCCGCGATGGTGTATGCCGGGCGCGTGTTGTACGACAGTGCCAACCGTTTCCAAGAGGGTGACTGGGTGCGTACAACACAACTGATTGAGTTTGCCGATGGGTGCATTTTCAGAACGCGCAATACGCGATATGTGCTTGCTGGCCCAGGGGCTCGCAAAAGCGCCGAGCTCACTACTGTGTTGAAGATTTTTTGATGCGTAGTCAGATATTGGCGGGCATGGACGTACCAGACAACCGACACCCCGATGTGCCTTGCGACGTCTGTGGTACCTCCATGCGAGTGCCTGGGTACGGCGAACAGTTCGGTGTGCTGCAAGCGCACTGGGGATACGGCGCGCGACATGATGGTGAGCGTTATCGCGTACGGATGTGTGAAACCTGCTTCTTCATGACCTTGGCGTATTTGCGACAGGAGCGACGCATACATCATTTGTTTGGCGAAGCCCCGCAGCATGAAGACTACAAGTTTGGGCGTATTGCTCGAGACGATTATTGGTTGGACAGCTAGCCGTTATTGGGGGGTAGACAAAGAGTTTTGATCCGAATTTGGGTGCTGACACGATGAGTTCAACTAAACGAAGTATCGACCAAGCACGTGATGTATCTGACGCGTTGTTGCGAGCAATGGGTATGTCTTTTGGTAGGGAAGTTACGGCGTATCTCACTGACGCTTATTTAATCTCAGGCTGTTGTATCGGCGTGGTTCATCGTCACGTGCGGGCGGATGTGTATGGAAGGTTCCAGGACGGTCACCGGGTTCGTACCTCGGATGTACTGAAAGCTCATCAGCAAGGCGGATTTTGGGCGCTGTTTACCGCCACGGGCAGCTTGTACGTTATTGTGACTTTCAAAGAAGACGGCGGGCGCCTGTCACTGGATTGGCTGTTGGCACAGAGGGCAAAAGGCATACACGCAACCCCAGTAACGATTCAGTGATCCGTTTCTCGTGTCACTACTATAAAACTGAGCCCACGGTCCGTGCTGATGCTCGTAGGTTTATATCCTCTGAGGAAAAGAAGGGCGGGGTGTCATGCAGGTAAAGCGTTGGGGGCAGCTTGATGCGCTTCGTCAACAACTTGGAGAAAGTCGCTGGTTACTTTGCGTGGATCTGGAAGCGACTTGCGATGACTACCCTGCCGGCCTAAACGAGGCGGCCCGGAACGCTCACATATTGGAGGTCCAGCGCGACGAGATGGAGACGATCGAAATTGGCATCGTGCTGTTGGATGTCCAGTTGGAGTACAGGATTGTCGATCATTTCGGACAGTTTGTCCGGCCGCTACTTCGCCCCACGCTAACTGAGTTTTGCACGGGGCTGACCGGCATATCTCAATCTGACATCGATACTGCAAAGCGTTTCGCGGAGGTACAAGATCAGCTTGGTGACTGGCTGAGGCCGCGAAATACAGAAGGCTGGCGCTGGTGCTCTTGGGGCGATTACGACCGAAACCAGCTGAAGGAGGACGCTATCAGAGCCGGGGTAGATGTATTGCTGGATCCGGCGCGTCATATCAATCTAAAGAAGTGCTTTTGGAAAATTTTCGCTTGCCATGCGCTAGGGCTGAAGCGTGCAGTGGAAAGCATAGGCCTTTCCTGGGAGGGTGAGCATCACAGGGCCATCGCCGATGCGCGTAATCTGGCACGGTTAGCGCAGTTACTGCTCAGCGCGAGGCAGCCGACGTAGTAGGGCGAACGGCGCTGTGCCTGCTCATCAATTCTACCCCGTGGCCGCCCGGCTCGCATCGAGCCGCCATCTCACCAGTGCATACGGAACACATCTGGATAACATCATAAAGAGATTCAACACGTAGCTTGGCGCGAGGTATTGGCTGATGCACCCGAATTGCCGATACTGCTAAATGGCCAGCATGCTTGTATAGGGAGTCGAAGCGATGGCAGGGAAGCGTAAGCGCAGCAGCAAGTCTGGTGTATCTGGAGCGATGGTTCTGTGTGCCCTAGTGATTGGGGGGCTCGCTTCCGTTCCCAAGGGTGTTTGGGTTTTCTTGGGCGGAGCACTCATTGTCGGCATAGGCGGGTGGCTAGTAATAAAGGCCTTCAGCAAACCGTCAGTCATGTCTTCGGCAACAACTATGCGGCCACCTCAAGGGGGAACTCGTTCAATTTCCTCGGACCTCGGCATAAGCACCGGCCTGACGTTTTCATTGGATGAGGTCTCGCCACTAAGTGAGCCCTCTGCTCCTGCGCAAGTCTCGGCGTCGCCCCGGCAGGTTTCGGCAAAGCGAGACGACTCTGGCTTTTTTACCGTAACTTTGGAGGCCACTGAGCGGCCTTCCCACCGAATTCCGAGCGCGCCGGCGAACCTGAATAGTGCCAACGTGCGGTGGCTCTCTGCTGGCGAAACCATCGAAGTGGCGGGCGAAAATATCACTATTGGCCTGATCTACGTCGGGGAAGATAAAAACAGGCGCTATGGATCTTCGGAACCGTCACTGATCAACCCGAGACTGAAGGTCGCACGGGGCATCGTCGATATATCTGAGCGTCTGGGCAGCGTGATCCGCACGATCTTCCTGCTCAACTGGATCGGTAGCCGCGAGTTGCGCCAGGAAGTCACTGCGAACACCAATAAAATCGAGTCCTACAACGGTTTCTCGAAGTGGCTTTCGTTCGGTGGCGACGTGATTGCTGAGAACGATCCGGACGAACAGCAAAAACGTCTGCGCTACAACGACATGATGGCCTCATCGGTGATCCTGCAGAACACTGTGGATATGATGCGCATTCTGCAGAAATTGGCCCGAGAGGGTTGGCAATTCACCGACGAGGACGTGTCCTTCCTCAGCCCCTACCAGACCAGCAACGTCAAGCGCTTCGGCGAATTCAACCTCAAGCTCAAACGGCCACCGGAGCCCTGGATCAAGGACTCGGTGTTTCAACAAGCTGCCGGCTCGCTGCGGGTGATCACACCTCGCCAGCTAGATACCGAGAAAACCACATGATCAATGTTCCTCCCGCATCCTTTCGCGTTACACCGTACGGCGAAGTCGATGCAGTGGCGTTGGAAAACTTTGCGCGACGGCTTCGACACCTCTCAACTGCTCCGGCTGGTTGATCGATTGGACGCCTGCTCGCTAGAAATGGGCGGAACCACCGCCATTCGCGATGAGCTGCTGAGATTGCATGCGATGGTTCTGACGATAGTTGAGGGCATCGCTCTTACGGTGCCTGCCGAGAGTGCCTGTATCTGGGCAGAGGCCGAATCTCTACAGACGGATCTTGAGGCGCTGGTTTCCTGGGCTCGCACTGCTCAGCTCCTCATTGCGCCGCTTATCAGTCTTGCACCAAACCGCGAGGCATGAGCACTCTAGCCGATTTCGCCCAGATTCAACTGTTTCTGACCATGGCTGGAGTCGCCCGCAAGTAGATCAACTCACCAGTCAGTTCTACGAGTGTCTGAGTGATCACAGCCGCCGCGGCCAGCGCGCGAATGGACTCTAGGAGCGCCAACCCCAGGGGAAGCACTGCAAGCGAGTTGCGAGTGTCTGAACTGAAGGCCGATAGATTGAGGTGGCGTCAATGTGTGCTAGTGCTGCTTTCTAGCGAGAGCGCCCATGACCCAAAATGTAGTCTGCAAATTCGCTCAGGCTAACGAATCGCTCAGGACTACTGATGGCATCGCGTTGTAGGTGGAATCCATGTATTCCAAGCCTATCGGGACCGAGCACATCGGCCTCCAATGTATCGCCAATCATAGCAATGGAAGACGCTTTGCAATCCAACCGCTTTACCAGATGATCGTAGATCGCCGGCTCCGGTTTGATCGCGCCCACCTCGAAGCTCCAGGCATAGGCGTCAAACTCAGGCAGTAGCAACATGGCTGGTATGGCATAGGGGGTAGCCAAGTTGGAGCATAGCGCCACTTTTAGCCCCGCTCTCTTAAGGCTTTCCAGTGCCCGCAGAGCGTCATCATAGGGACGCACGCTTGCCAGTTCCGCGTAGAGATCAAGCTCCAGAGTAGCAAGCTCAACGTTACCTAGTTGTGTACCAAACAGATTGGCGGCGCCGGCCAGCCCCACGTTTTGTGTCATCAATGTCCTGGCATCATCGGCCCTAGGTTGACGACCTTGGCTGCGTGCCTGTTTTAAGAGGTTGCGAAATGGCCGCCGCCGTTCACCGATTTGCAGGAGCGTGCCATAGACATCAAAAATTACGGCTTCTATCAAAACAGAGTACCTGCGCTTAGGCTTTTGCACGGTTCGGTATTCATCAAAATGAAGCGGCCGAGCATCGAACAATGGAGGCATAGGCTAGGCCAGCAGGCGGTATCTGCGCGAGCTACTTTTTCAGCAGCTCGCTTCAACATACATACGACCTGACATACCAGAGAACCTGACAGAAATGTAATGGTTACTTCAGCCTTTGGTCAGGACGCTTTGCATATATTGGCTGTCAGACGCTGCAAGCATTGAAAAACCGCAAATGTCCCTGCAATAGGCCAAGTTCGTCGCTAACCAATCCATAAGGTGCCCCGTATGTCCTCTCAGCAGTGCCATCACCAGCCCGACCAAACGAAAGGTACTGCAGCACTCACAGACCCCGTCTGCGGGATGAAGGTGGAAGAGGATAGCGAGCATCAAGAGCATTATCAGGGAAGCACTTACCGCTTCTGCAGCCAGGGTTGCCAGACCAAGTTTCGTTCCGACCCTGCTCGATATCTCGCTGCACCGCAGGCTCATGGGACCTCCTCTCGGGCATCTACCCCACCCGCACAGAAACCACCCGCCGGTGATGCAACGACAGAGTACACCTGCCCGATGCACCCTGAGATCCGCCAAATGGGTCCAGGTGATTGCCCTATCTGCGGGATGTCATTGGAACCTCTGATCCCTGAACTCGACGAGGAGGAGAATCCCGAACTCAAGGACTTCTCGAAGCGATTCTGGTGGTCTCTGCCCCTGACCGTAGCAGTAACCCTGTTGGCAATGGCGGGACATGCGATACCGCTGTTTCACGGCGCTAGCCAGAACTGGGTTGAACTAGCCCTTACGACCCCGGTTGTCTTGTGGGCAGGTTGGCCATTTTTCGTGCGCGGTTTCGCATCAGTTAAGCATCGCAGCCCAAACATGTGGACGTTGATCGGGCTTGGCACAGGGGCTGCGTATATTTACAGCATCGTAGCAACCGTCTTACCGAGCATATTTCCAGAGTCATTCACTGTGGGCGGCCGGATAGGCGTTTACTACGAAGCCGCAGCGGTCATCATTTCACTGACGCTTTTAGGTCAGCTGCTCGAACTGAAGGCCCGCTCTCAGACATCTTCCGCAATCAAGTCCCTGCTTGGCTTATCACCCAAAACAGCTCGCCGTATCGCCAAGGATGGTTCCGAGGAGGACATCCCGCTCACACATGTTCACGAGGGCGACCATCTGCGCGTTCGTCCTGGTGAAAAGGTACCCGTTGATGGAGAGGTGTTAGAGGGCGAGAGCGCCGTCGACGAATCCATGCTAACGGGCGAGCCGGTTCCGGTGACGAAGCGGACAGGCGATTCGCTTATCGGCGCGACGATGAACACGAGCGGCTCGCTTGTCATGCGAGCCACCAGGGTTGGCTCCGGGACTATGCTTTCACAAATCGTCCAGATGGTTGCGAATGCGCAACGCTCCAAAGCACCCATGCAGCGAATGGCGGACACGGTTGCGGGTTATTTCGTGCTGACGGTCATTGGTATCGCCTTGCTGACATTCTTTGCATGGGGCCTGTTTGGACCCGAGCAGGGCTGGGTATTCGGCCTGATCAATGCAGTTGCGGTTCTGATCATTGCTTGCCCTTGCGCACTTGGCCTTGCAACGCCTATGTCGATCATGGTTGCCACAGGCAAAGCGGCTGGAAGCGGAGTGCTTTTCAGAGACGCAGGCGCCATCGAGAACGTCCGTAAGGTAGACACGCTGATTGTCGATAAAACAGGAACCTTGACCGAGGGCCGACCTGTCTTCGATCGGGCCATAGGCGTCACGCCGTTTGACTCGCAGGAAGTCATCCGTTTGTCTGCCAGCTTGGATCAAGGTAGTGAGCATCCCCTAGCCCACGCGATCGTAGACCATGCCAGAAGCGAAGGTATCCAGCTGGCGAAGCCAGAGACCTTCGAGTCAGGGTCAGGTATCGGAGTCCGTGGTCTGGTGGAAGGCAAGCAGCTACAACTAGGCAACACCGCGCTTATGGAAGATGCGGGTGTGAGCGTCGAGCCGTTGAGAGATCAGGCAGAAAAAATGCGCGAGAGCGGTACCAGCATTGTGTACCTGGCTGTTGATGGGGCACTTGCCGGCTTGCTGGCCGTATCGGACCCAATCAAACCGACTTCCAAGGAAGCTGTAGCGCGGCTCCAAGCGGAGGGCGTGCAAGTCATCATGGCCACCGGCGACGGGCTTACCACTGCCCGCGCGGTGGCTCGTGAGCTATCGATCGATGAGGTGCATGGCGAAGTGAAGCCGCAGGACAAGGAGGCGCTGGTGGTTAAGCTACAAGCCCTAGGTAAAGTAGTCGCCATGGCAGGCGACGGAATAAATGATGCGCCGGCGCTCGCCAGGGCTGATGTCGGCATAGCGATGGGCACGGGCACTGACGTCGCCATGAACAGCGCCCAAGTTACGCTCGTTAAAGGTGACCTGATGGGGATACTGCGCGCGCGCACGCTTTCGGTGGCGACGGTTCGCAATATGCGTCAGAACCTTCTGTTTGCCTTTATGTACAACGGGTTGAGCATCCCGATTGCCGCAGGTCTGCTCTATCCGTTCTTCGGACTGTTGCTGTCTCCGATGATTGCTGCCCTAGCCATGAGCCTCAGCTCAGCATCGGTTGTGTTCAACGCACTCCGGCTCCGTCAAACGCGTGTAGTTTGAAGCCTGTCGGCTTAGGCTTCGGTTGCGAAGCGACCGAAGCCTCATTGATTGCTCATGAATTGCCCGTAAGCTGGAAATATGAAGTCCTACATGCGCTCCTTCCTTGTCCTGCTGCTAGTGCTCGCGCTTCCGATCAACGGGATGGCGCAATTGCTCATGCCGGTTGGGTCGTCAGCGCATCACGTAATGCCTGATAGGGTAGGCATAGAGGCTATGGCAGCCAGCCACGCGTCGATGGCTGGCGTCAGCGGCGCTGAGCCCGAGTGCTGTGAAGCGAATGAGCATGGAACGGCGACCGTCTGCAAGACGGGCCAAGAATGCAAAACTGCAAGTATCCTTCAGCTTGTCTCAATAAAAGCCCAGCTGATGCCTGCTGCTAAACCCGTGACCACTCCCTATAACGGCCTGATCCCCTCTAGCCTTTTAGACGCCGTCTGGCATCCACCCCGCGTCTAATTCCGATCAATTTATAGGAACCGCCCGAGTGAGCATTCGGGCCGGCTACCGCGCGCCTTTGGCTCGCATGAAAGATCAGGAATCCTTCGCAAATGAAACCCCGTATTTATTGGGCGCCGCCGTACGTGGCCGCCTTGATCATGGGCGCGCTCTCGTTTCCAGGGTTAGCGTCCGCTTTGACCTTAGAACAAGCTCTGAGCGTGGCCGAGCAAGACGCGCCTTCGCTGCATGCGCAAGCCGCCAACCTGGTGGCCGCACGCAGCGCTGCAATCCCTGCCGGCGAGCTTCCTGACCCTAAACTTAAGCTTGGACTGCAAAGCGTGCCCATCGAAGGTGACGCTCGCTGGCAGTTGGAGCAAGAGGCCATGACCATGCAAATGGTTGGGGTCATGCAAGATGTGCCAAACCGAGCGAAAAGGCGCGCTCGTGTCGAGGCCGCGCAGGCTAGTGTTGCGCTCGCAAACGCCCAGCAAACGGTTGAACGTCTCGGTGTGCGCCAAGCAACCGCCGAGGCATGGATCGCTAGCTTCGCGGTCGAGCAGAAGCTAAGCCTTTTCAAGCAGCTTTACAGCGAGAATCAGCTCCTTTCGCGGGCTGTTCAGGCCCGCATTGCTGGCGGCAGCGGACAAACCGCAGACAGCGTACTTCCGAGGCAAGAGGCAGCATTGCTGGCTGAACAAGAGGATGAGCTGCTGCGTAACCAGGCTGTTGCGCGGGCCGGCCTCCGGCGCTGGATAGGCGAGCTAGCAGGCCAGCCGCTTACAGGTGACTGGCCGCAATGGCTTGCCGCCGTTGATAACTATCAGCACAACCTGAACCGGCACCCGGCGTTACTCGCCTTCGACCCGATGACTCGTGAAGCGGAGGCAAAGGTTCACCAGGCCATCGCAGAGAAAACACCGGATTGGAGTTGGGGGGTCGACTACCTGCGACGTGGCCGTGAGTACGGCGACATGGTGAACCTCAGCGTCAGCTTCGACCTGCCGCTGTTTACCAGCTCTCGGCAGGATCCGAAGATCGCGGCCGAACGAGCTCGCCTTGCCCAGATCGAGGCTCAGCGCCAAGCGACCTTGCGCCTGTACAACCAAGAGCTGAGTACTGACCTCGCTGAGTATCAGCGTCTGGACCGCGCACTCATCCGCCTCGACAAAACCTTACTACCCCTCGCTGAAGAGAAGGTCCGCCTTGCCATGGCCGATTACCGCTCCGGAAGCGGTGAGCTGACCGCTGTGATCGAAGCGCGACGACAGCTTGTGGAGACCCGGCTACGGCGTATTGACGTCGCCCGCGATCGATCGTTGAGCAATGCCCGCCTGCATTTCGCCTTTGGAGATACCCGACCATGACATTCCAACACAAGCGGCTGGTACTCGCCTTCAGTCTGCCTCTGATGATTAGCGCTGCAGCGCTAATCGGTCTGCCTACCGCAGCCTTCGGACAATCGCCTGCAGAAGAAGACAAGGAAGTGCTCTATTGGTATGACCCTATGGTCCCCCAGCAAAAGTTCGATAAGCCGGGCAAGTCGCCATTCATGGATATGGAATTGATTCCACGCTATGCAGATGAGGGAAGCGACGGGGCATCGATCAGTATCGACCCGAGCGTGACGCAGAATCTCGGCGTGCGCTTGGCAACCGTAACGCGTGAATCGATCAGCCAGTCGCTCGAAGCGACAGGCGCGTTGATGTTTGACGAGCGAGACGTGGCGGTTGTGCAGGCGCGTGCCGGTGGCTTTGTCGAGCGCGTTTACGACCGAGCACCGGAGGATGTCATCGAAAAAGGCGCGCCGTTAGCCGATCTTTTGGTTCCCGAATGGGCTGCCGCACAGGAAGAGTACCTGGCGCTCAAAGGGGTCGGCCAACCCCAGCTGCTCGCAGCGGCTCGCCAGCGGTTGCGCCTTGCTGGCATGCCGCCAGAAGTCATAGTGCAGCTAGAACGAACTGGTAAAGCGCGCCCTGTTTGGACAGTGAGGAGTCCAATAGGCGGCGTGCTGAACAGCCTCGACGTTCGCGAGGGCATGACCGTATCCACTGGTGCGTCTCTGGCACGTGTTAATGGGCTGGAAAAGGTATGGTTAGAGGTTGCGGTGCCTGAGGCGCAGGTTGCAAATGTGGCGCCTGGGCAGCTGGTCAACGCGCGCCTCCCGGCCTTTGCAGGTGAAGTTCTGGAAGGGACGATCCAGGCCGTACTACCACAAGCCAACTTGGATAGCCGTACTGTGCGCGTCCGGGTTGAACTGCCTAATCCGCAACAACGGCTTCGTCCCGGCATGACGGCCGAGGTGACGTTGAGTCGCAACGTCGAAGATGTCTTGGTCATCCCGTCCGAGGCGGTCATTCGCACCGGTCGGCGCGCATTGGTGATGCTGGCCGAGGATCAAGGCCGTTACCGCCCGATTGAGGTTCGCACAGGCCGGGAATTCGATGACCAGACAGAGGTGCTTGAAGGGCTGGAAGCCGGTCAGAAGGTCGTGGCGTCCGGTCAGTTTCTCCTGGATTCAGAGGCGAGCCTACGCGGGCTGACCGCTCAGGGTTTGGAGGAGCCTGCAACTTCTACAGAACCTGCGCTGCACGAGGCTGAAGGTACGATAGTCAGCCTGGAAGATGGCATGGTTGGCCTGTCGCATGGGCCGTTCAAGACGCTGAACATGCCTGGGATGACCATGTCCTTTCCGGTTGCGGATCAATCCCTGCTGTCAGGCTTGCAAGTCGACGACCGCGTCCGTGTGGGCGTGCGTGAAAGCGACGAAGGCCTGGTCATCGAGCGCATCGAGAAGCTCGGGGGCCAGAAATGATTGCAGCCATAATCCGATGGTCAGTAGCCAACCGCTTTCTGATCCTGCTGGCCACTTTGTTCGCGGTGGCCTGGGGTATCTGGTCGGTCAAGAACACTGCTGTCGATGCGTTGCCAGACCTTTCCGACGTTCAGGTCATCATTCGCACGCCATACCCCGGGCAGGCGCCCCGGATCGTTGAGAATCAGGTCACCTACCCACTGACGACGACCATGCTGTCTGTCCCCGGCGCAAAGACGGTCCGCGGCTACTCCTTCTTCGGGGATAGCTACGTGTACGTCCTGTTTGAGGACGGCACCGACCTCTATTGGGCCCGTTCTCGGGTGCTGGAGTACCTGAGTCAGGTGCAGAGTCGGCTTCCCGCCGCCGCCAAACCCGCTTTGGGCCCTGACGCCACAGGTGTCGGCTGGATCTACCAATATGCTTTGGTAGACCGAACGGGCAAACATGACCTCTCGCAGCTGCGCTCTTTGCAAGATTGGTTCCTGCGCTATGAGCTCAAGACACTGCCCAACGTGGCGGAAGTCGCGCCCATAGGCGGGATGGTCAAGCAGTATCAGGTCGTACTGGATCCCGTGCGCATGGCAAGCAGGGGCGTGACGCAGCAGCAGATTGCAAAGGCGATCGATGAAGCCAACCGTGAAACCGGCGGGAGTGTTCTGGAACTCGCAGAAACCGAGTTCATGGTCCGTGCGACCGGGTATCTCAAGACACTCAAAGACTTTCGAGCCATTCCTTTGCGTCTCGACGGCGGCGTGCCTGTGACGCTAGGGGACGTTGCGCATATCCAGCTCGGCCCGGAAATGCGCCGGGGCATCAGCGAGCTTGACGGTGAAGGTGAGGTAGTCGGCGGCGTGGTGATCCTGCGGAGCGGCAAGAACGCTCGGGAAACCATCGCTGCCGTTCAGACCAAACTGGATGAGCTGAAAGCGAGCCTGCCCCAAGGCGTCGAAATCGTCACGACGTACGACCGTAGCAAGCTGATCGACAGTGCCGTTGAAAACCTCACGCACAAGCTCATCGAGGAGTTCATTGTCGTTGCGTTGGTTTGCGCGATTTTTCTGTGGCATCTGCGCTCGTCGTTGGTCGCCATCGTGTCGTTGCCGATCGGCATCCTGATTGCTTTTGTGATCATGCAGCGGCAAGGCATCAACGCCAACATCATGTCGTTGGGTGGCATCGCGATCGCCATCGGAGCGATGGTCGATGCAGCAATCGTCATGATCGAAAACGCCCACAAGCACATTGAGGCCTGGCACAAGCGGCATCCTGACTCCACCTTGAAGGGCCAGGAGCACTGGAAGGTCATTACTGACGCGGCTGTTGAAGTGGGGCCGGCACTGTTCTTCAGCCTGCTGATCATCACGCTGTCGTTCATACCAGTGTTCACCCTGGAGGCGCAGGAAGGCCGGCTGTTCGGTCCACTGGCGTTCACCAAAACCTATGCAATGGCAGCCGCCGCGGGCCTGTCTGTCACGCTGGTTCCGGTGCTCATGGGGTATTGGATCAGGGGCAAAATCCCTGACGAACACCGTAATCCACTCAACCGTGGCCTCATCTGGATCTACAAGCCGGCCCTGGACGCGGTACTGCGCTGGCCCAAGATGACTCTGCTGGTGGCTGTTCTGGTCTTCCTGACAGGCTTGTGGCCGGCCTCTCGCCTTGGTGGGGAGTTCTTGCCCCCGCTGGATGAAGGTGACCTCCTTTATATGCCCACTGCGCTTCCAGGCCTCTCCGCTCAGAAGGCTTCTGAGCTACTGCAGCAGACGGACCGGCTCATAAAAACGGTTCCAGAAGTTGCACACGTGTTCGGTAAGGCTGGTCGAGCCGACACCGCTACAGATCCCGCCCCGCTGGAAATGTTCGAGACGACCATTCAGTTCAAGCCGAAGGATCAATGGCGCCTTGGGATGACGCCTGACAAGCTGGTTGAGGAGTTGGATCGCACCGTACAGGTACCTGGATTAGCCAATCTGTGGATCCCGCCGATTCGAAACCGTATCGATATGCTGGCGACGGGTATCAAGAGCCCGATCGGGGTGAAAGTGTATGGCACTGACTTGGCACAGATCGACAAAGCCACCCAGGCAGTGGAAAAAATCGCCAAAACGGTGCCTGGGGTCAGTTCGGCGCTTGCTGAGAGACTGACCGGCGGCAGGTATATCGATGTGGATATCGATCGTGTCGCCGCCGCACGCTACGGCCTGAATATCGCGGACGTGCAATCGATCGTGGCCGGTGCCATCGGTGGTCAAACCATTGGTGAAACCGTGGAAGGGCTCGCCAGGTATCCGATCAACCTCCGCTATGGCCGCGAGTGGCGCGACTCGATATCCGATCTGCGCAACCTACCGATCTACACGCCGCAAGGCAGCCAGATCACGTTGGGGACCGTGGCCAAAGTACAGGTGACAGACGGACCGCCCATGCTTAAAAGCGAAAACGCAAGGCTGTCGGGCTGGGTTTACGTCGATGTTCGTGGCCGCGATATGGCGGCTGTGGTGGGCGATCTGAGGGAAAAGATCAGCAAAGGGGTCCAGCTCGAATCCGGCATGAGCATCAGCTATTCCGGCCAATTCGAATTCATGGAGCGAGCTAACGCGAAGCTGAAGCTCGTCGTGCCGGCTACCTTGCTCATCATTTTTGTCTTGCTCTACCTCACGTTTGGGCGCTTTGGGGAGGCGTTGCTGATCATGGCCACGCTGCCATTCGCCCTAACCGGTGGCGTCTGGTTCCTCTATTTGCTCGGGTACAACCTATCGGTAGCGACAGGAATCGGTTTCATCGCACTGGCAGGCGTTTCTGCTGAGTTCGGCGTCATTATGCTGCTGTATTTGAAGAACGCATGGACAGATCGGGTTAACGCTGGAGCCCATGGCGAAGGCGTACTGCTCGACGCAATCCGCGAAGGCGCTGTGCAGCGGGTGCGCCCCAAGGCCATGACCGTAGCAGTGATTATCGCCGGTCTGCTGCCCATCCTCTGGGGTAGCGGAACCGGCAGCGAAATCATGAGCCGCATCGCCGCGCCCATGGTGGGCGGGATGATCACCGCCCCTTTGCTCTCCCTGTTCGTTCTGCCGGCAGCTTACCTGCTGATGCGCCGCCGGCAATTGCGAGTTACCACCCAGCAAGCAACCAACCCCACTGGAGAACATCCATGAACATTAAGCACATCACCCTTGCCTCACTCTTCCTGGTGCCAGTCGCCTATGCCGCCGACAAGGAGCCAATGGACGGCATGCCGATGGATCACAAAGGCATGAACATGCCAATGGACCAGAAGTCGGCGGGACAGACCGCTACAGCCATCGGCACAGTCAAGAAAGTAAACACCGAGAGCGGCACCGTGACCATTGCACACGGCCCGGTCGAAGCGCTGGGTTGGCCTTCTATGACGATGGGCTTCAAAGCGAAGCCTGATCAGCTCCAAACGCTGAAAGAAGGGGACCAGGTCGAATTCGAGTTCTCCTCGAAAGGTATGGATTCCACCATTACGCGCATCGAAAAGCAGTAAAGAGCAGAAAGCGACCGCCGCAGGCGCGGCGGTCGTACCAACACGAGAATGAAGCGATTACCGCTTTGTAACCTTGGCAACAGCTTCTTGTAAGTAGCAAGCCTTTAATCTACAGGCATCAACTAACCAAGAGGTGCAAACCATGAACCGCATAACCAAAGTAATCGTTCCTTTTATTCTGACCGTTGCTTCCTCGCTTGCAATGGCCGAAGGCGGAAGCGAACGTACGCTGAATCGCTTAAATGACTCGGTAGGAGCAAAGCCCACCCTTAAGGAGCTTGTCAAAGAGGGTCAAGTGCTGAGCATCGCACCTGCAGGGGCGACCGGCACGACTCGAATGATTCAAAACTATAGAACTAGTGCCCAAGTCCAGACGTATGAGATGAAGGTCAAGACCCCCGACGGGAAGATCCATACGGTAGAGTTCCTGAGCACCCCAGTTGGCGTGAACAATGGCTAATCTGCCAAGCTTAATATCCGAGGGATAGTTAGATGAGCAGCATAATATCCAAGATTAAAAGCGTACTGCAGCGCAATCCGGTCGTAACGGGGTTAACCGCAGCTGTGGTTGGCTACATGCTACTGAACCAAAGCACTGCGGCGTTGGCAACAACGCTGCCAAGCCTGCTCTTTCTCTTGCCCTGCTTGTTGATGATGGTCGTATGCATGAAGCATATGTCTAGCGGTAAGTGCGACAAGCCCAAGGAGCCCAACGTTGGCGAAAACACCTTGTTAAGCAAAAGCGAATAACCCACTGAACTTGGAGATTTAACATGCGAAAGGCCATCACCGTTACAGCAATCGCAATCACCTTGGCGAGCGGACTGAGTTTCGCAGCGGCAGATAAAGCGGACCAAAGCCATTCAGAAACCGGCATGATGAGCGGCGACAAGCATATGGAAATGATGGGTGACATGCGTGGAATGATGAAAGAGTGTCGTGAGATGATGGGGGCCGCCAAAGCCGACCACTCGCAAAATGGCGAAAATCCAGACGCAGCATAGGATATGAGGGTGTGAGTAACAATGATCGAAGCAGGTGGGGGGTGCCCCACCTGCTTTTTTGTGCTTGATGGCCTAACCAGGACCGTACTGATGGGAAAAGTGTCACTGACGAGCAGAATGGCGATAGCTTTCATGCTCGTGGTTACGGTTGTGCTGCTGGCGGCCGCAATCAGCTTTAATTATTTTTGTCAGCTCCATTTCGAACGCAAAGATGCACAAGTGCTTAATGAAAAGGCCGCTGCAGTAGAGCGTACGCTACTCAACAGCTCAGCATTCGGGCCTGAGACCGCTTCAAGGATCGATGCCGTTATTGAGCACTCCTTTGGCTTCGCGACTGCGGTTGTAGTAGACGGTAAGACGGTTTACTCCCATCACAATCTGTCTGAGAGCTTGCTACCTCTTGTCACAGACATCCAAGAGGAACGCTGGACGGTAAGTTTCGGTGGCCACCAGTACAGCGGAATTACCAGAAAAGTAAATCGGTGGGTAGAAGGGCAGGACACTGTTATCTATTTGGCTTTGGATGTAACGCACCGAATCCACTTCTTCGATATGATTCAGCAGTGGTTTGCTTATACGCTTGTCGTTAGTGCACTTCTGAGTGGCGCGTTAGGTGTTGTTCTGATCAGGAAAGGCTTAAAACCAATAGACGAACTGTCCAAGACTTCTTCTACGGTAACCGCCCACTGCTTAGATACCAGAATTCCAACCGAGTCGGTGCCAGGCGAGCTGCATGAACTCGTAGACAACTTCAACGAAATGCTTTCGCGCTTGGACGACTCTTTTCTCAGATTGTCAGGTTTCTCAGCGGATATCGCGCATGAGCTAAGAACGCCGCTGAACAGCATGCTTACCCAAATGGAGGTCGCGCTCTTGCGCGACCGCGAGAATACCGACTACAAAGACATTTTGTATTCCGCCCTCGAAGAACTTAGGCGCATGTCAAAGATGGTCGATGACATGCTATTCCTCGCCAAGGCGGACAACGGGAAGATTACGCCCAATGCCGAAGATGCCAGCATGGCTGAGATTACCGCGAGCGTTATCGAATATTACGAGCTTGCAGCCGAGGACAAAAAGGTAGAAATCGCGCTTTCAGGCGATGGATCGGTACATGGCGATAAATCGATGCTGAGACGGGCCGTCTCAAACATAGTCTCTAACGCAGTTCGATATGCAGAGGAAGGCAGCACCATCAGCGTTGAAATAAGCGAGAGTGGTGGCTCGGTTTGCACAGCCATATCCAACCGAGGCACAACGATTCCAGCCGAGCTTCAGGCCCGAGTGTTTGATCGATTCTATAGGGTCGACACCGCAAGGCGCGAAGGAACCACCATGAATGCGGGCCTCGGCATGGCTATCACTCGTTCGATAGTCGAAGCGCACAAAGGGCGCATCGCTTGCGAATCAGCTGAGGGGCATACGACTTTCACAATGACGCTTCCAAAGCTTATGTCTAGTTAATGGCAGAGTGCCAGCAACGACCCTGACCTACGCTCATAGAAACGCCAGGCTGAACCGAAAGAGGCCGAGACTTTCGAAGCTGTATGTTTGGTTCTGGAGGTTCCCGTGCAAGCGTCCTCATCGAGAAAATGCGGTACGACAGCCGCAGCGCTCAACGAAGCGTGCTTCTGCGTAAGCCTAGATCAAGCTGCGCTCGTAAACTCATTGACCGAACAGCTTGGGAATTCAGAGCTGTCGGAGCTATTGAAGTCACGTTGCCCTCATGTGTTTGCAGCACGACCGGTCTTTGTTTCATCCTTGCGGCTGCGCCAGGTTAATGAGGTTATTCAGGCCATCGAGCAGACCGTGAGCTCGCCCGGTTGGCGTGAGCATGCTCTGGATTCTGCACCTCCTATTGCCCGACACGATCCTCGGGGCGCGCGCGGCGTCTTCTTTGGCTACGACTTCCATCTGGATGATGACAAGCTTGGGCTCATCGAAATAAACACAAATGCGGGCGGAGCGATGCTAAACGTATTGCTCGCCCGCGCGCAGCGTAGTTGTTGCAGCGGCGTAGTCGGGCTTTCGCCAGGTCAGGAAGGACCCGGCGGCTTCGAGCGTTCGATTCTGGATATGTTCGCCCAGGAATGGTCTACGAGCGGCGAGCCACGTCCGCTCACGCGCGTGGTGATCTTGGATGAAAGCCCACAAGCCCAATACCTGTATCCGGAGTTCCTTCTTTTTCAGCGGTTATTCGAGTCAGCAGGAATCGACTGCCTAATCGCGGACCCAGCCGATCTGGCCTTTCACAACGAGTGCCTCTTGGTCGACGGGAAGCCTGTGGATCTCGTCTACAACCGACTCACCGATTTCTATCTGGAAGGCGACAATTGCAGCGCGCTGCGCAGCGCTTATTTGGCTGATGTCGTGACGGTAACGCCACATCCTCAGGCCTATGCCCTTTATGCCGACAAACGCCGGTTGGTTGACCTAACCAACGCACGTTTTTTGGAAGAGATTGGCGTCGATCAGCAAGTCCGAGCCGTATTGGCCCAGTACGTCCCGCTTACGGTTCCTGTCGAGCATCGCAATGCGGAGCACCTCTGGCAAAACCGCCGTAGCCTCTTTTTCAAGCCTGTCAGCGGGTTTGGTAGTCGCGGTGCGTACCGAGGAGACAAGCTCACCAAGCGGGTTTGGGAAGAAATCATTGGCGGAAACTACTTGGCCCAGTCCCTTATAGCTCCTGGCGAGCGTAGAACCGTCGCCGACCCTCAGGTACGACCAATGAAGTTTGACCTGCGCGCGTACGCTTATGCTGGCGAGGTGCAGTGGAACGCTGCCAGGGTCTACCAAGGCCAAACGACCAACTTTCGAACGGAGGGGGGCGGCTTTGCTCCTGTGTTTACCTTAGGCGAGGAAGAGGAGCTGGCCGGTTCCACAAAGCAACTATCGCACGCCTCGTTCACTTTCTTGCTCGACGAAACCGGAGCCATAGAAAAGCTGCCGCACCCGCTCTATCTCGCGTTGGTTCGAGCCGAAAGGGCTACTTCGAAGCTTGCCGGTAAGCGTTTTCGATTGGCGGACTGGTATGTGGCAATGGAAGACGGCCAACCGTCTAAGGTCATCCGAGAGTGGTACGGGTGGGTAGCGTTCGACGCAGATGGCGGTTACCACCCTGAACGTGGTTCGCCGAAAAACGACGAGTCGGATAGTGATGACAATGTAGATTTAACCGCTCTACCGACACGGGAAGAACACGATCGAATTGAGAGACTGTTGTTTAAAAGCGAGTGAGAGCCTGTCTCGCACAGCCCAGAGGTTCCTTACGGGCGCAGAGCCAAAGGAAGATTGCTTTTTCACTCACCTTTCAGGGCCATCATTAAACCCTTGAATGCGCCGTTCAGCCGAGTAAATGCAGCCTGGAAACGAATCGAATTTTCCGCATATTTTGCTTGTTCAACCTGAACGTCGACTGTGTTCTGATCAAGCGACGGTTGATTGGGAACCCTGTAGAGTAGGGCCGCATCGCTAAGAGTAACCTCCAAGCCACCAGTATTTATATGACTCTGGTTAGTTTTGGCCAGTGAAAACTCAGTGTTAATTGCCTGCTTGTTTTGAGCGGCAAGCACCGAGGCAAAATTCAAATCCCTGGCTTTGAAATTGGGTGTATCAGCATTGGCTATATTGTTGCTCAGCACCTCTGCTCTTTTGGCAGTGTAGAGGAGCGTTTTTTCTGGCCCGCCTACAGCCTTTTCGAAACTAATCCTCATCAACGATCCTATCAAGTTGGGAGAAAACCAGTGCTGATCAGAATTACGTCGATCAGCCCCATAGGATTTACGCCCGACCTGGCACCTGGTCGGGCGGTGCAGAGCCAGAGAGCGTTGTAATCGTAATCCTGGAAGAGTAGAGAATTATTACTGATGACACTCCCTATCAGCCGTCATCAGCTTATGCTCGCGAATCATTTGTTCCAGTACGTCGTCTACCAATTTGTCGTGCTTCTCCATCCAAGCCAAATGCTCCTCGGTAGAGACGTTTGGTCCTGGATGATCTTTATGGAGCTGGCTCATCATTTCTTCGAGCATTCCCATATGTTCTTTCATATGCACTTGGCGCTCGCAGACTGGCGCTTTCTCTGCTTGAACCAAAACTGCTTCAGCTTTATCGCGCAGTTGCTGAAGGCGCTCGAGAGTGCGGTCGCTTCCTCCTTCAGCCAAAGCCATGGGAGACAGCATCAGCGATCCGACAAGGTAAAAAGGTATCAACGATTTCATAGAGGTGACCTCCGTAGTGAAAGCTGCGGCCGTTGCTACTGAGCCTGTTTCAATGGACTAGAACCATTTTATGCCGTGTCTTGGACCATCTACTTCTGCAGATTAGTTAATCTACCCTGTCATGAAGCTGAGCTAGTGATTACATTTTTGTAAGTTATCGGTTTTTTGACCGAGCGGCCGCTCACCCGCATAAACTGGTAGCTCATTACCAGAAATCACCAGCACGGGTATTTCATCCCAAGCCAGCTCGATCAACCGGTAATAGCCGGCGTTATTTCGATTGCTCTCGTGCAGTCTCTTCCCGCTCCATACGTTCACGCACGCCGCCTTCCACACCAGTGCCAGAGTGCATTGGCTTGTAAAGCGAACCCGTTGTTGGCGGTGCTGGCGGAGCTTTTTCGATCTGCCAGCGGTGCGCGATGTTCGCCGCGATTCGCTCGGTGAGAGAGGGGAACAGCGAATGCGAGATCACTGCGCCCCGGGCTTTCCAGCCTACCGGCAGACGTTTGCGCGGGTTGACCGAGACCCAGGCGATGGCTTCAACCACCTGCTCAGGGCCGTCCATTGCGGCCATGCGTGGCGTGCCGCCGGTGTAGTTGGCCGCGTGTTCCCAGAACGGTGTGTCCACAGCCCAGGGCATAACAGTGGCGACACTAATAGTCTCGCTGCCGCTCAGGCGAATCTCCTCGGCGATTGCTGCCCCGAGATTCATCACTCCACCTTTGGTCGCTGCGTAGGAGGCATGGTAAGCCAGCGGTATCTCGCTCTCGACCGAGCCGACGTTGACCAGCGTGCCGAAGCCCTGAGTTCTGAACTGGCGCATGGCCGCGTGGCTTCCGTAGATCACGCCCTTGAGATTGACGTCCACAACCCGCGCATGGTCCTCGACGGGGACGTCTTCGAAGCGCCCCAGTGCTCCGACCGCTGCGTTGTTGATCCACACGTCGATACTGCCGAAGCGTTCGATGGCGGCTTGGGCCAGGCCTTGTATGTCGGCTGGTTTGCTCACATCGGTGGTCACTACGAGTGCCGACCCTCCTGCCTCGCGTATCTGCGTAGCCAGTTCTTCGAGCACCGCGGTTCGGCGGGCCGCCAGCACCACGTCGCCTTGCAAAGCGGCAAGCCTGAGCGCCACGCCGCGACCGAAGCCACTGGAGGCACCAGTGATGACGAAGGTTTTGCCAGCTACGCTTGGCTGGTCGCTTGGTTTCAGGCGTGGGGAAACGGCGCAGCCACTGAGTTGCAGGGCGGTAAGCAGAAGCAGCAGCAAAGCCAATCTCTGCGATGAGAAGATTCGCAAAACCATTATTGGTTCTCCTGGCAAAGTCATACGGCCGAATGGTCCGTAACTCCAGTGTTGTACGACTGCCTTGTGCCAGCGCCGCCGCAGGACAGGCGAATAGAACTTTTCAGGCTAGATCATCAATCTAGTTATGGCGCGGAAACTTGATTACATTTCTGTAAGCATAGAACTGAATTATTGAGCTATACGAATGCATGCTTGGAAAAGATTTTGCTATTCGATCTATCGAGTCTGACAATTCACAATCGCAATTGAAACTACTGATTAATCGTGCAGTCGACTAATAATCTGTTTCTTGTATTTTCGCGCGGCTTGCGCTTCGAAAAGTGACATCGTTATGGTTAAAAATAAGCCGGCGTACGTCGGGTTACTCTTCATGCCAACTTCAATGCATTTATTACCTCAACGCGAGCCTGCCGCTTTGAAGCAGCAGTCCAGACTGGCCTTTGAACCGTCTGTAAGCGCACCGACACGAAGAGAACTATGAGAATTAATCAGCAACTGGCAGCTGGAAAGGCAGAATATCCAACGATCGCTTCGCTGGCGGCCATCGGTGATGGTCGCTCCATGGCATTGGTGGGCCCAGATGGCAACGTGGAATGGTTCTGTCCCCAGCGCTTCGATGCCACACCGATGATTTGGCCGCTGCTCGACAGTCAACGTGGCGGGCGGCTACAGCTGTCGACACCGGGTGACGTCAAAACGCATTATCTGGACGATTCTGCAGTATTAGAGTTCGAAGTGCACAGCGCGTCCGGGTCCGCCCGTGTCACGCTTTGTATGGAGTGGCCTGGATCGGACGATCAGCAACGCTTGCTTTGGCAGGTAGACGGCTTAGCTGGCCGCTGTGAGTTCACTCTGCAGTTTGAGCCGCGTCCAGATTTCGGAAGCGTAGCCGGTGAGGCAAGCATTTCAGCCGAAGGGTTAACCTATTCTTATATGGGTCAACAGCTGTTGCTTCAAGCGGACTGCGCACTGTATCCGGACGGCGAAGGCTGGAAGGGAGCGATCTCAGTAGATGCAGGAGGGCGTGCGGGAGTTTCTCTAAGCGTTTCCTTAGAGCAAGATGCCCCACCCGTTCCTGTGTCGATTGAATCTGTACCCGCGCGGATTGAGGCGACCCTGATTGCGTGGCGCGACTGGTGCGCAGCGCTGGAGTGCCCCGCAGCATATAGAGGCGCCGTGGTACGCAGCGCGATTAGCCTTAAGTTATTGATTTACGCACCCAGCGGAGCGGTCGTTGCCGCCGGAACCACTTCCCTACCTGAACACCTGGGCGGGGAGCGGAACTGGGATTACCGCTACACCTGGTTTCGAGATGCGGGGCTGACACTTGGTGCTCTTTTCGGCCTCGGTTGTCGGGATGAGGCACATTGTTGGGCCCAGTGGATGCAGCGAACCATTGAGCAGCATGGGACGCCGCTGGCCGTGCTATACGATGTAAACGGAGCTGCGCCACCGCCAGAACGTAATATCGAAGGGGTTGATGGCTATCGCGGCTCGCGGCCGGTGCGTGTGGGTAACGCTGCTGATGGCCAGTTTCAGCTGGATGTTTATGGCGAGTTGCTGGAGTGCGTGAGCATCTGCGATAGCATGGGCGACGATGCGATGCGGGCGCACTGGCCTCATATGCGCGCCGCTGCTGATTTCATTGCAGCGCACTGGCAGGAGCCTGACCAAAGCATTTGGGAGATGCGCAGCGCGCCGCGCCACTATGTGCACTCCAAGGTCATGGCCTGGGCCGGTCTACAGCGTGCGCTATGGCTGAAGCGCCGCCATGACCTAGACGGAGATGAGGAAAGTTGGGTCAATCAGGCCGAGGCTCTACGTCAGTTAGTCCTGCGCCGTGGTGTCAGCGCCGACGGCAGCCATTTCATCCGGGCCTTCGATGACGATAGGCTTGACGCCAGCCTTCTGCTGTTAGCACGTGTTGGTTTCATCGAAGGCAGCGACGAGCGTTTCATCAATACGGTCGATGCGATCCGTAAACAACTGGACGAAGGCGGCGTCGCGCTACGGCGCTACCCTGCTGAAATTTCGGATGGGCTACAGGGCCGAGAAGGCGCCTTCTTCATATGCAGCTTTTGGCTCGTCGAGGCATTAGTGCAAACCGGCCGGCCTCGAGAGGCAAAGGAATTTTTCGAACAGCTGCTGCAACGCAAGGGTGAGCACGGCCTGTTCGCTGAGGAGTTCGACACCCGAAGCGGCCAGCATCTAGGCAACATACCGCAGGCCTTTTCTCATGTGGGTTTGATCAATGCCGCACTGAGCCTCGGTTCTTTTGATTAACGTGCCCGCGTTCAACGGGCGCTTTTGCCTGATCCAATTGATGCGACCCGGCTAGCTGGCAATAGCAACAACTACCGCTACGCCAAACACCATTACCAACGCCAAGGCACCCGCAGCCAGCTTGCCCACGGTTTCGGAGCTTAGGCCCAGTGCCTTTCCTTTTGTCTGGTCGCCGAAGCGCCCTTCGAGGCGATGCAGCCCAACTACCGGCTGGAACAAGTTGTCCGGCTGTTCATCGCTAGCCGGTTCGTCGGTCATCTGCCCGTTCCAGGCCTGCTTGGCCATCATCCGATCAAGCAGGCCGGGCATGAACATATTGCCAATGATGGCCTGGAACGAGGCGCGCCCCAGCCAAAGTTCGCGGGGTGCGTCGGTCGCTGCACGGAGGATGGCGCGCGCGGCGACCTCTGGCGTATGGATAGGAGGGACTGGCTGCGGACGCTTTTGCATCTTGTTGCGCGACCAGTCGAACTGCGGCGTGTTGTGTGCCGGCAGCTGCACCATGGTCAGCCGTACGCGGCTGTTGGTATGGATCAGCTCGCAGCGCAGCGAGTCGGTAAACCCGCGGATGGCGAACTTGGCGGCGCAGTAGGCCGATTGCAAGGGAATCGCGCGATAGGAGAGGGCCGAGCCCACCTGGACGATGGTGCCTCGGTTGCGCGACTCCATATAGCGCAGCGCTGCCAGCGTGCCGTGAACGAAACCGAGATAGGTCACCTCGGTCACCCGCTTGTATTCCGCCGCGCTGGTTTTGTTGACCGGGCCGAACACCGTAGCCATCGCGGCGTTGACCCATATCTCGATCGGACCCAGCTCCGCCTCGATACGCTCGGCTGCCTTATCGACCGCCTCGGCGTCGGCCACATCCGCTGAAATCGCCAGCGTCATGGTGCCCTTTTCCTCCAGTTCAGCACGGGTATCGGCTAACCCCTCTTCGCCGCGGGCGATCACTGCGATGCGAAAGCCAGCTTGCGCGAACGCATGAGCTGTCGCTCTTCCTATGCCTGCGGTCCCGCCACAAATCACGGCGGTTTTTGCGCGGTCGGTCATGTTCGACTCCTGTGCTGGTTGGATTGCATTGGCTTAGCGCAACAGCGCGTTCCAGCCGGCATAACGGTGGTTAATCACCCCCTTCGGAAGGCTCAGCACTATTACCAGCAGACCAGCGATCAGGCTGCCGATCGTGGCGGCGAATCCTGCCCCGTCTAGGAACGAGGGCGCGGCGATCAACCAGGCGCCGATGGGAAGATTCAGAAACCGCAGCGGGCGAGCTACTTCTGCAAAGGCCAGCACCGAGACGGTGATCAGCAGCGAGCCCATCAGGTGATCACTGTTGGCCATCGCGCCGTCGGTACCGAAGATCAACCGGGTCGACATCAGCCAGACGCCTAGAATGCACAGCAGCGCGAGCCCCCAGGGCAGGTTTACTCCGCGAAGGCCTTTGAGGGTCATTGAGGAGAGGCTGCCGTCGAACTCCGGCGTGTTGTCCTCGCGGGCGCCTTCCATTGCATCGCCCATGAAAAAGGTCTTCCAGAACGGCTTGCCGCGACGTCGCGCGTCTTTCAGAAACTGCCCCATGGCGACCAGCTCATCCAGTGCGTAAGGCATCATCACCAGCATGGCCAAGGCCTGAACCAGGCACAGCGTGCACCAGGTGTCGATGAAAATCGGCTGGGCGATGATGAAGAAGATACTCACCGCGCCAAGGGGCACGACCACCACGCCGAACGCTGCGACCATCCACGGCATGGTGCGCCAGCGCCGGGCATCGCCCATAACCGCCATGAGCAGCTCGATCATATAGGCCATCACACCGATCCCTGCATCGGATACCGGCCAGGCGCGCGACATGTCCGAGGTAATGATGGTCTCGGTGCCGTTAGGTTCGGTGCCGAAAAAGGGATCCCAGGCGTTCGAGGTATGGCCAAGCTGATAAGCGGCCAGATAACGCGCGAGCAGAATGCCGATCACGGCGAGGATGGCTATTGGCAGGCGTTGCAGCCAAGTCGAAGGGTTGTAATCCCAGCCCGGCGGCACTGCAGCCTTTTGCATCATGCCCTGCATGCTCATGCCGGGCATCATCGGCACCAGAGTAGAGAAGGCGATCACCAGCCCACCGACCAGCAAGGCATTGCCGTAGCTCGCCGGGGATGGAGTCCAGAACAGCAGCGGCGCGAACATCAACCACAATCCCATGACCGTGTTGGCCCATTGCGCCCAGCTAATCCGTTTGAGCGAGAGGATGGCGAACAACACGATCAACGCGCCGCTGATGACGTCGTTCCAGGTCATCAGCAACGCGCGGGTGGCGACTTCAGGCAAATTACGTTCGGCTGCCAGGCGTGGCAGATCAAGGTCACCCGGCGCTACGTTCATGTAGCCGAAGATGAAGGGCGCACTCAGCACCCAAAAGCCGAGCAATACATTGACGAAGTGGCACCACAGCGTCGCGAGATGGCGTCGCTCCATCATCTGCATATGCGCATCCATACCCATATCGGACGACGTGGCGCCTTGGCGTAGATATTCTCCTTGATGCTCCATAGATCTAGTCCCCAGCACTGTAGTATCGGTTACTTTGCGGCAAGAGAAAAAAGCGTTACGGTGTTGCGACCGCGCGCAGGTTTGGGTGAGCTAGGCCAGCGGATATCTAGGCTTTTCTGCTAGCAAGTCAGCTGGCTGAGCTTCTGCACATGCTGGGATATAACGGTCAATCCGGCGAAGCGGCTCTGGCAACGAGATATGAGCTTTGCCAGAGCAGCAAGTCGAGATTGTTACGCAGCCATGCGCTCGCATTCTTCAGCGCACTTCATGCACGCTTTGGCACACTCTTGGCAGTGATCCATCTGATGTTTCGCGCATTCCTCACCGCATGCGCGGCAGATCTTGGCGCAAAGGGCACAGAACTCCTTGGCGTACTCACTTTCACGGCTCATCAGTGTGGCGGCCAACCTACAAATGTCTGCGCAGTCACGGTCCAACTCGATGCAGCGAGCCATCATTTTTACGTCATCCTCACGCAGGCAAGCAGAGGCGCACGTTTCGCACACTAGGGCACAGTTCGAACAAGCTTGGATACAGGAAGCGAACATTGAGTTTGTCATTGCGTTCTCCAGGGTTCGATAGTGGTATGTCGTCGGTGCCTACTAGCCAAATACCTCATAAGCGTATTAGCAGGCACTGAATTACGACACGCTCCTACCGAGCCCGTTTCGACCAACTTCATTACAATGCTGTAAGGTGCGCAACGGTACCGAATATGATGTATGCGGTGACAGTTGGAGACGATGAGCCAAACTTCCGATGGCTTAGCCGGCTTCGCTAGTCTGTTCTAGATAACCGGTGGGGTATGGGGAGCTCCCGGTCGCCACGACTGGGAGCATCCAATGGGGAACGGCCGGAGCGAAAGCCCTTAACTATGAGAGTCACTAGACCTGCGGCCTAATGGTTGTGAAAAGCCCTCCGGTACCGTTGCGTCGAATTAGGATGGCCTAAGACTGACCCCCTTTGCTTGTGCCGAGGCGTCTTTCTAAGAGCCTGGTCAGAACCGCTTAGGTACAGACATACCGGATGTTAGTGGTCGTGTTGCTTCCCGTCTGCGTGTACATGGTTTTTTGAAGGAGATTTGCCTTCCGCATCGGCGTTGTCACCGCCATTGCCATTGCTGTGTTTAACCGCCTGGGGCTCCTCTGACGCATGATGGTCATCGCTTTCATTATTACCATGGTGACCAAAGTTTGATTGGCCGGCTGCATCACTTGAGCTGCTAGAGCCATGGTGATCCGAGCCGCCACTGTCGCCCTGATGGTGGTCGCCCGAGGCCATCTCGCCGTGTTGCTCACCATGCCCAGCTGGGGTCTCCCCACCACCATGCTGGTGACCACCGCTAGACGCAACGAGTGCTCGATACGCTCCTTCATCTAGCTCAGGAAGCTTCTGCAGAAAAGCCACCATTCCCCAGATGTACGGATCAGCCATGCTTTTACCCCACGCAGGCATCCCAGTGGCCTTGATGCCATGCTTGATGACCCAAAATGTTTTTGCTGGGTCACCGTATAGCCCCGCTTCAGCCAGGCTGGGTGGAGCGGGATAAAGGCCATTGCTTAGCTCGGTCTCAGCCATGCCTGGCGCCAAGTGACAACCCACACACATCGAGTCGTAGTTCCCCGCCCCGGCGCGGATTTGGTCTTCATCGTCGAGAGATGGCACGACTATGTCTTCGGAGCGAACCTCAATCGAGCGATTGCGAGCAGTTTCCAAGAAAGCGTGCACGGCTCCCGTATGAGGATCATCCGCGGCAACGTTTATTAGTCCCGAGAAAACAACACCGGCCACCACCAACAGGCCTAGTGCGCAGAAGGCAGCGAAGCTAATAATTATTCTTTTCATCTAGGGTCCTTAAAACCAAAGCCTGATGCCAGCAACGAACCGCGCCTCATCTACGTCTTCGCCTTCATCTCTCGCCATATCGGCGGTATTACCGTATGCCCGGCTCCACGTGACGCCGATGTACGGTGCGAACTCACGAACGATTTCGTATCGGAGGCGGAGCCCCACCTCTGTGTTTGCGAGACCAGCGCCTACTCCGCGCGCAGGATCGTCCTTGCCATAGAAATTGAGCTCGGCAGTCGGTTGGAGGATCAGCCGGTTAGTGAGGAGAATGTCGTACTCGCCTTCAAAACGTGCTGCTGTCTGCCCACCTTCACCGACGAAGGCGGTGGCTTCCGCCTCAAAGTTATACAGAGCCATCCCCTGGACGCCTAAAGCCGCCCACGTCTGCGGCGACTCGGGCTTAAAGTCCTGGCGAACACCTGCTACCACATCCCACCAGGGGCTGATGGCACGCCCGTAGAGCGCCTGAATTTCCGCATCTCCAGTAACGCCATTCGTTCGCTCACCTTCCGAGCGAAACCAGAACCGATTGATATCGCCACCAACCCAGGCAGTAGCTTCCCAACTGAGGGTGCTACCTTCATTTGCGTTCTGGTACTCAAGTTGATCTAGCAGAAGGAACCAGGCCAGATACTTGTCATGGACTGTATGACCTTGAAGACCAGGGAAAGCCGCTTCTCTATCCGCATCGGTCAATACTGGAATGAACGAGGGATGAACCATGCCGGGCATTTCGAGCGTATCGTCATGCTTCATTTGGCCATGGTTCATCGTGCTATGGTCCATCGCACCATGACCCATCGCAGAATGGTCCGTTTGCCCACCGGAGCCATGATTCTTAGCTGCGGGCTTCGCTGAAGATGCAGGGGCTTGAGCTGCCTCAGCAGGAGGGGTTTGATGCATCGAATGATCCATCATCTCGGCAGCGTTGGCTGTCCCTCCAGCCGCTGCGCTCAACGAAACTCCGAGCGCAATCAGAGCAAAGCGAGAAGGTCTAGTGGTCATGGTGCGAATCCACCTCAGTATCAGTGGCCTTGGGGTCATGATCCATCTTGCCGTGCTCCATTTCTCCATGGTCCATCGAGCCATGATCCATGTCGTCGTGGTTCATTTTTGAGTTAGAGGTGCCTTGTGTCTGAGATGCCGGCTTGTTGCCTGGATTCTGCGATGAAGCCGATGATTGCTTGTGCTGATCATGCTTTTGCTCTGCAAACGCAGCTGACATATTCATTACGCCCAGCAGACTGAACATTAACGCGCTGCCAATAAGAGTTTTACGCTTCGTAAAATTTCCCATATAAAGTTCCTCTTACTCGTCCACTCGGACTTCACGAAACATGCCCATTTCCATGTGAAGCAGTAGGTGACAGTGATAAGCCCAACGCCCGAGCGCATCGGCTGTCACGCGGTAGCTGCGCTTCGAACCTGGAGGCATGTCGATCGTGTGCTTGCGAACCATGAACCTTCCATTCTCATCTTCAAGATCGCTCCACATACCATGCAGATGAATCGGATGGGTCATCATGGTGTCGTTGACCAAAGTGATGCGTACCCGCTCGCCATATTTGAGCCGCAGGGGCTCCGAATCAGAGAACTCTATACCGTCAAATGACCAGGAGAACTTCTCCATGTGGCCGGTGAGATGGAGTTCGATCGTCCGACTGGGCTCACGGCCGTCCGGATCGGGGAAAGTGCTTCTCAAGTCGCTATAGGTCAGGACTCGGCGGCCGTTGTCTCGTAAGCCAATACCGGGATCGTTCAGCCTATGAGTTGGGCTCATGGTCTGCATGTCCACCAGTGGGTTATTGGACTCTGAGGGCGGGTGCGATTGCATACCTGCGCTCATCCCAGCCATTCCAGAGTGGTCCATCCCGGACATCCCACCCATTTTGCTGTGATCCATGCCGGCCATTGCGCCCATGTCGCCCATCCCTTGCATGTCACCGTGGTTCATGCCGGACATGTTGCTATGGTCCATCGCGCCCATGTCGCCGCCATGGTCCATGCCCGCCATACCGCCCATGCTGCCGTGATCCATCCCCATGTCGTCCATGGTGATTAGTGGTCGAGGATCGGTTTCTGGAACAGGAGCGCTCAGCCCTTCGGCAACCGCTAGCGTGCCACGGGCGTATCCTGTGCGATCCATCGATTGGGCGAAGATCGTGTAAGCCTCCTCGGTCGCAGGCTCGACAATCACATCGTAGGTTTCTGCCACGGCAATGCGGAATTCGTCGACGCTAACTGGGTTGACGTATTGGCCATCGGCTGCGACTACAGTCATCTTCAGCCCTGGAATGCGGACATCGAAATAGCTCATGGCCGAGCCGTTGATGAACCGCAGACGAAGCTTCTCGCCGGGCTTAAAGATGCCGGTCCAGTTCCCGTCGGGTGCTTGGCCGTTCATTAGATAGGTATAGGTGTAGCCGCTTACGTCGGCGAGGTCGGTGGGACTCATTTTCATCTGAGCCCACATTTTCCGATTCGCAATCGTAGCGGCCCAGCCGTCTTCGCTCACATCGTTAATGAAGTCTCCGACAGTGCGCTTGTGGAAGTTGTAATAATCGGACTGCTTCTTGAGCTTAGAAAGGATTCGAGCGGGATCCTCATCGGACCAATCAGTCAACATCACCACATAGTCGCGGTCATAGCTGAACGGTTCGGGATCCTTCGCATCGATGACCAAGGGACCATAGACACCAAGCTGCTCTTGTAGGCCTGAATGACTGTGGTACCAATAGGTACCGTTCTGTTTAACCTGAAACTTGTAGACATACATGCCATCGGGAGCGATGCCGTGGAAGCTCAATCCAGGCACGCCATCCATGTTGGCCGGCAGGATCATGCCGTGCCAGTGAATCGATGTATCTTCGCTCAACTTATTTCTGACTCGCAGCGTGACGGTATCCCCTTCACGCCAACGTAGAAGCGGCCCTGGGATGGTCCCATTGATAGTCATCGCTGTCCGGGCCGCGCCGGTGATATTGACCGGCGTCTCCCCAATCAGCAGATCGAACTCCGTGCCACTTAGTACGCTGGGCTGGCCTGGGCTAGTCACTGCCCAGACCGGAGCTCGCCACAAGCCAAGACCGCCAAGGATGCCTGCGGCAGTCAAGCCTTTAACAAAGGTTCGCCTAGAGGTTTTACGTTGCATGTGTAGGTTCCAATCAAACTAAGGAGCCAAGCCGAAACCAGCCGTAAGGTTGGTGTTGCCAGCGTTAATTGATCTTAGAAACTCGCGCACGGTCTGTCTTATCAAGCGACTCGCCTTTAATCGTAAATATGGCATGCCTAAGAAAGACGCGGGATTACATTTTTGTAAGCTTAAAGCGCTTCAGAAATCGCCCAAAAAATCGCCTGTGAGCATGTCAATCTCCAGGTGGAAGCTGCGCAATGGCTTTTGATTTCCGTGCAAGGATCCGGTTGCAACGATACTCAAGGTGCATGGTCACAGTTGCGTAAGGTTTCGCTTCAGCAATTAGCGTGGGCGTGCTTCGCTGAAGTTGCTTTTGAGGCTACCTCCTGGGCTTGGTCCTTCTGGTCAGCCTGATAACTAGCGATCGCTATTTGGCGAGCCTGCTCCATACGAGCAAAGGTACGATCACCACCACCTTCTGCCATTGCATAGGAAGAGCTTGCTGCGATGGCGAGCAGTACAGAAACGGATCTGAAGAATTTCATTACTTGTTACCTCGTTCGAAGACATGGGAGACCCAGCGCAGCTCCATAAATAGGGGCTTTGGCTTGGTCCTGTGTCTAAGCTAACCGAGCGTTCCTGTCAGAACCCTGATTTAGACATTACGGTTTCGTCAGTAATGCATAAAAGCAGTGAGCCCAAGCGAAAGCGCAGGTAGCGTGCATGGTGCCTTTTCGTTCAGGCAAATAGGTCTTGTTTCCAGCGGGCAAAAAAAGGGCGCCATCTAGGCGCCGATAGGCCAAAGGAGCATGGAAAAGGCCAAAAAGCAGAGTGTGGGAGCAACTGCTGATGTAGACGTTAACGCTACAAGCTGTCAGACAGATGATGCGAGCATTACGTTTCTGTAAGGTACTGGCTGCACGCCCTGACAATCGGCACACTGCTCCAAATGCCGGAGGGAATACTTTCATGAAGCTTCTTGTTGCTGAAGACGAGCCGAAAACAGGCACCTACCTACAGCAGGGGCTTGCAGAGGCAGGCTTCACAGTCGATAGAGTTGAAAACGGGACCGATGCTGCTCAGCACGCGCTTCATACCACATACGACTTGCTCATCTTAGACGTGATGATGCCTGGCCTGGATGGGTGGCAGGTTTTACAGAAAGTCCGCGCTGCTGGTAATGAGGTTCCCGTGCTCTTTCTCACCGCCCGAGACGGGGTTCAGGATCGAGTAAAGGGATTGGAGTTGGGCGCTGATGATTATCTCATCAAGCCGTTTGCCTTCTCCGAATTGCTAGCCAGGATCCGTACGTTGCTTCGCCGCGGCAATAATGTCCCCAACCAAACAATACTCAAACTCCTCGACCTTGAGGTCGATCTGCTCAGGCGTCGAGTTACGCGATCGGGGAAACGAATAGACCTAACTGCAAAGGAATTCGCACTTCTTGAGCTATTACTTCGGCGTCGCGGGGAAGTGCTCTCAAAGTCACTTATCGCCTCCCAAGTATGGGACATGAATTTCGACAGCGATACCAATGTGATTGAGGTGGCGGTACGACGGCTGAGAGCAAAAATCGATGATGAGTTCGAACCTAAGCTCATACAAACCGCGCGTGGGATGGGCTATTTGATCGACGCGCCAGACCCCTAGAGCGAAATGCTCGGCATTTCACGCGATGGGCCAAGCTACCGGTACCGATGCGGTTAAGGCGAGCCACCGAGCAAGGAGCGGTGCCGAACCTCAGTTCTCCGAGCTGGATTTCTTCAGCTGTGGCACGAAGAAGATGGGTCTCTGCGGGGGAGCTATCAGAATATCACTGGATTTGATGCTAGTGCCCTTGCGACGCCTGGTCTTGCCATCCTTACCGACCGCCAGCAAATCACCGGTCGCAACAGCGATATCGAGCGCCTGCTTTACGCGAAA
>NZ_JAMOHV010000021.1 GCF_024448505.1 Stutzerimonas degradans
GGCGTCCAGCGCCTTCTCCACGTCTTCGGCGCCCGAACGCGGGAACTCGGCGATCACTTCACCGTTCACCGGCGAAGTGTTGACGAAATACTCCCCCTTTACCGGCGGCACGAATTCGCCACCGATGTAGTTGCCGTAGCGCGGCTTGAAGGAAATGACGGCGCCTGGAGTACCGGGTTGGGCGTAGATCATGTTGGGCCTCTCTCTTCTGCTTGTGGAGCCTGCGCCAGACATGGCTCAGGGCATGGGACCGATCTTAGGCAGTGCCCTCCCACCCCCGGTATGCACCCATGGCAGCGGAGCCCTCCTCATTTGGTAGTAGATGCCAACGATGCTGCAGCGCGCGGATTACGCGGCGTCGCGCCAATTTGGATGCAGCAAATAGCTACCGAACCGCAAGAAAAAACCGCGCATCTTAGTCCCCTTCACGACTGCGAAATTGACCATGAACAAGGATGCCGAGTCGCATCGAAAATATTTTCCAAACTCAAGAAAAGCTCGACCAAATGCCCGCAAAACCAACCCGAAAGTCCTATTAGTCACCCCCGCAAAGCGCCCTAATTTCGAGCTGCGACATCCTGTCCCCCCGTAAAAACCTGAGGAGATTTGCCATGCAGTGGATCAATCCCGATTTCTGCGATCTGCGTCTGGGCTTCGAAGTCACCGCGTACGTCTACGTGCGCTGAGCCTGTGGCCGGGGCGGTCGCGATCGCCCCGGTTTGCGAGGAAATGGTCATGACAACAACAAACATTCTGCCGACGACCCGCTACGAGATTCGCCCGCCCTTCCTGTTCCGCTGGGAGGAGTCGCAGCAGGCCCACGTGCTGCTCTACCCAGAGGGCATCGTCAAGCTCAACGCCACCGGCGGCGACATCCTCAAGCGCTGCAACGGCAAGACCAGCGTCGCCGAGCTGATCGAACAGCTGGGCCGCGATTACCACGCATCCGATATCGACGCGATCGGCAAGGGCGTACTGAATTTCCTGGAGGTGTCCCATGGCAAAGGCTGGATCCGAGCTAAGGCTTGATGGCAGCGGCAATCCGGTCTGGCTGCTGCTGGAGCTGACCTACCAATGCCCGCTGCAGTGCGTGTTCTGCAGCAACCCGCGCAACTTCGCCGACTACCGCCCGCATGAGCTGAGCACCGCCGAATGGATCGACGTGATGGCCCAGGCCCGCGCAATGGGCGCCATGCAGATCGGCTTCTCCGGCGGCGAACCGACCTTGCGCAAGGACCTCGAAACACTGGTCGCCGAAGCCGACCGCATGGGCTACTACACCAACCTGATCACCTCCGGCATCGGTCTGACCGAAGCGCGCCTGCGCGCCCTGAAGGATGCCGGCCTGCGCCATATCCAGCTGGGCTTCCAGTCCACCGACCGTAACGTGGCGCGCGAGCTGGCCGGCGTCGATGCCTGGGAGCGCAAGCTCGGCATGGCGCGGCTGATCAAGTCGCTGGACTTCCCGATGGTGCTGAACGTACCGATCACCCGGCAGAACATCAGCCAGATACCGGACATCATCGATTTTGCCGTCGAGCTGGGCGTCGAGTATCTCGAGCTGGCCAACGTGCAGTACTACAACTGGGCGCTGCTCAACCGCGACGCACTGATGCCAACCCACGCCGAGCTGCAACGCGCCGAGGATCAGGTGCAGCGTGCGCGCGAGCGTTACGGCGATCGGCTGACGATCTTCTTCGTCATCCCCGACTACTACGAAGGCCGGCCCAAGGCCTGCATGAACGGCTGGGGCGCAATCCACGTCACCGTGGCGCCGAACGGCGATGTGCTGCCCTGCTCGCAGGCCACCAACTTCAAGAACCTGACCTTCCCCAACGTGCGCCAGCAGCGCCTGGAAGAGATCTGGCACGACTCGCCGGTGTTCAACCTTTACCGCGGCGACGCCTGGATGCCCGAGCCGTGCCGCAGCTGCGACGAGAAGGAAAAGGACTTCGGCGGCTGTCGTTGCCAAGCCTTGCTGCTGACCGGTAACGGCGCCAACACCGATCCGGCGTGCAGCAAGTCGCCGCATCATCAGCTGATCCAGCAGGCCGTCGCGCTGGCGCAGGACGCCACCCGTCCGCAAGGCACGCTGATCGCCCGGCAGGCCAGCCAGGGGGTGGAACTTGAAATTGCCCCATGACTCGTTCGGCGGCACAGTCAGCGCGGGCCTCGCGCTGACGCTCGGCTGCTACCTGCTGCTGCGCGTGCTGATCTAGGAGACAGCGATGCAACTGTCCGTCTTCGATGTGCTGGCCCGCTACGCGCACCTCGTGTTCGCGCTGGTGTGGGTTGGCCACAACTACGCCAACTTCATCCAGAACCCGCGCTTCGTGCCGCTGCAGAACGGCATCGATACCGCCACGCTGAACCGCGATCTGGAGGCGCGGATGAAGCGCGAGCACGGCATCTTCCGCTACGCCTCGCTGGTGGTCTGGGCCTCGGGGATGTTCATGCTCTGGCAGCGCGGCTGGCTGGTCGACGCACTGCTGCTGCAAGGCCCGCTGGCGGCCATCGGCCTCGGTGCGTGGATTGGCACGGCGATGCTGCTCAATCTCTGGCTGGTGCTCTGGCCGCATCAGAAAAAGCTGCTCGGCTTCGTCCCGGCGACGCTGGAGGAGCGCGTGCGCTGTTCGCGGATCACCTTCCTGTCCTCGCGCAGCAACACCATCCTTTCCTTTCCTCTGCTGTTCCTCATGGCGGCCGGTGGTCATGGCCTGCACCTTTTCTGAACAGGCCGAGCGCTACAGCTTCGCCGCCGGTCCGGCGCAACTGCCGCGCGAGGTGCTGAGCCAGATCCACGAGGAGCTGCCGGACTGGCAAGGCAGCGGCTTCTCCCTGCTGGAACAACCGTTCACCAGCACTGCCTACAAGCAATTGATGAGCGACACCGAACAGGACCTGCGCGCGTTGGCGGCGATTCCCGCCAACTATCGTGTGCTGTTCCTGCAAGGCGGCGCCTCGGCGCAGTTTGGCCTGCTGCCGCTCAACCTGCTGCAACCCGGACAAAGCGCCGACTATCTGGAAAGCGGCCACTGGGCTTGCAAGGCCATCACCGAGGCACGCCGGCATGGGCCGGTCAGCGTGGTGGCGAGCGGTGCGGCGGACGGCTTCACCGCCCTGCCCGCCGTCGAGACCTGGCAGCTCGACCCCGACGCCGGCTACTGCCACCTCACCAGCAATGAAACTGGCAATGGCCTGCAGCTGCGTGATTTCCCGCAACTGTCGGTACCGCTGGTGGCGGACATGACCTCGGACTTTCTCACCCGCCCCGTTCCCGTCGAGCGCTTCGGGCTGATCTACGCCAGCGCACAGAAGAACATCGGTGTCGCCGGGCTGTGCCTGGTCATCGTCCGCGACGATCTGCTGCGTCCGCCATCGGCCGGGCTGCCGGCGGCGTTCAGCTATGCGGTGCAGGCCGAGCAGCAGAGCCGCTTCAACACACCGCCGACCTTCGCCCTCTACGTCGCCGCGCTGATGCTGCGCTGGATCGCCGCGAACGGCGGTCTCACCGCGATGGCAGCGAGTTGCCGGAAAAAAAGCCAGCGCCTGTACGCCTGCCTCGACCACAGCGAGTTGTACCGCTGCCGCCAGCGGGAGGAGGATCGTTCCACCGTGAACGTCTGCTTCGAGCTGCGCGAGCCGGCGTTGCTGCCGCTGCTGCTCACCGAGGCCGAGCGGGCCGGGCTGCATCATCTGGCCGGGCACGCGGCCGTCGGCAGCCTGCGTGCCAGTCTGTATAACGCCATGCCGCTGGCGGGCGTCGAGCGGCTGGTCGCCTTCCTGCAACAGTTCGAGCGTGAACATGGCTGAGCGCAACATGACTCGGCGCCGGCTGGGCCAACGGCTGGCACTGCAACTGGCCTGCGCCGCCAGCTATCTGCCGGCGACGCGCAGCCGTGCGCAAGCGGTGGATGTCATGGGCTTGCGCTTCCCCTCACCCGTGGGCATCGCCGCCGGATTCGACCGCTGCGGCCGGCTCGGCCGGCGCGCCGCTCGGCTGGGTTTCGGCTTCACCGAAGTCGGCAGCTGCACCGCGGCCGAACTGTTCGAGATGCGCCCGCCCAACGCTGGCGGACTCGCCCTGGTCGGCCTCAATCTGAGTCTTGACCCAACCCGCTCGACGGCAGAGCTGTGCGCCGACCTGACGCTTGCCTGGGCGCAGGCCGATTACCTGATGCTGAACCTGATCAGCCCGCTCAGCGCGCCGCTGCTGGCCGAAGAGCGGCGTGCGCGGCTGATCGAACTGCTGCGCGCGCTACGCAATCGCGCGCATGCATTGAACAGCTGTGGCAACCGCCGCGTGCCGCTGGCGGTCAAGCTGCGCAGCCTGCCCGGCCAGGTGCCGATGGCGCTGGCCGACGCGTTACTGGAGCTTGGCTTCGATGGTCTGCTCGCCGCTCATGACCCCGGCCCGCCAGCCACGGCTGAGCGCTATTACGGCTGGCAGGACGATGATCAGCAATTGCTGGCCTGCCGGCAGATCGAGCAGCTGCATCAGCTCTGCGACGGCGCGCTGGCGTTGATGTCGGTCGGAGGGGTGCAGACCGCCGCGCACCTGCAGGCCCGGCTGGCGGCCGGTGCACGACTGGTGCAGGTGCACAGCGCGTTGCTGCGCGAGGGGCCGTTCATTGCCCAGCGCCTGCTGGGCTGATACTTCTCAGCCCAGCGGGCGCAGGATGACCACGCCGAGCGGTGGCAGCGTCAGCTGCAGCGAGTACTGTTCGCCGTGCGCCGGCGTGCCTTCGGCAAGAATGCCGCCACCGTTGCCGACGTTGGAGCCACCGTAACAGGCCGCATCGCTATTGAAGATTTCCTGCCAGCGCCCCTCCTGCGGCACACCTACGCGATAGCCCTCGCGCACCACCGGGGTGAAGTTGCCGATCACCAGCAGCGGACGGCCCTCGGCATCGCGGCGCAACCAGGCGAGCACGCTGTTACCGCGGTCATCGCCGATTAGCCACTGGAACCCACGCGGGTCGCTGTCGAGCTGATGCAGCGCCGGTTCCGTGCGATACAGCCGGTTCAGATCGCGTACCAGATGCTGCGCGCCCCGGTGGTCTGGCTCCTCGAGCAGGAACCAGTCCAGCTCGCGGTCGTGATTCCATTCGCGCCACTGGCCGAATTCGCTGCCCATGAACAGCAGCTTCTTGCCCGGATGCGTCCACATGAAGCTCAGGTACGCACGCAGGTTGGCAAACTTCTGCCAGCGATCCCCCGGCATCTTGTCGATCAGCGAGCCCTTGCCGTGCACCACCTCGTCATGGGAGATCGGCAGTACGAAGTGCTCGGAGTAGGCATAGATCATGCCGAAGGTCATCTTGTCGTGGTGGTACCGGCGATGAACCGGGTCTTCCTGGATGTATTTGAGCGTGTCGTGCATCCAGCCCATGTTCCATTTGTAGGAGAAGCCGAGCCCGCCTTCGCTGGTCGGCTTGCTGACGCCCGGGAAGGCGGTGGACTCCTCGGCGATCACCAGTGCACCGGGCGTTTCGCTGGCGACCACGTCGTTCAGGTGACGAAGAAAGTCGATCGCCTCCAGGTTCTCTCGGCCGCCGTGGCGGTTGGGAATCCACTCGCCGTCCTTGCGTGAGTAGTCGCGGTACAGCATCGAGGCGACCGCATCCACGCGCAGTGCATCGACGTGGAATTCGCGCAGCCAGTGCAGCGCCGAGGCCAGCATGAAGCCATGCACCTCGGTGCGGCCGAGGTTGTAGATGTAGGTGTCCCAGTCCTGGTGGAAGCCCTCGAACGGATGGTCGTACTCGTACAGCGAGGTGCCGTCGAAGTCGCCCAGGCCGTGGGCATCGGTCGGGAAATGCGCAGGTACCCAGTCGAGGATCACGCCGACCCCCGCCTGGTGGCAGGCATCGACGAAGGCGGCGAAATCGTGCGACGTGCCGTAGCGCGCACTGGGGGCGAACTGCGACAGCGGCTGGTAGCCCCAGGAACCGCCGAACGGATGCTCCATGATCGGCATCAGTTCGATATGGGTGAAGCCCATCTCGACCACGTAGGGGATCAACCGCTCGGCCAGTTCGTGCCAGTCATACAGGCGGTCGTCGTCAGCACGCTGCCACGAGCCGGCATGCAGCTCGTAAATGCTCATCGGCGCGTCGTAGGCCTGCAGCGCCTTTCGCCGTTGCAGCCAGTCGGCGTCGCGCCACGGGTAGTCCAGCGGGCGCGCGACCACCGAGGCCGTGCCCGGCGGGTGCTCGGTGGCCAGCGCCACCGGGTCGGCCTTGAGCGGCAGCACGCCCTGCGGACCGAGAATCTCGTACTTGTAGGCATCGCCCGGCTGCAGCCGCGGGATGAACAGCTCCCACACCCCCGAAGGGAAGCGCAGCCGCATCGGGTGGCGGCGCCCGTCCCAGCCGTTGAAATCGCCCACCACCGAGACACGTCGCGCATTCGGCGCCCACACGGCAAAGCGCACGCCCGATATGCCATCGACCTCCACCACCTGAGCGCCGAATACCCGGCCGATCTCGCGGTGGTTGCCTTCGGAGAACAGATGCATGTCGATCTCGCCCAGCTGCGGACTGAAGCTGTACGGGTCTTCGGTGACCTGCTCGCCGCCGGCCCAGCGGATGCGCAGCAGATATGGCTGCGGATGCAGCAGGCGGGTGACGAAGAAGCCCGGCACCTGCCCCTGCTCCATGCTGCCCAGCGCGTTGGCACCGGAGCGATCCAGCACCTCGACGCTCAGCGCATTCGGCAGATAGGCACGAATGACCAGACCGTCGCCGTCGGCGTGCGGCCCCAGAATGGCAAACGGATCGCCGTGTTCGGCACGCACCAGCGCATCCACGTCGGCATCGCTGGGCAGCAGGTTTTCTCCGGGCATGACCACGGCCGGACGATTACTCATTGGGAACCTCCACTGGAAAGCTGTTGGGCCAGCGCGGCCAGCCCCTGCAACGGGACGGGCAGCCAGGCCGGGCGATTCTCTGCTTCGTAGGCCACTTCATAGGCCGTCTTGTCCAGGCTGAACAACGCCAGCGCGGCAGCAGCGCCATCGGTCTCGCGCCAGGCGTGCGGCAGGTCTGCGGTTGCCTGCTGATAGGCCTCGAGGAACACCCGGCGCGCGCTCTGCCGGTAGTTTTCGGCAATGGTGCGGCGCGCCAGATCGGCCTCGACGGAGCTGTCGCTGACCTGGGCGTTGCGAATGGTCATCGCGGCGGCGTAGTCGAACGAGCGCAGCACGCCGGCGACATCCTTGAATGGGCTGAGCTTGGCGCGCCGCTGCTCCAGCGGCCGCGCCGGCTCTCCCTCGAAGTCGATGAAATAAGCATCGCCATGTGCCACCAGAATCTGCCCCAGATGCAGGTCGCCGTGTACGCGGGTGCGCAGGCCACCCAGCGTTCTAGCAGCCAGAGGTTGCACTTGTGCGATCAGCTGCTCGCGCTGCGCCAGCAACTGCTCGACCAGCACGGCATCCTTGCGCTCCAGTGTGCTGCGATGCTCGCCAAGCAAACTCAGCGCGCGTTCCAGCTGCGCGGTCACGGCCTCGGTGGTTTCCCGCACGTGGCGTTCGGTGGTGGTTTCGCGGGCGAAATCGGGGTTGTCGGTGTCACTGGCGAGCACCCGGTGCATCTCGCCCAGGCGCTGGCCTAGCAGGCGGTTGAAGGCTTCCAGCTCGCCGAGCGCGCTGTACTGGTTCTCGTGCTCGGAAACGCCGCCGGCCAGCTGGTCGCGCACCGCACGGTCGAGCGTGTTGATCGTCCATTCCCAGGCGTCGCCCTGGTTGTCCAGGTAGCGCTGCACGACGATCAGCGCATGTAACTCGCCACGGGCGTCGACGCGGTTGACCTGTCCGAGCATCGCCGAGATGTGGGTGAAACCCTGCGCGGTGAGGAAGCGCCCCATCTCCAACTCCGGGTGGATGCCCGGGGAAACCCGGCGCAGCAGCTTGAGCATCATGGCGTTGCCGATGATCGCCGAGCTGTTGGACTGCTCGCTGGACAGGTAGCGCACCTCGGCATCGGCCGGCAGGCTGACTTGCGCCAATTGCGGCATGGCCTCGAAGCGAATCTCCCCGTCACCGCAGGCCAGCACGCGGCCCTCGCGCAGGCTCTGGATGACACCGTGCACGAAGTGTTCGAGGGTGAAGGCGTCGGTCAGCAGGCCGACCTGCGGCCCGCGCCGCGCACGCGCAATCGCCAGTTGCTGCGGTAGCGCGGTACCGAAATCCGCTTCGGCAAGATAGCCCAGCGGCAGTTGGTAGCGATCGCTGCGCCCTGCGCTCTGCACGGCGATTTCGCTCAGCAGCAGCGGATGCTGCGCGTCGCCGAACGGCACCGCGTAGCAGATCTGGATCGAGTCGATGGCCGCATCCTTGCTGGCGAACCAGCGCCGTTTGGGCAGGTAGGCCCGCAGCGAGTCGTTTTCGAGGATGCGTTTGTTGCTGCCGCTAAGCGTATCCAGACGCTGGAACACCAGGGTCTGGAAGTCCGGCATGACGTCCACCGGCGCCTGGTGCCAGCTCGGCATCTGATGCGTGACCGCCAGCTGGAACCAGTAGAAGCCGTACGGCGGCAACGTCAGCAGATACGGCAGCTGGCCGATGGGCGGAAAGGCACTGCCGCCGAGCATCTCCACCGGCACCATGCCGGCGTACTGCGACATTTCCAGTTCCGCCGCCTGCGCCGAGCGCGACAGGTTGGCGACGCAGAAGATCTGCTCGGTCTGCCCGTCCGGCCCGGGGAATTCGCGCAGATAGGCGAGGATGCGCCGGTTGCTCGGTGCCAGCATCTTCAGCGTGCCGCGACCGAAGGCCTTGAACTGCTTGCGGATGGCGAGCATGCGTCGCGTCCAGTTGAGCAGCGAGTGCGGATCGCGCTGCTGCGCCTCGACGTTGATGGTGTAGTAGCCGTAGAGCGGGTCCATGATCGGCGGCAGCACCAGCCTGGGCTGATCGGCGCGGGAGAATCCGCCGTTGCGGTCCACCGACCACTGCATCGGCGTGCGCACGCCGTCGCGGTCGCCGAGAAAGATGTTGTCGCCCATGCCGATCTCGTCGCCGTAATAGATCACCGGCGTGCCCGGCATCGACAGCAACAGACTGTTGAGCAGCTCGATGCGTCGCCGGTCGCGCTCCAGCAAGGGCGCCAGCCGGCGGCGAATGCCCAGGTTGATGCGCGCGCGGGTGTCCGAGGCGTAGTAGTTCCACAGGTAGTCGCGCTCGCGGTCGGTCACCATTTCCAGCGTCAGCTCGTCATGGTTGCGCAGGAAGATCGCCCACTGGCAGTTGTCCGGGATATCCGGCGTCTGCCGCAGGATGTCGGTGATCGGGAAGCGGTCTTCCTGGGCGATGGCCATGTACATGCGCGGCATCAGCGGGAAGTGGAAGGCCATGTGGCACTCGTCGCCGGGGCCGCCGTTCTCGCCGCCGAAGTACAGCTGGGTGTCTTCCGGCCACTGGTTGGCCTCGGCCAGCAGCATGCGGTCGGGGTAGTTGGCGTCGATTTCGGCGCGGATCGCCTTCAGCACCGCGTGGGTCTCCGGCAGGTTCTCGTTGTTGGTGCCGTCGCGTTCGACCAGGTAGGGAATGGCATCCAGCCGCAGGCCGTCGATGCCCATATCCAGCCAGTAGCGCATCACGCCGATGACGGCCTTCATCACCTGCGGGTTGTCGAAGTTCAGGTCCGGCTGGTGCGAGTAGAAGCGGTGCCAGTAGTACTGCTGGGCGACCGGGTCCCAGGTCCAGTTGGACTTCTCGGTATCGAGGAAGATGATCCGCGTGCCCGGGTACTTGTCGTCGGTGTCGGACCACACGTAGAAATTGCGCGCCGCCGAGCCCTTCTTCGCCTTCCGTGCGCGCTGGAACCACGGATGCTGGTCGGAGGTGTGGTTGATGACCAGCTCGGTGATCACCCGCAGTCCGCGCTTGTGGGCCTCGGCGATGAAGCGGCGAGCGTCGGCCATGTCGCCATAGTCCGGATGCACACCACGGTACTCGGCGATGTCGTAGCCGTCGTCGCGCCGCGGCGAAGGATAGAACGGCAGCAGCCAGATGGTGTTCACGCCGAGGTCGGCGATGTAGTCGAGCTTCTCGATCAGGCCGGCGAAGTCGCCGACGCCATCGTTGTTGGAGTCGAAGAACGACTTCAGGTGCACCTGATACACCACCGCGTCCTTGTACCAGAGCGGGTCCTTGATGAAGGCGGCGGGTTTGCGGGCTTTGGCCATGTCTTTCGGTCCTCGTACCGCTGTGCCCCGGGCAGTGTGCCGCGCGGCGTCAGTCGCCAGAAGCGACATTCGATTTGATCGATATGTGTCTGTTTCTAAAGCACTTGATGAGCTCTCTTGAGTCGTCACTTGAGGTCTGGATCGACGGGCGCGGCGGTCAACCGCCAGATCCCGAACGGCAGATGTGCCGGATCGATATGCATCCACTGGGTCTTGCCGTACCAGGTCCAGCGGTGGCCGTTCATCAGGTCCTCACCCTGGGTATGGGCATCGTCGCGCAGGCCCAGCTCCCATAGCGGCAGCTCGAAATGCGCCTCCTGCGGGTGATGCGGGTCGAGGCTGATGGCGACCAGGATGAAATTGCTGCGGTCCTCGGTGCGTTTGCCGAAGTAGAAGATGTTGTCGTTCCACGCCAGATAGGGCTGGAAACCCAGGTGCGTCTGCAGGGCCGGGTTCTGCCGGCGGATGCGGTTGAGCTGGGCGATCTCGGCGACGATGTTGCCGGGTGCGTGGTAGTCGCGCGGGCGGATCTGGTACTTCTCCGAATCCAGGTATTCCTCCTTGCCGGGGATCGCCGCCGCCTCGCACAGCTCGAAGCCGGAATACATGCCCCACAGCCCGGAGCCCATGGTGGCCAGCGCGGCGCGGATGAGAAATCCGGCGCGGCCGGAGTCCTGCAGGAAGAACGGATTGATGTCCGGCGTGTTGACGAAGAAGTTCGGCCGGTAGCAGTCGCGCAGCGGCGCTTCGTTGAGTTCGCTGAAGTACTCGGAAAGCTCCGCCTTGCTGTTGCGCCAGGTGAAGTAGGTGTAGCTCTGGCTGAAGCCGACCTTGCCCAGGCGCGCCATCATCGCCGGCCGGGTGAACGCCTCGGAGAGGAACATCACGTCCGCGTCACGCTCGCGGATATCGGCGATCAGCCATTCCCAGAACGGCAACGGCTTGGTGTGCGGGTTGTCGACGCGGAAAATCTTCACGCCCTGCTCCACCCAGTGCCAGACCACGTCGCGCAGGGCGAGCCACAGGTCAGGCATGGCGTCTTCGGCGTAGAAGTCGACGTTGACGATGTCCTGGTACTTCTTGGGCGGATTCTCGGCGTACTTGATCGTGCCGTCCGGGCGCCAGGAGAACCAGCCGGGATGCTCCTTGAGCCAGGGGTGGTCCTGCGAGCACTGGATGGCGAAATCCAGCGCGATCTCCAGGCCGTGCTCGGCCGCCGCGGCGACCAGCGCGCGGAAGTCTTCATGGGTGCCGAGCTGCGGGTGGATGGCATCGTGGCCACCGTCCTCGCTGCCGATGGCATAGGGGCTGCCGGGGTCGTTCGGGCCGGCCTCCAGGCTGTTGTTCGGTCCCTTGCGGAAGGAGCGGCCGATGGGGTGGATCGGCGGGAAATACAGCACGTCGAAGCCCATGTCGCGGATCGCCGGCAGGCGCTTGATCACGTCGCGCAGGGTGCCGTGGCGGTTGGGGTCGTCGGTTTCCGAACGCGGGAACAGCTCGTACCAGCTGGCGAACTGCGCGCGCGTACGCTCCACCTCCAGCGCAAAGATCGGGCTGTGGCTGCAATGCTCGCGCGGGTCGGCATCGGCCATGACCGCGGCGGTCTCCTGCGCCAGCAACAGCGAAACCCGCTCGTCCTCCAGATGCGCCATCTGCAGGCGATGCAGCAGGTCGTCGAGCATCGCGCGGGTTTCGCCCTGGGCACGCTCGGCCGCACGCTGCAGGTGCAACCGCCCTTCCTCAAGCTCCACGCCGATCGGCACGCCGGCCGCGTGTTTCTTCGACAGTTCGTAGCGATAGCTCTCGAACACATCCCACCAGGCTTCGATGCGAAATTCGTGCGCCGCCACCTGCGTCGGCGTGAACTGACCGGACCAATGATCGTTACCCAGCAGCTTCAGGCGCGCCCGCCGCCAGCTCTCCTCGCCACGTGCCCGCCAGCACACCGAGGCAGCCAGTTGGTCGTGGCCATCGGCGAAGATGCGGCTGGTCACCGTCACCGGCTGGCCGATGATCGCCTTGGCCGCGAACCGGCCGTTCTCCACCACCGGCTCGGTGGATTCGATGGCGATACGCCCCATCTGCAGGGCTTCTTCGAGGCGCGGGTGAAGGGCGTGTGCATCGGTCATCGGCGGGCTCCTGTGCGTTGCGTTGCGGCACGCGCCGGCCGACAGGCACAAGGCAGTCGGCTGGACGGGTGGCCGCAAGGACGTCCGCATCGCGCGGACTCCCTTCTTCCGAGCCGAGGCCGGGCGGAAAAGTTCAGGCCGCGCGGCCCTGTGCTACCGACGGCAGCACCCGCCCGTCGCGCATCCAGCGCATGGCGATGACCGGCCGGAACCACCGTGTGCCTGCCACCTCCATCGCTATAGCTATGCTCGTTCAGCAGCCGTCCGGCAGGAGAACACCCATGACCCACGCACGCCCCGATATTCCGCAACCCGATCCGGTGGTCCACGACAAGCCCGGCGATGTGCCGCAGGTGCCCTGCCCTGACGAGCTGGACGAGAACAAACCCGGCTCGCCCTATGGCGGCCAGACCGTCGCCGATCCGGACGACCAGCAGCCCAGCTAGGTTCCGCGACTCATGGGCCGTCGCGCCTTGGTGGTTGGCGGCAGTCTGCTAGGTGCCCGGCAACTGCCGAAGCGCCGCCGCGAGGTTCTGGCGGGTCGAGCGGTAATCCGCCCAGGGATCGACGGCGAGTGTCGCCAGGCGCTCGGCGAGGTTGCGGATGTGCCACTGATTCGCGCCGTCGATGCGCGCCAGCTCGTCGCGCTGCAACGGCACGGAAACCGCCAGCCCCGGCCGTGCCCGCACCGAATAGGCAGCCACGGTGCTGGCGCCCTTCTGGTTGCGTAGGTAGTCGACGAAGATCCGGCCGACGCGGTTCTGCGGTCCCATCTTGTCGACGATCAGCGCCGGCGCCTCGTGCGCCAGCCGCTCGCTGACCGCACGGGCGAACTGCCGCACCCGCTCCCAGTCATGCCGGCGGTCGATCGGCACCACCACGTGCATGCCACGTCCGCCGCTGGTCTTGATGAAGGCCCGCAGGCCGAGCGTGTCGAGCAGCTGCAGCGTCAGTTCGGTGGCCTCGACCATGCTCGACCATGGCAGCGCCGGATCAGGATCGAGATCGAAGATCACCCGGTCGGGTCGCTCGATGCGGTCGCTGCGGGCATTCCAGGTGTGGAGTTCGATGCTGCCCATCTGCACCGCTTCGATCACCGCCATGATGCTGTCGGCCTGCATCAGCCGCGCGTGCTCGGGATCGAGCGCGCGGTCGAGTAGGCGCATGTGCGGCATCTTCAACCGCCCGCAGTGGCGCTGGAAAAAGGTTTCCCTGGCAAGGCCTTCCGGCGCGCGCACCAACGACAGCGGCCGCCCCCTGAGCTGCGGCACCAGCCATTCGGCGACGCCGAGGTAGTACTCGGCCAGCTCGCGCTTGCTGACGCCACTGGCGGCATCGATAACCCGCTGCGCACTGCTGATGCCCACGCCGCCAACCTGCGGACGGCCCGTGCTCTTGCGCGGCGCACGCATGCCGGCCGTCATCCGGCCTTCTTGCGGGGCGTGGTTTTGCGCGGCTCGCTCGCAGCGGATTTGCTCGCGCGGGAGGTGGTGCTCTTCGGCTTGGGCTTGCTCGACGGCTTGGCCTTGGCGGCCGGCTTCTCGCCTTCGCCAGCACCGTCCTCGGCGTCATCTGCTGCTGCACGAGCCTTGCCCGGCTTGGCAGCCAGGCTGCGCTTGAGCAGTTCGGTGAGGTCGATGACGTCCGCTCCACGCCGGTCCACGGCCTCCTCCGGCCCGCCCACAGCTTCGAGCTTGCCTTCGTGGGCCTTCTTCTCCACCAGATCCATGATCTGGTTCTGGAAGGTGTCCTTGTACTGCTCGGGCTTCCATTTCTCGCTCATGTCCTCGACCAGCCGTTTGGCCATCTCAAGTTCGCGTTCGGCCAAGTCGGGATCGAGCGCTTCGTCCTTCAGCTCCAGATATTCCACGCCGCGCACCTCGTCGGCCCAACGCAGCGTATTCATCACCAGCGCCTTGCCCAGTGGCATCACCACCGCCAGGTGCTGCTTGTTGCGCAGCACCACGTTGGCGATGCCGACCTTGCCGGTCTGGATCAGCGTCTCGCGCAGCAGCGCGTAGACCTTCTCGCCGCGGCGGTCGGGCGTCAGGTAATACGGCGTGTCGATGTAGAGAAAGGAAATGTCCTTGGCATCGACGAAGGCAACGATGTCCACCGTCTGCGTCGCCTTGGGATGCGCGGCCTTGATCTCGTCATCGCTGAGCACGATGTAATGGCCCTTCTCGTACTCGATGCCCTTGACGATGTTCTCGCTGTCGATGTCCTCGCCGGTGGTCTTGTTGATGCGCTTGTAGCCGACGCGGTCCATGCTGCGCTTGTCCAGCCAGTCGAAATCGATACCGGTGCGCGTGGTGGCCGGCACCAGCGCCACCGGGATGTGCACCAGACCGAAACTGACGGCACCCTTCCAGATCGTGCGAGGCATGGCGATTCTCCCGAACGTGAACGGTCAGCCGTTGACCACCGTACCGCCGTTGACGTGCAGCACTTGCCCGCTGACGTAGGACGAGTCGCTGCTGGCGAGGTAAACATAGGCCGGCGCGACTTCCTCCGGCTGGCCGGGGCGCTTCATCGGCACGTTGCTGCCGAATTCGGCCACCTTGTCCGCATCGAACGTCGACGGAATCAACGGCGTCCAGATCGGCCCCGGTGCCACGCCGTTGACGCGGATGCCGCGCTCGGCCAGGTGAATGGCCAGCGCCCGGGTGAAACCGACGATGGCACCCTTGGTGGAGGAATAGTCGATCAGCATCGGGTTGCCCTTGTAGGCCGTCACCGAGGTGGTATTGATGATCGCGGCACCTTCGCGCAGGAGTGGCAGCGCGGCCTGGGTCATCTGGAACATGCCGAACACGTTGGTGCGGAAGGTCTTTTCCCACTGTTGCTGGCTGACGTCCTCGAAGCGTTCCTGTGGGTGCTGCTCGGCGGCGTTGTTGACCAGGATGTCGAGCCGGCCCAGCTGCGCCAGTGTCTCGTCGACTACCCGGCGACAGACATCCTTCTCGGCGACGTCGCCGGCAAAGGTCAGGCAGCGGCGGCCATGTTGCTCGACGACCTTGCGGGTTTCTTCGGCGTCCTGATGCTGATCGAGGTAGAGAATCGCCACGTCCGCCCCTTCGCGGGCGAACAGCACCGCTACCGAGCGGCCGATACCACTGTCACCGCCGGTGATGATCGCCACCTTGCCGGCGAGCTTGCCGGCGGCCTTATAGTCCTCGCCGCGGTATTCCGGGCGAGGGTGCATCAACCCTTCCTTGCCGGGTTCGGGTTGCTGCTGCGGCGGCAGGGTCTGGTTGTCGGCCATGAAAAATCCTCCGTCAAGGTAAGTAACCTGTCTTCGGAGGACTTGGCGTGCGGTGGAAAAGTTTCTACGCCGCGATGAGAGGGCCTGTTACAGCGTCAGCACGACGCGGCCGCGCGGCACGCCGCTCTCCACGTAGCGGTGGGCCTCGACGACCTGCTCGAAGCGGAACGGCCGGTCGAGCTGCGGCTTGATCAGGCGATCGGCGGTCAGCTGGTTGATGTGCTGCAGCGCGCGCTCGACGGCTTCGCGCTTCTGCTCGATGCCCAGCTCTGGCTGACCGGTGAAATCGCACAGACAGTGCAGGAAGAACTTGAAGTTCTTCTTGAACGCCGCGCAGGCCGGGAACGCCGTTTCGTTGCCGCCGTTCATGCCGTAGAGAATCAGTTTGCCCAGCGGGGCGATCACGTCGCCGAGCAGTTTCATCTGCGAGCCGCCGCAGGCATCGAGCACCACCTCGACGCCGCGGCCGTCGGTAATCTTCTGTAGACGCCCGACGAGGTCTTCCTCTTCGGTGACGATGACCGTCTCGGCGCCCAGCTCGCGCAGGTAGGCGCGGTCTTCGGCGGTGTCGCAGGTGGCGATCACCCGCGCGCCCAGCGCCTTGCCCAGCTGCACGGCAGCCGGCCCGGTGCAGTGATTGGCCTGGGTGATCAGTACGTACTGACCAGGCTCCAGCTGCGCCAGATCGACCAGCGCGAAATAGCTGATCAACATCGGCACGTAATGGATCGCCGCCTCGCTGGCATCGAGCATGTCCGGGTAATGCACCAGCGACTGTTGCGGCAGCAGCACCTGCTCGGCATACAACGGGTACTGGTTGAGATCATGCGCGGGGAAACTCGCGACCCGGTCGCCAACGGCGAAGCCCTGCACATCCGCACCGACGGCAATCACCTCGCCGGCCACTTCGCTGCCCAGCCCGGCCGGCAGGCGTGCGTGGCGTGGCGCCAGGTCCTGACGCCAGAGCACATCGTTCCAGCTCACGCCGATGGCGCGAACATCGAGCAACACTTCGCCCGGCCCCGGCACGGGCGTGTCGCGTTCTTCCAGACGTAGAACGTCGGCCGTGCCGAACTGGTGGAAACGGATGATGCGGGACATCGCGACCCCTCGCTTACTGCTTGTGCAGGTAGGACTCTATCGCCCCTACCGGGACAACTCCAGCCGGCGGCCCTGCATTCCGGTCGATAATCGCCATGCGTGCAAATGATGCGGAGGTGCATGTATCGACGCACGCGGCTCGTCGGTACGCGCAGTTACAAAGCGCGAAAGCGCTATGCCGATGCACCGCCGATCTGTCTAGAATGCAGCCCGGCCTGCTTCCGCCGGACTTCACCAGAAGAACAAGGCATGAACCGCAACGACCTGCGCCGCGTGGATCTGAACCTGCTGATCGTCTTCGAAACGCTGATGCACGAGCGCAGCGTCACGCGCGCGGCAGAAAAGCTCTTCCTCGGCCAGCCGGCCATCAGCGCCGCGCTGGCGCGCCTGCGTACGCTGTTCGACGATCCGCTGTTCGTGCGGACCGGGCGCAGCATGGAGCCCACCGCCCGCGCCCAGGAAATCGCCCAGCTGCTGTCGCCGGCGCTTGATTCGATCTCCACGGCGGTCAGCCGCGCCTCGACCTTCGATCCTGCGACCAGCAACCAGGTATTCCGTATCGGTCTGACCGACGAGGTGGAATTCGCCCTGCTGCCCCCACTGCTGCGCCGCCTACGGGCCGAAGCGCCCGGCGTGGTGCTGGTGGTGCGCCGCGCCAACTATCTGCTGATGCCCGGGCTGCTGGCCTCTGGCGAGATTTCGGTGGGCGTGTGCTACACCGAGGAGCTGCCGGCCAACGCCAAGCGCAAGGTGCTGCGCCGGCCTCGGCCGATGCTGCTGCGTGCCGACAGCATTCCCGGCCCGCTCAGCTTTGAGGATTACTGTGCGCGCCCACACGCGATGGTCTCTTTCGCTGGCGACCTGACCGGCTACATCGACGAGGAGCTGGCCCAGCACGGCTGCAAGCGCCGGGTGGTGCTGGCGGTGCCGCAGTTCAACGGGCTGTCCGCGCTGCTCGCCGGCACCGACATCATCGCCACCGTGCCGGACTACGCCGCCGCCGCGCTGGTGGCCCACGGCGGTCTGCGCGCCGAGGCGTTGCCGTTCGCGACCAGCCAGGATTTCGAACTCTCGATGGCCTGGCGAGGCGCCCAGGACAACGATCCCGCCGAGCGCTGGCTGCGCTCGCGCATCCAGATGTTCGTCGGCGACCCAGACAGCCTGTAGGGTGGAAAACGGCGCAGCCTTTTCCACGCGTCTCCCCGCCCCTGCACGCCGTCACGCCTTTCTCGACTTCACTGCCCAGTGCCCTGACCGCCAGCCGACGCTGCCGATCGACGCCGCGCATCGGTGGAAAAGACCTGGCGGTCGTTTTCCACCCTACCGTTATTGCGTACTGCTGATGATCGATGCGCAACCATCATCGCCAATGATATTCACCTTCGGCTCGTTCGATTTCTGCCAGCCGGGTTGACCGCGCAGACTCCCGCCATCGACAAAACCCGACTTGCGGAGTCAAGCATGGACCGTTCGCTCTACGCCTTGCGTTTTCCCCTTCTGGCCCTGGTGGTGCTGGTCAGCGCCGCCTGCGGCAAGACCCCGGAGGCCACCCAGTCGGGCATGCCGCCGCCTTCGGTCAGCGTGGCCGAAGTCATCGAACAGCCCGTGACCGAGTGGGACGAAGTCACCGGCCGGCTGGAAGCCCCGGAATCGGTGGAGATCCGTCCGCGCGTCTCCGGCTTCATCGACAAGGTCGCCTTCGAGGAAGGCGCGCTGGTCAACAAAGGCGATCTGCTGTTCCAGATCGATCCGCGGCCGTTCCAGGCCGAGGCCAAGCGCCTGCAGGCACAGCTGCAGCAGGCCCGCGCCACACAGCAGCGCACCGCCACCGAAGCCGAACGCGGCCAGCGTCTACGGCAGAAGAACGCGATTTCCGCGGAACTCGCCGATGCCCGCGTCAGCGCCGCCAGCGAAGCGAAATCGGCGGTCGCGGCCATCCAGGCGCAACTCGACCGCGCGCAGCTGGATCTCTCCTTCACCCGCGTTACCGCGCCCATCGACGGCCGCGTCGGCCGCGCGCTGATCACCTCGGGCAACCTGGTCAACGCCGGCGAGGCGCTGCTGACCACGCTGGTCTCCACCGACAAGGTCTACGCCTACTTCGAGGCGGACGAGCGCACCTATCTGAAATATCGCGAGCTGGCCCGCGAGGGTGAGCGCGGCGAAGCGACGCCGGTGTATCTCGGCCTGTCCGACGAAGACGGTCACCCACATCTGGGTCGTATGGACTTCATCGACAACCAGGTCGACCCGCGCACCGGCACCATTCGTGGCCGCGCGGTGTTCGACAACCGCGACGGCCGCTTCACCCCCGGTCTGTATGCGCGCCTCAAGCTGGTCGGCAGCGCCACCTACGATGCCGTGCTGATCAAGGACGTGGCGGTCGGTACCGACCTCGGCAAGAAGTTCGTGCTGGTGCTCAAGCAGGACGGCACGGTCGATTACCGCCCCGTCGAGCTGGGGCCGAAGCTCGAAGGGCTGCGCATCGTGCGCACCGGGCTGGCGAAGGACGAAACCATCGTCGTCAACGGCTTGCAGCGGGTACGCCCGGGCAGCGCCGTGAAGCCGGAGACGGTGCCGATGGCGGATGCCGAGACCCTCGCCGCACTGAAGCAACAGAGCCGCGCGATCAGCGAGGCGATGAAGCCGCAAGTGGTCGAACGCAGCCTGGCGCGTCGTCCGAGCAGCTGAAAACCAACCAACCGCTGACCTGAATCCGGCGCGTTGCGCGCCCATCCGATCGATCCGCCTGGGCGCGCCCGCCGCGCCCTACCCCGGAGTGCGTCATGAATTTCTCGCAATTCTTCATCAAGCGGCCAATCTTCGCCGCCGTGCTGTCGCTGGTGATCCTCATCGCCGGCGCCATCTCGCTGTTCCAGCTGCCGATCAGTGAATACCCCGAGGTCGTCCCGCCCACCGTGGTGGTGCGCGCCAACTTCCCCGGCGCCAACCCCAAGGTGATCGGCGAGACCGTTGCCTCGCCGCTGGAACAGGCCATCACCGGCGTCGAGGGCATGCTCTACATGTCGTCTCAGGCGACCGCCGACGGCAAGCTGACGCTGACCATCACCTTCGCCCTGGGCACCGACCTGGACAACGCCCAGGTGCAGGTGCAGAACCGCGTGACGCGCACCATGCCGACCTTGCCCACTGAGGTGCAGCGCCTGGGCGTGACCGTGGACAAGGCCTCCCCCGACCTGACCATGGTGGTGCACCTGACCTCGCCGGATAACCGCTACGACATGCTCTACCTGTCCAACTACGCCGCACTCAACGTCAAGGACGAACTGGCGCGACTGGACGGTGTGGGCGACGTGCAGCTGTTCGGTCTGGGCAACTATTCCCTGCGCGTCTGGCTCGACCCGAACAAGGTCGCCCAGCGCAACCTCACGGCCACCGACGTGGTCAACGCCATCCGCGAGCAGAACCGTCAGGTTGCCGCCGGCGCGCTGGGTGCGCCACCGGCGCCGGGCGCCACCGACTTCCAGCTGTCCATCAACACCCAGGGTCGCCTGGTGGACGAGGAGGAGTTCGAGAACATCATCGTGCGTGCCGGCGAGGACGGCGAGATCACCCGCCTGAAGGACATCGCCCGCATCGAACTGGGTTCCAGCCAGTACGCCCTGCGCTCGTTGCTGAACAACCAGCCGGCGGTGGCCATCCCGATCTTCCAGCGGCCGGGCTCCAACGCCATCGCCATATCGGACCTGGTACGCGAGCGCATGGCCGAGCTGAAGCAGGAATTCCCCCAGGGCGTTGATTACGAGATCGTCTACGACCCGACCATCTTCGTGCGCGGCTCCATCGAGGCGGTGGTGCATACCCTGCTCGAGGCCATCGTGCTGGTGGTGCTGGTGGTGATCCTGTTCCTGCAGACCTGGCGCGCCTCGATCATTCCGCTGGCCGCCGTGCCGGTATCGCTGATCGGCACCTTCGCGGTCATGCACCTGCTCGGTTTCTCGCTCAACGCGCTGTCGCTGTTCGGCCTGGTGCTGGCCATCGGCATCGTGGTGGATGACGCCATCGTCGTGGTGGAGAACGTCGAGCGCAACATCGGTCTGGGCAAGTCGCCGGTGGAAGCAACCCGTCAGGCCATGAAGGAAGTGACCGGGCCGATCATCGCCACCGCCCTGGTGCTCTGCGCGGTGTTCATCCCGACCGCCTTCATTTCCGGCCTCACCGGGCAGTTCTACCAGCAGTTCGCGCTGACCATCGCCATTTCCACGGTGATCTCGGCGATCAACTCGCTGACGCTGTCGCCGGCGCTGGCCGCTACCCTGCTCAAGGCCCATGACGCACCGAAGGATGGCTTTTCGCGGCTGCTCGACCGGCTGCTCGGCGGCTGGCTGTTCCGCCCGTTCAACCGTGTTTTCGACCGCGCCAGCCATGGCTACGTCGGCGTGGTGCGGCGCATTCTGCGCGGCAGCGCGGTCGCGCTGGTGGTCTACGTCGGCCTGGTCGGCCTCGGCTACATGGGCTTCGCCAGCACGCCGACCGGCTTCGTGCCGCCGCAGGATAAGCAGTACCTGGTCGCCTTCGCCCAGTTGCCGGACGCCGCCACCCTGGACCGCACCGAGGACGTGATCAAGCGCATGTCGGAAATCGCCGGCAAGCACCCCGGCGTGGAGAACACCGTGGCCTTCCCGGGGCTGTCGATTAACGGCTTCACCAACAGCACCAACAGCGGCATCGTCTTCACCCCGTTGAAACCCTTCGACCAGCGCACCGATCCGTCGCTCTCCGCCGGTGCCATCGCGGCGGACCTCAACGGCCAGTTCGCGCAGATCCAAGACGCCTTCATTGCCATCTTTCCGCCGCCGCCCGTGCAGGGCCTGGGCACCATCGGCGGGTTCCGCGTGCAGGTGCAGGACCGTGGCAACCTGGGCTACGAGGAGCTGTACACCCAGGTGCAGAACGTCATCGCCAAGAGTGCCGACTACCCGGAATTGGCCGGCCTGTTCACCAGCTATCAGGTCAACGTGCCGCAGGTGGATGCCGATATCGACCGCGAGAAGGCCAAGACCCACGGCGTGGCCATCGACGACATCTTCGACACCATGCAGGTCTACCTGGGCTCGCTGTACGCCAACGACTTCAATCGCTTCGGCCGCACCTATCAGGTCAACGTCCAGGCCGACCAGAAGTTCCGCCTGGCGCCCGAGCAGATCGGCCAGCTGAAAGTGCGCAACAACCGCGGCGAGATGGTCCCGCTGTCGACCTTCGTCAGCGTCACCGACAGCGCCGGCCCGGACCGGGTGATGCACTACAACGGCTTCCTCACCGCGGAGATCAACGGCGCCGCCGCACCGGGCTACAGCTCAGGGCAAGCCGAGGCCGCCATGGAGCGGCTGCTTAAGGCTGAATTGCCGAATGGCATGAGCTACGAATGGACCGAGCTGACCTACCAGCAGATTCTCGCCGGCAACACCGCGGTGTTCGTCTTCCCGCTCTGCGTGCTGCTGGCCTTCCTGGTGCTGGCCGCGCAGTACGAGAGCTGGAGCCTGCCGCTGGCGGTGATCCTGATCGTGCCGATGACGCTGCTGTCCGCCATCACCGGGGTGATCCTGGCTGGCAGCGACAACAACGTCTTCACCCAGATCGGCCTGATCGTGCTGGTGGGCCTGGCGTGCAAGAACGCCATCCTCATCGTCGAGTTCGCCAAGGATAAACAAGAGGAAGGCATGGACCGCCTCGCCGCCACCCTGGAAGCCTGCCGCCTGCGTCTGCGGCCGATCCTGATGACCAGCTTCGCCTTCATCATGGGCGTGGTGCCGCTGGTGCTCTCCAGCGGGGCCGGCGCCGAGATGCGTCATGCCATGGGGGTCGCGGTGTTCAGCGGCATGCTCGGGGTGACCTTCTTCGGTCTGCTGCTGACCCCGGTGTTCTATCTGGTGATTCGTGCCTTCGTCGAGAAACGCGAAGCGCGCAAAGCGGTTTACAAGGAGGCCCGCGCATGAAGTTCTTCGCCCTTTCCCTGCTCACTATGGCGCTGAGCGCCTGCGCGGTCGGCCCCGATTACCGCGCGCCGCAGCCGGAACCGGCACATATCGAGCGTGCCGCCGCTGGAAGCTACGACCGCTCGCGGTTCGAAGCGGCCTGGTGGCGACAGTTCGACGATCCGACGCTGGATGCGCTGGTCAGCAAATCCCTGGCGGAAAACCGCGAACTGCGCATCGCCTACGCTCGCCTGCAGGCGGCGCGGGCGATCCGCGATGACATCGGCAACGACCGCCTGCCGACCGTCACGGCGGGCGCCCGCGCCGATATCGGCAAGGCGCAGCAACCGGGCGTCACCGAGCGGCGGGTGAACAGCGAGCGTTACGATCTGGGCCTGGACATGATCTGGGAGCTGGACCTGTTCGGCCGCATCCAGCGCAGCCTGGAAGCCAGCGAGGCACAAGCCGACGTCGCTGAGGCCGAGTTGTATCAGTTGCAGGTCAGCCTGATCGCCGAGCTGGTCGATGCTTACGGGCAACTGCGTGGCGCCCAGCTGCGCGAACGCATCGCCCGCGACAACCTGGTCAACCAGCGCAACTCCCACGAGCTGACCGAACAGCTGCGCGACGCCGGCATGGGCAGCGAACTCGATGTGCTGCGCGCCGACGCACGACTGGCGGCCACCGAGGCGAGCCTGCCGCAGCTACAGGCGCAGCAGACGCGCGCCCGCAACCGCATCGCCACGCTGCTCGGCCAACGCGCCGATCGGCTCAGCGTCGACCTCGCACCGCGCGAGCTGCCGGCGATTGCCAAAGCCCTACCGATCGGCGATCCCGGCGAGTTCTTGCGCCGACGCCCGGATATCCGTGCAGCCGAGCGCCAGCTGGCGGCCGCCACGGCTGATGTTGGCGTGGCGACGGCCGATCTGTTTCCGCGGGTGAGTATGTCGGGCTTTCTCGGCTTCATCGCCGGGCGCGGCTCGCAGATCGGTTCCAGCGCGGCGCGGGCCTGGGGCGTGGCGCCGAGCATCAGTTGGGCGGCGTTCGATCTCGGCAGCGTGCGCGCCCGCTTACGCGGTGCCGAAGCGGATGCCGACGGCGCGCTGGCGAACTACGAGCAACAGGTACTGCTGGCGCTGGAAGAATCGGAAAACGCCTTCAGCGATTATGCCCGGGCGCAGGAGCGCCAGCTGTCGTTGCTGCGCCAATCCACGGCCAGCCGCGCCGCGGCGCAGCAGGCGGCGATCCGTTATCGCGAAGGCACGGTGGATTTCCTCGTCCTGCTCGACGCCGAACGCGAACGTCTCGCCGCCGAGGACGCCCAGGCACAGGCGGAAATCGAGGTCTATCGCGGCATCGTCGCGCTGTACAAGGCGCTTGGGGGCGGCTGGCAAGGCTGACGCATCGGCAACCGGCTGGGGCGTGCACGGGCACAGAATGTGATCTGGTGCCGCTCCCGCCCGGTTGAGCGTACAAAGCGCTTTCGATCATCATCGGTCTTTGGCATAAGACTCGGCTGAAAGTCCAAAAGCATCCGCCTGGGCTGCCGACTGTGCCGACAGCTCAAGAAGCGGAGATTGCCAACCACCAAACAAAGAGTCTTTCATGAAGCCAATCGTTACCCTTGCTGGGCTTGTGCTGGCTGCCGCCAGCGCATTCGCTCAGGCCGAGCCTATCGTCATCAAGTTCGCCCACGTCGTGGCCGAAGACACTCCCAAGGGCAAGGGTGCACTGCTGTTCAAGCGCCTGGCCGAGGAGCGCCTGCCCGGGCAGGTGAAGGTCGAGGTCTACCCGAACTCGACGCTGGTCGGCGATGCGACCGAGATCCAGGCCCTGCGCGACAACGACGTGCAACTGATCGCCCCCTCGCTGGCCAAGTTCGAGCAGTACACCAAGCAGCTGCAGGTTTTCGACCTGCCCTTCCTGTTCGATGACATCGAGGCCGTCAACCGCTTCCAGAAGCGTGCCAAGGGCAGACAGCTGCTGCGCTCGATGGAAGACAAGAACATCATCGGCCTCGCCTACTGGCACAACGGCATGAAGCAGCTCTCAGCCACCCAGCCGCTGCGCATGCCTGGCGATGCGGCCAATCTGGCGTTCCGCATCCAGCCCTCGGCAGTGCTCGAGGCGCAGTTCGGCGCCGTTGGTGCGACGACCAAGAAACTCGCCTTCGCCGACGTGTTCGGCGCGCTGCAGGCGGGCACGGTGCAAGGCGCCGAGAACCCTTGGTCGAACATCTACAGCAAGAAGATGCACACCGTGCAGCCGTACATCAGCGAAACCAACCACGGCGTGCTGGACTACATGGTGGTCAGCAGCACGCGCTTCTGGATGGGCATGCCGCACAAGGTCCGCTTCGAGCTGGAAGCGATTCTCGATGAGGTGAGCTACGCGGTGAACCGCGAAGCCGAAGAGCTGAACCAGGCCGACCGCGAGCGCATTCGTCAGGCCGGCACCACGGAGATCATCAGCCTGACGCCGGAGCAGCGGCTGGCCTGGCGCGAGCGCATGCGTCCGGTGTGGCAGCAGTTCGAGTCGGACATCGGCGCCGACATCATCAAGGCGGCGCAGACGGTGAACCGCAAACAGCACAACTGAAATCGCCGCGCATAAAAAAACCAGGCTTCGGCCTGGTTTTTTTATGCCATCACTCACTCTTCTTGCGAATCCAGTACAGATAGATGTCAGCGTCCTGTTGCTGATCGACCAATTCATGGCCGAGAAAGACGCAGAACTTGGGAATATCGCGCTGGGTCGAGGGATCGGTGGCGATCACCTTGAGCACCGCACCGCCAGCCAGATCGCGGACCTTGTTGTGCAGCATCATCACCGGCTCGGGGCAATTCAGACCGCTGGCGTCGAGGACGGCATCGGCAGTCATTTCAACAGATTGGCTCATCACGGACTCCTGAAACAGGCCGGCATTGTGGCGCAAGCGCGCTGCCGGGTCATCCTCGGCCGATCGGCCACGCAGCCGAAGCCCTCTTGCATCGGGGGGAACCCCGGCTCGGCGCGGCGGGTCCAGTGATTGGCGAAACCCGTTGTGCGGGTCTAGCTTCAACAATCTGCCCTCAACGCCATGCCGGCGGGACTAAGGAGACCTGAATGCCTTCCCTGGATAGCCTGCAATGCCGTCGCAGCCTCGAGGCAGCGGGCAAGACCTATCACTATTTCAGCCTGCCGGCCGCCGCAGCGACGCTGGGCGAGATCGATCGCCTGCCGGTATCGCTCAAGGTGCTGCTGGAAAACCTCCTGCGCTGGGAGGATGGCGTCACGGTACGTCGCGAGGACTTCGTGGCCCTGGCGCAGTGGCTGAATACACGCAGTTCCGAACAGGAAATCCAGTATCGCCCGGCGCGGGTGCTGATGCAGGACTTCACCGGCGTACCCGCCGTGGTCGATCTGGCGGCCATGCGCGACGCTGTGGCCCGGGCTGGTGGCGATCCGCAGCGGATCAATCCGCTGTCGCCGGTGGATCTGGTGATCGACCACTCGGTGATGGTCGACCGTTTCGGCAACGATCAGGCCTTTGCGCAGAACGTCGCCATCGAGATGCAGCGCAATGGTGAACGCTACGAGTTCCTGCGCTGGGGCCAGCAGGCCTTCGACAATTTCCGCGTGGTGCCGCCGGGCACCGGCATCTGCCATCAGGTCAATCTGGAATACCTGGGCCAGGTGGTCTGGACCCGCGACGAGGATGGCGACACCTACGCCTATCCCGACACGCTGGTCGGCACCGACTCGCACACCACCATGATCAACGGCCTAGGCGTGCTCGGCTGGGGCGTCGGTGGTATCGAGGCGGAAGCGGCGATGCTCGGCCAGCCGGTGTCGATGCTGATCCCGGAGGTCATCGGATTCCGCCTGACCGGCCGGCTCAACGAGGGCGTCACTGCCACCGATCTGGTGCTGACCGTGACGCAGATGCTGCGCAAGCACGGCGTGGTGGGCAAGTTCGTCGAATTCTACGGCCCGGGGCTGGATAACCTGCCGCTGGCCGACCGAGCCACCATCGGCAACATGGCGCCCGAATACGGCGCGACCTGCGGCTTCTTCCCGGTCGACCGGATCACTCTCGACTATCTGCGCCTGACTGGCCGCAGCGAAGAACGCATCGCGCTGGTCGAGGCCTACGCCAAGGCGCAGGGCATGTGGCGCGAGCACGACTCCCCCGACCCGCTGTTCACCGCCACGCTGGAGCTGGATCTGAGCCAGGTACGTCCTTCCGTGGCTGGTCCCAAGCGCCCGCAAGATCGCGTCGCACTCGGCGACATCGGCGCCAGCTTCGACCTGTTGCTGGAAACCAGCGGCCGCAAGCAGCAGACCGATACCCCGTTCGTCGTCGCCGGCGAAAGCTTCTCGCTTAAGCACGGCGCCGTAGTGATCGCGGCCATCACCTCCTGCACCAACACCTCCAACCCGAGCGTGCTGATGGCCGCCGGACTGCTGGCGAAGAAGGCCGTCGAGCGCGGCCTCAAGCGCCAGCCCTGGGTGAAGTCATCGCTGGCGCCGGGCTCGAAGGTGGTGACCGATTATCTGGAGCGCGCAGGGCTGACAGCCTATCTGGATCAGCTCGGTTTCAATCTGGTGGGCTACGGCTGCACCACCTGCATCGGCAACTCCGGGCCGCTGCCGGACGCAATCGGTCAGACCATTGCCGACAATGACTTGATCGTCTCGTCGGTGCTTTCCGGCAACCGCAACTTCGAAGGCCGCGTGCACCCGCTGGTCAAGGCCAACTGGCTGGCCTCGCCGCCGCTGGTGGTGGCGTTTGCCCTGGCCGGCACCACGCGCATCGACATGGAACGGGACCCGCTGGGCTATGACGCGCAGAATCAGCCGGTGTACCTGCGGGACATCTGGCCGAGCAGCGCAGAGATCGCCGCAGCCGTCGGTCGTATCGACGGCGAGATGTTCCGCAGCCGCTACGCCGACGTATTCACCGGCGACGACCACTGGCAGAAGATTGCTGTCAGCGCCGGCGATACCTATCAGTGGAATGCCGGCTCCAGCTATGTGCAGAACCCGCCGTTCTTCGCGGACATCGGCCAACCACCAGCCCCGCCTGCGGATATCGAACACGCGCGGGTGCTCGCCGTGTTCGGCGACTCGATCACCACCGACCACATCTCCCCGGCCGGCAACATCAAGGCCAGCTCGCCAGCCGGCCTTTACCTGCAGTCGCTCGGCGTGCAGCCGGAAGATTTCAACTCCTACGGTTCGCGGCGAGGCAATCATGAAGTGATGATGCGTGGCACCTTCGCCAACATCCGCATCAAGAACGAGATGCTCGGTGGCGAAGAAGGCGGCAACACGCTGCACCAGCCCAGCGGAGAACGCCTGTCGATCTACGATGCGGCCATGCGCTATCAGGCCGAGGGCGTACCGCTGGTGGTGATTGCCGGCAAGGAGTACGGCACCGGCTCCAGCCGTGACTGGGCCGCCAAGGGCACCAATCTGTTGGGAGTGAAGGCGGTCATTGCCGAGAGTTTCGAGCGCATCCACCGCTCGAACCTGATCGGCATGGGTGTGCTGGCGCTGCAATTCGTTGGCGAGCAGACACGCCAGTCGCTGGGTCTGAACGGTACCGAACGGCTGTCGATCCGCGGCCTGGGCGCCGACATCAGGCCGCACCAGCTGCTGACCGTGGAAGTCGTGCGCAGCGATGGTTCGCACGGCACCTTCCAGGTCCTGTGCCGCATCGACACGCTCAATGAAGTGGAGTACTTCAAGGCCGGCGGCATCCTGCACCACGTGCTGCGCCAGCTGATCGGCAGCTGATCGGCAGCTGAGGCTAAAAAAAACGCCGAGGTGATCCTTCACCTCGGCGCCCCGCCGTCCGTGACTGTTTCCCTGCTGGCTGCCGTGCCGATATTCGGCCGTTTCCATACGGCCCGATCCACATCCTTGAATCCGTCGCGTTGATCCCACCCGCACCGGTGAGCCCCGACGTGAGGCCAAGTTAATCATCCGAGGATTGCAGGAATATGACCCTCTCGGAGGGTTTGCGTATTTTTTGCTCAAGAACCCGCGCCCCCCGCCGATCCCCTGACACAGCCTGAAAGCGAAAAACTCATATAAATCAAAAAGTCAGGCGAGCGTTTTCTTTGATTTCTGCCGACGTGAGACCCCATGCGTAACAACCAGCCTGTCACCCAGCGTGAATACGCCTTTCCGGACCAGCAGCGTCTGGTTTCCACGACCGACCTCAAAGGCCGGATCACCTATTGCAACGATATCTTCGCCGAGGTCAGCGGTTTTGTGCGTGAGGAGCTGATTCGCGCGCCGCATAACCTGATTCGTCACCCCGACGTGCCGCCAGCCGTATTCGCCCACATGTGGGCCACCCTGCAGCAGGGCAAGCCGTGGATGGGCATCGTCAAGAATCGCCGCAAGAACGGCGATCATTACTGGGTCGACGCTTATGTAACGCCCGTTCTGGACAGCCAGCGCAACGTTATCGGTTACGAATCGGTGCGCACCAAACCGAGTCGTGAACAGATTCAGCGCGCCGAAGCGCTCTATGCGCGCATCAATGCCGGCAAGAGCGGCGTGCCGCGGCGCGATCACTGGCTGTCGGTTGCGACCAAATGGCTGCCGTTCATTCTGGTCAGCCAGATCGGTTTCATGATCGGCGCCTGGCTCGATCATTCGCTCGGCTTCGCCCTGGCAGCACTTCTTTCGATACCGCTCGGCCTGGCTGGTCTGCACTGGCAGCAGCGTGGCCTGATGCGCCTGTTGCGTCTGGCCGCGCAGACCACCAGCGACCCGCTGATCGCCCAGATGTATACCGACAGCCGCGGCGTCGAAGCGCAGCTGGAGATGGCGATACTGAGCCAGCAGGCGCACCTCAGGACGTGCCTGACCCGCCTGCAGGACAGCGCAGTACAGTTGCAGGAACAGGCGAAAAAGGCTGATTCGCTGGCACACAGCTGTTCGAACGGCCTGGCGCAACAGCATCAGGAAACCGAACAGGTCGCCACCGCGATCAACCAGATGGCGGCGACCACCCAGGAGGTCGCCGCCAATGTCGCCCTCGCAGCCGAAGCCACCCGTCAGGCCAGCCAGCTCACCGTGCAAGGTCGGGATGTCGCCGCCGAAACCCGCGCGGCGATCCAGCAATTGTCCGCGTCGGTGGCACGCACCGGCGAGGCGGTTGACCGTCTCGCGCTCGACAGCAACGAGATCGGCACCGTGGTCGATGTGATCAAGAGCATCACCGATCAGACCAACCTGCTCGCGCTCAACGCCGCCATCGAGGCAGCCCGGGCTGGCGAGAGCGGGCGCGGTTTCGCTGTGGTCGCCGATGAGGTCCGGCAACTGGCGCGACGCACGGCCGACGCCACCGGCGAGATCCATCAGCTGATCGAGAAACTGCAGCAGCAGGCCCGCCATGCGGTCGAGACTACCGAGGAAGGTCGCATCCAGGCCACCCGGGGCGTCGAACAGGTTGCCCAGGCCGATCAGGCACTCAGCGGCATCAGCGAGGCGATGAACAACATCATCGACATGACCACGCAAATCGCCTCGGCGACCGAGCAGCAGAGTGCCGTGGCCGACGAGATCAGCCAGAACGTCAGCACTATTGCCAGGCTGGCCGACCAGACGTCGGGGGATGCGCGCGACACGGCTCTGCTCAGCGAGGAATTGAGTTCGACCGCCGAAGGCCAGTACTCGCTGGTCGAACGCTTCAACCGCTAGGGTTCCTCCGCGCGTAAAGCGTTCTGGTGGTCGGCCGGATGCTGCGCGACGACGGATAGAAAGGTGGCGATCGCCTGCGCTGCGCTATCCAGATGCTGCGCATGACTCAGCCCGGAGCTTTTCAGGGGCTTGAGATCGTGGTCGGCGGCACTCAGCCAATGCAGTTGGATCATCGGCGAAAGCCGATAGCCTTCGACCGTGGCGCGATTGCCCAGCGCATCGCGCTCGCCCTGGAGAATGAGCGCAGGCGTACGCAGCTCGGCCAGATGTTCGACGCGCGGCTTTTCCAGCCTGCCCGCAGGGTGGAACGGATAACCCAGGCACACCAGCGCGTCGGCGCCCAGTTCATCGGCCAGCAAACTGGCCATCCGCCCGCCCATCGACTTGCCTCCGATGGCCAACGGCCCTGTGGCCTGCTGTCGCACCAGCGCATGCTGTTCCCGCCATTGCTGCAGCAGCTGCGGCTGCCGCTCGGGTGGGCGCTTGCGCCCCGTCGTGCGTCGTTCGGCCATGTAGGCGAATTCGAAGCGATACACCGCAACCCCGCGCGCCGCAAGGCGTTCAGCCATCTGCTGCATGAACGGACTGTCCATCGGCGCACCAGCGCCGTGCGCCAGAATCAGTGTCGCGAACGCTTCGTCGGACGGCCGCGTCCAGAGCCCGGAATGCCCCTGCGCGGCCTGCGTGTATTGACCAGCGTCAATACCGGCAAATTGCCCTTTACCCATCCTTGCCTCCGCTTTCCTAGGAAAGAAAAAACTGCTCATTACCCGTGGATGGAAGCCCATACATGAACACAGCAACCAGTACCGCCTACCATTACAAGGTGGTCCGCCAATTCGCCATCATGACGGTGGTGTGGGGAATCGTCGGGATGGGGCTCGGCGTTTTCATCGCAGCACAGTTGGCCTGGCCATTCTTGAACTTCGACCTCCCGTGGACCAGCTTCGGTCGTCTACGTCCATTGCACACCAACGCGGTGATCTTCGCCTTCGGTGGCTGCGCATTGTTCGCAACGTCCTACTACTCGGTCCAGCGCACCTGCCAAACCACGCTGTTCGCGCCCAAGCTGGCCGCGTTCACCTTCTGGGGTTGGCAGCTGGTCATCCTGCTCGCCGCAATCTCTCTGCCGCTGGGCTTCACCAGCTCCAAGGAGTACGCGGAACTGGAGTGGCCGATCGACCTGCTGATCACCATCGTGTGGGTTGCCTACGCGATCGTGTTCTTCGGCACGCTGGCTACGCGCAAGGTCAAGCACATCTATGTCGGCAACTGGTTCTTCGGCGCCTTCATTCTGACCGTTGCGATCCTGCACATCGTCAACAACCTGGAAATCCCGGTTACCGCGATGAAGTCCTATTCGCTGTATGCCGGCGCTACCGATGCGATGGTGCAGTGGTGGTACGGTCACAACGCCGTGGGCTTCTTCCTGACCGCTGGCTTCCTGGGGATCATGTATTACTTCGTGCCCAAGCAGGCCGAGCGTCCGGTGTACTCCTATCGCCTGTCCATTGTGCACTTCTGGGCACTGATCACCGTGTACATCTGGGCCGGTCCGCACCACCTGCACTACACCGCACTGCCGGACTGGGCACAGAGCCTGGGCATGGTGATGTCGCTGATCCTGCTGGCGCCGAGCTGGGGCGGCATGATCAACGGCATGATGACCCTCTCGGGCGCCTGGCACAAACTGCGTAGCGACCCGATCCTGCGCTTCCTGGTGGTCTCGCTGGCGTTCTACGGCATGTCGACCTTCGAAGGCCCGATGATGGCGATCAAAACCGTCAACGCCCTCTCCCACTACACCGACTGGACCATCGGCCACGTACACGCCGGCGCCCTCGGCTGGGTGGCAATGGTGTCAATCGGCGCTCTGTACCACCTGATCCCGAAAGTGTTCGGTCGCGAGCAAATGCACAGCATTGGCCTGATCAACACCCACTTCTGGCTGGCCACCATCGGCACCGTGCTCTACATCGCCTCGATGTGGGTCAACGGCATCGCCCAGGGCCTGATGTGGCGCGCGATCAACGAAGACGGCACGCTCACCTACTCCTTCGTCGAAGCACTGGAAGCCAGTCACCCCGGCTTCGTAGTCCGCATGATCGGTGGTGCGATCTTCTTCACCGGCATGCTGGTGATGGCCTACAACACCTGGCGCACCGTGCAGGCTGCCAAGCCAGCCGAGTACGACGCTGCCGCGCAGATCGCCTGAGGAGCCTAGGGAATGAAATCGCACGAAAAACTCGAGAAGAACGTC
>NZ_JAMOHV010000022.1 GCF_024448505.1 Stutzerimonas degradans
CTGAAAGTTCTCCTCGGACGCGGTCATCGGTGGCATCGTCGAAGTGATGCTCATCCAACAGCAAATCGTGTTGGCCTGTCACGGCGATATCCCGATTGGCGTCGTAGCCGAAAAAGCTGGAAGGCGACAGCATATGGGAAAAGTTGTTGCCGTATTTCCAGTGGATCTTCTTCATCACATCGTTGGCGCGGTAGTTGTTCGCCAGATGGATAAACCAATAGGCCATCGGGTTGCTGCCAGCAGGGCGGATGAAGAACACGGTCATGTACTGGGCACCGCTTTCCTGTTTGATCCCTTCAGACAGATGGCGTTGGATCAGGTACTGCCAATTGCGAGGCTGATGTGCCTTCAGCTCTTTCAGCATGCCATGCGCTTTTGTTGGTGCAATCTATAAGCGTGCGTCGGTTGCCGGGCATTAGTAAATGAAAGGCTACCGAGACAGTAAAGATTTGAAGTGGGCAGTCTTCAAGCTAATCAGGCGATCTACAATAAAGCCAACGTCTAACCGAGTCACATTGAAGTCAATTTAGTCGATTAAACGTCTTTATATATAGCGCGCCTCGGTTGCATGCGGCTTTTGATTGGGAATGCAATGGCGGGACATTAGCGCGTGCACGCTTACCGTGGTGCATTGAAACTCAAAATATCCAGTTGCTCGGTCAGCCAGCGATGCGCCTGATATGTACTCTGAAATTTACGAGCTAGGATGCGTACACCTTTATCTACGCTACAGTCACGGAGCGTGAGGCCATGACCTTCTTCGTCGATTTCGTAGGTCTTTGCTTTCATATCGCCGAGCTGCATCGCCAGCAGCCTAACGTCATCGAGTGAATGAATGGGGGCTATGCTGTGCTTGCGCACGTAGGAGCGTACCTTCTCAGAAAGCTCATTGAAGTCATCTGCATTAATGCGGTGGACTATATCATCTGAATCTGGGATTTTCTCCGGATAGTCATCATCAAGTGATACGCAGTGTTCCACACCGTGAATGCTTGCTACTAGGTATTGACCGCCGACTTCGTCGCGCTCGCAGTTAAGAATTAGGATAGACATGATTTTTCCTCAGGTTGTTGTTCTGTTCATAATTCTAAGTTGCTCTGCTTAAAAAAGGCAATAGGCTAACTGTATTTTTATGCAGTCTCTGGTTAACGCCCCGGAGGCCGTTCGGCTGGCTATCTAGTAGAGTGTTCGACCCAAAACTCATAATTTAAAAGTGGCACAAGCAGTATGTCGTGGGCAGTGGTGTCTCGGTAAGCGATCGCGCCAGTCCGTCGCCGACCCAGGCTGTGAGCGCAATTTAAAATTACTCTACTTGGTTCTCGCATTTTAAAATGTGAATCGGCTGAAAGAGTGGAAGCACCTGCTGATACCCGACGCTATCCAGTCGGTCTATGTGCTGCTCCCGGCGGGTTGTCTTGATGGGTCAGGTAACATGGTGCGTTCTTGGCCAACGAACCAAAGTCCGGAATGCGATATAGAAATGATAGTTTTTTTCGCCTTTGCAATACTTAGCTTTTGGGTTATATAAAAATAATGTTTTGGCTGTTGTTTTTTTGTTTTCGTATTTGCGATAATTGATTGTGTGGCATGTGTCACCAAATAATAAGAAGAATATTATGAATGCAGAGACTCAAAGCGCCTACATCAGTTTGGCCAGTAACTTCTATGCGACTCGAATGCAGGGCGTTGAGCTTGATGAGCTCAATATTATTGGTGCTTTGCTTCGGGCGGCTCCTGATTACCGCCCGGACTATTATCGGCGCTTACGTAACGCTTTGGCGTTTGATCAAAAGCGTCGAGGCAATTTCTGGGCTGCCCAAGAAATCAATCGGACGCTCAATCCGGTCACTGTGTTAAATCTGCCGCGAAAGAAAAAACAGCGACGTCCGCAGAAGCTTTCTTCCGCTGATTTCGAGACGTGGCTACGGTGTCTGGCTGAACGAGATATGCCTGTCGAAGCGGGAGCGTTAATGGTGATATCTCTTACCGGAGCGCGACCATGCGAGCTTAACGGAATTTCCATTGATGGCCGGCGCATCCATATATCTGGTGCAAAGCTTAGCCACAAAGGTTTACGCGGCGCTAGCCGAACGCTTGAGGCTGATGGAGACGTCTGCAATATCTTGAGAAACGCTCTCGCTGCTTTTAAATGTCAGCCGCGCAGTATGGATTCTATACGCATTGCGCTTCACCAAGTCGCTACTGAGCTATTCGGTAGGAGGAAGGTGCCGAGTATGTACACACTTCGTCACCAGTTCGGCTCAAATCTGAAAGCCTCAGGCATGTCCGCAATAGAAATGGCATACGTCATGGGGCACCAGGCTACCGATTCGATTAGCCGCTATGGCGATAAAAGATTTGGACGTGCAGAAGCGGTTAAGGTTAAGCCTGCAAGCGATGCTGACTTTTCAAAGGTGAGAGATACAGTGCCTGCTCGAATGCGTGCGGACGTCGTGGCCCTTAATGATCAGCGAGACTTGGATCGTAGGTCTGAGGTCGCTGACCGCTGAGGTGATGTGGTCATTTCAGCGGACAATCATGAATTCCTTAGGCTATCGAGCGTTTGTATCTAGCTCTGGTTTTGATAGCGGTTTCCACCTTTACGTCGTCAACGCTCAGGTATCTGTTACGTAATCTTGGACACATGGGTGTCGCTCATCGGCAGCTTGCGGCCAAAAGCTGCCTGTCGTTGAGTGCAATTTTTGACTCATGGCTGCCAGCAACGGCAGCAGTTAAAATGCTCAGAGACGATCACTCAACGAGCAATAGACCTAGTTTGTTCGACCGAGCTAGATTAGTAAAAGCTCTTTCACTTTTTGCTTGATTTCAGCAGGGCTTTCTTCAAATCCGTATTTACCGGCATTATCTTTAGAAGAGTTATATCCCAAGAAATAACCATTGTATTGAAAGTAGTTAGTGTCAATTTTTCGCCTGCTTGGCTTGCCTTTTTCCAGCATATCCAGAAGCGTTTTTAAGTGTGAGCGTGTTAGCCAGAATTTTAGAAGTAATCCGCTCCCTAGCACTTCAGTGCCGATCATTGGAGCTGCTTGAAAGCCCAAGGCCTAGCTCAGGGCTAGTCGTCTACACCAGTTCCGCTATGTATGCTGAAGGGGGCCCAACCACTCTACCTGACCAGCAACCTCAAGCGCTTCGGCGAATTCAACCTCAAGCTAAACCGGCCACCGGAGCCCTGGATCAAGGACTCGGTGTTCCAACAAGCTGCCGGCTCGCTGCGGGTGATCAGACCTAGCCAGCTAGATACCGAGAAAACGCCATGATCAACATTCCTCCCGCATCCTTCCGCCTTACACCGTACGGCGAAGTGGACGCCGTGGCGTTGGAAAACCTGCGCGACAGCTTCGACACCTCTCAACTGCTCCGGCTGGTTGATCGCTTGGACGTCTGCTTGGTGGAACTGGGTGGAATCACCTCCATTCGCGACGAGCTACTGAGATTGCATGCGATGGCTCTGACGATAGTTGAGGGCATCGCTCTTACGGTGCCTGCCGAGAGTGCTTGTATCTGGACAGAAGCCCAATCTCTACAGATGGATCTTGAGGCACTGGTTTCTTGGGCGCGCTCCGCTCAGCTCATCATTGCGCCGCTGATCAATCTTGCTCCACAGCACGAGGCATGAGCGCTCTCGCCGATTTCGACGAGGCTCAACTGTTTCTGACCATGGCTGGAATCGCCCGTAAGTAGATCAATTCACCAATCAGTTCTACGAGTGTCTGAGTAATCACAGCCGCCGCGGCCAGCGCGCGAATGGACTCCGGGAGCGCTAGGGCCAGGGGAAGCACTACAAGCGAGTTGCGAGTGCCTGAGCTAAAGGCCACTGCCCGTGCGGCAGAAGCCTCCAAGCCAAATAGCCGGGAGCTGAGTACGCCGAGGGCCGGAGCGAGTAGTAGAAACGCTCCGTATACCGGAAGCAACGGCGCCAGGATGTCGAGTTGGTACACGACAGCCGCGATCTGCGAACCCACCACCACGATTAGAACCAGGGCCATTGCAGGCACTGGCAGCCAGGCCCAACCTGCGCTCCATGCGCGAAGCAGCAGAGATCGGCGTCCGCCAAATTCGGTGAGCACAGCCGCTACCAAGGGTAGGACGATCAGTAACAGGAAGGCTTCTGCGAAGGGCCACAGCTCGATCACTGTGCCGGCTTCGGGGCCAAGGATTAGCCGCAAGTAGAGGGGCAGCAGCAGAAGCTGGAGCAACAGCAGCAATGGCGTCGCCGCGAGCACCAGACGAGAGTCCCCTTTGCCCAGGTGGGTGAAGACCACCACGTAATCGATACAAGGCGTCAGCAGGACAAGCAGCGCGCCGACCAACAAGGCCTTGTTCGATGAGAGCGGCCACGTCACCAGCCACACCATCAATGGCACCAATAGGAAGTTGGCCAGCAACAAGGCACCGACGAAGCGGCGGTTGGCAAAAGCTTCTCGCAGCTCCAAAAAAGGAATCTGCAGAAACATGGCATACATCAGCACGGCAATCGCCGGTGTGATGGCCATGGCCGTCAGTCCGGTGAATTGCGCAGAGCTCAGGCCTGCAATGGCAGCGGCCACCACCGCCGCGAAATAAAATGCTATCTGGTGTTCTTCCAGCCAGTCCCGCGACATCTGATATCTTCCCTTGTTGCGCAAGGGCGACATTCTCCCACTGGCATCGGATTTAACCCAGCGTTGAGGCTGGTTGCTTTTCGCTTTGCCGTTGGGCGAAGTCCGCAACGGTCCTAACAAGTCCTGCCGATAAGAGGATGCATGATGTTTCGAAATAACTGGATGGCGGGTCTGAGGCAAGTGCTCGCCATCGCCAGGAGTTAACCGCAATGAATCCTCAACCTTCAGGCATGCCCTGGAACCTGCTGCTGCTAACCTGGCTGGTCGCACTGGTATCGACCCTGTCCGCGCTGTTCATTGGTGAGGTGATGGGCCAGGCACCCTGCGTGTTGTGCTGGTTCCAGCGTGCCTTCATGTTTCCGCTGGCGGTGATCCTGGCCATCGCCTGCTACCGCTCGGATTTCACCGTCTGGCACTATGCCCTGCCGCTGACCGCTATCGGTGCGGCACTGGCATTTGTTCACACGCTGCTCTATGCAGGGCTGATTCCACAGCCGATCCAGCCCTGCACGGCCACTGGTCCATCCTGCTCAGGCGCCGGAATGACCCTCTTCGGCGTGGTGCCCCTGCCGGCACTCGCCTTGTTCGCTTTTATCCTTATCGCCATCCTGCTCATAATCATCCGTCGGAGAACCACCCCATGAATCGCCGTTCCGTGGTCCTGATCGTCAGTGTCGTGATCCTGGCCGTCTTTGCTGCCGCCGCATTCTTCTATTCCCCCTCGCAATCGCCTCAACAGGCCCAGGCTCCCGGTTCGACAGCCCAAGAGACCGCGACACAACCCAAACAGAACGGCGGCCAGTTGGTTCGCTTCCACTCACCAGTGTTCGGCCCGGCGCAAGCGCCAGTGACCATCGTCGAATTCTTTGACCCTTCCTGCGAGGCATGCCGCGCCTTCCACCCCTATGTGAAGCAGATCCTCGCCGAGAACCCGGAAGACGTGCGTTTGGTGCTGCGCTATGTACTGTTCCATCAAGGCTCCGAAGAGGTGGCGCGAATGCTGGAGGCGGCGCGTAAGCAAAATCTCCATGAACAAGTGTTGGGGGCTGTGCTGGAAGCCCAACCCGGTTGGCACGACGACCCCAAGGTAACGCAGGCATGGGCTGCTGCAGAGCGCGTCGGTTTGAACTTGGAACAGGCCCGCCAGGACATGCATACGCCTGGCGTCAACGCCGTGCTGGAAACGGACATGCAGGACGTTAAAGCCGTTGGGGTTCGTGGCACGCCGACTTTTTTTGTCAATGGTCGTGCGCTCAGCGAGTTTGGCCCGGAGCCGCTGCGCCAGTTGGTGAACAGCGAAGTGGCCAAGGCACGAGAATGACACTATGAGCGCGCTGGAAAACCGCGTGCCACCGCTGCTCGTGGCCGGCCTGATCGCTGTGCTGATGGGTTTGTCGGGAACCAAATTGCCGGGTTTCGAACTGGCATGGACCGCGCGCCTGACCTTCGCTTTGCCAATACTGCTCCTGGGGCTCGGCGTGTGCCTCGCCGGCGTCCTGTCGTTTCGCCGCGCGCGTACTACGGTTAATCCATTGCAGCCGCAGCAGGCTTCTGCATTAGTGGAGGCTGGCATCTACCGGTACAGCCGCAACCCCATGTACTTAGGCTTTGCCATTATCCTGGCGGCTTGGGCGCTGGTCTTGGCCTCGCCTCTAACCCTGCTTGGCGTAGTTGCTTTCGTGCTGTACATGAACCGTTTCCAGATCCCAGCCGAAGAGTGGGCGCTGGAAACATTGTTCGGCGAATCATTTGCCCGCTACCGTGCACGAGTCCGCCGCTGGCTCTGAGCGTCCGCGGCGGTAGCGACTGGCGGGGCTTGCTCGTCGCGGCAGCCTGCCGAAGGTGCCACGACCTAGCCTGATCTCCTCGTGACGAGCTGCTTTGGCCACATGCCGCTAGCATGTCTCTGGTCGAAGACATAGCGCCAACGAGTGATGTCGCAAGTTCACTCCGTTGATATCGAGATAACTGTCTAGCAACAGCGTTGAGCGCAAAGCAGGCTTATGCTTCGCTGCGATGACTGTCGGCCTGCCTGGTGTCGATACAAACACTGCCGTCTAGCTCCATTTCAAGTGTCGAGTGGCTGACTTTGAATTGCTCATGAAGTACTCGTTTTAAATCAGTCTTTACTCGTTCAATATCGGGCAGGCTAGCCTTCTTGATGACAACATGTGCTTCCAGTGCGATTGTATGCTCAGCGATTTCCCATACGTGTACGTGGTGAACACTCACAACGTCGTTTACATGTTCCATGATATTGATTATGTCGGCGATGGAAACTCCTTCTGGCGCGCCCTCCATCAACAAGTGAATGGTTTTAGGTAGCATGCTAAAGCCCTGCCATAGCACGTAACCAGCAATCATCAGCGTCAGGACAGTATCTGTCCAATACCAGCCATACAGGAGGATCAATGTTCCGGCAATAATAACGCCGACGGAGGCCAACGCATCCGACACGTTGTGCAAGAATGCCGCCTTTATATTCATGCTATTCTTAGACATTGTGTAGGTGAGCAAGGCCGTAGCGATATCTACAATCAAGGCTATTCCCGCCACCACGACCACTGTCCATCCTTCAATGGGCTGTGGGGAAAAAAACCGACCTATAGCTTCGTAGATGAGGTAGAGACCAACGATAATCAGCGTGACCAAGTTAATCAAAGCCGCTATGGTTTCACTGCGTCGGTAGCCAAAGGTTTTAAAAGCATCTGGCGGTTTGCGGCCGATCTTACGTGCGATGAGCGCAATAACCAGTGATGCAGCATCGCTCAAGTTGTGTAGTGCATCCGCTATGAGCGATAAGCTCCCAGAAAGTATCCCGCCAACAACTTGTGCCAGAGTTAGTGTAGTATTAACGCCAATAGCTGCGATTAAACGCTTATCACCCATGGCTTCGGTGTTATGGTTATGTTCGTGAGCCATATTTTTACCGCTCCTTAAAAACTAGCGTAAGAAAAATAGGGGAGCCAAACGACCGCCCATAAGAGATAATAAAAATACTAGCGCCTATACCATCTGGCCCTCCAAGCCACACTGACAGAAAATGCGACCACCCTCGAGCGAGTTCGTGCGTTATCGTCTTTAACTCGCCGACAACAGGTCGATCTCTCTCAAACGATAAACGACGTTGCTCGCTAATGATATGGATTATGCGGTGCCATGATCTGAAGATGACAAAAATGTAATCTTCCAATCAATTTTGTCGTAGGCTCAAGCCCCTTGCAGATTGGTGCGCCTTGTTGCTGCAATGACGAAGCAAGGCGCTCATGTCACTCCACAATGGAAGCATTACATTTCAATAATGTAATGCTTGGCTCATGCTGCTGTTAGCTTCAGTCAGGCAAAATTCATTCGAACCTGTAGAGCTCACCGAGAAAGCTCAGCAAGCCACCTTTGAATTTAGCGAGGACTGCCCTATGAATCTGTTGAAAGCTATTGTTGTTGGTTTGGTAATTTTCGGCTCCGCATCGTCTTATGCAGGAGATGGATACGACCGTTCAATGAAATTTAATGAAAAATTCCGAGCAGATCAAAAGCGAATTCACGGAACCGAATCCGCCGAAAAAAAAGCAAACGAGTTGAAGGTTAATGATATTCGCCAAGATCAGAACAACACGGAAATTAAGAAAGAAACCAAAGCTGACTAACCGCTTAATATCTGAACGATATCCGCCGCCGGCAGCTTCCAAGCACCGTTGGAAGCAGTTGTACTCTAAGCGCCCTTCGGGGCGCTTTTTTGTGTCCATCACTTGCCCGCAACATCGCTACCAGCGAATCGCCCCGGCCTTTATAGGCCGTTTCGTTAAGTCAGGCCGCTATCGCCTGATCTGTCTGTTATTAGCGTTCGCAAGAGCATATCCGATTGAGCTGAACAGACGCTGGTGGCGTACAACGCATCCACGTCAGGGTCGCCATCTCAACGGCCTCGCGGTTCGTCCATGATTGAAGGTGTCAGCTCGGCCTTGTAAAGCCCGCTGATCGTTCCAGCCAGGGCGTTTTCGTAGCTATCGCCCGTGCTGCCGCCCGGGGCAGGTCAGCCGCTGCTTGCATAATCTTTCGTCAGCTCACCGTGGGTGAAAGCCATCAGCCGAGGAGGCGTATGTAGCGCGGAGTCATACGCACTAAGCGCTGAGCACCCTTTCTATTCACCGTTTAGATGCATTAGACCTACGCTATAAAGGCTTTGCTGCCCGCTGCGCCGCCGCTGAATCTTAGCACTCCGAAACCAACACGCCCCGTTCTCGCGAGCTAGCAAGAACGGGGCGTTGTGTGCCGCCATCCAATCTCTAGCTTGTTCTGTCAGCGGCCAACGCGATTTCTTGCTCCTCCAATTCGTCTTCGCGCCGATGAGCCAGCTGGTAGAGCAACGGCAGTACCAATAGCGTTAGCACCGTTGAGGAGAGAATCCCCCCGATCACCACCGTCGCAAGGGGGCGCTGTACCTCTGCACCGGTACCCACATTCAAGGCCATCGGAACGAACCCGAGTGAAGCCACCAAGGCTGTCATCAATACCGGCCGTAGCCGGGTCAGAGCGCCCTCGCGGATCGCGGTGCCCAGAGGTAAACCTTGCTCCCGTAGGCTACGGATGAAGGAGATCATTACCAGGCCATTTAGAACGGCGACGCCCGACAGAGCAATAAAGCCAACTCCTGCTGAAATGGACAATGGGATATCTCTCAGCCACAGCGCAACAATGCCTCCGGTGAGCGCAAATGGAATCCCTGTAAACACCAACAAGCCGTCTTTGACATTGTTGAACATCATGAAAAGCAGAATGAACACCAGGAGCAGCGCCACAGGGACGACAATCTGCAGCCGCTTCGTTGCAGATTCAAGCTGCTCAAAGGTACCGCCCCAGTCGATCCAATAACCTGACGGGATATCTACCTGGGCCTGGATTTTCTGTTCTGCCTCAGATACGAATGATCCAATGTCCCGACCACGGACGTTTGCACTAACGACAATTCGCCGTTTCCCTTCCTCTCTACTGATCTGATTCGGACCGGGGGCCAAATCCAGAGTGGCCACCTCGCCGAGGGGGATATAACTTATGGCGCTGTTTAATTCCCTTGGAAGGGCAATTGGGAGCCGCTCAATTGCGGCGAGATCGCTTCGTATCTCGTCCGGTAAACGAACTACGATATCGAAACGCCGGTCTCCTTGAAACAAGGTGCCTACCTCTCGGCCCCCGATGGCTACTGCAACCGCTTGCTGTACAGTATCTAAACTCAGGCCGTATCGTGCGATTTGATCGCGATCGATATCAATCGTGAGCATAGGAAGGCCAGTCGTTTGCTCGACCGTAACCTCGGAGGCGCCTGGTACTTGTCCTAGCACCTCGGACACTTCCGCCGCCGTGCTGTTAAGAACCTCCATGTCATCACCATAGATTTTCACGGCTACAGCGGCACGAACACCGGAAATCAACTCGTTGAAACGCAGCTGAATAGGCTGGGAAAACTCGTAGTTATTGCCCGGTAACTCAGCGGCGGATGCTTGGACCTCGCTTAAGAGTTCGTCGCGCGACTTGCCTGGATCCGGCCACTGCTCTTGTGGCTTCAGCATGACGTACCCGTCAGAGATGTTTGGAGGCATGGCATCGGATGCCACCTCCGCAGTGCCTGTGCGCGCAAAAATCCGCTCGATCTCCGGAAACTCATCCATGAGCTTTCGCTCCAGCTGCTGCTGCATCTCGACAGACTGACTAAGGCTGGTAGCCGGTACACGAAGGGCTTGGATAGCGAAGTCCCCCTCGTTGAGGCTAGGCACGAATTCACTGCCCATACGTGCCCCTACGAGGCCGGAAAGTACAACTGCAACAACGGCAAAGGTGAGCACTACTGGCTTGTTGGACATCACCGCATCGAATGCAGGTGCGTAGGCCCGTTTAGCATTGCGGATTAGAAAGTTTTCCTTCTCTGTAACACGCTTGCCGATAAAGAGCGCAACGGCTGCCGGGACGAACGTCACCGAGAGAATCATCGCCCCGAATAGCGCTGTCACTACGGTAAACGCCATGGGCGTGAACATCTTACCTTCTACCCCTGTAAGGGCGAATATCGGCAGATATACGATCATAATGATCAGCTGCCCATAGAGTAGAGGCCGACGCACTTCCTTTGCCGCAGCGAACACTTCATGAAGCCGTTCGGACAGCGTTAATGCCCGCCCGTGATGGGACTGAGCGTGAGCAAGTCGACGCACGCAGTTCTCAACAATCACCACGGCACCATCGATAATGATGCCGAAATCCAATGCGCCTAAGCTCATCAGGTTGGCGCTGACCTCGTTGGCTACCATGCCGGTGAACGTAAAGAGCATCGCCAGCGGTATAACAAGTGCGGTTAGGATCGCCGCACGGATATTGCCCAAGAAGAGAAAAAGTATAACCACAACAAGAATGGCACCCTCAGTGAGGTTCTTCTTAACGGTGGATATAGCTTTGTCTACGAGTACAGTTCGATCGTAGACAGTAATCGCCTTTACGCCCTCTGGAAGCGAAAGGTTTATCTCTTTCATCTTGTCATCGACAGCCCTAGAAACTACCCGGCTATTTTCACCGATAAGCATGAAAGCCGTACCTAGAACCACTTCGCGGCCATTCTCGGTGGCTGCGCCAGTACGGAGCTCCTTTCCAACCTCTACCGTCGCAACGTCGCGGATACGTACTGGGGTACCGTCAACGTTGCTAATAAGGGTATTGCGGATGTCCTCTACTGATTGCATTTGTCCTGGAGCACGAACAAGATACTGCTCGCCGCGTTTTTCAATATATCCGGCACCTAGATTGTTATTGTTTTGCTCAACCGCCTCGATCAAATCTTGTAGTGTTAGTCCAAACGACCGCAAAGTGTCTGGGTTGGGGGCGATCTGATATTCCTTTGCATATCCTCCGATCGTATTGATCTCAGTTACGCCTGGTACATTGCGGACTTGCGGTTTGATGATCCAATCTTGAATCTCACGCAAGTCAGCAGAGGTATAAGGCGTACCGTCCGATTTGGTGGCACCGTCCTCAGCTTCAACCGTCCAAAAATAGATTTCGCCAAGCCCAGTGGAAATAGGGCCAAGTGTTGGAGTGACGCCTTCCGGAAGCTGATCTTTGGCCCCTCCCAAGCGCTCATTCACAAGTTGGCGGGCAAAATAGATGTCAGTGCCTTCCTCAAAAATAACTGTGATCTGAGAAAGTCCATATCGAGACAAGGAACGGGTCTGCTCGAGCTTGGGCAACCCGGCCATTACCGTCTCGAGCGGGTAGGTAATGCGCTGCTCCACTTCCAGCGGGGAATAACCTGGGGCCGCAGTGTTGATTTGCACCTGTACGTTGGTGATATCAGGGACAGCATCGATAGGCAGCTTTTGGTAGCTGTAAGCTCCTAACGCTGCCATGCCAAGCACGGCTAGCAAAACCAGCCAGCGATGCTCTATAGAAAAGCGAATGATACGTTCGAACACAGTCTATAACTCCGTATCAGTGAGCATGCGAGGCGCTGGCTTTGCCAAGCTCGGACTTAATGATGAAACTGTTGGCCAAGGCATAGCGCACTCCGGCCTGAAGACCTTCCTTGATTTCAACCGCTTCACTATCGCCGCGACCAGTCACGATTGGCTGAGCAGCAAAGCCATGGTCGGTCCGTACAAACACCACCGGATTATCTTCCAACGTGTGGATCGCATCGGGCTTGACTGCAACCGGCACGGACACTCCGCCAGAGCCTACCCGCACTTTGACGAACAGGCCGGGACGCCAAACACCTTCCGGGTTCGGAAGCGTGACCCGGGCGGTAGCGGCGCGGCTTTGCTGACCAACAAGTGAGCCGACATAAGAAACGGTGCCATTGGCACTGGACTCGAATGCTGTGGCTTCGATAACCGCGTTGCTGCCGACTCGTACCGCGCTGAGTGCATTGGCAGGAACGCTGATATCTGCCCAAACGGTAGAGAGATCGGAAATGATGAATATCTGGTCGTCGGTATTGACTGACTCACCGAGCGTGATGTCCTTCTCAACGATCATCCCATCGAACGGCGCCCTGAGTTCGTAGCGGCTCAATGCGTCTGGCTTGCCAGCATCACTACCAAGCGCTTGTAGCTGTGCTTTTGCATTCGCAACCGTCAGCTCTGCTTCCCGTAGAGCCTGTTGTGCCTGTAAATAATCCTGTTCTGCAGAAATACGCTCTTCCCACAGCTCCTTTTCGCGTCGATAGGTTTTCTGAGCCAATGCAAGACGTTTTTGTGCCGCGTAGAACTCGCTTCTACGTTCCGACAGGTCGGTACTCGCGATCACAGCAAGCACTTGCCCCTGTTTCACCTGTTCGCCCAAATCGACTTTGACCGCTTCAACGACACCTGAGAGACGAGGCACAACTTGCGCTGTACGATCCTGGTTAAACGTAATTTCACCTGGCAGCTCGATTGCGCTTTGTATCTTTGCGGGCTCAGCAGTTGCCAGTGAAATGCCGGCGGCTAGGATTTGTGTCTCTGAGAGTTCTACCTCTGCTGTTTCAGTGTGCTCCGCTCCCTCGGGCTCATCTTCATGCTCATCTTTCTCTGCCGCACCGACCTCGTGATCGCTATCGGCGCCTCCTTCATCATGTCCATGATCTCCTTCGGCTTCAGCATCCTCATCCGAATGCCCTTCATCCTCCTGCTCCGATGCGTCACCATGCTCGCTATGTGCGTCGCCCGCTTCGGGCACAGCTGGACTACTGCGAAGAAGCAATCCGCCAAGCACAAGTGCCACGCTTAATATGACGACGATCCAAAAAATCTGCTTCTTGTGACCAGCCAAGGAAGATGTATTCGATTTACTTTTCATATGGATTCCTTATGGCTGAGTGGCCGAGGTGATAACGGCCGACCCATCGCCGACGATTCGGGCGATTTCCGCCGCCGCCTGGTTAGCTTGCGAGAGCGCAGACAGATACTGAGAGCGGGCTTGGAAAAGCGTGCGTTGAGCATCCAGTACGTCAAGGAAGGTGAACTTTCCTAGTTCGAACCCCTTGCTGGCAGCTTCATAAGCGCTTTGGGCACTGGGGAGCATGTCGTTGCGCAACAGTTCGAACTGCTGGCGAGCAGTGCGCAGCCGCATGTGCGCTTGGGAAAGTTCGCTTTTCAGGCGTATATGGACGGCGTTAAGCTCGTCCTGCGCCTGGTAGGCCCGTTCCTGTGCTGCTCCGATGTTGCCTTGGTTTCGATCAAACAACGGCAGGGGCATCGAGATACTCACCAGTCCCAGCGTGCCGTTATATTCATCTGAGCGTTGGGCACCTACGCTAACCGTCACGTTAGAAAAGCGATTCGTCCTTTCCAGCTCCAACGCAGCCCGACGTCTTTCAGCCTCCCGACGCGCGCGGGTTAGTTGGGCGGAATCGTTCAAACGGCTATAAAGCTCAGCTAGCTCGGGAAGAGGAGGCACTGCCTCTACCGGCTCTTTTACTCGCTCAAAGCGTGGCTGTGGATTTCCCCAGTTGGCCGCCAGCCGAGTGCGCGCAGCTTCGAGTTCAGCTGTGGCCTGGGCAAGCTCTACTTGCACTCCAGTAGCCGCAACCCGCGCCCGGGTTTCCTCTACGGGAGAGACCATGCCGGCCCTCACACGTCGATTGGCAACGTTCACAGCTTGCTTCGCAAGCTTTGAAGCAGCCTGAGCGAGGTCCAGCCGTTCTTGAGCAGTAAGCACATCGTAGTATGCACCCATCACTGCCCCCCTCAGTCGAGCTTGGGCGTCCTGTAGGTCGGCGGCCGCTACGTCCATGGCGCGTTGCGCTGCCTCAATACGAGCCGAACGTTTACCACCCAGCTCTATTTCTTGGCTCAGTTCAAGCGTGGTCTCCGGGGCATCGCCCCGGATTCCCTCCTGGCTAGCGGACAATATTGGATTCGGACGTGCTCCTGCTTGGCTAATCAATGCGCGAGAAGCAGCCAGCTCACGTCTTGCAGCAGCCAGTTCAGGGCTTGCAGAGCTAGCGAGTTCCAAGGCGCGTACAAAGCTTATGGAGTCGACAGACTCAACGGGGAAGGTATTTGACACACTGACAGGTAAGGTCTGTGTGAAGGTCGGCAACTCTAAGGGTTGCGCAAAGGCGAGATTGCACGACAACGTCGTCAACCCCAGCGAGAAAAGAGCTTTTCGCACCGAAATCTCCTAAAAAAAGGGAAGGTTCGGTGAGACGTCAGATACAGATAAATGGCGCTTACTGGTTACTTTGGCGTCCCACCGGTTTTGCACCGATGCGCCAATTAGGTTTCTCAGGACGCCCCGCTTCAGCCGATGCGTAGCTAGCAGAAGGAAACGGTTTCAAGCTCATTGATAATACCGAACCAGGACAGATCCCTTTCGTTATAAGCGGCTTGATATGGTCGCCATGAAAGACACAGTCTCCATCCAGACTGATTTTTTTTGCGGCTTTTGACGATCCTTCCTCGTCAGTACCCAGAGACTCGTGCGGATGTTCGTGATGTCCAAGATGATTTGCTGCCGAACCATCCTCATGACTGCAGCTCGTGCTAACAACTGCCCATGATGATTGCAATGGGAACAAGGCTAGCAACATCAGCAAAACTATTTTTCTCATCCAAGGCAAAACGATGACTTCCTGGTTTAGATGTCGAATCCAATCATAAGAACTACCCCCGCCAAGACGCGAAACACATGCGCCTCTACTGCGATAGTGATTCGCCCTGAATTTAGTAGACAAATACACGAAAGCGTTTTTATCAGCCTTGCCAAGCCGGCGAGATAGCTGATGGCTATGGGGTGGTGACTTTAAATAAGTGTGGATAACGACCTGGTGACCGCAACATTACAAATCTGTAATCGAAGGAGTGCGCGATTGGGCTTCCTCAGATTACAAAATAGTCATTTGCCGCTAATCCTGCCGTCATCTCTAGGGGAAGAACATGGCCAAGCGCTAAAAACAAAAAGGCGAAAGGCGTCATTCGAGCACTGACCTGCCGTACATAAGGAGCATCATCATGAGCAAAAAGGCCGTTTTTTCGCTGACAGCCCTTTCACTGGCATTGGGCAGCGCCCCGGTCTTTGCCCAATCGGAAACAGCCGAGGGCTTCATCGAAGGCAGCACGCTATCGCTGATAAATCGCAACTTCTATTTCAATCGGGATTTTCGCGACGGTGAGAGTGCCGCCGGCAATGGCTACTCCGAGGAATGGGCCCACGGATTGATGGCCTTCTTCGAGTCCGGATATACCCAAGGCTCGGTAGAGATTGGCTTCGACGCTTTCGCCATGCTCGGCCTCAAGCTCGACTCCGGTTCGGGGCGCTCCGGTGTGGGCGGCAGCATCGACCTGCTTCCCCACGACAGCGCTGGCGATCCTGAGGATGACTTCACACGGGTGGGGGGCGCGGTGAAAGCACGCTTGCTGGACACCGAGATCAAGGCCGGCGATGTATTTCCCACTACACCTGTCGTGCACTTCGGCGACTCTCGGCTGCTGCCGGAGTCTTTCAAGGGTGTCACCGTTGTGAACAACTCGCTGGACGACCTCACCCTTCAGGGAGGCCGCTTGCACGCGATGAGCCAGCCCAACACCAGTAACATGAACGAAGACTTCGTCACCTTCTACGGCGGGGGCGTAGACGCGCCTTGGCTCGGCTACGCAGGCGGTGACTACAGCGTGAATGAAAATATCAGTCTTAGCCTGTACACCAGCCGCCTCAAAGATGCCTGGAACCAGCATTACTTCGGTGCGTCGGCCACCTATCCGCTCTCCGATATCGTCGCGCTGCTGGCCAGCTTCAACTATTACAAGGCAACCGACGAAGGCCGTGAGTTGCTGGGCGAGTTCAACAACAACATCTGGAGCTCCAGCCTGGGTGTCGCCTTCGGCGCGCACACCGTCACGGCGTCGTATCAGCGAAACAACGGTAACAACGACTTTGACTACTTGCGCCAGGCGGACTCGATCTACCTGAACAACTCCATTCAGTACAGTGATTTCAACTCACCTAAAGAGCAGTCCTGGATGCTGCGCTACGACCTGAACATGGCGGAGTACGGCATACCCGGGCTTACTTTCATGACCCGCTACGCCCGCGGTTGGGGCGCCGATTACAGCAACGCGAACGAGGTGTACATGCGCCAAGACGATAACGGTGCGCCGCTGACGGGACAGAACCGCTGGGAACGCGACGTCGAAGCCCGCTACGTTGTACAGACTGGCTCTCTCAAGGATTTGTCTCTGCGGGTGCGCCAGGCTACCACGCGGGCGACTGCTTTCGAGTCCGACCTCGATGAGGTCCGATTCATCGCCGAGTACCCTCTCTCGATCTTGTGAAACACCATGAGCAACACCACATCTTCTTTAGTTTTGCTCCCTTGGTTTGAAGATGTGTTTCAGGCGCCCATCAGGGCGCCTTTTTTCGTTTGGTGCACCCGCTCGCGCTGCGGGTCAACCAAATGACCGGTAGATTACAAATTCGCAAGATAGCCCTCACAAGGCTTTTACCGCGTTAAAGTGCTTCCCGCTTCCCTGGGCAGATCTTTTCGCCTCTGCCTTTCACGCTAGAGCCAAGCCGCTTTCGTCTTGACCTAGTTACTACATGGATTTTTTTGGTTCCGCTTACCGCGCACCTCCTTGCCGAGTTACCTCAAAACATGCGCATCCTGGTTGTCGAAGACGAGATCAACGCTGCGGAATACTTGCAGCAGGGTCTTATCGAATGTGGTTACTTGGTCGATTGCGTAAGTGATGGCCTCGATGGGTTTCACCTGGCACTGCAGAACGACTATGACATCGTGCTGCTAGATGTGAATCTGCCAACCATGGATGGGTGGGAGGTTCTCGAACTCATCAGGCGGCGTAAGCAGACACGCGTCATCATGCTGACTGCCAATGGCCGCTTAGAGCAAAAAGTCCGCGGCTTGGAATCGGGCGCCGACGACTATCTGGTCAAGCCGTTCCAGTTCCCCGAGCTGCTTGCCCGTATCCGGACACTGTTGCGGCGAGGCGAGGCAGTCACACTTCCGAGCAACCTGCGTGTAGCCGACCTCGAACTGGACCCGGCCCGGCATAGGGCTTACCGGAGCGGTCAGCGTATCGACCTCACCAGCAAAGAATTTGCGTTATTGCATCTGCTCATGCGCCGGACTGGCGAAGTCCTCACGCGTACGGAAATAACTGCCATGGTGTGGGACATCAATTTCGACTGCGATACCAATGTGGTGGATGTTGCGATTCGTCGCCTGCGGATGAAAGTGGACGAACCCTTCGGCGATCGCCTGATACACACCATCCGGGGTGTGGGCTACGTGCTGGAGGCGCGGCCTTGAAGCCACTCAGCCTCGCATCGCGTCTCGCGCTTCAAATCACACTGACCGGCGCCGCTTTGGTCGCGCTGCTGATTGCACTGAGCTACTGGGTACTGGTGCGCCAACTGGAACTGCGCGCCCAGGAGGAAGTGACGGCCAAGCTCTCTCAGATCGATCATGGACTCCTCGAAGACACCAAAGCCCGTATGGGCCGCTCCTGGCAACACGCATTGAGCGATACCGTACTCGGCCATGACAACCTTTCGATTACGGTCATCGGCGATACAGCGAAATCACCCATTTTCAGTATCGGCCGATTCGCCAATGCGCCGCAGCAGCTGGATCTCGTGAGCAGGGACGGCGACTATCTTGGCTGGACAACGAAAGATGGCGTGCAGATGCTAACCGGGCGCAAGCAAATCCAAGTCCCGGGACTGGCTCCAATGACGCTTTTACTTTCGCAAGATCGCAGTGCCGATCAACGGCTGGTGGCTGCATTCCTGCGCTCGGCCTTAGTGACCGTGCCGATGCTACTGATATTGATCGGATTGGCTGGATGGCTAATCGCCCAAAATGGCTTGCGGCCGCTTCGCAAGTTCCGGGCCTTGGCGACTAAGGTATCTACACAGGATCTATCACCTCGAATCCGCACCGATCGGCTTCCGCAAGAGCTCCAGGCATTGGCGCACAGCCTCAACGTAATGCTTCATCGACTCGATGACGGCGTTCAGCAACTGTCACAATTCTCGGACGATGTGGCTCATGAGTTAAAAACTCCGCTGAACAACCTGATAGGCAAGGCGCAGGTGACTTTGGTGCGTGAGCGAAGCAAGGAGCATTATCGGGAGGTGATCGAGTCGTCGGTTGAAGAACTCGAACGCATGGATCGAATCGTGTCAGACATGCTGTTTCTCGCCCAGGCCAGCCACGCCAGCCCAGCACTGAAGCTCGAACAATTATCTTTAGGAAGCGAGGCGAGGCGCGTATGTGAATACTTCGAAGTCCTTGCCGAAGAAGCGGGAGTCGCTACGACAGTAACGGGCGATGCCATGATTTTGGGAAATCGACTTATGGTCCAGCGGGCCATTTCCAACCTGCTATCCAACGCGCTGCGGCATTCAAATACTGGCAGTACGGTCGAACTTAAGATCCTTGAGGAGGACGTAGACATCGTCTCGCTGGCTGTCACCAATCATGGCGCGACTATCGAATCGGATCATCTCCCACATCTGTTCGACCGCTTTTACCGCGTTAACGGCATACAACCTCGCGGGGCAGGATTGGGGCTAGCGATTGTCCGCTCAGTGATGAACCTCCACAAAGGCCACGTGGCCGTCGCCAGCAAAGACGGTCGGACCACGTTTGAACTCACGTTTCCTCGGCAGGCCTGACTCAAAGTGATACCGCACGGAGACAGCCATCACTACGAAGGGGCAAAAACCACAGGGACAAACAACCATTTCGAGGGCATGCGCGTTGGCCGGGTAACCAGGCCCGCAAGCCCCAACGCCGTTCATTTAATGCATGCGTCCTCGCTAATTCCGGCGAGAATGCCGCAAGCCTCAACTTCCCGCCCATCGTTGCAATTAGCCCGCAGTGAAACGAGTTGTCGTTCGAGTGATTGCAGAGCGGTTATCTGGGATCTGACTTGAGAAATGTGATCATCGAGTAAGGCATTGACGGCCGTACAAGGCTGGCGAGGGTCATCCTGGTAGCTTTGGAGTGCGTGAATCTCTGGAAGTGACAGATTCAAGATTCGGCAGCGCCGGATGAAAGCTAGCCGCTCGCCATGCTTCTCGGTGTAGACACGATAGCCGTTCGCCTGGCGATCAGGCGGTGGCAACAAGCCCTGCTGCTCATAGAAGCGGATCGTCTGTGTATCAATCCCTATTAGCCTTGCTAACTGACCAATGCGCATCGTGTGAATCCTCATCGGCTCTGCGTTATTGACCTTATAGTAGCTATAAGGCTTTTAATGATCCCATCTTCGATTTCAAGTGGAGCCGTATCATGAGCAAGTCCGATGGTCCCTGCGGCTGCGATGCGACACCAGCCGCTGATGCCGATATGCAAAACCCTTCCGATACGACGGGGCAATGGGTCAGTGTTTACGCCGTGCCCAAGATGGATTGTCCATCAGAAGAGCGAATGATCCGCTTGGCGCTGAATGGTTTGGACGGAGTTCGGAAGCTGACTTTTGATCTGTCGGACCGTCGGTTAGATGTCATGCATGACAGTGCCGTTGAGCCCATAACCAAAAAGCTGGCGACGTTAGGGCTAGGCGCCACTCTTCAGAAAACTGTCGCGGCAGACCCTGAGATGATCAAAGCCGCCGAGAATCCGGCGAACTCTACACAGGAATCCCGCTCCCTACGTTTACTGTTAGGCATCAACGCCTTCATGTTCGTGGTAGAGATGACTGCTGGCCTGATTGCCAGGTCCGCGGGTCTGATTGCCGATTCGCTCGACATGTTCGCTGACGCGGCAGTGTACGGCCTGGCCCTTTATGCGGTTGGGCGCAGCGTCAATCTGCAGGTGCGTGCTGCACACCTTGCTGGTGTGCTCCAGCTGATTTTGGCCCTCGGCGTGCTCGTAGAGGTGATCAGACGCTTTATATTCGGCAGCGAGCCCGAGTCGCTGATAATGATGGCCGTCGCGTTCCTGGCATTGCTCGCCAACACGGGTTGTTTGCTGCTGATTTCCAAACACCGGGAAGGTGGTGCTCACATGAAAGCGAGCTGGATATTCTCCGCCAATGATGTGGTCATCAACATGGGCGTCATAGTCGCCGGAGCGCTCGTCGCTTGGACTGGGTCCAACTACCCAGACCTGATTATCGGTACCGTCGTGGGATTCATCGTTCTCAACGGCGCTCGGCGTATTCTGGCGCTCAAGGGTTGAAGGAGCTCCCGTTACAGAAAAAGGGTGTCTTCATGCCTGTAAGCCATCCGGGTCTAGCGGCGTCAGCTAAAACTGGCGACGCCGCTTTAGCCGTTGGCGGATGGTGGGTATTGCAGAACGTGGGCTGCAAAGTCCATCAGCGAGACGAAGCCGCACTGATCGGCTTTTCCTTCACGCTGTAGGTGGTAGCCCCGCATGCCTTGCCCAATTGGACCAAGCATATCGGCTTGCAACGTGTCACCGATCATTGCGATAGCGGAGGCTTCGCAGCCAAGCTGTTCGATCATCTGACGATAGATTGCGGGCTCAGGCTTTATTGTCCCAACCTCAAAGCTCCATCCGTAAACATCGAACGACGGCAGTAACAGTTTGGCCGGAATCGCATATGGGGCTGCGAGATTGGAGCACAACGCGAGATTCAGGCCGGCGTCCTTTAGCTGATTTAGCGACTCCAACGCATCATCGAAAAGGCGAACGCTGGCCAGCTCGGTGAAAAGGTCGCTTTCAAGGCTAGCTAACTCAGAGTTGCTCAACTGCGCACCGAAATAATCGGCAGCTCCAGCCAAGCCCAGATTTCGAGTCATCAGAGTCCGTGCGTCATCCGGCCTTGGTGTTTTGCCCTGAAGCCGCAGGTTCTGCATCAGTTGGCGGAAAGGATGGCGGCGCTCACCTATCTGGAGAAGCGTGCCAAACACATCGAAAACTACTGCTTGTATCATGCCGGTACCTCTACCGTTGGAGGCGAACCGCCCACCCGAAGAGCGATGCCGCCCCTCTCAGTTTTCTGAACTGGATTTCTTCAGAGGTGGCACGAAGAAGATGGGTCTTTGCGGGGGCGCTATCAGGATATCTGTCGACTTGATGCTTGTGCCTTTTCGACGCCTTGTTTTGCCGTTCTTGTCGACCGCCAGCAGATCACCGGTCGCGACAGCAATGTCGAGTGCCTGCTTTACGCGAAG
>NZ_JAMOHV010000023.1 GCF_024448505.1 Stutzerimonas degradans
TTCCTTAGCCACGACAGTAAACCTCTTACTTAAAGGGCTGAATCAACCTTGTTTTTTGACAATAGCTTCGACGATGTTCGACGGAGCCTCGGAGTACTTGGAGAATTCCATGGAGTAGCTCGCGCGCCCCTGGGACATGGAACGCACGTCAGTTGCATAGCCGAACATCTCGCCCAGCGGCACTTCCGCACGAATAACCTTGCCCGATACGGAATCTTCCATACCCTGGATCAGACCGCGACGACGGTTCAGGTCACCCATCACATCGCCCATGTAGTCTTCAGGAGTCACTACCTCGACCTTCATGATCGGCTCGAGCAGTACCGCGCCACCCTTCTGAGAGAGCTGCTTGGTCGCCATGGAAGCGGCGATCTTGAACGCCATTTCGTTGGAGTCGACATCGTGGTAGGAACCATCGAACACGGTCGCCTTCAGGCCGAGCAGCGGATAGCCGGCGAGAACACCGTTCTTCATCTGCTCTTCGATGCCCTTCTGGATAGCCGGGATGTATTCCTTCGGAACCACACCACCAACGACTTCGTTCTTGAACTCCAGACCTTCCTGACCTTCGTCGGAGGGTTCGAAGCGGATCCAGCAATGACCGAACTGGCCACGACCGCCGGACTGACGAACGAACTTGCCTTCGATCTCGCACTTGTTGCGAATCATCTCGCGATAGGCAACCTGCGGCTTACCGATGTTGGCCTCGACGTTGAACTCGCGACGCATACGGTCAACGATGATGTCCAGGTGCAATTCACCCATACCACCGATGATGGTCTGACCGGTTTCCTCATCAGTCCGCACACGGAAGGACGGATCTTCCTGAGCCAGACGACCCAGCGCAACACCCATCTTTTCCTGGTCGGCCTTGGTCTTCGGCTCGACGGCAACGTGAATCACCGGCTCCGGGAAGTCCATACGCTCGAGGATAATCGGCTTGTCGATGTCACACAGGGTGTCACCCGTGGTGACGTCCTTCATGCCAATCAGCGCCGCGATATCACCAGCACGCACTTCCTTGATCTCTTCGCGCTGGTTGGCGTGCATCTGCACCATACGACCCACGCGCTCTTTCTTACCCTTCACCGAGTTGATGACGGAGTCACCGGAACTCAACACGCCCGAATACACCCGAGCAAACGTCAGGGTACCGACGAACGGGTCAGTCGCGATCTTGAATGCAAGCGCCGAGAACGGAGCATCATCGGAAGCCTCACGCTCGTCGGTCTTTTCCTCGTCATCCGGGTTGACACCCTGAATCGGCGGAATGTCGGTCGGCGCTGGCAGGAAGTCGATCACCGCATCCAGAACCAGGGGAACGCCCTTGTTCTTGAACGAGGAACCCAGAACAGCCGGAACGATCTCACAGGCGATGGTGCGCTGACGCAGACCAGCCTTGATCTCTTCGAGGGACAGATCACCCTCTTCCAGATACTTGTTCATCAGCTCTTCGTTGGCTTCGGCAGCCGCCTCAACCAGGTTGGAGCGATATTCCTCAGCCTGAGCCTGCAGCTCCGCAGGGATCTCTTCCTCACGGAAGGTCATGCCCTTGTCGTCTTCGTTCCAGTAGATAGCCTTCATCTTGAGCAGGTCGACCTGCCCGACGAAGTTCTCCTCGGAACCGATCTGCAGCTGCAGCGGTACCGGGGTATGCCCCAGACGCTTCTTGATCTGCTCGACGACACGAATAAAGTTTGCGCCCTGGCGGTCCATCTTGTTCACGTAGACGATACGCGGCACACCGTACTTGTTGGCCTGACGCCATACGGTTTCGGACTGCGGCTCCACACCGGAAGTACCACAGAACACCACGACGGCGCCGTCAAGCACGCGCAGCGAACGCTCCACTTCAATGGTGAAGTCCACGTGACCGGGGGTGTCGATAACGTTTACGCGATGGCTCTTGTACTGCTTCTCTGAGCCCTGCCAAAACGCAGTAACAGCTGCCGAGGTAATGGTAATACCACGCTCCTGCTCCTGAACCATCCAATCGGTGGTGGAGGCGCCGTCATGGGTCTCACCCATTTTGTGGTTGACACCGGTATAGAACAGCACGCGCTCGGTGGTAGTGGTTTTACCCGCATCCACGTGCGCACAAATACCGATGTTACGGTAGAGATTGATCGGTGTTGTACGAGCCATAAAGCCCTCGCAAAGTTGTTTTCGCTGAAATTAGAAGCGGTAGTGCGAGAAGGCCTTGTTAGCCTCAGCCATACGGTGCACGTCTTCACGCTTCTTCACGGCAGCGCCTTTGCCTTCGAACGCATCCAGCAATTCACCAGCGAGACGCAGCGCCATGGATTTTTCGCCACGCTTGCGGGCGGCATCTACCAGCCAGCGCATGGCCAGCGCGTTGCGACGGGACGGACGAACCTCGACCGGAACCTGGTAAGTCGCACCACCTACGCGGCGGGACTTCACTTCGACCAGCGGAGCGATGGCGTCGAGTGCTTTTTCGAAGATTTCCAGGGGGTCGCCATTCTTGCGCTCTTTGACCTTGTCCAGAGCACCATAAACGATACGCTCGGCAACAGCTTTTTTGCCGCTCTCCATCACGTGGTTCATGAACTTGGCCAGGATCAGACTTCCGTACTTCGGATCGTCCAGAATCTCGCGCTTGGCCGCTACACGACGTCTTGGCATTGATAAGCCCTCAAAACGGTCTTCAGGTTAGCTCGGGACGGTGACAGAGCACGCCCGACCTTACTCTTATCGACTCAAATAAATAGAAATATGCTTACTTCGGACGCTTGGCGCCGTACTTGGAACGACCCTGCTTACGGTCTTTGACACCCGAGGTATCCAGCGAACCGCGCACGGTGTGGTAACGCACACCCGGAAGGTCCTTGACGCGACCGCCACGGATCAGCACAACGCTGTGCTCTTGCAGGTTATGGCCTTCACCGCCGATGTACGAGGCGACTTCGAAGCCATTGGTCAGACGAACACGGCACACTTTACGCAGTGCGGAGTTCGGTTTCTTCGGCGTGGTGGTGTACACACGGGTGCACACGCCACGGCGTTGCGGGCAGTTTTGCAGCGCAGGGACGTCGCTCTTTTCGACGACGCGCTTACGCGGCTGACGTACCAGCTGGTTGATAGTTGCCATCTACTAGCTCCACTGTTGTCTTTCGACACAAACGAAAAATGGCAGGGCGCAAAGCCCCGCCAAATTAGGGGTACGAGAGTCTAAAGAGCTTCTCGCACACCGTCAAGGCAGCCCCCGACTCGCGTCGGGGCCTGGCACTCAGTTGCCGCTGGAGTTCAGCGCCTCGGTCAGCGCCGCTTCGACCTCATCGGCACTCACGCGGACCGGCTTGTCGGCATCACGCTTGCGCTTGCGCTCGCTGTGATAGGCCAGACCGGTACCGGCCGGGATCAGACGACCCACGACCACGTTTTCCTTCAGGCCGCGCAGGTAATCGCGCTTGCCGGTAACGGCCGCCTCGGTCAGTACCCGCGTAGTCTCCTGGAAGGAGGCTGCGGAGATGAACGATTCGGTCGACAGCGAGGCCTTGGTGATACCCAGCAGGACGCGCACGTACTTGGCGACGAACTTGTCCTCTTCACTCAGACGCTCGTTCTCTTCCAGCACCTGAGTCAGCTCCATCTGGTCACCCTTGATGAAACTGGAATCGCCCGACTCGGTGATCTCGACCTTGCGCAGCATCTGCCGCAGGATGGTCTCGATGTGCTTGTCGTTGATCTTCACACCCTGCAGGCGGTAGACGTCCTGGATCTCGTTGACGATGTACTTGGCCAGCGCGCTGACGCCCAGCAGGCGCAGGATATCGTGCGGGTTGCTCGGACCGTCGGAGATCACCTCACCCTTGTTCACCTGTTCGCCTTCGAAGACGTTGAGGTGACGCCACTTCGGAATCAACTCCTCATAAGGATCGCTGCCATCGGTCGGCGTGATGACCAGACGACGCTTGCCCTTGGTCTCCTTGCCGAAGCTGATGGTGCCGCTGATTTCCGCGAGGATCGAAGGCTCCTTCGGACGACGCGCTTCAAACAGGTCAGCCACACGCGGCAGACCACCGGTGATGTCGCGGGTCTTGGAAGTCTCCTGCGGGATACGTGCAATGACGTCGCCCACACTCACTTCGGCGCCATCGGCCACACCGACCAAGGCGTTGGCCGGCAGGAAGTACTGCGCTGGAACGTCGGTACCCGGCAGCAGCAGGTCCTTGCCATTCGCGTCGACCAGCTTGACCGCCGGACGGATATCCTTGCCAGCGGCCGGACGGTCCTTCGGATCCATCACCTCAATGTTGGTCAGACCGGTGAGTTCGTCGGTCTGACGCTTGATGGTGATGTTCTCCTCCATGCCGACGAAGGTCACGATACCCTTCATTTCGGTCACGATCGGATGGGTGTGCGGATCCCACTTGGCGACTACCGAGCCCGCATCGACCTTGTCACCTTCCTTGATGGAGATGACGGCGCCGTACGGCAGCTTGTAGCGCTCGCGCTCGCGACCGAAGTCGTCGGCCACTGCCAGCTCGCCGGAGCGGGAAACCGCCACCAGTGCACCGTCGGTACGCTCGACATGCTTCAGGTTGTGCAGGCGGATAGTACCGCCGTTCTTCACCAGCACGTTGTCGACGGCCGAAGTCCGGCTCGCCGCACCACCGATGTGGAACGTACGCATGGTCAGCTGGGTACCCGGCTCACCGATGGACTGCGCGGCGATGACACCCACCGCCTCGCCGATGTTGACCTGATGCCCGCGGGCCAGATCGCGACCGTAGCACTTGGCGCAGATGCCATAACGCGTCTCACAGCTGATCGGCGAACGCACGATCACTTCATCGATGCTGTTCAGCTCGATGAAATCGACCCACTGCTCATCAATCAGGGTACCGGCCGGCACCAGAATCTCTTCGGTACCCGGCTTGAGTACGTCACGTGCGATCACTCGACCGAGCACGCGCTCACCCAGCGGCTCGACCACGTCGCCACCCTCGATGTGCGGCGTCATGTGCAGGCCTTGCTCGGTACCGCAGTCGATCTCGGTCACCACCAGATCCTGCGCGACGTCGACCAGACGACGGGTCAGGTAACCGGAGTTGGCGGTCTTCAGTGCAGTATCCGCCAGACCCTTACGGGCACCGTGGGTCGAGATGAAGTACTGCAGTACGTTCAGACCTTCACGGAAGTTCGCGGTGATCGGCGTCTCGATGATGGAACCGTCCGGCTTGGCCATCAGGCCGCGCATACCGGCAAGCTGGCGAATCTGTGCCGCGGAGCCCCGCGCACCGGAGTCGGCCATCATGTACATCGAGTTGAAGGAATCCTGCTCGACTTCCTTGCCCTCGCGGTCAATGACCTTCTCTTTCGAGAGGTTGGCCATCATCGCCTTGGACACTTCGTCGTTGGCCTTGGACCAGAGGTCGATCACCTTGTTGTACTTCTCGCCCTGGGTTACCAGGCCGGAGGCGTACTGGCTCTCGATCTCCTTCACTTCCTCGGTAGCGGCATCGATGATGCGCGCCTTCTCGTCCGGGATGACGAAGTCGTTCACGCCAATGGAAACGCCGGAAATCGTCGAGTAGGCGAAACCGGTGTACATCAGCTGGTCGGCAAAGATAACGGTGTCCTTCAGACCTACCGTGCGATAGCACAGGTTGATCAGCTTGGAGATCGCCTTCTTCTTCATCGGCTGGTTGACCACGTCGAACGACAGGCCGGCCGGCACGATCTGGAACAGCAGTGCACGGCCCACGGTGGTGTCGACGATGCGCACATTGTTGGCAACGCTGCCATCGCGCTCCTTGACGGTCTCGTGGATACGCACCTTGATCCGTGCGTGCAGCGAGGCTTCACCGGCACGGAACACGCGGTCGACTTCCTGCAAGTCAGCGAACACGCGACCTTCGCCCTTGGCATTGATGGCTTCGCGGGTCATGTAGTACAGACCCAGAACCACGTCCTGCGACGGCACGATGATCGGCTCACCGTTGGCCGGCGAAAGGATGTTGTTGGTCGACATCATCAGCGCGCGAGCTTCCAACTGAGCTTCCAGCGTCAGCGGTACGTGCACGGCCATCTGGTCACCGTCGAAGTCGGCGTTATACGCCGCACAAACCAGCGGGTGCAGCTGGATCGCCTTGCCTTCGATCAGCACCGGTTCGAACGCCTGGATACCCAGACGGTGCAGCGTCGGCGCACGGTTGAGCAGCACGGGATGTTCGCGGATGACTTCGGCGAGCACGTCCCAAACCTCGGGAAGCTCGCGCTCGACCATCTTCTTGGCGGCCTTGATGGTGGTCGCCATGCCGCGCATTTCCAGCTTGCCGAAAATGAACGGCTTGAACAGCTCTAGCGCCATCTTCTTCGGCAGACCGCACTGATGCAGACGCAGGGTCGGACCGACAGTGATCACCGAACGGCCAGAGTAATCCACGCGCTTGCCCAGCAGGTTCTGACGGAAACGCCCCTGCTTGCCCTTGATCATGTCGGCCAGGGATTTCAGCGGGCGCTTGTTGGAACCGGTGATGGCACGACCGCGACGGCCGTTGTCCAGCAGCGCGTCGACCGCTTCCTGCAGCATGCGCTTCTCGTTGCGCACGATGATGTCCGGCGCGGACAGATCGAGCAGGCGCTTGAGGCGGTTGTTACGGTTGATGACACGGCGATACAGATCGTTCAGATCCGACGTCGCGAAACGGCCACCATCCAGCGGAACCAGCGGACGCAGGTCCGGCGGCAGTACCGGCAGCACGGTCAGCACCATCCACTCAGGCAGGTTGCCCGAGCCATGGAAAGCTTCCATCAGCTTGAGGCGCTTGGACAGCTTCTTGATCTTGGTTTCCGAGTTGGTCTGCGGGATTTCCTCGCGCAGGCGGCCAATCTCGTGCTCCAGGTCGATTTCGTGCAGCAGCTCGCGCACGGCTTCAGCGCCCATGCGGGCATCGAAGTCGTCACCGAACTCTTCGAGGGCTTCGAAGTACTGTTCGTCGTTCAGCAGCTGACCTTTTTCCAGAGTGGTCATGCCCGGATCGATGACCACGTAGCTCTCGAAATAGAGCACGCGCTCGATATCACGCAGGGTCATGTCCAGCAGCAGGCCGATACGGGACGGCAGCGACTTCAGGAACCAAATGTGGGCAACCGGCGAGGCCAGTTCGATGTGCGCCATGCGCTCGCGGCGCACCTTGGCCAGCGCGACTTCCACGCCGCACTTCTCGCAGATCACGCCACGATGCTTGAGGCGCTTGTACTTGCCGCACAGGCACTCGTAGTCCTTCACCGGGCCGAAGATCTTGGCGCAGAACAGGCCATCGCGCTCCGGCTTGAAGGTACGGTAGTTGATGGTCTCCGGCTTCTTCACTTCACCGAAGGACCAGGAACGGATCATCTCGGGCGATGCCAGGGCAATCTTGATGGCATCGAACTCTTCGATTTGACCCTGGTTTTTCAACAGATTCAGCAAGTCTTTCAAGGCCTTTCCTCCTCACGGACCTGCGGCAGCCGGCTCTCGCCGGTGCCGCGTAGGCGGTGCGTGGTTATTCGGTTTCCAGATCGATATCGATACCGAGCGAGCGGATTTCTTTGATCAGCACGTTGAAGGATTCCGGCATGCCGGCCTCCATGCGGTGATCGCCGTCCACGATGTTCTTGTACATCTTGGTCCGCCCGTTCACGTCGTCCGACTTGACCGTGAGCATTTCCTGCAGGGTGTACGCGGCGCCGTAGGCTTCCAGCGCCCAGACCTCCATCTCCCCGAATCGCTGACCACCGAACTGCGCCTTACCACCCAGCGGCTGCTGGGTAACCAGGCTGTAGGAACCGGTGGAACGCGCGTGCATCTTGTCGTCGACCAGGTGGTTCAGCTTGAGCATGTACATGTAGCCGACGGTCGTGGTGCGCTCGAACTTGTTACCCGTGCGTCCGTCGAACAGCTGCATCTGGCCGCTTTCCGGCAGATCGGCCAGCTTGAGCATGGCCTTGATCTCGCGCTCCTTGGCACCGTCGAACACCGGGGTGGCCATCGGCACGCCCTTGCGCAGGTTGTTTGCCAGATCCAGGACTTCCTGATCGTTCAGCTCATCCAGGCTCTCCTGACGACCGCCGATCTCGTTGTAGATCTCGTGCAGGAACTTGCGCAGCTCGGCAACCTTGCGCTGCTCTTCCAGCATCAGGTTGATCTTCTCGCCCAGCCCCTTGGCCGCGAGGCCAAGGTGAGTTTCGAGGATCTGGCCGACGTTCATACGCGACGGCACACCCAGCGGGTTGAGGACGATGTCGACCGGAGTACCGTTGGCGTCATGCGGCATGTCCTCGACCGGCATGATCACCGAGACCACACCTTTGTTACCGTGGCGACCGGCCATCTTGTCACCCGGCTGGATGCGGCGCTTGATGGCTAAGTAGACCTTGACGATCTTCAGCACGCCCGGCGCCAGGTCGTCGCCCTGCTGCAGCTTGCGTTTCTTGTCTTCGAACTTGTCGTCGAGCAGCTGACGGCGATCGGAGAGGTAGGCCTGCGCCTTCTCCAACTGCTCGTTCAGCGCGTCTTCAGCCATGCGCAGCTTGAACCACTGACCGTGCTCGAGCCCATCCAGTGTTTCGTCGGTGATGACGGTGCCTTTCTTCAGGCCGGCTCCGCCTTCGGCAGTCGCGCCGACCAAGGCCGAACGCAGCCGCTCGAAAGTCGCACCTTCGACGATGCGGAACTCCTCGTTGAGGTCCTTGCGGATCTCGTCAAGCTGCATCTTCTCGATGGCCAGGGCACGGGAGTCGCGCTCCACGCCGTCACGGATGAACACTTGCACGTCGATGACAGTGCCCTTGGTGCCGGTCGGCACGCGAAGGGAGGTGTCCTTAACATCGCTGGCCTTCTCACCAAAGATCGCGCGCAGCAGTTTCTCTTCCGGGGTCAGTTGGGTCTCGCCTTTCGGCGTGACCTTGCCCACCAGGATGTCACCCGGGCCGACTTCGGCACCGACATAGACGATGCCTGCCTCGTCCAGCTTGTTCAGCGCGGCCTCACCCACGTTGGGAATATCCGCGGTGATTTCCTCTGGGCCGAGCTTGGTATCACGCGATACGCAGGTCAGTTCCTGGATATGGATGGTGGTAAACCGGTCTTCCTGAACCACACGCTCCGACAGGAGGATGGAGTCCTCGAAGTTGTAGCCGTTCCAGGGCATGAACGCGACGCGCATGTTCTGCCCCAGAGCCAGCTCGCCCATGTCGGTAGACGGACCGTCGGCCATGATGTCGCCACGCTCGACCACATCACCCTTGCTGACCAGCGGACGCTGGTTGATGCAGGTGTTCTGGTTGGAGCGGGTGTACTTGGTCAGGTTGTAGATGTCGACACCGGCTTCGCCGGTCTCGACTTCTGCATCATGCACACGCACGACAATCCGGCTGGCGTCGACCGAATCGATCACGCCACCACGGCGGGCGACCACGCAGACGCCGGAGTCGCGCGCCACGTTGCGCTCCATCCCGGTACCTACCAGCGGCTTATCCGAACGCAGAGTCGGTACGGCCTGACGCTGCATGTTGGAGCCCATGAGGGCGCGGTTGGCGTCGTCGTGCTCAAGGAACGGGATCAGCGATGCAGCGACGGAAACCACCTGTTTGGGCGATACGTCCATCAGCGTGACGTCTTCCGGCGCCTTGACGGTGAATTCGTTCAAATGACGCACGGCAACCAGTTCGTCGACCAGCTTGCGGCCATCCAGCTTGGCGCTGGCCTGGGCGATTACGTGGTCAGCCTCTTCGATGGCCGAGAGGAACACGATCTCGTCGGTGACTTCGCCTTCCTTGACCACACGGTACGGGCTTTCCAGGAAACCGTACTGGTTGGTGCGGGCGTAGGCGGCCAGCGAGTTGATCAGACCGATGTTCGGACCTTCAGGAGTTTCGATCGGGCAAACGCGACCGTAGTGGGTCGGGTGCACGTCACGCACTTCGAAGCCGGCACGCTCACGGGTCAGACCGCCCGGGCCGAGTGCGGAGACGCGGCGCTTGTGGGTGATCTCCGAGAGCGGGTTGTTCTGGTCCATGAACTGCGAGAGCTGGCTGGAACCGAAGAACTCCTTCACCGCCGCCGCGACAGGCTTGGCGTTGATCAGATCCTGCGGCATCAGGCCTTCGCTTTCGGCCATCGACAGACGTTCCTTGACCGCCCGCTCGACGCGCACCAGGCCGACGCGGAACTGGTTCTCGGCCATTTCGCCGACACAACGCACGCGACGGTTACCCAGGTGGTCGATGTCATCGACGATGCCCTTGCCGTTACGGATATCGACCAGGGTCTTGAGCACCGCGACGATATCTTCGCGACTGAGTACGCCGGAACCTTCGATCTCGGTACGACCGATACGACGGTTGAACTTCATCCGACCGACTGCCGACAGGTCGTAGCGTTCGGACGCGAAGAACAGGTTGTTGAACAGGGTCTCGGCGGCATCCTTGGTTGGCGGCTCGCCAGGACGCATCATGCGGTAGATCTCGACCAGCGCTTCCAACTGGTTGGTGGTCGAGTCGATCTTCAGCGTGTCGGAAATGAACGGGCCACAGTCGATATCGTTGGTGTACAGCGTTTCGAAACGCACCACCTGAGCCTTGACGATCTTCGCCATGACATCGACGGTCAGCTCGGTATTGCACTCGGCGATGATCTCGCCGGTGGCCGGATGCACAACGGCCTTGGCCACCGTACGGCCCAGCACATAGTCCATCGGCATCTCGAGTTCCTTGATGCCGGACTTGTCGAGCTGATTGATGTGACGCGCGGTGATGCGACGACCCTGCTCGACGATGACCTTACCGTTTTCATCCTTGATATCGAAGGCAGCGATCTCGCCGCGCAGACGCTGCGGAACCAGCTCGAGCGCCAGGGTCTCGCCCTTCACATGGAAAACGTTGGTGTCATAGAACGCATCGAGGATTTCCTCGGTGCTGTAGTTCAGCGCGCGCAGCAGTACGGACGCCGGCAGCTTGCGGCGACGGTCGATACGCACGAACACGGCGTCCTTCGGATCGAACTCGAAGTCCAGCCAGGAACCGCGGTAGGGAATGATCCGCGCGGAGTACAGCAGCTTGCCGGAGCTGTGCGTCTTGCCACGGTCGTGATCGAAGAACACACCCGGCGAGCGGTGCAACTGGGAAACGATAACGCGCTCGGTACCGTTGATGATGAAGGTACCGTTCTCGGTCATCAGGGGGATTTCCCCCATGTAGACTTCCTGCTCCTTGATGTCCTTGATGGCCTTGTTCGACGACTCCTTGTCGAAAATGATCAGGCGCACCTTGACCCGCAGCGGAACCGCGAAGGTCACACCGCGCAACACGCATTCCTTGACGTCGAAAGCCGGCTCGCCGAGGCGGTAGCCGACATACTCCAGCGCTGCATTGCCGGAGTAGCTGATAATCGGGAAAACGGATTTGAAGGCTGCATGCAAGCCAATGTCGCGGAACTGATCTTTGGTCGCTCCCGCCTGCAGGAATTCGCGATACGAATCCAGCTGGATGGCCAAAAGATACGGCACGTCCATCACGTGCGGTAACTTGCTAAAGTCCTTGCGGATACGTTTTTTCTCAGTGTATGAGTAAGCCATCAGCGTTCCCCAGCTTGGTCACCTGCTTGTGGCCTCTCCCGACGGGAGCTGCCAGAAAATCTTGCGAACCCTTGATTCGCTCCACCCGACGGGGTGGCTCTTTCCGCGAAAGACAGCTCATCGCCAGTCTTTCAGAACGGAAAAAGGCCGGTGGCAAGAGCCACCAGCCGTCAGCCTTGCGCGGAGCGCTTCGGCTGTAGACGCAAGGTCGTCGCTTACTTGAGCTCGACTTTCGCGCCAGCTTCTTCCAGAGCCTTCTTGGCAGCTTCGGCTTCCTCTTTGGAAACGCCTTCCTTGACCACGCCTGGGGCGCCGTCAACAACAGCCTTGGCTTCTTTCAGGCCCAGGCCGGTCAGCTCGCGAACTGCTTTGATCACGTTCACTTTTTTGTCGCCAGCTTCGGCCAGGACGATGGTGAACTCGGTCTGCTCTTCAACAGCGGCAGCAGCCGGGCCAGCAGCAGCGACGGTAGCGGCAGCAGCGGTAACGCCGAACTTCTCTTCCATTGCCTTGATCAGTTCAACAACCTGCATCACGGACATTTCGGAAACGGCGTTGATGATGTCTTCGTTGGTCAGAGCCATGACTCTAATTCCTGTATTGAGGTGACGGCCTGCGGCCATCTAATTCATTAAGAAGTCGAAAGCGCAGCTTGCCTTAGGCAGCGGCGGCTTCCTTCTGGTCGCGAACGGCCGCCAGAGTACGAGCCAGCTTGCTGGTAGCGCCTTGGATCACGCTCATCAGCTGCGAAATGGCTTCGTCGTAGGTCGGCAGGGTTGCCAGTACGTCGATCTGATTGGCTGCGAGGAACTGACCCTCGAACGCAGCGGCCTTGATCTCGAACTTATCCTGACCCTTGGCAAACTCCTTGAAGATACGAGCGGCAGCGCCCGGATGCTCGTTGGAGAATGCAATCAGGGTCGGGCCTTTGAACACGTCGTTGAGCACGTCGAACTGAGTGCCTTCAACAGCGCGCTTGAGCAGGGTATTACGTACGACACGCACATAAACGCCAGCTTCGCGGGCCTCTTTACGGAGTCCGGTCATGGCCCCCACGGTCACGCCACGGGCATCAGCCACGACAGCGGACAGGGCAGCATTGGCAGCCTCGTTGACTTCAGCGACGATGGCCTTCTTGTCTTCGAGTTTGATTGCCACGGGTTTACTCCTGGATGTTACCGGTTCATCCGGTCGAAACCGGACGGGTTTTGGTGTCTGATTCGGTACGAATCGGGAGCACCTCTGCGTAGGCTGAAGGATCACTCCTTCGTTTAAGGCTTACGCCGCCTACGGTCTTGGATAGCCCCCGCCAGGCAGGGACCCCAATCTTGCCGACCCCACCGCAGCAGGGTCGTATTGCCTCACGCCTCGAGGGAGGCCTGATCGATGACCAGACCCGGACCCATGGTGGTGCTCAGGGTCACGCGCTTGACGTAGATACCTTTGGAAGTAGAGGGCTTCAGACGCTTCAGGTCCGAGAGCAACGCCTCGACGTTCTGCTTCAGCTGGCCAGCTTCAAACCCAACCTTGCCAACGGAGGTATGGATGATGCCGTTCTTGTCGGTACGGAAGCGCACCTGACCAGCCTTGGCATTTTTGACCGCAGTGGCGACATCAGCAGTAACGGTGCCGACTTTCGGGTTCGGCATCAGGCCACGCGGCCCGAGCACCTGACCCAACTGACCAACGACGCGCATGGCATCGGGCGAAGCAATGACGACGTCATAGTTCAGGTCGCCACCCTTCATTTCGGCAGCAAGCTCGTCCATACCAACGCGATCGGCACCGGCAGCAAGTGCGGCTTCGGCGCCGGGACCTTGGGTGAATACAGCCACGCGAACGGTCTTACCAGTGCCGTTCGGCAGGACGGTAGCACCGCGCACGACTTGGTCGGATTTGCGCGGGTCAACACCGAGGTTGATGGCGATATCGAAGGACTCGGTGAATTTCACCGCGGACAGTTCGGACAAGAGCTTGGCAGCATCTTCGAAAGCGTACTGCTTGCCGGCCTCGATCTTCTCGGCAATGGCCTTCTGGCGCTTAGTCAACTTAGCCATTACACACCCTCCACATTCAGGCCCATGCTGCGGGCAGAGCCAGCGATGGTACGCACGGCCGCCTCAAGATCAGCAGCGGTCAGATCAGCGTTCTTGGTTTTCGCGATCTCTTCCAGCTGCGCACGAGTCACGGTGCCGACCTTCTGGGTGTTAGGACGCGCAGAGCCGCTAGTCACGCCGGCGGCCTTCTTCAGCAGGACAGCAGCCGGAGTGCTCTTTGTTTCGAACGTAAAGCTGCGATCACTGTATACAGTGATGATCACCGGAGTCGGCAGACCAGGCTCTTGGCCCTGGGTACGAGCGTTGAACGCCTTGCAGAACTCCATAATGTTTACGCCGTGCTGGCCCAGCGCAGGACCTACCGGCGGCGACGGATTGGCCTGACCGGCCTTTACCTGAAGCTTGATATAAGCTTGAATCTTCTTAGCCATAAATACTCCGTTACGGGTGATAGCGCCTTGCGGCTCCCCCATGCGACTTGTTTATCCCAGTGACGAAAAAACCCCGCAGCCGACAGCTGCGGGGTATGGGATTCTTTCAGTTAGACCTTCTCGACCTGACTGAACTCCAGCTCTACGGGAGTAGAGCGACCAAAAATAAGCACAGCAACTTGAATGCGGCTTTTTTCGTAATTAACTTCTTCGACTACGCCATTGAAATCAGCAAAAGGACCGTCCGCAACACGCACGACCTCTCCCGGCTCGAACAGCGTCTTCGGCTTCGGCTTGTCACCGCTATCGGCGACCCGACGCAGAATAGCCTCAGCCTCTTTGTCGGTGATGGGCGCCGGCTTATCGGCCGTACCACCGATAAAGCCCATGACTCGAGGAGTGTCCTTGACCAAGTGCCAAGTACCCTCGTTCATCTCCATCTGAACCAGCACATAACCCGGAAAGAACTTGCGCTCACTCTTGCGCTTCTGGCCGTTTCGCATTTCGACCACTTCCTCGGTCGGAACCAGGATCTCGCCAAAGTCCTCTTCCATGCCAGCAAGCTTCACACGCTCAATCAGGGAGCGCATCACATGCTTCTCGTAACCCGAGTAAGCATGCACAACATACCAACGCTTAGCCACGAGAAATCCTTTAACCTACGATCATGGAAACCAGCCAGCCGAGCAAGGAATCCAAACCCCACAACAGCAACGCCATAACCAGAACAACCGCAACCACAATCAAAGTGGTCTGCGTTGTTTCCTGGCGAGTCGGCCAAACAACTTTCCGAATTTCGACACGAGCCTCCTTCAACAGAACGAAGAAAGCCTGCCCCTTGACCGTCTGCAACGCAAGCAAGCCCGCGATCACTGCAACGACCAGCAATGCCAACACCCGATAAAGAATCGGCTCAGCGGAATAATATTGATTACCAACAACGGCAACGACCACCAAAGCAGCCACAACAAGCCACTTCACCAGATCGAAGCGCGTGTCTTTGGCTTCAGCTTTGATATTCATCTGCTAGAACCTTGCAAAAGATTGCCAAATCCGACACCGAATTTGGCAGGCCAGGAGGGAATCGAACCCCCAACCTGCGGTTTTGGAGACCGCCGCTCTGCCAATTGAGCTACTGGCCTAGAAAGAGTCAGGCCGACTATTATGCCGACCTGCTACAGACAGATCAATCGTTATTCGACGATCTTGGCAACCACGCCAG
>NZ_JAMOHV010000024.1 GCF_024448505.1 Stutzerimonas degradans
TTTCAGCCCCCTATAATGCGCACCACTTCTGGCGCGGTCCTCTGCTAAAAGTTCTTGTAAATCAACAAGTTGCTTTGAGATCGAGGGTTGCGTTGGTGGCGGATTCGAGTAGAATGCGCCGGGCTGGCAGGGTGGTGGTTGAGTCCTGTTGGTGGCTTCGGTCGGATTGATCGGAAGCGGTGAAAGAGGTGGTTGACAGCGGTTTTGAACGCTGTATGATTCGCCTCCCGCTGACGAGAGATGAAGATTGATCGGAGCGGCAAGCGGTTGAGTAGAAAAGAGATTTTCGAAAAACAGCTTGACAGCGAGAAAGGCTGCTGTAAAATGCGCGGCCTCGGTTGAGACGAAAGGCTTGATCGAAACGCTCTTTAACAACTGAATCAAGCAATTCGTGTGGGTGCTTGTGAATGTAAGACTGATAGTCGCATGATTATCAGCATCACAAAGCAACACTCGTTAATTCGAGAGTTACTCTTTACTTGTAAAGAGATTTGCGATTGCTGAGCCAAGTTTAGGGTTTTCTCAAAACCCAAGCAGTATTGAACTGAAGAGTTTGATCATGGCTCAGATTGAACGCTGGCGGCAGGCCTAACACATGCAAGTCGAGCGGATGAAGAGAGCTTGCTCTCTGATTCAGCGGCGGACGGGTGAGTAATGCCTAGGAATCTGCCTGGTAGTGGGGGACAACGTTTCGAAAGGAACGCTAATACCGCATACGTCCTACGGGAGAAAGTGGGGGATCTTCGGACCTCACGCTATCAGATGAGCCTAGGTCGGATTAGCTAGTTGGCGAGGTAAAGGCTCACCAAGGCGACGATCCGTAACTGGTCTGAGAGGATGATCAGTCACACTGGAACTGAGACACGGTCCAGACTCCTACGGGAGGCAGCAGTGGGGAATATTGGACAATGGGCGAAAGCCTGATCCAGCCATGCCGCGTGTGTGAAGAAGGTCTTCGGATTGTAAAGCACTTTAAGTTGGGAGGAAGGGCAGTAAGTTAATACCTTGCTGTTTTGACGTTACCGACAGAATAAGCACCGGCTAACTTCGTGCCAGCAGCCGCGGTAATACGAAGGGTGCAAGCGTTAATCGGAATTACTGGGCGTAAAGCGCGCGTAGGTGGTTCGTTAAGTTGGATGTGAAAGCCCCGGGCTCAACCTGGGAACTGCATCCAAAACTGGCGAGCTAGAGTATGGCAGAGGGTGGTGGAATTTCCTGTGTAGCGGTGAAATGCGTAGATATAGGAAGGAACACCAGTGGCGAAGGCGACCACCTGGGCTAATACTGACACTGAGGTGCGAAAGCGTGGGGAGCAAACAGGATTAGATACCCTGGTAGTCCACGCCGTAAACGATGTCGACTAGCCGTTGGGATCCTTGAGATCTTAGTGGCGCAGCTAACGCATTAAGTCGACCGCCTGGGGAGTACGGCCGCAAGGTTAAAACTCAAATGAATTGACGGGGGCCCGCACAAGCGGTGGAGCATGTGGTTTAATTCGAAGCAACGCGAAGAACCTTACCAGGCCTTGACATGCTGAGAACCTGCCAGAGATGGCGGGGTGCCTTCGGGAACTCAGACACAGGTGCTGCATGGCTGTCGTCAGCTCGTGTCGTGAGATGTTGGGTTAAGTCCCGTAACGAGCGCAACCCTTGTCCTTAGTTACCAGCACATTATGGTGGGCACTCTAAGGAGACTGCCGGTGACAAACCGGAGGAAGGTGGGGATGACGTCAAGTCATCATGGCCCTTACGGCCTGGGCTACACACGTGCTACAATGGTCGGTACAAAGGGTTGCCAAGCCGCGAGGTGGAGCTAATCCCATAAAACCGATCGTAGTCCGGATCGCAGTCTGCAACTCGACTGCGTGAAGTCGGAATCGCTAGTAATCGTGAATCAGAATGTCACGGTGAATACGTTCCCGGGCCTTGTACACACCGCCCGTCACACCATGGGAGTGGGTTGCTCCAGAAGTAGCTAGTCTAACCTTCGGGGGGACGGTTACCACGGAGTGATTCATGACTGGGGTGAAGTCGTAACAAGGTAGCCGTAGGGGAACCTGCGGCTGGATCACCTCCTTAATCGAAGACATCAGCTTCTTCATAAGCTCCCACACGAATTGCTTGATTCATTGCGAAGACGATTGGGTCTGTAGCTCAGTTGGTTAGAGCGCACCCCTGATAAGGGTGAGGTCGGCAGTTCGAATCTGCCCAGACCCACCAATGTTATGGGGCGCAGGCTTCAAGACATTGGGGCCATAGCTCAGCTGGGAGAGCGCCTGCTTTGCACGCAGGAGGTCAGGAGTTCGATCCTCCTTGGCTCCACCACCACTCGTTAGAGTTCAGAAATGAACATTTGCAGGTTTGCTGTGAAATGTTGATTTCTGGTCTTTACCAGAATCGTTCTTTAAAAATTTGGGTATGTGATAGAAGTGACTGTTCGATCATTTTCACTGATGATTGGATAGCTCAAGGTAAAATTTGCGAATTCAAGCGCGAATTTTCGGCGAATGTCGTCTTCACGTTATAGACAGTAACCAGATTGCTTGGGGTTATATGGTCAAGTGAAGAAGCGCATACGGTGGATGCCTTGGCAGTCAGAGGCGATGAAAGACGTGGTAGCCTGCGAAAAGCTTCGGGGAGTCGGCAAACAGACTGTGATCCGGAGATGTCTGAATGGGGAAACCCACTGAGCACAAGCTCAGTATCTTGCACTGAATACATAGGTGTAAGAGGCGAACCAGGGGAACTGAAACATCTAAGTACCCTGAGGAAAAGAAATCAACCGAGATTCCCTTAGTAGTGGCGAGCGAACGGGGATTAGCCCTTAAGTTGATTTGAGATTAGCGGAACGCTCTGGAAAGTGCGGCCATAGTGGGTGATAGCCCTGTACGCGAAAATCTCTTTTCAATGAAATCGAGTAGGACGGAGCACGAGAAACTTTGTCTGAATATGGGGGGACCATCCTCCAAGGCTAAATACTACTGACTGACCGATAGTGAACCAGTACCGTGAGGGAAAGGCGAAAAGAACCCCGGAGAGGGGAGTGAAATAGAACCTGAAACCGTATGCGTACAAGCAGTGGGAGCCTACTTTGTTAGGTGACTGCGTACCTTTTGTATAATGGGTCAGCGACTTATATTCAGTGGCGAGCTTAACCGAATAGGGGAGGCGTAGCGAAAGCGAGTCTTAATAGGGCGTTTAGTCGCTGGGTATAGACCCGAAACCGGGCGATCTATCCATGGGCAGGTTGAAGGTTAGGTAACACTGACTGGAGGACCGAACCGACTACCGTTGAAAAGTTAGCGGATGACCTGTGGATCGGAGTGAAAGGCTAATCAAGCTCGGAGATAGCTGGTTCTCCTCGAAAGCTATTTAGGTAGCGCCTCGTGTATCACTGCTGGGGGTAGAGCACTGTTTCGGCTAGGGGGTCATCCCGACTTACCAAACCGATGCAAACTCCGAATACCGGCAAGTGTCAGCACGGGAGACACACGGCGGGTGCTAACGTCCGTCGTGAAAAGGGAAACAACCCAGACCGTCAGCTAAGGTCCCAAAGTCATGGTTAAGTGGGAAACGATGTGGGAAGGCTTAGACAGCTAGGAGGTTGGCTTAGAAGCAGCCATCCTTTAAAGAAAGCGTAATAGCTCACTAGTCGAGTCGGCCTGCGCGGAAGATGTAACGGGGCTCAAACCATGCACCGAAGCTACGGGTTCAACGTAAGTTGAGCGGTAGAGGAGCGTTCTGTAAGCCTGTGAAGGTGAGTTGAGAAGCTTGCTGGAGGTATCAGAAGTGCGAATGCTGACATGAGTAACGACAATGCGAGTGAAAAACTCGCACGCCGAAAGACCAAGGGTTCCTGCGCAACGTTAATCGACGCAGGGTGAGTCGGTCCCTAAGGCGAGGCTGAAGAGCGTAGTCGATGGGAAACGGGTTAATATTCCCGTACTTCTAGTTACTGCGATGGGGGGACGGAGAAGGCTAGGCCAGCAAGGCGTTGGTTGTCCTTGTTTAAGGTGGTAGGCAGAGATCTTAGGTAAATCCGGGGTCTTAATGTCGAGAGCTGATGACGAGCTTTCTTTTAGAAAGCGAAGTGGTTGATGCCATGCTTCCAGGAAAAGCCTCTAAGCTTCAGGTAACTAGGAACCGTACCCCAAACCGACACAGGTGGTTGGGTAGAGAATACCAAGGCGCTTGAGAGAACTCGGGTGAAGGAACTAGGCAAAATGGCACCGTAACTTCGGGAGAAGGTGCGCCGGTGAGGGTGAATGATTTACTCAGTAAGCCCATGCCGGTCGAAGATACCAGGCCGCTGCGACTGTTTATTAAAAACACAGCACTCTGCAAACACGAAAGTGGACGTATAGGGTGTGACGCCTGCCCGGTGCCGGAAGGTTAATTGATGGGGTTAGCGCAAGCGAAGCTCTTGATCGAAGCCCCGGTAAACGGCGGCCGTAACTATAACGGTCCTAAGGTAGCGAAATTCCTTGTCGGGTAAGTTCCGACCTGCACGAATGGCGTAACGATGGCGGCGCTGTCTCCACCCGAGACTCAGTGAAATTGAAATCGCTGTGAAGATGCAGTGTATCCGCGGCTAGACGGAAAGACCCCGTGAACCTTTACTATAGCTTTGCACTGGACTTTGAATTTGCTTGTGTAGGATAGGTGGGAGGCTTTGAAGCGTGGACGCCAGTTCGCGTGGAGCCAACCTTGAAATACCACCCTGGCAACTTTGAGGTTCTAACTCTGGTCCGTTATCCGGATCGAGGACAGTGTATGGTGGGTAGTTTGACTGGGGCGGTCTCCTCCTAAAGAGTAACGGAGGAGTACGAAGGTGCGCTCAGACCGGTCGGAAATCGGTCGCAGAGTATAAAGGCAAAAGCGCGCTTGACTGCGAGACAGACACGTCGAGCAGGTACGAAAGTAGGTCTTAGTGATCCGGTGGTTCTGTATGGAAGGGCCATCGCTCAACGGATAAAAGGTACTCCGGGGATAACAGGCTGATACCGCCCAAGAGTTCATATCGACGGCGGTGTTTGGCACCTCGATGTCGGCTCATCACATCCTGGGGCTGAAGCCGGTCCCAAGGGTATGGCTGTTCGCCATTTAAAGTGGTACGCGAGCTGGGTTTAGAACGTCGTGAGACAGTTCGGTCCCTATCTGCCGTGGACGTTTGAGATTTGAGAGGGGCTGCTCCTAGTACGAGAGGACCGGAGTGGACGAACCTCTGGTGTTCCGGTTGTCACGCCAGTGGCATTGCCGGGTAGCTATGTTCGGAAGAGATAACCGCTGAAAGCATCTAAGCGGGAAACTCGCCTCAAGATGAGATCTCACTGGAGCCTTGAGCTCCCTGAAGGGCCGTCGAAGACTACGACGTTGATAGGCTGGGTGTGTAAGCGTTGTGAGGCGTTGAGCTAACCAGTACTAATTGCCCGTGAGGCTTGACCATATAACACCCAAACAATTTGGCTGTTAGACGGTAAGTCGACAAACAAACCGAAAATTTGCAAGAATTCGCGTTACCAAGATCACATACCCAATTCGCTGCAGCGGCTAAAACCGAAGCAGCAACCGAATTGCTTGACGACCATAGAGCGTTGGAACCACCTGATCCCATCCCGAACTCAGTAGTGAAACGACGCATCGCCGATGGTAGTGTGGGGTCTCCCCATGTGAGAGTAGGTCATCGTCAAGCTTCTATCCCAAACCCCCGATCCGCTTATGCGGGTCGGGGGTTTGTCTTTG
>NZ_JAMOHV010000025.1 GCF_024448505.1 Stutzerimonas degradans
AATGTTCTTCTCTAGTTTCTCGTGCTGTTTCATTTAGATTCGATTCCTCAAGCGATCTGCGCGGCAGCGTCGTACTGGGCTGGCTTGGCGGCACGAATGGTGCGCCAGGAGTTGTAGGCCATCAGCAGCATGCCGGTGAGGAAGAACGCACCGCCCAGGGCGCGGACGATGAACCCGGGGTGGCTGGCTTCCAGTGCTTCGACGAAGGAGTAGGTGAGCGTGCCGTCTTCGTTGACCGCGCGCCACATCAGACCCTGGGTAATGCCGTTGACCCACATCGAGGCGATGTAGAGCACGGTGCCGATGGTGGCCAGCCAGAAGTGCGCGTTGATCAGACCGATGCTGTGCATCTGCTCACGACCGAAGACCTTCGGGATCAGGTGATACATCGAACCGATGGTGATCATCGCTACCCAGCCGAGGGCGCCAGCGTGTACGTGGCCGATGGTCCAGTCGGTGTAGTGGGACAGGGCGTTGACGGTCTTGATCGCCATCATCGGACCTTCGAAGGTCGACATGCCGTAGAACGCCAGGGATACCACCAGGAAGCGCAGGATCGGGTCGGTGCGCAGCTTATGCCAAGCTCCCGACAGGGTCATCATGCCGTTGATCATGCCGCCCCAGCTCGGTGCCAGCAGGATGATCGACATCACCATGCCCAGAGACTGCGCCCAGTCCGGCAGCGCGGTGTAGTGCAGGTGGTGGGGGCCGGCCCAGATATAAAGGGTGATCAGCGCCCAGAAGTGAACGATCGACAGGCGATAGGAATACACCGGACGCTCGGCCTGCTTCGGCACGAAGTAGTACATCATGCCGAGGAAACCGGTGGTCAGGAAGAAGCCCACGGCGTTGTGGCCGTACCACCACTGCACCATCGCATCGGTAGCGCCCGAATAGATCGAGTAGGACTTGAACCAGCTGACCGGGATTTCCAGGTTGTTGACGATGTGCAGCATCGCCGTGACCAGGATGAAGCCACCGAAGAACCAGTTACCCACATAAATGTGCTTGGCCTTGCGCTTCATGATGGTGCCGAAAAACACCAGCGCGTAGGAAACCCAGACGATGGCCAGGAGGATGTCGATCGGCCATTCCAGCTCGGCATATTCCTTCGAGCTGGTGAAGCCCTGCGGCAACGTGATGACCGCGAGGACGATCACCGCCTGCCAACCCCAGAAGGTGAAGGCCGCGAGGCTGTCGGAGAACAGGCGCGCCTGGCAGGTGCGCTGAACCACGTAATACGACGTGGCGAACAGTGCGCTACCGCCGAAGGCGAAAATCACCGCATTGGTATGCAGCGGTCGCAGTCGACCGAAGCTTGTCCACGGCAGATCGAAGTTGAGCGAAGGCCACACCAATTGTGCGGCAATCAGCACACCCAGACCCATCCCCACGATCCCCCAGATCACCGTCATGACGGCGAATTGGCGGACCACCTTATAGTTATAAGCAGACTCACTTATTGCTGTGCTCATGCAAAGGCTTCCACGCTAATGGCATTTTCAAAGGCAAAAACGGCGGCGAGTATGGATAAAGCAAGGGGGCAATGCAAACGGCTGCGGGGCGCTCGCAACGCGTCAAAACCCAGAATCCAAGCGTTTTCCAGACGTTCTGCAAGGTCGTTTTCGCGCCGTTCCGGTGCGCTGATCTCCGGCGTTTTCGCGTAGTTGCGGGGGCTCGGCGGACCAATCGGCAAAGCTTAGGACGTGAGTGCGGAAAGGGGGTAGTGCGGCTGGTCGAAGCGCCTGCGACAGAACGTCGCAGGCGGGAAAAACTTGTGTCGGGACAAGGTCAAGAGGGCGGTCCGAGTGTACCGCCCCTTGAGACTCACTGGCGGGCGAGTTGTTCCGGTTTTTGTGACAGGCTGTAAACGTAAGCGGCGAGCAGGTGCACCTTGTCATTACCCAGGTATTGCTGCTGCGCCGGCATCTGCCCGTTACGACCGTGGCGGATGGTCTGTTGCAGCTGCGCCAGGCTCGAACCGTAGATCCAGCCAGCCGGGTTGGTCAGCTTGGGCGCGCCGAGCATTGCCATTCCCTCGCCAGCTGCACCGTGGCAAGCCACGCAGTTCTGCGCGAAGACAGCCTTGCCAGCGGCCAGATCGGCTTGTGTACCTTCAGGCAGCGGCAGTCCGGCGAGTTCGGCGCGCACATAGGCTGCCACGTTCGCCACGCCTTCTTCGCCGATGACCTGACCCCAGGCCGGCATGGCACCGATGCGGCCATTGAGGATGCTGGCCTTGATCGCGTCAGGCTCGCCGCCCCAGCGCCACTCGTGGTCGGCCAGGTTGGGGAAGCCCATCGAGCCTTTGGCATCGGAGCCGTGGCAGATGGCGCAATAGTTGGCAAAAAGGCGGCTACCCATTTTCAGCGCCTGTTCATCCTGAGCCAGCTGTTCGACGCTCATGGATGCATACTTGGCGAAGATCGGGCCATATTTCTGCTCGGCCTGGTCCATTTCACGCTGCCATTCCTTTTCCTGGGTCCAGCCGTTCTCGTAGCCCGGCAGCACGCCCTTCCAGTTACCGAGACCGGGGTAGAGCACCAGGTACAGAATGCCGAACAGCAGCGTGCCGATGAACAGCATGAACCACCACTTGGGCAGCGGGTTGTCGTACTCCTCGATGCCGTCGAAAGAGTGACCCATGGTCTTGTCGGTCGTACCGGCCGATTCACCCTTGCGGGTGGCGAAGATCAGCCAGAACAGAGCGACGATGGTGCCCAGCGTTAGCAGGGCGATGTATCCACTCCAGAATGTGCTCATGTGCTACTCCTGGACAGCCCGAGGCACTCTGGCTGTCCGCGATTTAAGTCCCTGACGGTTGCCGCGCAACCGTCGTCTCTCTTAGGCGTAACGGTTCAACGCTTGTTGGTAAGCGCGGTGCCGAGGACCTGCAGATAGGCCACCATGGCATCCATCTCGGTCTTGCCCTTGACGGCTTCCCGTGCGCCGGCAATGTCTTCTTCGGTGTAAGGCACGCCGAGGGTACGCAGCGCCTGCATTTTCTTGGCGGTGTCCTTGCCGTCGAGGGTGTTCTCGACCAGCCACGGGTAGGACGGCATCTTCGATTCCGGTACCACGTTGCGCGGGTTGAACAGGTGGG
>NZ_JAMOHV010000026.1 GCF_024448505.1 Stutzerimonas degradans
CTCTTTAGCCATCGAGACCGTCTCCCATCGTTGAATTGAGCTAGTCACGCCACCATTAAAACAAAGGCAGATATTCTCATATCTGCCTTTGTCGATTTGGAGCTCATGAGCGGATTTGAACCGCTGACCTCACCCTTACCAAGGGTGTGCTCTACCAGCTGAGCTACATGAGCGAAACACTGCGCAAACTTCAAACCTGGAGCGGGTAGCGGGAATCGAACCCGCATCATCAGCTTGGAAGGCTGAGGTTCTACCACTAAACTATACCCGCTTAAGCCAAGGCTTACGCTTGAATCTGGTGGAGGGGGAAGGATTCGAACCTTCGAAGTCTATGACGTCAGATTTACAGTCTGATCCCTTTGGCCGCTCGGGAACCCCTCCAAAGTGAGGCGGCATTTTCATTTCTTGCCACCCTACTGTCAAGCAATTTCTCATATAAATCTTGAGGTTAGCTTTCTGACAGCTTGCTTGCAGAAGTGCCGCTACACGGCACCCTCAAAGCGCGCGCTATTCTATTCAAACAGCGGGGAGCTTGCAACGTCTGCACAAGACATCTGTTCATGCTTCATCGCAGGCATCTGCTCCACCAGAGTCTGGAGCAAGGCCTCACTCAACAGCGCACGACTCTCGGGCTCCACACGAAGCCATTGGGTTCGATGCGCTCTCGGCAACTCACGGACAAGCGCCGCGTAGCCGGCGCCCCCTAGGCGTGTCACCACCCCCTCCGCTGAATCCTGGCGAGAAAAAATACCTAGCGATATGCCATTAGTGAGGTCACCTACACTAATGATATAGGCATCGATATTGCGCGACTGTAATTCTCGCAGCTGCCTAAGCGATGCCTGGCGAGAGGCCAGCGGCGGCAGATAAACCCAATAATCGACACCGACGGTCGATTCCACCACCTGGAGACTCGATCGTATATCCAGACTCAACAAGCGCTGCTCGAGCGCCCGAACAGTGTCTTCATCATTAAAGCCCCCTAAAAAAAGGCAGATAGCATCTTTTTCCGGAAGAGCTTGTGATTGTTTATTGGGAAACCGATCCGACTCACTCAACAACGCGATACTGGAGCTGGCCTCGCTACCATACGATAACGACGGAGCAACCTGCTTGGCCTGCAGCGGCGACTGTTGAAGCTGAAATGCGTAGTAGAGGATATTTAAAGTTAACAGCAACAAAAACAACCAGCGCATCCGCACCTCGCGAAGATCAGGGACAAGCAACAGCTAAACCACGAAACACCAGATCAGGAACATACCGCACGACTGGAATATCAGTGATCAGGGCCGCATCCCCCCCAGTCGCAAATAAAGAGACGTCATTCCCAAAAGTCGATCTGGCATACTCGATTTGAGTCTTCACGAAAGACCGAAGCATCAATAGACACCCCCGCTCGACCGCCTCAGCGGTTGAGCGCCCGGGGACAAGCTCTCGTGCGGCGCTCACCGCCTCTACGCTATCGTACCGAACGCGCTGAGTGTGTGTCTGTAGCTGATGACGTAACAGCGGCATACCTGGAGCGATGTACCCGCCAAGATGAGCCCCACTCGCGCTTATAAGGTCTGCCGTCACCGCTGTCCCCAGATCGAGTACTAGAGCGGCGCGAGCATCTATGCTGTAGGCCGCCACAATTGCCAGCCAGCGATCTAATCCAAGGCGCGCATAATCGTCATACCCATTAACCACGCCACCTAGCTCCCTAGATGGCCGCGCGCAGGAGATCGATATCCCCAACACCTTCTCAAGACTGCTACACAGCTGTTTGGTTTCCGCGTCACTTCGCACACTCACCATGCGCCCTCTGGTGAGCTGCTTTGAACAGGCAGAAACGCCCTGCAGCAATTCAGAAACTGACGCAGCAACCCCACCCCACAAAGAATCATTAGTTCCAACCTGTAGGGCGCGCCACTTGATAAAACTGTTACCACAATCGAGCTCGAGAATCATGGGGCGAGCCTCAGGCTCAGCTCACCGCTGTTGAAGCTTTTTTCAACCCCACCCACTTCCAACCGCAAGCCCCCCATTTCATCTATCCCAACGACTCGGCCATACACCTGCTGGGAGGCTGTGCTTAACACACAGTCGCGCCCTTGCCAGATATGCTCGCGCTCCCATTCTTCCTGAATAGAAGCAAAGCCGTAATCAGTATGACGCTGCAAATAACTATGTAATGTGTCGCTAAGGCAGGTCGCAACCGAATTTCGATCAACCAAATGACCCAGCTCCGTGCGAAGTGACGTCCATGGCTGATCGATCTGCTCTTTGGTAGAAACCATATTCACATTAATACCAACGCCGATGACTACGTAACAGACATCCGCAGGATCTCCAGACAACTCGAGCAAAACGCCTGCCAGCTTCTTCCCCCCGGCATAGATATCATTCGGCCATTTGAGTCCGATTTGCCGCACCCCGAGGTTGCGTAGCGAAATCATAACTGCCAACCCCGCAACCAGACTCAACCCTGAGAGCTGCTGAAAGCCCCCCGTAATCCTGTAGGCCAAGCTGTAATAAAGATTCTGGGCGACTGGACTAATCCATTTCCGGCCGCGCCGCCCACGACCAGCTTTCTGAGCTTCCGCCAGAACAACAAATGGCGGCAGCGCGCCGGCAGATAACAAGCGCAAGGCTTCAGCGTTTGTCGAGTCCACCTCGGGATACAGAAATAGCGACCATTTCGTTGACCGCAAATGATTCTGCAACGCTAAGCCATCCAACAAGGACAGCGGCCCAGCCAAACGATAACCGCGCCCCCGAACGCGGTGCAGATCGATACCGTATTCCTCCTCGATCCGTCCTATATTTTTCCAAACAGAGCCGCGGCTGACGCCCAAAGCATCCCCTAGCTCTTGCCCCGAATGGAAGCGGCCGTCCCCCAGCAACTGCAATAGTTTATTCATTTCCAGCCCTCGCAACAGAGCGGCATCATATCCAGTGATCGCTAAATCGCCTAACCTGCTTTTCGAGGCG
>NZ_JAMOHV010000027.1 GCF_024448505.1 Stutzerimonas degradans
ACCTGTGCAGCATCAAGACCTTTGCCGAAATGAGCGGCGTATCGGTTGAGGAGGCCATCAACTGGGCCGACTCCGGCGCCATCCCGAGCCTGAAGCTGGCCGACTTCCGCATGGTCAATCTGGCCCGCCTGCGGGATGACCTGCTCAAGGGCAAAACCGAGTTTCAAGCGGGGGATTACAGCCATGTCTAGCCAACGCCTCGCACTCGATACGCAAACCGCGCTGACCTATGTCGGCCAAACCGTTCTAGTTGAGCTGCGCTGGGATGAAGAGCCGGAATCCTTCTGGCAGTGCATGCACATCCTGGGTGTTGTGCTGCCGATGGAAGGGGTCTGCGATCTGGCTTATTTCATGGGACTGAACGTCTCCAGCCAGCTCGACCACCCGAACGAAGTCTACTTCTCCGATATCTGCACCATCAGGGTGATGCGGCACCGCGACCGGCGTGGTTCCGGCAACGTACTGGACCGCGTCGCCCTTCCTAACTCTGCAAGGTCAAGGGCCGCGCTCCCGGCTCGTCGGAACGGCCACGTTCCGTCGAACGGAAGCACGGGCGCAGCGCACCCTTGACCCTGCACGACCATGAACAGCCTATCGCTGGGAGTGTGGGGTAGCTTCTCTACCCCACGCTCCCGAGCCCTCGGCGGCAAGAGCGGGATGACAAGGGCGGCGCCCTTGGTGTTCTTCGCCCTCGCGCGCCGCGCCTATCACTGCCTTCCGCACCTGCTTCTCGGGCTGGCCTGCCTTGCGCTGTGCATCGCACTGGCCGGCACGCCGCCGCCCGACCGCCCGTACCTCCCGCCATTCACCCTGGAACAACCCTGCCCGGACGATCCGACCGAAGCGTTTTCCGACGCGGTAACGGCATGGCCAGCCAAAAGCGCGCGCACGCCTGCACAGCTCTACGCGGAGCGTAGCGGGCGCGTGGCCTGTGCCGGCGTGCGCGCGCCCCCGCTGACGTCCCTGTAACACGTCAGATAAACGAAGGTTGAGAACCGCATTAATCAGCATTAGGAAGTGAAACCAAATGGCCAAACCAAAAGATTTTCTTCGTCTCGATATGCTCGCCCGTGAAGATCGCAACGGACGTTTGTTCGTCGATCCGGGCACGGCGGCAATCGTCGATCTGTCCAAGGTCCGTTTGCTGCGTTGCGGCGTCGATACGGTCCGCCAGCTTTACCGCGGGCTGATCCGTCCCGAGATCATGGCGCTGTTTGAGAAGCCGGGCGCGATGGTCGAGTTCGCCGGGGAGATCTGGCACTCGGGGCGAGTGGGCCGGGACTCGGGCTACCAGTACAAGCTGC
>NZ_JAMOHV010000028.1 GCF_024448505.1 Stutzerimonas degradans
TGAATCGCCCCTAGTTTCGTAGACACCTCCAAGCCTCATAATGAGGCCCAACAGGAGGTGCCATGAGCAACCAGCGTTACCCTGAAGAATTCAAGATTGAAGCGGTCAAGCACATCACTGAACGCGGCTTGCGCGTTGCCGATGTAGCAGAGCGTCTAGGCGTGTCCGCGCACAGCCTGTACGCCTGGGTAAAGCGCTACAGCAAACCCCAAGTACAGCGGCAGCAGGTAGATGATCAGCAGGCTGAGCTGCGTCGCTTGCGCGCGGAACTCAAGCGGGTGACCGAAGAGCGAGACATTCTAAAAAAGGCCGCCGCGTACTTTGCCAAGGAGTCAGGCTGAAGTACGCCTTCATCAGCAAACTGTCGGTGGAGTACCCGGTGCGGCGTCTCTGCCAGACCCTCAAGGTGCATCCCAGCGGTTACTACGCCTGGCTGGTCGAGCCGAAATCGGTACGCGCCAAGGAAGATCAACGCCTGCTCGGATTGATCAAGCATGCCTGGTTGGAAAGCGGCGGGGTCTACGGCTACCGCAAGATCCACGACGACCTGCGTGAGCTGGGCGAGCCCTGTGGCCGGCACCGTGTGGCTCGCCTGATGAGGAGAGAGGGGCTGCGCTCGCAGACCGGTTATCGCCGGCGCCCCGGGTACTACGGTGGCAAGCCGCCAGTGGCCTCGCCCAACCGTCTAGAGCGGCAGTTCAATGTCAGTGAACCGAACAAGGTCTGGGTCACCGACATCACTTACATCCGCACGTATGAGGGCTGGTTGTACTTGGCAGTGGTTCTGGATCTGTTTTCTCGCCAAGTGATCGGCTGGTCGATGAAGCCTCGGATGTGCAGCGACCTGGCCATTGATGCGTTGCTGATGGCTGTGTGGCGGCGCAGGCCCAAGCAGGAAGTGATGATCCATTCCGACCAGGGCAGCCAGTTCAGCAGCTCGGACTGGCAGAGTTTCCTCAAGGCCAACAACCTGATCAGCAGCATGAGTCGACGCGGTAACTGTCACGACAACGCGGTCGCGGAAAGCTTTTTCCAGTTGCTGAAGCGGGAACGCATCCGACGGAAAACCTACGGAACCCGCGAAGAAGCCCGCAGTGATGTGTTCGATTACATCGAGATGTTCTATAACCCCAAGCGCCGGCACAGCAGCGCTATGCAGCTATCGCCAGTGGAGTTTGAAAAGCGCTATTTCCAGAGCTTGGAGAGTGTCTAGGAAAGCTGGGGCGATTCA
>NZ_JAMOHV010000029.1 GCF_024448505.1 Stutzerimonas degradans
CACCAACGGTACGACCACCTTCGCGAATCGCGAAGCGCAGGCCTTCTTCCATGGCGATCGGCTTGATCAAGGTAACAACCATTTTCACGTTGTCGCCCGGCATCACCATCTCGACGCCTTCCGGCAGCTCGCACGAACCGGTCACGTCAGTGGTACGGAAGTAGAACTGCGGACGGTAGCCCTTGAAGAACGGAGTATGACGACCACCTTCTTCTTTGGACAGCACGTACACCTCGGCCTCGAACTTGGTGTGCGGCTTGATGGTACCCGGCTTGGCCAGAACCTGACCACGCTCAACGTCATCACGCTTGGTGCCACGCAGCAGCACGCCGCAGTTCTCACCAGCACGACCTTCATCGAGCAGCTTGCGGAACATCTCAACACCAGTACAGGTAGTCTTGGTGGTCGGACGCAGACCGACGATCTCGATTTCTTCCTGGATCTTGACGATACCGCGCTCGACACGACCCGTCACAACGGTACCGCGACCGGAGATGGAGAACACGTCCTCGATCGGCATCAGGAACGGCTTGTCGATGGCACGAACCGGCTCAGGGATATAGGTATCCAGCGTTTCGACGAGCTTCTTGACGGCAGTGGTGCCCATCTCGTTGTCGTCCTGACCGTTCAGGGCCATCAGCGCGGAACCAATGATGATCGGAGTATCGTCGCCCGGGAAATCGTAAGTGCTGAGCAGATCGCGCACTTCCATTTCCACCAGCTCCAGCAGCTCGGCGTCATCAACCATGTCGGCCTTGTTCAGGAACACGACGATGTAGGGAACACCAACCTGACGGGACAGCAGGATGTGCTCGCGGGTCTGCGGCATGGGGCCGTCAGCAGCAGAGCAGACCAGGATCGCACCATCCATCTGGGCAGCACCGGTGATCATGTTCTTCACATAGTCGGCGTGGCCCGGGCAATCAACGTGGGCGTAGTGACGAATGTTGGAATCGTACTCCACGTGAGAGGTGTTGATGGTGATACCGCGAGCCTTCTCTTCCGGCGCGCTATCGATCTTGTCGAAGTCGACACGAGCGGAACCGAACACTTCGGAGCACACACGGGTCAGCGCAGCAGTCAGAGTGGTCTTGCCATGGTCAACGTGACCAATGGTGCCGACGTTGACGTGCGGTTTGTTACGTTCGAATTT
>NZ_JAMOHV010000030.1 GCF_024448505.1 Stutzerimonas degradans
TGAGTTCGCCTCCGGCAGCTTCACCCTGGCCGACACCGATGGCCTGGACGACCTGCAGAGCGTGACCATCAACGGCAAGACCGTGGCCATTGGTGACCTGCAGGGCGAGACCTTCGCCGGCGACCACGGCACCCTGACGGTCACCGCCTACAACGCCGCCACCGGCGTGGCGAGCTACACCTACGAACTGACCGAAGCGACCACCGACGGCGCCGGCACCGAGACCGACACCTTCAGCCTGAGCGTGACCGACGGCACCGGCAGCTCGACCCCGGCCAGCCTGGTCATCGAAATCGTCGACGACGTCCCGCACGCCGTGGCCGACAGCGCCAGCGTGGGCGAGGACAGCGTCACCGCGATCACCGGCAACGTGCTGACCAACGACCTGCACGCCAACGGCCAGCCGGGCGCCGACACCCCGACCAGCTTCGTCAACTGGACCAGCACCACGGCGACGCACGGCACCTTCACCGACCTGGGCGGCGGCAACTACAGCTACCTGATCAACCCGGCCGATGCCGCGGTACAGGGCCTGGACGAGGGTGAAACCCTCACCGAAACCTTCACCTACACCATGCAGGACGCCGACGG
>NZ_JAMOHV010000031.1 GCF_024448505.1 Stutzerimonas degradans
TTGGCGATCTGCTGCCGCCGGGCGTGCTGAACATCGTTCAGGGCTTCGGTCGTGAAGCCGGCCAGGCGCTGGCCACCAGCACCCGCATCGCCAAGATCGCCTTCACCGGCTCGACCCCGGTTGGCGCGCACATCATGCGTTGCGCGGCCGAAAACATCATTCCGAGCACCGTCGAGCTGGGCGGCAAGAGCCCGAACATCTTCTTCGAAGACATCATGAATGCCGAGCCGGCGTTCATCGAGAAGGCTGCCGAAGGCCTGGTGCTGGCGTTCTTCAACCAGGGCGAGGTGTGCACCTGCCCGTCGCGCGCGGTGATTCAGGAATCTATCTTCGAGCCCTTCATGGAAGTGGTGATGAAGAAGATCAAGGCCATCAAGCGCGGCAACCCGCTGGATACCGACACCATGGTCGGCGCTCAGGCCTCCGAGCAACAGTTCGACAAGATTCTGTCCTACATGGACATCGCCCAGCAGGAAGGCGCGCAGATCCTCACCGGCGGCGCCGCGGAGAAGCTCGAAGGCGGTCTGGCCAGCGGT
>NZ_JAMOHV010000032.1 GCF_024448505.1 Stutzerimonas degradans
TCTCTCAGGTCGTAGACAAGTCCCTCATGCTGTAACGAACTCTATGTTTCGTGTGCGAGAGTCGGTGGAAGTGTCTGTTCGATCCTCGGCTTGATGCGTTCTTGCTGCTACGAGCATCGCATTCGACGCTATCGTGTGACTGCCCCGCGTTTGCCCTGCGCAGCCAGGACGCCAGGTCGGAGCATCTCGGGATGCTGCAAGCGAAGGCATCCGGCTAAACCGCGATTCACTACCAAACGATCCGACTAGGTGTGTTCCGGCAACATCAGTTACATCTTGGCGCAACGGGTCTGGCATTTCCGGATGGAGCAGAATATGAACCGTCAAGGCAACCTCTGGGACAATTCACCAATGGAGCGATTGTCCTCGGCGGCTGCAGTTGGAGTGGGGTCATCACGGTCCAGGAAGCTCAGCTGAGTGTCAGACATTACCTAATACACCGCTACGCTGGACCAGACCGCATTAACCATGGACTACTCCTGCCGTGGCCGATCAAAAACTTGGGCAGCTGCTCTAGATAACTTGAGCGAAAA